>CBDDIZ010000042.1:0-890860 GCA_965229305.1 Bryobacteraceae bacterium | reverse complement strand
GGCGGGTGGCTTTGACGGTTTCGGCGATGGCGGTCACCTGCGGCACGCCGGCACCGGAGACGACGCGAGTGGTGCAGATGGAGCCGGGGCCGATGCCGACTTTGACGCCATCGATGCCGAGTTCCACCAGGTCGCGCGCGCCTTCGTAGGTGGCGACGTTGCCGGCGACGAGTTGGACTTCGGGGTATTGCGTCTTGATGGCTTTGACGGCGGCGAGGACGCCTTCGGAGTGACCATGGGCGGAATCGATGACGATGGCATCGACCTTTTTGCGGACGAGTTCGGCGGCGCGTTCGAGGAAGTCACCCGTGGAGCCGATGGCGGCAGCGACGCGCAGGCGGCCCTGATTGTCTTTGGCGGCGTTGGGGTACTTGAGCTTCTTCTGAATGTCTTTGACGGTGATGAGGCCTTTGAGGGCACCGGTTTCGTCGACGACGAGGAGCTTTTCGACGCGATGTTTGCGGAGGGCGATTTCAGCGGCTTCGAGGGTGGTGCCGACGGGGACCGTGATGAGGGGGTCCTTGGTCATGCGGTTGGCGATGGGCTGACTGAAGTCGGTTTCGAAGCGGAGGTCGCGGTTGGTGAGGATGCCGACGAGCTTGTTGTGGTCGTCGACGACGGGGACGCCGGAGATGCGGTATTGGCGCATGAGGTCGAGGGCGACGGAGATGGGCTGATCGGGGTGGGTGGTGAAGGGGTCGACGATCATGCCGCTTTCGGAGCGTTTGACGCGGTCGACTTCTTCGGCCTGGCGCTCGATCGACATGTTGCGATGGATGACGCCGATGCCGCCCTGCTGGGAGAGGGCGATGGCAAGATGGGACTCCGTGACGGTGTCCATGGCGGAGCTGACGACGGGAATATTCAGCGGGATGGAACGCGTAAACCAAGTCCTTGTATCAACTTGGGTGGGAAGTACTCCGCTGCGGGCCGGAACCAGGAGAATGTCATCGAACGTGAGGCCTTCAGGGATAAACTCCGGAATCATGCTTGTCCTGCATTGTAGCTGATAAACTAACAAAGACAGCTATGCAAGCCACACAGATTCGCCCTGGAAACGTGATCAAGTTCAACGGGGAACTCTACTCGATCTTTAGTTTTGTGCACCGTACGCCTGGCAACCTGCGGGCTTTCGTGCAAGTAAAAATGCGGGGATTGAAGAGCGGTTCGTTCGCTGAACACCGCTTTGCCTCCACCGATCAGGTGGAAAAGGTGAGCCTGGACGATGCGGACATGGAGTTCCTGTACAAAGACGGTACGGACTACCACTTCATGAACATCGAGAACTACGAGCAGATCCACTTGAGCGAAGATCTGTTGGGCGATAACGTCAACTATCTGATTCCGCAGCTGAAGGTGAAGGTGACGTTCTTCGAGGAGCGTCCGATCAGCGTGGAACTGCCGCCGGCCATCGTGATGACGGTGATGGAAACCGAGCCGGGCATCAAGGGCGCGTCGGTGTCGAACGTCGGCAAGCCGGCGACGATGGAGACGGGTCTGGTGGTGACGGTACCGCCGTTTATCGGCCAGGGCGAGAAGATCCGCGTGTCGACCACCGACGGCGAATATCTCGAACGCGCTTAACTGAACAACTGGGCGATCGGCAGGCTGAAGCCCGGCAACAACTCGAGGGTCAGGGTGTCTTCGGCAGACAGCGTGACGTCGGGGATGCCGGGCGCGATCCAGAGTTCGACTTCGCGCGTTTCGGGATAGACGACGATGGCGGAGCGGCAGCCGGCGGCGAAGTACTGTTTCAACTTGCGATGAATGGCAGGCTGCGAGTCATGCGGGGGACATGACTTCGACGGCGATATCGGGCGCGCCGACCAAGTCTTCGTCGCCAGCGACGAGGCGGGGGAGGAGAACGACGGAGACGTCGGGGGCACGCTTGGTGTCCGGGCCGAGGATGTACATCTGATCGGACGGCAGGGCTTCGCCAATGGGATTGGCGGCCAGATAGGTCCGGAAGGCGAAATACAGGTTTCCCCAGATGCGATTGTGGGTGGCGCGCGGACGCGTCATCGTGAGCAGCACTCCTTCGTCCAGCTCTTGCCGCACGTCGTCCGCTTCCACCATTTGGTCGAATTCGGCCAGGGGCACGAGGACTTTCGTCGCCATACCCCTATGTTACTTCCGTCGTTGGCTACTTTTCGATGCGCATGCCGTAGAAGCTGCGGTAGACGAAGTAGAGGGCTACGAGCAGGAAGACGGCGGCGAGAGCGTTCGCGAGGCCGGGGCCTTGCTCGCGGGTGAGTGAGACGGCGAGCTCGACGGCGAGCAGGCCGAAGAGGGTGGTGAATTTGATGATGGGGTTCAGGGCGACCGAGGAGGTGTCCTTGAAGGGGTCGCCGACGGTGTCGCCGACGACGGTGGCGTCGTGGAGCGGAGTGCCTTTCTGCTTGAGCTCGGTCTCGACGATCTTCTTGGCGTTGTCCCAGGCGCCGCCGGCGTTGGCCATGAAGATGGCCTGATAGAGGCCGAATAAGGCGATCGAGATCAGGTAGCCGATGAAGAAGAAGGGTTCGACAAAGGCGAAGGCGAGCGTCGCGAAGAAGACGGTAAGGAAGATGTTGAACATGCCCATCTGCGCGTACTTGGTGCAGATGGCGACGACTTTCTTCGAGTCTTCGACGGAGGCCTTGGTGATGCCTTCGAGCTTGATGTTGGCTTTGATGAACTCGACGGCGCGATAGGCGCCGGTGGTGACGGCCTGCATCGAAGCGCCGGTGAACCAATAGATGACCGCGCCGCCGGTGATGAGGCCGAGCAGGAAGGGCGGGTGGAGCACCGAGAGCTTCTCGATGTTGCTGGTGAGGCCGTTGGTGAGGCTGACGACGATCGAGAAGATCATGGTGGTGGCGCCCACGACGGCGGTGCCGATCAGCACGGGTTTGGCGGTGGCTTTGAAGGTGTTGCCGGCGCCATCGTTTTCTTCGAGATTCTCTTTGGCGAGCTCGAATTGGGGATCGAAGCCAAAGTCCTTTTTGATTTCGTCTTCGATGCCTTTGACGTGTTCGATGGTGGAGAGCTCGTAGACGGACTGGGCGTTGTCGGTGACCGGGCCATAGCTATCGACGGCGATGGTGACCGGGCCCATGCCGAGGAAGCCGAAGGCGACCAAGCCGAACGCGAAGATCGACGGGGCGACCATCAGAGCGCCAAGGCCCATGGTAGAGGACGATGAAGGCGACGCTCATCAACAGCAGGAGCGCCATGCCGAGCCAGAAGGCGGAGAAGTTACCGGCGACCAGACCGGAGAGGATGTTGAGCGAGGCGCCGCCCTCACGCGACGAGATGACGACTTCGCGGACGTGCCGGGAGTGGACGGAGGTGAAGGCCTTGACCATTTCGGGGATGATGGCGCCGGCGAGGGTGCCGCAGGTGATGACGGTGGAGAGCTTCCACCAGAGCGAGGCGTCGTTGCCGAGGTGGGGAATCATCAGGTAGGAGAGGGCGTAGGTGAGAGCCACCGAGACGCCGGAGGTGAGGAAGACGAGCGTGGTGAGGGGATGCTCGTAGTTCATCTTGGCGGCGTTAGAGTACTTGGCCTTGGCCATGGCTTCGTTGATGAAGTAGCTGCCGGCGGAGGCGACGACCATCATGACGCGCATCATGAAGATCCAGACGAGGAGTTGGATCTGGACCATGGGCTCGCGGACGGCGAGGAGGATGAAGCTGATGAGGGCGACGCCGGTAACGCCGTAGGTTTCGAAGCCATCGGCGGAGGGGCCGACAGAGTCGCCGGCGTTGTCGCCAACGCAATCGGCAATGACGCCGGGGTTGCGGGCGTCGTCTTCTTTGATCTTGAAGACGATTTTCATGAGGTCGGCGCCGATGTCGGCGATTTTGGTGAAGATGCCGCCGGCGACGCGGAGGGCCGCCGCGCCGAGGCTTTCGCCAATGGCGAAGCCGATGAAGCAGGGCCCGGCATAGTCACCGGGGACGGCGAGGAGGATGAAGAGCATGAGCAGCAGTTCGACGGAGATGAGCATCATGCCGATGCTCATGCCGGCCTTGAGCGGGATGGCATAGCAGGGGTAAGCCTTGCCGCGCAGGGCAGCGAAGGCGCAGCGGGAGTTGGCAAAGGTGTTGACGCGAATGCCGAACCAGGCGACGCCATAGGAGCCAAGAATGCCGATGACAGAGAACAAGAGAATGATGGCGACTTTGAAGGCGTCGAAGTGGAGCAGGAAGCCGAAGTAAAAGACGATGACGATGGCGATGAAGGCTTCCAGAATCATCAGGAACTTGCCCTGAGTTTGCAGGTAGGTTTTGCAGGTTTCGTAGATCAGTTCGGAGACTTCGAGCATGGTGCGATGCACGGCCATGCTCTGCAACTGGCGGTAGATGACCAGACCGAAGACGAGGCCCAGGAAGCCCACCACGCAGCCGAGCAGCAACAGGGTGCGTCCGCCGATGTCTCCAAAGAATTGGGCCATGTCGAGATCCGGAAGGATCAGATTGGCTTCGCCGCCGTGGCGTTCTTGCGCCAGGCCCGCGCTGGTGGCGCTGGCCGCCAGCAGCAGTGTCTTCATCAAGCGCGGCAAGCCGAGCCGCACAACAAGGGACTGATTCATGGTCGCTCCTGTCAAAAATCGATGGGGGCCGCCCGGTTACCCGCAGGGGGGCGCCAAAAAGATCTGAATACTCTATCGCAGGGAGTGGAGGGGAGCAATCGTCGGGCTGAGCGTTAGACTAGAGCCAGAATATGGGCCTTTTAATTAACGGTGAGTTCGTGGATGACGCGGTGATCCGCGAGGAAGCGAATTCGATTCGACCGCGATACATGGAAGCGGTGACGGGCATGGAGCCGATGGCGGCGGAGATGCAGTTGTGGGAATGGTCGAAGGAGAACGTGATTGAGCGGGTGCTGCTGCGGCAGGTGGCACGGGCGGAGGCGGAGCCGATTCCGGAGGCGGAGATCGAGCAGGCGATGACGGCGGTGCTACCGCCGCCGGGAGGTCCGGAGAATTGCGAGCCGGGGGTGACGCGCGCGGGAGCGGATCGGGAGGCGCTGCGGGCGGAGGTGGAAGTCCGGTTGAAGATCGACCGCCTGATTGCGCGGATCAATGGCAAGGTGTCCGCGCCGCGGCATAAGGATCTGGTGGAGCGCTACAAGAAGAATCGCGAGGTGATGCGGCGGCCGGCGATGGCGCTGGCTTCGCACATTGTGCGGAACGTGAAGCGAGGCGAAGAAGGGGAAGGGGAAACGGCCGATGAAGCGCTCGCGGTGATGAAGGAAGCCGAGAAGCAGTTGGACGCGGGCGTGCCTTTTGCGGAAGTGGCGAATCAGCATTCGTCGTGCGCGGGCAATGGGGGAACGCTGGGCTGGTTTCCGATGGGCGAGATGGTGGAGGCGTTCGACGAAGTGGTGTTTGCGCTGAAGCCGGGGGAGCGGAGCAAGATTTTCCGGACGGAGTTTGGGTATCACATCGCGTTGGTCCATGAGCGGCGCGAGGAGGGTCCGGTGCCGTTTGAAGAGGTGAAGAGTCATCTCGAAGAGGAGCTATTGGAGGAGAAACGCGATAAGGCGCTGGGCGATTATCTGGACCGGTTGCGGGCGAAGGCCGAGATCAAGACGGCGGAAGCGGCGGCAGTATGAACCCGTTCGGCATCATCCAGCCCTGCTGCGTGCCAAGCCGGCAACGCGCCGAGCAACTCGCGTTGTCGGAGCTGATGACGGGGCAGCGGGCGCTGGTGCGAAGCGGATCAACGGAAGGGATGATCCGCTTGGACGGCGGCAGCTTTCTGATGGGGACCGAAGACGCCGATAAGTACGAGGCGGACGGTGAGGGTCCGGTGCGCGGCGTGGAACTGGCGCCGTTCTACATCGACCGGACGCCGGTGACGAATGCGCAGTTCGGGGAGTTTTCGCGGGCGACGGGCTATCGGACGGATAGCGAGCGGCTGGGCTGGTCGTTTGTGTTTCATCTGCACGTGGCGAAGGAACTGGTGGACCAGACGGTGCCGGGGCACTACTGGTGGTGCAAGGTGAACGGGGCGGACTGGGCGCATCCGGAAGGGCCGGAGACGTCGATCGGGCAACGCGAGCAATATCCGGTGACGCATGTGTCGTGGAACGATGCGCGGGCCTATGCGCAGTGGGCCGGCAAGCGTCTGCCGACCGAAGCCGAATGGGAGTTCGCGGCGCGCGGAGGGCTGGAGCAGAAGCGCTACTCGTGGGGCGATGAGCTGATGCCAGAAGGCCGGCATCGCTGCAACATCTGGCAGGGGACGTTTCCGGATGTCGACCTGGGCGAGGATGGCTATCGCGGGACGTGCCCGGTGGAGGCGTTTCCGGCCAATGATTACGGGCTCTACAGCGTGACGGGCAATACGTGGGAGTGGTGCGCGGACTGGTTTCATCCGACGTGGCATCAGACGGCCACGAAGGTGAATCCGGTGGGGCCGCCGCAGGGGGCGGAGCGGGTGATGAAGGGTGGCAGCTATCTGTGCCATCCGAGCTACTGCAACCGATATCGAGTGGCGGCGCGGACGAAGAACACGGCTGATAGCGCGACGACGAACATCTCGTTCCGCTGCGTGCGGGACGTTTAAGCGACGAGTTGCGTGATCGACGAGATGAGGTAGCGGGGCTTCAAGGCCGCTAAAGCCTGGGGATCGCCGTAGCCATAGGTGACGGCGCAGACGTCGACGCCGGCGGCGTGGCCGGCTTCGATGTCGGCAGTGGAGTCACCGACGAAGAGGCATTCGGCGGGGGTGGCACCGAGACCGGCGAGGGCGCGTTGGACGACGTCGGGGGCGGGTTTGTGCGGGAAGCCGTCGGTGCCCTGGACGTGCGTGAAATGGGGGAGCAGGCCGAACTTATCGAGGACGATACGGGCCGTGGCGGTGCCTTTGGTGGTGGCGGTGGACTTGGCGCCCGGCAAGGCGGCGATGGTTTCGGCGACTTGGGGATAGAGGCGCGTTTGGGAGTGCTCGCGAGCGGCGTAGAGGCGGCGATAGTCCTGCACTAAGGCGTCCATGTCCTCGGGGGTCCAGGATGGGTTCAAGTGAGAGAAGCAATCGACGAGATGGCGGCCGATGAAGCTGCGGAGCAAAGGGACCGGAATGTCAGACAGGCCGCGCGGTTGAAGCGCGGCCTGGATGGCGCCACAGATGTCGGGCGCAGAGTCAGTGAGCGTGCCGTCGATGTCGAACAGGTAAAACCGGTAGGCCGGTACGGGTTCGAGCATTACGCGGGCTGTGGGCCCGTCATCGGAGGCGGCGTGATGCCGCTGGCCGGACGGATGACCTGCTGAACGGTTTGGCCCTGGTCGTTGTTCGACGCGGGCGTGGTGGGCTTGAAGACAGCGAGCGTGCCGCCGTTGATCAGCGTTTTGACTTCGTTGCCGTCGAGCACCTCGCGCTCGAGGAGCGCTTCGGCGATCAAGATCGTGGCTTCGCGATAGTCGTCGATGATCTTCTTGGCGCGGGCATAGCCGCCTTCGATGAGGCTGCGGACCTGCTGGTCAATGCTGATGGCCGTGGTTTCGGAGTAATCGCGATGCTGGGCGATCTCGCGGCCGAGGAAGATCTGCTCTTCGCGGCGGCCGTAGCTGACCGGACCCATCTCGCTCATGCCCCACTCGCACACCATGCGGCGGGCGAGGTCAGTGGCCTGTTCGATGTCGTTGGAGGCGCCGGCGGACTTCATGCTCATGAAGGTTTCGTCGGCAACGCGTCCGCCCATCAGCACGGTGAGACGGGCTTCAGCCTGTTCCTTGGTGAAGTCGACCTTATCCTGCATGGGCAACTGCATGGTGATGCCGAGGGCCATGCCGCGGGGAATGATCGAGACCTTGTGGAGCGGATCGGCGTGGGCCACCAGCGAGGCGACCACGGCGTGGCCGGCTTCGTGATAGGCGGTGTGCTTCTTTTCTTCTTCGCTGATGACGCGCGACTTGCGTTCGACGCCCATCATGACCTTGTCCTTGGCGAGTTCGAAGTCGGCCATGGTGATGACCTTGCGGTTCTGGCGGGCGGCCAGAAGGGCGGCTTCGTTGACGAGGTTGGCGAGGTCGGCGCCGGCAAAGCCGGGGGTACCGCGAGCAATGATGCTGAGGTCGACGTCGTCGCCGAGCGGGGTCTTCTTGGTGTGGACCTTGAGGATCTGCTCGCGGCCACGGAGGTCGGGACGGTCAACGACGACACGGCGATCAAAGCGGCCCGGGCGAAGCAGGGCCGGATCGAGCACGTCGGGGCGGTTGGTGGCGGCCACCAGGATGACGCCTTCGTTGGACTCGAAGCCGTCCATTTCGACGAGCAACTGGTTCAGGGTCTGCTCGCGTTCATCGTGACCGCCGCCGAGACCAGCGCCACGATGGCGGCCGACGGCGTCGATCTCGTCGATGAAGACGATGCAGGGGGCATTCTTTTTGCCTTGTTCGAAGAGGTCGCGGACGCGGCTGGCGCCGACACCGACAAACATTTCAACGAAGTCCGAACCGGAGATCGAGAAGAAGGGGACGTTCGCTTCGCCGGCGATTGCGCGAGCGAGGAGCGTCTTACCGGTGCCAGGGGAACCGATGAGCAGCACGCCTTTCGGAATGCGGCCCCCGAGCTTCTGGAACTTCTGGGGTTCGCGAAGGAATTCGATGATTTCCTGCAGCTCTTCTTTGGCTTCGTCCACGCCGGCGACGTCCTTGAAGGTGACCTTCTTTTGCTGAGACGAGTGGAGGCGGGCGCGGCTCTTGCCGAAGCTGAGGGCCTTATTTCCGCCCGACTGCATCTGGCGCATCATGAAAATCCAGAAGGCGAGCAGGAGGATGAAGGGAATCGCCTGAATGAGGATGGAGACAAAATTGACGGAGCTCGAGTCTTTGATCTCCACGTCAACTTTGTACTGGCGCAGGATGTTGAACACATCCGGGTAGTTCACCGGGATCAGGGTGCGCAGGACGCCGTTGTCCTTGGCAAACGTGCCGCGAAGCTCATTCCCGGTGATGGTGACGCTCTTGACGCGATCCTGTTCAACCTCATGAATGAACTGGCTGAAGCTGAGAGCCTGCTCCTTCGGGGTCTTGGTTTGCTTCACGACAGCCCAAAGCAGGACCGCGACGCAAATCAGGACAACCCAGAAGACGGCTGTCTTAACGGTGGAACTCATTTACTCTCCCTGGCCGCGCGACTGAGCGCGATGCCTACTCCTAATGACGTAAAAGACCTATCGTCCGATTCAGGATGGCACATTATTTTCACTTCCGGGGCTCATCACAGGCCGACTCAGCGGGACTAAGGCCACCGGGGTCCACCGAACGTAACAGTTTCGGCTCCCAGATCCGATCTGAAACCGATCCGCGACCCCAAACTGCCTAGCCCAGACAATCTCGGAATCTCTTGCGATAATCGGCCAATTACGCCGTTCCCATAAGGGGATCCGCTCGGCTTCGAAGCGTTCTTTGAGCGGCCCGACCGGCGAATAAGCATCACCGGGACGCCAATTCCGGAGCGTTAGGCCGGCTCCGGCGACATCGCCATCGAAACAATCTCCCTCTATAGTACCAAGGCTGACTGTAATACTTCCGTGTGACAAGTGAACTGTTCCGGGAAGAGGTAAAGGCTGGCTCCAGTTGCGGTTAGATGCGGCGGCGAGGGGGGCGAAGCGGACCCAGTCATAGCTGCGGAGGGCGTCGAGGCCGGGAATCTGGAGGCGGGCGGAGCCGAGGCCGGGGGCGAAGAGGTTTTCGAGGGCTTCGATGTGACGGAAGTCGGCGGCGCTACCGAGGTGGTGGGCGATCCAGCGGAGTTGGCGGCGGCGGAGAGCGGTGGCGAGGGGCGTGGTGGGCAAAAGGACGGCATGGCCGTCGGTGAGGGGGGCGGGAACGAGTTCGTCGAGGAAAAGGTCTTCGTCGCGGGCGATGGCGGCGGTGCGGGCGAGTTGAGCGGCGAGGTGGGGGTTCCAGTCACGGACGAGGGTGGGGAGGAGGTGGTTGCGGAGGCGGTTGCGGGCGTAGCGGGGGTCGGCGTTGGAGGCGTCGACACGCCAGGTGAGGTCTTGGTGGCGGAGATAGGCCACGACTTCGGCGCGGGTGACGTCGAGGAGGGGGCGGATGACGCCTTCGCGGGTGACGGGAAGAATTCCGGAGAGGCCGGAGGGCGAAGCGCCCCGCAGAAGACGGAAGAGTACGGTTTCCGCCTGGTCGTCCTGCGTGTGGCCGGTGGCGACGCGATGGACGAGACCGGCGGCCTGGAGTTCGGCGAAGAAGGCGCGACGGGCTTGGCGGCCGTCATTTTCGGAAAGGCCGACGGCGCGGGAGGTGGAGTGGAGAGGCAGACCGTAGGTTTGGGCGAGGTGAGCGACGAAGCGTTCGTCGGCGTCGGAGTGTTCACCGCGGAGCTGGTGATTGAGGTGGACGACGGCGAGCGAGATGCCGTAGCGGGGGGCGAGTTCGCGGAGAATGGCGAGGAGACAGACGGAATCCGGGCCGCCGGAAACCGCGACACCGACCCGGTCGCCGGGGCGCAGCATGTTATAACGAGTGAGAACTCGCTCAATTTTCTCGAGCAAGCCTTCATTTTAAGCCCCGGAGTCCCTGTTTGAACCTGGAACTGAAAGCCCAAGCCGAACGCATCAAGATGCTGTTGATGGACGTGGACGGCGTCCTGACCGATGGCCGTTTGTATCACTTTCCGGTGTACGCCCCGGACGGGACGATGCGCATGGCCGAGAGCAAGGGGTTCGACTCGCAGGACGGCATTGCGCTGCAGTGGTGCGCGAAGCTGGGGATCAAGACCGGCGTGATCAGCGGACGGCAGAGCGAAGCGACGACCGAACGGGCGCGGCAGGCGAAGATGACCTACGTCTATCAGGGCCACACGGAGAAGATTCCGATTCTGGAGGCGATTCTGAAGGACGCCAACATCGCGCCGGAAAACGTAGCCTACATTGGCGATGATCTGACGGATATCGTGATCATGCGGCGGGTGGGTTTGGGCATTGCGGTGGGGAATGCGCGGCCGGAAGTGAAGAAGGCGGCGCACTACGTAACGCAGGCCGTGGGCGGCGCGGGCGCGGTGCGCGAAGTGGTGGAACTGATGCTGCAGGCCAAGGGCGAGTGGGCCGGCATTCTGAAGCATTATGAGGCCGAATAAGATGGCCGATCTGGATCAGCACGAGGGTTCGCACTCGGAGAAGATTGGCGTGGTGATCAGTGTGGATGCGGGTCCGGGGATGCTGCATCAACTGACGGGCGTGATTGCGCGGCTAGAGGGCGACATCACGTCGGTGGCGATTATGGAGTCGCCGGCGCGGACGACGCGGATCTATTTCGAGATCGATTTGCCGACCGAAGCGGCGGAGCTGGAACGCGAGTTGCGGGCGCTGCCGGTGGTGCAGAACGTGGAGTTCGTGAGCAGCCTAAAGAAGATCTTCGGCAAGCGGATCATCATCATGGGCGGCGGGGCGCAGGTGGGACAGGTGGCGATCGGGGCGATCTCCGAAGCGGACCGGCACAACATTCGGGGCGAGCATATTTCGATCGACACGATTCCGCTGGTGGGCGAGCAGCCGTTAGCCGATGCGGTGCGGGCGGTAGCGCGTTTGCCGCGGGCGAAGGCGCTGGTGCTGGCCGGTGCGCTGATGGGCGGCGACATCGAGAAGGCCGTGCGCGAAGTGCGCGAGAGCGGCTTGCTGGTGATCAGTTTGAATATGGCGGGCAGCGTGCCGGAGGCGGCGGATCTGGTGGTGTCCGATCCGGTGCAGGCGGGCGTGATGGCCGTGATGGCGGTGGCGGAGACGGCGAAGTTTACCGTGGAGCGCCTGCGCCGGCGCGTGTTCTAAATGGCCGCTTACGAGAATCCGCGCGCCGAGGTGACGCTGGGGACGGGGGTTCGGGTGCAATGCGGTTTGCAGGCACCGGCGGGCAGCCAGTTCGGGTGGCAGATCTTCGACGCCGAGAGTGGGCGTTGGGTGGCCGAGGGCGCGTGGATGGAGGCGGCAGGCGAAGCCGATGTGCGCATCGACCTGCCGGCGATCACGGGGCGGTATCGCGTTTTTCTTTCGTTGCGGGATGCCGAGCGCGGCTGGTGGTATGAGCGCGGGCGTCCGTTTGTGCTGCTGGAGGGGCTGGTGCGCGAGGGTCGCGTGACGATCGAGCGCGTGGCGGTGGAGACGGTGGGGAAGCTGGCGCGCGAGACGTGGCCGGGGAAGCTGGGGCGGGTGCTGACGGAGCCCTGGGTGGCGGCGTGGCAGCATCGGAGCCTGATGCGGAGCCTGGTGCGGCGGGAGTGGATTGCGCGGTATCGGGGGTCGTTTGGCGATGTCTTATGGACGGTGCTGAACCCGCTGTTGCTGATGGCGACCTACTACTTCGTGTTCGGGTTGGTGCTGCGATCGCGCTTTGCGGGCGATCCGTCAAACGCGGGCTTCGTGCTGTATTTCCTGGCGGGGATGCTGCCGTGGCTGGCGATCTCCGAGACATTGGGCAAGGCGCCGGCGGTGCTGCCGGCGAATGGGAATCTGATCAAGAAGCTGGTGTTTCCGGTGGAGGTGCTCCCGCTGAATCTGACGGCGGTGGGGCTGATCACAGGCTTGGTGGCGACGGCGCTGTTCTTGCCGTTGTTGTGGCTGATCCGGGGGGCGGTGCCGGTGACGGCGCTGGCGTTACCGCTGTTGCTATTGCCGCAAGTGTTGTTCACAGCGGGCCTGGCATGGGCGCTGGCGGCGTTGGGCGTGTTTGTGCGCGACCTGGCGCATCTGATCGGATTTGCCCTGAACCTGTGGTTCTTCCTGACGCCGATTTGCTACGACGCGCGGGCGCTGCCGGCGGCGGCGTTGCCCTGGCTCGGCAAGAATCCACTGTTCGTGCTGGTGTATCAATACCGGCGGGTGCTGCTGGAGCAGCAATGGCCGGAGGTGGAGCCGATGGCCAAGCTGTATGCGGTGGCGCTGGTGGTGTTTTTCGGCGGCTATGCGTGGTTCGCGCGTTCGCGGAAGTGGTTTGCGGACGGATTGTAATCGTACGTTCGCCAAGGCTTCGCCAGCGTCGGTAGGGAAAAGCCGCAGGGTGGTGAAAACGATGGCACGGTATCCGGAAGAATCGAAGATAGTTGGGTCCAAAAGTCGACTTTTGGTGAGCGACCGAATAGAAATTTTGGATTTGACCCCACGCGGGGGGGCTCAATACGCTAGGGTATGGCAGCCTTCGTAATGGAACCTCCAATGCAACAAATCGCGATTCTACATCGCATTAGCAGCGTTGTGGCCTCAGACTTGAGCCTCGATGAAATGCTCGGCGAGATTGTTGGTCTCACCGTGCAAGCAACGGAATGCGATGCCTGTCTCGTTTATCTCGTGGAAACAACGTCGGGCGAAATCGTTCTGCGCGCTTCGAACGTACCGCATGCGGCCGATCTGAATGTGTTGAGCATGAAGGTTGGCGAGGGTGTGACGGGTTGGGTGGCGGAACACAAGTCAGTGGTGGCGTTGTCGGAGAACGCGGCGGCGGATAAGCGGTTTAAGCGCTTTCCGGGGCTGATCGAAGATACGTATGAAGCCTTCCTGTCGATTCCGCTGATCTCCGAGGGCGACCTGATTGGCGTGGTGAACGTGCACCACCGGGCGCGACGGGATCATAGCGCCGAAGAAGTGGCGTTGCTGACGTTTATCGGCGAGCAGATGGGCGGCGCGATCGCGCGGTCGATGCTGAAGGAAGAGAACCTGCGCCTGCAGGAAGAAGCGAACGACATGAAGCGGCAGCTCGAGACGCGCAAGGTGGTTGAGCGCGCCAAGGGCATTCTGCAGTATCGCTATGGATTGACCGAGGAAGAGGCTTATCTGCGGTTGCGCAACGAGAGCCGGCGCCTGCGGCGTCCGATGAAGGATTTGGCCGAGGCGATCATTCTCGCCGAGGATCTGAACCGGAAGTCGGACGAAGTGGCTTCGAGCTAAGGCTCGAGGCGGAAATCCCAAACCTGTAAGTTCATTTTCCCTTCCGTGTACTGGACGAGGGCGTATTCGCCGGGCTCCAGATCCGCGGTGGGCCACATCTTGAAGAGCCGGTCCGCGAGCTGCTGGCGAAAGCACTCGACGATGATCGGCTCCTCGATCTTTTCATTCACTACAGCAGCGACCGTCACCTTCTCGACGATGCGGGAGTTTTTGCCCGGCGTGAGTTTGAAGAAGTTGAACGACTCGTCGTCGGAGAGACGGAAGTAGAACTCGGGGCGCTGGCCTTTGACGATGAAGGCAGAGTGTTCGCCATCGAGTTCGACGGTGCCCTTGCCGTTGATGAGCGGGACGGGGCTCATCACTTTCAGGATGGAGCGGCGCTTGTTGTTGACGTACTTCGATTCGGCCGCTTTGAGCGGCTTCATCTCTTCGCCCACTTCGTAATAGACGCCGGGTTCGGCGGGAATGCGCGCAATGCGGGCACGCTCTTCCCGCTCGACCTTATCTTCGGCGGCGATGAGCCGTTCTTCCTCGGCGCGGGCGGCGGCTTTCTTTTTGACTTCGCCTTCGGTGCGGTCGAAGTCGACGAGCTCTTTGGGGAGCTCTTCCCAGTCCTGCCGTTCGGTGGAGTAATAACGGACGCGGTCGCCGTTGACGGCATATTCGCGCACGACCTGATAGGTGCCGTCCTTGAGATACAGCCTCACCTGCTGCGCGAACAGGGCGATCGCAATCAGCAGCAGAAGCAGGAGGCGCATACGACTTCAGTTTGCCAGAACGGTGGAGGCGGCGCGCAGGTCGTCGAGCATATTTCGCGCGGTGACCTCGACGTCGAGCCCGCGCAGGAGGCCTTCGAGCTGCTTGAGCTGACGGCGGTAGACGGGGAACTCGATGAAGGTCTGCCGCTGGTGGGTGAGTTGGGGGTTAATGGGGAAGTCGGCGAGGGCGAGAGCCTCGAGCGCACTTTCCAGATGTCGGGGTTCTACGGCCAGGCGAACATTCACGAGTTGGCCGAGGCCAGCCGCCCCGCCCTCCTGTAAGTCGCCATTCTCAAGCGCCCGCCGAAGGGCTTCGTAATCGTTGGTCATGATGACCATCCCTTTCCGGCACTGCGCCGACCAACAAAAAACCCGGTAGCCGAGGCTCCGGGTGATTCACCGATCCGCGCTCGCCTTTAGCACTTTTTAACGTGGGTGCAAGTAGCAGAAAGCCAGCTGAGGGGCCGCTTTCTAAATCAATCCACGAACAACTTGAGAGTACTCGAAAGCGAGTACTCCCGCAAGCAAATTTAGAGGGTCAGCGAATCTGTTTGAGGCTATCACCCAGAATGCGCTTGAACTTATCCTGCTGTTCCGGCGTGAGGATCTTGCTGATGCGTTCCTTGGCGCCGCCGCGGGTCTCTTCCATCTGGGCCTGGAGGCTCTGCATGTACATGGTGAAGTCGTCGAGGACGATGTCCACCTGCTCGGCCTGCTGGGGCGTGAGGTTCAGTTCAGTTTTGAACTTCTGGAAGAGCTGGACTTTGTCATTCGCGCGCCAGGAGGCGTTGCGCGTAATGACGTCTTTGAGGCCGAACTTGACGATGACGCCGCCAAAGGCGGAGCCCATCAGGAAGACGGTGAAGAGCGTGATGAGAACTTTGGGGTTCTGCCACGAGATGCGCTCGGGATGGGAAGTCATGATCGAAGCCTCGAACTACTGATCTAAAGTGGTGAGCTGGACGAGGACGGCGCCCCGGTTCTCTTCATTACCCACGCGGTGGTCAACCAACATGACCGGCGGGGCAGTTTCCGTGGAGAAGACGATTTCGGGAGTGGCGGCGACCACTTCCGGCTCAGGGCCGGCAGGCCACAGGATGGCTCCCACCATCACCGCGGACATGGCCAGAGAGGCAAACACCAGCTTGCGGCCGAACGGTTGAAGGAAGATATCCCAGACCGAGGGCTTCTCTTGCGCGTCAATCTTCTGCAGCACACGGGCATAGAAACCCGGAGACAATTCGAGGGAGGCAGCCTCGTCGGGTTCAACGCGTAGAGTGCGCACCAGACGAGAGGCTTCCGCAAATAACGAGAGGCTCTCGCGGCACTCGGCACATTCACCCAAGTGGGCATGAAAGGCAGCGCTCAGCGGCTTCGCCACTAAGTAACTTTCGAGTTCGTTCTCGATTACGGTATGCATCGTTTACTCCCCCGGCCTCAGGCTGTTATATCGGCAGCTGGTTACCGGGACCCAAAGAATTACCCTACATTCTAGGTCTTTTTCCGGCAGATTCCTGTAAACTCTCCGCGAGAATCGTGTTAAGCCTTTTCCATGCAGCATCATAAGCTACTCCACCCCCGCCTGCGCTAGTCCGGTAGTACCAGTACCACCGCGCTTCAGTAGGCGTCCGGCGGCTTTGACCAGCTTTTGCCGGGCACGGAAGAGTTTCACCTTGATGGTGTTTTCGTTCATGCCAGTCATTTCCGCGAGTTCTTCGACGGAGTGACCTTCCACTTCTTTGAGGAGGATGAGGTTGCGATCTTCCTCACTGACCTTCTCGAGGAGCTTCATGACGAGGTCGCGTTGGGCGAGCCGCTCTTCGGCGAGGGGCTCAGCGTCCGTGGAGGCCTCGGAATTTTGAATGCGCTGCGATTCTTCTTCGCTGAAGTCGCTTTCGTAGACCAGCTTGCGAACCTTCTTTTTGCGCAGGTAGTCGTAGCATTCGTTCACCGTGATCTTGTAGATCCAGGTGAGCAGGGAGCTACGGAAGTCGAAGTTCGGCAAGGAGAAATAGACCTTGGCGAAGACCTGCTGCGCGATATCCTCGGCGTCGTTCCGGTTGCGGAGGATGCCATAGATAATCGAGAAGACTTTGGCCTGGAAGCGTTCGACGATGTCGCGGAACGCCAACTGATCGCCGGCCTGAGCACGGCGAACAAGGAGGGCCTCTTCATTTAGGCGTTGTTCCACGGGATTATGAAGGACAGCGGAACCGGTGGCCAGGCCACCGGTAACCGGGAACTGGAGGGCATCGGCGCCGTAAGTGCTCATCATACACTGAGTTCGACGCGAGGTTCCATGAGCGGGTTTCGCTCAGTTGTGGAAAGTTGGGCACCCTAAGAGCAGAAAAGTTGGATGGGAAAAAATAGCGAAGGCCGCCCGGGAAGAGGCGGCCTTGAGGCCTTAAATCATTGTGCAGATTGAGCTTAGCGCCCTAGACGATGATGGCCGGATTCGACAGGGTGCCGATCTCCGGGACCGAGATTTCACAAACGTCGCCAGGGGCGAGCGCGGATTCCTCGGTGACGATGATGCCGGTGCCGGTGAGAAGCACCGAACCCGAGGGAACGGCGTTCGACCGGAACAGGTATTCGACCAAGGTCTCGATCTTGCGGCCGAGCTTGCTGGTGTTGGTGGAGCCATCGAAGGTGACCTTGTCGCCACGACGGATGACGCAGCGCATGTCGAGCGAATAAGGATCCTTAATCTCGTCGGGGGTCACGAAGACGGGTCCGAGCGAGCAGCAGCCGGTGAAGGTTTTCGACTGGGGCAGGTAGAGCGGGTTTTCGCGCTCGATGTCCCAGGCGGAAACGTCGTTGGCGATGGAGTAGCCGTAGACCTTACCCTTGGCGCCGAGCAGGACGGCGAGTTCGGGTTCCGGGGCGGTGAACTTCGAGTCCTGCCGGATACCGACGGGACGGTTGGGACCGACGCAGACACGGGCGGTCCCTTTGAAGAACACTTCCGGACGGTTTTCGGGCTGATAGACGTAGTGGTAGAAGCCTTCGCGGACGTCGTGTTCGCCATCGCGGAAGGCGGCACTCATCTCATAGGTGCAGCCGCAGGCCCAAACTTCCTTGGGGATGATGGGAATCAGCGGTTCGGCTTCTTCCCAATGCGAGGTCGCCAAGCGGGAGCCCAGGGTGGCCAGATCGGTTTTCTCGACGTCGGCGCGGAGGACGAGGTCGTAGAGAGTGTAGTCCGGAATCGGGCGGCACTTGCCGTTCTCAAACACAGCGGCGATGATCGCGTTGTCGCGCAGAATTTGCCCTAGCTTCATAGTTCCTTTACGAGCGGGCCCGCGGCCGGGGCCCGAAGATGAGAATTTTTGCCGCCCTCTAGTATTTCAAATAAATGGTCTTGAAGTCGGAGTAGAACTCGAGCGCGGCGGGACCCTGTTCCTTGGGTCCGAAGCTGGAGTCCTTGGTGCCCCCGAACGGGAGCTGGTACTCGACGCCGGCGCTGGGGAGATTCACCGTGAGCAGGCCCGCTTCCATGCCGTAGATGGCTTCGAAGGCGCGCGAGAGGTTGGTGGTCTGCACAGAGGCGGACAAGCCGAAGGGAGTGTTGTTGGCGATGCGGAGAGCGTCGGCGAAGTCCTTGGCCTTCATGATGGCGAGAACGGGGCCGAAGACTTCTTCGCAGGAGATGCGGGTGCCCTCGGGGACGTCGGCGAAGACGGTGGGTTCGACGAAGTAGCCATCGTCGTAGCCGGGGCCGGTAAGGCGTTTGCCGCCGCAGAGCGGGGCGCCGATTTCCTTGGTGGCAATCTCGATGTAATCGAGGTCGACTTTGAGCTGGCCTTCGTCGACAGCGGGGCCGATGTCGATGCCGGGCTGCATGCCGTCGCCGACCTTAAGCTTCTTGGTGCGTTCGACGACCGCGGCGACGAACTTGTCGTAGATGGGCTCCTCGACGATGGCGCGCGAGGTGGCCGTACACTTCTGGCCGGTGGAGAAGAAGGCGGCATTAACGACGTTTTCGACGGCCGAGTTGAAGTCGGCGTCGGCGCAGACGATGGTGGGGTTCTTGCCGCCCATTTCGAGCTGGATCTTGAGACGGCGCTTGGAGGCTTCGGTGTGGACCCACTGGCCGACTTCGACCGAACCGGTGAAGGAGATGGCTTTGACGGGGGCGGCGTTGACGAGGGCGGCGCCCAGTTCGCTGCCGGAGCCACAGACAAAGTTAAAGACGCCCTTGGGCAGGCCGGCGTCGTGGAAGGCTTCCATGACGCGCCAGGAGGAAAGGGGCGCGGCGGAAGCGGGCTTCATGATGACGGTGTTGCCGGCGATCAGGGCGGGGGCGAGCTTCCAGACCGGGATGGCGATCGGGAAGTTCCAGGGGGTGATGAGACCGACAACGCCGATGGGCTTGCGTATGGAGAACATGTGAACGCGGTCGCGTTCGGAGGGGACGAGGAAGCCGGGCTGGCGGGCGCCTTCGCCGCCGAAGTAACGGAGGATGTTGATGGCGCGGCGGACTTCGCCTTTGGCTTCGGGAAGCGTTTTGCCTTCTTCGCGCGTCATTTCGGCGGAGATGGATTCAAAGCGCTGGTCGAGCAGGTCGGCGACTTTGAAGAGGAAGGCGCCACGGGCCGGGGCCGTCAGGTTGCTCCAGGCCGGCAGCGCGGCCTGGGCCGCTTCGGCGGCGCGGGTGACGTCGGCGGCGGTGCCTTTGACGAAGAGGCCGACAACTTCTTTGTTGTTGGCGGGATTGCGATTTTCGAAGGTGGGTCCGTTGACCCATTCGCCGTTGATGTAATTCGGGAAAGTTTGAGGCATGTTTAGAATTTCACTTCCGGGACGTTCCGCTTGGCGGGTTCAGTCTTGAAATAGGCGTCTTCGCGGGAGAAGCCGAAGAGGCCGGCGAAGAGATTGGCGGGGAACTTAGCAACGGTGACGTTGTACTTCTGGACGACCTCGTTGTACTTGCGGCGCTCGACGGCGATGCGGTTTTCGGTGCCGCTGAGCTCGTTCTGCAAGTTCAAGAAGTTCTCGTTGCTCTTGAGCTGGGGATAGTTTTCAGTAACGACCAGGAGACGCCCGAGGGCTGAACTGATCTGATCATTGGCAGCAATGCGCTCCTGGGGCGTGCGGGCACCGGCCATGGCGGCACGAGCCTGGGCGATTTGCCCGAAGACGGTTTCTTCCTGCTTGGCGAAGCCTTTGACGGTGTTGACGAGATTGGGAATCAGGTCGGCACGACGCTGGAGAGCATTGTCGACTTGGGCCCAGGCGGCTTTGATGCCTTCATGTTGCGTGACTAAATCGTTGCGTACGCCAATCGCCTGGCCGCCAATCACCAGGGCAATGAGCACGAGAACGCCGACGACGATCCAACCGATCTTCATAGATTCATCTCTCCAAACTGTTCATGGTAACTAACTTTGGTCGACACGCGGACTGATTTGATCGACGGTTTCGACTAAACGGTCGATCGCGGCGAGGTAGGCGCCGAAGATGGACTGCGGGTCAATTTCTTTTTCTTTGCGCTTCCCTTCTCTTAGATCCAAAAGAGCGAGAAAAGGTGCGGGGTCCAGGCCGAAGGCGGATTGGGCGGCGGCGACGACGTCGCGTTTGGGCCAGCCGGGGCGATGGCCGGAGAGGAGGAGGGCGTGGCGGGCGAGGACGCAGAAGGTGGAGACGGAGTCCGCGAGGAGATGGAGGAGCAGGCGACGGTCCGAGAGGACGCCACCGGCTTTCTGGCGGAGGCGCAGGAGCTTGGAGCGGAGCTGGTATTCAACCTGAGCGCGGTAGTAGCGGTCGTCGATTTCGAGGCCCTGGACGAGGTTTTCGCCGTGGAGAAGGCGGTGCTGGGCCTTAATGTCGTGGAATTCGACCGGGAAGCAGTCGACGGAGGTGGCGAGTTCGGCTTTGGCGAAGAGGAGGGGCGAGGGGTGACCTTTGTCGCGCCACCAGCGGAAGATGGGCTCAGCGGCGGCGAGTTCGGTGGGGGTGATGCGGGTGAGGACGCAGAGGACGTTGAGGTCCGAGTAGTTTTCGTGGAGTTCGCCGACGGCGGCCGAGCCGTAGAGCACGACCGATTCGAGGGCGGGTCCGAAGGCTTTGCGCAGCCGTTCAACGAGGTCTTGTAAAAGCTTGTCCATGATGAATTACCAATCGCCTGAGGCACCGCCGCCGCCGGAGTCGCCGCCGCCGAAGCCGCCAAAGCCACCGGAGCCGCCGCCGGAATCGTAGCCGCCGAAGCCACCGCCACCGGAGCCGCGGCCGAAGCCACCGGGGAGGAAGATGGGGAACGGGAAGCCGAAGCCGCCGCGGCGTCCGCCACCGCCGCCGAAGAGGAACAGGACGGCCAGGATCAGGAAGATGATGACGGGCCAGGGAAGCGAGTCGGGCTCGACACGGCGACGGCGAGTGAGGGAGTCCGGAATGGTGACGCCCTTGGCTTCGGCGATGCGAGAGCCGAGGATGCGGGCGACTTCGGAGATGGCCTCGCCGTAGTTCTTCTCGCGCATGGCGGGGCGGATCTGGCGGAGGATGCCGCCGGCGAAGCCGTCCGGAATGATGGCTTCGAGGCCGTAACCGACTTCGAGGCGGGTTTTGCGGTCGTCCAGCGCGATCAGGAACAGAACGCCTTCGTTGGTCTCTTTGCTGCCAATGCCCCACTGGCGGTAGAGCTGATTGGCGACGTCGGCAATGGGTTCGTCGTCGAGGCGGCGGATGACGACGATGGCGACCTCGGCTTTGGTGCCTTCCTTGACGCGGCGGAGGTAGTTCTCGATGCGGCCCTTGGTGGGCGCGTCGACGACCTGGGCGAAGTCCGTGAGGTGGCCTTCGGGCTTCAAGGAGGTCACGTCCAGCGCGCAGAGGCTGGAGGCGAGAAGAACGAAGCTAAGCAGACTTCGCAAGATCTTCAATTTATCAGGCGGCTAACTGCTGGCGGTCCGCATTGACTTGATCAAGCGGGCCGAGGACGGTGACGGCCAGTTTTTCGGGCTGGAACGAGTCGTGGGCAATCTCGAGGATTTCTTCCGCGGTGACGGCTTCGATCAGTTGCAGCATTTCATCGAGCGAGTGGAAGCGGGGGAAGTACATGAACTGGCGCGCGAGGTTGGACATGCGCGAGCCGGTGGACTCGAGGCTGAGGACGAGCGAGCCTTTCATGTGGTCTTTGGCGCGGCGGAGTTCTTCGGCGGGGAGGCCGGCGACTTTGAGGTGGCGGAACTCGTGCAGGGTGGAGGCGATGACCTGGTCCACGGTGTTGGCGGCGGTGCCGGCGTAGACGCCGAAGCAGCCAGTATCGCGGTAGAGGTTGAGTTCGGAGAAGACGGAGTAAGCGAGGCCCTGACGCTCGCGGATGCTTTGGAAGAGGCGCGAGCTCATGCCGGCGCCCATCAGGGTGTTCAAGACGAACCAGGCGTAGCGGCGGGGATGCGCGATGGGGAGCGCGGGAACGCCGAGGCAGACGAGAGCCTGCTGCAGGCGCTTCTTCTTGACCGTGATGTCGGCGCCGGTGACGGCGGGAGGATCCGGAAGTTGGGGAAGCGTGCCGGTGACGCCGGCGAAGTGCTGTTCAACGAGCGCGGCGAGTTGGGCGTGCTCAAGGTTGCCCGCCGCGGTGATCATCAGATTCTCGGGCACGTAGATCGAGGAATGATATTTGGCGAGTTGGGCGGGCGTGAAGCTCTGGATGGTTTTGCGCGAGCCGAGGATGGACTTCGAGAGCGGATGTCGCGGCCAGAAGCGGCTGGTGAAGAGTTCGTGGACGACGTATTCGGGGTTGTCCATTTCCATCTTGAGTTCTTCGAGGATGACGCTCTTTTCTTTTTCGAGGTCTTCGGGATCGAAGCGGGGATGGAGGACGAGGTCGGCGAGGATGTCGATGGCTTTGGGGAGATGCTCGTCGAGGACTTTGATGTTGAAGCCGACCAATTCCTTGCCGGTGAAGGCATCGAGGTTGCCGCCGATGGAATCGACTTCGGCGGCGATGGCTTCGGCGGAGCGAGTGTGCGTGCCCTTGAAGAGCATGTGCTCGAGGAAGTGGCTGATGCCGATTTCGCGTTGGTGTTCAGCGCGGGAACCGGTGCGGACCCAGACGCCGACGGCGACGCTGCGAACATGCGGCATGCGTTCGGTGATGAGGCGGATGCCGTTGGAGAGGGAGGCGACTTCGACGTCGCGGACAGCGTTAGAGGACATAGAGCCTTTCAGAGGTCAGGGGGCCTCGGCTTCCGCGGGTTCGGAGCGGGGGCTTTCATTGCCGAGGCGGTCGACGGCGGAGACGGCGTAGCGGTAGCGCTGGCCGGTTTGAACGCGCTCGTCGCGGTAAGAGGGGGCGGTGAGGTCGCCGGGGACGCGCTCGAAGGCGCCGCCGTTGGCGGAGCGGTAGAGGCGGTAGCCGGCGAGGTCCGGGTCGGTGTTACGGTCCCAGCCGAGTTCGATGGTTTTGGCGCCGGCGAGGGCGACCAGGCCGGTGGGCGTGGCGGGCGGGAAATGGTCCGTGTGCACGACGGCGAGGGGAGTCGAGACTTCGCTCAGGGCATTGATGTCGCCGCCGCGGACGTAGCTTTGGACGGTGTAGCGGTAGGTGGGCCCGAAGTTCTGGAGGAGGTCCAGATGCTGGGGTTCACGGACGTCGGCGATGGTTTCGGGTTGGCCTTCGGGCATCTGGCGCGTGACGCGGTAGGCGACGCCGGGTTGGCTAGAGGGGGTCCACTGGAGGAGAACGCCGTCGGCGCGCGATTCGCCTTTGAAATTGGCGGGAGGGGCCAGGGGCGGCACGACGCTGAGGGCGACGAGGTTCGACATGACGCCGAAGCGGCCGCTGGGACTGGAGGCGCGAACGCCGATGATGACTTCTTTACCGGCCCAGGGGCGGGCGTCGAAGGTCTGGGTGACGGTGGGGGCGGGAGCGGGCGGAGCGGCGATCGCGGGCCATTCGACGAAGATCTCCTGCGTGCCGGAGAGCCAGGCATTGAGGTCGAAGGGCGGAGGCGGGGCGACGCCGACGCGGAGGTCAATGCGGCCGGGTTTGGTGACGGGCAGATTTTCGCCAGTGAGGGCGGGCATGGTGAAGGTGACTTCGAGCTGGTCGCCGCGTTCGATGGCGCGGAGGTCGAGGACGGGTTTGGGGATGTTGAGGGCGGGAGGCAGAGGGTCTCCCACGTAGCCGCACCCGGACAAGCCCAGCAAGACGATGCCGACGAACGCAAGCCTCATAGGATGTAGCGGCTAAGGTCCTGATCCTTGACGATGTCGCTGAGGGCTTTGCGCACGTAGGCGCCATCGATCTTGACGTTCTTCTTTTTGAGGTCGGGGCC
Source organism: Bryobacteraceae bacterium (assembly GCA_965229305.1). Lineage (GTDB taxonomy): Bacteria > Acidobacteriota > Terriglobia > Bryobacterales > Bryobacteraceae > JALHNI01. The sequence continues at coordinate 866,930 of CBDDIZ010000042.1, read as the reverse complement.
TTCGAAGGAGATCTCTTCGAGGACTTTTTCGAGAATGGTGTGGAGGCGGCGGGCGCCGATGTTCTCGTTGGTTTCGTTGACTTGGGCAGCGAGGCTGGCCAGGGCTTCCAGGGCGTCCGGCGTGAAGTTGAGCTTGACGCCTTCGGTCTCCATCAAGGCAACGTACTGCTTGATGAGGGCGTTTTTGGGCTCTCTCAGGATGCGGATGAAGTCGGCTTCGGTGAGCGGCTTGAGCTCGACGCGAATGGGGAAGCGGCCCTGGAGTTCGGGGATAAGGTCGCTGGGCTTGGAGACGTGGAAGGCGCCGGCGGCGATGAACAGGATATGGTCCGTGCGGACGAAACCGTAGCGGGTGTTGACGGTGGTGCCTTCGACGATGGGGAGGATGTCGCGCTGGACGCCTTCGCGGCTGACATCGGGGCCGGAACCACCTTCGCGGCCGGCGATCTTATCGATTTCGTCGAGGAAGATCATGCCGTTGCGTTCGACACGCTCGGTGGCGAGGCGCGTGACGTGATCCATGTCGATGAGCTTTTCTTCTTCTTCCTGGACGAGGTAATCGAAGGCGTCGACGACGCGCATTTTGCGGAGGCGGGACTTGGGGGCGAACATGCCGGCGAGCATGTCCTTGAAGTTCATGTCCATTTCCTCGTTGCCGAGGTTGCCGCCGAGTTCCATGCGGGGGCCGCGTTCTTTGACTTCGAGTTCGACGCTCTTTTCGTCGAGCTTGCCGGCGCGGAGGCGGTCGCGCATTTTTTCCCGCGAGCGTTCGGTGACGGCGGGGTCCTCGCCTTCGGCGGGGGTGACCAAGAGGTCGAGGAGCCGGTCCTCGGCAGTGGCTTCGGCGCGGTCGGCGACTTCGTCGAGCTTCTCTTCGCGGACCATGTCGATGGCGATTTCGACGAGGTCGCGAATCATGGATTCGACGTCGCGACCGACGTAGCCGACTTCGGTGAACTTACTGGCTTCGACTTTGTGGAAGGGCGAGTTGGCGAGCTTGGCGAGGCGGCGGGCGAGTTCAGTTTTGCCGACGCCGGTGGGGCCGATCATGAGGATGTTTTTGGGCATCACCTCGTCGGCCATTTCGGGAGCAAGTTTCTGACGGCGGACGCGGTTGCGAAGGGCGATGGCAATGGCGCGCTTGGCGTCAGCCTGGCCGACGACGTACTTGTCCAGTTCGTGGACAATTTCGCGCGGGGTGAGTTCGTCGAGAATCGCCGAATCGTCGTCGTTCTGTTGCGGGAGGTAAATCACCACTTAGCCCAGCTCCTCAAGAACGATGTGATGGTTGGTGTAGATGCAGATGTCGCCGGCGATCTTCATGGCCTTTTCGACGATTTCGCGGGCGGTAAGGTTCGTATTTTCGAGCAAAGCGAGGGCGGCCGCTTTGGCGAAAGAAGCGCCGGAGCCGATGGCGGCGATCTGGTCGTCGGGCTCGATGACGTCGCCATTGCCGCTGACGATGTAGGTGTTGGCTTCGTCGGCGACGACGAGGAGGGCTTCGAGATGACGGAGGGCGCGATCGGTGCGCCAGTCCTTGGCGAGTTCGATCACGGAGCGCTGCAGGTTGCCGTTGTATTGCTCGAGTTTGGATTCGAAGCGGGAGAAAAGAGCGAAGGCGTCCGCAGTGGAGCCGGCAAAGCCGGCGACAATTTTGTCTTTGTAGAGACGGCGGAGCTTACGGGCGGAGGCTTTGAGGACTTCCTGGCCAAAAGTAACTTGACCATCGCCCGCGATCACCACTTTGCCCTCCCGGCGCACGCACAGGATCGTGGTGGAGCGGATTCGTTCTTTCATTGTTGAGTGGACTACCGCCCTCAGTTTAGCCCGAAAACGGTAGTCTACGCGCGAAGGCTAGCGTTTGAGGAGGTCGCGAATCTGGGTGAGGAGGACTTCTTCGTTGCTGGGGCCGGCGGGCGCGGGAGCCGGGGGCGGAGGCATCATCTTGTTGACGGAGCGGACCATCAGGAAGATGACAAAGGCCAGGATGAGGAAGTTGATGAGGATGGTGACGAAGTTGCCATAGGCGAGAACAGCGCCGCCGGCTTTCTTGGCCTCGGCAAGGGTGGCGTACGTTTTGCCATCGAGAGGAATGAACATGTTCGAGAAGTCGATGCCACCGCCCATGATCTTGGAGATGATCGGCATGATCACGTCGGCGACGAGGGAGTCGACGATTTTGCCGAAGGCGCCGCCAATGATGACACCGACGGCAAGGTCCATCACATTGCCCTTCATAATGAATGCTTTGAAGTCTGAAATCATAAACCGGTTCTCTCTTTCTTCTCCGTGATTCACCGGAAGGGAAAATCACTTACTTGGGAGTATCTTAGACAGGCAATGCCACAATGGGAAGGTGTCCGGACATTTTGTTGTCGAAACTTCTCAAGCGCGCTACCCCGTGGTGGTGGAGCGCAATAGCATTGAACGCCAACTGAACGAATTCATTCCCGCTAAAGCGCATCGGGTGTTTGTGATCACCGAGGAAAACGTGTGGGCGACACACGGCGCGCGGCTGGGTTTGGACCTGAGCGGGGACCGGGTGAAGGTGCTGCATTTTCCGGGGGGCGAGTCCCGGAAGCGGCTGGCGGAAGTGGAAGCCTTGACGGACCAGATGCTGGCGGCGGGCGGCGACCGGTCGTCCATCGTGATCGGGTTTGGCGGCGGGATTGTGACCGACGTGGCGGGGTTTGCGGCGGCCGTCTTCATGCGAGGCATTCCGGTGATCCAGGTGCCCACGACGCTGCTGGCGCAGGTGGACGCGGCGGTGGGCGGCAAGACGGGTGTGAACCTGGTGGGCGGGAAGAATCTGGTGGGGAGCTTTCATCAGCCGAAGGCCGTGATCATCGACCCGGAAGTGCTGGGGACACTGGCGATGCGCGAGATTCGCGCGGGGCTATACGAGGTGTTGAAGGCGGGCGTGATCCGGAGTCCGGAATTGTTTCAACTGATGGCGGAGAAGCCGCTGCAGATGATGGGGCAGGATACGGCTTACTTCGACCGGGCGATCGCCGAGAGCGTGCGAATCAAGTGCGAGGTGGTGTCGGCGGATGAGAAGGAAGGCGACCTGCGCCGGATTTTGAACTTCGGGCACACGATCGGGCATGCGCTGGAAGCCGAGACGAGCTATTCGCTGCTGCTGCATGGCGAAGCCGTGGCGTTCGGCATGCGGGCAGCGACGCATTTGGCGATGATTCTGGGGACGCTGGACGACGAGTCGGGCTGGAAGATTATCGAGGCGGTGGAGGCCTATGGGGCGCTGCCTCCCCTGGACGGGATTACGGCCGAGGCGCTGATGGCGCGGCTGATCAGCGATAAGAAAACGGTGGGCGGGCGCGTGCATTTCGTGCTGCCGACGAAGATCGGCGAGACGGTGATCCGGGCGGATGTGCCGGATGAGGCGATCCGAAAGGCGATCGAAGCATCGCTATGAAGACGGTGGGGAGCCGTCCGCTCGAGATTACGGATGAGCGGGAGGCGGGGCGGTGGGTCCGCGAGATGTTCGGGCGGGTGGCGGGGCGTTACGATGCGGTAAACCGTCTGACGTCGTTCAATCTGGATGTCTATTGGCGTTGGACGACGGCGCGGCGTTTGGAGCCGATTCTGCGCAAGCCAGAGGCGCGGGTGTTGGACTTGTGTTGCGGCACGGGGGACCTGGGGTTAGCGCTGCGAAAGCGCGGGCCGGCGAAGGTGATTGGTTCGGATTTCTGCCATCCGATGCTGGAGCGGGCGCTCGACAAAGGGCTCTCGCCGGTGTTCGAGGCGGATGCGCTGTCGCTGCCGCTGGCGAGTGCGTCGTTCGACCTGGTGACGGTGGCGTTCGGGTTTCGGAATTTGACGAACTACGAGGCGGGGCTGCGGGAAGTTTGGCGGGTGCTGAAGCCCGGGGGGACGTTTGCGATTTTGGAGTTTTCGACGATTCCGAATCCGGTGCTACGGGCGGGATACGAGTTCTACTTCACGCGGGTGTTGCCGGTGGTGGCGGGATGGATCAGTGGGGCGCGGGACGCTTACACGTATTTGCCGGCCTCGGTGAGCAAGTTCCCGGCGGCGCCTGAGTTGGCGGCAAGGATGACCGAGGCCGGCTATGTGAACGTCCGCTATGAGCGGTTTGCGTTGGGCGTGCTCGCGCTGCACTTAGGCGAGAAGCCTAAGGCAGGCGCTTAACGAGCCGAACTTCGTCGAGAGCCGCGATGGCATTCAGTTTGGCCGTGGGCAAGGTGCCGATGAGGCGTTGACCGTTAGCCGAAGTGAGGACGAAGCCGAGTTGCTTGAGCTTGGCGAGAACGGCGGGGTCCGCCGCGGTGAGCCAGATTTCGACTTTGACCGTTTGGCCGGGAGCCATGGTCTGCAAGGCGGAATCGAGCTTGTTGAGTTCGCGCGCTTCCTCCTTCTCCTTGAGGGGAGGAGCAGTGGGGGCGGGCATTTGACGGGCGAGGTCGGCTTCGGCACGTACGATGCCAGGAGCGGGCGCGGCCATTCGGAAGCGGAGCATGCCGGCGGAGTTGGCCTTCTTCGCTTCAATGCCGTCGTAGCTGACGCCGGCGGGCATTTCGACGGGCACTTCGATGCGGCGGGGTTGGCCACCTTCGTTGACGACGCGGTCTTCGACGGCGACGAAGGAGGTGTACTGGGTCATGAGCTTGTAGTTCAGGCCGAGGACGGTGATCCATTCCTTGGTCTGTTCGTCGAGGTTGCCGTTCTGGACGCCACGGAGGTCGCGGCTCATGAGGTCGTCGATTTTGCGGCGAGCCCAGAGAGAAGCGATCGCGTCGTGCTTGGGTTCCTGGCTGGGGAAGTCAACGGCGATTTCGCGGGTCCAGGTTTTGCCGGCGGCTTGTCCGGTGACGCGGACGAGGCCGCGACCGGCTTTCTTATAGCGGCCGACGACCATGACGGGCTTGGCGCTGAAGACGTCGGGAATGTTCTTGGGGTAGAGCTCCATGTCGACGCCGGAGACGTCGACGCGAATGTCGGTGAGCAAGGGCGTGCGGACGCGTTCATAGAAGCGTTTGGCGGCGGCCGAGGCTTCGCTGCTCAAGCCGACGTACTCGACTTCGCCGCGTCCGAAGCGAGCCATGCCATCAAGCAGGAAGCGGTTGGTGGAACTGCCGATGCCGAAGGCGAAGACGCGGGACTGCGGGTTCTTCTGGATTTCGGCGAGGATCTCGAGGTCGTTGCCGACTTCGCCGTCGGTCATGAAGCAGACGACGCGGACGTGCTCCTTCGAGCCTGAACTGGTGAGGGCGGTGCGGATGGCGGGCAGCATCTCGGTGCCGCCGTGGCCTTGGCGGTGGCGGACAAATTCCCAGGCGGCGTTGATGTTGTCCGGCGTGGCGGCGACAGGCGCGGGGAAGAGGATGTGCTGGTCGCCACTGAAAGTGATGACGTTGAAACGGTCCCGCGGGTGGAGGCCATCGAAGGTGAAGCGCATCACTTCCTTGATCTTTTCGAGGGGGAAGCCCATCATCGAGCCCGAGGTATCGATGACGAAGACGATTTCCTTGGGCGTGACCTCAGTGGGTTGGACGCGGGCCGGGGGCTGGAGGATGAGGCTGAAGAAGCCTTCCTGGCCGTTGTGATGGGTGAGGACGGCGTCGGCAAGCTTTTCGCCGGCGACGTTGTAGCGGAGGATGAAGTCCGCGTTGGGGATGGTCTGCTGGTTCTTGAGGGCGACGAGGGCGTGGCTGGGGTCGCCTTTCAAGATGTCGACGGTGTGGGTGGCGGAGGTGAGCTCGCGCAGGGGCAAGCCGGCGTCGACGGTGACACGGACGTTGATGTCGTGGCCGGCGCGGGTGCCTTGGGGGGTACGGTTGGGAAGCAGGTCCTGGGGGTTGTTGACGGAGGACGGCAGGTAGCGGGGCCCGACGACCATCGGGAAGACCCACTCGTAGTGGCCGTCTTCGTACTTGACGGTTTCGACGTACTGTATGACGATGCGGACCTTCTCGCCGGGGGCGATGTTGGTGACGGCCTGGGTAAAGATGTTGGGCCGTTCCTGATTGAGCAGGGCGGCGGTTTGACCGCGACGGCGGGCGTCGTCAAAGATTTTTTCGGCTTCGGCGCGCCGTTTGATGGCGCCTTTCACGGTGCGTGAGCCGATGCGCATTTCCATACCGTCCACCGCGGCGTCGCCGGGGAGGGGGAACTTGTAGACGGCTTCGATCGCCTGGCCGGTGGGGTTCGTAAACTCCTGGGTGACGGTGACGCGGGCGAGAAAGCCGCTGATTTCGGCTTGGACGTCAGTGTGCTTGAGCGGGCAAATCTGGTTCGCGTCGCCGCGAATGTGCAGGGAGCCAGGGGCGACGTCGGCCGCCGCGGGCAAGGTGAAACCAAACAAGGCAGCCATCGCCGCCAGTCCGTAATGTTGTGTCTTCATCGGACCTCCATGCCCGGGATATGCCGCGAGCACGAAGACCCTTTCAAGAATTATTTGGTGTTGGGTTTGGCGGGAGCGGGGGCAGCGGGCGCCGGAGCAGCGGCCGGGCGGCGAACCTGTTCGAAGTAATGCTGGACGTAATCCTGATAGAGGAGCGGGACTTCGTCACGGTGGATTTCGCCGCCGCTGTTGGTGTAGTTGCCGGACTTCTGCGAGTAGGCGGTGCGGAGTTGCTGGGACTTCGAAGAGTTGACCTCGACCATGACTTCGCCGGTTTGCTTTTCGGCGCGCTTGCCGATGATTTCGGAGAGCTTGCCCATGGCTTCGAGCTGGGAGGCGAGTTTGACGTCCTTCTGGCCGTCCTGCTGACCGGTGCCGCTCTTGGGGTCCTGATTGGGCTGGGCCTGGTTACCGTCGCTCGAACCTTTGCCCTGGGCGGTTTGCTGCTTGCCTTCGCCTTCACCCTGTTGTTCGGAGGCCTGGTCCGAGTTGCCTTGCTGGTCGTTGGACTTGGCTTGTTGCTGGGAGCCCTTTTGGCCCTGCTTGTCGCCCTGCTTGCCTTCGCTGTCGCCGGGACCCTTCTTTTCTCCGTTTTTAGCCTGCTGCTCGCCGCCCTTGGGCTGCGACTTCATTTTGTTCATCAGGTTGGAGAAGGCATCGCGCATCTTGTCGAGCATGCTGTTGTTGCCTTCGGGGTTCTGGCTCTTCTGGCTGCCGTTGGGGTCGTTCTTCTGGTTGCCGTCCTGCTTTTCGCCGGCGCCGCCTTCTTTACTGGCGCCGCCTTCCTTCTGCTCGCCGGGTGAACCTTTTTCGTTTTCGCCGGGGCCTTCGGATTCTTCCTGGCCCTTTTCGCCCTTGAACTGTTCGGCGCCCTGGTTGTCGACTTCGGGGACTCCGATGGTCTTGAGGACGTCTTTCGGAGCTTCACCGATGGCTTCGGCTTCTTCTTTCTGGTCCTCGGGGGTGGAGGGCGAGTCGGCGCGCTGGGGGTTGTTGGGGTCCGGAGGACGGTTGTAGGGGTTCTTACGGAACTGAGCGGTCTCAATGGTGCTGCCGGAGCCGAAGAGGTCGACGAGGCCAGGGACCATGGGCGACTGGAGATCGAGGCGATTTTCGAAGCCGTAGCGCACAGCGATCAGGCCGGCGAAACCCGCGAGGATCGCGGCGGCGACGTAGGTGACGCGTTTGATCTGGAAGGGGAGCAGTGCCCTGGCATCGGCGCCGCGGGCGGCTTCTTCGGCGATGCCGCACAGCCATTGCCGGGCTTCGGGATGGCCGTTGGTGCCTTCGGTGAAGTGATAAGCGGAAGAGAGCGTATCGGGGAGGGCGAGGCGTTCGTCGAGGGTGCGGGCGAGCGCGTAGTCCGAGGGGATCTGCTGGCGGAAGCGGTAGTAGCCGTAGCCGAGGGCGACCGCGAAGAGCAGGACGGGCCAATACCAGTTGAAGATCTGGGTGCCGAGGAGGACGAGGAGGATGCAGGCACCGAAGGCGATGGCCAGGGCGAAGCTGAGATGTTCGAAGAGGAGGGCGCCCAGGGTCCGCCGCCGGGCTTGGCCGATCAGGTCGAGGAGTGCGCTGGGAGCGGTCACGGCGTCACTTTTATGGTACCGGATTGGCGAAGGGGCCGTAGAATGAACCAAATGACGAAAGACGAAATCCTGCTGGCACAGAAGGAGTACCTGTTTCCTTCGGTGTTTCACTACTTCGCCACGCCGTTGGTGATTTCGCATGCGAAGAACCAGTTCGTGTGGGATGCGGACGGGAAGCAGTATCTGGACTTTTTCGGCGGGATCGTGACGATCTCCGTGGGTCATTGCAATGACCAGGTGGATGCGGCGACGCGGGCACAGGCCGAGAAGCTGCAGCATGTGTCGACGGTGCTGGTGAATGAGCCGCAAGTGGCGCTGGCGAAGCGCGTGGCCGAGATCACACCCGGCGGGTTGAAGAAGAGCTTCTTCACCAATAGCGGGACGGAGGCGAACGAGACGGCGATTCTGGCGGCGCGCTGCTATACGGGGTCAAGCGAAGTGGTGGCGCTGCGTTATAGCTATCACGGGCGATCGCAGATGGGGATGGCGATGAGCGGGTTGAGCACGTGGCGGCTGGGCGGAATGCCGCCGGCGGGCTTCGTGTTCGCGCATAACGCCTACTGCTATCGCTGCCCGTTCGGGTTGACATATCCGAGTTGCGGGGTGCGGTGTGCGCACGATGTGGATGAGGTGATCCGGACGACGACGAGCGGACGGATTGCGGCGTTCATCGCAGAGCCGATCCAGGGCGTGGCGGGTTACATTACGCCACCGAAGGAATACTTTCCGATCGTCGAGGAGATTGTGCGGAAGTATGGCGGCGTGTTCATCGCCGATGAGGTGCAGACGGGTTGGGGGCGGACGGGCGGCAAATGGTTCGGCATTGAGCAGTGGGGCGTTCAGCCGGACATCCTCACGAGCGCGAAGGGCCTGGGGAACGGGGCGCCGATCGGGCTGACGGTGGCGAAGCCGGAGATTGCGGACGCGGTGCGCGGGTTGACGCTGTCGACGTTTGGCGGGAATCCGGTGACGACGACCACCGCCAAGGCCGTGATCGACTTTATCGATGAGGAGAATCTGCGGGCGAATGCCACCGAGACGGGCGGCTATCTGCGGGCGAGGCTCGAGGAACTGAAGGCGAAGCACGCGGCGATCGGCGATGTGCGGGGGATGGGATTGATGCAGGCGATGGAACTGGTGGACGATCGCGAGTCAAAGAAGCCGGGCACGGCAAGGACCGCGGCCGTGATGGAAGCAGCGCGCGAACGCGGGGTACTGGTGGGCAAGGGCGGCATCAACGGTAACGTGCTGCGGTGCACGCCGCCGTTGAATATCGGCAATGGCGACGTGGATCACTTCGTGGGCGTGCTGGACGAAGCGCTTACCCAAGTGGGTTGATGTTTTCCTTGGCGGTGGCCAAGGCAATGACGGTGCGGGTGCGGGCGACACCGAGCTTTTGCTTGAGCTGGTTGCTGAGCAGGTCGTCGAGTTCGAGCGTGTTGGCGCAGCGGACTTTGAGGAGATAGTCGTCGTCGCCGGCGACGTGGTGGCATTCGAGGATGCTGGGCATCTGGAGAATCGCGTTGAGGAAGCGTTTGCGCTGCTGCTGGTTGGCGAGCGTGACGGAGATGAAGGCGAGCAAGCCGTAACCGATGGCGGTGGGATCGGTGAGGGCGGTGTAGCCGCGGATGACGCCGCGCTCTTCGAGCTTGCGGACACGGTCGGCGGTGGCGGGGGCGGAGAGGCCGAGGTGGTGGCCGAGGTCCGCCCAAGTGATCCGGCCGTCCTGGGCGAGACGTGCAAGGGCTTTCTGATCCAAGGTATCCATGGCAGGTTTCCTTCGATTGTAAAGGATTGACAGACTTTTGCCTTCGACTCTATAATTACGAATCGAAGGTGAAAGATGAGTTCGGCCATAGAAACGAAGGCGTATTGGTATCTCGAGTCCGAAAGTAAGCTGGAGGAGTTCCTGCGGGGCTGGATCGACGGATCGCTGCCCAAGGCGGAGTGGACGCACGCGGCGCATGTGGCCGGGGCGGCTTGCGTGGTTTGCGGAAGTACGGCGGAGGCGGCGTTGCCGGTGTTGCGAGAGCGGATTCGCCGTTATAACGAAGCGGTGGGCGGGCAAAACACGGAGGATGCGGGCTATCACGAGACGTTGACGAAGTTCTGGACGTTGGTGGTGGCGAGCGTCGCGGCGGTGGGTGAAAGCCGACTGGAAGCGGCGCGGAAAGCGGTGGCGCAGTTCGGCGGGGCGAGGGACTTGTACAAGTCGTTCTACGAGCACGATGTGGTGCGGGATCGGCAGGCGCGGCGGGAGTGGGTGGCGCCGGCGAAGTCGGCGGAGTTTGCGGCCTTGTGTCAGTCCGGGGTGGTGGGCGGCGTGGGCCGGGCTTGAGCGCGCTTCACCAAGTAGACACCGAAGAAGATGATCAACATGGCGGTGAGTTCGCGGTAGCCGAAGGGCTCGCGATAGAAGAGCCAGCCCAGGGTGACGGCGACGACGGGGTTGACGTAGGTGTAGAGCGAGACGATGGAGACGGGTAGTTTGTCGAGGACGTAGATGTAGGCGCTATAGCCGACGATGGAGCCGAAGGTGACCAGGTAAAGCACGGCGAGGACGCTGCGCAGCTTCCAGTGGACGGGCGGTTGGGGAATCACGAGGGTGAGCAGCAGTGTGACGGCGCCCGAGAAGAACTGTTGGATGGCGCCGCTGACGAAAGGGTGCGCGTTAGTGGTGAGGCTGGTGGATTGGCGGCGGAAGAGAATCGAGCCGAGGCCCCACGCGATGTTGCCGACCTGGAGGATCAGGAAGCCGACGACGTTGGGAAGAGAGAACCCTTCCTGAAGGTTTTTGGGGAAGACGAGGAGGGCGGTGCCGGCGAAGCCGACCATCATGGCGGCGACGGTGCGTTTGCGAAGGGGTTCGCCACCGGGGATGAGGGCGTCGAGCGCCACGAGCCAAAGGGGCGAGGTGGTGATGTAGAGCGACGCGAGGCTGGAGGGGATCCAGGTTTGGGCGAAGGACAGCGCGCCGCTCGAGACGCCGAGAGGCAGGAGGCCGTAAAGGGCCGTCATGACCAGCTGTCGGCCCCGGGGGAAGGCGGCGCCGGAGAGAGCGCAGACGATCAGAAGAATGGTGCCCGAGGTGAGAAAGCGGGTGGCGAGCAGGAGGAGCGGGGAGAAGCTCTCGAGGGCGACGCGAATGGCGAGGAACGTGGTGCCCCAGAAGAAGCAGACGGCGGCGAGCGCGGCATAGGGTTTGAGCAGCGGGTGCTGCCGAACGGCCGGCAAAGAGATGAGATGGCTCGCCATTACCTACGTTAGTACAATAGCGTTTTGATCGTCACGCTTACCATCAACCCGGCGATAGACCGGAATGTTCTCGCCGATCGTCTGGTGTTCGACGACCGGGCTTATATCCTCGAGACGAGTGAAGCGGCCGGGGGCCGCGGCATTATCTCCTCGAGCGTCATTCATGCGTTCGGTGGGAAGACCATCGCCATTGCGACGGCGGGCGGTGAGAATGGCCCGCGGTTCAAGGAACTGCTGGGAAACTACAGCTTTCCCGTGCACTTTGTGCCGATTCGTCATTCGATCCGCAATAACTTGACCATTACCGACAAGAATGGCTTGTCCGTGAAGTTGAACGAGTTGGGTGCGCCGATGTCGCAAGAGGAACTCGACAAGGCGGAGCAGACGGTGCTGAGCCGGCTGCCGAAGGCCGATTGGTTGATGATCTGCGGCAGCATTCCGCCGGGGGTGCCGGCGGACTTCTATCAGCGGCTGATTAAGCTGGCGCAGCAGCAGGGCGTGCAGACGCTGCTGGATACGGACAATCAGGCGCTGGAGTTGGGGTTGGAAGCGGAGCCGACGGTGGTGAGTCCGAATCAGCAGGAAGCGGAGCGGTTGTTGAACCGGGCACTGCTGACGCGGAGCAACTTCATCGACGCGGTGGAGCGAATTGTGGATATGGGGGCGCAGAGCGTCGTGCTGTCGCTGGGAAGCCGGGGAGCGATGGGCGCGCAGCGGACCGAGAGTGGGGTGCGGGTATGGGAAGCGATCGCGCCGCGGATCGATGCGCTGAGTCCGATTGGGGCGGGCGATGCGCTAGCGGCGGCGTTCGTGTGGGCGCGGAAAAAGAAGAAGGAATTCTGGGAAGCGATGCGGTGGGGCGTGGCGGCGGGGTCGGCGTCGGCGCGATTGCCGGGGCTGCAGTTGGCCAATCTGGAGCAGGCGAAAGAGATCTACAAGCAAGTAGAAGTGAAGCCGGTGAAGTAGGGGCGGCGGGACATTCTGTCCTGTCTAAGGCGGACACCTTGTCACCTCTCGCGGGTGGCGAATCAATTAAATCAAGAAGTTAGCATTGGCGAGGTAAGTGCATTGCACTAGGCATGCGCGAGATCGTGAAGCCCGCCCTGTGTTTGACTCTGACGGCAATGTTACTGCTGGGGCAACAGCCCCTGCGGGAGAATTCGGCGACGTGGGGATCCTTGAAGCCCGACCACGGACACTCTTCGGATTTAGTTCGCTTTCGGGATACGACATTGCCAGCGGAGAACGAACCCGGGCCCGACGATGAGATCGACGTGATCGTGCAGTATCGCGAACCGTCGGCGAAGAATCTGGAGAAAGCGACGCGGCGCGGAGCACGGATCAAGGGCTTGCTCGGGGACATGGCGCATGCGCGAATGACGCGGCAAGCCGCGCAGGACTTGGCATCGGATCCGGCTGTGGTTTATGTGAGCCCGGATCGCGAGGTGTCTTCCAGCGGGCAGATCGACTACTCGAGCGCTTCGGTGGGGGCGCAGCAGGCGTTCAAGGCAGGCTATGACGGACGCGGCATTGGCGTAGCGATCATCGACTCTGGCGTCAATGACGAGAACGAGGACATGAGCACGGACAACTGTCTGAGCACGCGGAACCGGGTGGTTTACGCGGAAGACTTCGTGACCTGGAACGAGAATCCGGGCAGCTATGGGCACGGAACGCATGTCGCGGGGATCATCGCGGGCAACGGTTGTGTGGCGGAACGGTCGGGCAAGGGCCAGGAGCAGGCGTTGGGCATTGCGCCGGCGGCGAACATCATCAGCCTGCGGGCGCTGGATACGCGAGGTAAGGGCAAAGACAGTTCGCTGATCGCGGCGATCAACCGGGCGATTGAGTTGAAGGCGAAGTACAACATCCGCGTGATGAACATTTCGGCCGGGCGGTTGGTGAAGGAGACCTATACGAAGGATCCGCTGTGCCAGGCAGTCGAACGGGCGTGGAAGGCCGGGATCGTGGTGGTGGTGGCGGCGGGCAACAACGGCCGCGACAACTCGATGAAGACGAATGGCTACAGCACGATCACGTCGCCGGGCAACGATCCGTTCGTGATCACGGTGGGCGCGATCAACGATCGCAAGACGCCGGGCAAGGGCGACGACCTGTTGCTGACGTTTTCGTCGAAGGGGCCGACGCTGATCGATCAGTATGTGAAGCCGGACCTGATTGCGCCGGGGGCGAACGTGTTGGCGTCGAAGCCGTTGGGGTCTTATCTGCAATCGATCTATCCGCAGAACACGCTGGCGGGCGATTTGAAGAAGAAGATTCCGTTTAATGCGTACTTTTCGCTGAGCGGGACGAGCATGGCGGCGCCGATGGTGGCGGGTGCGGCGGTGCTGCTGATCGACAAGGATCCGACGCTGACGCCCGATCAGGTGAAGGCGCGGCTGATGCGGACGGCGAGCAAGAACCTGCCGACGCAGACGAGCTGGAAGGATCCGGCAACGAATATCACTTACACGGCGTACGGCGATTTGTTCACGGTGGGCGCGGGTTATCTGGACATCATGGCGGCGCTGAACAGCACGGAGAACATCACGAAGACGCAGACGGCAAAGTCGCCGCGAGCGAAGGTGAGTTCGAACGGCAAGGTGGAGATCTTCAATGACTCGTCGAACGGCGTGAGCGGTTCGAGTGTGGTGTGGGGATCGAGCGTGGTGTGGGGCACGAGTGTGGTGTGGGGAACGACGGTGCTGGTGAACAGCACCAGTGTGGTTTGGGGCTCCAGCGTCGTGTGGGGAAGCAATACGCTGGCCGGCTTCAGCGTCGTGTGGGGGACGAACGTGGTGTGGGGCGACGCGACGCCCAACTCCGAGAGTACGTCCATCAACGGCGAGAATTAGTCGCGACTGTCATGTGCGCGGCTTGGCCCGCTGACCAGCATCCCCGTCGCTCCGGGATGCTTGGCGGCGGGCCAGTTTTTTTGGTGAAGCGTTAGTTGCGGTAGGAGGGATCTTTGCGATCCATGAGACGCATGAGGGCGGTGAACTCGGGGTTGGGATTGCGGCTATAGCCACGGTCGCCTTCGGCTTCGAGGAAGACATCGCTGCGCTCGCGGCTCAGTTGGCGGATGTGATCCGGGGGAACGACCAGCGGGGTGTTGGTGGCCTGGGCGGCGAGTTGCACCTGACAGGCGCGCTCCAAACGATACATGCGGACGAAGGCCTGGGCGATGGTTTCGCCGCAGGTGAGGAGGCCATGGTTGCGCATGATCATGACTTGGCGATCGCCCAGATCGGCCGCGAGGCGGGCGCGCTCTTCGTAATCGAGGCTGGGGCCTTCGAAGTCGTGATAGGCGACGGCGTCGTCGTAGCCGAGGGCGTACATGCTGACGGGGAGGAGGCCGCATTCGAGCGCGGCGACGGCCATCCCGGCAACCGTGTGGGTGTGCATGATGCAACGGATGTCATGACGGGCCATGTGAATGGCGCTGTGGATGACGAAGCCGGCGGGGTTCACTTCCTGGGTCTGGTCGCCGATGATTTTGCCGTCCAGATCAACCTTAACGAGGTTGGAGGCGGTGATTTCATCGAAGCGATAGCCGTAGGGATTGATCAGGAAGTGATGCTCGGGACCGGGGACGCGAACGGTGGTGTGGGTCCAGATGAGTTCGCTCCAACCGAGGTGGTCAATGATGCGGTAGGCAGCGGCGAGTTGAACACGCAGTTCTTGTTCTGACGGGGTCACAGACTCTACGATAACGATATGTGGACCTCAATCGCCGCCGGGTTACTGGCGCTGGCCGTGATGATTGGCGCCTTTGGCGCGCATGCGCTGCGGGACCGGCTGGACGCGTATTCGATGGGGGTGTACGAGAAGGCCGTCTTCTACCATTTCGTGCATGCGCTGGGATTGCTGGCGGTGTCGCTGATTCCGCGAGACCTGACGTTAGTGAAGTGGCTGCTGGTGGTGGGGATTGGGCTGTTTTCGGGGTCGTTGTATCTGCTGGCGGTGACGGGCGTGCGGACGCTGGGCGCGGTGACGCCGTTCGGCGGCGTGGCGTTTATCGTGGCTTGGCTGACGCTGGCTTATACGATGGCGCGGAACTAGACGTCGCGAAAGAGCTTGGCGACGACGGGGGTGTTCCGGCGGCCGAGCCAACGGAGCAGAGCCCACACGAGCGGGTTGGTGATGCGCTTGGCGGGCACGGGGTCGATGAGGACGGACATGCGGACTTCGTCTTTGTCGAGGCCCAAGCGGCGGGCTTGAGCGGCGTTTTCCGGAACGAAGACGGAGCAGAAGGTGACGTCGCCGAGGCGGCAGATGGCATCGACGGTGAGGCCCAGCCCTTGGTCGAAGCCGGCGCGGAAATAGGAACGGGCGACCATGGCCGTGATCATGGTGTTGGGCACGTGCACGTACAGGCGTCGACGATAGTAGACGACGTGTCCGGGCTGGACCCAGGCAATCCGAGAGGGGTAACCCTCCTCGGACAGCAACCGGCTCATTTCATGAACCGACGCTTCAAAGGTGTATTTGAGCGTTAGCACGGGGGAAGTGTAACTACCCTCTATGTACACGCTTTTCGGGAGGCGAAGCAAGGCCTAACCGCAAAACAGGACTAATTTGGCAACTTTAAGTACCTAGATTGCGGTACTTCTCGACGGATGGTTTAGTACTTTCGGGCTAAGTGGCCTTCTCGCGGACGTTGAATTCGAGTTTCCAGCGACGGCCATCGCGGGCGACGATCCAGAGTTGTAACAGGCCGGTTTCGGTGACGGTGGATTCGAGCGTGGCGGCAATGATGCCGGAATCGCCGGCGTTGGCCGGGAGGGCGACTTCCATGGCGGGCAGCTCTTCTAGTTCGTCGGTGACGCGTTCGAGGAGTTCGCCGGCGTCGTCCTGACGGCGGGTGGTGGAGACGAAGAAGCGGAACTCGGCGGGTTCGCCGACGACGAGGCCGAACTCACGGTCGGAGAAGCGGTGGGTGGTGCCTTCTTCCATGCCAAAGGGGACGACGGTAAGCGCTTTGAGCGGCGGCTTCATGAAGGGGACGGCGGGCAGGGATTCTTCGATGCCGATGTAGTAAGTGCGTGGGACGCCGCCGCGGATGCGGATGCCGCCGGGGGTTTGGCGCATGACGCCGTAGTAGGCGGCGCCGCGGGCGACGGCGTGCATGAGGTCTTCACCATCGAGAGCCTTGGCGGGCGGAGCACCTTCGGCGGCGAGCCATTGGTTGAGCACGGCGAGGACGCGTTCGCGCAAGGCTCCGGCGCGGAAAACGCCGCCATTGAAGAGGACGTGGGTGGGCGCGGTGAGCACGCCGGGCTTCACGGAGCGCAGGAACTGGGCCAAGTGACGCGTGATGGCGGCATCGGCGGTGTACGGCAGCCCGAGCGCCTGGAGGCCGGAGCGCTTGGCGCGCTCGGGCATTTCCGAGGACGAGACTTGCGGGAAGAAGCCGTTCAGCAGCAATTCGCGCACTTCGGCGCGGGTGAGTTGGCCCTTGATGGTGCCGCCGATCAGCGACGAGCCGCGGCCGAGCAGGGTGATGGGATGTTCGTTCGGGCCGTCGTTGGCGAGGAGAACTTCCTTCGCGGCGCGGCATTGCTGCCAGAGCGACTGGAATTGGACGGGATCGAGCTTGGGAAGGCGCTGTTCGACGAAGCGGGCGAGCGCGAGGTCCATGTTGTCGCCGCCAAGCAGGATGTGCTCGCCGACGGCGAGGCGTTCCAGGCCGAGGGCGCCTTGCTGGTCGTGGACGGCGATGAGGGTGAAGTCCGTGGTGCCGCCGCCGACGTCGATGACGAGGATGCGGTCTTTGGGGCCGATGCGCTCGCGCCAGTCAGGGTGGCGTTCCAGCCAGGCGTAGAAGGCGGCCTGGGGCTCTTCGAGAAGGATGACGTCCTGATAGCCGGCTTGCGTGGCGGCTTTGAGGGTGAGGTCGCGGGCGACGGCGTCGAAGGAAGCCGGGACGGTGACCAGGAGTTGATGGGCGGCGAAGTCGAGGTCGCTCGAGTCTTTGAGATGGGCGAGATAGGCGCGGGAGGCTTCGACGGGCGAGATGCGGGGCACGCCTTCGGGGGCGGCGGAAGGCAGGAGGGGCGAGTTACGGTCGACGCCGGAGTGCGAGAGCCAGCTCTTGGCGGAGGCGACGAGGCGGCCGGCATTTTCACTGCCGCGCTTGCGGGCGAGCGTGCCCACGACGTAGGGCGGATTCTCGTCCCAGGGAAGCGCGGTGGAGCCGGCGGGAAAGTCCGCCGGACCGGGCAGAAAGACGAAGGAGGGCAGGAGGTCTGGCGATTGGACTTCGCCGGGGTTCACCAATTGGGGAATGGGCTGGAGATCAATCGTCCCGGACTCAGGCTCGAGAGAGACGGGGCCGCGCGCGAGGGCGCAGTTGGTGGTGCCGAGGTCAATGCCCAGTACTGGCTTCATTGGTTAGGCGACTTCGATTTCGGCGGGGGCGAGGATGTCGGTCTTCTGGTGGGGGAAGATCGGCGGCAGGTCCGTTTTGACGACGCGCCAGCCACGATGGCGGAGCGTGCCGCCGGCGGCTTTGCCATCGGCTGGGACGTTGCCCAGCAGTTTGACGGCGGCAGGATCCTTGGTGGTGACCTTGGCGTAAGTGCCTTCCACGCCGTCGATGACGGGGGTGAGCTGGAAGTAGCGTTCGAGCGTTTGCCGGCTCTGTTCGTGGACGCCACGAACAGCGGCGCCGATCTGGTCATCGGTGTAAGGGGCGATGTTTTCCATCAGAAAGTCGACCAAGCGCGCGTCGCGCTGCAGCAGGCCGAGGATTTGCAGGGAGCCATCGACGGGCCCCACGGTTTCTTTGGGTTTTTCCGCCGCAGCCGGTTTCGGCTTGTTTTCGCGGCGCACCCAGCCCAAAGCGGCAGCGACATCGTCAGGAATCTGATTCTTGAACAGAATGCCAAAGAATGCGCTGATCGCGTTACCAATACTCAACAGGAGCCTCCCAAAACCTCTAGGATAGCGCTACGGGCGAATCCGGTGCGCGGCGGTGTAGATGTTGAAGCGTCGATCGCGGAGGAAGCCGATGAGGGTGAGGCCGGCGGAGTCCGCCAGTTCGACGGCAAGACTGGAGGGGGCGCCGACGGCGGCCATGACGGGAAGGCCCGCCATGGCGGCCTTTTGAACGAGCTCGAAGCCGGCGCGGCCGCTGACCAGCATCAGGCAGCGGGCGAAGGGTTGGCCGGCGCGCCAAGCGGCACCGATAAGTTTGTCTACGGCGTTGTGGCGGCCGACGTCTTCGAAGGAGGACAGGAGTTGGCCGGTCTCGTCGAAAAGAGCGGCGGCGTGGAGCGAACCGGTGGCGGCGAAGGCTTGTTGGTGAGCAGCGAGGCGAGCGGGAAGTTCGAGCAGGAGCGGCGCGGCGAAGGCAAGGTCGGCGGGGGGATGGTCCGGAAGGCGGGCGGCGACCATTTCGATGGAGGCTTTGCCGCAGAGTCCGCAACTGGAAGCGGCGTAGGTGAGCCGCTCCAAGCGCTTCCAGTCGACGTCGACCCCGGGGGCGAGGTGGACGCGGAGGATGTTGGGGAGGCCTTCCCATGGCTCAATGGACTCGATCTGCGAGGCGGCCGTGAGAATGCCTTCGGTGTACAGGAAGCCGGCGGCGAGGTCGGCATCGTCGCCGGGGGTGCGCATGGTGACGACGACATTGCGGTAGAGGCGGGTGCCGTCGCGGAGATAGCCCAGACGGATCTCGAGGGGCTCTTCGACGCCGACCTGGTCAGCGGCAGAGTGAGAGTCGCCAGCGGCGTAGCGCACCACGTCGACGGCGGCAGTCTTCACTTCTGGATCCGGCGGAGGGTGTAGGCTTCGGGGCTGACGCTTTCCTTCTCGAAGCGCTTCCAATCGTCGTTGACATGGATGAGCTTGCCGGAGAGGTGGTTGGAGCTTTCGGAGACGAGGAAAGCGGCGAGTTGAATCTGTTTGTCGGGGGGCACGCCGCCGTTTTGGCGAACTTGGCGCGCATCGTCCTGTTCGCGCTCACCGGCGCGATCGCCGGCGGCGAGGATCTCGTCGGTCATGTTGGTGTAGGCGGAGCCGGGAGCCATGCAGTTGACCTGGACGTTGTGACGGTCCACTTCGTAGGAGAGGCTTTCGGCGAAGCGGACGACGCCGGCTTTGGCGGCCGAATACGCGGTGAAGTGGGGGCGCGGTTTGGTGGAGCCGCCGCCGGCGAGCAGGAGGAGTTTGCCGCGGCGGGCGGCGATCATCGAGGGGAGCGCGGCGTGGCAGCAGTGCATGATGCCGAGGAGGTTGGTGTTCACGGTGTCGGCCCAGAGCTGGGGGTCGAGCTCGTGCAGAGGTCCGATGGGGCCTTGGATGCCCGCAGCGCAAATGACGGCTTCGAGTTCGCCGAAGTGAGCGCGCATGCGTTCGACGGCGGTGACGACCTGATCATAGTCGCGAACGTCGGCACGAATGCGGAGAGACGTGCCGCCGGCGTGTTCGATTTCGAGGGCGGCGAGGTCGAGTTCGCCTTTGCTGCGGGATAACAGGCCCACGCGGGCGCCCATTTGAGCCAGTCCGATTGCTAACCGTTTGCCAATGCCGCGGCCGGCTCCGGTAATCAGGATGCCGCGGTCCTTCACACTACTTAATTGCGCCACAATTGCCAGGTACCCTTTGCAGTTTAGCGCCTTGGCCACCTTACCCAAATCGCGACAATCGGTTATCCTGAAAATATTGGTCGATTCATTTGATAATGTCAGTTGGGCGGGTGACGAAAAAACGCTCCCCAATCGACGGTTTTGCCTAGGAGGGCAATGAGTAAAGAAGATTGTATTGAAGTGACCGGCACCGTGGTGGAGAAATTCCCGAGCGGATTATTCAGCGTTCAATTGGATCAGGAACGGACTGTCCTCGCTCACCTCGCCGGCAAGCTGCGCCGCAACCGCATTCGAGTTCTGGCCGGTGACCGCGTCACCATGGAACTCTCGCCTTACGACCTCACCAAGGGCCGCATCACTTACCGCCACAAGTAGTACCCGCCGCCAGTGTCCAACGAAATCAACCGCCCCAAGCGAGTGCTGATTCTTTTCGGCACGCGGCCCGAGGCCATCAAGCTTTCTCCGGTGGTACGCGAACTGCAATCGCGCCCGGAGGAGTTTGAGGTGCGAGTCTGCGTGACGGCTCAGCATCGGCAGATGCTGGACTCGGTGCTGGCGATTTTCGAGGTGGAGCCCGAAGTGGACCTGGACTCGATGCAGGCCGGGCAGACGCTTACGGCGTCGACAGCGCGAATTCTGGCAGGTCTGGAGCCGGTGCTGAAAGACTTTCAGCCGGACCTGGTGGTGGTGCAAGGCGATACCACTTCAACTTTCTGCGGCGCTCTCGCCGCGTTTTATCAGCAGATCCCGGTAGCGCACGTGGAAGCCGGACTGCGGACTTTCGATCTCTGGCAGCCGTTTCCGGAAGAGATGAACCGCGTGGTGACGACGCGGCTTTCGGCGCTGCACTTCGCGGCGACCGACCGCGCGCGCGGCCATCTGCTGGCCGAAGGCGTACTCGAGAAGTACATTCACGTGACCGGCAACACGGGCATCGACGCGCTGCTGTTTGTGCGCGACCAGATCGTGAGCGGGGAACTGATTCCCGCACAATCATTCGAGCCGCCCCCGGGCCGGCGAATCGTTCTGGTGACAATGCACCGGCGGGAGAGCTTTGGCGACGGTCAGTTGAAGGTGTGCCGGGCGCTGCGGAAGATCGCCGCGCGCGATGACGTGCACATGATTCTGCCCGTGCATCCGAACCCGGCGGTACAAGCCGTGGTGAAGGAGCAGTTGGCCGATCAACCGAATATTCAATTGATCGAGCCGCTGGACTATGTGTCGTTTGTGGACCTGCTGCGCCGCTGCTATTTCGTGATTACAGATTCAGGCGGCGTGCAGGAAGAGGGTCCGTCGCTGGGCAAGCCGATTCTGGTGCTGCGCGACAAGACGGAGCGTCCGGAGGCGATCGACGCCGGGACGGTGCAGTTGGTGGGAACGGACGAGAAGCGGATCTTTCGGCAGGGGTCGCGACTGCTGGACAGCCCGACAGAATACGTGAAGCGAAGTTTCGTTCACAACCCTTACGGAGATGGGCATTCCAGCCCCCGGATTGCGGACGCAATCCTCTCATTCTTAGCGACTTAGCGGTCGAAAAAATTTCTGCGATTCAGGCCAAAACCGGGGGTTTGGGACCCGGTTTTTAGGACACCTCTTTCTATACTGTTGGTCGAGAAGGAGGACCTCGCGTCTTGAAGACCACATCCATCAACTCCCGCCGCCGGAACCCGACGATTCCGCCCCCCACCGACCGTGATTTGGCGCACGAACTGCGTCAGCGGTTGATTGGGCAGCAGGCGGCGATCGACGCTATCGTCCCGTACGTGACGATGTTCCAGGCGGGACTTTCGCCGGAAGGGCGGCCGGCGGGCGTGTTCCTCCTGCTGGGGCCGTCCGGCACCGGCAAGACCCGCACCGTGGAGGCGCTGGCAGAAGCGCTGCACGGCAGCGAGAAGGCGGTGCTGAAAATCGATTGCGGCGAATATCAGATGGATCACGAGGTGGCCAAGCTGATTGGCGCGCCACCCGGATATCTGGGACATCGCGAAACGCAGCCCCTGTTGACGCAGTTCCGGCTGAGCTCAGTGGCCAGCGAAGCGTCGCCGCTTTCGATCGTGCTGTTCGACGAAGTGGAGAAAGCGGCGCCGTCGCTGAACCGGCTGTTGCTGGGCGTGCTGGACAAAGGCCTGCTGCGGCTGGGCGACAACACGAGCGTGACGTTCGAGAACTCGATCATCTTCATGACGAGCAATCTGGGCGCGGCGGCGATGATGAAGGAGTTGGGGTCCGGCTTCGGCTTCCAGCGCGAAGGGGTCACCGATGAGGATCGCTCGCGTAAACTGGCGGCGATCGGCGACCAGGCCGTGCGGCGCAACTTCTCGCCGGAATTTATCAACCGACTGGACTCGACGGTGACGTACGAGCCGCTCTCGAAGGCGGCGATGGAGCAGATTCTCGATCTGCAACTGGCGAAGCTCGACGACCACATCCGGCATCGGCTGGGGCTGCGTTCGTTCACGCTGGACGTCCGTCCCGAGGCGCGGGCGTATCTGCTGGAGCGGGGCGTGAGTGCGCAGTTCGGCGCGCGCGAGTTGAAGCGGACGATTCACCGGCAATTGCTGCAGCCACTGGCGAGCTTCATTCTGGCGGGGAGGATCCGGCCGGGGAGCAACGTGAGGATCGCGCTGGCGACGGGCGGCGAGTCGCTGACGTTCTCGCAGCGGCTGTATGACCCGGCGGCCTAGGAGCCGGGCTCGTCGTGGCCGAGGAGTTTGGCGCCCATGGCGCCGCCGACGCTGGTCATCATGGCGAGCGTGACGAAGTTGGCAGCGAAAGAGAGCAGGAGTTCAGCCGGGCGTTCCAGCAATTGGAGGTCGCCCGGCTTGCCTGCTTTGTCGAGCTCCTGTTGCATGGCGGCGCGGAAGCCGGCGTCGCTCATGGCGAGAAAGGTGATGGTGATCAGCACCAGAAGAATGACAAAGCTAAAGACGCCGGTGATCCAGCCGAGGCGGGCACCACTGAGAACGGAGACGGGCTTGCCGCTGCGAAGGCGGTACAGATACACAGCGAAGAAGCCGGAACCCATGGCGAGCATGACGCACGCGAGGATCTGAAGAAGAGGATTGCTGACGGCGACAGCGAGCCCTAACAACAGCACGGCGAGGCCGGCGGCGATGAGGCTGACACGGACGGCGAGAGCGTTTTGAAAGCTGATCTCGACGACGGACTCGGGAGGGTCGGCCGCGACGGGTAGCGGCGGCGGGGTCAGCGCCCCGAGGTCGGTTGGGGTTTCCTCAAGAAGGGGTCTGCCGCACTTATGGCAGAAGCGCGCGTCTTCGGGAGGGTAGGCGCCACACGTACAACGCAAGTCCACGCTTTCAGGATATATCCTGGAAGCTCATGGCCGCACATACCGTTCTCGTATTGGGCAACCCCACCGCCCGCCACCTTCGTTTGCTGGAGCAATTGCCGCCGGAAACCAACATCGCCGTCGGGGAGACGATGGAAGCGTTTGCCAGCCTGGCGCCGACCGCCGATGTGATTTTTCACACGACGACGGATGCCAATCTGTGGCCGGCCTTGCTGAAGGCGACGCCGAATTTGAAATGGGCCCACTCGCTGTGGGTGGGCATCGATAAATTGCTGACGCCGGAGTTCAAGGCGAGCGGCATTCCGCTGACAAACGCGCGGGGCGCGTATTCGAAGTCGCTGGCGGAGTTCTGTATTTTGGGCATTCTGTTCCAGGCGAAGAACGTGCGGCGGCTGCTGCGTCAGGAAGCGGCGGCGCATTGGGAAAAGTTCGATTCGTGCGAGATCTACGGGCAGACGCTGGGGATCATCGGCTACGGCGATATCGGTAAGGAAGTCGCCAAGCGCGGGCAGGGCATGGGCTTAAAGGTGCATGCATTGCGCCGGAATCCGGAGCAATCGGCGGGCGATTCGGTGATCGAGAAGTCGTATGGGCCGGATCAATTGCACGAGATGCTGGGAGTTTGCGACTACGTGGTGCTGGCGCTGCCGCATACGTCGGGCACGGTGGGGATGATTGGGGCGAAGGAGTTCGCGGCGATGAAGAAGTCCGCGATCGTATTGAACGTAGGCCGTGGGTCGGCGATCAACGAGGCGGAACTGGTGAAGGCGCTCGAGAACGGCACGATCGCCGGCGCGTCACTGGACGTGTTTGAAACGGAACCGCTGGCCCCGACGAGCCCGCTGTGGAAGATGGACAACGTGTTCATCTCGCCGCATACGGCCGACAACACGTTCACGTGGCTGGATGATTCGACGAAGATCTTCCTCGACAACTTTGCACGCTACGCGGCCGGACAGCCGCTGCGCAATCTGGTGGATAAGGAAGCGGGCTACTAATGGCTCTTTCAGCGCAGGATGTGCGCGACGCGGCGGCGCGCATTGCGGATGCCGTGAAGCGCACTCCGGTGCTGACGTCGCACAGCCTGGACCAGCGGGCGGGCGCGCAGTGTTTCATCAAGGCGGAGAACTTTCAGACCTCGGGGTCCTTCAAGATTCGCGGCGCGACGAACTTCGCGCGGCAGATTCCGCCGGAGGACCGGGCGAAGGGCATTGTGGCCGTATCGTCCGGGAACCATGCGCAAGCGGTGGCAATTGCGGCGCAGGCGTTGGGGATTCACGCGACGATCATCATGCCGGACGACGCACCGCAGGCCAAGCTGATCGCGACGCGCGACCGGGGCGCGGAGATCATTCAGTACGACCGATTGACCACCGATCGCGAGGCGCTGGCGCGCGATATTCTGGCGCGCACGGGTGGGACGTTTCTGCATCCGTTCGACGATGAGCGGACGATGGCCGGCCAAGGGACTCTCGCGCTCGAACTGCTGGAGGACGTGCCGGATCTCGATACGCTGCTGGTTTGCATCGGCGGTGGCGGCATGGCGGCTGGCTGCGCGACGATCGCGAAGAACATCAACCCGCAATTGAACGTCTACGGCGTGGAGCCGGAGTTGGCGAACGATACGTATTTGTCGCTGCGGGCGAAGGAACGCGTGACGGTGGACAACTCGACGACGATCGCCGACGGGTTGCGTTCGCCGCGGCCGGGCACCAAGACGTTCCCGATTGTGCAGGAAAAGCTGACCGACATTCTGCTGGTGAGCGAAGACGAGATCAAGCAGGCGATGCGGCTGCTGATGGAGCGGCTGAAGATCGTGGCGGAGCCGAGCGGCGCGGTGTGCGTAGCCGCGGCGCTGGCGGGCAAGTTGCCGGCCGGAGCCAAGCGCGTGGGCCTGGTGATCTCCGGCGGCAACGTCGACCTCGACCTGATTGCGTCAATTGCCTCGTAGGTAGGCGTCGTCGCCGCGGCGCCAGTCCTCACGGACGGGGGAGAAGACATCGATGGCGAGTGATTCTTCGAGCGCCTCGACGCGGTGCGGCAAATTCGGGGCAATCTCCATCACTTCGCCGGCGGCGACTTCAACGGTCTTATCCGGGAAGATGAACCGGAGGCGGCCGGAGATCATGATCGTCATTTGCTCGTTGTGATGCTGGTGGCGCTGCACGACGGCGCCGGGCTTCAGTTCCAGGCGGGAGATCGTGATGTGCGTGCCGTGGATCACCTGGCGCACGACGAACTCGTTCATCTGCTCGCGAGTGATCTGGTTCCAGGAGTGAAGCGTCATTCGGGGCACATGATACCATCGAAGTTACGTGCAAAATCAAGCCGACAGCTCGAGGCACGTCCGATGAAGGGCGTGGTACTCGCGGGAGGCACGGGCAGCCGCCTTTACCCGCTAACGAAGATCACCAATAAGCATCTGCTTCCGATCTACGACAAGCCGATGATCTATTACCCGATCGAAACGTTGGCGGAGGCGGGCATTCTGGAAGTGCTGGTGGTGACCGGCGGCCGCAATGCCGGCGACT
This sequence comes from Bryobacteraceae bacterium, assembly GCA_965229305.1. Lineage (GTDB taxonomy): Bacteria > Acidobacteriota > Terriglobia > Bryobacterales > Bryobacteraceae > JALHNI01. Next base: position 841,275 of record CBDDIZ010000042.1, on the reverse strand, counting down.
TTCTGCGTCTGCTGGCGAACGGCAAGGAATTCGGGCTCAAACAGATCAACTACGCCTACCAGGAAGGCGAAGGCGGCATCGCCGAGGCGCTGGCGTTGGCGGAGCACTTTGCCGAAGACGAGCCGGTGTGCGTGATCCTGGGCGATAACCTGATCGAGGGTTCGATTGCGCAAGCCGTCCGCGACTTCGAGCAGCAGAAGGTGGGCGCAAAGATCCTACTGAAGGAAGTGCCGGACGCCTCGCGCTTCGGCGTGGCCGAACTGGCCGGCGACCGGATCGTGGGCATCGAGGAGAAGCCCGAGCACCCGAAGACGAATCTCGCAGTGACCGGCATCTACATGTATGATTCGACGGTGTTCGAAAAATGCCGTCACCTGAAGCCCTCGCGACGCGGCGAACTCGAGATCACCGACGTGAACAACGCCTATATCCGCGAAGGCACGATGAGCTTTAACTACCTGACGGGCTGGTGGACGGACGCCGGCACGTTCGACTCGCTGCGGCGGGCCACGAATCTGGTGGCTGAGACGCGGGGCGGCGGTGCGCGATGAGCATTGCGGCGCCGATGCGACTGCTGAACTGGGAGTCGATGGGGAATGAGAAGGGGATCGGCAAGGTCATCATTAAGCCGGACTCGGCGGATCTGATCGACGGCGTTCGCCTGCAGCCGTTTGCGCTGTATCCGGATGATCGCGGCTATTTTCTCGAAGTGTTCCGCATTGGCGAAGGGCTGGCTGCGGGCTTTCCGACCACGTCGACGCAAGTGTCCTCCGCGCTGAGCTATCCGGGGACGATCAAGGCGTTCCACTACCATCGGCTACAGACGGACCTGTGGGTGCCGGTGCAGGGCATGTTCCAGGTGGGGTTGGTGGATCTGCGGCCGGATTCGCCGACGTACGGCTTGCGCAATACGCTCTATGTGGGGCAATTGCGGCACTGGCAGATTCTGATTCCGCCGGGCGTGGCGCATGGCTACAAGGTGATCGGCGAGCAGGCGGCGATGTTGGTGTACGTCACCGATCGTCACTACAATCCCGCGGACGAAGGGCGCATTGCCTACAACGATCCCGGGCTTAACTACGACTGGGAACTGCAGCACAAATGAAATTGCTGGTGACGGGTGGGGCGGGGTTCATCGGCTCCGCGTTTGTGCGGACGACACTCGCGCTGGACGCGTCGACGCAGATCGTCAATCTGGACAAGCTGACGTACGCGGGCAACCTGGAGAATCTGGCGTCGGTCGCCGAGAATCCGCGCTACCGGTTCGTGCAAGGCGACATCGCCGACGCCGCTTGCGTGAATCAGCTTCTGGCGGACGAAAAGCCGGAGGCGATTGTGCACTTTGCGGCCGAATCGCACGTGGACCGGAGCATACACGCGCCGACACCGGTGTTCGAGACGAATCTGCGCGGGACGTTCACGCTGCTGGAAGCGGCGCGGGTAGCCAAACTGGCGCGCTTCGTGCATGTTTCGACGGATGAAGTCTATGGATCGATCGAGGCGCCGCATGAGGCCGACGAGCAGTATCCACTGAAGACGTCGAGCCCGTATTCGGCGTCGAAGGCCGGATCCGATCTGTTGGCGCTTTCCTACTACACGACGTACAAACTGCCGGTGGTGGTGACGCGCGCTTCAAATAACTATGGGCCGTTCCAGTTTCCCGAGAAGCTGATTCCGCTCATGATTTCGAATGCGCTCGAAGGCCGCGATTTGCCGATCTACGGCGACGGCCAGCAGGTGCGCGACTGGCTCTTTGTGGACGACCACTGCGCCGGCATTCGCGCCGTGCTCGAGAAGGGCCGGGCGGGCGAAGTCTATAACATCGGCGGCAATTGTTCGCTGCCGAATCTCGAAGTGGTGAAGCGCATTTTGAAGGCGACCGGGGCGTCCGAAAGCCTGATGAAGACCGTGGCGGACCGGCCGGGCCATGACCGGCGCTATGCGCTGACGAGTGCCAAGCTGGAAGCCGAAACAGGCTGGACGCCGGCGATGGACTTCGACCGCGGGCTGCAGTTGACGGTGGACTGGTATCGCGAGAATCGCGACTGGGTGGAGCGCGTCCGCTCCGGCGAGTACCGTCGCTTCTACGAGCTCAACTACGCTCAGCGCACGTCGTAGGTCTTCACGTCGGCGCCGAGCAGATACTTATCAAACCAAGCCACGATGTGCTGCAAGCGTTCCACGCGATGCGTGGGTTTGCCGGACCGTGAGAGCTCGTGCGATTCGCCCGGGAAGCGAATCATGACGACCGGCTTTTTCAGATACTTCAGGGCACGGAACATCTGTTCGCCGCCGACGGCGGGTGGAGTGCGCAGGTCGGCATCGCCTTCGATCAGCATGAGGGGCGTTTTGATGTTGCGGACGTGGGTGATGGGCGAGCGCTCCTTGTAATCGGCTTCGGATTCCCAGGGCGCGCCGCGGAACCAGGACGGAGTGAACTGGCTGAAGTCGGCGGTGTACCAGAAGCCGGTCCAATCGGCGATGGAGCGTTGGGAGACAGCCGCTTTGAAGCGGTCGGTGTGGCTGATGGCCCAGTTAGTGAGCACGCCGCCGCCACTGCCGCCGGTGACGCCGAGGCGCTCCGGATCGATCCAGCCTCGCTTGAGTAACTCGTCGACGCCGGCCATGAGGTCGCGATGGTCGTCGCCGGGGTAGTGATACTGAATGACGTTGCCGAAGTCCTGCCCATAGGTGGTGCTGCCGCGCGGATTGGGGTAAAGGACGATGTAGCCCTTGGCCGCCATCCACTGGAACTCATGGTCAAAGACGTAGCCATAGGCGGCATGCGGGCCGCCGTGGATATTGAGGACGAGCGGATACTTCTTGGCGGGGTCGTAATTTGGCGGGCGCTGCACCCAAGCCTGAATCCGCTTGCCGTCGAAGCTTTGATACCAGATCATCTCCGGCGCGGTGAGCTGTACTTCGGAATAGAGCTTCTCATTGGTGCGCGTGAGTTGGGTGCGGGTGGAGCCTTCGAGGAGGAAGACGTCGCCAATGTTGACGGGCGTGGAGATGTGGGCCGCCACCTGCTTGCCGTCCGGCGTGGCGGTGTAAGAGGAGATGGATTCGTCACCAGTGGTGAAGGACTCGACCTTGGCGGTGCCGACGTCGATGCGCTTGAGATTAGCGCGGCCTTCTTCGGCGCCGATGACGAAGATGGAGCGGCCGTCGGCGCTCCAGTAGGGCGCGGCGGAACCACCGCCGCGGGGCGGGGCCTGATCGCCGCCGATGCCGCCGGCGATGTCGAAGTCGTAGTTCACTGTGAGGTTCTTCGGCGTGGAAGCGGAGGTGGCGGAGGTGACCCAAAGATCGGTCTGGCTGTAAGAACGTTGGGTGACGCCGGGGCCGCGATTGAGCGCGCCGGTGAAGGCGAGGGTGGTGCCGTCCGGGCTAAGCGAGAGCGTCCCGATGGGGCCATCGATGGACGCAACGGGTGTGAGTTCCCCGCCCTGCGCGCTGACGACGTAGATGTCGGCGTCGGGCGAGTCGTAGTAAGACTCGGTGACGCGATTCGAGGTGAAGAAGATTTTGCTGGAGTCCTTGGACCAGATGGCGCCGGTTTCGCTAAACTCGCCGCTGGTGATCTGGCGGGCCTTGCCAGGCGTGCCGGGAACGGCGGGGACGTCGACGATCCAGAGATGGCTGGGCCGTTCGGGGTCCGTGTAGCCGCCGCCATTGCTGCGATAGACAGCGCGCGTGATGACGCGGACGTCACTCTTCTCTTCGTCTTTCTTCTTGTCGAAGTCGGAAGTAAGGTTCGCGGAGGAGAAGAGAATCATGCGGCCATCGGGCGACCAGACGGGTGCGCCGGCGCCGCGGGGCAGATCGGTGAGCGGACGGGCTTCGCCGCCCTGCATGGAGAGCAGATGGATTTGACTGGCCGCATCGGAAGCGCGGACGAACGCGACCAGTTTGCCATCGGGTGACCAGCGCGCGCCGCTATCGCGGGGGCCGACGGTGAGTTGGCGCGGGGCACCTCCGCGCGTGGGGACGATCCAGAGGGCGGTCTCGTAGTTGTCGCGCTTCGCGTTGACGTTGACTCGCGTGTAGATGACGCTCGAGCCATCGGGCGAGATCTGCGGGTCAGCAACCCATTCAAAGCGATAGAGGTCAGTTTCGGTGATGAAGCGCTTGCCATCGGCCGCCCAGGCCGAGAGTGACGCGCAGACCAACATCGTGGCGAGAGGTCGTAAGCCCATAGCCCTTTATTTTGGCAGTTTCTAGTGACGGCGCCGCAACCAATGGGTGGGCGGGCCTAAATTGATGGTGAGACCCGCGACGAATTGGTGGTCGAGCGCGGCGCTGCCGACTCCGACCTGTTGGACGGAGAGGTCGAGAGCCACGCGCGGCGTGAACTGAAACTCGACGCCTTCGTAGAGCGAGTGCTGCGGTGCGTAGCCGGTGGCCTTCTCGTAGAGGTAATTCGCGTGCGCGGTGATGTGGGGACGGAGTTGGCGGCCGAAGCCGCCGCCTAAGTCCAGGAGACCCGCGGGGTTCGTGGCGGAGTTATGCGTGGCCTGACTGTAAGTAGCCGTGAGGCCGCCGTCGATTTGTCCCGGAAGACTGGCGCGAGCCAGCGCGACCGCGCCCAGCCGCGCGCCGCTTTCGCCGCGCGTGAAGAGTGAGACTTGCGGACCGGCCGCCAGCGACAGGCCGTGCCAGGGGGCGAACTCGTGGGTGAGGCCGAGCGTGACCCGGTCGCTGAAGTGCGTGGCCTCGAGGTCATCGACGAGACTGTCGAAACTGACGTTGAACTCGGTGCTGGAGGATGGTGGCGTGTACTTCAGGACCGTGGGGAGGGAGAAGGCGCCGGCGAGATCGCCGCCGAGCGAGAGGGCGCCACCGGTTTCCACTTCGGCGGTGCCCTCCTGCGTGATCAGGCTGTTGATGTGGAGGCGTTTGCGTAACGAAGCGCCCCCGGCGCCCTGATGCGTGGGCGCGCGCCGACGTCGCAAGGCGGAGACGTCGGGCACGGGCACCAGCATCAGCAGAGCGAAGGTGGCGACCAGGGCTCGCACTTACTGTAAGTAGAAAGAGAAGAGCGTATCGCCCGCGGCCACCAGCAAGTACTGCTTGCCATCGAGCAGGTAAGTCTGCGGGGCGTTCGAGACGCCGCCGAGGCGCGTGTGCCAGAGGATTTTGCCGTTGGTGGCTTCATAAGCCACCAGATTGCCGGCGACGTCACCGGCGAAGACAAGCTTGCTGGCTGTGGTGAGAACGCCGTTGCCACCGCCGAAGCCACCAGCGCCGGGATAGCGATGACGCCAGGCGATCTTGCCGGTCTTGTAGTCGATGGCCGTCAGGTAGCTACCCATAGAAGCAACCTGCTGCTCGTCCTTGCCGCCCAAACCCATGGCACCGCGCGGATCGGTTTCGGTGAGGTAATACATGGCGTAAGTGTCGCTTTGGGGCACGTAGAAAAGGCCGGTATCGGGCGAATAAGCAGCCGGAGGCCAGTTAGTGGCGCCGTAGTTATTCGGCGAGACGAGGGAGCCGGGAACGATGGAGTCCTTGGCGACGTCGCGGATGGTTTGTCCCTTCGGGTTAATCTCTTTCACCCAGTTGACGGTGTCCGAGAACTTGCTGGTGAGCAGATGCTCGCCGGTGAGGCGATCGACGACGAAGAAGTAGCCGTTGCGATCGGCATGCAAAGCCATCTTGCGCATCTTGCCTTTGAACTCGCCATCGACGAGGATGGGTTGCTCGCTCGAATCCCAGTCGTGGGTGTCGTGCGGATTCATCTGGTAATACCAGGCCATCTTGCCAGTGTCGACGTTGATGGCGACCAAAGAGCAGGTGTAAAGGTTATCGCCGTCGCGGCTTTTGGGGTTGGTGTAAGAGGGCGAAGGGTTGCCGGTGCCGAAGATATAGAGCTTGGTTTCGGGATCGTAAGAGCCGGGGATCCAAACGTTGCCGGCGCCGAGGCGAGCGCCTTCGAGCGTTCCCCAAGTTTCGAGACCCGGGTCGCCTTTCTTCTGCGGGACGGTATAGAAGGTCCATTGGACGTCGCCGGTTTCGGGGTCGCGGGCTTGCACGTAGCCGGGTGCGTCGAGGTCGTTGCCGGTGCCGACGATGATGTGGTTGCCGATGACGATGGGCGCCATGGTGGAGAAGTATTGGCGATTGAAGTCGGCGATGGGCTTGTGCCAACGCTCTTTGCCGGTAACAGAATCGAGACAGACCAGATAGTCGTCCGGCGTTTCCATGTAGAGCCACTTGCCCCACATACCGAGGCCGCGATTGCCGATGTGGGTGCCGCCGCGGGTCTTCCAGTAGTAATGCCACAGGGTGCGGCCATCGCGGGCGTCCACGGCCCAGGCGTTATCGGGCGTGGAGAAGTAAAGGATGCCGTCCACCTGCAGGATGGAGGCGCGGATGCTGGTGCCCCCGCCGCCGGTGAGTTCGCCGGTGCCTTCGCCGCCGACGATCAGCGGTGGGCCGCCGCCGAAGCGGCCGGCGCCAGGACCCTGGCCGGCGCCATTGGTGACGCGCGTCGTCCAGGCGAGCGTGAGGTTCTTGACGTTCGCCGGCGCGATTTGGGTGAGGCGGCTGTAGCGCTGGCCAGAATAGTCACCCGCGTAAGTGGGCCAGTCGTTCGCCAGCGGCTTGGTGAGCAGAGCGGGATCCAGGCCCTGACTGAAAGCGAGGAGAGGAAGCGCAAAGAGTAGGCTTTTCATGTCGACAGTTCCTCCTATTTCAGCGTGACCAGATAGGCCGTAACGTCGTGGATGTCTTTGTCGCGGTAAGTGCCCAGTAAGTCGCGATGGCCTTTGAGCGGATCCTGGATTTCGACTTTGGGGATATCGCCGTTGCGGGTGAAGGTGCGCTGATAGCCGTCCGGCTCGGCGAGTGAGACGAAGAAGTCGTCGATGCGGACTAAGCGGCCTTCGTATTTCTTGCTGCCGGCGGTGACGGTAACGCGGGTGGGTGGAACATTGCTGCCCACGGCGAAGCGTCCGGAGCCGGGCATGAGCCAGGTTTGCTGCAGGGCTTTGGCGTCGGTGATGCGCGACGCGATGCCCTTCAGGTTGCCGGTGACGGAGTGGCACTTGGCGCACGTTTGACCAAAATAAGTCTGGCCGGCCTGCGGATCACCGACGACGATGCTGGGAGGCGTCATGCGGGAGATATCGTAACCACCGACGCGAAAACTGTGAATGAAGGCGGCGATGTCGCGAATCTGGTTCTGGGTGAGGTCGAACTTGGGCATGCCTTCGCGGCCGTTGCGAACGACGGGTCCGATGAGTTCGCCGTCCTGATCGTTCATCACGACTTCGGCGCGAATCAGGTTGGTGCCACCGGAGCCGCCGCGGGCGTCGGCGCCATGGCAGAAAGTACAGTGGACGCCAAAGACGGCTTTGCCGCGCTCGACCATGGCGGGGTCCGCCGGAGGGCGTTCGGGAAAAGCAGCGGGGCGGGGCTTGGCCGCCGGAGTCGGCTTAGCGGCCGGAGGGGCGGGAGGCTGGGCAAAGGCGCACGCTCCCATTACGGCCGCAAGGGCAGCCATCTTCCAGGTCAACACATCCACACCTCAAATTTGATTGCGAAACTGTATGGAACACGCTATCACGAAAGGACGATGATTGCCTTCATCCTGATCACGCTGTTGACGGCGGACTCGCCAATCGCCAAAGGGGCCAAAGCCACCCGCCTGGATCCAGGCGGCGCGGGCGAAGGGCCGGCCTGGAGCCCGTCCGGAAGCCTGTTTTACAGTGGCGGAGGCAAGATCTATCGCCGCGACGCCAACGGCAAGACGGTAGTGTTCCGCGAAGATTCCGGCGGCTCGAACGGGCTCTTGTTCGACTTTGAAGGCCGGCTGGTCGTTTGCGAAGCCAAGAACCGCCGCGTGACGCGAACCGAGAAGGACGGTTCGATCACCGTGCTGGCCGATCGCTACGAGGGCCATCGCTTTAATCAGCCGAATGACCTGACGATCGATTCGAAGGGGCGCATCTATTTCTCCGATCCGCGCTACGGATCGCGCGAGGGCATGGAGATGCGCGACAGTACGGGCAAGCTGGTGGAAGGCGTCTACCGGATCGATGCGCCGGGCCGAGTAGCCCGCGTGATCGGACGCGAGGTCGATCGGGCGAACGGAGTGCTGGTGTCGCCGAACGATCAATATCTGTACATCGCCGACAACAATAACAACCATGACGTGTCGCGGATGTTGTGGCGATTCACCCTGCGGCCGAACGGCACGATCGACCCGGCGTCGAGGAAGTTGATCTTCGACTGGAAGAAGAGCCGCGGACCCGATGGCGTAAAGATGGACCGTGCCGGGCGGCTCTTCGTCGCCGGCGGACTGAACCAGGCGCACCCGCCGCATGAGACAAACGAAATGAAAGGCGGGATCTACATCCTTTCGCCGGAAGGCAAGCTGCTGGACTTCGTGGCGATACCGGTGGACGAAGTGACTAACTGTGCGTTTGGAGGACAAGATCTGAAGACGCTGTTTATTACGGCAGGCGGGACACTGTGGAGCATCGGGGTAGATACGGCGGGCCGTGTTCCGTACCAGAAGTAAGGAAACCTTTTTCAGGCTCGTGCGTTTAAGGTCATATGGTAAGAACCGGTTTTGCGCTTCTGCTCGCCGTGACGATGGCATGCGCCCAGGATCTGGCGGGGACCTATACGGGGACGCTGCGAGTGCAGACACCTGACGGGCAGCAAAACGCCCCCGGAACGATCGTGATCAAGCAAGAAAAGGACAACCTGACGATTACGGCCGGTCCACAGCCGGACCAGCAGTTGCCGGCGACCAAAGTGGAGCGTGAGGGGACGAAGGTGAAGTTTGAGATTCATCCGCCCGGAGGTGACGTGCCCCGCGTGATGCGATTCGATGTCACGGTGGCCGACGGCAAGCTGACGGGGGAGGCGACCATGACGCGCGGCGAGGAAGTGCATCGAGGGCAGTTGGATCTGGTGAAGCAATGATTGCCGTGGCACTCTTGTTGTTCTCCGCCCAGGCGATTCCGTTGCAGCAACTGGAACTTCGTAATCTGAAAGCAGAGGTGACCCAGCATCAAGGCCGTACGGTGACGCACCTTAGCGGCGAAGGCTCGAACGGGCTCGCCATTCTGAAAGGGAGCAATTTTCAGAACGGCACGATCGAGGTGGAGTTGGCAGGAAGTCCTGGGCCTCAGGCGAACACCGCCGCGCGCGGGTTCGTGGGGATCGCGTTCCATTTGCAAGGGGACCGGCACGAGGTGATCTATCTGCGCCCGACGAATGGCCGGGCCGACGACATGCTGCGCCGCAATCACTCCACGCAATACGTGGCAGAGCCGGAATGGCCGTGGGAGCGGCTGCGGAAAGAGTTCCCGGGCGTGTATGAGTCCTATGTAGATCTCGAACCCGGCGTGCTGACCCGCTACAAGATCGTCGTGAACGGTAATCGGGCCGAGTTGTACGTGCATGGGGCGTCACAGCCGTGCCTGATTGTGAAGGATCTGAAGATGGCGGACGTGACGGGGGCAGTGGCGCTTTGGGTGGGGCCGGGAACGGACGCGCATTTCGCCAGTTTGAAGATCACGCCCGCGCCGTGACGCGTCCGCCCACGTTTGCGGCCGATGGGCGATAATTCGAAGGACATGACCCGTGCCCTCCTACTGCTCGCCCTTGGGGCGTCGTTCCTTGCCGCGCAACAGCCGATCAAGCCGAAGAGCCCGAAACTCGTGGTGCTGGTGGCGGTGGATCAGTTCCGCTACGACTACCTGACGCGCTTTCGCGACGAATACAAAGGCGGGTTAGACCGCCTGTTGCGCAACGGCGCCAACTTCGTGAACGCGCACCTGGAGCACTACCCGACGGTGACCGCGATTGGCCACTCCACGATGCTTTCCGGCGCTACGCCGAACGTGAGCGGCATTGTGGGCAACGACTGGTTCGACCGCGAATCCGGCAAGAGCGTGACGAGCGTCTCCGACGACGGCACGCGCCAATTGGGAGGCAGCGACACCACCGGCGCTTCGCCGCATCGCCTGTTGGTGAGCACACTGGGCGATGAGATGAAGCGCGCCAAGCGCGACGCCGCCAAGGTGATCGGCCTTTCGCTGAAGGATCGTTCGTCGATTCTGCCTTCCGGGCATATGGCCGATGCCGCATATTGGTACGACACCAAGACGGGCGATATGGTGAGCAGCACCTACTACTTTCCGGCCCTGCCGGCGTGGGTGACGAACTTCAATCAGCGCCGGATTGTCGATAAGTGGGCGGGCGCAGAATGGGTACATGCCAAGGGTCAGCCGAACGGAACGTACAAGATGCCACCGCTGGGTCCGAAGCTCTCGAACGCGGTGTACAACACGCCTTTCGGCAATGAACTGCTGGAGCAGTTCGCCGAGGAAGCAGTGAAGCAGGAGAAGTTGGGGCAGCGAGGGGCGACCGATCTGCTGACGGTGAGCTTTTCGTCGAACGATGCCATCGGGCATGATGTGGGTCCGGATTCGACGCAGGTGCACGATGTTTCGGTGCGCACCGATGCGGTGCTCGGGAAGTTCTTTACGTTCCTCGATCAGACGGTGGGCATGGCGAATGTGGTGGTGGTGCTGACGGCCGACCACGGCGTTTCGCCGGTGCCGGAAGTGCTGACGAAGGAGAAGATGCCCGGCGGACGAATGGCGAATTCGACGTTGTTCGGACCGATGGAAAAGGCGCTCGACGCGCGGTTCGGCCAGGGTAAGTGGATTCAATCGACGGCGGGTTCTTCGCCGTATTTCAACTGGGCACTGGTGAAAGAAAAGAAGCTGGATCCGCGCGAAGTGCAGCGGGTGGCGGCGGACGCGATGGCAGATGTTCCGCATGTGGCTCGCATCTTCACCCGGCATCAGTTGCTGAACGGCGAAGTGGCCGTCGACAGGATCACGCAGCGCCTGCTGCGCAGCTACAACGCGCGCCGGAGCGGCGATCTGGAGATTCTGCTGGAGCCCTACTGGATTCGTTCCGGCGGCACCGGCACCACCCACGGCACACCCTACTCTTACGACAGCCACATTCCGTTGATCTTCATGGGGCCGGGCATCAAGCCGGGCCGCTACGTGCGGTCGGTGGCGCTAAATGATCTGGCGACCTCGCTGGCGACGCTGCTGAATGTCGAGACGCCGAGTGGCTCGGTGGGTTCCGCGCTCGTAGAAATGTTCAGCGGCAACTAACGAATCCGAATGGCGGCGCGCGCCGTAGTGATTCCTGAAGCAATGCGACGGCTGGTTCTGTTCCTGGGCGCGGTAGCTCTATGGGCTCATCCCATGGGGAACTTCAGCGTGAATCGTTACGGGCGCGTGGACCTGCGCCCGGGCACATCGACGCTGACTTACGTGCTCGACTTGGCGGAGATTCCGACGTTCGAGTTGTTGGAGCGGTGGAAGATCGAGACGCCGACCGCCGAGTTGGTGCAGCAGAAGGGCGAGGCGGAGGCGCGGCTGTGGCTGAGCCGGGTCGCGCTGGCCGTCGATGGCCGTCCAGTGAGTCCGGTGCTGCGACGTGTGAAGACGCAGTTGCAAGACGGGGCAGGCGGCATGCCCGTGTTGCGGGTGGAAGCGGTGGCGGACTTGGCGCTCGGCTCTGGCCGTCTGACGTATCGCGATGGCAACTTCGCGGAGCGGGCGGGCTGGAAAGAGGTGGTGATCCGGCGAGGCAACGGGGTGGCTGTCTCGCAATCGAGCGTTTCCGGCCGGGACCTGAGCCAGGCACTGACGGCCTATCCGGCGGATCTTACCGTCGCGCCGCCGCAGGTAAGCGAAGCCAGCGTGACGTACACGATGGATGCGACGCCCGCGCCGGTGGCTCCCGAGCCAGTGACGCCAGTGGCAACACCGTCATTCGCCGCGCCAGTGCCGCAGGGGACTGTCGTACGCGGCGACTACCTCTCGCGCCTCTTGAAGAATCGTGACCTGACGCTCGGCATGATGCTGTTGGGTTTGGGGGTGGCGTTCGGCCTGGGAGCGATGCACGCGCTTTCGCCAGGGCATGGCAAGACGATCGTGGCGGCCTACCTAGTAGGGAGCCGCGGGACGTTAAAGCATGCTTTGTTTCTGGGGGCGATGGTGACGTTCACGCATACGGTGAGCGTGTTTGCCCTGGGACTCGGAGTGCTCTACTTCCAGGAAACGATTGTGCCGGAGCGCGTAATTCCCTGGCTGGGAGCCGCTTCGGGCGTATCGATTCTGGCGATTGGGGCATATCTGCTTTATCAGCGCACAATGAACTTGAGCGACGGCCATGAGCATCATCACCACGCGCCGTCCCAACTCGAGTCGGTTGGCGAGGCGGTTGAAGGTCAGCCGAGCTTTCTGTCGCGTTCCCAGCCCACAGCGTTTCTGCATCAACATACGCACGACGGCCATACCCACTCGCACGTGATGCCGGAAGAAGTGACGATGAAGGGCCTGATGACGCTGGGCGCCTCCGGCGGTCTGGTGCCGTGTCCTTCGGCGTTGGTTTTGATGTTGAGCGCGATCGCCGTGGGCCATACTGGCTTGGGGCTCGCGCTTCTGGTCGCCTTTAGTGCCGGGCTCGCCATCGTCCTGATGGCGATCGGCGGTTTAGTGATTTATGCGAAGCACTTACTACCGGAGCCCTCGCCGGCGCATCCCTTCCTGCGCTTCGTTCCGGTTCTGTCCGCGGCAGTCGTGATGATGTTAGGCGCGTTGATGACGATGACGTCGCTCGGCATTCTTCAAGCTCCTTTCGCCAGTTAAATCCAATTGACCATTGCCTCCGTAGACTCCGCAGGAGGATCGCGCTTCCGGGCTGCCTCCTGATGAATTCAACCGAGGAGTGGACACATGATCCAACGATTATGTCGAGTCGCCGCGGCGGCGTTGCTCTTGGTGACGGGACTGTTTCCCGCCAGCCATCGCAACGGGCCGTTGTTACTCGAAGATCAGACCGCTAACCTGAACGACTTTTATCTCTTCCGTAGTTACGAGGCCGGACGTTCCGACCGCGTGGTGATGAGCATGAGCGTGCAGGGCTTCCAGAACCCGTCCAATGGACCTAGTTACTATAAGTTTTCCGATAGCGTCCTGTACCGGTTCAACGTGAATCATTCGCGCGGCCTGGATGGCGCACCCGACATCCAGATCGACTTCGTCTTCAAGACGACACTGCGCGACAACCCAACTTTCCTGTCGTACTTCGGCGTGATTGACTCGATCGACAGTCCGGGCATCCTGCTGTATCAAACCTTTACGGTGGTGGTGCGGGATCTGAGGAAAGGCACACAGACAGCCTATGACCGGGATAAGAACGGTCACTTGCTGAGTGTGGCGCCGCCCAACCAGGGTCCGAAGGCAACGCCGAACTATGAGGCGAAACTGGGGGCGCCATCCGTATTTGAGTTGCCGAATGGCATGCGCGTCTTCGCAGGTCCGCGGGATGACGCATTCTACTTCGACAGCGGCTCGACGTTCGATTTCCTGAACTTCCGTACGCCGGCACCGGTGCTGGCCGGAGCCGCAGATCAGGGTCAAGGCGCCGCGTATCCCGCGGCGGCCGATGGCTTCGCAGGCTATAACATCAGCCTGATTGCGGTGGAAGCGCCGATCGCGCAGTTGACGGCGGACGGAACGGTGCCGACGAACTCGTCGTCACCGAACGCCAAGATCGCCGGCTGGGCATCGACGTTACGGCAGTTCGTGACGATCCGACCGAGCCCGGCGGATCCGATTCACGTCGGCGAGTATGTGCAGATCGATCGTGTGGGAAATCCCTTGACGGTGGAATTGCTCATTCCTCTGCCGATGAAGGATCGGTGGAACCGGAACGATCCGGTGAACGACATGCAGTTTGCGCCGTTCATTCGCGATCCGATTTTCGTGTCAGCCGTACTGAAGGGCGCCTTCAACCTGAACACGGCGCCGGCGCCGCGCATGGACTTACTCAGCGTCTATGTGCCGGACATTACGAGAATCGATCTGACGATTGCTCCCAAGGGTCCGGGGGACAACGGCTACAGCCGCTTGGGTCCGTTGGGCGGCGACAATGCCGGCTGGCCGTTCGGCGGCCGCCGGATCGGTGACGATGTGGTGGACATTGGCTTGCGCGCCGCCGCCGGCGTGTTAGTGAATGGCTTTGGCGCCGCGCCCAACAATCAGTTAGGCGATGGCGTGAACTCGAACGATCTTCCCTATCTTTCTCGCTTTCCGTTCCATGCCCCGCCGCACGCGGGCTACATGAGCAGCGGCATCCAGGGAACGAACGGGCGAGGAACGAACCCGCAGTAAACCGCTTCAGGCGGCGCTTCCGGAAGAGCGCCGCCTTTTTGGTGATTATCAACATGAAACTTCTTCTTACTTTTCTCCCCTTGCTCAACTTACTTGCGCAGAACGCTGACCCGGAGCGGTTGATGGCAGCGCTGAAGGACCGCTCGATTGCCGATCAGATTTCGCGCATGAAGACGGACGATCGCATCAAGGCCTATGAGGCCATGGCTGGACATCAGAAGGACAATGCGCACTATCAGAATCTGCTCGCCACGGCCTACATCCAGAAGATGCGGGAGACGGCCAATCCGGACTACCTGACCCGCGCGGCGGGCATCGTGGAGGGCGTGATCCAGGCCGATGGTGGCAACTACGAAGCGCTACGGCTACGAAGCCAGATTGAGCTGGAACGCCATAACTTCGGCATGGTAGCCAAGGTGTCACGGCAACTGATCAAGATCGCGCCGGACGATCCGTGGAACTGGGGAACGCTGGGCGATGCGCTCATGGAATTGGGCGAGTATGAACCGGCAGCCGAAGCCTACGAGCGAATGATGCGCCTGCGGCCGGATTTGGCGAGTTACAACCGAGCTTCCTACTATCGGTTCGTCCATGGCGATGTCGCCGGCGCCATCGAGATCATGCAACGGGCGATTACGGCCGGCAGCCGCGCGCCGGAGAACGTCGCCTGGTGCCTGGTGGACTTGGGCCATCTTTACTTCAAGACGGGGCGCTATCCACTGGCCGAGCAGGCCTACAACGCGGCGTTGAAGGTGTTTCCGGCGTATCATCCGGCCTACTACGGACTCGGGCGGCTGCATCTCGAACAAGCGAAGTATGCCGCGGCGATCACCGAACTGAAGCTGGCGCAGAACGCCGTACCGATGGTGGAGTATGTGGCGGCGTTGGAGGATGCCTATCGCGCGGCCGGGCGGCCGGAAGAAGCGAAGTCCCAGGAGAAGATGCTGGCGGCGATTGACCGCCTGGAGCGGGCCAACAATCAGGCCGCCAACCGAGGTCTGGCGATCGTATATGCGGATCATGGCCGGCAGTTGCAGCGGGCTTTGGAACTGGCACAGGGCGAGTTGAACTATCGCCGCGACATCTACACCTACGATGCGCTGGCTTGGGCTTTGCACAAGAATCAGCGCAATGAGGAAGCGTGGCAGGCGATGGGGAAAGCGATGCGACTGGGCACGCCGGAGCCCATGTTCCACACGCACGCAGCGGCGATTGCCGAGTCGTTGGGGAAGCACGCTGAGGCCAACCAGCACCGCGCCAAGGTGCAGGAACTGAAGCAGTGGGCGGGCAAGGAGTGAGTCATGCTGTATCTCTTGTTTCTGATTTGGGCCGATGAGCCGGTGGTGCAGCTGTTGGATGAGCGCTTGAACGCCGCCCAGCGCAACGATGCGTGTTACGCGTTGCGGGACGACCGCACGGCGGAGGTGAACACGGCGATGCGGCGGGCAATGATGAGCGACACGGTCCGGGCCTGCGCGGCACGCCACCTGCGGGAGGCAGGCGCGGTGGACGAACTTCAGGACGCGTTGGCGCAGCCTGATGCCGACCTGAAGATCGCGGCCTTGCGCGAGTTGGGCCAGATGCGGCGCGTGGGTCTGCTGCCGGACTTGGCCGCGGCCGCGAACGACGAGAATGCGTTGGTAGCAACCAATGCCGTCGACGCCATCGCGCAGTTGAGGGACCCGCGGGCGCTGCCGTATCTGATCGCGATCGCGCAGCGAGGGCAACTGGCGGGCGCTACGGCTTTGGCCCGTGCGGCGGCTTACGCGGACCCGAGCGTGCTGGAAGTGGCCAGGAAGTATCTGGCGGGTGACGACGTGGCGGCACAGGTGATCGCGATTGGTGTGCTGGGAGATCTGGGCGAGGCAAGTGACCTGGCCCTTTTGAATCCGGTCGCAGCCCGCGGCGAAGCGTTACCGCCGCAAGGTCGCGGCTTCGGCATGATGCCGGCAATCGATCTCTCGAAAGTCGCGAGAAACGCGATGCGGCAGATCGAGCAGCGGCTAAATCAGGTTCGCACCCGTCAGTAAGGCCCGGTCGGCGATGACTTCGGCGGGCGTGCCGCCTCCGGCGACGCGCCCTTTGTCCATGACGATGCAGCTGTCGGCAATCTCGCCCAAAGTGTTCAGGTCGTGGGTGGCGGTGACGATGGTTTTGCCGAGCGATTGCCAGCTTCTCATGAGGTCGACGATCTGGCGCTCGGTGCGCGGGTCCAGCGCGGCGGTGGGCTCGTCGAGCAGGATGACTTCGGGATCCATAATCAGAACGGAGGCCAACGCGACGCGCTTCTTCTCGCCGCCCGAAAGGCGGTAGGGCGCGCGGTCGCGCAGGTCGGCGACCTGAAAATAGTCGAGGGCTTCGGTGACGGTGGCGCGGATCTTGTCCTTGGGCCAGCCCAATTGCAGGGGTCCGAAAGCGACTTCTTCGAAGACGGTGGGGCAGAAGAGCTGGACGTCAGGGTTCTGAAAGACAACGCCGACGCGCTTGCGAAAGGTTTGGGCAAAAGCGTCGTGCTCAAAGTCGTGTTCGGTGAGCGGCGAGCCGCGATAGCGCACCACGCCCTGGTCCGGAAAGTAGAGTCCGCCAAGGATTCGCAGCAAGGTGGACTTACCGCAGCCATTGGCGCCGAGTAAGGCGAGCCTCTGGCCGGCGGGAACGGCGAGCGAGATGCGGTCGAGTGCGGTCACGCCACGGTAAGCGAAGCTGACGTTGTCGAGTTCGAAGAGATTCATGCGAGTAACGCCGTTCCGCAGGCGAGGCCGCACGCGGCGATGGAGAACCAGTCGGACAGGCGCAGGGGGGCTTCATCGAGCACATGCACTTCGCCTCGATAGCCGCGGGCCTGCATCGCAAGGTGAACGTCGCTGCTGAGTTCGAAGGCCTTGCTCATCAGGACGCCCACGGTGGAGATGGCCATGGCGCGGCGCTGATCCGCGGGTAACAAGCCGGCCATGCGGCTTTGCCGTCCTTCGAGCATGTCCATGGCGGTTTGCACCAGGAGAAAGATGTAGCGGTAAGTCATGCCGATGAGGACGGCAGCCACCACGGGCAAGCCGCAGGCTCGCAGCGCGCGGAGAAGACGGCTCCAGGGCGTGGTCGAGACAAGCATCCAACCGAGGGTGCTGGTGGCGAGAACACGCGTCAGCAAAAAGCCGGCGGTATGCAGGCCGGTGGCGGTGACTCCGAAGCCCACCGAGGCACCGGGGGTGAGGAACAGCGCGGGGATGGCGATGGCGCCACTGAAAAGGAAGACGCCGGTCCACAGACGGAGCAGTTCGCGGAAGCGTAAGCCGCTGGAGAGGGCCGTGACCGCGGCGCCCAGCCAGAGGGCGCCGATCATCGGAAGCGAGCGCGAGGCCGCGGCGGTGAGAATCAGCAGACCGACGCCAGCCAGTTTGACGCGGGCGTCCGTCCGTTGGAGGAAACCGCCGGTGGAGGCGGAGAGTTCGGCGGAGAAGGAGCGCTCGAGCACGTGCGAGAGTTCGGCGAGCGTGCGGTCCAGAAAGCCCTTGCGACGATGGACGAGGTGATGCAGCCCTTCAGACATCGCGACGCCTGAAGACGGCCAACGAAACGAGGATGATGAGACCGGTGCCGACCATCGCGGAAAGTACGTAGCCGAAGGCCGCGCTCTTGAGGATGGGCGGAGCGTAGTCAGGGATGGGCGCGGTCCAGATGCTGGAGAGTTTTTCGAGGCCGACGGGGACCGACGCCGGCACCTGTCCCTGTGACGCCGCCGCAATCTCGCGACGCGTTTCCGGGTTCGCGAAGTCTTCGGGCGCCCATTCGCCCCAAGCTGAGCCGACGGCCAGCAGTCCCAGCGGCGTGAGGATCATGAGTAACGCGAGGCCCGCCCAAAGCTTTCGCAGCGAAGAGCGCGGGTCCGCGCCGCCAGCCGCTTCGGGAGCCTCACGCGCAAGCAGCATGGGGTCTGTGCGCTGCAGGTACGAGACTACGCCGACGGAGACCAGGAACTCGGCAAAGCCGGCAAACGTGAGGTGACCGATCATCATGGCGGGCACGGCGATGCTCAGCGGATAAGGTGCGTAGAGAGGCGTACCGGCCGCGTCGCGGAAGAGCATGGGCTGCAAGCCGAACTCGATTGCCGTGAGGAGCGCAGCGGCGTTGATACCGGTGTAGCCGGCCAACCCGGCGGCGATCAGCCGTCGAGTGGAGCCCATCGCGGCGGTGCCGGCCACCAGCCGATAGACCAGCGAGGCCGTCAGGCTGCCGACGATGGCGATGTTAAAGCAATTGGCGCCGATGGCGGTGATGCCGCCATCGCCGAAGAAGATGGCCTGAATCACCAGGGCCACCGAGATCGCAAGCATGCCTGCCCAGGGCCCCAGCACCACGGACGCCAAGCCGACGCCCGTGGCATGGCCGGTGGTGCCGCCGGGCAACGGCAGGTTGAACATCATGATGACGAAGGAAAAGGCGGAGAAGACCGAGATGAGTGGGACAAAGCGCGTATGCAATTGCCGCTTTACTTTCTGCAGAGCCACGTACCAGAACGGAGCCGCCGAAGCGTAGGCGACAGCGCACGTCGAGGGGCTTAAATAACCGTCAGGAATGTGCATACGAACATCCCTATTGTGCTACAGGCCTGCCCACACGACTCACTACGAGAGAGGCGACAGGTTGGATTCAAAGCGGGGCTGCCCGTCGTGCGAGCAGCCCCAATGAGGTCAGAACGTAAAGCGGAGGGCCAACTGCATCACGCGTGGACGGTCCGCACTGGTGAGGCGAGCAAAGTTCGGGCTCACCACGCTCATGTCGGGGGGGAAAAACTTCACGTTGTTGAAGGCGTTGAACGCTTCCGCGCGGAACTGGAGCGTCATGCCTTCCTTGATGGTGAAGTTCTTGAAAGCGGAAAGATCGGTGTTCCACCACGCCGGGGCTTCGATGATGTCACGGCCGGAGGTTCCGAACTTGAGGGGCAGCGTGGCGCTGAAGGCCGTGGGATTGAACCAATAGAGGCCTTTGTTGTTGTCGCCGAAGCCTTCCTGCGGCGAGATGCCGTTGAAGGCCGAAATCGGCTGCAGGCCCGTGGCGTCGGCACGCTGGGTGACGTAGGAGAGACCCGTGAGGTTCGTTGAAGTAACGCTACGATGGACGCCGGTTTGCCAGGAAGTGATGGCGTTCACCTGCCAGCCGCCGACGATGGCGTTGGCGAAGCCATTGGCTCCGCTCAGCATCGGCTTGCCTTTTCCGAAGGGCAGTTCGTAGACGATGCTGGTGACCCAGCGATGACGAATGTCGAAGTCCGAATTGCCTTTATCGAGCTGGAAGTTGGCCGGGTTCAGATTCGGCGAACCGAAGGAGCCGGCGGAGTCCGTATCGATGGAATGCGCCCAGGTGTGCGCCATCAGGACCTGGAAGCCGTTGCTGAAGCGGCGCTCCACCTTCAGGTTGAAGCCGTTGAAGTTGGACTTACCCGATTGCGACGAGTACAGCATCTGGCCGAGGCGCGGATAACGCGTCGCCACGCCAGGAGTGACATCGTACAACACGCCGGGGGTGACGTTTGCATAGCCGTTATAGCGCTTCGAAAGACGGCGGCCGCTGGAGCCGACGTAAGCCGCTTCCAAAAGCCAATTCTTGCCGAGCGACTTCTGCACGGACATCGTCCACATGTAGACGCGCGGCTTGCGCCCGTCAATCTCCTGCACGAACAAGTTGGTGCCGATGGGCGTTTGATAGTTCCCATCGACGGGCGGCACCACGACGACGGGTAAAGTGTTCACGCCGAACTGATAGTCCGAAAGGCCACGGCCCGTCTGGTTGATGTTCTGCTGGGTGAAGATGGGCGGACCGTTGGTGATGAACTGCGTTTCGTTCATCTGCGTCTGGTCGAAATAGACGCCGGCGCCGGCGCGGATGGTCCAGGTGTTGGCCCAGGCCGGGTTGTAAGCGAAGCCCAACCGCGGAGCGAACCCTTTATTGTCGCGTTTGATAATGGAAGGCCGGATCTGCCCGAGCGACGGGAAGAGTTGCTTGCCGGCGTTCCAGTCCCAGCCGTAGACGTGGTCGAGTTCCTGCTTGATGGGCGCGGGCGGACCGACGTTTTCATAGCGCAGGCCATAGTTCAGGGTGAACTCGCGGGTGATCTTCCAATCGTCCTGGATGAAGATGTTGTGCGTCATGAAACGGAAGTGCGTGGCGGAGGTGCCCACGGCGCCGCTCATGTTGGTGGGGAAGCCGAGGAGGAAGTCCGCCACGCCGTTACCGGTGCCAGCGACCGGATTGCCAGTGGCCGGGTTCAAGGTTGCGGTGTAGCTGGCGTTGAAGGTGAAGCTGCCCCGCGGACCGTTGTCGCTATCGAGCAGGAAACGGGTCTGGCGGATGTCGTAGCCGGTTTTGATGGTGTGGCCGCCCTTAATCCAGGTGAGGTTGTCCGTGAACTGATAGTTGTGGAGGACGTTGCCCTGCGTGAGACCATTGCTGCCGATGCCGCTGTAGCCCTGCCAGGCAACACCAGGGACACCCCAGTTCAACTGAGCAGTGGAAACGCCGGTGATGCCGATCTTCTGCGCGAGGTTCTCATTCACGGTGACCTGGCGCCCGAAGAGCGTCATGTAGGCGTAGGAAACGCGCGCGACATTCACCACCGTGGGCGTGAGGCTGGAGGTGACCTGCACCACCCCGGAGACGCCTTTGGTATCCACCAGCGAACCCGCTAGCGGGGGCAACGCGGCGGGCGAGAGCGGCGCTTTCTGTTGGCTGTAACGACCGAAGAGCGAGTGCTTGTCGTTGATCAGCCAGTCGCCACGGAGGTTGAACTGGTCATCGTCCAGCTTCTGGACGGGCGTACCGACGAGGTTCGCGCCGTTCACCGTCGGATTGTTGGTGACGGGGATGTAAGGGAAGAAGTTCTTCGAGACGGCATTGATGCGGCTGGCAGGAATCTGATTGCCGGGGAAGGGCTGGCGGGAAACCGTGGTGGCGTTGTAGGTGAGCGGATCGCTGATGGTGGCGATGCCGTCAAAGTTACCGCCCAGTTGGGTCTGCGTGGGATAGATACCGCGCTGAATGACGCCCAGGCGTTGCTTGAAGCTCTCGAAGTTGCCAAAGAAGAAGATCTTGTTCTTCTTGATAAAGCCGCCGCCGGCGGCGCCGAACTGGTTGCGCTTGAAGGGTTCCACGCCCGGCGAGAAGAAGTTGCGGGCATCCATCTTGTCATTGCGCAGGAAGTGGAACACGGAGCCGTGATAGCGATTCTCACCGGCGCGGCTGGCGACGTTAATGATGCCGGGTGAGTTACCGAACTCCGCCTGGAAGAAGTTGCGCTGAATCTTGAACTCCTGCACCACGTCGAGAGAAGGCGTGATGGAGCTGTCGCCGATGCGCGGGTTGCGCATTTCCACGCCATCGAAGAGATAGCTGGTGGAGCTTTCGCGCTGGCCGCCGACGAGAAGACTGCGGTCCGAACGCGACGTGGTGGAGGCGATGAAGCTGGAAGGGCCTGTGCCGGTGGGCAACTGCGGGATGACGCCGGGAGAAAGGGCGCCGAGCGTGATGTAGTTGCGGCCGTTCAAGGGCAGGTCCGCGATGGCCTTCCGCGTAATCACCTGGCCGAGCGAGGCAGTTTCCTGTTCCAGCAGCGGGGCGGAGCTGGCCTCCACGGTGACCTGATCGTTCACCTGGCCGACTTTGAGGGCGACGTTGATGATCTCGCGGCCGGCGATGTTGAGCGTGATGTTATCGACGACGGAAGTCTGAAAGCCGGGCGCGGTGATGTTCAGCCGATACTCGCCAGGGGCCAACTGCGGCACGACGAACTCGCCAGCCTCATTAGTACTCACGGCACGTTGCTGTCCCGTGGAAAGCATGGTGGCGGTGACTTTGGCATTCGGCACAGCGGAACCGGATTCGTCTTTGACGAGGCCCGCCAGGGTGGACGTATTCACCTGGCCCAGCAAGGTCCAGGTGCAGAAAAGAAGCGTGGCTGCGTTAAGAATGCGTGACGGCATGGTCTCTCCATTCGCAAAAGAGGCCTGGCACTCGTCAGAATGCACGACCCCAAAGTGGCCGAATCATATCACTTGCCGCGTTGGAGATACAGGGAGGAAACGATTAAGATCCCGTAAAATGGCCGAGCCAATTGCCGCCTATTTGGTGCGCAAAGCAGTGCCTTCGCGGAGTTCGTCGGTAGCACGCTTCACCACGACGTCGCCCGCGGTCAGCGCTCCTTGAACTTCCACCAAGTCGCCGCTGACTGCACCGCGCTTGACGTCCACGTAGCGGGCCTTGCCGGCTTCCACGTGGATGACGAACGAGCGTTCCGTGGTGGTGGCGATCGCCGTAGCGGGCACCAGCAGCGCCGTGCGCCCCTGCCGGACCGGCCACTGAAGTTCGGGATACATGCCCGGAGCCAAGCGGCCCCCGGCATTGATGACGTCCAACTCCACGGGCATCGTGCGGGTCTTGGGATCCACCACGCGCGGTAGACGAGCTACGACGCCGGTGAAGGTCTCGCCGGGGAACGCGGGCAGGGTAAAGGTGGCGCGCGCGCCCCGCGACAAATTGCCCAGGTCGCCTTCGGGCACGGCGGCTATCAACCGCAGCCGGCTGACCTGCTGGAGCTTAACCAGAGGACCGGTGGAAGGTCCAGCGAGGGCGCCGGGGTGCAGATAGCGGTCGGTAATGACGCCGTCAAAAGGCGCCTTGATCTCCAGATACGCACGCAGGTCTTCGAGCGCCTTCACGCCGCTCTTACCCGCATCGATCGCCCGATCGGCGGCCCGCGCGGCGCCGCGAGCGGCTTCGACAGCCTTCTCGGCGAGGACGAGTTCGTTACCGGCGATCGCGCCCGGAGTGGCCGACGCGCTCTTCAATCGCTCGTAGGTGGCTTGGGCGGCAAGAAGCTTGGCTTCGGCTTCGGCGCGCACCGCTTCGGAGGCACCCTGTTTGGCACGAGCTTGGGCCAAGTCGGCATCCATTTCCGGCGCGCTGAGACGAGCGAGCAGGTCGCCTTTCTTCACGAGCGAACCGACGTCGACGCGAATCTCTTCCAGGTAGCCGGGGACACGCGCGGCGATCTCGACGGCCTGATAGGGCGCCAGTTCGCCGGGCAATTTGCGCACCCGGTCGACCGGCTTGGTGACTACAGTGACCGTTTCCACGGTGGTTTGGGCAAGCGCGACACAGGCGCAGAGACTAAGCAGGATTCTCATAGAAGCGGCTTTCCGGATCGTCAGGGTCGAGCGACGCCGATTGCGCGGCGGCGCGAGCTTGCAGGATGGCGTAGAAGGCGGGCAGCACAGAAAGCGTCGCCAGCGTGGCGAAGAACAAGCCGCCGATCACCGCCCGCGCGAGCGGCGCCGTTTGCGCACCACCGTCGCCCGAGCCCAAGGCCAGCGGCACCATCCCGGCAATCATCGCGGTGGCCGTCATCAGGATGGCGCGCAAGCGGGACGTGGCGCCCTCCACCGCCGCGGCTCGAGCCGTGAGGCCAGCCTTGCGCGCGCGTTCGGCGAAGCTCACCAGCAGAATCGAATTCGCCACGGCGATTCCCACTGCCATGATGGCGCCGAGGAAGGACTGGATGTTCAGCGTGGTGCCGGTGAGCTTGAGGGCGATCGCCGCCCCGGCAAGCACGGCCGGCACTGTCGCCAGAATGCCCAGCGACAAGCGGAAGCTCTGGAAGTTCGCCGCCAGGAGCAGAAAGATGGCAGCAATGGCCAGCAACAAACCGAGCCGCAACCCGTCCAAGGTTTCCTCGAGCGGCGGAATCTGGCCGGCGACGTTCACGGTGATCCCTTTGGGCGGCTCACCAGCGCGAGCCACCGCTTGGCGGATGGCCGGGGCCACGTCGCCGAGCGGCACGCCGTGGAGATTCGCGGTGAGGGACAAAGCCCGCAGCGAGTTGTAGCGCGTCAGTTCGCCCATGGCCGTGCCGTTCTTGAAGGTGGCAATGTCGCCCAGCAAGGGCCGCGACTGGCCGTCGCGCATGACGGGCAGTTCTTCAAGGTCCTTCACGCCGGTGACGCGATGCTGGGGAATCTCCACCTGCAGTTGGAAGCCATTGCCGGAGACTGGATCGCGCCAGTAGTTGGCTTCGACGAAGCGCGAAGACGAGGTGGCCGCCATCACGGACTTCATCACGTTCGCCATGGTGAGTCCGAACTGCCCGGCCCGGTCGCGGTCGATGTTGATCTCCACGGTCGGATAGTCCGTGGCTTGTACGTATTGCAGATCGCGCAGGGCGCCGATCTTGGCCAACTCCAGGCGTACCTTCTCTGCGTGCGCGCGAATGGCTGGCATCGGCGCGCCTTGAATCGCCACTTCGATTGGGGTGGGCGAGCCAAACGACATCACCTGCGAGATGATGTCGCCCGCCTCGAAGCTCACTTTCACCTGCGGCAGATCACGGCCGAAGCGAGCGCGCAGACGTTCCTGGAGCGCTTCCCCCTGCAACTTGGCCGTGGGCTTGAGCGACACGGTAAGCACGGCCTCCTGCGGACCGGCCGTCCATAGCTGGATCGTCGAAACCGGATAAGACGCGGGCTGCGTGCCGATGAAGCCGATGGAGATGTCGAGGTCGCCCGCTTCGTCGCGAATCAGATTCAGCGCCTTGAGGGCGACGAGTTCCGTCCGCTCGATCCGGGTGCCGGTGGGAGCCCGCAGCCGCAGGCGAAACTGCAGCGGATTGGCAATTGGGAAAATTTCGAGACCGAGCGTCGGCAGCACCATGAACAGCAGCGCGGCGCAGGCCAGCAGATAGCCACCGGCGACGGGCCAACGCAACGCCACCAGCGATTCGGCATAGCGGCGATAGGCCCGCGTCAACCAGCCTTCGCCCTGGTGGCGCGAGGGCCGCATCCACAGCGTGGCAAGCATCGGCACCAGTGACGAAGACAGCACATACGACGAGATCATGGCGAAGCCGACGGCGAGCGATAGCGGCACAAAGAGCTGCTTGCCCACGCCAGTCATGAACGCGCTGGGCAGAAAGACGGCCAGGATGCACAGCAATGACAGGAGGCGCGGCAGCGCGGTGCGCTCACAGGCTTCCACCACCGCCCTGGCTCCGGTCGCGCCTTGCGCCATCCTCGTGTGAATATTCTCGATCTCGACGGTGGCTTCGTCCACCAGCACACCGACGGCGAGCGCCAGTCCAGCCAGCGTCATGATGTTGATCGTCTGGCCGGTGGCGTAGAGCAAGATCAGAGCGGAGAGCAGCGAAATGGGAATCGTCACCATGACGATCAGCGCGCCGCGCCAATCGCGCAGAAACAGCAAAGCCATCAGGCCCGTGAGCAACGCGCCGAGCACGCCTTCGCTGGTGAGACTCTTGAGCGCCGCTTGCACATAGACCGATTGGTCGAACTCCACGCGGACATCGACATCGTCGGGCACGGCCTTGCGAAATGTCGGCAGGTTCGCACGCACCCGTTCGATTACGTCCAGCGTCGAGGCTTGCGCGCGTTTGGTGATCGGGATATAGACGGTACGCTTGCCGTTGACGTGGGCGTAGCCGGTGACGACGTCAGTGCCGTTCTCCGTCACGCCGATGTCGCGCAGGTAGATGGTGGGTCCGCTGCCGACGCGAATCGGTGCATTGTTGAGTTCGCTGAAGTCGCTGCCGATGATCGAGTTGGCCACGGCCATGCGCGTCAGGTCGCCGGTGCGGACCACGCCCGAAGGAATCACCGTATTTGCTTTGGTGACCGCGGCAATCGCCTCTTCCGGCGAGACGTGATACTGCCGCAGCTTATCGGGATCGAGCCGGACGACGATCGTGCGCTGGTTGCCGCCGAAGGGCGGCGGCGCGGAGACGCCGGGCAACGTGGCGAACAAAGGTCGCACGCGATTGATGGCGATGTCCTGCATTTCCGCCGGCAGACGGGTAGGGCTCGAGAAGACTAGTTGGCCAATCGCGATGGAGCCGGTATCAAAGCGCGTGATGAACGGCGGCACCGCGCCCGGCGGCATGAACGAGCGCGAACGATTCGCATAGGAGACCACTTCGGCCATCGCCGTATTCATGTCCGTATCGGGATAGAAGGTGAGCTTGATGAGCGCCGCTCCTTGAATCGACCGCGACTCCACGCGTTGAATGCCGCTCACATAAAGCAGGTGGTACTCGTAGTAATAAGTCGCGAAACCTTCCATCTGCGCCGGGTCTAACCCTCCATACGGCTGAGCGATGTAGATGGCGGGCGAGCCGACGGTGGGAAAGATGTCGACCTTGATGCGCTGCCAGGCGAGCCAGGCGCCGAGGAGCACGGAGAGCATGGCCACCAGTACGGTAACGGGATGGCGTAAGGAAAAACGAACCAGTCCCATCTATCGGCTCCCCACGGCGGCTTTTAAGAAGGGCTCAATGTCGCCTTGCGCGGTGGACACGGCGAGCATGGCGCGCCAGACGGCGAGCTTCGCCAAGCGGTCGTCAATCTCGGTTTGCGTGAGCAGTCGCTGGGCTTCGGCTACTTCGGCGATCGTCCCCAGGCCGGCCCGATAGCGCGCCGTGGCTTGCTGCTCTGCCGCCGTTGCGGCCTCTCGCTGAGCAGGCAGCAGCGCCACGAGTTGGCGAGCGCCTTCGAGTTGCGCGTTGGCCTGGGCGAGCCGCGCGGCGAGGTCCTGCGCCAGTTGTTCCTGGCGCATTTGCTCGGCGCGCGTCTGGCTGGCTTCGATGCCGCGCTGCAAGCGCAAACCTGGTAGCGCCATCGCCGGAAAGGTGACCGTCAATCCGGCGCCCCAATTCACGATGTTCGGCCCCAAGCCGGCGACTGCGCCCCCGGTGGTGAAATCCGGATTCGCTCCCGTACCGCGTGCGTAAGTGGCGCCTTGCAAATTGAACTTCGGATAGTAAGCCTTATCGAGAATCCTCTGACGCGCCTGCGCCTCGTCGACAGCGGCAGCCTGCACACGCGCCACCGGGTGAGACGGCAAGTCCGCCTGCGCCAGGATCCCGGCCGGAGGCGTCTCCAGCAGCGAGCCCGTGACGGCTTGAAACGAGGGCTCGAGACCATACTGCGACAGCGCCGCTTTGGCCACCGCGACCGCTTGTTCGGCCTGCACCAGTTGCGCCTGCGCCATGGCCACTTCGGCCTTGAGGCGCGAATGATCCGCGCCAGGCCTCAGTTCGGCGTTCACCTGCGCGGCGACAATCTCTTCGAGCGAACGCGCGCGTTTCACTGAGGCGGCCGCGGCGGCGACGGTTTGCTCCGCCGCCAGCACCGTGAGAAAACCATCGGCGGCGCTGGCGGCGACCTCAAACCGGGTGCGCGTCAACACGGCCTCCGTGTAGCGCTGATGGGCGCTGGCGGCGTTCACTTGCGAGGCACGCCGGCCAAAGTCGAAGGGCTCCCAACTGACCAGCAGGCCGACGGCGGTGCCCCACACGCTGGTCATGGAATTGTTGGCCAGCGGCGGTCCGGAGATGTTGGGCAGCGTGGATTGCGGCAGCATCATGCCGAAGACGTTGTTGCGCGTCGCCCGATTGGCCTGCGCGAGGAAGTCGGTTTGCGGCAGGTACGCGGTGCGGGCCAAGCGGATCGCCTGGGCCGCCGCGACGGCGTTTTCACGCGAAACCCGCACGCCGCCGTATTTCTCAAGCGCGACGCTCACGGCTTGATCAACCGTGTAAGTCTGCGCGGCCGCCCAGCAAGGCAGCAGGAAGATCAGCATTCGCATCAACCCGCTACCATACCAGAGGCCGCATGCGGCCAATTGGACAAGCATCAGTGATATATGTAGTATTGCTATATATGACAGACCAACTGATAGACACGCGGGCGATCGCCAAGTCGAGCGCCGAGATGCTGGTGCTGGCTCTGCTCGAGGAACGCGAACGCCATGGTTATGAGATCGCCAAACTGATTGAGCAGAAGTCCGAAGCCCGCATCGAGTTCCACGTGGCTTCGTTGTATCCGTTGCTCTATCGGCTGGAGCGGCGCGGCTGGGTGACCGGACGCTGGGTGGAGAAGCCGCAGGAGCGGCGCAAACGTTTCTACCGGCTGACCGCAGTAGGGCGCAAGACCCTGGCCGCCCAGCGCAAGAGTTGGATGGAGATGGTGAAGGCTATTGGCCGCGTGGCGGAGATCGGTCATGCGTAGCTGGCACGCGTACGTCCGCCAGCAACTGCCCTCACTGAACTTGCCGCCCGCGCGCGAGGTAGAGATCGTCGAGGAGTTGGCCGACCAGTTGGAACACTGCTATCGCGATGCTCTCGCCGCCGGACACTCCGAGCAGGAAGCGGAGCGGTTAGCCGAGGCGCAGATCCCCGACTGGAAACGAGTAGCCCGCGAGTTGCGCGACGCCACCGGCGCTCCGGAACGGGCTCCCTGGTGGACGGGCATGCCAGCGGACCTGAGCTCCGCGCTCCGAGTACTCACCGGGCAGCCAGCCGTTACGCTCACCGTCGTGCTGACGCTTGCGGTCGGCCTGGGCGCGTGCGTGGCCATTTATAGCTTGCTGGAAGCCGTGGTGTTGCGCCAGTTACCGTTTCGCGACCCGCAGCAACTCGTGATGCTCTGGGAAGCCAATCAGAAGCGCGGCTTCAAAAACAATGTGGTGGCGCCCGCGGACCTGCTCGATTGGAGAGCCCGCGCGACATCCTTCAGCGGCATCAGCGCCTACACGACGGGCAAGCGCACGCTGACCGGGCAGGGAGAACCGGTGGAACTCGAGGTGCAAGCCGTGACGCCGAATCATCTTTCGGTACTGGGGATTCAGCCGGTGATGGGCCGCGACTTTCGCCCGGAGGAGATTCGGGCAGACTCACGTTTGTTGTTACTCAGCCAGTCCGCCTGGCGACGCCACTTCAGCAGCCGGCCGGACATCGTCGGCCAGCGTGTGTCACTCGGCGGCGAATTGTACGAAGTGATTGGCCTTCTGCCGGAGCTCTATCCCACCTCGGCCAAGCCCGTGGACGCCGTCGCGCCCCTCTACCTCGATCCTGGCCGCGACTATCGCCAGAAGGCCGGACGGTATCTGCTGTCGATCGGCCGGCTAAAGTCCGGTGTGAGCATCCAGCAGGCGAGTGCGGAGATGAGCGGGATTGCGGCGCAATTGGAACAAGAGCATCCACTGTTCAACAAGAACTGGGGCGTCCGTCTGGTGCCACTGGGCGAGCAGTACTCACAAAAGGTGAGAATAGCGCTCTGGGTGCTGATGGCCGCCACGTTGCTGACGCTGCTGATCGCTTGCGCGAACGTGGCGAATCTGCTGCTGGCCCGGTCGGCGGGGCGAGAGCGCGAGATGGCGATCCGCCGTTCGATGGGCGCCAGCGATTGGCGCGTCGTGCGGCAACTATTGGCCGAGAGCCTCGGGTTAGCCCTGGTGAGCGGCCTGGCGGGCTTAGCGCTCGCTTATGGGTTGATCGCGATGTTGAAGTACTTTGCACCCGCCCAGGTTCCGCGGCTCGAGTCCGCCACGCTGAACCCAGCGGTGCTCCTGTTTGCCGGCGCGCTCACGGTGGGCACGGGCGTGCTGTTCGGCATGGCGCCGGCGTTGGCCTTGCGGCGTGACGAGTTGGCCGGCACGTTGAAAGAAGGTGCTCGCGGCATTTTGGGCGGCGCGGGCGATCGCTGGCGCGCGGCACTGATGGTGCTGGAGATGGCTTTGGCTCTGGTGCTGCTGGTGGGGTCGGGCGTCCTGATCCGCACGCTGGATCGCTTGCTGGCTGTCGACACAGGCTTCGACACACACCATGTGCTGACGATGGAGGTGGGCCTACCGGCGACGCGATATCGCGACGAAGAGGTCTCGCGTTTCTACGCCCGCTGGCTGGAGCGCGTGCGGACGTTGCCGGGCGTGGAGTCCGCTGGCGCGGTGACTTGGCTGCCGTTCGGGCAAGGCGCGGGCACCAGCTATCGCGTGGTGGGCCGGCCGATTCCTGCCGCCGGCGAAAGTCCGGTGACGGACGTTCGCCCCGTGCATCCGGGCTATTTCGAAACGCTGAGGTTCCCCCTCAAGGCAGGCCGCCTCTTCACCGACGAAGACAATCGGGCGCAAGCGCCGCGCCACTTCGTGGTGAACGAAGCGCTAGTGCGGCAGCAGTTTTCGGGGAAGAATCCGCTCGGGCAAAAGTTGATCGTCAACATGGGAGACGACGTCCCCGGCGAGATCATCGGCGTAATCGGCGACGTACGCATCGGCGGGCTTTCGAACGAGGTGCGAGCGCAGGTTTACTACCCGCACGCCCATTTGCCGATCAACTTCGCCAGTATCACGGTGCGCACGGCGGGCGATCCGCTCCGTTTGGCTCCGGCGGTGTTGCGCGAGTTGCGCGCGCTCGACCCGCTACTGCCAGCCACGGAGATCGCGACGATGGACGACCGGCTTTCGGTTTCCGTGGCCGAGCAACGCTTCTTTACGGCCCTGCTCACGTGCTTTTCGGCGATGGCGTTATTCCTCGCGCTGGTCGGTGTCTACAGCGTCACCGCCTATACGGTGGAGCAGAGGACGCACGAGATCGGCGTACGGCTGGCCCTGGGCGCGGCCCCACGACAGGTGCTTGGCTGGATCGTCACGCGTGGTCTGATTCTGGCCGGCGTGGGGGCCACGCTGGGGCTAGCGGGCACGTTCGCGGCGCAGCGCTTGCTTCAGCAGTTACCTTTCGAGGTGGCACCGTCCGGCACGACGGTTTTCGCGGGCGGCATCGCCCTCCTGTTGGTGACGGCGTTGCTCGCGATGCTGATCCCCGCCCGCCGCGCGACCCAGGTGGACCCGATGGTCGCGCTGCGTTACGAATAGCTTTAGATAAAGCCCACCGAGCCATCGGCCCGGAACTCGAAGCCGCGACGCCAAGGCTTCGGCGGATTGCGCCGCAGGAACTCTTCGTTCAGTTCGATGCCTAAGCCCGGCTTGGTGGGCAGTGGAATGTAGCCGCCCTTCGCAGCCAATGGCTCCTGCAGAATGTCCTTCCGCGGCGATTCGTCGTCGGGATGATATTCGAGGATAAAGAAGTTCGGCGTGGAAGCGGCGAAGTGCACGTTCACGGCCGTCGCCACGGGCCCCATCGGATTGTGCGGCGCCACGCGGACGTAGGCCGCTTCTGCCATGGCGGCGATCTTCTTCATCTCGAGCAAGCCGCCGCAGACGCAGATGTCCGGTTGGACAAAGTCCAGGCATTGCGCATTCAGAATCGGACGGAACTCGTGACGTGTGTAGTTGCACTCGCCGCTCGCGAGTGGAATCTCCACGTGCTCGGAGAGCTTGTGCATGGCGTCGACATTCTCGGGCCGGATCGGCTCTTCCAACCACATCGGGTTGTAGGGCTCGATCTCGCGCGCCATGCGGATCGCGCGCGTGACTTCGAAGAACTTCGCGTGAATATCGACGCCGATGTCGATGTCCGGGCCTAGCGCTTCGCGCACGGCCCGCACCCTTTGACCGGCCATCCGCGTGACATAGTTCACCGGCCGCGCATTGGTACCGCTCATGTGCGGAGACATCTTCACCGCCGTGTAGCCGTACTTCTCCACCAGACGTTTGGCCGATTCCGCCACCTGCGACGGCTCGCCGCCACCTGCGCTCTGATAAAGGCGGATGCGATCGCGCACCTTGCCCCCCAGCAGCATGTAGACCGGCAAGCCAGCGGCTTTGCCGGAGATGTCCCACAACGCGTGTTCAATGCCGCTGATGGCCGCGTTCACCACGCTGCCGCCGGGGAAGCGGCTGAAGTTGTACATCAGGTCCCAGAGATATTGGATATTGCGCGGATCCTGCCCCACTAACCAACTCTTGAAATCGGCAATCACCTTGAGCGTGGCTTCATCGGGGCCGCAGGAGTAGGCTTCGCCAATGCCGTGGATACCTTGATCGGTGAGTACCTTGACGAAGATCAGATTGCGGTTCGCCACGTTGGTGGGGAACACCTGGATGTCCGTGATTCTGAGGTTAGGGCGCGAGCCGGTTTGCGCGGCTTGCAGGAACGGAGCAGCCGCCGCGGGTTGAGCGAGGAAACGACGTCGATTCACGGCGGCTAGCGTATCACCGAACGATGGCCCGCAGATGATACATTCAGGCCATGAGTCCTCGGGAGATGCTTCTGGAACCGTTTGCGCATGCCGCACCGCGAGTGGCCCTCGAAGCCCTCACGGCCGAAGAAGCTCGGCGGCATTTGCCGAACGCGCCGCATTCGATTGCCGAGATTGTCGCCCACTTGAACTTCTGGCAGAGCTGGTTCCTGGCTCGCTGCCACGGGCAGCCGGAGCCGATGGCGGGCTCGGCCGCGGCCGGCTGGCCGCCTCCCGGACCCTGGGAGGAGTTGCGCGATCATTTCCTCGCCGGCCTGGAACTGGCAGTGGAACTCGGCGACGGCGCTGACCGTCCGGTCGACCCGCCCATTGACTTTCCGCCTCTCGCTCAATACACCGTTCGCGAGGCACTCGCGCATGTCGCCCTTCACAACGCTCATCACCTCGGCCAAGTCATCACGCTGCGCCAGTTGATGGGCCTATGGCCGCCACCCAGCGGCTCGCTGACCTGGTAGTGAATCGTTCGCCCGGAGAAACCATGTTGAATCGCCGTCAATTTACCCAAGCCCTTGCCGCTTTGCCCGCTCTTCATTCAGTTGCCTCCGCCCAGGGCGCACCGGATTGGGGCAATCCTATCGTCGATTGCCATCATCACTTGCGCCGCACGCCGGAGGCGAACATCGCGCACCTGGATGGCTGCAGCGTTTCGAACTTCATGGCGCTGGCGCGTGCCAACTCCGCCGAGATGATGCAAACCGTCCGGCAGCAGTATCCGGGCCGGGCGCTGGGCTGGTTCGCTTCAGCGGATATCACCAAGCCGGAAGCCGAGGCGCAACTCACCGCCGCGGTGAAGGCCGGCGCGATTGGCTTTGGCGAACTGAAGTTCCACGTCGCCGCCGACGGTCCGGAATTGCGCCGCATGTACGCGCTGGCCGCGGACTTGAACGTGCCGATTCTGGTGCACTTCCAGGAAGTGCCGCACACACCGACCGAGGGTGTTTTCGCGACGGGCTTCAAGAACTTCGCCGCGATGCTGAAGGCCTATCCCAAGACGACCTTCATCGGCCATGCCGACGCCTTTTGGGCCAACATCAGTGCCGACTACGCCAACGAAGTCGACTACCCGAAGGGCAAAATCAAGCCGGGCGGCGTCACCGACAAGCTGTTGAGCGACTATCCGAATCTGTTTGGCGACCTCGCCGCCAACTCCGGCAACAACGCCCTTTCACGCGATCCCGAGTTCACGCCCGGCTTCCTGAAGCGCCACGGCAATAAGCTGATCTTCGGCAGCGACTGCGCCTGCAACGACGGCCGCGGCGGCGGCATCTCGCAAGGCGGCAATCCGAATGCAAGCCGTCTGGCCGGCAAGTGCGTAGCTCGCGAAACGCTCACCCTCCTGAAGAACACCGTTTCACCGGCGGCGTTTAAGAAGCTCACTTGGGAGAACGCGCACCGCGTTTACCGCCTGAAGGCTTAGGTCCGGCTAAGCGGCGGCAATCGGCAACTGCACGCGGAATACACTGCCCTGGCCGGGCTCGCTTTCCACCACAATGCGGCCTCCGTGCTCGTCCACTATCTTGGCCACGATGGCGAGACCCAGGCCGACGCCGTCTTTCTTGGTGGTGAAAAACGGATTGAAGATCGAGCCGCGAATCGCGGGATCGATGCCCGCGCCGCGGTCAATCACGGCCACCTCGAGCGAGTTCTCGTCGGCGCGCGTCTTCACCGTCACCACGCTGCCGGGCGGCGACGCCTGCGCGGCGTTCACCAGCAGGTTGATGAACACCTGCTCAATCAGTTCCTGGTCAATCTGCGCCGGCGGAACATTCGGCGCATAGTTGCGCACGAAAGTGATCGGGAACGAGGGAAACTGCCGCTCGGCGTGCCCGATGGCGCGGTCCAACACCTGGGTGATGTCGTGGGGCGCGCGTTGCAGATGAAAGGGCCGCGCGAACTGCAGAAAGCGCGTAATCAGCGAATTGGTGCGGTCCACTTCGCTTTGGATGAAGCCGGAGAGCTCTTTGGACAACTCGTCATCCGGCGGCAGCCGCTTTGAAAGCAGTTCCGCCGAGTTCTTGATGGTGCCGATGGGGTTGCGGATCTCGTGCGCGAGGCCCGCCGTTAATTGGCCGAGCGCCGCGAGCCGCTCGGTGCGGCGCATAGCTTCTTCCGCTTTCTGAAGATTGGCGTTGGCGTCCGCCAATTGCTCCGCGACAGCCTGGTAATTCCTTGCCTCCTGCCGATTGTGCTGGGCCAGTTCGTAGGTCAGGTAGCCCACCATGCACAGAAAGGTGGCGCGCAGGCTGAGCTCGGCAATCGCGTAGTCCACCAGTGTCCACCGGCTCCAGTCCAGAATCAGCAACTGTGAAAGATAGCCGGCAATGCTCAGCAGGGTGCAGGTCACCGCGCCCGCCAAGCTCAAGGTGGTGGCCGCGGAGATGATCGGCCAAAAGAGGATCGGATAGTAGCTGGACGTAACGCCGCCGGTGACGCCAATCAGCAAGTAGGCCAGGAACAGCTTCACTCCGACGGTGACGTAGATGCCGCGTGGGGAGAGCAGGAACGGCAGGCGCGTGCTCACCACCTGGAAGAGAAACATCACCACTGTCATCTGCGCTTCGGCAATGTTGATGTCCGGGCCCAGTTGATGCATGGCGCCGAAGATGAGCAGCCAGATGAAGTCCGAGATCCGCAGCCAACCGATCCAACGTCGCATCCTAACGTCCTTCCGGAATCAGGCCGTTGAGATAGGCACGCTCGCGAGTGAACACGGGCGGCTCCAGGTCCACGCGCCATCCCGTGGGCTCCGCCGGCACGATCATGCGCCCGCGCTTGAAGCTGGTCTCCGACTTTGCCCAGTTGACGCCTTTGGCATGCAGCAGGTCGTGCTTCTCGGCCGTGGACCGTCCCTCCAACTCCGCATGACTATAGTGGGCCGAAGCCAGCATGTTCAAGCTATTCGCCGAGGCGTCCAACTGACGCCAAATGAAGTACTGCTCGACGTCGGCGCGCTGCGGAATCACCATCACCCGCGCATCGAAGGCGGCAACGGCGTCGAAGGCGCGGACGAAGTGCGCCGTGAAGATGCTGGCCGCCACCGAGACGATCTTCTGCACATTGCCGTCAAACCACATCTTCTCGTGCTCGCTCGAAAAGTCGGTGAGCAGGAACGAGTATTCGTCGCTCTGGCCGTAGGCGCAGCGGCAGCCGGACATCTCGGCGGCCAGAGCCATGGCCGCAGTGTCCAGGGCGTCGGACAGACGGCGGTCGTAGGGGCGCTCCAGCCGGCGGGTAAAGGTGTGAAAACGGCGGCCGTCAATGCGAATGACGGCATGGGTGCGGCGCGGCAGCCGGACGCGGAAGACGTCTTCGAAATGGGTTTTGATCCGGTCGCCGAGTTCGTCCTTCAAGTCCGCTCCTTTCTGAATGATGCCACCTTGAATGTGACACACTCCAGGTCAGATGCGGCTCGTGCTCGACACCAACATTCTGATCTCCGCCTGCTGGTCGCCCGGCGGGTTGGAGGCGGCGCTGGTGCGGCTCGGCGTGGAACGCCACGTGACTTTGTGCGTCACCGAAGTGCTCCGCGAAGAGTATCGCGAGGTCAGCGAACGGCCCAAGTTCGCCACGCGACGGGCGTGCTTTGCCGAGTTGTTCGAGTCGATCGCCGGCTCGGCCGAGTTGGTCGACGCCGGACCGGCGGTCGACGAGGCGAGCGACCCCGACGACAACCGGCTGCTGGAATGCGCCCTGGCTGCCCAGGCCGATTGGCTCATCACCGGCAACCTGCGCGATTTCCCCACCGCCTGGCCCGAGCCGTGGCGGGGCATCCGCATCGTCAACGCCCGGCAGTTCTTTAATGCAAACCCCGGGTGGGCGGCGAAGGCGTCGGTGTCCCCAGGTCCTTGACGTAAATCAGCGCTGGGCCCGTATTGCCGAGTTCCTGCATGGCCCCGGAAAGCATAAAGCCTTTCACTCGAACCAGTTCGAGCAACGCCAGCTCCTGCTGCGGGACGGTGATGTAGAGCCGGGGCGACGAACACGCCTCGCAGAAGTGTTCCAGCAGCGCGCGCCCGATCCCGCGCCGCCGGAACTCCGGCCCGACGTAGAGGCGGTGAATAACTCCATAACCCTGGAACTGGTAGTTGAAAATGCCATAGCCTACGGTGATTTCGTCGAAGAATGCCACCCAGCAACACTCGGCTTCAATGGCGGCAGCCACGAAGTCCCGCTGGCGATAGTGCTGCAAGGCAGCCCAGTCCAACCGGCAGATCCGTTCAAGATCCTCCACTTCGGCCAAGATGATGGTAAAACCCGGTGGAATCTCACATGGCGGGGGGGAGGTATTTTGCCAAGGCATCATGAGGCGTCAAATATAAGTGCTTTTCCGAGCCCAACTTTCTCCGAAATTTTTGAAAAATTCCCATTTCGGACCTCGGTACGCAGCATCATTCGACAACCCCGGCGAGGCCGCTAAAGCTGGCGCAGCAGGATGTTCCGATACTCTACTTTGAACGGCGGGCCGACGTGCATCTGGAACCCCAGCAGACCTTCAGGCACGAAGTTCTTAGCGTCCTCGTCGATCGTGGCCGCGATCACTTGGCCGTTCAGAATCTGGAGCATGACCGGACCACGGGCGATGATGTGGTACTGATTCCAGCCCATCACGTTCACCACGCCGCGTAACATCTTCGGATCGCCCAGCGACCCGAGCACCCGATACTTGGGGCCGTCCGTAATGCGCGTGAGCATGCCGCGCTGCGCCAGCACCACGTGACCCGGCTTACGGCCGCGCTCCTCGTGCAGATTGCCCGTGAAGCCGTTGCCGATATCCAGATCCGCCTGATAGCCCTTCAGAACCCATTTGCCGACCTCCGGCAACTCGACGCTGCGGTACTGGATACCGCTGTTGGTGTTGCTGAGCTTAAACTCCACCTTCAGTTCGAAGTCCTTCACCTTGCCACCCCGCCAGATGAGGAAGCTGTTCGTCTTCACGACTTTCTCCGCCGTAGACTCGCCGATGATCTCGCCGTTCTCCGCCCGCCAGAACGTCGTATCGCCGTCCCAGCCCTCGAGCGTTTTGCCGTCGAACAACGAAACGAACCCGGCATTGTCGTCCGGCTCGTAAGTCGGGTAGATGCCCAGGCCTACCGGGCGCGGGCCGCCCGGAGGGGCCGGAGCCTGCCCAAGCGCCAACACCAAAGGGAAACCGAAAAGAACCAGACGCGTCAACATAAGCGCCTGGATCGTATCACGACCTTAGCGCCCGCTGAAGGCCAAAGCGGCGGCGCCGACAATCAGACCGAAGGCGCCGGCCGTTCGCCAAGTGGGGGCCTCCCCCAGGTAAAGGTAAGCAAACACAAGGAAAACCCCGATGGTGATCGCTTCCTGAAGAATCTTGAGCTGGTAACCGGTCATCGACCCCTCGCTCCCCAGCCGGTTCGCCGGCACCATCAGGCAGTATTCGAAAAAGGCGATGCCCCAACTGGCCAGAATCGCTTGCCACAAAGGCGCGCCCTTAAACTTGAGGTGGCCGTACCAAGCAAAGGTCATGAAGGTGTTCGAAGCAACAAGCAGCAGGATCGTAGGCATTCTTTTCTATTATCCGGCGCGGGGCGGGAAGAAAATCGCCCTGACCCGCGTCTAACCGGGCGTTATACTAAAGGCGAAAGCGGAGAGTTCCCATGCATCCCTACGCAAAGTTCGGCATTCTGATCCTGATCATCGTCTCCACGCTGGGTTGGCTCGCCATGGACGGCGTCAGCGAAACCAAGACCTACTACAAGACCATCGAAGAGATGAACGCCATGGGCAACGACGCCCAGGTGAAGCGTCTGCGAGTCGGTGGGGACGTGGAAAGCATTGAGCGCAATGGACAAAGCGTCAAGTTCCGCATGATCCAGAAGGAAAACGGGAAGAATCTCATGCTCAACGTCGTCTATAACGGCAAGGATCCGCTGCCCGATACGTTCCGCATCGGCGCCCAGTGCCTGGCTGACGGCAAGATGGGCTCCGACGGCGTTTTTCAGGCCAACCGGATTCAGGCCAAGTGCGCGTCGAAGTATGAAGCGAAGCCTGGCGCCAAGCCCGGTAACACCAACAGCTACGCCAAGCCGGCCACTAGCTAAAGGAACCTACTCATGGAAAATATCGGCGGGCTGTGCCTGATCCTCGCCTTCTGCCTGGGCGTCTATTCCGTCCTGGCTTCGGTTGTAGGCGCTTGGAAACAAAAGCCCTTTCTCCTGGTAAGCGCACAGCGCGCCGTCTATAGCGTCTGGGCTCTGGTGGTGGCGGCCTCCGGCCTGCTGATCTACGCCCTGATGACCGACGACTTCCGCCTGCAGTACGTCTGGGCTCACTCCAACAAGGCGATGGCCACCGTCTACAAGTTCACTGCCTGGTGGGGCGGCCAGGAAGGCTCGCTGCTCTTCTGGAGCTTCATTCTTTCCACCTATACGGCTGTCGTCGTTTTCACCACCCGCAAGAAGCACCAATACCGCACGATGATGCCGTGGATCACGGCCGTGTTGATGACCACGCTGGTGTTCTTCCTCCTCCTGGTTACGTTCGTCGAACACCCCTTCAAGATTCTCGCGATCGGCCGCGCCGCCACGCCCATGGACGATGGCCGCGGTCTCGATCCGCTGCTGCAGTACTGGACGATGGTGATCCATCCGCCTTTCCTTTATCTCGGCTATGTCGGCTTTATCGTCCCGTTCGCGTTTGCAATGGGCTCGCTGATCACCAAGCAGCCCGGTGACGGCTGGATTCACACCACGCGCCGTTGGGCCCTGGTCACCTGGGCGTTCCAATCCACGGGCATCCTGCTGGGCGCCGGCTGGGCTTACGCCGTGCTCGGATGGGGCGGCTACTGGGGCTGGGATCCGGTTGAAAACGCTTCTCTGCTCCCGTGGATCACCTCTACGGCCTTCCTGCACTCGGTGATGATGCAGGAGAAGAAAGGCATGATGAAGGTCTGGAACATGGTGCTGGTGTCGGCCACGTTCTTCCTCTGCATCCTGGGCACCTTCCTCACCCGCTCCGGCGTAGTGAGTTCCGTGCACGCCTTCGCGCAGTCGTCGCTCGGCAATTACTTTGTCGTCTTCCTCGCCTTGGGCATCGGTGGCACCATCTGGCTGATCCTGAACCGCCTGCCGTACCTGAAGAGCGAAACGCAGCTCGAGAGTGTCGTCTCCCGCGAATCCAGCTTCTTGTTCAACAACCTGATCCTGCTCGCAAGCTGCTTTGCGATTCTCTGGGGCACGCTGTTCCCGGTGATCTCCGAAGCCGTCACTGGCGAAAAGATCACCGTGGACGCGCCCTACTTTAACCGCGTCAACATTCCGATCGGCCTCTTCTTGCTGTTCCTCACTGGTGTGGGACCGCTCATTGCCTGGCGCCGTAGTTCGGTGGACGCCCTGAAGCGCGCCTTCCTGATGCCCACCGTGGGCAGCGCAATCTTTATGGCCGTGCTGGCCGCACTCGGCATTCACCACATCTACGCCGTCATCTCGTTCGGCCTGTGCTTCTTCGTCACCGCCACCATCGCCTCCGAATTCTGGAAAGGCACCAAGTCGATTGCAGCGAAGGACCAGATTAGCTTCATCGGCGCCGCCGTCGAACTCACGCACCGCAACACGCGCCGCTACGGCGGCTATATCGTCCACATGGGCATCGTGATCATGTTCATCGGCTTCACCGGCGCGGCCTTCAACATCGACCGCACAGTGGAAGCCACCGTGGGCTCCACCTTCAAGCTCGGCCGTTACGACCTCAAGGTCGCCGACCTCAAAGGTGGCGAGAACGAAAACTACGTCTGGAATCATGCTGTCGTCGAGATTCGCTCCGGTGGAGAAATGCTCGGCACGCTGCAGCCGGAGCTGCGCAAGTACGCCGTCAGCGGCTCGCAGACGTCGAACGTCGCCATCCGCCGCCGGCTGAACGAGGACCTCTACCTCAACTTCGCCGGCCTCACCAACGATTCCAAAGTCATTCTGCAAAGCTATGTCTTCCCGCTGGTCTCCTGGATCTGGGTGGGCTACTGGGTGTTGTTGATCGGCACGCTGATCTGCCTGGTCCCCAGCAAGGTAAAGATGCAGTATCCCAAGATGGAGGTGGTCGGCATTGCGCGTCAACCCCAGCCAGTGGAAAACTAGCCTCGCGATTTTGTTCGTCGCCGGACTCTGCATCGCGCAGAGTCCGACGGCTTTCCTCACGCCCGATGTGCGCCGTGCCGGCGATAAGCTCGCCTGCCTTTGCGGCGCCTGCAAGAACACGGTCGGCACCTGCCAGATGCTCGGCTGCCACTATGCCGGACCCGCTCGCGAGAAGATCGCTGATTTGCAAAAGGCCGGCATGAACGATGATCAGGTGGCCGACTTCTTCGCCAAGCGCGAAGGCCTGAAAGCGTTTGCCGTTCCGCCCGCCGAAGGCTTCAATGCCATGAGCTGGCTAATGCCGCCGATTGCGATTCTGCTCGGACTGGGCGCGATTGCCTGGTGGATCAAACGTTCGCGCCGCCCCGTCCTCGTCAACGAGCTACCGGACGGCTCCGCTGAACGCATCCGCGCGCAACTCGACAAGGAAATGGCGAACTTCGATTAAATGACCGTCGTTGTCCTCTCGATCCTCCTGGTCGCAGGAGTCGTCCTCTTCACCATGGGCGTGCGCGAAACCGATCTTCCGGAGCCCGCCCCGGAGAACCCATTCCGTCATCTCGACGAACGCAAAGCCCGGATCTACGAAAACCTGCGCGACCTGCAGTTCGAATACCGGCTCGGCAAGCTCTCGGACGAGGATTACCAAAGCTCGAAGCTCGCCGTGCAGAAAGAACTTGGCGCCGTCCTGGCCGAAGTCGACGAGATTAAGCAACGCCTGGCCGCGGAAGGGAAGACGGTCGCCACCACGGCACCGCCCCGCAAGAAGAAAGAGCAGGCCGCTCAGTGTGTGTGCCCGCATTGCCAGGCCCGCTTCAAAGAACCGCTCAAGTTCTGCGGCGAGTGTGGAAAGGCGATGGCATGAAGCGCACCGTTCTGTTCTTCTTAGCCGCGATCGCGTTGCAGGCCATCGACGGCACAGTCGTCAACAAAACCACGGGGCAGCCGGTAGCCGGCGCCACGGTGAGTCTGGTGTCCCCCGGGGCCCAGGGTATGAAGTCGATGGGCAGCACCACCACGGATGGCTCCGGCAAGTTCAGCATCAATGGCGCCTCTGAAGGGATGGCCCTCCTGCAGACCAGCTTCGAAGGCGTCAACTACAACAAGCTGATTGAACCGGGCGCGGCCACCACGGGCATCGAAGTGCCGGTGTTCTCCGCCGCCAAGAAAGTGGCGGGCGCCGCCGCCAGCCAGCACATGATCCTGATCGAACCGGTGCCCGGCGAACTCCGCGTGCGCGAAAC
Source organism: Bryobacteraceae bacterium (assembly GCA_965229305.1). Lineage (GTDB taxonomy): Bacteria > Acidobacteriota > Terriglobia > Bryobacterales > Bryobacteraceae > JALHNI01. The sequence continues at coordinate 799,720 of CBDDIZ010000042.1, read as the reverse complement.
GATCATCTACGAGAACCCCACCAACACCACGCTCTCGGACCCCGAAGGCGGCTCGCTGCGCTTTTTCCTGCCGCCGATGGCGCAGGGCAAAGCCACCGTCGACGCCTCCAGCGGCTCGCGCGGCATGCCCATCAAGCGGCCCATCCGGCCCACCGGCGAGCCGAACGTCTACTCCGTGGACTTCGCCCTCAAGCCCGGCGAAACCCGCTTCGACATTGCCTGGACCGCTCCCTTCGCCCCGCCCGGCGACCTGAACACGCGCATCCTTCACCAAGGGCAAACGCGGGTCATCGCCCCGCGCGGCGTCACGCTCAAAAGCGACGCGCTCACCTTCCTCACCAACGAACCGCGCACCATGGCGTCGGTCTTCACCGCCAAGAACGGCCCGTTGACGATCAACATCGAAGGCGCTGGCACCTTGGCGAACACCGCCCCGAGTTCGGAAGAGGAAGAGCAAGGGCCGCCCATTGACACGATCTTCCCCAAGATCTACGACCGCATCGAGTTCATCGTTGGCCTCACGGTCGCCATTCTCGCGGCCGCCTTCTACCTGCTCTACCGTCAATCGCCGGCCGGCGCGCGCAAGGGCGCCAAATGACGGCGCTGGGCGCCCAATCACTTTGGAAATACTACGGTGATTTCGCCGCCCTCCGGAAGGTCAGCTTCGACTTTCCAGAAGGCAGTTGTGTCGCCCTGCTGGGCCGGAACGGCGCCGGCAAAACGACGCTCCTGCGCATTCTCGCCGGCCTGTCCCAAGCGTCTGAGGGCGAAGTGAAGATTCTGGATGGCAATCCGCGCCACACCGCCATCCGCTCGCGGATCGGCATCATCGGCCATGGCATCGGCGTCTACGACGAACTCTCGGCCGAAGAGAACCTGCTGACCTTCGCCCGCCTCTACGGCCTCGCCCATCCGCATCAGGCCGTCGACCAGTGGCTCGAACGAACCGACCTCGCCCGCGTCCGCCGCGGCTTGGCTCGCGAATTCTCCCGCGGCATGCGGCAGCGGCTCGCCATCGCCCGCGCCTTCATCCATCAGCCGCGCTTCCTGATTCTGGACGAGCCATTCACCTCGCTCGACGATCGCGCCATCCATCTGCTGCAAGGCCTGCTGCGCGAAGCTCTGCGCGGCGGCGCCACCGTCGTGCTGTCGACCCATCAGTTACGCGAAGCGCTCGAACTGGCCTCGCATGTCCTGCTGTTGAACCGCGGCCAATTAGCCTTCCACGGCCCGCGCACCGACGAGATGCTAGCCAACCCCGGCTGGGTCTATCAGCATTACGGAGAAGCGGCATGACGTACCTGCGCCAAATCGCCGCAGTCGCCGCCAAGGATCTGCGCAGTGAGTTGCGCACCAAGGAAGCGCTCAACGCCTCGCTCTCGTTCGCCATCGTTATCCTGTTGCTGTTCAGCTTTGTGGTGGACCCCGATTCTGAAGTCCTCGAGCAGATGTCCGGCGGCCTGTTGTGGATGGTCTTCGCCTTCTCCGGCACGCTGATCTTGAACCGCGGCTTCGCCCGCGAATTGCCCAACGATTGCCTCGATGCCTTGCTCGCCTCGCCGATTCCCGGCTCGGCACTGTTCATCGGCAAAGCCATCGCCAACTTCGTGCTCATCGCGATCATCGAAGCCGTCTGCTTCCCCGTGTTTGGCATCCTCTACAACCTCTCCTGGACGCAGCAACTCCCGGTGTTGCTCGGCGTGGCGGCGCTCGCCACCTGGTCTATGGCTGCGCTCGGCACCATGTTCGGCGCCCTCACCGTCAACATGCAACTCCGCGAGTTGATGCTGCCCATGCTGATCTATCCGATGCTGATTCCGGCGTTGATGGCCGCCATGCAGCTCACCACCCTTCTGGTGGCCGGCCAACCCATCGATGCCGAACACGCCATCTGGCTTCGGGTTTTAGTGGCCTTTGATATCATCTTCACCTCCCTGGCCGCCGTGCTGGTGGAGACGGTCCTGGTGGGATAGGTTCGATAACTATGCGTGACAAAATCATCTACGGAGCGGGCATCCTGGCTGCGCTCTACTTCGTGCGCAACCTCTACATCATCCTGCTGCAGTTGCCGGATGAAGCCATGCAGGGCGCGGTGTACCGCATCTTCTTCTTCCATCTGCCGCCGTATTTCGCCGGCGTGGCCTGCTTCCTCGGCGCGGCAATCTCAAGCGGCATCTATCTCAAAACCAAGAAGTGGAAGTATGACGTTTTCGCCGTATCGGCCACCGAAGTGGGCTTGGCGCTCGCCGCCATCAACCTGGTCACCGGCATGATTTGGGGCCGCCAGCAATGGGGCATCTGGTGGACGTGGGACGCGCGCCTTACCTCCGCGCTCATCACCTGGCTCATCTATCTCGCCTACCTGATGCTGCGCGAGGGCATCAAGGATCCGTCGGAACGTGCCAAGAATTCCGCCGTGCTGTCCATCTTTTCCTTCGCCGCCGTCTACTTCACTTACAAGGCCAACGTCTGGTATCGCACCCAGCATCCCGGACCCGTGCTCACCATCCGCACCGGCGATGCCAGCACGATCGACCCGGCCATGCAGGCCATGCTCTATCACAACCTGGGCGCCTTCCTCCTGCTCGCCCTCGTCCTGGTCGCCGTCCGCATGAAGCTCGAAGACAACCAGCGCGCCGTTGAAGCCTTACGCCGCCAAACCCACGCCATCGCCTAGGAGAACTCCATGGATCAACGCAATTTTGAATACATGTTTTATGGCCTCGCCGCCGCGTGGACCATCCTGTGCCTTTACACCCTCCTCCTCACCGCCCGCGGACGTAAGATACAATCCGAAATCGATCATTTGAAACGGATGCTCGACGCAAGTCCTAAGAAGTAGGTTGTAAAGGAATCGCCCATGAACCGCCGATCGCTCATGAAAATGCTGGCCGCGGTGCCAGCCCTTCCCGCGGCGGCGCAGCAGCGTGTGGACAAAGCCACCCGCGCTACGCCTTCGCCCATCATCAAGGACATTCAAGTGGTGGCCACCGCCCCGCAGGGTCTGCGCCTGGTGGCAGTGAAGGTGGTCACCGATCAGGACGGCCTTTACGGCTGGGGTTGCGGCACGTATACGCAACGGGCGGATCTGGTGGTGGTGGCGGTGGAGAAGTACCTCAAGCCACTGCTGGTCGGCAAGCCCGCCGATCGCATCGACGACACGTGGCAGATGTGCTACAACTCCTCCTACTGGCGCAACTCCGGAGTCCTGAACAATGCCATCTCCGGCGTCGATCAGGCCCTGTGGGACATCAAGGGCCGCCAGGCCGGCATGCCCGTCTACCAGTTGCTGGGCGGTAAGTGCCGTGAAGCGGCCGATTGCTATGGCCACGCCGGCGGCACCGAGTTCTCCGAAATCATCGACAGCGCCAAGAAGTTCATGGACCAGGGCTTCCGCCACGTCCGCATTCAGTTCGGCATCCCGGGCCAGGCGGCCTACGGCTCCCGCCAGGGCGCCAACTACAACCAGTTGATGGCCGGCACCAAGGGCGGACAAGTCCCCGCGCTACACAAGGCTCCCGTCTTTAACCCCAACGACTACTGCCGCCGCGCGCCTAAGGTCTTCGAAGCTGCGCGCAAAGGGCTGGGCGACGAAGTCGAGTTGCTGCACGACACCCACGAGCGCATCACGCCCACCCAGGCCATCCAGTTGGCCAAGGACCTCGAGCAGTTCCGCCTCTTCTTCCTCGAAGATCCGCTCTCGCCCGAAGACAACGCCTACTACAAGCACATCCGGCAGGCCTGCACCACGCCCATCGCCATGGGCGAGCTCTTCAACTCGCCGCAGGAATGGTTCCCGCTCGTGCATGACCGCCTGATCGACTACATCCGCGTCCATGTCAGCCAGTTGGGCGGCCTCACGCCCTGCCGCAAGATGGCCGCCATGTGCGAAGCCTACAACGTCCGCACCGCGTGGCACGGACCCGGCGACGTCAGCCCCATGGGCCACGCCGCCAACATCGCGCTCGACCTCGCCTGCTACAACTTCGGCGTGCAGGAATGGAGCGGCTTCCAGGAACGCACCCTCGAAGTCTTCTCCGGCGTGCCCACCATGAAAGACGGCTACGCCTATGCCAACGAGGCTCCCGGCTGGGGCATCGAAGTCAACGAAGCCGCCGCCAAGAAGTATCCGTTCGGCTATGGCGAGCAAGGCGAGCGGAAGCGCCTCAATGGCGGTTGGGGCGAAGTCCGCAAGCGCGACGGCACCATCATCAAGCAGTAACCTCACCTCACTTCAGAAGCACGGGGCTGCCTGCGGGCAGCCCCTTTTGCTTTTGCGCCGTGCGAGCATGAACGTTATGAAGGCCGTCCTGCTCCTCTTTCTCCTGACCCTTTCGCTGTTCGCCGAAGTCGCCGGCAAGTGGAAGATCCATTCCGAAGGTTCCAATGGCATGAAGACCGACGCCGTGCTCGAACTCCGGGAAGACTGGGGCGCCTGGAACGGCACCATCGTCGTCAACGAAGACAAGATCCAGGTGAATTCGGTCGTCGTCGATGGCGATAAAGTCTCCTTCGAAGTCGGCGGCGATGGCGTCACCTACACCGTCAAGGCCGAAGTAAAGGGCGACCGCCTCGAAGGCACCTTCACCGCCACTGACGGAGTGAAGGGCACCGTCAAAGGCCAGCGGCAGTAAATCCGTTGACATTCTAAAAGTCTCATACTAATTTATTAGTATGAGGCCCCGCAAGTCTGTTCTCACCGAACAGGAACTCGAGCTGATGAAGATCGTCTGGCAGCGCGAGTCCGTCACGGTGCGCGACGTCTACGAATCGTTGCTCGAACACCGCAAGATCGCCTACACCACGGTCATGACCATGATGGGCATCCTCCAGGAGAAGGGCTACGTAACCCGCGAAGAGGGCGAAAAAGCCCACGTCTACCGCGCGGCGCAGCCCAAACAGCAGGTCGTTACCCACATGGTGAGCGACTTCGTCGAGCGCGTCTTCAACGGCTCGGCCAAACCTCTGCTGTTGAACCTCGTCGAAAACGAAAAGCTCTCGGCCAAAGAGCTGGATGAAATTTCGGACCTACTCAAGCGGAGGCGGAAGTGACCAACGACCTCCTGCTGCTGAATCTGGCCAACTACAGTTGGCAACTCGTCGCCCTGGTCGCCACGGGCACCGCCCTGCCGATGATCTTCAGGTTGCGTGAGCCGCGCTGGCACTTGGCGTACCTGCAGCTGCTGCTCCTGGCGGCGCTCCTACTCCCCTTTCTGCAGACCTGGCAGCACCCGGTGGTGCGCCTTCAGCCGATGCGCCTCGTCGTGAACCCGCGTCTCGAAGGACCGCTGGCCCCGTCCGGCCCCCTCACCTGGACCTGGCCGGACTACGCCGTCGCCCTCCTTCTCGCCGGGCTCATCCTGCGCCTTCTCTGGCTCGCCCTCGGACTCTGGCGTCTGCGTCAGTATCGCGCCACCGCCAAACCCCTCACCCTGGCCGTCGTCGACGCAGCGCGCCGCGCCACCGGCTCTCACGCCGCGATCGCCGAATCGAACGTCGTTTCCGGCCCGGTAGCCTTCGGACTGTGGCGGCCTGTGGTCCTCTTGCCCGCCAGCGTCCAAAGCCTTTCCACCGAAGCCCAGTTCGCCGTCGTCACCCATGAGTTTCTGCACCTGCGCCGTGGCGACTGGCTGTTCGCCCTGCTCGAGGAGCTCGTGACCTCAGTCCTCTGGTTTCATCCCGTCATCTGGTTCCTCATCGCGCGGATTCGTCTCGCGCGCGAACAGGCAGTCGACCGTGCCGTGGTCGACCTCACCACCGCCCCGCAGACCTACGTCCACGCCTTGTTGACCCTCTCCGACCACACGCCGCCGCAACCGCTCGCTCCGCAATTCATCCGCCGCCACCATCTATCTATCCGCATCCACAACCTACTCACCGAGGTCCATATGTCTCACACCCGTCTCTTCGCCATTTACACTTTGGTAACCGCCCTCGCCACGGCCACGGCATGGCTCTCCGTCACCACCTTCCCGCTGCAGGGCGCGCCGCAGTTCGAGGGCGCCTCCTCAGGACCCGAAGTTGTCCTGCGCAAAGCCGCCATCTATCCGCTCGCTGCCAAGCAGAAGAAGATTGAAGGTACCGTGGTCGTGGAAGCCACGCTCGCAGATGACGGTTCGGTGGCCGATGCGCGCGTACTCTCCGGTCCGCAGGAGCTGCGCCGCGCCGCGCTTGAGTCTGTCTTACAGTGGCAGTTCAAGTCGGGCGCGACTCAGACCGTCGCGCGCGTCGACATCAATTTCACTCTCGGCGCGAACCCCGCGCTTAACCTCGGCCCAGCCAACCAGCCGCCTACCCTCGCCGCCCTAAACATCCAGGACGCGTCGCCCGAGGTCGCGGAAACCCTCCGCGCCCGCTTGGCCTCGCTGCGAGGTCAACCGCTGCCACCGGGCACCACCGCCCAGATCTCGGAGATGGTGCGCGCCGTGGCGCCGAACCTCGGCACCTCCTTCAGCACCAACGCGGACGGCCAAACTACGCTTACCATTTCGGACGTCACGCCCAGCTTCCCCAAGGGCGATGAGCCGCGCATCCGCGTCGGAGGAAACGTTCAGTCGGCCAAGCTGCTTTATAAGGTCACGCCCAGGTACCCGCCGCTCGCCAAGCAGGCTCGGGTGCAGGGCACCGTTCGTTTCGCCGCGCTGCTCGGCAAGGATGGCCGCGTCCAGGGTCTTTTTGCCGAAAGCGGCCATCCGCTGCTCGTGGATGCGGCCATGCAAGCCGTCCGCGAATGGACCTACCAGACCACGCTCCTGAACGGCAATCCTGTCGAGGTGCTCACCGCCATCGACGTCAACTTCACGCTAGCGCCGTAGAATCGAGCATGACCTTCGCCGCCATCGCCGACGTCCACGGCAACCTACCGGCCCTTGAAGCCGTGCTGGCGGATATCGGCGCTCGCGGCATCGACACTGTCGTCAACCTCGGCGATCTCGTCTCGGGCCCCCTCTGGCCCGCCGAAACCGCCGATCGCCTCGAGCCGCTCAACTTCACCACCATCCGCGGCAATCACGAGCGACAACTCCTCACACTCTCCCGTGCCGTCATGGGCCCCTCCGACCAATACGCCACCGAGCACCTCACCGCCGCCCATCGCACTTGGCTCGCCTCCCTGCCCGCCAGCCACTGGTTTCTGCCCGATGTCTTTCTCTGCCACGGTACCCCCGAGAGCGATCTGACCTACTTCCTGCACGACGTCTATCCTGACCGCGTGGATCTGGCGCCGCTGGACGCCGTCACGGCCCGGGCCAGCGTCTCCGCCTCGCTGATTCTCTGCGCGCACACCCACCTTCCCGGCGAACTGCGGCTGGCCGATGGCCGCCTGATCGCCAATCCGGGCAGCGTCGGCTTGCCTGGCTACACCGCCGACCTGCCTTATCCTCATGCCATGGCGGCCGGCACACCGCACGCCCGCTACGCCATCCTGTCCCATCAGGGTGGTATGTGGCACGCCGAACAGATCGCTCTCCCCTACGATTGGGGGTCCGCCGCCCGTCAAGCCGAGCGCAATGGCCGTCCGGACTGGGCCACCCCCCTCCGTACCGGGTTGACTTAGGGGGCTGCAAAACCGTAAGCTAACGGTTCGCGTTCGATTTTTCGACCCATGGAAGCCCGCGCGCAGACTTGGCAACTTGCCTCCACGCTCGACAGCGTCGATTGGGCTGAAGGCCACGTCACTGCCTTGGCCAAGGAAGCTGGCTTCGACGAAGACGCCCGCCCACGAAATCGGGATCGCCTTGCGCGAAGCGATGGTGAACGCCGTCGTCCACGGCAACCACTACAGCGCGGACAAACAAGTCAGCTTGAGTGTCGAAATCAGTCCGGCGGCTCTCGTCATTGTGATCGACGATCAAGGAAGCGGCCTCGACTTGGATTCGCTGCCCGATCCGTTGGCTGAAGAGAATTTGCTGCGGCCTTCCGGCCGGGGCTTGTTAATCGTTCGGGCGTTTATGGATGAGTTTACGGTGGAGCGCCGCGCGGAAGGCGGTAGCCGCTTGCGATTGGTAAAGAATCGCCCCGCTTGAGCCCAGCCGCCGTATTAGAATAGCGGAGTTGATTCGTAAGGGAGGAAGTTATCGATGAGTGTGAAACTGACCAACCGCCAGGTGGGTGACGTGACCGTAGTGGACGCCGAAGGGCGCATCACCCTGGGCGACGGCGCCAGCACGTTCCGCGACCTGATTCGCGACCTGGTGACGAAGGGCAACAAGAAATTGCTGGTGAATCTGGGCGAAGTCTCCTACATCGACAGCTCGGGCATCGGCGAACTGGTTTCCGGCTTTACCACCGTGCAGAACGCCGGCGGGTCCATGAAGCTGTTGAACCTGAACAAGCGCGTGAAGGATCTGTTGCAGATCACCAAGCTCTACACCGTGTTCGAAGTCCACGACGACGAAGCCGCCGGTGTGCGCAGCTTCTCCTAGTCCGCGTTTTCCCTAAAAGAACCAACGCCCGGCTGCCTTCTCGGCTCGCCGGGCGTTCCTGTTTTCGCTTTGCCTAGATCGTCGTCGGCACAATGTCGATCTCGGGAATCGTCACGTGCGCGGGCAGCTTGGCGATGTCGAAGATGACCTCCGCCACGTCCTCGGCCTTCAGCGCGCGCGCCAGTTGCTCAGCCGGCGGCTTCACCGGACGCTTCTCCATCAACTCGGTGTCGATCAGCCCCGGACACACCACGCACGTCCGGATCTGGTTCTCCTTCTCCTCCACGCGCACCGCATGGGTAAAGCCCACCAAACCGCGCTTCGCCGCCTGATACGACGCGCCGGAGACATCAGGATACTTCCCCGACACCGACGACACATAGATCAGGTGACCCTTCTTCGCCTCGCGCATGGCCGGCAGCACGGCTTGCGTCACATAATAGGCGGCGTTCAGGTTCACGCCGATCATGTGGTTCCAGATCTCCACGTTCAACCGCTGCAGGTAACGGTCCTTCGTGTTGGTGCCCGTCGAATGCACCAGAATGTCGATGCCCCCCAAATGGGCCTTCGCCGCCGCGACCATGGCTTCCGCCTCTTCGGCGACACTCGCGTCCGCCGCAAAGGTGCCCATGCCGTACTGCTGGGCCAATTCCTCCAGACGATCCGCCCGGCGGGCGCTGACAAACACCTTCGCTCCGGCTTGGGCAAAAAGAACGGCGGACGCGCGGCCTACGCCGCTCGACGCGCCCACAACGAGAACTCGCTCACCAGCGAGAGAAACAGGCATCCGCCTAATATATCGCTAACGCGCGACGGGCCATGGCTCCACGTTGGCGCGTTTGGCCCACGCTTCCCACTTTGTCTTCAGTTCCGCCGCCTTCGCCGGCTGCGACGCCGCTAAGTCATGCAATTCGGACCGATCCGCGTGCAGGTCGTAAAGTTCCCACGGCTGCTGATGCTTCGCCACCAGCTTCCACCTGCCCTGCCGTACCGCCCGATTGCCCTCGTGCTCCCAGAAGATCTCCGCGTGTCCCGCGCGCTTGCCCTTCTCCCACACCGGCCGCAGACTCAGCCCTTCCAGCGGCTGAATCGCATTCCCCGCATACGTCTTCGGATACTGCGCTCCGGCCACATCCAGGCAAGTCGCCATGATGTCGATCAAGTGCGCCGGCTCATTCGTCAGCGCGTTCCGCCGCTTGATCCCCTCGGGCCAACGGGCAATCAGCGGCGAAGCGATGCCGCCTTCGTGCACCCAATGCTTATAAGTCCGGAACGGCGTGTTGCTCGCGTTCGCCCAGCCGATGCCATAGCTCTGATACGTGTCTGGACCGCCCGGCACAATCGAAGCGAGATTGCCACGCCGCACGTCTCGCCCATCGCGCGTCTTCAGCGGAATACTCGGATTCGGCGTCAGCGCCCGCGCGATCTCTTCGGCGCACCCGCCGTTATCGGCGAGGAAGAGGATGAGCGTGTCCTTCTCCAGGCCCTTCTCCTTCAGTTTGGCGACAATGCGCCCCACGTTCTGGTCCATGCGGTCGATCTGCGCCGCATAGACTTCCATGCGCTGCTCTTCCCAGGCTTTCTCCTTCGCGTCAGCCCAAGCTGGCACCGTCGAATCGCGAGGCGAGAGCGGCCACTGCTTGTCGACGATGCCGAGTTTCACCTGCCGCGCATGGCGCTCCTCGCGCAACGCATCCCAGCCCGCGCGATAGCGGCCCTTATACTTCGCCACGTCGCCCGCCACCGCATGCAGCGGCCAATGCGGCGAGGTGAACGGCACATAGAGAAAGAAGGGCTGCCCGGCGAACTCGTCGATGAAGCGGTTCGCATGCGTCGCGATCGCATCGGTGTAAAAGAAGTCGTCACCTTCGGGCTTGATGAACTCATTGCCCATCGCGAGTGTCGCTGGATCGTAATAACTACCCGCGCCGTGGATCGTCCCGAAGAAGCGCTCAAAGCCGCGCTGCATCGGCCAGTTATGCTTCTTCTCGTTCACGGGCGTCACATGCCACTTGCCGCTCATCGCCGTGCGATAGCCGGACGCCTTCAACGCCTCGGCAATCGTCACCGCCTGCCGGCTCAAGTCGCCCCGATACCCCGGCTTGTGATAGTCGCCCACCATGTGACCGACGGCCGCCTGATGCGCGTAGAGCCCCGTCATCAGGCTCGCCCGGGTCGGGCAGCATCGCGCGCCGTTGTAGAACTGCGTAAAGCGCAATCCGTCCTTGGCCAGCGCATCCAGATTCGGCGTTTGAATCTCGCCACCGTAGCAGCCCAGGTCAGAGAAGCCCATATCGTCGGCCATCATCAGGATGATGTTCGGCCGCTTCGCTGCCGCCGCAAAGGAAGAGGCGGCAAGAGTTTGTAGGAAGGTCCGGCGAATCACCCCGCCATCATATCGTCAGAGTTGCTTGGCCAACCAGGGAAGATAGGCCACTAGTTCCTCGCGGCGAATCAGCAACAGCTGATTCGTCCGCTGCCCCGGCTTCTCCACGCCCATCGCAATCAGCACGCGATCGCCGCTCAAGCAGCGCACGCGCACCGGCCAGTCCGGCTGTCCTTCCGCCCGCCAATAAAACGTCCGGCTCTCCGCTGCGGGAAAGAGTTCGTCCACCACCCGCGGTTCCTCGAAGTTCCGCGTCAGACTCACCAGCGTTCGGTCGGCGTGGCGAAACAAAAGCACATGACTATATTCATGATGATCTGCTACATCCGTCTGCAGGAACCAGGAGAAGTAACCTGGGCTCGCTTCGCCGGTTTGCGCCGGGCGTCCCAGTTTCTCCGCCATCTGCGTGGTCGTCTCGCGCAACGTCACGCTCAACAGCTCGGGTTCTGCCGCGAGCAACAGGGGCGCGGCGACCAGCCACGCCCCCCACCGCATCAGCCGCACTATTTCCCCACCGTCTTCGGATACTTCGCCGCTTGCAACATCTCGAGCGCCTTGTCGATGTCGGTGGTGTCGTTGCTCAGCGCCGCCGCCATCTTGAAGAAGATGTCCGTCTGGTCCAGATAGCCGTTAAAGAGCAGCGCGCCCGGCCCTTCCGCCGTCACCGGCACGCTCGATCCGGTATGATCGCCCGTCCGGAAGCCTACGGCCAATCGCCGCAGCGTCGTCCCCGCATTCACCGGATAGCCCGTCCGCTCGTCCAGCGTGTAAGCCGGCGAGCCGAAGTAAGTGGAATAAGTGTTCGACGCCGGGTCCGTCGTCGACGCCTTCGGCGCAAAGCTCAGCGGCATGCCGGCCACGCCGCCGTTGTTCGAAGCCGTCGTGCTCGTATTCACAAACGGCAGCCCCGCGCGCGTATTGGTCGCCGCATCGCCGAACACCGTAAAATCCTGGTCGCCGGCCGACGTCTTGTAGCTCACCTTCTCGCTCTTCGTCCGGCTGAAGTATTCCGCATCCGGCGTATTGCTCACACCGATGATGTGCATCGATTGGTCATGGTCCGCCGTCACCACGATCAGCGTGTCCTTCGTGTACCGCTTCGCCGCCCACGCCCGCGCTACGCCCACCGACTTGTCCATCTCGATCGCATCCCAGATCGTGCCCGCCGCATTGTTCGGATGCGACTGCTTGTCGATCGACGCCGCTTCCACCATCAGAATGAACGGCGTGCCCGTGAACGACGCCGACAGAATGTCGATCGCCTTTTGCGTCATCGCTTCCAGCATCGGCTGATCCGTGAACGAACCGAGATTCGCCGCCGGCTCCGAAGCCGGCCGCTGCAAGCCCAGCTTGTCGTACGCCACATCCATGTTCACATCGCTCGCCGTTGTAATGCCGTTGCTGTTCGGCGCCGGCGCCGCTGAGCCCTTGAACAAGCCGATCACCGGCTGCCCATTGCTCAACGACTTCAACTGCGCCGCGTTTGTCACATACCGGTAGCCTTGCGATTGCAATTCGCCAATCAGGTTCCGCTTGTCCGGCCGACCTTCCGCCGTGAATGGATCCGTGCCGCCGCCCAGGATCACATCGAACGCCGGACGCCCGCCCAGCATCGGGTTCTGCACGAACTGGCGCGCAATCTCGAGCCGCGCTTGCCGAAAGCCCACATAGGCGCCTTCCACCGCCGGCGTGGCATCGGTTACCGCCGCCGTCGTCACGATACCGGTGCGGTACTGGAAGCGCCGCTTCAGATACTGCCACAGGTTCTCAACGCGCGGATTGTCGAGAATGAACGGCTGCGTCGACGCGTTGGTCAAGCCGTTGAAGCGCCAGCGGCAGTCGGTGCCATCGGCGAAGCTATTCACGGCATTCAGGAAGCTCTTGTTGCCCGTCGCCCAAGCTGTGCCGGTATTAGCCGAGTCCGGCACGATTGAGTCGCTGCCGTAAGTCATCGACATCCCGGACACCGGCATCTTGTCCATTTCGAGTAACTGGTCGAAGAAACCCTCGCGGAACGAGCTCACGCCTTTGCTATCGACGATCGAACGCGACACCAGCCGCGCCGCATCGCGATAAGACGTACCCATCGCGTCGCCGATGAACAGAATCAGATTGCGGCGCTGCAGCGTCGCGGCGTTGAACTCGCGCACCGTCACCACGCGCTTATCGCTCACCGACGTGCCATCGGCCGTCAACGAGACATTCAGCTCAATCTCACCGGGCACCTGAAAAGACTGCAAGTCCGCGCGCAACACCACGTCCGGCGTGGTATCGCAATCAAGCGCCGCCGCCACTGGCTTACCGAAGTTCGCCGTCAGCTCCACGTTCCCGGCTGTCACCTTCAGGTTCGAGACGGTCGAGGCATTGCGGACCTCGAGCACCAAATCGACCAACTGACCTTGCAAAAGCCGCGTTCGCTCCGGCAGCAGGATCCGCACATTCGGAGCCGAGCTTTGTCCGTAAGCAGTGAGAGAGAGAAGAGTGAAAAACGAGAGAGAGCGGAGGTTCACCGTTACAAGCTAGCGGCTAATTGTTTCGCCGCAACGAATTTCCCAACAAAGCTCCGTAACGAAATCGTCGCCGGTGATACGCTCGTTGAGAAACGGCATCGCCCGCGCCAGCAGATAAGCTGGATGCCGCCGTTGCTCGAGTTCGCTCAGCAGTCGGCGCGCCGCCAACGGATCACCGGCCACGCGATAAACGAATAACTGCCCGAGATCTCCCGCCGCGGCCGGCACCGTCTGCACCGGCAGATCGCCGCGCAGCGAGTAACTCGCCAGCCCGCGATAGAAGTCCGGCAGCCAGGCTCCCGGTTCCAGCAGCTTAACCAGGCGGCTCTCCCGCTGCACGCCCTCGAAGTCGCGCGCCACATAAAGCGTCGGCAGCAACGCGGCTCGTAAAGCACGCGGCTCACCGAAGCCCTCCGCGAGCGCCTCGCGTAGATAGGTCGTTGCCTCCGCCACGCGCCCCAACAGCAGCAGTGTCTGAGCCGCGGCGGTGGACCGCTCCCCCGCCTCCCGCTCCAGGCGTTGCGCTTCCGCGAACGTCTCTGCGGCCCCCGCGGCATCCAGATGCCGCACCAGGATCGACAGCGCGAGCTGGGCGCGCGCCGCGCCCGAGCGAGCATCCAGTTCCACCGCTCGTTGGGCGCATTCCAGGCTTCGGCTCGCTCCTGCCCTCACCCCTGGCTCCACCATTGCCTGCAACAGCCACAAGTCAGCGAGTAACGCGTAAGCCGCCGACTGCCCTCGCCGATCCTCCGATCGAGTACACGGCTCCACGAGCACCATCGCCTGCTGCACGCTCACCGAGGTACGTTGCTCCGCCAGCAGCCGCGCGTAAGCCAACGCCTCTTTCACAGATGGGAATGAGGCCAAGGCGACCCGCACCTCCTGCGAATCGCCGCCCCCCAGCGTCGCCACCAGTTCGCCCGCCGGCACCTCCAGCGCACCGGCGATCGCATTCAGCGATGTCGCATTCACCCGGCCTCCCGCTTCCGCCGTCTCAATCGTGCGCTTCGAAACGCCCGCGCGGCCCGCCAAGGCCGACTGCGTCCAACCCTTCAGCAAGCGGCTCCGGCGAATGGTCGCGCCGTCCAGGGGAAGTGATGCCGGGGGACGCCACAACATAGGTCATAAGAGTTTGCGCACTTTCGCCGTAAAACTGCGGAATCTTTTACCCCACTCGCAATCGAGTCGCAACTTGCTTGCCGCCACTCGCCTTGCGACTCCTTTGCGACAGCGGCTACGTGAAGCGTTGTTAGTCTGTGAACACTGGAAGCGATCCTTCGCTCCCTTACGCAGTCGTTGGCGGCCCCGCCCGATCGCGGCCCGGCGCCTCTTTCCGCCCTCCCATCCAACATGAAGCAGCACTTCCTTCGTGCCCTCTGGACCGTCGCGTTCAGTACGGCCCTCCTCGCGCAGTCACCCACGCGCTATCGGATTGACACCGTTGCCGGCACCACCAACGTCTATGACGGCGGCGCCGCCACCAGCGCCATCCTCAATAACCCCATCGCCGTCCTGGCGGACGACAAGGGCGGCTTCTACTTTGCGGAAGCCAGCCGCTACCGCGTTCGCTATGTCGCCGCCAACGGCACCATCCGCACCCTCGCCGGCAACGGCATCGCCGGACGACTGCGTGAAGGCGTTCCCGCCACCGAGAGCCCCGTCTACTTCGTCACTTCGATCGCCCTCGCCTCCAACGGCGACGTCTACTTCGCCGACCCCGACAGTTGTCAGATCGCCCGCATCGACGCCGCCGGCACTCTCCGCCGCGTGGCCGGCACAGGCGCCTGCGGCTTCGCCGGCGATCGCGGCCCCGCCACCGCCGCGCAGTTGAATGGGCCCCAAGGCATTCTCTTCGATAACCAAGGCCGCCTCCTGATCGCCGACACGAACAACCACCGCATCCGCCGCATCAATGCCGACGGCAACATCGAGACGATCGCCGGCAATGGCTCCTTCCAGACCTTTGGCGCCGATGGCACCGACGCTCTCGCCACTCCCATCTCCTACCCCACCGGCCTCGCCATCGCCGCCGACGGCACCCTCTACTATGTCGAATTCGGTTATCGCCGCGTCCGTCTTCTCACTCCCGAGGGCAAGGCGCGCACGGTCGCCGGCACGGGCTTCGCCGGCAACACCGGCGACGGTGGCCCGGCCACCCAAGCCCGCTTCCAAACGCCCCGCCGCATCTCGCTTGATGGACCCCGCGGCTTGCTCTACATCCCGGACGAAGGGACCAACCGCGTCCGCCGCGTCACGCTCTCTACCGGCATCATCTCGAATGCCGTCGGCATCACGTTCACCAGCGCCATCGTCTTTGCGAACTCCTTCTCAGGCGATGGCGGCCCGGGTTCAAACGCCGGCCTCGCCTCACCGGATAGCGTCTCGGTCGATAGCTCCGGCGCTCTTTTTATTGCGGACACGGTGAACCAACGCGTCCGCAAATCCGATGCCACCATCCGCACCGTGGCCGGCCGCTTCCCCAACACCGCCGATGGCCCCGCTATCCGCGCGGAGTTGCTCAGCGCCAACAACTTGGCCCTCACCAAGACCGGTGAGGTCCTGGTGTCAGACTCCGGCAACGGCATCATCCGTCGGATCGCCGGCACCGGCACCACCATTCTGGCCGGCACACCCAATGAGAAGCTGCCTGCCAACACCGCCGCTGCCGCGCGTGGCGATGGCGGCGCCGCCACGGCCGCCGGCTTCGCCTCACTGGTGGCCCTCGCCATCGATGGCTCCGGCAGCATCTTCATCAACGACAACGGTCGCCTGCGCCGCATCGATGGCGCGACGATCAACGCCGTCGGCACCGGCGCCGCGGGCTTGCTACCCACGGGCGCCGGCAACTTCTTTGCGGACACCACCCGCAACCGCCTTTATCTGGCCGTACCCAGCGCGAACAAAATCCTGGTGGCCGACACCACGCAAGCCCTCCCCGTCTTCCGCGACTTCGCCGGCACCGGCACCGCTGGCTTTAGCGGCGATGGGAGTGCCGCAACTTCGGCACAGTTGAACAATCCGCGCGACGTCGCCGTCGACGAAGCGGGCAACGTCTACATCGCAGACGCCGGGCGCATCCGTCGCGTCACGCCGGCGGGCATCATCAGCACCGTGGCCGGCTCGGGCGCCGCCATCACCGTCGCCGTGACGACCGCGGAAACCAACGCCCTCACCACCCCGATCGCCCCAGTGAGCCTCACCCTCGATCCCGCTGGCCGCCTCACCTTCGTCGAGCTCGGCAACTCCGAGTACATCCGCCAACTCGACCTCACCAGCGGCCGCATCCGCTCCATCGCCGGCAGCGGCGTCCGCGGCAACACCGGTGACGGCGGCCTCGCCCTCGCCGGCCGCATCTACGCTCCCCGCTTCATTCGCAGCGACGCCTCAGGCAACCTGTTCTTCCTCGATGCCGGCGACCCCGTTCTGCGCGTCCTTCGGCCCTTCACCCTTTCGCGGATCGAAGTCGCCTCCGGTGCCGATCAGTCGGCGCCGGTCAGCACCAAGCTCGCCAATCCGATCACCGTTCGCGTTGCCGCCAGTGACGGTCCCGTCGCCGGCCTCACCGTGAACTTTACGGCCCCCGCCGGCGTCACCATCACGCCCGCTGCCGCCGTCACCGATTCGCTCGGCCTCGCGCGCGCTGAAGTCACCCTCGGATCCACCGCCGGCCCCGTCGTCATCACGGCGGCCGTCGATGGTTTGCCGTCCGTCAGCATCCGTGCCACGGCCACCGTGGCCGTGGTCGTCAATCCGAATCGCCCCGCGCTCTCAACCACCGGCGGCGTCGCCACGGCCGGCGCCTTTGGCGGCGAAGCGCTCATCTCACCCGGCACCTGGATCGAGCTCTACGGCACCAACCTCGCCACGACCACGCGCTCCTGGGGCGGCGACGACTTCCGTGGCGCGCAAGCCCCCACCGAGTTGGACGGCGTCAAAGTCACCATCGGCGGCCGTGCCGCGTACGTGGCCTTCATCAGCCCCACGCAGATCAACGCCCAGGTGCCCGATGGCGTCCCGGCCGGCCCGGTGACGGTGACGGTCACCAACTCCAACGGCACCAGTGAAGCAGCCACCGTCACTGCGGCTGCCGCCTCACCGGCACTGCTCGCGCCCCCCGTCTTCAACATCGGCGGAGTCCAGTACGTCGTCGCCCTCCATCAGGACGGCGCCTTCGTCGGCCGTGAAGGCGCCATCCCTGGCGCGAACTTCCGCCCGGCCAAAGCCGGCGACATCATCACGCTTTACGGCGTCGGCTTCGGACCCACCTCGCCCGCCGTCGCCGCCGGTCAGGTCACCGGCGCCCCCAGCGCTCTCCCGGGCGTCCGCGCTCGCCTCGGCGACGCCGATGCCAGCGTCCTCTTCGGAGGTCTCGCGCCCGGCGCGGTGGGGCTCTACCAGTTCAACCTTACCGTTCCTGAAGGCGTCTCCGGCGATGTCCCGCTGGTGCTCTCCACCAGCGCCACCACCTCCAAGCAAAACCTGCGCCTCACCGTGCAGTAACGCAAAAAGGCCGCCGGATCAGGGCTGTTCCCTGGTCCGGCGGCCTTTTCTCTTTCGAGTTAGCTCTTCTGGTAGAAGAACCGCTCCGACACGATCTTCCCGTCCTTCCACTTCCGCACCGCCACCTGCGTGTTCTTGTACCGATAGCCGTTCTTAAACGTCAAGTCCAGCGTCCACACGCCGAACGTCGTGTCGCCATTCACCGCCGTCTCGGCCACGCTGCCGCCATGCCATTCCGCGATCGAGTCGAAGAACTCCACCTCCCGCTGCCGGTTCAACGCCTTGCCGATAAACGGCGCGTCGGTATTCTCCTGCATCACCACATCGTCGGCGTAGTACTTGTCAAAGGCTTCCAGCGCTTTGCCCGTCAAAATCTTTTGGTTCAAGTCCTGGTCGAGTTCGGCCACACTGGCCGTCACCTGGTCGAGAGTCGCTGAGTTGCTCATGATCTTTTCTCCTGTTAAGCTCGAAATCTATCGGCGTCGAGTATATTGATGTCAATAGATCTGGAAGGATGCAAGAAAAGATGGAAAACATCCCCGGCGTGCGCCTCTGGCTCCTCCTGATGAAGGCCTATCAATCCCTGATGGCCGAAACCGGAAGGCTTGCCGCCGCCAACGGTTTGGGCGACTCCGAGTTTCGCGTCCTCGAAGTGCTGCTCCATAAAGGAGGCCTGCCCGTGAACGTCATCGGGCCCAAGGTCTTCCTGACGCCCGGCTCCATCAGCGTCGCCGTCGACCGTCTCGTCGACAAACACCTCGTCACCCGTCGCGAATGTCCTACGGACCGTCGCATCCGCTTCGTCGAACTCACGCCCGAAGGCCGGAAGCTGATCACCCGCGTCTTCCGCGAACACGAAAAGCAGATGGAAGGCTTTGCTTCCGCCCTCGCCCCCCGCGAACGCGAGCAACTCGCCTCCGCCCTCAAGAAATTCGGCCAAGCGCCGAACTAGACCTTCGGCGTTGACCAGTGATTCCGATACTGCCGCCCCCAGCAAGCGGTGCGCTTCGGCGTCGCCCGGAATCGACTCCGTCGCCGCGTCGTACTTCAGATTCCGTCCCGTCTTGGCCACGATGTTGCCCAAATGCAGCAACGTGTTGGTGGCGTGCAACTCCTCCACCTCTGCATTCGGTTTCTTCCGATTCTTCACGCACGCAATGAAATTGCGGTGATGATGACTCGAATCGGCATCGCCCTGCGGATCATACTCCTCGTGCGCCAGCGCGCCTTTGTCGTCGTAAACGCGGAAGCCCCACGCCCGCTGCTTCCCGTAGTGCGGCCACCGCCCAATCTGCACGGACCCGTTCGCGCCATAAACCGCTACGCCGTTCTCCTGCCCCTCCATCCCATACGGATTCCAAATGCGCATCTCCCACACGATCTGCCGGTCCGCATAGTCGAACGTCATGTTCATCGTGTCCGGCGTCACCTGGTCATCGTCGAAGAAGACCTTGCGCGCACTCCCGGCCACCGCCCGCGGATAGCTCACTCCTAGCGCCCAGCGCGCAATGTCGATCTGATGCGCTCCGTCGTTCCCAATATCGCCCGTGCCGTAATTCCAGTTCCAATGCCACCGGTAGTGAAAGCGATTCTCGTTGAACGGCATCATCAACGCCGGCCCCGTCCACGTCTCGTAATCCACTTCCGCCGGCACCACGCTGTCGTTCTTGTGCCCGATGTCATCGCGTAACTGCACGTCCCAGGCCTTCGCCATCAGCACGCGCCCGATCTTGCCCGAACGCACATAGTCGATCGCCGCCAGCGTCGAAGGCCGCGAACGCGAATGCGTCCCCACCGTCACAATGCGATTGTGCTTGCGCGCCGCGTTGATCATTGCGCGCCCTTCGCGCACATTGTGCGAAGGCGGCTTCTCCACGTAAACGTCCTTGCCGGCCGCGCACGCCAGGATCGTCGCCGGCGCGTGCCAATGGTCCGGCGTCGCGATCGCCACCGCGTCCACCTGCTTGTCGTCCAGCACGCGGCGCAGATCCTTTACCAGCTTCGCGGCCGGACGCCCGGAGCCCTGCTCCACGGCCTTCGCGCAGTTCGCGTACACCCGCTCATCCACATCGCACAAATGCACAATATTCACGTCCGGCAGCTTCGCAAAACTCCCTGCCAGATGGCGTCCCTGTCCGCGAATGCCGATCACCGCCAGATTCACGCGGTCACTCGCCGCCACGAGCGGCGCCGCCGCAGCCATCAGAAGATCACGTCGTTTCATAGCCCGTCCTTTCGGCCCCGGAAGAAATCGGCAGCACGTAGCTGGCCGCCAGGCCTACCGTAAACAGCAGTACATTGCCGATCACGCCGATCAGCAGTTCGTCATAAGGAAAGTTCCACGGCCCCAGGTCCACCAGCGGCTTCCCTCCCTTGGTCAACGCCGCCCAGGCGCTGAAGCTCAGGTTCGCCGCGATGCCGCAGTAGACGCCCGCCGGCGTCGCGCGCTCGCTCATCCACGCCAGAAAGAAAAGTCCCATCAGGCCACCGCTCGCGATGGCCGAGACCGCAAACCAACTCGAGAGCGCGCTGCCCTTGCTCTGCACCAGCAGCAATGCTGTGCCGATGTTGGCCAGGCCCGTCGCCACCACAAACGCCTTGGCCGCCACCAACCGCTCCTGATCCGTCGAACGCGGCCGGAACGCGCGGTAGAAGTCTTCCACCGCCACCACCGCCATCGAGTTCAAGTCGCTGGCGAGCATCGTCATCGCCGAACCCGTCAGGCAGGCCAGCAACAAGCCGAGCACGCCCGGCGGCAGATGCTGGCTCAGGAAGTAAGGAAACATCTGGTCGGCCTTCGTGATGCTCGCCGGAATTGTCTCTCCGGTCACCTGGTAAAAGCCCCCACACGCACGTGCCGACAAACATGAACATCGCCCACATCGGCACCGAGAGAAACGCGCCCACCCGCACGCCGCGAAACGCCGCCTCGTCGCTCTTCGCCATCAGATACCGCTGCACCATCGTCTGATCGGCCACATAACGCTGCAGATACCAGAACAAACCATACAGCAGCAGCACTGGCACCGTGTTCTTGTGGAAGTCCCACGCCGGCAGTCCCAGTTGAAACTTGTTCGCCGCCCAGGCCTTCCCCAACACTGCCCCCGGACCGCCCTCTGGTAACCACAGCAGATACCCCAGCACCACCAGAATCGATCCGCCCATCACAAAGCCCTGCACCACATCGGTCCACACGATCGCTTCAATGCCGCCCTTCACGGCATAGAGAATCATCACCGCCGCCACCAGCACGATCACCGTGTTGATCTCCCAGCCCGTGATGCTCGAAAGCGTCAGCGCCATCAGATACAGCACAAAGCCCATCTTGCTGAAGTGCGCCAGCGAAAACGCGAACGCCGCATAGAATCTCGCCGGACGGCCGAACCGTTTCTCGAAGTACTCATACGCGCTCATGCCGATCCGCTCGCGATAGAACGGAATGATCACCCGCCCCACCAACGGCAACACGGCAATCAGCATGAAGCCCGGCACCAGCAGCGACCAGTCCTTCGCATAGCTCGACCCCGGATACGCCACGAACGTCACGCTGGACACCATCGTCGCCAGCATCGACATCCCCATCGCCCACGACGGCACACTGCGCTTTGCCACAAAGTAGTTCTCGGTCGAGGTCTGCCGCCGCGAGAATCGCAGCCCCAGCCACGCCATCGCCGCCACGTAGACGGCCACCACCGCCAAGTCCAGCCCTCTCATCGCGCAAACATCCTGATAATTGCGCTGTTGTCTTCCCCGCCCCACCCCCGCTCGCACGCCGCCGCCAATAGCTCTTCATGCACGCGCGTCAACGGCAGATACGCCCCGTGTTCCTGCCCACTCGCCAGCATCAGCCGTACATCCTTCCAATGCTGCGCCAGGCGCGCCTCCGGCTGAAAGTCGCCCGTCAGCATCTTCCGCCCCTTGGTCTCCATCACCTTCGCGGACGCGGGTCCCGCCTGCAACACCGCGAGTGCCCGCTCCGGATCCACGCCGCTGTGCCGCGCAAACTCCAGCCCCTCCGCCAACACCGCCCGCTGCAAACCCAGCACCAGATTCATCACCAGTTTCATCCGCGTGCCGGACCCCGGCTCGCCCGTGTGAAACACCTCCCGTCCGAAGCTCGACCACAGATCCTCCGCCGCTGCCCAACCCGCCGCCGTCGCCCCGCACATCACGATCGCCTCGCCCGCCCCAATCTGCCGGCTCGATCCGCCCAGCGACGCATCCAGATACTCCACGCCCCGCCCCGCCAGCGCCGCGGCCAACGCCTCCACGCGCCCCGGATCGCCCGTCGTCGTATCGACGATCAAGTCCCCCGGTCGCAGTTCCATCTGCGTCACCACCCGCTCCACTTCGTCGCTCGTCGGCAGGCTCAACACCACGCGCCGGCATTCTCGCGACACCTCCGCCGCCGAACCCAGCCATCGCCCGCCCAACGCCTTCAGCCGCTCTCCCGCTTCCGGCGCCGGATCATACCCGGCCACTGCATAGCCGGCCGCCCTCAGCCGCGCGCTCAGCGCCGTCCCCACCAGGCCCACGCCCAACATACCCACGGGTTGCGAAATGTCTTGATCGAATCGCAAGTCAGTGCCATTATCACCCTGCTTCCACCATCGGCGGCAACTCCCCACCACGCTCGCCCACCGCGCTAAACTGAGCCCATGATTCGTTTGAAGGTGTGGCTGCTGTTGGGCTGCCTGTTGCTCTCGGCACAGGAAGCGAAAAAGACCGAGAAACTCGCGCCCTATTACCCCACGCCCGAAACCGTTGTCGAAGAGATGCTCAAGATGGTCGGCACCAAGCCCGGCGAAAAGATGTTCGACCTGGGCTCCGGCGATGGCCGCATCGTCATCATCGCTGCCAAAAAGTTCGGCGCCGACGCCACCGGCGTTGAGTTCGACGCCGACCTCTACCGCCAAAGCAGCGAGCGCATCAAAGCCCTGGGTCTGGAGAAGAAAGCCCGCATCATTCACGGCGACATCATGGCGCAGGACTATTCGAACGCCAACGTCATCACCGTCTATCTGCTCCCCATCTCCAACGACAAAGTTCGCCCCCTGCTCGAAAAGCAACTCAAGCCCGGCACCCGCATCGTGGCTCACGACTTTGAATTCTCCGGCTGGAATCCTGACAAGGTGATGCACATCGAAGACGACGGCGAAGGCCGCAGTCACACGCTGTATCTCTACAAACGCTAAGTGCGCGTCGAAGGCTTTTACTTATCGAATCGCTGGATCCGTCTGTTATGTGCGGTCCGGATGATGCTGGCGGGCACCAGCTTCGCCCTGGCCATCTCCCGTTGGCCTTCCGGCGCGCCGGTCACCGTTGCGCTCGCCCTCTACGCCATCTATAGCGCCGTCGCTTATTTCTGGCGCAGCCTCGAAGCGACTGGCCGCCCCTGGCAGGCCCTCCTCCTCGATACCCTCGTCTTCCTGCTCTCCGCCTTCGTCACCGCCGACCAGAACCTCTGGTTCGCCTCGCTTTTTTACGTCTATCTGCTGATTGCCGCCGCGCTCCTCCATGGCTGGCGCGAAGTCTGGATCGTCGTCGTCATCTCGATGGCCTTCTTCCTCTTCGCCAAGCCTATGCAGACCCAAAGCCTCATGCCGATGCTCGCCCTCGCGGGTATCCTCGCCTGCGCTCTCGCTCTCGAGAAGCGCTCGCTCGTCGAGCGGCTCTCCGGCGCCTCGCGCGAGAGCGAACTCTTCCAGTCCGAAGCTCAGCGCGCCCGCGAAAGCGAACGCCAGCGCATCGCCAACGACTTTCACGACGGCCCCCTGCAGTCCTACATCAGCCTCCAGATGCGGCTTGAGTTCCTCAAGAAGATCCTTGAACGCAAGCCCGAGGCCGCCGCCCAGGAACTCCACGACATTCAGGAGTTACTCAAAGGTCAGGTGACGGACTTACGCACCTGGCTGCGCGGCATGCGCCCCATTCAGATGGAGGGGAATTTCCCCGCCGCCGTCCGCCGCCTCGTCGACGAGTTCAAGAAGGATAGCGGCATCTCCACCTCCGTCCTCTGTGGCGAAATCAAAGAGACCGGCGAGCCGGAGTCCTCCCTCGAGTTACTCCAGATCGTCCGCGAAGCCCTCACCAACGTTCAGAAACACTCGCGCGCCTCGCGCGTCAACGTCTCGGTGGAGAAGGTCGGCGCCTGGCTCGAAATCTCCGTCGAAGACGATGGCACCGGCTTCCCCTTCGCCGGCGCCTTTAACCTCGAAGAGTTGGAAACGCTCGGCCTCGGGCCCATGAGCATTCGCCGCCGCGTTCGCACTCTCGGCGGCGACCTCACCGTCGAATCGAAACCCGAACGCGGTGCCGGCATCAAAGTGCGCGTCCCCGCATGAAATACGCTTCCCTTCTCCTGCCCCTTCTCCTCTGCGGCTGCGGCCGTTACGCGGACTTCACCCTGCCCGCCGTCCAGGCTTCGACCCATCCCGCCACTTACTCGTGGACCCCTCAGCCCAATCCTGTCCTCGCCCGCTCCGCCAACTGGGACTCCGTCGACGCCCTCAACCCCGCCGTCATCGTCGGCCGCGATGGCCGCCTCTTTAACTTCTATTCCGGCTTCGACGGCCGCACTTGGCACACCGGCCTCGCCACCTCCACCGACGGCCTCTCCTGGCAGAAAGAAGGCCGCGTCCTCTCCCCGACCCCCAAACCTGGGAAGGCAACTACATCGCCGCCAATGGCAGCGCCCGCCTCGTCAACGGCGAGTACTTGTATTGGTATCAGGCCGGCGAAATGGCCGCACGCGCTTGGGACTGGCCCGTTCGAGCGATGGCCGCACCTGGCGCAAGGAACCCCAACCCGTCCTTGAGCACGGCCCCCGCGGCGCCTGGGACGAAATCAGCCTCGGCGACCCCGACGTCATCCGTCTCGGCGACACTTACTATCTCTTCTATCTCGGCGAGGACCGTGCTCGCCGCCAGCGCCTCGGCGTCGCCACCTCACCCAATGGCGTCACCTGGACCAAGCTGCGCTCGAACCCCATCCTCGAACTCGGCGACATCGGACACTTCGACGAGCGCGGCCTCGGCGAGCCCGCCGTCTGGCAGAACCATGGCTATTGGATGCTCTACACCGGCCGCGATAAGTCAGAGAATCGCCGCATGGGCCTCGCCTATTCGCGCGATGGCGTGCAGTGGCAAAAGGCCGCTTCGCCGGTGATCGCCGGCAGCGAGGCCTGGAATCAAAGCGTCGTCTGCGACGCCTCCGTCCTCGTCAACGGCTCTCAAGTGCGGGTCTGGTTCGGCGGAGGCAATGTGCCGCACCCCGCCGAACGCATCAACGGTCAAATCGGCTACGGCGAACTCAAAGCGCCGTAGCCGTCCAGTCTTACTTCTTCTCGCCCAACTCCACCACGCGCGCCGCCGGAGCATTGCGCATCACCGAAGCGATCCCCCGCTTCACCGAAGTCGGCGACTTATACATCTCGCTCTTCCCGATAATCTCTTTGTTTTTCGCCAACAGCACGAAGTACTGTTCCCCGTTCTTCGCGGTACGAATCTCGAAGCTCTCCTGCGTCGCCGCATTCTTGCGCACGCTCTCGATGCCGTTCGCGGCACTGTCCTTCGCCGTGTACTGCTCGCTCGTCAGGATCACCTCGCCATTGCCGGCCTTCAGATTGAACATCCAGTTCTTCTTTGGGGTCAGCTTCAGTTCGAATTTCGCGGCCATAGCCTCCTCTTTCTCTCGGTTCAAAGGGTATTCGGGGGTGACCTATATTCCAGTCCCAACACCCCTCGAATGTCAAGCCTCACTCATGCATTTCCTCGGCTGCCGCCGCGCCCCCGCTCCGCGCATGCGCCGGCCCTCGAAAGATCGCGTTGAGTAAAAAAAGATTCATCCCATCCACATACGCGCGATAGTTCGGATCGGCCGTAAATGCCACCACCACGCCGCGTCCGGACCGTGCCGAAACCACCAGCGGTTTGTACGCCAATTGCTTCCGATTCTCTTCCCACAAATACCCGCTTGCCAGCAGTTGCTCCGGCGCCGCAAACACCGCCGCATTGATGCCCTTGTCCAGCTTGATCGGTGAGAAGATCGCCCGCCCGCTCACCACCGCATACACCGTCGCCGGCAGCCCCGCCGAAATCCACTGCTCCTGATCCACCGTCGCTTTCAGAATCACGCCGGCCACATCGTCCGGTTGCTCCGTATCGGCCTGAATCGCCCGCTCATACTCTTCCTGCTTCGTAATCAGCTTGCCCGGCGCGCGACCTTCGCTCGAAGCCGCCGGCTTCGCTTCCGGCACCCCCGGCGCCTTCGCCAGATTCTCCTGCGTCAAACTCAACAGGCCCGTGCGCGCATCCGCCAGAAACGCCGTCGCCGACGGCCCCAACGCCACCAGCGTGCCGCCTGCGCTCACCCAATCCTTCAGCCGCCCGATTCCGCCGGCACCCAACTCCGCCGCATAGCCCCCACCGTCCGGCACCAGCAGTACATGGAACTTCGCCAGATCCGCCGCACCCAACTGCCGCGTCCGGATCGCCGTCACTGGATAACCATACTGCCGCTCGATCACGAACTTCGTATGCCCCGCCGACCCCGCCGACGTCGGCGCATCCCACAACATCGCCATCGCCGGTCGCCGCAGCGTCACCACATTGTTCGACCCGAAGTTCGGCCCGTCCTCCACCCAACTCGAATCCGTCGCCATCACCTCCGCGCCGCTCGCCGACGCGAGCCGTGCCACGGTTTCATGCACGCTCGCCTCGTTCTGCTTCACCATCACCACCAGCGAGCCGCTCGGATACTTGCGCCCCGCTTGCGTGAATGGCTGATCGCTCGAAAGCACCCGCAAGTTCGCGCGCAGCGCCGCCGCCAGAAACCGTCCCGCCGCATTCGTCCCCCACGGGATCACGTAAGCCACGCTCGCCCGCCCGCTTACCTTGCCCGCGAACACCTCGCCCGCCTTCACCATCTCGAAGCTCGCCGTCGACGCTTGCGTCGCCAGCACGCACTCCACGTTGAACATCTGCGGCAGGCTCCACCCCGTCACGTCATAGATTTGGTCGCGCAGCTTACGCTTCCGCCGCCGCTCCTGCTCCTTCACGAACTGCTCCTCCAGCGGCGTCGTCGGATCGAGCAGCGTCCGCACAAAACGCTTGGCCGGCTGCGCCGCCGTCACCACATAGCTCCCCGCCGGATAGTCCTTGCCGCCGTTGCTGAAGGCCGCCGTCGCCCGCTTCACTTCCACGCCCTGCGTCGCCAGATTCGCCGCCAGCTTATCCACTGACGAAACGTCGCCCCGCCGCGGCAGAATGTACTCCTTCACCGCCTCGCGGCTGCCTTCCTCCACCGCCGACTGCCGATTACGCATAGAACGCCTCCAGCAGCCGCTGCCGATCCCGCGCCGCTGTCTCGCACGACGCCACCGACGCCACAAAGTGCTTCTGCACCGACACGTGATACTCGTACAACGTCTCGTCCGAACGCTGCGCCTTCAATCCGCGCACCGACGCATTCTCGTAAGTCATCGCTACGCCGCCGTAGAACCAGGGCCAGCTCGCGCCATAGTCGGGATAGAACTCGTCGTACACCTCGCGCGTAAAGTACGGAAAGCCGAACTTGTCGAAATACTTCGAATTGCCTTCGCCAAACCGCCGTTGCGATTCCAGTTGCGTCTTCGTCAAATGCGGATTGAACGGCGCCGCCCCCGGCGCAAAGAAGTAACTCGACTCGGTGCCCATCTCATGTAAGTCGATGAACACCAGCGGAAACCATTCCTGCAACAGCGCCACGCGCCCACGCGTCTCCGGCTGCGTCAGCGCAAACCAATCGCGGTTCATATCGAAGTAGTAGTGATTCGTCCGCCCGCCCGGCCACGGCTCATTGCGCTCCGCCGCCGCGGTCGACCCATCCGGCTCCAGACCTTCTGCCACCGTGAAGTTCTGCACAAACCGATTCCGCCCATCCGGATTCTGTGATGGATCGATCAGCACCACCACATCCTTCAGAATCGCGGCCACCGTCGCATCGCTACGCGCCGCCAGTAAGTGATACGCCGTCATCATCGCCGCATCGCAGCTTGAGATCTCGTTGCCGTGTACGCCATGCGCCAGCATGATCACCGCCGGCAGCCCCGCCATCAGCTTCTGCGCCTCCGCCGCACTGGTCTTCCGCGGATCGGCCAGTCGCTTCATCGTTGTCTGAATCTCACCGATGCGCCGGATGTTGGCCTCGGATCCCACGGCTGCGTAGATCAGCCGCCGCTTCTCCCAACTCCGCGCATAGTCGAACACCTTGATACGTGCGCGGCTGCGCCGCCCCCAGAGCCTCAAAGTAACGGACAATCTCCTCCGGCGACGCGATGCGCTCGCCCGGAGCAAACCCGAGTACCTTCTGAAACGTCGGCACCGCGGGGTCATACACCGCTCCGGGCCACATCTCAAACTTCGCTTGAGCCAATGCAGAAACCGCAACGAACAGGAACAGGCAGAAACGCATATTCTCTCTAGGTTAGCGGCTCGCAGTTAGTTTGCGGCGGGGCTCGCCGGCAGCAGAATCTCCACTTCGAGCCCCGTCGGCTGTCGATTCCGGCACGCAATCTGCCCCCCACACGCCTCCACACAGCTCTTCACAATCGCCAGCCCCAACCCCACTCGCGCCGGCCCGTTCGCGTTCGCGCCGAATCCACCCCGGCGAAACGGCTCAAACACCTGCCCAATCATCTCCGCCGGCACCCCCGGACCGCTGTCCCGCACCAGGATCGCCACGCGCTCCCCGCGCATCTCTGACGTCACCATCACCGGACCCGCCTCGCCCGCATACCGCAACCCGTTCCGCAGTAAGTTCGCAATCGCCCGCAGCAGCAACGCCGCATCGGCCATCACCCAATGCCCCGCCGGCGCCTCGATCGCGATGCGCGCGTCGCCCGGCCCTTCGCGTTCGCGAGCCCGCTGCGCAATCTGCGCCACGTTCACCGGCACCAGCCGCACTTCCTCCGCCTGTAGCCCCATCTTCGTGAAAGAAAGCAACTCATTCACCAGGCTCGACATATGCTGAATCTCCGCCTGCAGATCGGCCACATACTCGCGATCGGCCTCCGTCACGCGCCGCTCCAGAATCCCTACCGCGAACTGCACTCGCGCAATCGGCGAACACAACTCATGCGCCACATCGGCCAGAAAGCGCTTCTGCCCCGTCACGAAGCGCGTCAGTTGCGCCGAGAGCTCATTGATCGACGCACCCAGTTGCCCCACTTCGTCATGACGATCCTGCGGAATCTGTGCTTCGAAGTGCCCCTGCGCAATGCGCTCCGTCGCCTTCGAAAGCCGCACGATCGCCCCGTTCAGGCCCCGCAGAAACGGAATCCAGCACAGCGCCGAAACACCCAGCACCGCCACCAGCCCCACCAGCCATGGCCGCGCATCGAAGAAGAACGAACTCGTGAAGTAGCTCGGCACCGCCAGCAGCAACGTCCCCGGCACCGGCGGCAGGCCGGAATCCGGCACCGGCAGCCGCACTCCCACCCAGAAGGAAAGCGGCCCCGGCGCATGCTCGGCAAAGATCCTTCCCACTCCTGGCCGCTGATCGCGTGGCGGTGGCTCCTGGCCCGGCGGCGGTGGCGCCGGCGGCCTTCGCATGCCCCGCTCCCGGACCCTCCCGCACTCGCCGCAGCACCCGCTCCGGCAGTTCCCGCAAACTCCCGCCCCGAATCCGCCCCTCGTTGTCCACCATCGCGATTCTCACGCCGTAGTCGCGCTCATACCGCTCAAACACCGGCGCCCATTGCTGATGCGCATCCTCGAGATCGCGCTCCAGCAGCCGTGTAATCGAAAGGATCTTGTCCCGCTGCGGCGCCACCAGCAGCGGATTGATGTCGCCGGCAAACTGCGTCAGCACAAACACCGCCAGCAACAGCACCAGCAGCCCGACATTCAACAGCGCCAGCAGAAACACCTTCGTCGATAGCTTCACGACCCCGGCCTCAACAACATGTAGCCCGCGCTGCGCACCGTCTGGATATATCGCGCGCGACTTGGCATCGTCTCCCAGCTTCCGCCGCAGCGATGAAATGTGCACATCGATCGAACGGTCAAAGACTTCAAAGTCGCGATCCGCCACTTCCAGCAGCAATTGTTCCCGCGTCTTGATCCGCCCCGCCCCTTGCGCCAGCGCATAGAGCACATCGAACTCCACCGGCGTCAACGACAGCACCTGCCCGCCCACCATCGCTGTGCGCGTCCCTGGATCCGCCGTCAGATCGCCCACCGTAATCGGCGGCGGCCCCGAAGGCTGCTGTGCCCGCTGCGACCGCCGCAACACCGCCCGCAAGCGCGCCAGCAGCTCTCGGGTCGAAAAGGTCTTCGGCAGATAGTCGTCCGCCCCCGTCTCGAGCCCGATAATCCGATCCGCTTCCTCGCCCAACCCCGTCAGCATCAACACCGGCACCTGCGACCGGGTCCGCAATCGCTTCAGAAACTCCAAGCCATCGAGCCCCGGCATCATCACATCGAGAATGATCGCGTCGAACCGCCCGCGCAGCGCCACCTCGAGCCCATTCAACCCGTCGTGCGCCGTCGTCACCGAGTAACCGAACGTCCCCAGATACTCGCGCACCAGGCGGCATAACTTGTCATCGTCATCGACCACCAGAATGTGGGTTCCTTCCGCCGGCATCACCCTATTTTGAACCGGACTCTCACCTTCGCCTCCAACATTTACTCGCCCTTTACAAATGCCCATCTCGGATACGATGGACAGCATGCCTGAACCATTGAAAATCGCCGTCGCGGGCCTGGGCCGGATGGGTTGGATCCATGCCCAGCACGTTGTCCAGATCGCGCAGGAAACCGGACTCTGCACCCTCGCTGGCTTAGCCGACGCCAACGCCGAACGCCGCCAAGCCTTCGCCGCCCAGTACGCCCCCGGCGTCCCCCTCTTTGACTCCGTCGAAGCCCTCGCCGCCGCCAACGTCTGCCAGGCCACCGTCGTCGTCACGCCCACCGAACACCACCGCGCCCACGCCCAAACCCTCATCCAGGCCGGTCATCGCGTCCTCGTCGAAAAGCCGCTTACCGGCACCGTCGAAGGCGACCGCGAGTTCGCCGCGCAACTCGACGCCCAGCACCCCCACGCGCTCATGCTCGCCTTCCAGCGCCGCTTCGACGAAGGCTTACAGTTCGCCAAGCACCTCATGACCTCCGGCGCCATCGGCCCCGTCTTCAAGATCTACTCCGCCCTCGAGGACTCCGGCCCCGCCCCCAACGGCTATCAAAGCGACGGCATCCTCGCCGACATGTCCATTCACAACGTCGACGAAATCCTCTGGCTCACCGGCCAGATGCCCGAAACCGCCCTCGCCGTCGGCTCCCGTACGTATAGCCATCGCCTCACCACCTGCACCGAGGACTTCGACGATGCCGTCCTCTTCATGTGGTTCCCCGGCGAAATGACCGCCCAGGTCCAGGTCACCCGCAATCACGTCTCCGGCTATCGCGTCGAAACCGCCATCTTCGGCGAACACGGACACCTCCGCATCGGCCGCTTCGCGCAGCGCCCCCATGAAGTCGTTGTCGAAGCTTATGGCCGCCGCTTCACCGCCGAACCCCTCGAGCACCGCGTCTTCTCCGTCCTCCCGGATCGCGAGGGCAATGCCGAGTTCGTCGCCCGCTTCGGACTCTCGTATAAGGCCGAAGTCATCAAGTTCATCGAGTGCTGCCGCTCCGGCGAACCGTTCCCCATCACCCACCGCGACGGCCTGCGCGCCTCTGAAGTGATTGCCGCCGGCATGCGCAAGATGCTCACTCGCGCCGACGGCGTCACCGTTAACTCAACTGCGTCCCATTGACCCCCAAAACCCCTACGTGTTACGTTGAAATTTCTTTAGGTGTCTTCGACGGTAGCCGTCCACTCGCATGTGATTGTCCTCCGGGGCCGCGGGAGAGGTGGATGGTAGGACTCGGGACTGTGTCCCCAGGCGCGCTCCCGCGCGGCGGACCGAACGACGGAAGAAGGGACTTACTTGAAATCATCTGAGGTCATCAAAGCCTGGGGCAAGATCCTGAAAGGCGAACAACCTTCCCTTTCGATCGAACTCACCAAAGAATGTCCGTTACGTTGTCCCGGGTGTTACGCCTATGACGACGCTCACTTGGGCGGCGCCGGCGTTACGCTTCGCAGCCTGAGCGATCGCAAAGGCCAGGACCTCATCGACGCCGTCCTCGAAGTCGTCGATCGCGTTAAACCGCTCCATCTTTCGCTCGTCGGCGGCGACCCGCTCGTCCGCTATCGCGAAGTGGAAGCCATGGTCCCGCTGATCCTCCAGCGCGGTACCCACGTCCAGATCGTCACCAGCGCCTTCCGCACCATGCCCCTCGAATGGTCCACCATGGAGCACCTGAACGTCGTCGTCTCCATCGACGGCCTCCAGCCGGACCATGACGTGCGCCGCGCGCCCGCCACCTACGACCGCATCATCAAGAACATCGCCGGCCAACAGATCACCATCCACAGCACCATCACCGGTCAGATGATGAAGCGCCCCGGCTACCTCCGCGAGTTCCTTCAGTTCTGGACGCCGCGTCCTGAAATTCGCAAAGTCTGGTTCAGCATCTTCACGCCCCAAATCGGCGACCAGATGCCCGAGATCCTCACGCCCGCCGAACGTCAACAGGCCATCAAAGACATGCTTGAGCTGCGGGAAGAGTTCCCCAAGCTCGACATGCCCAAGGGCCTGATCGCGCAGTTTGCGAAGCCGCCCCATTCGCCCTCCGAATGCGTCTTCTCGCTCACCACGCAAACCCTCTCGGCCGACTTCAAAACCAAAGTCACGCCCTGCCAGTACGGCGGCCAGCCCGATTGCAATCAGTGCGGCTGCATCGCCTCGATGGGGTTGGCGGCCGTGGCCGCCCACAAGCTCGGCGGCTTCATCCCCGTCGGAGCCATCTTCAAGGCCTCTATCAAGATCGGTCAGGCTTGGCCCAAGCCCCCCGAACCGGCCCCCGCTCCGGTCCAGCTTCGCGTCCTGCAGTAAACCGGCTTTGGCCCCCTACGTGCTCCTCGAGGTCTGCCGGGCTCACCGCTCGGCAGATTTTGCCGTATGGAGGCTTGCGCCATGCCGGAATTAGCTGAATTCTTCAAAACGCCCTATACGTCGATGGGCGTGTTCTACCCCACCGACTACGCGCTGATCACGTTCCGTTCCTATCACATCGCCCAGGAGGCCGCCGCTGAGTTGCTCGCACGCGGCGCCAAACCCGGGGAAGTGCGTTTCATTCCGCCCAACGAGCTCCTGGCCTTCTTCGATGATCTGGATTCCACCGTCAGCGGCATGTTGGGCACAGCCCTCTCCCGGGTCACCGATACCGAAGCTGCCAATGCACTCCTCGACGCTCAGCGAGCCAAAGAAGGCGCCGCATTCGTCGCCGTCCACTGCCCGTCTGAGGACGCCGCGGTCAACGCGCTCGGCATTGTCCGTCGCTTTGAGCCCATGGCCATGGACTATTACGTAAAAGGCGGCGTGCAGTCGCTCATCTCCGCCTCGGACCCGGCTGCCGTCTTCCAGGAAGACCCGGACTTCGCCCCGATCCGGCCCTTTCAGCGGAATAACTAGCTACTTCCGCGGACGCGGAGCTGTCTCGCCATCGGTGAGGCCGAGCACAAACTTCATCGCTTCCAGATACATCTTCTGGACGTCCGGGCGGTCCCAAGCTTTGTCGTGGTGGCCAAAGGTCGAGTAGAACACGCGCCCCTTGCCGTATTGCTTCACCCAGGCCACCGCGAAGTCGCCGTCCGTCCGATGAATGTTCGGCCGCTTCATGTCGATCTTGGTTTCATCCAGGCGTGCCAGCACCCGCACTTTATCGCGCGAGTAGTTCTTCACCTGATAAATCTCGTCCAGCGTCACGAATTCGGCCGGAAAGTGGCGCATGGTCGGATGGTCTCGGTCTTCCACAATGATCGGCGCCTGGAACGTGTTCCAAGGGTGATGATCGAAGTACCCGCCCACCATCTCGCCATACTCGGGCCAGTTATAGTTGGTATCGATCGCGCTGTGGGCCCCCACATAGCCCTTTCCGTCTTCTTTCACAAAGGAGATCAGGGCCGCCTTCTGCTCATCGTCCAGATCGAGTTCGCCGGTCGTAAAGAAGAAGACCGCGTCGAAGTAGTCGAGGTTCTTCGCGTTCCCCGTCAGCTTCTTCTTAGTAATCAGCTGCGTATCGGTCTTGATGTACGCATCCCACAGCCCCGTCTCTTTGCCCATCCGCAGGATGTGTGCCAGCCCCTCTGACGTGGCATCGTGCTGGAAGCCTTTGGTCTGCCCGATGCACAGCACCTTCTTGCGTTTCGGAGCCGCGGGCGCTTGCGCACTCAAACAGGCCGAAGCCACCAGGGCGATCAGGGAGGCGGAAAGAAGGCGTTTCACGCCGTTATCATATCAACTCGCCTTCACGAGTTTGAAGACATGCTCCACCGGTTGCGCCGCCAGCCGCTGCATCCGCTCCAGTTCGCCCGACATGGCATCCAGTTCGCGCATGCTCGCCACCTTCCCATCGAGAGCCTCGCTCTCGAGCGGCACCTGCAACTCCCGCCAGCGCGCATTCCGCAGGCGCGTCCGCTTCAGCGTCAGGTCGTGCACCCGCCGCGCCTGCCGCACCATGGGCGTCTCGTAATCGATCAGGTTGATGCCGCCTTGCAACTGTGCGCCGGAC
Organism: Bryobacteraceae bacterium; assembly: GCA_965229305.1. Classification (GTDB taxonomy): domain Bacteria; phylum Acidobacteriota; class Terriglobia; order Bryobacterales; family Bryobacteraceae; genus JALHNI01. Next base: position 765,240 of record CBDDIZ010000042.1, on the reverse strand, counting down.
ACCGTCGCCACCGGCTGACCGTCAATCTGCAACTGCCACTGCCCGCTCAACCCATGCACCGTCAACAAATGCTGATTCAGCCGCTCGTTGAAGCCGCTGTGCTTTCGCGCCAGCGCCAGCGCCGGATCCTTCGGATCGAGTGGCATCGGCAGCGCCCAATCGAGCTGGTTCCAACTGATCGAGTCTTCGACGGCAAAGTCCGTCACGTTCGTATTCACCGTCGCAATCACGTTCCGCGGATTCGTGTCGAGCACCGTCTGCGACACCAGCGCCGGCGCGCGCCAGGCGTCCAGCAAGGACTGCGCCATCACCAGATGCCCACTCGGCTGCGGATGCACCCGATCCGGCAGCAGCCGTTGCGCGAGCGTCGGATTCTCCGCATTGGCCTTGGTCAAAGTCTGCGCCAACAGCTGATTTAGATCCGCCAGATCGCAATGCCGCTCCGCCGCCAGCTTCGCCAGATAGTCCCCATACCGCATCAGAACCGCGTTATAGCCGCCCTCGAACAGCGGCGGCCGCGTGATGTCGTCGTAGGTCGACGGCCGGATCAGCGTAATCCGGCAATCGGGCGCCTTCTGCCGCACGGCCTCGACGATGTGTGCATAGCCGTCCGCGAACTCCTTGAAAATCGCCTCGTCATAAGCGCGGTACCGGCCGTCGTTCATGCCCAGCATCGAAGTGAACACCGTCGGCCGATGATCGAACACGTCGCGCTGCAACCGCACATCGATCGCGCCGCCGCCGCCCCCGGTCACCCGGTCGCCGCCCCATCCCGAGTGCACAAAGCTCACCGGCATCTTGGGAAACCGCGTCACCACGAACGTCTCGACGAACGTCGTATACAGCCGCTGATCGGTGATGCTGTCCCCGTAGAAAACCACCCGGTCGCCGGACCGCAGATAGAATGCATCGCTGGCCCGCAACACCATCGGCGCCAGCGGCAAAGTGAGCAACAGGCGCCGCGTGAGCATCCTACGAGAATATCGCGCGCTGGTGGAAGAAAATAGGGGTGTCGTGCGTCCTATTGCCGATTGCTTGAGTTCCCGTACGGGCGATGAGCCCAGCTCACAGCCCGTGGACCTCGACCTGCTGCAGCGTTGCCAGCGGGGTGAGCGTGCCGCGCTCGAGGAACTCGTTTTGCGTGTGCAGGATCGCGTCTATAACTTCGCCATGCGGGCCAGTCGGAACCCCACTGCCGCCGAGGACATCACCCAACGCGTGCTGATGAAGATGGTGCGCGACGTCGGCGCCTTCCGCGCCGAAGCGGGCTTCACCTCCTGGCTCTACCGCATCGTCGTCAACGAATGGATTGACGAACGGCGTCGACTAAAGCGCTGGGTGTTGCTGCCGGTCGAAAGCTGGGGCCGGTGGCGCGCCTCGCAGCCGCCGCCCGATACCGCGGTCAGTCAGGGCGAGCGTGAGGGCGCAGTGCTGGCCGCCGTTGGCCGTCTGGACCCTAAGCTCCGGGCAGTCGTCCTGCTGCGTTATCTGGAGGAGTTGTCCTATGAGGAGATCGCCGTCGCGCTCGATTGTTCCACGGGCACCGTCGCCTCGCGCCTCTCGCGCGCCCATGCCCGCCTCAAAGATTTGCTAGGAGAGTTTCGCCATGAAGTTTGAAGACGTTCTGCGCCATTCCACTCGGCTCACCGCCCCGCCCGAGGCCGCCGCCCGCTGGCAGAAGGCCATCTTCGACATGCCAGCCGACACCGTCTGGCTGCCCCGCTGGTTCCCCAGCCTCGCCAGTGGCCTGGCCATGGCCACCATGCTCCTGCTGCTATGGCCCGCGGCTGCCCGTGGTCCTGCTGCCTTGCGTGCTGCTGGAGTGGCCTGCGATGGCCGCTGGGAGTTGCCCCTGCGCGCCGACGTCCGCGGGGTGGCCCAACCTACCCCGCCCGCGGTCGCGCTGTCCGCCCCCGAGCGCTGCGCGCTCTGTCACCTGCACTAACTTCGCCCCTTGGAAATAGAAAAAGGCCGGCGGGGACACCGCCGGCCTTCTTTTTGTTGCGTGCGTTGCGGACTAGCGGACGTCGATTACCGCCGACTGGCTGTAGGTCAACGAGCCATCCGGAGCCTGCACCGCCACCACGAACGGACGGCCGGTACCCGGCGCCGTCGTCAGCGGCAGACGGAACGTCACAATGTACACGCCGATCAAGGTCGGAGCGTAGATCGTGTTTTCCGGCTGAGCCGAGATGCCTTCGTTGTTCACCCCCACAATCACCGTCGCGTTCACGCGCTGATTGCCCGTGCCCGGATTGTTGGTCGCGATAAAGGGCGAACCCTGCCCCAGGCCCGTCACGAAGACCCGAATGTCTTCGCCACGATCCGCCGGGTTGGTCGCCGTCACATAGGTGCCATTGGACTTCACCGCCACCGCCGTCACCCGGCCCGTCGAATCAGTCGTCTGGAAGATGCCCGGCGCATACGCCGCGATCGTCACATTCTGATTCACCGAGTTCGTGCCCGAACGCAGCGTCAGCGTCGCCTGGCCAGGAGCCTGGTCGCAGGGCACCTGGAAGGAAATGCTTTCCTGTCCGTTGATGTTGCTCACCGCGAACAGCGGGGCATTGACGCCACCGATCTGCACCGAGATGCCATTGATCGTCGTCTGCAGCGGACCCACCAGAGACTGTCCGGAAACCGTCCCCGTGATGCCCGTCGCGAAGTTTTTGCCCGTCAACTGAGCCACCGCGCAAGGCGACAGACCAGAGACGAAGCTCGCGCCGTTGACCACCGACGTGATCGTCGGACCCAGCGGCGTCACCGTTAGCACGAAGGTCGCCGTCTGGCTACCGGCCGAAGCCGTCACCTGGAACGTACCCACCGTGCTGCCCGCCGTCGCCGTCACTTGGGCCCGGCCGGAAGCGTTCGTATTCGCCACCGTCGAGGACAGCAGCACCCCGCCGCTCGTCGTGAACGTCACGGGCGTATTCGCCGCCACCGCGCCGTTCGTGTCGCGCACTTCAACGACCAGCGCCTTGGCGAACGCTTGGCTCACCGCGGCGGACTGGCTGTCGCCATCCACCTTCGTCAGCGACGAAAGCGCCAGCGTGTTCGTGATCGTGTAGTCCGCGTAGATGGTCGGCGAAACCGCCACCCGCACCCGGATGTCGCCCGGCGAGTTGCCCAGGCGCAGATTGGTCGAGACCAAACCGTCGCTGGCCACCGACGAGCCGCTCGGATTATTCGGATCCGCCACCACGCCACGGCCGGACGTCGAAATCGTCTGGAACAAGGTGGCACTACCGGCCTGGACCGTCCAGGTCACCGGCACGCCATTCAGATAGCTGCCGAAACCGTCGTCGATCCGCGCCAGCAACGCCTTCGGCAAGGACTGGCCGGAGCTGCCCGACTGATTGTTGCCCGAGATAATCGTGATCGCCTTCGGCGGGCCCTGCGTCACCGTCAGCGGGAAGTTGAACGTCTGGATGCCGCCCACCGTCAGTTGGAGCACGGAGGTACCGATCTTGCCACCGAGGACAAGGTCGCAGGTGACGATGCCGTCATCGCCGCTCAGCGGTGCGTTGTCGCAGCGCGCCGTCTGCTGGGAGACAGTATCGAGCGAGCCTTCCGGCGGGATCGCCTGCGCTTCCACGCCAATGCCAGCGATGCCTTGCAGCAGGTTCAGGCCCGTCTGCGAGGAAATCTTGAACTGGAACGCGCCCTTTTGGATCGAGCCCACGGCTCCGGTGATCTCGGGACGGCCCACCGGGGTGATCTGCGCGATCGCCGGGAGCGGTACCGGAGTTGGATTGCTCGTCGCGTCGAGGACCCGCGGCACAGTGATGTGCGAGAAAGTCACGGAACCCAGGTTGGTCGTCGCGCTCACCGAGTTGCGAATATAAGAGGCGAAGTTACCGAAGATCAGCGGCCCCACGTACGACGGATTCGACGCAATGCCGTCGGCGTCGGTCAGCGTATCCGTCAGGGTCAGAGTGCCGCCGCCGTTGAGCAACGTCCAGGTGACCGTGGCGGTCTGCACCGGATTGCCGTTACCGTCCACCACCTTCACCCGCATGGGCTTGGGCGTGGGCGAGTTCGAGAAGACGATTTGGCCGTTGCCGTCGAGCACCGACAGCTTGCCCGTACCGCCGGGGCCGCCCGGATTACCGCCGCCGAAGCCCACGTTGATGGTGAAGACTTGCGTTGCGCCAGTCGCGACCGTCGCGACAATCGTCAGGCTCGTCTGGAACGAGGGCATCACCGCGGAGGTCGAAGCATAGCCGTCAGCATTGGTCACGACGCTCGGATTCGCGAAAGTGACGCCGTTGGCCGCCGTCGAGAAGGTGACCGAAGCGCCCGCCACCGGGACCCCGTTCGCATCCACCGCCCGAACCACCAGAGGCAGCGTCGTGCCGCTGATGGCCACAAACTGCTGCTGATTGATGGCGAACAGATTTGCCACCGCGTTCGGCGAGGGCGTGGAGAGGAACACCGGCACGCCGGCGGCGTTCGTCAGCGCCTGCGTACCCGTCACCGTGTTGGTCGCCAGGTCCACCTTATAGACGGTGTTGCCGTCCGCGAGGAAGAAATTGCGATTCTGAGGGGCCTCGTTGGAGCTGCTCATGCCGCGGAAATTCAGCGTCGACGGGATGCCGGTCGTCGAAAGCGGCGCAATCGAAAGCGGGCTGAGGCTGATGTTGTAGAGCGTCTGATTGCCCGGCGCGTAGCCGAACGCCTGCGTATTCGAAACGATCCGGAAGCGATCGATCGTCAACCCGCTCAGCGTAGTGAATTGGGTCGTCCGGTTGTTGAGGTCAGCGAGAATCAGCGCGGAGCCGCCGCTAATTGGCGTGAAGTTGTTCATCAGAGCGCGCGTGCCATCCGGAGTGAACTGTGGGCGACCGGGCGAACCCGTCATCACGATCGCCGCCGCGGGTGTCAGTTGCACCGTGCGCGGATCGATCTCGAAGAGGCGGTTCACCGCGCTGAGATAGATCAGGCCATTCGGTCCCACACCCAAGCCGCTCACCAAAGTAATTTCAGAAGGCACCGTCAAGGTGCCCGTGGCCGTGTTCGTGTTCAGATCGATTGCGGTAACCACGGCGCCGTTCGGCGAAGCCGTGAAAGCGCGGGTCGACTCGAAATTGATGACGACGCTGTTGGCCGGAGCCGACAGCGGGACTCTCGTCAGCACGTTGTCGTTCACCGTTTCGATGATCGTGGCCGCCGAATCATTCAGCGAGACCACGACGAGGCGGCGCCCGTCGGGAGTCAGTGCCGCGTCGGTCGAACCCGTCGGCAAGTCGATCGTCTTCAGGAACGTGACACCGCTGCTGGCATTGCTCAGCACGGTCACGGTGTTCGTTGCACCCTTGGCAATGACGTAAGTCTTGGTGCCAGTGGGCAAGGTAAAGGCAGCGTACGAGTCGATGCCCACCGCCGGTGTACCCGCGGCGGTAAAAGCATCGGTATTCAGCACGGTCGCGTTGCGGTTGACGAGATCGGTCGGTGGCCCGGCGGGAAGAACGATCACGTTGCGCGTCTGCGTGAGGGCCGGCAGGGCCAGCGCGGCAAACAGAATGGCTTGGTGAAGAGAAGGTTTCATCTGTGGTCTGCTCACACTAAAAAGGGATTTTTGGGGTCAGGGAGAGAGCGCGCTGGACACATTGAGGGTCTCGGCGCGGGCAGGACGCGTACTGAGATTCTAACACAGCGGTTTCGGGAGGGACGCGGGAGGGAAAAGAAAAAGCGCAGGGGACCGAAGTCCCCTGCGCTTTTTTTACAAGCAGTGCTAACGAACGCCCGAGGCTTAGTTGCCGAGGGATTCGCTGGCGGCGCCAGTGCGGGTGCCGATGGCGGCATCCATCACGAGGGCCAGGTAGCCCTGCGCGAGCTGGGTCGCACCCAGATCGGAGATGAACGCGTAGCCATGAGCGTAGCGGAAGGCGCACTGAGCGATGATGTAGCCCTGGAAGCCCGGGGTCGCCGGGATCGAGCCGAACGGAGCGCCGCCACCCGCAGAGAGGGTGAAGACGAGCGTCTGGCCGGGAGGAATCACGCCCGAGGTCGCCGGGGCCGGAGCCGCGCCGCGGCCGGTGCCGGTGAAGCCGAAGTAGTTGATCGAGCAAGCGCCCTGCTGGGTCGCCGGAGCGGTGCTCGGGAAGAGCTCACCGGTGCCGGGGTTGGACAGCGAGGTGTTGCTGATCGCGATACCCGTGTCGAACGGAGCGATGTTGGTCACGAACGGGTAGAGCAGGTTCGTCACGCAGCTATCCGTGCGGAACAGGAGAGCAGGCGTGGACGTGTCCTGGAAGCGCGGGATCGGAACCAGGAAGCCCGAAGCCACGGCGGTGCTGTTCACAGGAGCGAAGCTACCCTGAACGGTCGCGCTGCCGAGAGCCGGGTTCTGCGAGAAGCGCCACGCGGTGACGACCTGGAACAGAGCCGATTCAGGGTTGCGCGGGTCAGCCGAGTAGACTTCCCACGTGAAGGAGCCAGCGCCGGAGGTGACCGGAACCTGGATGTAGCCGTTCGTGCCGGACTGACCCTGGAAGGGCGAGCCAGCGGGGCCACGGAGGAGAGCATCCGGACCGAACGGGGTCAGCGTGGAGCCGAACGCGTTGAAGGTCGTGTTGCTGGTCGTGCTGCCATAAGCGGTGGAGGTCGGGAACACCGGAACCGTGATCGGGCTCTGGTTGCCGCCCGACGCGTCAGCCACAACGCCGTAGGCGCCGATGGTGGCGGTCAAGCTGCTGTTCACGTTGCCAACGGTGACATAGAGGCGGATGTTGGCCGGAACCGTGCCGAAGGCGGCGCGCAGGCGGGTGCCGTGGTCGGCGATGCCAGCGCGGTTGATGCCGTTCGAGTAGGCGGTCCAGGTGGTGTTGTAGAAGCCAGACTCAGAGTTGTAGATCTGGGTCGGGTCGTTCTGGTCCTGGCTGCTCGGCTGACCGGGGAGGTAACCGCGAATCTTGAAGGAGTTCGCATAACCTTCCGTGTAGCGGAGGAGCATACCGGACGACAGCGTGCTGCCGAAGCTGCCGCTCGTCGCGTCGGTGGCGAGGTTACGGTTCGTGTCTTCGCACTGCGCGTAGGCAATGCCGCTCGAGCCGCCGTCGTTGATGGCCGTACGGCGATCAAACACGAGGCCCTGCTGCACGAAGCCGACCACGGCCGAAGCGGAGTTCAGCTGCAGGTTGGCGGGCGGGTTCTGGATCGAGAGGAACGCAAACACCTGACCGTTGGGAGCAGCCGCGCCCGGGATCGCACCGCGGAGGTTCTTGATACGGAACACCTTGGTGAAGGGCACGATGATCGCCTGGCCGGCGTACAGAGCATTGTTCGGCACCTGACCGGGGCTCAGAGCGAGCACCAGGAGGTTCAGCTGGTTGGCAATGTTCGGGTTCTGCGAGGAGTCAACCTGGCTGATCGGAACCGCCAGGAACACCACGGTGTTGCTGTTCTGCAACTGACCCTGGAACACGTTGATCGGAGCGGTCGTTTCGCTCGAAGCGGTGCCCTGATTCAGGCCAACCGCCGTCGGACGCGAATTGCCGGGGGTCGCCGTGTTGGCAACCGTCGTGCCGGCCGTGCCGTCAAGAGCCGCCAGGAACGAGCAAACGCCATTCGCGTTCACGTTCGCCGCCGGGCAGGGGTTCTGGTTCTGCTGCGAGGTGCCGGTGGCCGGATTCGAAGCTTCCGTGCCATTGGCGTCGCTCAGGAACAACAGGGCTTCCGTCATGTTCGTGCCACCGGTCAAACGGCTGGTCACCGGGGTCGACAGCGTCACAGAGATGTTGACGAGCTGCGGAAACGGGGCGGCCACGGCCGGATCCGTACCCACGCGGAAGTTGCGCGAGTTCACCTGGAGCGAACCGTTGCAGGTGAGCTTCACGTCGCCAAGCAGTTCGGCGAAGCCTTCCGTGCGAACCGTCAGCGGGACCGCCGACACCGCGCAGTTCAGCTGCTGAACCGGCACGTTCGGAGCCACGGTGAAGTTGTTCTGAAGCGGGACGCCACTGACGCCACCGAGCTGTGCCATCGCCGCGGATGCCGAAAGTAGGGCACCAATGGCGACAGTCAGAGCAGATTTACGAAAATCTGACATTTCCATCTCCTTGAGAGAGTTTGATTTGTTTTGAATTGATGCGAAGTTCTCTAAACAACCTGAGCCTCGAAAAACTACCTTGTTGTACTGTGCAACTTGCTGAGCTCAAATCGTGTGACTTCTTTGGAACTTTACTTTTCTGTGCTCGCGGGATTCACGAACATAATGAATGCCGCTCGAGTCCTTGGACGCAGACCTAGTACTTGTATCATTGCTTGAACAGAAATGTCAAGCACCGTGAATGAAGTTCCAGGACCCGGGGACTGAGTGGAAGCCCAATCCCGACAAAAACCCTGCTCGTAGTTAACCACAACGCCTGAAGGCCGGTCAACATCTACTGCACCGCCACCGTCACCGCATTGCTCTCCGCACTCCCCTGCCGAATCACCAGACGGTAGTCCAGCGCCGGCGGCAAGTCGCTTGGAATCAGTATATTCACCTGATACAGACCCATGATCCCCGGCGTCAGTCCACCGTATAGTACCGTCGCCGCGCGCGCGCCCAATTGTGCCGTCACCGGTGACACCGCCACCTGCAACTGCCCCGACTGCCGCGTCGCCCCCAAACCCGTTCCGTAAGCCACAATCGCCTGCCCTCGTGGTACCGGCGTCACCGCCGAATTGATCGTCCCGTCCTGGTTCACCACCGCCCCGGTACCATCGCCCAGCACGAAAATCGCCGGCGCCACCGCTGAAATTGTCAGCGGAATCTCCGCCGCCCCGAACCCGGACCTCACCCGCAGCGTTGCCGACCCTGGCACGGCCGCCGCCGGGATCTGCGCGTTGATCTGAAACGGCGTCGCGAAATTCACCACCGCCGGTACGCCATCCACCTCCACCGCCGGCACGGACCCTGCCGACGCCAATCCCGCCCCGAAAATCGAAATCAACGTCCCCGGTGCCACCGCCGGGCCAAAGCTCGCCGCATTCACCACCTGCGACGCGCTCGTACTGATCGTCTGTGCCGCCAGCAACAACGTCCCCTCCATTGGGCCGCGACACCCGGTAGCTCACCGGCGACGCCGCTGAGAGCTCTACCCGTTGCGCCGGTTGGCCCAGGTCCGTGAACACCGCCCGATACGCCGCCGTCGACGACAAGTCCAACTGGTACGTCTCGGTCGCGCCCAGCGGCGACGTGCACGCCCGGAAGCGCATTGCTGCCGGCGCCGCAGCCAAGGCCGGACCCGCCGGCACCGCCGCTACCTGGGCAAACTCCAGCGTCTTGCCGCACGCACCCTGAACCGACGCCAAGTCAATCTTCGCATTCGAGTGAATCAGGAACTGCCCCGTCGCCGGCGCCCGCGGCAATAGCCGGAACGCACCCACCACCGTGCCCTTCCACGCGCCTGCCGACGTCGTGAAGCCCACCAAATAATCCGCCAAGCTCGGCCGGTTCAACGCCGGGCTTGGATCATGAATCACCGGCACGCCCACCACATCGATGCCCATCGCCACCACAAAGTGCGACCCCGCCGGCTGACCATTTAACGTCAACGCCAGCGCCACAATCACCGGCGCGCCCGCCGCCACTTGATCGCGCACCGCCTCCACCGTCGGCGCATCCACCGCCACATCCACTCCGCCACCCGTAAACAGCCCCACGCGCCACGGATTCAGTATCTGCTCCCCCGCCGCATCGAACGCCGCCAGAAACGCATCGCAGATGCGATTATTCGCCGCATCGAACACGCACGCATCCCGCAGAAATTGATTCAGCACCACCGGATCCGCCGGACCATTCGGCTGCGCCAGTTCGCCGCGTGTCTGGTAATAACGCAAAACACTCGCCGAGGCCGCCAGCAGCGCGCCCTTGCGCACCAGGCTGTTCTGGCTGGTTCCCAGCTTCTCTTCGCTGTTCTGCGTCAGCCGCGGAAAATTGCTCAACGACGCCGCCGCCACGCGGAAGCTGAACGTTGCCGTCTGCCGGCCCGCCTCCGCCGTGGCCAGCGCCACGCCTTCGTTCAACGGCAAGCGGACCTGTGCTTCCGCCTCGCCCGCGCCATTGGTCATCACCACCGGCGTCAACACCGCGCCGCCGGGCGACGCATTGAAACGCACCGCGGTATTCACCACCGGCGAGCCAAACTCATCGCGCAACACCACGCGCAACGGCAACGGCAGCACCGCGCCCGGCGCGCCCGTCTGCGTATCGCCGCGCAACTTCGTCAGCGTGAACCGCACGTCTGCCAGCGCTCGCACCTGGTAACTGGCCTCGGCCGAACTCGTCGCCGCGGCCGTATTTACCGCCCGCACCGTCACCGTTCCCGACGTCGCATTCGCCGGTACGTAGGCGTCCCACGCATAGGACCCCGTCGTCGTCGTCACCACAAAGTCTGGCCGACCCGTCACCGAAATCCGCAACTGCGACCCCGTCTCAAACCCGCCCACGGATAGCCGCACACGATTGCCCGCCACCACGGTTCCCGGCGTCGCCAGCACCGTCGGCCGCCGCGACTTCTGCGTCACCGTCACCAGGTTCTCGCCCGGCGTGTATTCGAGCGTCGCCCCTTCGAACTCCTGCCGCCGCTGCACGCCCACCTGAAACTCATCGCTCACCGGCAGCCCCGCCGTGCCCAGCGGTCCGCTGATCTCCGCGTACTTCGCCGCCACCGGACCCGTCACGTAATACGCCCGGTTCGCCTGCGCACCCGTCTCCGCCATCGCAATCGCGCCGTTCCGGAAATACTGAATCCGCCCCGCCGTCGCGTTGAACGTCAGGAACCGGCTCACCTCCGAACTCGGATTGCCTAGCACCCCGGTCTCATAGCTCAGTTGCGCCCACTTCGTGAGAATCGCCCCGTCCACCATCCGCACCGGATCGCCCGCCAGCGCGGCCTGCTTCTCGAACAACTGCCGGCCCGTCTGCGTCGGGTCACTTGCCGGATAGCCCAGCGCGCCTCCCGGCCCACCCGCCGCTTCAAACGCCGTCAGCAACCCGCCCGAAAGCAGATACGCCAGCGCGCTCGAATCCGGCTTCGCCAACACAAACCGTGCTCCCGTATCCGCCGCGACAAACTCCTGCAGATAGCCCGCGCCATAGCGCTGCACCGGCGACGCCGACGGCAGCTTCGGGTTCAGCCGGTTTCGCGTCACCGAGTCGATAAAGGATTGCTGCAACGCCGCCGTCGGCGCGCCTTCGCCCACCGCGCAACACGGCGCCGACACAAACACCGTCAACGGCGGGCTCGTCTTGCCCTCGCTCGTCGCCGTAATAAACGCGCTCCCGCCGCCCACCGCGCGCAGCGTCGCCACGCCCAACTGATTCGGCGTCACCACCACCTGCACCGCCCGCGAATTCGACGTCGTCCAGGACACCTCGCGATCGGTCACGCTCTCGCCGGCCGTCGTCACCAACTGCGTGCGAATCTGGAACGTCTCATTCAAGTTCAGCCGCAAGGACCCCGCCGTCGTCAGCGTCACCGCAAACACCGCATTCCGCAGCACCGGCGTCTCTCCCACCGCGTACTCGATGCTCCCGCCCTGGAACGTCTGCCGCCGCCGTCCATTCGCCAGCAGCAACTCATCGTTCAGCGGCAAGCCCAACCGTCCCGCCGGCCCGCCGTTAGTGCGATAGAGCGTATTCACCGGCTCTTTCACCGCCACCACCCGGCCCGACGACGGCCCCGCCGTCATGTTGAACAGATATCCGCGCTCAAAGTCGAGCCGTGTCGCCGTCACCGTATCGATCGTCACGCTCGTCTCGGCGCTGGTCACCGCGCCCAGCGCTCCCAATTGCCCCAAACCCTTCCACCGCGTCAGGAAAGGTTCGCGCAGAAAGAAGTTCGTATTCGCACTCGTGGAATCGGGCGCGCTGCTCCACACAAACAGCGCATAACTCTTTTGGAAGAATTGATACTGATACGTCCGCACCAGCGTGCCCGTCGCCGCATCGCGCACTTCGACAATATCGGTATCGGAAATCGGAAAGCCGAGGTTGGTAAAGCCCAGGGACCCGCTGGTGTAGTACGCATAGAGCTGCGCAAACACCTGATAGGTGTCCACCACAAAGCCGTCGCTATCCATCACCGGCGTGCCCACGATCAACGCGTGCGTCAATCCGCCGTTCCTGGTGATGTCCGGAAATTCCTGGATGTAGCCCGTGCCCCCGAACGTCGCCACCGGCCCCAGCGGCGGCAATGACGTCAGCGACGGGAAACGGCCCCGATAGTAGTTCGTGACGAACCGCTGGCGGATGGCGTCGGTTGGCGCTCCTTGCCCGATAGCGGTCTGTGAAAAGGCGGACGGCGCGAACGCAGTCGCGGCCAGCACGCAGAAAAGGCGAAGGCGCGGCGGAAACATGAACCTCCCAAGATAACCCGCCTGCGGCGGGGGAAGTTGCACTACTCCTTGATTATCTTCGGAAGCTTCTTCAGCCGCGACCGGACTTCTTCACTCGCATCGGCAATGTCATTGGTGTCATAGATCACACGCGGCGTCATAAAGATCACTAACTCCGTCCGCGACTTATTGCTCGAACGATTGCCGAAGATAGCTCCCACGATCGGTAGCTTGTGCGCGCCCGGAATGCCGGCCGAAGAACTCGAATCCGCTTCCTGGATAATGCCCGCAATCGCGATCGTGTCCCCGTCCTGCACCGTCACGCGCGTCGTCACGTTGCGCCGGCTGAACGACGGCGACTGAATGCCCGCGCCCGGCGACGGCGGAATCGGCGAACTCACGTCCTGGTTGATCTCCAGCGTCACCACGCCGCTCGGCAACACCTTCGGCTTGATGCTGAAGTTCACGCCCGTGCTGCGATTCGAAATCTGATTCGTGAACAGCGACGTGCCCTGCTGCTGAATCCCACTCACCGCTTGCGACGTCAGCGTCGGCACCTCCGAACCCACCGTCACCGAAGCCTGGCAATTATCCGTCGCAATGATGCTCGGGCTCGCAATCGTCTTGGACCGTCCCTGCGTCTCCTGCACGTTCAAAAAGCCCAGCAACTCCCGGCTCTGGCCCACCAACAGCCCGGCCGTCAGATTCATGCCCGTGCCGGTCGCCGTCGCCAAAAATTGACGGCTCGCATTCGTCGCATCGCTCGGATTGCCCGAAGCCGACGTACGCCGTTGCAGGAACGCCTGCACGCCGCTCGAAAACGCCCCCGACAAAGTCACTTCATAAATGCGCGCTTCAATCAGCACCTGCCGCGGCGCCACATCCAGTTGCCGCAGCAGCTTCACAATCTGCTCGTATTCCTGCGGCGTCCCTTGAATCAGCAGCGAATTGTCGAACGGGTTCGGCACCACCCGCGGCTGCCGCGGACCATTCCCTCCGAAGCCATTGCCATTCGGCGTCAGGTAGCCGCCGGTTTGATCCGTCGTCGTCGCCGCACCCGGCTGCGATCCCGGCGCCGACATCGGGTTCCGGTTCATCGTGGCCGCGCCGCCATAAGCGCCCATCCCGTACGCCCCCATCCCGTAAGCGCCCATACCCAAACCACCCATCCCCATCGCATAAGGACTCATGCCCATCATCCCCATGCCCATTCCCATGCCCATTCCCATGCCGCCCTGCAGCAGCATCGGATTGATGCCTCCCGCGCCCGACATCGCCATATTGCCGTAGCCGCCGTTGAAGTTGCCGGTGCCAAAGCCACCCGCGCCCCCGCTGCACGTATTGATGCCGCCCGAGCCCATGCCCATCGCCGACAGCATCATCAGCATGTAAGGATCGCCCGAGTAGAGCGCCATCACCGCTTGCGACAGAATGCTGGCCTCGCCGTACTTCACGCGATACACCCAGTTGTCCACCGCGCCCACCGGCGCCTTCACCGGAATGTCCAGCTTGCTCAGCCACTTCTCGACATCGGCGAAAATGCCCGGATTCGGCGCCACCGCGATAATCGTGTTGATGCGGTCCAGCGGCATGAACTTAATGCCGTTCGACTTCTCGCCCAGCGAAATCCCTTTGAAAATCGCCTCGAGTTCCTTCACCAGATCCGTCGGCCGCCCGTTCGCCGTCTCAAACAACCGCACGCGCTGATTGGCAAACGCCTCGTTGTCGAACAACATCAGCATTTCCATCGTCCGCCGCATGCTGCGCGCGTTATCCAGCAGGATCAGCAAGTTCGCCGGATCGTACGCAATCGACTTCGACCCCTCGCCCATAAACTGCTCCAGCAGCTTCTGCACCTCGGACACCGTCACATACTTCAGAAAGATCAGGTTCATCACCATGCGATCGTCGTCCGGCAGATCGTTGCTGTCCCGCTGCGGCCGGATCGGCAGACGCACCACATCGGTCGTCGGCACAATGCGGTACAAATCGCCCACCTGCACCATCGCCGCGCCGTTGATCCGCAGGATGGTTTCGAGCAGACTGCGCACGTCCACGCCTTTGATCTCGCCATAAGTCTGAATGGTCACTTCGCCATTCACACGCTTATCGATGATGTAGTTGATCTTCAGCCGGCGCGCTAACGTGTCGATCACTTCGCGCAGCGAAGCGTTCGGCAGGTTCAGCATCATGTTGGCTGGCGGAGGCTGCTGGGGAGCAGTCTCTACGGGAATGGAACTGATCGGCGGTGCCGAAGGGGCTTGGGGGAGGTTGGGAGCCTGCTGGGCCGGGGGTTGGGGTGCTTGAGCTCGCACCAACGCCGCTACCAACAGGATCGAGGCGATTCGCTTCATGTTTATTGATTCGCTGCTTTGGCCGTGCGGGACTTTTCCATCGCCGCACGTTCTACTTCATTTACTTCATCACGCTTTTTGGTCCACTGCGTCAACCCGAACGGTCCCTGCCGGCTGAAGCGCACCTGGTCGCCCTCTTCCACCACCGAGATTCCTTCGTGCAAACGCGACGCCGTCACCTCGGTCGGATGCTTCGGCGCCCGCGTCAAACCAAACGGACCCTGCCGGTAAATCCACTCCTTGCCCTGCGCATCCGTATGCGCCCACTGGTTCGGACCCGTCGACACCACGTTCGCCGGCAGCGTCAACGGCGCAATCACCGGACGCTTCGGCGCCGCGGCCTTCGTCGCCGGCGCCGCCGCGGCGGGCTTCGCCACCGGCTTCTTCGCCACCGGACGCGCCTGCGCCGCTTCCGCCACCGTCATCATCAACAAAAAGCTAACCTGCAACATAAATCTTTCCTCGCTTCTTAGCGCAACGGCTCCCAACGGCAATTCGTCCCGAACGGCGTGCTGGTCACGATCTTTCGCATCCCGCCCACCACCGTTCCAGTGGGCGACGTATCGCCCGGATTGCAGCTCTTGATCCCGCCGCCGATATCCACTCCGCCCGGGGCCGCCTCGCCTTTGGTAATCGGCGGCGGTGTCGGCGCTTGCGACATCACCGGAGGCTGATTCGCCGGCGCTGCGGCCCGCGTCTCCTCCTGCCCACCACCGGACCGATCCACCAAGTCACTCAACTTCTTCTCGAACTTTTTATCGTTCCACTCCAGAACGACGCTATCCGGCCGGATTTCGGCTAACTTGAATTCGCCGATTTGTCCGCCCGCCCGGTAAAATTTTTGCCGGCCGCCCCGCGGCGCCATCGCGATCATCGGTCCATCGCCCAAATCCATCACGCCATACGCATACGGAAACGGCGGCACCGGCGGCGGGGGAGGAGGAGGCGGCGGAGGCTCCACCACCACATTCGGATTCCGATCCTTCGCAAACAAAGTCCGCATCGCCAGATCCGCATAACCGGCTGCGGGAGCGACCGTCGGCGCTGGCGTCGCCGGCGGCATCGTCACCGGCACCTTCGCCGGCTGCGCCGCCAGAATCTTCCGCTCTCGCGCCTGGGCTTCCAGCCAATTCCGCCGGATCTCGTAAGCCAGCATCACGGCGGCAAACAACAAACCCAAATTCAGAAAGAGAATCCGCCGCTTCACGTTCGCGAACCCTTCTTCACCTCGGGCACCAGCTTCCGTGCCACCACGCCCGATACGCTGAGTTGCACCCGCAACTGCTTCTTCTTCTCATTGGTCGCGTTCACCCGCAAGTCGCTGGTCGCCAGAATCTCGGGTTGTCGCGTCAAATCCGTCAAAAAATTCACCAACTGATCAATCTGCCCGTCGAACGCCACCGTCACGGCCACTTCGCCGTAATCCTCGCCCAACGGCTTCACCGATCCGACGTCCACCGTCCGAATCTCCACCACCGGCATCTGCAACCGCCCCACCCGCCGCAACACCTGCGACAGCTGCGCCTGGGCCTGCGCCGCCGTCTCCCCGGGAATCAAACCTTGCTCCCGGCCCTTCACTTCCTCGGCCACGCGCTTCACAGCCTCGCGCTTCCCCGGCAACGTCTCGCCGATCTGCCTCAATCGCAACAAACGCTTCTGCGCCAGCTCGATCTCATCGGCGGTCACCGCCGGCGCCGCCGTCGTCTCCACATCCTGCGGCCACCAATAAATGACGCCTGACAAGCCCAAAAAGACGGCGAGCATCGCCACCGCCCGCCGATCTCGTTGATTCAAATTCACTTCTTCACTCCACCCACGCCCGGCATCGGCACCGCCACCGGCGCTGGGGCAGCGGCCGGAGCCACCGCCGGAGCTTCCCGCATCGCCCGAATCCGAAACTGATCCAGCCCCTGCGTCCGCGCCACCGGCATCTGATGCTGCGAGTCCTTCAGCCGCGGCGACGCATCCAGCGTCTGCAACAGCCCATCCGCCTGCGGCGCTTCGCCGGAAATCGCCACATGCTGCCGCGACAGATCCAGCGACATCAGCCACCCCGGCGGATTCACAATCCGCGTCAGTTCCAGCAGCGTATCCAGATCCTCCGGCGTATGCTGCCGCATCCCATCGAGCAGCTTCGTCCGCTCCTTCAGCGCCACCATCTCGCCGTCCAGCTTCACGGACTCGGCCTGATAACGCTCCACCCGCCCAATCTCCGCCTGCAGCCGCTCCAGCAGCTTCCGGTTCTGATAGTTCTGCTGCATCAGATACGCCGTCATCAGCATCCCCAGCACCGCTAACAGCACCACCGTCGGCACCAGCCACAGTCGCGACGTCGACGTCCGCTCATTCTCCGCCAGCAGATTCAGCTTCAGCGCCCGCCGCGGCAGCGCCGACAGGATGCCCGACGTAAACGCCAGATCCGGAATGGGCTGCGGCTCCGTACTCGGATCGATTCGCAATTCCGACGTCGCCAGCGTCCGCAGCCGCGCCGCTTCATCCAGCCGCGTCTGGTCGAACAGCACCGAGAACACCGGCCGCGCTTCGCTCTCGCCGTAAATCTCCACCGACGGCCCGTCCGCCGTCTCCCGTTCGGACCACAACAACATCGAGGCCGGCGGCGGCTCGTTCAACGCTCGCAAGCCCGCCCACACCAGCGCCGCCGACGGCGACACATTCGCGATCGCCACGCCCGCTTCCGCAAACAAAGTCGTGTAGAACGCCAGCGTCTCGCGCCGCACAATCGACGTGAGCACCCACGGCGTTTCACCCAGCCGTCCGTAGCTCCACGCCACCTCGTCCTCGCCAAACGGATGCAGCCCGTCGATCTGATAGCTCACCGCCGCCGGCAGATCCTTGTCCGGCACGCCTTGCAGATTCACCAGCCGCACGATCGCTTCCTGCCGCGGCAACACCACATACGCCGCCGCGTGGCTCACTCCATGCGACTTCAGATACTGCGCATACTCGGCGCCCCACTCGGCCGCCGGCCGCTCCAGATAATTCTCAATGTGATGGATGCCCAACTGCTGCGCGCCCGCCGGACGCACCCGCACCACCGACACGCGCAAACGCTTCGGTTCAATCTCCAGCCCCACTCCGCTGCCGAAGTTCAGCCATCGCTGCCAATCTTGATTCACCAATTCGGGTCCGCCAATACGTTATCTTCCCAGCGCAGCACGTGAAAGGGAACCTGCGGCTTCGGTTCGAACTTCACCAACGCCGACACGCTGCGCCGCGTATCGCTCAACGTCCGCGGCGAAGTCCGCAGGCGCGCCGTCGCCTTCAGCGTGTACATCGACCGTCCCCCGATTCCCAACCGTCCCGCCGCCGGCCCCAGCGTCTCCCGCAAAATCGACCATTGCTCCGGCACAAACGTCGGCGTCGCCTGCCTCATCGTCATCACCCGCGCCACCGCGTCTTCCGTCAATCCCACCGCCATCATCACCGCCGGCTGCGCCGTCTGCGCATCGATCGATGCCATCGACCCATACACCGACAAGCACTCCTTCAACCCGCCCTTCGGCGCCAGCTCCCCCGTCCGCGTCCGCTGCAATCCGCCGTAATAAAGCTCCCGCGTCACGCCGCGCACCAGTAACAACTCCTCCACGTCTTGAAATGACGAGTGCCGCGGCAGAAAAGTCGGGCCGCGCTCCAAATAGAACGCGTCAAACGGGCTCACCTGGCCCGCCGGTGACGACGTCCGCCAATCCACAATCGCCGCCGTCACCGCCTCCGCCTGATCCAGTGGCGCCCCCAGCGCCGCCGTCAGCCGCAGCAGTTCTTCCACCGGCGCCTGATTCACATTCAACTTACTCGCCTCCGGCACCAGCTCGATCACCGCTTCGCCATCCGGAAACGAATACCGATACACCGGTCCCGCCGTCAGCAACCTCCGCCCCATCCGCTGATAGTCGAGAAAGAAACGCTCCATCGCCCCACGCGCCAGAAACTGGCACCGCACTCCTTCGCTCAACGTCGTCGTCCGCTCGATCTCGCCCCGCACCGTCGACGACACACTGAACGCAATCGCCACCAGCACCGCCGTCAGCCACAGCACCGACAGTAACGCCGCGCCCCGCCGGTTACTTGTCCTCATAGCGCTCCCCAAAATCCTTCAGCAAATGCACCGGAATCGTCACCGGCGCGTGCCGCAGCTTTCCGGATTCCCCCGCCAGCGGCTGCATCTCCACCCGAATCGCCGTCGGCAACGGCGACGGCATCGGCACCCACTCGTCGTTCCACTCTTCGAACGGCGGTTGCGGCAACGCGCGGCGATACAGAAACCGGCACACCGCCAGCCGATCCGCCAGCACAAACGACCGTCTCGTCGCCTCCACCGGCGCCCAGCCCATCCGCATCCCGCCCGTCCTCACATCCGCCACCGGCCCCAAACAAAATAGCCCCGCGCTCAGCGGCCCGCCATACAGATGCTCATTCACGATCAGCCGCACGCCTTCGCCCCGCTCGCCCGGAATCACCTGCATTTCGATGATCCGCGGCAAGCCCCGCGCCGCCTCCTCCAGCGAGTAAGTGGAAACAAACCGCAGCGTCTCCGGCTCCGCTTGAAAAAAGAAGATATTCGCCTTCACGTCCGCCAGATTGCCCCCGTGGCAACTCGCGTTCACCGGCACCAGATTCGCCAGCATCTGCTCGAGCACCCGCTGCGCCCCCAGCATCTTCCGCTCTTCCACCACGCGCGCATTCGTCTTGCTCATGGTGTTAAAGCCCGCGCGCATCGCATACACAATGCCCACCGACATCAGGCTCACCAGCGTCACCGCCATCAGGACTTCCAGCAACGTAAAGCCGCGGCGTCTCATTCGCGCAACGCCCCCGCGATAAAGTCGGCTTCGTAAAGCACGCCGCGCCGGTATGCCACCAGCGTGTAAGTCCGTCGCGCGCCCCCGTCCATCCACCAGGCTTCCAGTTCCATCCGCTCGAGAATCGGCGCCCCCGGCCCGGGCCGCTCGGGAATATCGAACGGCGTCACCCGTAGCCGCCAACCCTGCTGTTCATCGGCATTCGGCGGATCCCACTTCCCCGCGATCGCCTCGTAGCGGGGCAGTCCCGGATTCAGCAGTAACTCTTCCATCTTCCGTTTCGCCAACGTCGCCGCGCGGTCCTTCTGCGTCAGCCGGTCCAGATTCCGCAGCGATCCCGTCAGATTCCCCACCAGCGCCGTCACCGCGATCGCCATGATCGTCGTCGCCACCAGCACCTCGAGTAACGTGAACCCGCGCCTCACCGTTCGATCTCCGGCGCGCTCGTAATCGGATCGATGCGCACCGTCCGCTTGCCCCCGCGCGCATTCACCAACTGCACGCCCAACCGCGGCGCCGCCCCGCCCGGCAGCAGATAAATCACCCGCGATTCTTCATCTGCCAACCCCTGCGGCAGAATCTCCGCCACCCGCACCCCTGCCGGCAATTCGAGCGTCTTCTTAAACGCCGGATTCGCCGACCGCAACGTCATCGCCGTCGTCTTTTTCTCAATCGTCAGTTCCAGCACCTGATGCCGCTGCTCCGCCCGATTCAACGCCGAGTTCAAAAACGCCGCCGCCTCATCCGCCGCCGTCGCCAACCGCACCGAGTCCACGCTCGCCGCAATCGACGGATAACTCACCCCCAACAAAATCGCCACCATCCCCACCACCACTAACATCTCGAGCAAAGTCACGCCCCGCCGCGCCCTTCGCTGGTGAGTCACTGTCACGGCTTGTGAGACACGCGCCATATCTTATTAACGACTCAGGCCTTCGGCCCGCACCCTACTTCCAGCTGACAATATCCCCATTTACTGACTCGCCCCCCGGCTGTCCATCCGCCCCCAAACAAATAATGTCCGGCTCATCCCCATGCTCCCCCGGATACTTATACAAATAGGCGTTCCCCCACGGATCCACCGGAATCTCCTTCGCGCTATACGGACCATTCCAGTTATTCACGTTCTGCGGCTTCTCCCGCAGCGCCTTCAACCCCATCTCATTCGACGGAAACGTCCCCGTATCCAGCTTGTAAGAAGCCAGCATCTGCTCGAAGCTCTGAATCTGCTGACGCGCCGCCGTCTGCCGGGCCTTATCGCCCTGCCCCAGCAACCGCGGACCCACCACCAGCAAAAACACGCTGATGATCGTCACCACCACCAGCATTTCAATCAACGTCACACCCGCCCGCGCTGAACGCCGCCTCATATCGCCACCTCGTTAATACTCGTAATCGCCATCAACATACTGATAATCAGTACGCCGATCACCAAACCCATCACCAGAATCACCAACGGCTCAAACAACGAAGTAAACCGCTTGATTGCGGCCTTCGTCTCCGTCTCGTAAATCTCGGCCATGCGCTGGAACATCACGTCCAGCCGGCCCGTCTCTTCGCCCACCGTCAGCAGATGCCCCGCCAGCGGCGGAAACACCCCGGACCGTTTAATCGGCACCGCAATCCCCTCGCCCCGCTTCACGCCCTGCGTCACCGGACCCAGCGCGTTCGACATCACCTTGTTCGTCATAATCGCGCCCGCAATCTGAATCGATTGCACCAGCGGCACGCTATTGGCCACCAGCGTCCCCATCGCCCGCGCAAACCGCGCCGTCTCCATCTTGCGCAACGCATCGCCCAGCACCGGCAACTTCAACCGCGTCGTGTCCCACCACAAACGACCCTCGGGCGTCCGGATGTAGTAACTGAACGACACCCCAAAGCCCACCAGCAAAATGAGCAAAAACAGCCCATACGTCCGCACGAACAAACTCGCCTGCAGCATGATCTGCGTCGGCAGCGGCATCGCAATGCGCGACTCCTGAAACACCTGCGCAAAGCGCGGCACCACGAAGTACAACAGCACGATCACCGAACACATCCCGACAAATGCCAGCAGCGCCGGATACACCAGCGACGAAATCACATAGCCGCGCAATTCATCACGCGTCCGTTCAAACTCCGCCAGCCGGTCGAACATCGTGTGCAATTGCCCCGATGCCTCGCCGGCTCGCACCATATTTACGTAGATATCGCTGAAGTACGCCGGATGCGCCGCCAGCGCATCGGCCAGCGTCTTGCCACCTTTGATCGCCCGCAGCACCTCGGCGCCCACGGCCTGAAAATTCTTCTGCTCGGTGAGCTCATTCGAAATCGACAGCGCCCGGTCCAGCGGAATGCCCGCGTTCAGCAGCGTCGCCAGTTCCTGCGTGAAGTACAGCACGCTCTTGCGCCGCGCCCCGCCGAACTCCGGCATCTTCCAATCGAACGCCGACCGTTGCGGCGACGTCCCGATGTACACCGGCGTCAAACCCTGCCGGCGCAACTCCGCCGCCACACGCCGATCCGTCTCCGCGGGAAACGAACCCGTGCGGACCTGCCCATCCGGCGCCACCGCTTTGAAATAGAAGCTCGTCAAAACTCTTGCGTCACTCGCGTCACTTCATCGGCCGTCGTCACACCCGCGGCCACCTTCTGCCATCCATCCTCGCGCAACGAACGCATCCCGTTGCGCCGCGCCGCTTCCACCAGCACGCTCGCATCCGAGTTCCGCATGATCAGCCGCCGAATCTCCTCGTTCAACTCCATCAACTCGAAGATCCCCACGCGGCCGCGATAGCCCGTGCCGGAACAGTGCTCGCAACCTTGGCCGCGGAACACATCGATCTCGTTGCCGAACGGCGTCAGCCGCTGCCCGTCCGGACGCTTGCAGTGCACACAGATCTTCCGCACCAACCGCTGCGCCAGCACGCTCACCAGCGACGAACAAATCAGATAATTCTCCACGCCCATATCCGTCAGGCGCGTAATCGCACTCGGCGCATCGTTCGTATGCAGCGTCGAAAACACAAAATGGCCCGTCAGCGCCGAACGAATCGCCACATCGGCCGTCTCCCGGTCACGCACCTCGCCCACCATAATCACGTCCGGATCCTGACGCACGATGTGCCGCAACCCGGCCGCAAACGTCAACCCGATCGTCGGATTCACGTGGATCTGGTTGATCCCATCCATCTGGTACTCCACCGGATCCTCAATCGTAATAATCTTCTTGTCCGGCTGATTGATCCGCTTCAAAGCCGAATACAGCGTCGTCGACTTGCCACTGCCCGTCGGCCCCGTCACGAACAAAATCCCGTGCGGCAACGACGTGTAATAGTGCATCCGGCTCAGCATGTGCTCATCGAAGCCCAGCGTCTGCAAATCGTAGAAATCGCCCTGTGACCGGTCCAGCAAACGCATCACGACGCTTTCGCCGTACAACGTCGGCAGCGTCGACACACGCAAGTCCACCTCGCGCCCCAACACCTTGATCTTGATGCGGCCGTCCTGCGGCAGCCGCCGTTCGGCGATGTTCAGCTTCGCCATCAGCTTCACGCGCGAGATGATCGCCGCCTTCATCTCTTTGGGCGGCAGCTCCTGCTCCTGCAGCACGCCGTCAATGCGGAACCGGATGCGAAATTCCTTCTCGAACGGCTCGATGTGGATGTCGCTCGCGCGCTTCTCCACCGCCGCCGCGATCGTCGCATTCACCAGACGAATGACGGGCGCTTCGCTCGCCATATCGCGCAACTGCTCGAGATCGGCCGCCGCCTCGTTCGTCTCGCCTTCGAACTCTCCGTCGCGCTTCGCCGCCTCGCCGTAATACTTATCCAGCGCCTCGGCGATCTCGCCTTCGGCCGCCAGTGCCGGCCGCACCTTCAGGCCCGTCGTCGCCCGCACTGCCGACAACGTCTCGAAGTCCAGAGGATCCGCCATCGCGAGCGTCAGCGCGCCATCGTCCTGCCCAATCGGCAAGCACCGTGATTGCCGCAGGAATCGCCCCGAAAGCTTCTCCGTCTCCGGCGTCACCAGCGGCGGACCCTCCAGCGTCACCCACGGCACATTCAACTGCTCCGAGAGCGTCGTCAGCACGTCGCGCTGCGCGGCAAAGCCCAAATCGACGAGAATCTTGCCGATCTTCTCGCCACGTTCTTTTTGAATGTCGAGCGCCCGTTCGAGATCATCCCCCGTGATCACGCGCCGCTCCAGCAGCATCTCGCCCAGACGCCGCGGCATGGGCACCATCTAAAACTCCCGCACGCGAATCGCGTTCACCGCGCCGCCCGCCAGCGCTTGCTTCGGCGCCTGCATCACGATCTGCGACGGCAACCCCTGCGTCATCTCGAACGACCGGTTCAACAGCGTAATCGCCACCACCACCTGCTCCGTCCCCGGCATCGGCTCCAGCGTCTTCGCCGACGCCACCAGCACGTCGCGCATCGCCTGCTTCAACCCCGGCAGCCGATCCAGCTTTTTCTTCCGCAGCGCCGCCTTCTCTTCATCGGTGATCGTCATGCGAAACGGCGTCGCGCCCGGCGTAATCGCCAGGTTCACTTCGGCCGTCAGCACCACCCCGTAGCCATCCAGATACACGCCGCGCGTCAAACCCAGCAGCATGTACGGATCGTCGTAGAGCGTCTCGATCCGCTTGTTACAGCTCCGCTCCAGTTGGCCCAGCAGATTCCGATCCACCGTCTGCCGATCGCTGAACGCCGGCAACGCCAGCAACAGCGCCAGAATCATCCGCTTCATCGCTCACCCGTCCGCGGCTGCTGATAGCTCGCCATCTGGTCGCGGCTGATCAGTCGCCGCAACAAATTGAAATTCTCTTCGATCGTCAACCGATCGGTCGCCCGCTCCATCTCCGCCTTGCGTTCCGCTTCTTTGATCGCCGCCGCGATCATCTTCGCCGTCCGCTCTTCGTCGCTTCCAGTCACCGCTACCGGCACCGCCGTCATCGCCGACGGCTGCTTCCGCATCTCCGCCGCCACCACTTCGCGGATCACCGCCGCGTCCACCTTCGCCACCGCCGGCGCATTCACCGCCACCGGACGCGACAGCCATCCATGGCCCACGATCGCCAAGGCCAGCAGTGCCGCCGACGCAAAGCCCAACTGCGGCGTCGACGCCCAAAAGCGCTGCCACCACGTCGGCTCAAATACCTTATCCGACACAAACGCGATCCGCCGCGGCAACTCTTCGTCGCGCACCATGCCCAGCATCGCCTGCGTCGCTTCCAGCCGCGCGTACTCCGCCCGGGCCTCCGCATTCTGTTCCAGATGCGCCGCTACCGCCCGTCGCTCCGCTTCCGGCAGTTCGCCGAACAGATACGCCTTTAAATCGATCTCGCTCATACCGTTTTCCCCAACGACTTCGCACTCTGCCCCACCGGGGCCAACACATCCTTCAACAGGTCAAACGCCGTGTACAGCCGCGATTTCACCGTCGAAACCGGCGTATCCAGAATCTCGCTGATCTCTTCGAACTTGAACCCCTGGAACACCTTCAGCACCACGGCTTCCCGCTGATCCGGCGTCAGCCGCGTTAACGCCGCTTCCACCGTCACCGATAATTCGAGGGGCAACAGCCGGCCTCCCCCACTCTCAAAAGGGGATGAACCGGGGTCCTCCGCAATGGCTTCATTCAATTCCATGCGGTCCGGCCGCTGCCGCCTCAACAAGGAGAACGTTTCGTTGTGCGCGATGCGGAACAGCCAAGGACCAAATCGTTCCACATCATCCAGCTTGCTCAGGTTCTGGTACGCCTTCAGAAACACGTCCTGCGTCAGATCCAGCGCGTCCTCCCTCTGCCTCACCAGCCGGAGAACGTAGTTGTAGATACGCTTCTCCCAGCGGGAAATCAGAAGGTTGTAGGCCTCCACTTTTCCCTTTTTGGTTTGAAGAATGAGGTCGCGATCTTCCACTTCTCGAAAGATCAAATCTGGCTCCGTGGTTGAAGACGCGCGGGATGCGCAAAAAGTCTGAGGACGCTTCTATCTTACGCCCCCACCACCCGGATTCGCCAATTGCCCCACGAAAGTAAGGCGAAACTGTGGCCCAACCGCCACACCCGCTTAGCTGTAGAGCTCTTTCACCAGCTCGCCCGACACGATCGTCGGGCGCTCCGCCCGCCCATTGTGCAGATACGTCAGGTCCAAATGATTCAGCCCCAACAGATGCAGAATCGTCGCGTGCAGGTCATGCACGTGAATCGGCCGGTCCACCGCCCGCAGTCCGATCTCGTCGGTCGTCCCGATCGCCTGGCCTGGCTTCACGCCGCCGCCCGCCATCCAGATCGAAAAGCCCCAGGGATTGTGGTCGCGCCCATCGCCCTGTTCGTTGAACGGCGTGCGCCCGAACTCCCCGCCCCAAATCACCAGCGTCTCGTCCAACAGCCCCCGCGACTTCAAGTCAGCCAGCAGTCCCGCGATCGGCTTGTCCGACACCCCGCACCACTTGCTGTGATTGCCTTCGATGTCGTTGTGCGCATCCCACAAGCTGCCGCTCCCGCAGTACGCTTCCACAAAGCGCACGCCGCGCTCCACCAGCCGCCGCGCCAACAGCAGATTCGTCCCGTACTTCGCCGTCCGCTCGTCGTCCATCCCGTAGAGCTTCTTTGTCGCCTCGCTCTCCTGCGACAAATCCACCGCCTCCGGCGCCGACGACTGCATCCGGTACGCCAACTCATACGAGTTCAGCCGCGCCTGCAGGTCCGTATCGTCTTCCTTCTCTTCCAGGAACTGTCGATTCAGCCGTCCAATCAGGTCCAGCTTACTCCGCTGCTGCTTGGCCCCCACCGTCTCCGGCGTATCCAGATACAAAATCGGCGACCCGTCCCGCCGGAACAGCGTCCCCTGATACGTCCCCGGCAAGAAGCCTGAGCTCCAGTTCTTCGGCCCGCCCGTCACGGGCTTCTCATCCGCCAACACCACAAACGCCGGCAAATCCTGATTCGCCGCGCCCAGCCCGTACATCGTCCACGCGCCCATGCTCGGCCGCCCGCCCAGAATCGAACCCGTGTTCATCTGGCACACCGAACCTACATGGTTCAGCCCATCCGCCCAGCACGAACGGATCACCGTCAAGTCATCGGCATGCTGCGCCACATGCGGATACCAGTCCGACACCCAATGCCCGCACTGCCCGTACTGCTTCCACTTCCGCTTCGACGGCATCAGCGAGTTGTTCGCCGTCCCCATCGCCGTCACCACTTTGCCGAACGAGGGCGGCAACGGCTGCCCCGCCAACCGCTCCAGCGACGGCTTCGGATCGAACGTGTCGATGTGGCTCGGGCCTCCTTCCATAAACAGCCAGATCACGCTCTTCGCCTTCGCCGCGTGATGTGGCGCCTTGGTCGCCAGCGGATTCACCTGCTTCGCCGGCGCGCCCTCGAGCGCCTCGGCCGCCAACAACGAGCTCAGCGCCAAACCGCCCAAGCCGCTCGTCCGCCGCAGAAAGTTCCGCCGTGTCTGCCATCCCGGTTGCTGATACATTCCGCCGTCCATTTCAGTTCACGTACACAAACTCGTTCGAATTGAACACCGCGTGGCAGAAGTCCACCAGCACCGCCGCCTGCTCCGCGCTCACGCCCGTCACCGCCGGTGCCATCACCTTCCCGCCCTCGCGCAACCGCTCGGCGACAATGCCCTGATGCTGCCGGAAGAACGTCAACGCCGTGTCTTTCTCGTTGGCTTTCGGCGACCGCGAATACGCCATCCGGTACACCAAATCCACCTGCTTCGCCGGGTCGGCTCCGGCTTCCCGCAACACCCGCTCCGCCAGCGTCCGCGCCCATTCGATCGTCTGTTCGCTGTTCAGATACGTCAACGCCTGTGTCGCCGTCGTTGTTTCGCCCCGCCGCCCGCACGTCAAATGCGTATCCGGCAAATCGAACACGTCGAGCATCGGATACAGATTATTCCGCCGAATGAACGTGTAGATGCTCCGCCGCCGATGATCCGCCGCCTCGGGCGACGCCTTCCACGCCCCTTCCGGCACGCCCTTCGGCATCGGCGGTTTCACGCTCGGTCCATACATCTCCGGATTCAGCGCCCCCGCCACCGCCAGCGTCGTATCGCGAATCGCCTCGGACTCTAACCGGTGCCGGTGATACCGCCACAGCAGCTTGTTCTCCGGATCCTTCTCCGCCGCCTCCGCCCGATACGCCGACGACATCTGATACGTATTCGACAGCATGATCAGCTTGTGCACCTTCTTGATGCTCCAGCCGTTCCGGACGAACTCGCCCGCCAGCCAATCCAGCATCTCCGGGTGCGTCCGCCGGTCGCCCATGCGCCCAAAGTCGCTCGTGCTCCCCACGATGCCCCGCCCGAAATGGTGATGCCAAATCCGGTTCACCATCACGCGCGGCGTCAGCGGATTCTGCGGCGAGGTCAGCCACTTCGCCAGCGCCGTCCGCCGCCCCGTGCTACCGTTCGCCGCCGGAATGATCGTCGCCGGCTCCGGATCCAGAATCTGCAGAAAGCCCGGCTGAACTTCGTCGCCCGGCCGGTTGAACGCCCCGCCCAACATCACATGCGTCGCGATCGGCGTGTTCGTCAACTCGGTCAGCCCCGTGCCCTTCACCAGCGGCCCCGGATGCAGGTCCTTATATTGATCGAGCGCCGCCTTCAGCTTCGCCCACTTCTCTTTGGCCTCGCCCTTCAACCCCGCCGCCAGACTCTCGTCCGTCGCGTTCATGAAGTACTTCGCCTTGTCCGCCATCCACAGCTCAATCGGCGTCCGGTCCTTCACCGGCTTATCGAGCGCCACCTGCACTTCATCCACATACGCCATGTAGCGCGCCTTCCGGCTCTTCTCGCGCGCCGCCGTCAGCACTTCCTTCATCTGCGCCCGGATGTCGGCGGTCTTCGCTTCCCACGCCGTCAGCTTTTGCTGATACGCCGCATACTCCGCCTTCGGCATCATCGGAAACTCGTCATCGGCCGACACATTCGAGAAAAACGCCTGCAGCCGGTAGTAGTCGGTATGCAGAATCGGGTCGAACTTGTGATCGTGGCACCGCGCACATTCGAACGTCAGGCCCATGAACACCGCACCCGTCGTATCGGTCATGTCATCCAGAATCTGCTGCCGACGCATCCGCAGATTCTGCGCGTTGTACTCATCCGGATAATGCCGGTTGAACGCCGTCGCCACCCGCGCTTCCAGATCCTCTGGCCACATCTCATCGCCCGCCAGTTGCTCCTGCACGAACCGGTCATAAGGCTTATCCGCGTTGAACGCCCGGATCACGTAGTCCCGATACCGCCACGCATTCGGCCGCACATCGTCTGCCCGAAACCCATCGCTCTCGGCGTACCGCGCCAGATCCAGCCAATGCCGCGCCCAACGCTCACCGTACGCCGGCGACGCCAGCAACCGGTCCACCACCTTCTCAAACGCCTGCGGTGACTGGTCCGCCAGAAACGCGTTCACCTCTTCCACCGTCGGCGGCACACCCGTCAAATCGAACGACGCCCGACGCAGTAACGTCACCCGGTCCGCCGGCGCATTCGGCGTCACGGCCTTTTCTTCGAGCTTCGCCAGCACGAACGCATCGATCGGATTGCGCACCCAGCTCTTCGTCGTCGGCTGCGGCACCGCCATCGGCTTTATCGGCTGAAACGCCCAGAACCGCCGCTGATCCGCCCGGAAACGATCCTTGCCCGCCGGCTTGGTCTCATTTGGCGCGGACCACGCCGCCGCCGTCAGCAGCCCCACCGCCGCTAGGCTCACCCATCTCGTCTTCTCGCACCACAACTTCATGCCTGATTCCTGTTCCCAAAATCCCGGGATTCCTGCGTCCCCAATTTCATCACGCTTCGCTCATCACGTCTATTGAATAGATTTGACAGATCATTTACGATTGGTAAACCTTCCCATGGAGTTCCGCGAAGCCCGCAGTCTGGCCGTCCTGGCGCAAACCGAAAGCATTGCCAAAACCGCCAAAATCGTCAACCTCACTCCCGCCGCCGTCCACAAACAACTCAAAAACCTCGAAGCAGAATTGGGCGTCCGGCTCTATGAGAAGTCCGGCCGCAGCATCCACCTCACCCAGGCCGCCCGCGTCCTGCTCCCGCACCTCGAGGAACTCCTCTCCACGCACGACGCCTTGAACGCCGCGGTCACCGAATGGAAAGGCCTCCGCAGCGGCTTCATCCGCATTGGCGTCAACCCCGCCACCAGCACCGTCCTGCTCCCCTCGCTCCTGCGCGACTTCCGCGCCCTCTGGCCTCGCATCACCGTCGCCCTCGACGTCGACACCGGCCTCGCCCTCTCCAACCGCGTCGCCAACCGCTCGCTCGACCTCGCCCTCGGCCTCTGGGACGACCCTGGCCACTCCCGCGTCATCTCGCGCGCCTGCTGGGAGTACCCCATCGTCCCCCTCGCCAGCCCCGACCTCGGCTTCGCCGGCACCCGCCTCCGCGATCTCTCCTCCTATGTCCACATCCGCCTCCCCGCCCAAGGCTCCATCCTCTCCGGCTGGATCGACGCCCACCTCAAACGCCACGATTGCCGCCCCTCGGAAACCCTGATCGCCAATAACGCCCACACCATCGCCGGCCTTCTGTGCGCCGGCCTGGGCTTTGGCCTTCTCCCCCTCTGGACTGTCGCCGCCGAAGTCGAAGCCGGACGCCTCCGCGTCCTTCCCTGCTCCGAGCGCCCCCTCGCCGGCACCCTCGACCTCATCGGCGTCAAGTCCGGCTACATCTCTCCCCCCGTCCAAGCCTTCATCGACCTCGCCCGCGGCCACACCGCCTGGTCCCGCCTCGGCCTCACCCTCCGCAAACCAAAAAAGGTGGCGAGCGCTTAACGCCCGCCACCCTTTCGCGTCTCCGTCCCTTTAGAAAATCAGCTTCAACGCCAGCTGAATCTCGCGCGGCTTCGGCGTAAACGCTGTCGCCGTCACCACGCCGAACGTCGCCGAACCAATCGTCGACCCCGGCGCCGCAAACGTCGGCGTGTTCGTAATGTTGAACGCCTCCGCCCGGAACTGCACCTTCATGCCTTCCTTCACCGGGAAGTCCTTGAACATCGAGACGTCGATGTTGAACAGCGAGTCGCTCGAGATGTTCGGCAGCGTCCGCGACACATTGCCCAGCGTATAGGGCGCCGGAATCGAGAACGCCGCCGTATTGAACCACCGGTCCAGCGTCGGACTGTCGAGCTTCGCGTCCACGCCCGGCACCACGTTCGGACGATTCGCGCCGCCCGCCACGCTCGCCGCCAACGAAATCGGCACACCGCTTTCAATCGTCATGATCGGGTTCAACTGCCAGCCGCCCACCGTGTAGCGCTTCAGCTTCGATCCGTCCTTGCCGAACGGCAGCGCCCACAGCACCGTCGTCACCAGCCGCTGCGGAATGTCTTCCGCGCCCCGCGAGCGTTCCGCCCGCAAGTTCAGCCAGTTCTGCACGCCATCCACCACCGCGCCGCCCGGGCGCGATTGCGTCGTCGTGTTCCCATCGTCAATCAGCTTGGACTTCGTATAAGCCACCAGCATCGAAAGCCCGCTCGAGAACCGCTTCTCGATCTTCACCGCCAGCGCATGATAGATCGAGTTGTGCAGGAACGAGTAGCCGCCGTTGACGCCCGTGAACTGCGGATACGGCAGCAGACTCTGCATCCGCGTGATCGTCGGTCCCGTCAGCGATCCGCTCGTCATCAGCCCCGCGTACGGATTCGGCACCGAGTCGGCCAACCGCGTGCCCCATTGATCGCGCAACGCATCGCTCAGCACATTCAACTGTCGCGCGCCGCCCTGCAACCGCGTGCCCTTGTTGCCCACCCACGCCACTTCCACCAGCCAGTTATTCCAGGGCTCGTATTGCAGCGTCGTGTTCCATTGCTGGCTATAGCCGCGCCGCACATCGCGCAACTGTCCCGCGATGCCCGTGCCCAACCCCGTCAGCGCGCCTTGCGACGCTCCCGGCGGATTCGTCAAGCCGCTCGGGAACGGATTCGCCAACGTATCGTAAGGCGTCAACCCACCATCGAGCGTCGACACCATCGGCGTGTTGAACGTAAAGCCCGACGTCGTCGGCCCGATCAGCGGCGCCGTCGGAATGTACATGATGCCGTAGCCGCCGCGCGCCACCAGCTTCTGCGTCGCGCGATAAGCAAAGCCGAAGCGCGGCGCCCAGTCGTTGAAGTCCGGGTCCGTCAGGTTGCGGCTCACTCCGCCCACACCCGGGAACGTCAGCCCGCCTGTCAGCGGCACCGTCCCCAAACGCGCCGTCGCGTTCGGATCGAAGTTCGAAAGGATGTTGTAGCGATCCGTCATCGGCGACTCGTACTCCCAGCGCACGCCCAGATTCAGCGTCAGCCGCTGCGTCACCTTCCAGTCGTCCTGCAGGAACAGCGTGTAGTACTTCATCGACTGCGTGCGATCCGGCGTCAGCGTTGCCAGCCCACTCGCCGGCGTCCCCAACAGGAACGACGCCACGCCGAACCCCGACGTCGCGCTCGCCACCAACGGGTTCGGACCCTGCGTAAACCCGCGCGTAAACGTATAGCTGCCGCTCGAGTTCCCGCGGCCCCACGGATTGATGCTGTAGAACCGGTCCTCCCCGCCGAACTTGATCGTTTGCGACCGCAGGATCTTCGTCACGCTCGCGCTCACCTGCGCCGACACCGACGGACTGCCCGCGCTCGATTGACCCGACAACGTCGTCATATCGGCCACGCTGAATGTCGGGAACCGCGCACCTTCCGCCACCGACATCTCGCGGGCCAGCGACGCCGAGAAGCCCAGCGTCGTGATGTCGAAGCCCTGGCTCGGCAGCACATAGTGCTCGTTCTCGCGCGCAAAGCCCGCCTTCACATCCAACAGCACCGTCGGCGTCAGCGCATCCGTATAGTTCATCGAAACGCTGTTACGCGGAATCTTCACCAGCCGGCCATCGGGCTCAGCCATCGTGCCGAACAAACGCGGGAACTGCCAGTTCAAGCTATCCCACGTATAGCGCCCGTTGATGCGCCGCGCGGACGAAATGTTCCAGTCCACCTTGCCCGTCGCCGTGTTGCGATCAATCGGACCGCCCGCCTGCAGAAACAGGTTCTGCGCATTCGTAAACGGCAGCCCCGGCAGATTCGGCTCCGGATAATAACTCATCGCCTTGCGCGCGATGTCGCTGATGCGCGACGCCGGAATGATGTTGTTCGGGAACGGCTGCCGCGTGTAGCCCCCGGCCACCTGCGCCGTCGTCACCGGATCATAAATCTGAATCAACGCCCCCGCTTGCGTCCGCGTCTCGGAGAAATTACCCGCCCGCTGCAGCGCCGTGGCCGACGTCAGAATCGTCTGCGACATGCGCCGCTCGCGGAACGCTTCGAAGTTGCCGAAGAAGAACACCTTGTTCTTGATCACCGGTCCGCCCAGCGAACCACCGAACTGGTTGTACGCGAGCGACGGCCGCTTCGCCCCGCTCTTGTTGCTGAAGAACTCGTTCGCGTTGAAGTTGTCGTTCCGCAAATACTCGAACAGATTGCCGTGGAAGTCGTTGGTGCCCGAGCGCGTCACCACGCTCACAATCCCGCCGCCCGTGCGGCCGAACTCCGCCGACATCGCATTCGTCAGAATCTTGAACTCCTGCGTCGACTCCACCGTCGGATACACCTGCGCGCCCGCGCTCCCGATCTTCGTCGCCGCGATCCCGTCCACCAGAAAGTCGTTATGCATCGGCGACCCGCCGCCAATGCTCACCGCCGCCATGCGCCAGCTCGACAGCACCTGCCCGCCGAAGTAACCAATGCCGCGCACCGTCGGCACCAGGTTCGCCAAGCCCATCGGATTCCGCCCGTTCAGCGGCAGATCATCCACCTTCTGCTTGTCCATCACCGTGCCCAGCGACGACGTATTCGGCTCGAGCAACGGCGTGCCACCCGTCACTTCCACCACCTCCGCCACTGACCCCACCTCGAGCGCAATCGCCACCGCCAGCGAACGATCCGCTTCCACCACAATCCCATCGCGCCGGAAGCTCTTAAACCCCTCCAGCGACGCCTCCACCCGATACGTTCCTACCGGTAACAGCAGGAACCGGAACTGCGCGCCCTCATCGGCCTGCGCCGTCCGCACCAAGCCGGTCCCGGTCTCCGTCACCTTCACCGGCGCTCCCGGGAGCAGCGCTCCCGACGAATCAGTCACCGTTCCCGTGATCGTCCCCGTCAATTGCTGCGCGTTCCCCAGCGACGCCGCCAGCAGCAGCCCACTCATCAATAACCACCAACACCGCATGCCAACTTACCCCTTCCCAAAAAGCGAGATTAAGAAAATCCCAGGGATTACATCATGCGGTAATAATTAACGTCAATTGAAACTTACTGACTGAATCTTCACCTTTGGTAAATCGTCGTTCTAACGCGGCCGCCGCGGCTCACCCGCTCGGTAGACCCCGATCCAGTGATTCGAGAACTTCAACGGTGCCTCCGGATACACCGCCGGCATGTGACACTTCACGCAATCCGCCGTCCCCTTCCCATCGCCGCAAACGGTTGCAATCGAGGTTTTCGCCGACTTTCCGTCATGGCACCCCACACACTTCGCGCGATAGTAAGCCGCGTCATTCCGCCGTAGCGGACCATGCGGATCATGGCAAGTCAGGCAGCTCAAACGCCCCTCGCTCTTGGTCAGGCAACGGCTCTCCGCCAGGTAAACCGGCTGATGCCGCACGTTCCACGCATAGTTCCAATCGATCTTCGTCCCGTCGCTCGCCGGCGGCCGATGGCATCGTCCGCACGCCGTCAACTGCTCGCTCGCCGTCAGCAGTTTCGGATTTCGGATCGCCTTTCGCGCCTCCGTCACCTGGCCTTGCTCAGCTAAGCGCACGTGCGCCCGCCCCGCCCCATGACAGCTCTCGCAGCGCACCCCGAGCTCTTGCGGCCGCAACACGTTCTCCGTCCCGAACGACACCGGCCCCGTCGAATGACACTCAAAGCACCCCAGAATCCCCACCTGCGGATCGGTGCTCTTGTAAGGCAGCCCCATCGCCTCCGGCAGCGTCTTCGGCTTCAGCACCGCCTGCCCCGCCGTCGGCGCCATGCCGTCCAGCGCCCGATAGTAGGAGAGGTAGTGTTCGAGATACCAGTCCCGGTCGATCCGCGTCACCAGCGTCACTGCCTGATCCCCGGCCCCGAACGCCCACTCCACCGGAATGTCCATCACATTCTCGGCATCGTACCCCGCCACGCGCAGTTCTTCGCCCGCTCGCCGAAAACGAAACCGGAAGTTCGGCTTTCGCTCATGCACCACCCCCTTGGCGATCGCCCCCGCCAGCGGATGCTTCCCCGCCTCCACCAAAGACCGCGCATGCCCCGTTTTCCCCTGGCTCGCCGCCTGCCCCGGATGACACCCCGCACACCGCCCCGCCCCGACAAACTCCTCCGGCCCCTGCGCCCCCACTCCCCGCGCCAGCAAAAACACAACTACGCCCCAAGTCCGCATCAGCGCTGCAATTCTAGCAGCGCTCCGGCCCGTTCTGTTCGTGGAAGGTTAAGGAAGGATCGTGCACCCCCGCCACATATTGCGTGGCGGGGCATAAGAAACGTAGCGTTTCTCATAGTCGACCAGCAGGTCGACATCGTTGTCCGGACCAAACTGCAGCACCCGAATAATCCCGCCCACGCAGGACCACTTCTGGGTCACCTTCATCGACTTCAGGTCCTTGTAGCGGCCCTCCGGCCCAAAGTCTTCAAGAAATTTGGAGTACGCAAAATACCGGCAAGGATTCGCGTCCGTGCAGCCCCAGGTCGCGTAAGCGGCCTTATAATCCTTGCGCTCCAGCGCTTCCAGAAACGTACTGAGGGCCTGCCGTTCGCGGTAATGCCGGAACGAATAGAACAACACCACCGACAGCACCAACACGCACAACGCCGTGATGATGCCCCACTTCAGGATTCCCTCGCGTTTGGCTTCGCCCGCGCCGTAATTTTCGAGGTATCCGGACATGGCAGTCCTTTACTTGGCGGCCGGGTAAGCCTTGTCGTAAGCGGTCGTGGCATCGGCCGTGACGTCGAAAGCCGGCTTGAAGAAGATCGCGTTCGAGGCTTCGATCACCACGTCCAGCCCCTTCTCTTCCGACAGCTTCTTCACCACTTCGGTCATCCGCTGACCGCTGCGCTGCAGAATCTCGTTCCGCTCCCGATCCACATCCGCCTGCAGATCTTCGCCCATGCGCTGCAGTTCGCGCTGCTTGCGCGTACCGGTCGCCTGCAGGTCATCGGCCTGCTGCGCCGTCAGCTTCGCCGCGCCCGTCTGCAGTTGGTTCTGGATCTGTTGCAAGTCCTGTTCGAGCTTGGCCATCGCCTGCTGCCGCGGGCGGAACTTCGTCTCGAGATCGGCCTGCGCCTTCTTGATCTCCGCCGTGTTCAACACCGCTTTCTGCAAATCGATGATGGCCACCTTGGCCTGAGCAAACATCGTGCCCGCCGTCGCCAGCGCTCCCACCGCCACCAAAACCATCAGACGCTTCAACATCTCGAACTCCTTAGCCAATCTCACACGTTCCGGCTTGCGGGCTGCACTGCCATCGACTCCGGCCGCGAGCGTCGCGGTTCCCGAGGTCCCCTGAAAATTGCCGTAATCCCTTCAGTATATC
Source organism: Bryobacteraceae bacterium (assembly GCA_965229305.1). GTDB lineage: Bacteria > Acidobacteriota > Terriglobia > Bryobacterales > Bryobacteraceae > JALHNI01. The sequence continues at coordinate 729,157 of CBDDIZ010000042.1, read as the reverse complement.
CACCGGCCCCCGAATCGCGCCACCGCTTAACGCTGCGCCACCAGCACCCGCGACGGATAAAATCCCTGCCGCGTCGACCGGTCTTTTTCGATCCGGAAACCCGCCTGCTCCACCCAGCCCGGCATCCGATTCGACACCTGCCGTCCCCAAAATGCAGGAACTAAACGCCCGCACACTTTATAGCCTTCGTTGAACATCGGATCGTTCTGGCCGATCAGGATCGCCGTCAGCCGGCCGCCCGGCCGCAACACGCGCCGGATCTCCCGCAAAGTTTTGTGAATATCCTCGTAGTCCAGCAGTTCATACAGGTAGCAGGACACCACGTGGTCGAACGCCTCGTCCCGGAACGGCATGTGCCGCGCATCCACCGCCTGCAGCAACATCTTTGCATCCGGATACTCGCGCCGCACCCGCCGCGCCGTAAACGCGGCCATGTTCGGCGACAAATCAAACCCGACATTCACTCCGCCCGGATTCCGCTTCAACAGCCGCCGGAACATCTCGCCCGACCCCGTCGCCACCTCTAACACCTGGTCGCCGTTTTCGATCTCGCTCATCTCCAGCGCCAACCGGTGCGCTTTCGAATGGAAAAAGAAAGTCGACGCCGGATACACCGACGCTACCCGGTCATAAACTTTGCGGGTGCGGTCGGAGATCGTCTTCTGGAAATGGTCGGCCCGATACGCCAACACGGACGACAGATTCAGCTCGCTCAAGTGCACCTCATATCCAAACCTTAGCCAACCTTGGCTAGAGCCGGCTGGTATTCCGGAATCTCGATCTCGAAGCGCGTGCCTTCGCCCGCCTTGCTATCGACATCCATCCGGTAATGCTCACCGAAAATCACCTTCAAACGCTCGTTGACGTTGCTGACGCCAATCCCCTGACCCAGCAGGCTTTGCAGGCTGTTCTCGGGAATTCCCACGCCATCGTCTTCGATTGTCAATTGTAACCTCTGCCGGACGATCCGGCTGCGGATGCGGATCGTCCCGCCTTCCACCTTCGGCCCCAATCCATGCTTAATCGAATTTTCGATCAACGGCTGCAACAGCATCCACGGTACCTGAAAATCGAGCGTTTCGGGAGCGATCTCCCGCTCGAAACGCAGCTTATCGCGAAATCGCACCATCTCGATGGCCAGATAATCGTCAATAAAGGCCAATTCTTCGCGCAGAGACGTTAAATTTGCTGTCTTCCGTAGAAGCCGCCGCAGAATGTTCGAAAGTTTCGACACCACTTGCCGGGCCTCGGCCGGGTCCGTCCGGATCAGCGCGGACACCGAATTTAACGTGTTGAAAAGAAAATGCGGATTGATCTGGTAGGTCAGCGCCCGCAAGCGCGCCTCGGTCGCCAGCCGCTGTTGAGCCTCAAGCTTCCGCTCCGTGCGGAACGAGTTCCAAATCTTGAGCGGCACCGCCGTGCATAGCACCGCCAGCGCAAAGCTCGAAAACAGCACCAAGCCCGGGTTCGTCGCATCCTCAGCCGCAAACGGCGTGTAAAGCGCCCGCTGCCCGAACACCCGCACGGCCATCAGCCCCAGGAAAGCACACAGCAGCACCGTCGCCAGGAAGAGCAACTGGAACGCCCGCCGCGTCCGGTCCGCCGCGTCACGGAACAGCCGGTAAAAGGTGATCGTGTCGAAAAACGGCGAAAAGCGCCAGATCTCCTCAGGCTCCGGAGCGAGGTCGCGCAGCAGGCCGCCCATCACCCCCACCCCGGCATAGAACGGCATCGACATCAGCTCGTGCGCCAGCAGCATCCCCGGCAGCGACGTAAAGATGCCCGCCAGCAACCCCGTGAAGTACCCACCCAACACTCCCGCCAGCAACGACCCCGCCAGCGAAATATCCGCCGCCTGGTAAGTCCCCGTCAAAATCCGCGTCGCCGACCCCGCCCCGAAAATCCCCCCAAACGCCAGCGCCATCAAAAACCGCTCCCGCACCGTCCGTTCCTCGCGCAACAACATCCGTTGAAACGCGCCCAAACGCACCAGCACACTCGCAATCGACGCGGCGGCGGCCAGTTTCAAAAGCAGCGTGTAGAGGATCTGCTGCGGCACTCGTAGACCAGTCTAAGCCAAACCGCTGTAAACTAGAGGTTTGAGTACTTCAACGCTTCGCCTCGAGCTTGCGGCTGAGGCGAGTTTCCCGAGTGAATTCGGCGACTTCCGGATCTACGGCTTCGAAGGCCGCTTCGAAGACGGCCGCTTCGAGGAGTGCCTTGCCCTCCGCATGGGCGACATCTCCGGCCCTCCACCCCTGGTGCGCATCCACTCGCAATGCCTCACCGGCGACGTCCTCCACAGCCTCCGCTGCGACTGCCGCAACCAGCTCACCGCCGCTCTCGAACACATTGAGAAGGAAGGCCGCGGCCTCCTCATCTACGAACATCAGGAAGGCCGCGGCATCGGGCTCATGAACAAGCTCCGCGCCTACGCCCTCCAGGACCAGGGCGCCGACACCGTCGAAGCGAATGAAGCCCTCGGCTTCCAGGCCGACCTCCGCAGCTTCGAAATGCCCGCCGCCATCCTCCGCCACTTCGGCCTCGCCAGCGTCCGCTTCATGTCCAACAACCCGGACAAACTGGCCGCCCTCGCCCAAGCCGGCATCGAAGTCGCCGAACGAGTCCCCCTCGAGATGCCAGCCCTCGCTACCCGCGAAGCCTACATGCGCACCAAAAAGACCCGCCTCGGTCACCTGCTCGAAAACTTCTAGAACTGCTCCGATTATGTCCTTGACGGCATATTCCTTCGACTACATACTGTAGTCGTATCGTGGATTGTCGAGTTCCATCCCGACTTCAGCCCAGAGTTCGACGCACTGGATGAATCGGTACAGGTCGAGTTGCTCCCGATGGGATAGCTATGGCGATCACCTTAAAAGACAAGATGGACCAGCTCAGTCCCTCGCGTCGCAAGAAAGTAGAAGCGCGTGCCGCACAGTTGATCGCCGAGGAGATGACCCTCCAGCAACTGCGGCAAGCTCGCAAGCTGACGCAGGTCCGCATGGCCAAAACGCTCGGGATTACCCAGGACGGGGTTTCCCGGCTGGAAAAGAGAAGCGATCTACTGCTTTCCACCCTTCGCAAGACGGTGGAGGCGATGGGTGGCACCCTCTCGCTGGTGGCCGAGTTTCCCGATCGCGAACCGGTGGTCCTATCCGGCATCGCGATGGAAGAAGAAGTTCGCTAGCTAAAGCTGCCGCGCGCCGTTCGTCTCGGTGAAGACGGCTTCGCCGGCCAGGTTCACGCGGCCCCAGCGCAAGCCGAGTTGAACTTCGGCCCAGCCTTGCACGAAGCCTTTGGCAGCTTGATAGCGGGGTTGGATCACGAAGCGGCCTTGCTTGTCCACGAAGCCCCAGCGGCCGTACCACTTCACGGCAGCGATCCCTTCGCTGAAGTCGCCCACTTCCTCGTACACGGGATTCATCACGAACTCGCCCTCGGGGTCGATGAAGCCCCACTTCTCCACCAGCTTCGCGGCGGCAAGCCCTTCGACGAACGGCCGGGCAGCGGCGTAGCTCGGGTAAATGGCCGGAGCCCCGGTCTCGTCGACGTAGCCCCAGGTGCCGCCGAAATCGAGCGGCGTGAGATAGAGCGGCTTGGTGGCGGCGATCGCCCCCGCACTGCGCAGCTTGGCGTAGGCGTCGTTGAGACGCTTCATCTGCCGATCGGCGCGCTGGCGCAGACGTTCGCTTTCATGTTGAAAACGGTCCGGATGCCACACTTTGACCAGGTCGACGTAAGCGTCTTTGATGGCTTCGCCGGAAGCCCCGGGCAACAGGTCGAGTACGGCGTAAGAGCTGGAGAGATCTTCGGGCATGCCCAAGCGGTTGATCGGCCAACCGTGGGCCGGGCTTTAGCTACCAGCCCTTGACGACATCCACCGAGGGCAGCGCCGACTTCAGCTTCTTGATGCCTTCGTCGGTCACCTTGGTTTGCCATACGTAGAGGCTCTTGAGGGCGGTGAGGCCCTTCAGATGCTCGAGTCCGGCATCGGTAACGGCCGTGCCGTAGAGATTCAGGTAGGTGAGTTTTTTCAGATCTTTCAGGTTCACCAAGCCCTTGTCGGTGATCTTGGTGCCTTCCAGATGCAGGGAGGTGAGGTCGGTGAGGCCCTTCAGGTATACCAGCCCGGCGTCGGTCACCGACGTCCGGCCGAGGTGTACGGCCACCACGTTCTTGAGTTGCGCCACCGGCGCGATGGCGTCGTCTTTGATCGCCGCGCCCTGCAGGTAGTAGCTCACTTCGACGTGAGGATCTTCCTGGGCGATGGGGCGGACGCTGCCGCCAGCTTTCTCAATTGCCGCGATCGCTTTGGCGTCAGGCGCCGCCGCTTCCGTCTTGGCAGGCGCGGCCTTGGCCGGGGCCGGCTTTGCCGCGGGTTCCGTCTTCTTTGCTTGCCACATCATGGTGTTGAATAGTTTACCAGCGCCCCCGCGGCCGCAAGAGCCCGCCGGCAAACTTCGGCATGACGCCCCGGCTTATCGTTGCGATAACGCTGGCGCGTGGCTTCGTCGAGCGGAGGTAACAAATCAAAGGTGATGTTCGCCGGCTGATAGTTCTCGGGATTTGCGTTCGCGATGTAGTGCGTCAGTGAGCCCAAAGCGGTTTCGCGCGGCATCGCCACTGGCTGTTCGCCGCGAGCGACCGCACCGGCGAAGGTGCCCGCGAGGAAGCCCGTCGCAATCGACTCGACGTAGCCTTCGACCCCGGAGATCTGCCCCGCGAAGAGTACGTGGGGCTTGGCCTTCAACTGCAGTGTCTGATTCAGCAGCGTGGGGCCATTGATATAGGTATTGCGGTGGATCTGCCCGTAGCGCAGGAACTCGGCGTTCTCGAGGCCCGGGATCAGCCGCAGGATGCGTTTCTGCTCGCCGAACCGCAGATGGTTCTGGAAGCCGACCAGGTTGTAGCTATCAGCGCGCGCATTCTCCTGACGCAGTTGGACGACGGCATAAGGACGCCGGCCGGTGCGCGGATCAGTGAGGCCCATCGGCTTCATCGGGCCGAAGCGCAACGTCTCGGGGGCCGCGGCGCGCGATCACTTCGATCGGCAGGCAGGCTTCGAAGAAGGGCGTGCCGGGCGCATCGGCCGGGATGTGGGCAGGCACGGCATCGCCACTCAGCAGCGCAGACAGAAAGGCTTCGTACTGCTCTTTGTTGAACGGGCAGTTCAAATAGTCATCGGTGCCATCGAGCGACTTGCCGTAGCGGGAAGCGGCGAAGGCGATGTTGCGGTCGATGGTGTCGGCATCGACGATGGGCGAGATGGCGTCGTAGAAGTAGAGACGGTCTGAACCGGTGAGGCGGGCGATCTCTTCGGCGAGGTCGCCGGAAGTGAGCGGGCCGGAGGCAACGATGGTGACGCCGTCGGTGGGGATCGAGCGGAGTTCCTCGCGCTGCAAGGTAATCAGCGGCTCGGCTTCAATGCGGCGTGTGACTTCGGTGGCGAAGGTGACACGGTCGACGGTAAGAGCTTGGCCGCCGGGGACGCGCGCGGCTTGGGCGCATTCGAGCAGCAGTGAGCCGTGGCGGCGCAGCTCTTCCTTGAGCAGCCACGGAGCGGTGTTGACGGTCTCACTCTTGAGTGAGTTCGAGCAGACGAGTTCCGCCAGCCGATCGGTTTGGTGAGCGTCGGTCATACGGAGCGGGCGCATCTCGTGAAGGGTGCAGCGCAGGCCTTGCCGAGCCAATTGCCAGGCCGCTTCGGTACCTGCCAAGCCCGCGCCGATGATATGGAGTTGCGTCATGAACTACTGCTATTTTAGGGGTTCATGCGCGAGCCCATCCGCTATACGCTCCGCTTTCCGGAAGCGCAAAACCACTATGTCGAAGTGACGGCGACGATTCCCGCCACTGGTCCGATCGAGCTATTCATGGCGGTTTGGACGCCCGGCAGCTACCTGATTCGCGAGTACTCGCAGCACGTGGAGAGCTTTTCGGCTTCGGCGCCGTGGGCCAAGACGAGCAAGAATCGGTGGCGCGTGGAAGCGTCGGGCGAAGTGACGGTGAGCTATCGCGTCTACGGGCGCACGCTGGGCGTGCAGAGCAACTGGATCGAAGCACGATTCGCCTTGCTCAATGGCGCGCCGACGTTTCTCTCGCTGGTGGAAGAGGGCGCGCGGCCGCATGAGGTGACGGTCGAGCTGCCGGCCGAGTGGGATGGCGTCTACACGGGGCTCGACGCGATGGGGCCGCAGCACTACCGCGCGACTGATTACGACACGCTGGTGGATTGCCCGATCTACGCGGGGTCGCCCGCGGTGTATCCGTTCGAAGCCGATGGCAAGCCGCATTTCCTGATCAACGAAGGCGAAGCCGGCGTGTGGGATGGGGCCGCTTCGGCCGAGGCGACGGCCAAGATCGTGGCCGAGTATCAGCGGATGATGGGCCCGCTGCCGTATGAGCACTACCTGTTTCTGAACCTGCTGCTCGAGACGGGCGGGGGCTTGGAGCACAAGAACTCGACGGTGCTGTTTGCCTCGCGTTGGGCGTGGCGCAACACGGAGGAGCCTGCACTCGATGCGCCCGCGCCGCGCAAAGCGAGCCGCGCCGGATGGCTCGATCTGGTAAGCCACGAGTACTTCCACGTGTGGAACGTGAAGCGGCTGAGGCCGGTGGAACTAGGTCCGTTCGACTACGAACAAGAGAATTACACGCGGACGCTATGGGTGGCCGAAGGCGTTACGACTTACTACGGTCCGCTGGCGGTGAAGCGGGCTGGGCTGACGGATCGGGCGACCTACTTCAAGCAGCTTTCGCAGGAAATCTCACGGCTGCAGACGACGGCGGGGCGGCTGGTGCAGCCCGTTGAGACGTCGTCGTTCGATGCGTGGATCAAGCTCTATCGCCAGAACGAGAACTCGACGAATACGCTGATCAGCTATTACACGAAAGGCGCGGTGATCGCGTGGCTGATGGACGCGCGGGTGCGGCGGGCAACGCACGGGGCGAGGTCACTGGACGATGTGATGCGGCAAGCCTACGAGCGCTTCCCGAACGGGTACACGTCGGCGGGGTTCCGGCAGTTGGTGAGCGAGGTGGCCGGCGAGGACTTCAGCGAGTGGTTCACGCGCGTGCTCGAAACGACCGAGGAACTGGACTACGCTGACGCGCTCAACTGGTTCGGGCTGCGGTTCGCCGAAGGCAAAGGCGGCGAGAAGGCCGACTTGGGGGCTTCGACGAAGAAGGACTGGGGGCGGCTGTTGGTGACGAGCGTGGTGCGCGGCTCCGCGGCGTATCGGGCGGGGCTCAACGTGGATGATGAGTTGCTGGCCATCGACGGGTTCCGCGTGAGGCCGGAGAGCTTGCCGGCGCGGCTCGAAGGCTATCGGCCGGGGCAGACGGTGGAGCTATTGGTGGCGCGGCGCGAACAGCTGCGGACGCTGGCGGTGACGCTCGATGCGGAGCCGCGCAAGGTGTGGCTGCTGGAGCCTGATCCTGAAGCGACGGCGGGCCAGCGGTCGCAACTGGCCGATTGGTTGCGCGACTAGTCCGAACGCAACAGGCGCGCAGGGTCGAGGCGCTGGATGCGGCGGAGGGGTCCGAAGGCGGCCAGCAGGACGGCGGCGAGCAAGAGAGCGACGCCGAAGAACCAGATGCGCGGATCCGAGGCGGTGACGTCATAGACGAAGGCATCGAGACTGCGGCGGAGGGTGTAGGCGAGCGCTGCGCCTAGAGTGATGCCGCCCGCAGTGAGCAGGAGCGCATGGCGGAGCACCAGGGCCTGCACTTGAGTGGAGGTGGCGCCGAGGGCGAGACGGATGCCGAAGTCGCGACGGCGCTCCTCCACCAAGTAGGAGAGCAGGCCGCCTAAGCCAGTGGCGGAGATGGCGAGAGCAAGCACAGCCATCGCGCCCAGGAGCCAAGTGATGAGGCGCTCGCGGCTCAAGGCGCCGCGGACATTCTGGTCGATGGTGCGGACGGTGATGAAGGGCAGGCGGCCGGCTTCGCGCTCCATGATGCGCGTGGCGGCGGCAATAGCAGGTTGCAGGCTGCCGCGAGTCCGGAGAGCGAAGCGCCAGCCCGGGCGGACGCCGTTCGTCCAATAGGGCAGGTAGAGCGTGGGCGGGTGCGACTCGCGGACGTAGGCGTACTTGGAGTCGGCGGCGACGCCGACGATGGTGAGGTTTTGGCCTTCGAGGCGAACGGTTTGACCGAGGGCGGCGGCGGGAGAGCCATAGAAGCGGCGCGCGGCGGAGTCGCTGGCGATGACTTCGTTCTGGCGTGGGCTGCCGGCGGGTGGGAGGTCATGGCCGGCGAGGAGGGGGATGCCGGCGGCGGCGAGGTAGCCATCGCTGGCGAGGGTGAGGAAGACGTCGCGCTGGGCGGGAGCGAGGTCGGGGCGGCCGGGGAGGTCGAGGCGGCTGCGATTGAGGCTGCCGGAGAGCGGGACGAGGTCGGTGAGGCCGGCGGCGGCGATCTCAGGCATTAAACGTAAATCACGCAAAATGTTTTCGTACGCACGGGGCATGCGCTCGCGGCTGATGCCGGCGTTGAAGAGGTCCGGACCAAGGAAGACGGTATGTTCGGCGTCGTAGCCGGTGGACTCGTTGACGAGGCTTTGGAGCGAGGTGAGCATGAGCCCGGCGCCACCGGCCAGGGCGAGCGAGAGGCCCGTTTGACCGATGAGGAGGGCGCCGCGGAGACGGAAGGCGAACCGTGAGGCACCGGTGGCGCGCAGGGGAGCGTAAGCCGGGGTGCGGCCGGCATGGAGGGCAGAGCCGAAGCCGGCGATGAGCGTCACCAGGAGCAGGATCGCAGCGAGGAAGGCGAAGAGGCGGAGGTCGAAGGAGGTATCGAGGAGCAGTTGGTTGTCGTCGCCCGAGGCCAAGCGGAGCAGGCCATGCGCGAGCCATTGCCCTAAGCAATAGCCGGCGAGGGTACCGCCGAGCGAGAGCAGGAGGCTTTCGAGGAGCAGTTCACGACGGAGGCGGCCGGCAGGGGCGCCGAGAGCCACGCGGACGGCGAGTTCGGGCCGGCGGGCGATGGCGCGGGCAAGGAAGAGGCTGGCCAGATTCGTGGCGGCGATGAGGAGCACCGCGCCGACGGCACCCATCATGAGGGTGAGCGGTCCGGCGTAAGTCTCGGTGAGGTAGGTGAAGCCGTTGCCGCCTTCGCGCGGTTCGACGTGCATGGCCAGGTGATAACGGCGGCGGTCGCCGGTGAGTTGGTGGTCGACGGACTCGGCCAGCAAGGAGGGTCCGAGGTTGGCGAGGTATTGCTGGGCTTGGGCGAAAGTGACGCCGGGCTTGAGCCGGGCGAAGGGGCGCAAGCGCGAGACGGAGGGGTCGTCGAACCATTTGGTGAGCGGATAGAGTGACTCCATGGAATGGAGGGGGAGCCAGAGGTCGTATTGCGCGCCGGGATTAAGGCCTTTGAACTCGGGAGGGAGGACGCCGGTGATGACGAAGGGGATCTGGTCGGCGGTGATGGTAGCGCCGATGGCTTGCGGGGAGCGTTGGAAGAGACGTAGCCAGAGGTCGTCGCTGATGACGGCGGGCCACGCGGAGCCGTTGGGGCCGCCACGGCGGTCGTCGGAGGTTTGGAAGAAGCGGCCGGCCTGGGGCTTCAGTTCGAGGCTCTCGAAGATGCCGCCCGAGGCGATGCCGAAGCGGACTTCGTAGGGAGCACCGGCGGACTCGACGTGGATGGTGCCGGAACCAGCCAGGGCGAAGTGGCCATCGAGCACGTCGGTGTGGCGCTGGAGGGCCTGGAACATGGCGTAAGAGACGGCGACCCGTTCGCGCGCGGGGATGGGGCGGCCATCGAGCCAGAGGCGTTCGTTGGGGGGCAGGTGGGTGAGGGCGAGGCGGATGAGGCGTTCGGGGTGCGGGATGGGCAGGGGACGCCAGAGGAGCGAGTTGAGAAGACTGAAGACAGCGGTGGTGGCGCCGATGCCGAGGGCGAGGGTGACAAGAGCGACGAGAGAGAAAGCACGGTCCTGCCGGAGGCGGCGGAAGGCGTAGCGGAGGTCCGAGAGCCAGGCTTCGAGGCGGGGGAAGGTCCACTCGCGGCGGGTTTCTTCGTGCCAGTAAGCGGCGGAGCCAAGCGAGGTGCGGCCCTGGGCGGCGGCGAGGGCGCGGTGGTGCTCGAGCTCTTCGCGGAGGTCGGCATCGAGCTGGCGCCGATGGCGGAGCATTTTGAGACGTTCCCAAAGGGCGTGCAAGGCGGTCATTTGGTTCCTTCCATGAGGCGGTTCATGCCGGCGGCGAGTCGCTGCCAGTTGTCGCGTTCGGCGGCGAGGTGCTTCAGTCCGTCGGGGGTGAGGCGGTAGAACTTGGCGCGGCGATTGGCTTCGGAGGTGCCCCATTCGGCGGCGAGCCAGCCTTTGACCTGGAGGCGGTGGAGGGCGGGATAGAGGGCGCCTTCTTCGACGCGGAAGAGTTCGCCGGAGCCGGACCAGATGGCTTCCATGATGGTGTAGCCGTGGGCGGGGCCGCGCTCGAGGGCGTGGAGGATCATGAGGTCGAGGGTGCCGGGGAGGATTCCCATAAGATGCTTATGGGAAGGTTACCGCTCCGCGGCGTCCGTCGCAAGCCAGGTGACGAAACGAACCCGGGAGTATTTGATTCGAAAGGACTTCTTATTTTTGAGGGGTGCCCGAAAAGGGGCGCGGGGCGAAGCTGGCCATGATTCAGTGTGGCATGGGGAGCCAAGTTTTCCGCGGTGCGGAGGGCGGGCGCGAGGGCGTAAGTGGTTGGGGTGGTTGAGGTTGACGGTTTGGGCGAAGTGGCGTGAACGGGCTATACTGCTGGGCTAAATGAAGAATCGGTATCTGACGGTGGATGCGTTGCGGGGCCTGATTATGGTGATCATGGCGATTGACCATTCGAGCGCGTTCATCGCGCGGCAACATTCGAGCGAGTGGTGGGCGGGAGCGATGACGGCCTACACGGAGGCGGCGCCGTTTTTGACGAGGCTGGTGACGCATCTGTGCGCACCGGGCTTCTTCTTTCTGATGGGGGCGGGGATTTACTGGTTTGCGGCAGCGCGGCGGGCCGCGGGGTGGAGTGAGGGGCAGATCGCGAAGCGAACGGCGCTCCGGGGACTGGCGATCTTGGGGCTGGGACAGTTGCTGGAAGCGCCGGTGATCTTTGTGCAGACGATGATGTCGAAGCCGGCGGAACAGTGGAGCGTGACGAACGCGCCGCCGCCGATCGACGGGACGAGTTTGCTGTGGGGGCTGATTACGCTTTCGGGGTTGGGGATGGCGATGATGCTGAGCGCGGCGATCCTGCGGTTTGGCCCGTGGGTGTGGGCGGGCGCGGCGTTGGGAAGCGTGGTGCTGACGAATACTTTTTTGCCGGCGGATGGCACGGTGGGGCCATTGTGGGAAACGTTGCTGCTGGCGCCGGGGCTGTCGCAGCATGTGATGGTGATCTATCCGGCGCTGCCGTGGTTCGGGGCGACGGCGTTGGGCATGTGCTTTGCGTATTGGTGGAAGGGGCGGGGCGAGTTCTGGGTGGGACTGGGGGCGATCGGGCTGGGGGTGGCGTTGCGGCTGGCGGGAGGCTGGGGAAACATCCGGGCGCCGCGCGACGGGAGCTGGATCGAGTTTTTGAACAATGTGAAGTATCCGCCGTCGCTGGTGTTTTTGCTGCTGTTTATCGGGTTCGATCTGGTGCTGCTGGCCTGGCTGCGCCGGGCTCCGGAGGGGTGGCAGAAGGCGCTGGCCGTGTTCGGGCAAACGCCTTTGTTTTACTATCTGGCGCACTTTTACTTGTTGATGGGGGTGGGGCTGGTGTTCTTCCGGGAGGCCGGGGGGATGGGGGCGCTGTATGTAGTGTGGGCGCTGGTGGTGCTGGGGTTGTATCCGGTGTGCAAGTGGTATCGGGGGTTCAAGCTGGGGAAACCGGCGGAGTCGTTTTGGCGGATGTTTTAGGGGGCGGATGTCCGTGGGGACAGTCCTCCCTGGCGGGAGGCTGTCCCCTGGGGCATCGTTATTCGGTGACGGTGAGGGTAACGGGCAGGAGCAGGGGGCTGTTGGCGGCGCCGGGGGAGTAGACGCGGAGTTCGCCCGTGTAGGTGCCGGCGGCGAGTTTGGTGCCAACGGTGACTTTGAACTCGCCGGGAGCGGCGCTGCCAGCGGGGGAGATCTGAAGCCAGGAGCCGCCGGTGGCCGTGGTGCCGTAGACGGCGAAGTTGGCGATGACGCTGGCGCCGTCGGTGGTGACCGTGACGGCTTCCGTGGGCGCGGCGCCGCCGGCTTTCTGGGTGAGCGCGAGTGAGGTGACTCCGGCATTCAGGCGGAAGGTGGGTTGGGGAGAGGCGGCGAGCTGGGTTTTGAGCCAGGCGGTGCGGCCTTCGACGAGGGGTTGGAGCGCGGGTCCGCCGCCCTGGAGTCCGCCGCCGCCTTGCTGGCCTTGACCGCCCGGTTGGCCTTGACCGGAGGTAGCGGCGGTGGTCATGGCGTTATCGAAGGCGGTTTGGGTGACGAGTTTCCTGGTGTCTTTTTCGACCCAGGGGCGGATGAGGGTGCGGAGCGCTTCCATGCGGGCGAGGGTCTGGTCGGGCAGGAAGACCTTTTCGATGAGTTGCTGGTAGATCTGGCGATAGCGTTCTTTGTACTCGGGGGCTTCCCAGAGCTTGGAGAGGAGCGGGCGACCCTGATTCTGACCGGCGGGTGCGCCGCCGCCGGGGGCTTGACCGCCACCTTGACCGCCGCCTGGTCCGCCGGGGAACTGGCCGCCGCCAGCGGGAGGTTGTTGGCCGCCACCGGGGGCTTGTCCGCCGCCGGCCGCGTTGGTGGTGCCGAGGTATTCGAGCGGAAGTTCGGTGGCGTTGGTGCCGGCACCGGCGCCGCTGAAGGAGCCGAAGGAGAGGCTGGGATCCCAAGGGATCCAGACCCAGCGGCCATCGGAGGGGCGGCGGTAGATGTTGAAGTTCTGCGACATGCCGACGTAGTTGTCGAGGTTGACGGTGGCGTTGTCGAGGGCCATGGAGGCGAGGAAGCTGTCGATGTCCATGAGAGGTTCGAGTTTGGATTGGAGTTCGGCGGCAGGGGTGTCGTTGATGAGCTTGGTGAGGGCGATGAGGTCGGTCCAGTCGTCGGCGTCTTCGTTGGACTGTTTTTCCCAGGCGGTTTTGTAGGGGGTGGCGTCTTCGCCGAGGTAGGCGAAGGTAGCGCCGATGTTGCCTTTGTAGAGGTTGCCGGTGTCTTCGGACTTGCCGAAGTAATTCTTGAGGAAGTCACTGTTGATGACTTCGGTCATGGTGTAGAGGCCCCAGTATTCGCCGTTGATGTAGAGGGCGGCGAAGTTCGAGCGGGGGGCTTTGATGCCGAGCTTAGCGGCGAGTTCGTAGTAGACCTTTTCGCGAACGAAGCTGGCGTCGCCCAAGGCGTTGCCGAGGCTGAAGGAGCCAATGCCTTCGATCTTCTGGCCTTTGACGAACTCGTTGAGCTTGATGCGGAAGGGACGCTTGCGCGTGGTGGCGGAGCCGGAATACGAGCTGTTGCCTTTGAAGCGGACGCCGACGCTATCGAACTTGTAGGGTCCCCATTCGAGCGCGGCGGTGAAGTAAGGGTTCTCGGCGCGAACGCCGTCGTAGTTGGCCACGAGGACGTCGTACCAATCGGCATTGGGGAAGGTGAGTTTGATTTCGTGAACGGCGTCCTGATCGAAGATCGGGTAGACGTTCGGGATCTGGGCCGCGGCACTGGCGGCGAGCAAAGCGAGGGCGGCCAGGGCGCGCAGAGGCGCCCCGGAGACGGGTGAGGTCAACATAAGTACTCCTAGAAATGAATGAGGGTGATTAGTCTTGCTGGGGTGGGCGGGGACCAGCGGGAGGTCCGAAGGCAGGCCGCATTTGACGGCGTTCGGCCTCCATTTTGCGCCATTGGTCGGGGGTGAGGATCCGGCGGATGGCGATTAAGAAACGAGAGTTGGTCTTTTCGAGTTCGGCGCGGGCTTGGACGACGCGGTCGCTTTGGGCAACGGCTTTGGACTCGTCGATCTGGTCGGCTTCGAGGAGGGGTTCGAGGGCGGCTTCTTCGCGTTGGAGGTTGGCGTTGAGGTCGATGAGGCGGAGGCGGTGGGCGCGGAAGACTTCTTCCATGCGATTGCGCTGGTCATCGGAGAGGCCGAGACGTTGGCGGACGTTGGGGTCCTGCCACCATTTGCCGGGGAGTCCGCGGAGGCCGCCGCCGGGCATGCCGGGTCCGCCGGGTCCACCGGCGAAGGCGGGAAAGCCGGGACCGGGGCCGCCGTGGCCGAAGCCGGGTCCGGGGCGTGGTCCTGGGGGGTTGGGTCCTTGGGGGTTGGGCGGGGCCTGCGGGGGAGTTTGGGCGGCGAGGGTGGCCGCGAAGGCGAGGGCGAGCAGGCTTTTCATTGGTTGAGGTTTCCTTGGGTGGCAGTGGTGGCGACGTTGTTGAAGCGGTCGAAGGAAGCGGGAGTGACGCGAGCGGCGCCGTGATAGAGCTGTTCCATGAGGAGGGCATCCTGGCGGGCTTCTTCGGCCTGGAGGCGTTCCTGTTCCTGACGGTGGTTGATGAAGAACATGGCGGCGAGGGCCGCGGTGGCGGCCATGGCGGCGGCAAACTTGACGAGCGGGAAGCGACGCTCGACCGGGCGGGGGCGGTAGGCCGGGAAGGCGTTGACGCTTTCGCGAAAGAGTTCGAGCGAGCCGGTGAGTTGTTGCACCTGGGCGGCGCAAGCGGGACAGGAGACCGCATGGCGAGCCGCATCGGGCAGGTATTCGCCGTTGGCGAGGCCGAGAATCTGGTGGTCGGTGAGGTGGGTCATGGTTTGGTCCCCAACTGGTCGCGCACAGCTTGGAGGGCGCGGTAGAGATGCGTTTTGACGGTGGCTTCCTTCATGCCGATGGCGATGGCGATTTCGGAAAGCTCCATGTCGTCGACAAAGCGGAGCAGGAAGATGGTGCGTTGGCGCTCGGGGAGTTGGCCGACGACTTGCCAGACGGCGGCTATTTGCTGGCGGGCGCTGGAGATGGCTTCGGGGGTGGAGCGCTGGTCGAGGAGGCGATCGGCGACATCGTCGTAGGGAACGGCGGAGTCCGCGACGGAGCGCCAGAACTGGAGCCGGCGGCGGATGGTGTGGCTGCGGACGACGTTGACGGCGATGTGCATGAGCCAGGTGGCGGGGCTCGATTCACCGCGGAACTGATGGCGGGCTTTATAGGCGCGGAGGAAGCAGTCCTGGGTGAGGGAGTCGGCGGCGTCGCGGTCGCGGATGCTGGCGAGGATAAAGCGAAAGATGCGGTGAGAATGGGTGCGGACGAGTTCGTCGAAGTCGGCGAGTTCGTGGGCCAAACCGCCGAAGTTGTTTTGCAGGACCGTCTCCATTCACAGGTATGGACTCGCGAAACAGCCGGCGAGTCTACACGAGTTTGTAATGAAACGTAAACTATAGAGCCTTTTGGGTCAGAGCGGAAATGGGTTCGATGATGGGTTTTTCAGAGACGCGAGCGGGCAGGGTGGTGAGGAGGACGAAAGAGGTGCGACTGGGAGCGTCGGCCCAGCAGAGGGTGCCGGTGGAGCCGCTGTGGCCGAAGGTGCGGGGTTCCAAGGCCCAGCCGATGCCCCACGGCTTATTGAGGCCGGGGTTCTGGTTGGTGAGCATGAGTTGGGCGGCGGCGGGCGAGAGGGGGCGGCCTTCGGGGTTCAGGAAGTAGCGAACGAATTTGGTGATGTCGGCGGCGGTGGAGTGGACGCCACCCCAGGGCGCGCCGAGGCCGCGCCAGTAGTCGCTGTTCCAGTCCCAGGAGGTTTGGCGGGGCGGGTCGCCGTGTTCGACCTGGCATTGGGCGGTGTTTTTAATCTTGAGGCCGTTGCCGAGACCGAGGACGCTGCTCTTCATGCCGAGGGGGGAGAAGACGGTGCGTTCGAGGAATTGGGGGAAGGGCTGGTGGGAAAGACGCTCGGCGATAGTGGCGGCGAGGAGGATGCCCATGCTTTGGTATTGCACCTGGGTGCCGGGGTCGAACAGGAGGGGCGTGGTGAGGGCGCCTTTGACGAAGTCGCTGAGGGGGGCGTGGCGTTCGCGAAGGGCGGTGTTGTCGGGGAGCATGTCGGGGAGGCCGGAGGAGTGGGAGAGGAGATGGCGGACCTGGATGCGGGGGTCGAGGCCGGGGAGGTATTGGGAGGCGGAGTCCGTGAGTTTGAGCTGGCCTTTTTCGACGAGGGTCATGACGGCCGTGGCGGTCATGGGTTTGGAGATGGAGGCGATCAGGAAGGGCGTGGTGACTTTGGCGGCGCCGAAGGCTTTTTCGTAGATGAAGTTGGGCCGCTCGACACGGAGGACGGCGGCGCGGAGTTGGCCGGAGGAGACGGCGGATCGGAGGATCTGCTCGGCGGGGGCGAAGGTCGACTTATCGAGGGCGAGCAGAGGTGCGGCAGCGAGGAAGGCCCGGCGGGTGATCACGTGAAGAGGATACTACGCGGCTAGTCTTCACGGAGGGCGAGGACGGGGTTGATGCGGGTGGCGCGGAAGGCGGGGACGAAGGCCGCAGCGAGGGCGATCAGGAAGAGGGTGGCGGCGACGGCGGTGAGGGTGAGCGGGTCGCGGGCGCTGACGCCGTAGAGCATCGTGCTGAGGGAGCGGCCGAGGAACAGAGCGCCGGCGATGCCCAAGACGCCCCCGGCGAGAGCCATCCGCAGGGCTTCGGACTCGACCATCCAAAGGACTTGAGTGGGCTGAGCACCCAAGGCCATGCGGATGCCGATTTCGCGGGTGCGTTGAGCCACCATGTACGAGATGACGCCGGCGAGGCCGATGGCGGCGAGGACGAGGGCGATGACGGCGAACAGAGCCATGAGGAGGAGGGCGAAACGTTTTTGGGCGAGATTATTTGAGACGACGGTGGACATGGTCTGGATGGCGTAGACGGGTTGGGCGGCATCGACGGAGAGAACGGCTTGGCGGACGGCGGTGGCAAGAGCGGCGGGGTCCGCGGCAGTACGCACGGCGAGGCTGATGGGCGGGGCGGTGGGGAGGATGCCGGGCTGCTGGGCGTAGGCGCCGTAGATCTGGGGGTTGGGGGCTTTGGCGACGTCGAGGTTGCGGAGGTCTTCGACGACGCCGACGATGACTCGCCAGTTGGGCGGTTCAGAGAAACCGACTTCGAGGCGTTTACCGATGGGGTTTTCGTTGCCGAAGTGCTGTTTGGCGAGGGTTTCGTTGATGAGGCAGACGAGGGGGGTGTTGGCTTGGTCGTGATCATCGAAGGCGCGGCCCTGCTTGAGGCGGGTCCCCATGGCGGCGAAGTAGCCGGGGGTGACGGTGGCGAAGGAGGCGATGGCGGCGGCGGAGACGGAAACGGGCGGTTGGCCTTCGACGCGCATGATGAAGCTGGGCGAACCGAGGAGCGGCAGGTCCGTGGCGATGCCGACGGAGCGGACGCCGGGGAGGGCGGCGATTTGCTGTTCGAGACGGCGGGCGAGGGCGATCTGGAGGTCGTCGTGGCCGTTGTATTTGGTGGGCAGGAGGCTGAGACGGAGGGTGAGGAGGTTATCGGGATTGAAGCCGAGGTCGAGCTTTTGGAGTTCGTAGAAGGAGCGCATGAGGAGGCCGGCGCCGGCGAGTAGCACGAGGGCGAAGGCGATTTGAGCGACGACGAGGGCTTGGCGGAGGCGTCCTTTGGCGGTGCCGGCGGAGAGGCGCTCTTTGAGGGAGCCGTGGAGGTCGACGGCGGAGAGGCGGATGGCGGGGATGAGGCCGAAGACGAGGCCGGTGAGAAGAGCGGCGGCGAAGGTGAAGGCGAGGGTGCGCCAATCGAGGGCGATGGTGTCGAGGCGCGGGAGACCGGCGGGGGCGAGCCACTTGAGGGCGCGGAAGAGGGTGTAGGCGATGACGAGTCCGAGGAGGGCGCCGGCGAAGGCGAGCACCAGACTTTCGACGAGGAGTTGGCGGATGAGGTCGGAGCGCTGGGCGCCAAGGGCGGCGCGGACGGCGAGTTCTTGAGCGCGGGAGGCACCGCGGGCGAGCAGGAGGTTGGCGACGTTGGCGCAGGCGATGGCGAGGACGAAGCCGACGGCACCAAGGAGGACAAGGAGGGCGGGTTTGACGGAGCCGACGGCGGCGTCGAGCATGGGTTTGACGGTGACGCCTTTCTCGGAGTCAAACTCGGGGTAGGCGCGGGCGAGGCGGCCGGCGATGCCGGCGAGGTCAGTTTGGGCGGCGGTGACGGAGGTAGCGGGCTTCAGACGGGCGACGGCGATGAGGTTGTGGAGATCGCGGCGAGTGCGGTTTTCGCCTTCGAGAGCTGAGGGGATCCAGAGACGGGCGATGTCGGGATAGGCGAAGCCGGGCGGGGTGACGCCGATGATGGTGCGGGGGCGACCGTTGAGGTTGATGGTTTCGCCGAGGATGTTGGCGCGGCCGCCGAAGCGTTCCTGCCAGAGGCCGTGACTGAGGACGACGACGCCGTCTTTACCGGGCTGGGATTCGTCGGGGGTGAAGACGCGGCCGAGGGCGGGCTGGAGTTGGAAGACGGCAAAGAAGTCGGGGAGGACGGCGGCGCCGGCATAGCGTTCGGGTTCGGCGTTGGCGGTGGCGAGTCCGAAGCCGGCGTTCTGATAGGCGGACATGCGGGCGAAGACGCGGTTCTGTTGGAGGAAGTCGAAGTAGTCGCCGGCGGCGTGGGGCATGTTGTCGATGCTTTTGCCGGGAATCGTGGAGCGGACGATGACGAGCTCTTCGGAGTTGGGATAGGGGAGAGGGCGGAGGAGGATGCCGTCAACGACGCTGAACATGGCCGTATTCGCGCCGATGCCGGCGCCCAGCGCGACGATCGCGGCGAGGGCGAAGCCGGGGTTCTTGCGGAGGGTACGCAGGGCGTGACGGATCTGGGCCAGGATCATTGGGGTTTGGACGGAGCGGTCGGCGATTGGTTAGGGGAATATAATCGGCACGGATGCGAATGATGGTGGCATTCATCGCCGCGGGCCTGTGGGCCGCGGATTTGGGGGTGGAGGGTCCGGCGATCCTGGCGCGGCGGTGCGCGGGTTGTCATGGGGCACGGAATCAGACGGTGGGGCTGAACTTGGCGACGCGGGAGACATCGTTGCCGCGGTTGGCGGCGGTGATGAAACGGGTGCGCACGGGACAGATGCCGCCGAACGGAGCGCTGCCGGCGGGTGAGCAGGAAGTGCTGGCGCAGTGGGTGGCGGCGGGGGCGCCGTGGACGGCGAAGAATGACGGACGGTATTGGGCGTGGCAGCCGTTGCGGAAGGTCAGCGGGTCGATCGATGAGGTGGTGCGGGCGAAGCTGGCCGCGAACGGATTGACGCCGTCGCCGGAGGCCGAGCGGCGGACGCTGATCCGACGGGTGACGCTGGATCTGACAGGCTTGCCGCCGACGCCGGAAGAGGTGCGGGCGTTTCTCGAAGATAAGTCGCCGGAGGCTTATGCGAAGGTGGTGGACCGGTTGCTGGCGTCGCCGCACTACGGCGAGCGTTGGGCGCGGCATTGGCTCGACGTGGCGCGGTTCACGGAAAGCGAAGGGTTTGAGCGCGATGTGATGCGGGAGCACGCGTGGCCGTATCGCGACTATGTGATCCGGAGCTTCAATCAGGACAAGCCGTATCTGCAGTTTGTGCGGGAACAAATTGCGGGCGATTTGTTCGGGACGCGCGAAGGGTTGATCGCGACGGGCTTTCTGGTCTCGGGGCCGACGGATGCGGTGGGTTTGACGTCGGCGGTGCCGCGCGAGCGGGAAGCGGTGCGCGAGGATCAGCTCGAGGAGATGGTGGGGACGGTGGCGCAGACGTTTTTGGGGCTGACGGTGAATTGCGCGCGATGCCATGACCACAAGTTCGATCCGATTCCGCAGCGCGATTATTACCGGCTGAAGGCGGCGCTGGCGGATGTGTGGCAGCCGTTTCAGGATCCGGCGTCGATTGAGTTGTGGCCGGATGGGCGCGCCCTCGATGAAGTTTATGCGGAGCGGGTGAGCGGGTTGCGCAAGCGGATTGAGACGACGGAAAAGCGGGTGGCAAGGCTGCATGGGGTGGAGCCGGTGAGGCTGGAGCCGAAGCCGATGGCGCAGTGGAAGTTCGATGTGGATGTGCGGGACCAGATCGGGGAGTTGCATGGGCAATGGTCCGAGAAGGTGGAGGTGGCGGAAGGGCGGTTGCGGGCGAAGGGTGAGACGTCGATCACGACGGTGCCGTTGGCGCGGGATGTACGCGAGAAGACGATGGAGGTTTGGTTTTACGCGAAGGGGAAGCAGGAGCGGGGCGTGAATTTGATGGAGGTGGCGAACCGGAGCGGGTATCGGGGGGCGGCGACGGACGCGATCCGGTTGACGGGCGGTCCGCGGCAGCAGTGGATCAATGCGAGTACGGCGAGCTTCCGGACGCAAGAGGTGGAAGGGCCGACGGAGACGACGGCAGCGGGGCAGCGGACGCAGATGGTGGCGACGTTTGCGGCGGACGGGACGATCCGGCTGTATCGCAATGGCGAGCCCTATGGGAAGGCGTATCGGCCGGATCCGGAAGCGGGGGCGGCAGCGGAGTTGCAGACGTATCTGAAGGGCGATGGGTATGTGCGCTTCACGATGACGCCGATGCTGGAGCTGGATGAGGCGCGTTTATATGCGACGGCGTTGACGCCCGAGCAGGTGGCGGCGGCGTATCGCGAGGGCGCGCCGAGCCGTTTACCGGATCCGATGAAGGTGGGGGAGGCGCTCGAGCAGTTGGCGTCACTCCGGAAGACGATGGCCAAGATTCCGCCGCCGGAGAAGGCGTTTGCGGCGGCGCCGCGGGAGCCGGGCGTGACGCATCGGCTGAATCGGGGCGATGTGAATCAGAAGGCGGAGGTGGTGACGCCGGGCGGATTGTCCTGCTTGAACGGACCTGAACTGAAGGATCGGCGGGCGCTGGCGGAATGGATCGGGCGCGAGGACAATGCGCTGTTGGCGCGGGTGATCGTCAATCGAGTGTGGGCGCAGCATTTCGGCGTGGGGGTGGTGGAGAATCCGAACGACTTTGGGGCGAACGGCGGGGCGCCGTCGCATGAGGATTTGCTTGATCGGCTGGCGGGAGAGTTGATCGCGAATGGCTGGCGGTTGAAGGGGCTGCAGCGGGCGATCGTGCTGTCGGCGACGTACCGGCAGGCGTCGACGTATCGGAAAGAGGCGGCGGCGAAGGATGCAGACAATCGGCTGTTGTGGCGGTATGCGCCGCGAAGGTTGGAAGGCGAGGCGGTGCGGGACGCGATGCTGGCGGTGAGCGGCAAGCTGAATCCGCAGGTGGGTGGGCCGAGCTTTCGTCCGTTTGCGGTGACCAATCCGGGCGGGAGCTATGTGAAGTATGAGCCGCGCGATAGCGATGAGAGCGATCTGCAGCGGCGGAGCGTGTACCGGATGAATGTGAATACGGGCGGCGACCCGATGCTCGAGTCGTTGGACTGTCCGGTGCCGTCGGTGAAGACGCCGCGGCGGCCGCGGACGGTGACGCCGCTGCAGGCGTTGAGCCTGATGAACAATCCGTTGGTGACGCGATTGAGCAAGGCCTTTGCGGACCGTTTGCGGCGCGAGGAGGATACGGTGGACACGCGCGTGGCGCGAGCTTATGCGTTGGCATTGGGCCGGGAGCCTTCGGCGGAAGAGCGGTTCGAAGCGGCAGCGTTGGTGAGAGACGAAGGGCTAGAAGCGTTGTGCTGGGGGTTGTTTAATGCAAGCGAATTTGTGCAGCTCCCGTAAGTCGCGGCGGCAGATGCTGCTGGAGGCAGGGTGCGGGTTCGGGATGCTCGCGGCGTCGTCACTCGAGGCGGCGGTGCCACACTTTGCGCCGAAGGCGAAGCGGGTGCTGCAGGTGTTTTGTGTGGGCGGGATGAGCCACATGGATACGTTCGACTACAAGCCGGAGTTGGATAAGCGGGATGGCAAGTCGTTCGACATGCCGACGTTCTTTGGGCAGGCGGGGCCGTTGTATGCGAGCCCCTGGAAGTTTGCGCAGCGGGGGCAGAGCGGGCTGTGGGTGAGCGATTTGCTGCCGCATCTGGCGGGGTGCGCGGATCAGTTGACGGTGATCCGGTCCATGGTGGCGAAGAGCGCGAACCATATGCCGGCGGTGGCGCAGATGAACACAGGGTTCATTCTGACGGGCTATCCGGCGATGGGGGCGTGGGTGACGTACGGGCTGGGGACGGAGAACGAGAATCTGCCGGCGTTTGTGGTGTTGCCGGATCATCGGAATTATCCGTGGGGCGGGACGCTGCAGTGGTCGAATGGGTTTTTGCCGGCGACGGTGCAGGGGACGGCGTTTAAGGGGGCGGGCGATCCGGTGCCGGACTTGTCGAGCCCGGGCGAGCAAGCAGGGGCCCGGGCGTGGCTGCAGAAGACGAATCGGCGATTTGCGGAGCAGCAGGCGGGCGATAGCGATTGGGAAGCGCGCGTGCGGAGCTATGAGTTGGCGGCGCAGATGCAGTTGAGCGTGCCCGAGGCGGTGAACCTGGAAGGCGAGAGCGAAGCGACGAAGAAGATGTATGGCTTCGACGGCAAGGACACGGGCATGATGGCGCGGCGGTGCGTGCTGGCGCGGCGTTTGATTGAGCGGGGCGTGCGGTTCGTGCAGGTGTATCACGGAGCATCGGGCAAGGATTGGGATGCGCACGGGGACTTGATCGGCAATCACGGGAGCATGGCGCGGGAGTACGATCAGCCGGTGGCGGCGTTGTTGAAGGACTTGGCGGCGCGCGGCTTGTTGAAGGACACGCTGGTGATGGGCGTGACGGAGTTCGGGCGGACGCCGGTGGCGCAGGGCGCGGGGAAGAAGGGGCGGGATCATCATCCGAATGTGTTTACGTGCTGGCTGGCGGGGGCGGGCGTGAAGCCGGGGATGGCGTACGGAAGTTCGGATGAGGTGGGCTATCAGCCAGGCGAGAATCCGGTGACGGTGTATGACTTCCACGCGACGGCGCTGCACTTACTGGGGCTGGATCACGAGAAGCTGACTTACTATCACAATGGCATCCGGAGGCGGCTGACGGATGTACACGGGAAGGTAGTTCGGGGCATTCTCAGCAGTTAGACTGGTGAGCGAATGCGGCCTTTTCTTGCGGTAGTTGGTTTGATGGGGGCGGCGATGGCGTTGTGGCCGCAGGGGGGCATGACGGGGTCGGCGACGAGTGGACGGACGGCGCAGGCGGCGCGTCCCCTGCCGAAGGGGAAGGTAGCGCCGACGGCGGACTATCGCGACGTGGCGGAAGCGGCGGGGCTCACGGCGATCAATGTTTCCGGGGACGCGAAGCACAATAGCTACATCGTGGAGACGACGGGCAATGGGCTGGCGTTGTTCGATTACGACGGCGATGGGCTGGTGGACATCTTTCTGGTGAATGCGGGGACGATCGATGCGCAGGGCGTGCCGCGCGGAGCGAAGCATCATCTGTACCGGAATCTGGGCGGGTTGAAGTTTGCCGAGGTGACGGAGAAGGCGCAGATTCCCGGGTCGCGCTTTGGGCAGGGGGCTTGCGCCGGTGATTTTGACAACGACGGGCGCGTGGATCTGGTGATTGCGAACTGGGGGCCGAATGTTTTGTTGCGCAATCAGGGCGATGGGACGTTCAGCGATCAATCGGTGAAGCTGCCGCAGGGGAAGTCGCGGTGGACGACGGGTTGTGCATTGGTCGATTACGATCGCGATGGCGATCTGGACTTGTTTCTGGCGCATTATCTGGACTTCAATCCGGCGACGACGCCGAAGCCGGGGGCAAAGAGCCAGTGCATGTGGAAGGGCTTGCCGGTGGCGTGCGGACCGCGCGGGTTGCCGGGCGAGAGCATGTCGCTGCTGCGGAATGACGGCGGCAAGTTCACCGACGTGAGCAAGGCGGCGGGCGTGGCGACGGCGAAGAGTTACTACGGCTTTACGGTGTTGACGGGCGATTACGACAACGACGGGTGGCCGGACATTTATGTGGCGTGCGACTCGACGGCGAGTCTGCTGTTTCATAACCAGAAGAACGGGACGTTTGCGGAAGAGGGGGTGGTGTCGGGCGCGGCGTTGAACGAAGACGGGCGCGAGCAGGCGGGCATGGGCGCGGCGGCGGGCGACTACGACGGCGACGGCAAGCTGGATATCTTCAAGACGAACTTCTCCGACGATACGCCGACGTTGTACCGGAACTTAGGAGAGATGTCGTTTGCGGATGTGACGATTCGGGCGGGGCTGGGGATTCATACGAAGTTCCTGGGATGGGGCGCGGCGTTTCTGGATGTGGATCAGGACGGGTGGAAGGACATTCTGCATGTGAATGGTCATGTGTATCCGGAGGTGGAGGCGGCAGGGATTCGGGAGCAGTTTGCGCAGGAGCGCGTGCTGTATTGGAATCGAGGCGATGGCGAGTTTTATGACTTGTCGGGGCAGGCGGGTCCGGCGGTGCGGGAGAGACATGCGTCGCGGGGACTGGCGACGGCGGATCTGGATAACGACGGGACGCTCGAGGTAGTGATCGTGAATCTGCATGAGCGGCCGTCATTGTGGAAGAACCTGGCGGCGACGGGCGGGGCGCTGATGGTGGAGGCGAAGCTGGCGAACGGTCGTGACGCGGTGGGGGCGCGGGTGACCGTGACGGCGAATGGGCGGGCGTTGATCGATGAGGTGCGCAGCGGCGGCTTCCACATTTCGCACGGCGATTTTCGTGTGCATTTTGGCGTAGGGAAAGCGGAGAAAGCGCGCGTGGCGATCCGGTGGCCGGATGGGACGAGCAAGGATTACGGCGAGGTGGCGACGGGGCAGTTGGTGAGCGTGAAGCAGGGGGCGGGAATCGTGAAGCAGCAGGTCTTCAAGAAATAAAAAGACCCGCCCGGCCGTTCGGAAGCCGGGCGGGTTGCCGGACGCAATCAGGATGAAGCTTACTGGCCGGCGAGAATCTGCATCTGTTTTTTCTCGACGATGTCGGCCCGCATGGGGGCCAGCACGCCGAGCAGGGCAGCTTTCTCAGGGAGCGGAACGCTGAATTTATCGAGGGCTTTGATGAGGTCATCGACGAGGGCATCGAACTCGGCGTCGGTGATCATCATGTTGCGGTGAGCGGACTTCATGTCCTTGCCCTTGTAGGTGCAGGGGCCACCGGCGCCGGCGCAGACCTGATCGATCAGGTTCTGGCGGAGGGCGGCGACGCGCTCAGGGTTGGCGACGGTTTGGGTGAAGAACTTGTTGATGCGGTTGTCGCCGACGACGTTGGCGAGGAACTGGTCGACGACGGCGGTGATGGCGGGCAGGCCACCGAGATTGGTGAAGAGCGTGGGGATGCCGGCGGGCTCGACGGCGAGGGCCGTGATCTGGTCGAGGGTGCCGATAGTGCCGGTGAGGACGACCTGGTTGCGAGTGAAGTCGACTTCGTAGAGTTGGACGCGGGCGACGCCGTTTTCGCGGGTGGCGAGGAAGCCTTTGTTGGTGGCAGGCGAGATGTCGAAGCCGGTGACGTCGGAGAAGTCGCCTTTGATGACCTGGTAGAGGCTGAGGGTGCCGTCGTTGGGCGGGGACTGAATGACGAGAGCGCGGCGAGCGAGGTCGAAGTTGTAGAGCGTGGTGGTGGTGGCGCCGGCGACAGAGTTCGTGTAAGCGGCGGCGACGACGTTGGGAGCGGCGCCATCGGCATAGTTCAACTGGCCGTCGGGCTGGACGAGAGCGGCGGTGTCGGGATGGGCGCGGAGGTTCTGGCCGGTGTTGGTGACGAGACGGATGCGGTCAACGGTGGGGTTGAAGTTGAAGCCGAAGCGGGTGCCGGTGAGGTTGGAGGTGATGGGTCCGCCGCCGACGGGCGTGGCGTTGCCGCTGCCGGGATCGAGGATGTAGAGGCGAAGGGTGCTACTGAGGGCGTAGAGCTTTTTGTTGGCGGGGCGGAAGTCGATGCCGACGATGCTTTCGCCGGGACGGAGGCCTTTGACGGTGTTCATGGACAGAACGGCGCCGGGCTTCTCGGAGTCAAAGCTGACGAGGACGGCGCGAGAGTCGATCGCATAGATGCGTTCCGCGTGAGCGGAAGCCGCCAGGGTGAGCAGGGACGCGCAGACACACGTCCAGTTACGTAGTTTCATGGGAACTCTCCTAAGATTGCCGGCGGTGAATTGGCCGCCGTTCTCCTGGGTCTACGAAGTGAGGGGGGAACCGGATTTGGAATTCTTGAAAGAATTTCATGCGGTGGTATGATCTGGAAATTGTGCTGGACGACACCCTTGCTGTGAAGTTCCTGCTGTACTGCCCGGTGGTTTATGTTTGTTTAGCGATGCTGATCGATGCAGCGGGATTTATCGCGAAACTGAACAATCTGCGGCGAGGCTTCCGTCCGCAAGCGGAAGGTCAGTTATGGGACGAAGCGTCGGCCATTCCCAATAATTCTTCGACGCGGGCCTGGGTGCGCGCAGGCAGCGTGTTGCTGCTGCTGGCGCTTTACAGCGCGTCGTGAAAAATCAGACCTAAGGTATAGCGGGAACCGGAGCGGAGGCGGCTGACGCCATGGCGCAGTTGCACGCGATAGGTGCCTTTGGCGCCAGTGACCGGACGGTGGTGGACGGCGAAGACGACGGCGTCGCCTTGGGTGAGGGGCACGACTTCGGCGCGGGATTGCAGGCGAGGGCGCTGCTCGGTGAGGACGAACTCGCCGCCGGTGAAGTCGTGGTGGGGTTGGGAGAGCAGGACGGCGATTTGGAGGGGGAAGACGTGTTCGCCGTAGAGGTCCTGATGAAGGCAATTGTAGTCGCCGGGGCCATAGCGGAGCAGAAGCGGGGTGGGGCGGGTTTGTCCGGCGGCGTGGCAGCGGGCGAGGAAGTCGGCGTGGTGAACGGGGTAGCGGGTGGCAAGGCCCAGGCGTTCGTTCCAGCGGTTGGCGAGGGCGGCGAGGGGCGGATAGAGGTCGTGACGCAATTGGGCGATGAGGGGCGGTAAGGGGTAAGAGAAATAGCCGTATTCGCCGCGGCCGAAGCCGTGGCGGGCCATAATGACGCGGGAGCGGAAGAGGGTGGGGTCGGGGTAAAGGGCGGCGAGGTCGCGGCATTGGCTGGCGGTGAGGAGTTGGGGGAGGAGGGCGCAGCCGTAGGCGTCGAGGTCGGTGGAGGCGGAGGACCAGTCGAGAGGAGGCATCGAGGCCGAGTGTAGCGGGAGGGGTGAAGAAAAACCGTCCGATTCTTGCGGTGCTCACAAACCAGCGGTACTGACCGATACGAGGATAGGGCCAGATTGGGAAGAGCTTGGGGCCCTGGCGAGCATGCAAAAACGAGCGAAGCGGTGGATCGCGCTCGGCCTCGGCGTGATGGCGGGGCTGGCAGCGATGGCGGGGTGGGCCGACTGGGCGCCGTACCGTCCGCCGCAGCGACCTTTGCGGATCGGGCTGTGGCACGGACCGCCATTCGAGATTGTGTATCCGGATGGACGGGTGGGGGGACTTGGTCCGGATGTGGTGAACGAGGCGGCGCGGCGGTTGGGAATTCGTTTGCAATGGGTGAGCCCACGGGAAGGCCCGGAGCAGTTGCTGCCGAGCGGACAGTTGGACCTGTGGGGGAACATGTCGGTGACGCCGGAACGGCGGCGACGCCTCTTTTTGACGCAGGCGTGGAGCGAGAATCACTACGGGCTGGTGTCACTGGCGGGCAAGGGGCGGAGGCCGAACGAGGTGGTGGGGGCGATCAACTCGCCAGTGTCGTTGTACATGGTGGGGCAGGTGAAGGCGTCGGCGCCGCTCAGGAAGTATGAGGACCGGGACCGACTGTTCGATGCTTTGTGTGTGGGGGAGATCGGGTATTTTCTGATCGATCAGCGATCGCTGGTGCAGAATGCGATGAAGCGGAGTCCGGCGTGCCGAGGAGCTTCGTTCGAGGTGACGTTTCTGCCGCACACGCAGCTGGAAATTGCGACGGGGGCGGCGCCGGGCATGGAGACGCATGCGAAGACGATCCGGCGGGAGATCGATCGCATGGCGATCGACGGGACGCTGGGGCGCATCTCGGCTCCGTATGCGGTGGGGTTGGGCAGTACAGACTGGATGCTGAAGCTGAGTGAGGCGGAGCGACGGCAGCAATCGTTGCAGTTGGGGATCGGGCTGACGGCGTTGGTGGTGGTGATGATCACGTGGCAGGGGCGAAGGGTGCGCGCGGCGCGGCAGCAGGCGGAGAAGGCGCTGGGCGAGGCCGAGCGGGCGAATCAGGCGAAGAGCGAATTTCTGGCCACGATGAGCCATGAGATCCGGACGCCGATGAACGGCGTGATCGGGATGACGAATTTGCTGCTGGAGACATCGCTGGATCGGGATCAGCGGGAATTTGGGGAGTCGATCCGGGCGTCGGCAGGGTCGCTGCTGTCGATTATCAACGACGTACTCGATTACTCGAAGATCCATTCGGGGGCGTTGATGCTGGAGCAGGTGGCGTTTCATCCGTTGGCGTTGACGCAGAGCGTGCTGGACGGGCTGTTGCCGCTAGCGGCGCAGAAGGGGTTGGACGTGCGGCTGGATCCGGCGTCCGAACCGCCGTGGGTGTTGGGGGATGCGGGGCGCGTGCGGCAGGTGCTGGTGAATCTGGTGGGGAATGCGATCAAGTTCACCGAGCACGGCGAGGTGATGATCTCCTGGCAGAGCGCAGAGCGAGAGGGTGGGCAGGTGGAGTTGATGGCGGCGGTGACCGATACGGGCGTGGGGATTCCGGCGAATCTGCAGCAGGTGGTGTTCGAGCGGTTCCGGCAGGCGGATGCGTCGACGACGCGGCGATTCGGGGGGACGGGGTTGGGTTTGGCGATCTCGAAGGTGTTGGTGGAGGCGATGGGCGGCGAGATCGGGGTGCATAGCGAGCCGGGCCGGGGGTCGTCGTTCTGGTTCCGGTTGGTGCTACCGGTGGCCGCAGAGCCGCAGTTACCGGGAGGCGAGAGGGAAGAGCGGCGTGCGGAGGCGATGAGTTGGGTGAGGTCGCCGAGGGTGCTGGTGGTGGAAGACAATGCCGTAAACCGGAAGGTGGCGGCGCATGCGCTAAGGCGGCTGGGGTGCGCGGTGGAGTTGGCGGGGAATGGCCGCGAGGCGCTGGAGCGGTGCGCGACAGGGACGTTCGACCTGATCTTTATGGATTGCCTGATGCCGGAGATGGACGGTTACGCGGCGACGGTGGAGTTGCGCGAGCGGGAGCGGGGTGGGCAGCGGACACCGGTGGTGGCGATGACCGCCAGTGTGCTCGATGAAGAGCGGCGGCGGTGTGTGGAGAGCGGGATGGACGACTTTGTGGCGAAGCCGTGGCAGCCGGAAGAGATTCGCGAGGCGTTGGTGCGATGGTGCGGTTCTCTGATTGGCGATAAGCTGACCGCATGCGAACCCTCAGCCGGCGGACATTTTCCGCACTCCTAGGAGCCGGGGCGGCGAACGCCCAAGCGCGCAAGGCGAACGTGGTGTTTCTGCTGACGGACGATCAGCGGCAGGATACGATTCGAGCGCTGGGCAATCCGCACATTGTGACGCCGAATCTGGATGCGCTGGTGAGGTCCGGAACGACGCTGATGAATGCGTACTGCATGGGCGGCCATTCGGCGGCGGTGTGTTTGCCGAGCCGGATGATGATTCAGCGGGGGAACTCGTGGTTCCGGGTGACGCGCGAGAAGATGGCGCAGCCGAATCTGGCGGAGACGTTCAAGCTGGGGGGCTACGCGACTTACGCGTTCTCGAAGCGGGGGAACGTCGACAACGATACGCAGTCGTACTATGAGCTTCGCGATGTGCCGTTGCCGGATGATCAGACGGATCGGATGGCGGGGGAGCCGGGGAAGCAAATGGCCGATTGCGCGATCCGCTTTCTGACTGCGTGGAAAGCGAAGAAGAACCGGCCGTTTCTGATGTATCTGGCGGGCGCGGCGCCGCATGATCCGCGGGTGGCGGCGAAGGCGTATCTGGCGCGTTATGACGCGGAGAAGATTCCGTTGCCGAAGAATTATCTGCCGCTGCATCCGTTCGATAACGGGGAACTGAAGATTCGGGATGAGGCGCTGGCGCCCTGGCCGCGGACGCCGGAGCGCGTGCGGCAGGA
The DNA here is from genome assembly GCA_965229305.1 of Bryobacteraceae bacterium. Classification (GTDB taxonomy): domain Bacteria; phylum Acidobacteriota; class Terriglobia; order Bryobacterales; family Bryobacteraceae; genus JALHNI01. The sequence goes on along the minus strand of CBDDIZ010000042.1, from coordinate 699,196 downwards.
GTTGCGCGATTACTATGCGGTGATTACGCAGATGGATGAGCAGATCGGGCGGATTGTGCAGGCGGTGAAGGACGCGGGCGAGTTCAACAATACGTACTTCGTGTTTACGTCAGACCAGGGGTTGGCGATGGGGAGCCATGGGTTGATGGGCAAGCAGAATCTGTATGAGCACAGCATGCGGGCGGGGTTGATTGTGGCGGGTCCGGGGATTGCGAAGAATCGGCGGGTGAATGATTTTGCGTATCTGTTCGATATTTATCCGACGTTGTGCGAGTTGACGGGGACGCCGGGGCCAACGGGGATCGAAGGGCGGAGCCTGGCGCCGCTGTTGCTGGGGAAGAAGTACGAAGAGCGGGACACGATTTTTCTGGGGTATCGCGACGTGCAGCGGGCGGTGCGGCAGGGGCGCTGGAAGCTGATCGTGTATCCGAAGGTGAACCGGGTGCAGTTGTTCGATCTGGAGGCGGATCCGTTCGAGGTGACCGATTTGTCGGGGAAGCCGGAGCAGGCGGCGCGGGTGGCGGAGTTGAAGGGGCTGATGCGGAAGCAGCAGGAGCTGTACGGGGACAAGATCGCGCTGGAGTCGGCGATGCCGGGGAAGGCGGAGGTGGACGCGAGTTTCTTTGGGCCGTCGCAGAATTAAAGCATGGCCCGCAGGGTTCGGGAGGCGTGGAGGACGAGTTCGGTAGGGCGACGCTCGATCATGAGGGCGGCGATTTGGTGGCGGTCGGCGAAGTCGAGGCCGGCTTGCGGGCCCAGGACCATGAGGGCGGTGGAGTAGGCGTCGGCCTCCATGCATTCGCGGTGAACGACAGTGACCGAGACGAGGCCGTTGGTGACGGGGCGGCCGGTGCGGGGGTCGAGGGTGTGGGACCAGGTGTCGGCGGCGTGGGAGCGACGCTGGCGGTAGTCGCCGGAGGTGGCGACGGCCCAGCCTGACAGGGCGAGGCGAATGGGAGGCAGGGGGACGTCGCCAGGCGGTTCGACTTCGATCCACCAGGGTTGGCCGTTGGCTTTGAGACCGCCGGCGCGGAGTTCGCCACCCACTTCGACGAGGTAGTTGGCAACGCCAGCGCGATCGAAGACGCGAGCGAGTTGATCGACGGCGAAGCCTTTGGCGATGGCGGAGAGGTCGAGGGCGAGGTCGCCGGAGTGGGTGGCGGTGGAGCCGTGAAGGGTGAGGCGGCGGAAGTCGCAGCGTTCGCGGAGGTGGTGGAGGTCGGGGGGAGGTTGGGAGGCGGGCGTGGGTCCGAAGCCCCAGGCGGCGACGAGGGGGGCGACGGTGGGACTGTAGGCACCTTCGGTTTCGTGAGCGATGCGAAGAGCGGCGGCGAGGACATGAGCGAACTCGGGGGGCAAGGGGGTGGGTTGGCCGGGAGGGGCGGAGCGAAGACGGGCGAGGTCTGAGTCGGGGAGCCAGTGGCTCATTTGCTGGACGACGGTGTCGAGAGCTTGGTGGAGCGGGTCAGCGAAGCGGGAGGCGGGGGCGGTATCGAACCATTGGGCTTGCCAGGTGGTGCCCATGGTTTCGCCTTGCAGGGAGTGGAGGCGGGCAGCGGGATGAGGGGCGCGCCAAGGGACGACGCCAGGGGCGGGAGGAACGAGGACGAGAGGTTCGAGCATGAAAAGAGGGCCGGCCCACGAGGGGACCGGCCCAGAAGAAGTCTACTGCGGAAGAAATTCAACGGTGGCGACGTAGTTGGCGCGGTTGCCCTGGGGCATGCGGCCCATGCCGCCGGGACCGCCTGCGGGACGGGGTCCGCCAGCATTGGGGGGGCCGCCGGGGCCACGAGGAGCGCCGCCGGTGGTGGCGTTGATCCAATACATGCCGGGTTCCTTGGCGGTGACGGAGAAGCGGCCTTCGGCGTCAGTGGTGATCTTCTGTTCGTGGAGCTGATTGCGATAGCGGATGCCGCCAGGAATGACGGTGACTTCGAGATTGGCGGCGGGCTTGCCGTCGAGCATGAGGCGGAACTTGGCGGCTTCGCCGGCGACGAGGTCATTGGGGTGGGTGTCGGGGGCGAGTTCGAGACCGACGCCGGTGAGTTCGAGAGCTTTGGCGGTGGGCTTGCCGGAGGTGACAAAGAGCTCGACGCGATTGCTCATGCGCGAGGTCTTGAGGTCTTTGGCGTTCTTGGGAACTTCGCGTTCGAAGGCTTCGGCGGTGCCACGCCAGTTCTTGGGGGTGCCGTTGTCGTCCCAGGTGGCGAAGACAGTGGTGCTGACGTTGGCGATCTTGTAGGTGCCGGGTTGGGTGAGATGAACGTCGAAGGTGCTGCGGTATTTGCCGGTGGCCAGGTTCTCGGCTTCGCCTTTGGTGCCATCGGGACGGATGATGGTGAGGCCGACGGGACGCATGGGCACGTGGTCGAAGTAGAAGAGTTCGTTGGAGACGGCGGCGTCGACCGTCACCCAGGGGTCAGCTCCGGAGAGGACCGTGGAGGAGGGAAGCATCCATTGGCGGTGCGCCAGGAGGGGCAGCGCGGTGAAGGTGAGCGCGGCAAGCGCGAAGCGGGTGATTTTCATGAGGTGATCCTTGCTTAGGGTTTGAGGTTGAGGACCACACGACCGAGTTCGTGCTGTCCTTGAGCGTTACCGGAGTGAGCGGCCGTGGCAGGCCAAGTGAACGGAATGCGGAGAAGTTCGCGGCCACCGACTTCGCGCGCGGCTTCGACGACCAGTTCGTAGGAGCCGGGTTTGAGCTGGGAGAGCTTGGAGGCGTTGACGGTGAGGGCGTGGGTGCCGGCGGGACGGGTGGCGCCGGAGATGCCGTCGACGGGCATTTTGAGGTCGCGGCCGGATTTGCGCCACCAGGCGCGAAGGTCTTTGAGCCAGGTGGTGCCGGCTTCGTTTTTGTTGGTTTGTTGGTCGTACCAGACGGCGAGGTTGGTGGAGAAGGTCTGGCCGGGGCCTTCGACCCAGATAGCGACGTAGGGGCGGTGATACTCGGCGACCTGGAGGCGTGGGATCTCGACGCTGAGGTTGAGGTCAGCGGCGGCGAGGGGCGAGGCGAGGAGGCCGGCGAGGATTTTGGTGTGTTTGGTCATCGGTGTAAGAAGAAGATCAACAGGGCAGTGGGAGCCACGAAGCCGAAGGCGAGAGCGGGCCAAGTGGCGGGTCGTTTGGCGGCGTGGATCTGGAGGAGCACGATGCCGGTGGCGGTGAAGACGAGAAAGGCAACGGCAATGACGTCGATGAAGACTTGCCAGACGGGGCCGGTGTGGCGGCCTTTGTGGAGGTCGTTGAAGTAGGAGACCCAACCGCGGTCGGTGGTTTCCCATTCGACGAGGTGGGTGTCGCGCTTGATGGAGATCCAGCGATCGCCACCGGGGCGCGGCAGGGAGAGGTAGAGTTCGCCTTCGGAGCATTCGGCTTCGGTGGCGCGGACGCTGTCGGGGATACGGTCGTTGAGCCAGGCGGCGAGTTTTGGCGGGACGGCGTGTTTGCCGTCCTGGGGGAGCTGGGCGATGACGGCGTGGAGGTGCTGGGGGAGCGGAGTCTGTTGGCGCGTGACGACGGGGGTGGCGGGGATGTCAGCGGCGTGATTCAGGGTGATGCCGGTGACAGTGAAGAGGATCATGGCGCCGAGGCAGACGGCCGAACTGGTCCAGTGCCAAAGGATGGTTTGGCGAATCCAGAAGGCGCGGCGGGCGGCGGTCATGGGAGTGGTTAGAGCTCCGCCCAGAGGCGAACGAGGTTGTGATAAACGCCGGTGAGTTGGACGGCGGAAGGATGATTCGGCGCATCGCCGGCGAGACGTTGGATGGCAACGTCCAAGTCAAAGAGCAGGGTGCGTTGGGCGTCGCTGCGGATCATGCTCTGGATCCAAAAGAACGAGGAGATGCGGGCGCCGCGGGTGACGGGGACGACGTGATGCAGGCTGGTGGCCGGGTAGAGGACGAGGTCGCCGGCGGGTAGTTTGACGGAGTGGGTGCCGTAGGTGTCCTCGACCATGAGTTCGCCGCCATCGTAGTCTTCGGGAGGCGTGAGGAAGAGGGTGGCCGAGAGATCGGTGCGGATGCGGTGCGGCGTGCCTTTGACGTGGCGGATGGCGTTATCGACGTGGGTGCCGAAGGCGTGGCCGCCGTCGTAGCGATTGAAGAGCGGGGGGAAGACGCGCTGCGGCAGGGCGGCGCCCATGAAGAGCGGGTGCTGCTCGAGAGAGAGGACGATCTCTTCGCTGAGTTCGCGGGCGAGGGGATGGTCCTCCGGCATCTGGAGATTGCGCTTGGTTTGGGCCGATTGATAGCCGGCGGTGACGCGGCCATCGACCCAGTCGGCTTCTTCGAGGGCCGCGCGCATTTCGGCGGCCCGTTGGGGAGTGAGAACGTTGGCGATGTGAAGCAGCATCGTTAGAACCGGAAGTTGGTGGTGAACAGGGCGAAGCGGGAGGCGCCGGGGATGAGGTGGCCGCCGCCGAGGCGTTCGAAGTAGAAGGTGTCGCTCAGGTTCGAGACGTTGAACCGGAAGCCGACATTGCGGTTGAGCTCGTAGGAGACCATCGCGTCGATGGTGTTGTAGGCCTTCACCTGGCGGGTGTTGATGTTGTTGCCGAAGCGGCGGCCCATGAAGCGGGGGCCGACGCCGAGGGTGAAGCGTTTGGCGGTGTAAGTGGTCCAGATGCTGGCGGAGTTGCGCGGCGTGTTCTGGAAGAAGCGGCCGATTTCGGCGGGCGTGTTCGAACTGTGGATGCGGGCATCGATCAGCGAATAAGAAGCGAGGACGCGAACGGAGCGGGTGATGGCGCCCGAGGCGGAAAGCTCAAGGCCTTGGGAGACTTGGCGGCCGGCGAGGACTTGGGGCGGATCCGTGGGAAGGAGGCCGGGGGTCCGGGCGTTGTCCTTTTTGACCTGGAAGATGGCGCCGTTGAGCAGGAGTCGATTATGGAAGATCTCCCACTTGGTGCCGGTTTCGACGGTGTACGTCTTTTCGGGCGGGATGGCGGTGTTCGAGGTGTTGTAAGAGAGGCCTTCCAGCGAAGGGCTGATGGAGGAGCCGTAAGAGGCGTAGATGCTGCCGCTATCGGTGGGCTTGTAAATCAGCCCGCCGCGGAGCGAAGCCCAGTTGACCGTTTGCTGGACGGGGGCGGGAGTGGTGCTGACGCCGTTGACGTCGAAGCGTTCGAAGCGGACGCCGCCGGTGGCTTCGAAGTGCTTACCGAGCTTGGCGGTATCGAAGATCCAGGCGGCTTGCGTGTTGCCGGTGATGTTGCCGGGGTAAAGTCCTTCGACGAAGGTGCCGGGGTAGACGTCGTTGGGGTTGGGGCTGAGGAGGGTGGTGGGGGAGTTGGGGGCGGTGCGGGTGCGGCGGAGGTTGTTTTCGTTGGTGAAAGCGGCGCCGGTGATGAGGTTGTGGGAGATGGAACCGGTTTTGACGTTGGTGGCGCGGAGGTCGGTTTGGTTGTCCCAGATTTTGTCGGTGGCGACCCAGGCGCGCATTTCGCGGTTGATGGCGGTGGAGTCGTTGCCGGCGAAGCGGGGCGGCGTCGCCACGGAATTGCGACCGGCGCGGCCATAGCGGAGTTGGGATTGGATGCGGAGGTCGTCGCTGAAGTCGTGTTCGAACTTGACGGTGGCGGTGTCCTGATTGAGGACTTCGCGATCGCGGTTGGCGAAGCCGTAGAAGGTGTTGCGGGGGACGGGCGCGGGCTGATCGCGATAGGCGGCGAGGGCGTTGTTGGTGGCGGGGACCCAGGGGATGCCGTAGTCGGTGATGTTGTCCTGGCGGAGTTTGTAATAGCCGAGGGTGACGCGGGTGGGGGTGCCGAGGCCAAAGGCGAGCGAGGGAGCCAGGCCCCAGCGGCCGTTGTTGACGACGTCGCGGCCGGCGACGCCGGCGTCGTGGACCATGCCGTTGAGACGGAAGGCGGTGCGCTCGCCCATGCCGAGACGCTGGAGCGGGGCGTTGAGGTCGATGGTGGCACGCTTGGTGTCGGCGTTGCCCAAGGCGACCGAGCCACCGATGATGCGGCCGAGCGAGGGACCTTTGCTCATCAGGTTGATGGTGCCGCCGGCGGAGCCGCGGCCGGAGACGGTGGAGGTGGGGCCTTTGCTGACTTCGACTTGTTCAAGGTTGAAGGGGTCGCGCGACTGGGGGCTCAAATCGCGCACGCCGTCGACGAAGATGTCGTTGCGGGCGCTGTTGCCGCGGAGGGTGAGATTGTCGCCGCCGGGGACACCGCCTTCGCCGGCGGTGATGGTGAGGCCGGGAACATTGCGAAGGACATCGGTGAGGCTGGTGGCGCCCTGCTGGGAGATGATTTCCTTGGGGATGATGGTGATGGTCTGGGGGATGTTGCGCAGGGGCTCGGTGTAGCGGGGCGAGGAGACGGGAGCGCGATCAACGACGTCGACGCTGGAGCCGCTGTGGCTCAAGTCGAGAGTGACTTGCAACCCGGAGACACGCGCGCTGACGCCGGTGCCGTCGAGCATCTTTTCGAGGGCTTGAGAAGGCGAGAGGAGTCCGGTGACACCGGGCGAGGTAACTCCTTTAATTCCTTCATTGGCGATGGTGATTTTGAGGCCGGAGGCCTTTTCAAAAGCGGGGATGACGTCGGCCAGGGGGCCGGCGGGGATGGCAAACTTGCCAACGGTGTTCACCTGCTGGCTGGGCGCGGGGGCCGGGGGGACTGGCGTAGCAGCTTGTAAAACCACGCTGGAACCGGCCATGGCGTAAGTGGCCAGGGTTCCCATGGCAAACCATTTGCGCGAAGTGGACTCGACGCTGGGGGAGCGCTGGGGGCGCGAACTGGTCTTAATACGGATTCTGACACGCATGGGTACTACTCCTCGGGACAAACTGGCCGGGCGATGGTGGACTTCGATTCGGGGCAATCACCGCAACTGACTTGCAGGTGAAATTTGAGGGTACAACAGGCACACGTCTCCTGTCGAGAGATATGCGACAAAAACTATCGGAGTTTTTCGGGGGCGGAAAGTGGAGAGATTTTCGGCACCGCGAGGAGGATGATGCCGAAGGCAAGGAGGTGCATGACGGAGACGAGGGCGAAGACGGGTCCGTAGCCGGCGCCGTGGTCGAGGAGCCAGCCGACGACGAGTCCGAAGACAACGCCGCCCATGGCGCCGCCGAAACCGACGAGACCGGCGACGGCGCCGACGGTTTCACGGGGGAACAGATCGGTGGGGAGGGTCATGACGAGGGTGGACCAGGATTGCTGGCCGCAGAAGGCCAGACTAAACAGGAAAAGGGCCGTTTCCACGGGGGATTGGGGCATGAGGATGATCCACGGCATGAAGGCAACGCTGGCGCCCATGGCGAGTTTGCGGGCACGGTCAACGGGGAGGCCACGGTGGAGGAGATGGCTGGAGAACCAGCCGCCGAGGAGGCTGCCGAAGCCGGCGGCGGCATAGGGGATCCAGCCGAAGGCGCCGACTTGTTTGGTATCGAAGCCGCGGACGTCGTAGAGGTATTTGGGGAGCCAGAAGAGGTAGAAGTACCAGGCGGCATCAGAAAGGAATTTGGCGGTGACCAGTCCCCAGACTTCACGGAAGCGGAAAAGTTGGAGCCAGGGGACGGCGGGCGCGGCGCTTTTCTCTTGCAGGGGAGTTGCGTACAGGCGGAGCCAGGCGGCCGCCCAGACGAGGCCGAGGGCGCCGGTGAGGAAGAAGACCCAGCGCCAGCCGTAGGCGCCGATGACCAGGGCGATGGCGGGCGGAGCGATGACGGCGCCGACGGCAGTGCCGCTGTTGATCATGCCCATGGCGGTGGAGCGTTCGCCGGGCGGGAACCATTCGGAGATGGCTTTGGTGGCGGCCGGGAAGCCGCCGCCTTCACCCATGCCGAGCAGGAAGCGGCAGACGGCGAGGCCGATGAAGGCAGTGGCGAGTCCGTGAGCGGCGCAGGCAAGCGACCAGGCGATCATGATGACGGCGAAGCCGGTACGCGTGCCGATGGCGTCGATCAGTTTGCCGCCAGCGGCGTACATGACGGCGTAGGCGATCAGGAAAGCTGCTTGCAGTTGCGAGAATTGCGTGTTGGAGACGGGGATCTCGCGCTGGATGGCGGCAATGGCGACGGGCAGCGTTTGCCGGTCCAGGTAACTGACGGCAATGGCGGCGCCGAGAAGCCAGGCGATGGTCCAGCGGCCTACCAAGTGACCTGCACGAGGGAGACGCCTTGGCGGGGCAGGGCGAAGTGAAGGTCGAGCGCGCCTTGTTTCGGCGTCACATATTGGGGCGAAGTGAGGAGCTCGAGTTGGCCAGCGGCTTCGAGCGCGGCGTATTGCTGCGGCGTGGGCTGCTGCGGCGAGCCCATGGCTTTCCAGGCGGTGTAAGAGTTCGAGTGGTTCGCGTCGACGCGATAGTGCCGCACGAGGACACGGCTAGCGGTGGCCGGGAGTCCGGCGATCTGCAGGGCGACGGGCGTGGGAGGCGCAGCGACGTCGTCGTCGTGGTAGTTCCAGACGAGGGCGGAAACGGTGCGTTCGGTACGCGAGGCGACGGAGTTGATATCGGCTTTGGCTTTGACGCCGGAGGCGACCATGTCGGCGAGGGTGAGCGCGCCGGTGGTGGTGGCTTTGAGCTGGTCACCGTGCATGAGGCCGAACATGCGGAAGACGTTGAGGACGGGCTTATCGAGGCCGTTGGTGGCGAGGTCGCGGAAGCCGTCGAAGTAGGGCTGATTCTCGAACTCGAAGGCCCAGGTGAGAGCGCCTTCGAAGTTGACGCCGTGCTTGGCGGCGAGTTCGCGTTTGCGCGCGAAGGTGGCGGCCGTGTAGCTGGAGTACATGGTGCCGTTGCGGTAGTTGTTCTGCGGGTTATAGCGGACGGAGCAGGCGGCGCAACCTTCGGGATCCGATTCGCCGATGATGATGGGGAGCTTTTTGAACTCGGGGAAGGAGGCGACGATTTCAAAGCCTTTGTCGATGTCGCGGAGTTGGAACTCGCTGCCCATCTGGACGTGACCGTCGACGACTTTGGGGCGGCCCTTAGCGTGGAAGCCAATGAAATCAAGGGGCGCACCGACTTTGCCGGTGGCGTAGTTCTTGCCGCGGGCGGCGTGTTCGAGGAAGTCGCGGAGGAACTTGGCGGCTTGGGCGCCGCCGGGTCCGGTGGAGGTGGGTCCACCGACGCGGATGGCGGGGAGGGCGCGTTTGATGGCGTCGACGGTGAAGTCGTAGAGCTTGTGATACTCGTCGGGCGTGGACTGCCAGTAGCCGATATTGGGCTCGTTCCAGACTTCCCAATACCAGGAGGCGACTTCGGCCTGACCGTAGCGGGCGATGCAGTGCTTGACCCATTGGAAGACGAGTTCGGCCCACTTTTTATGGTCTTTGGGCGGTTGAGCCCAGCCGGTGAAGATGTTCTTGTAGGGCTGGGCGGGGTCCCAGAAATGGCGGTAGGGCTCGGGTTTGGAGGAGAGGGCTTCGGGCATAAAACCGACTTCGACGAGGGGCTTCATCTTGCGTTCGATGTAGGTGTCGAAGATGCGGTCGACGATCGTCCAGTCGTATTTGGGGTTGCCGTTGGCGTCTTCGGTGTAGGCGTTGGTGGAGCCCCATTTGAGCGCGGCTTCGCCATCGCCGCTGGTGAGTAAGTTGTGGGCGCGGACATGGACGGTGACGGGGCTGAGGTCCGCCAGTTCGGTGAGGAGTTTGCGGCCGTCCTTCATGTAGGTGTAGTTCGGCTCGTCATAGCCGAAGAAGGACCAGATGGGGCGCAAGGTGCCGGCACGGGCGTTGGCATCGACGCGGACGTTGACGACATCCTGCGCGGCAGCGGTGAGACAGAGGGTGAGAAGGAGTAACTGCTTCATGACGATTTAAAAGGTGTACTTGAGGGCGACCTGCATTTGGCGCGGCGCGGTGGAGGTGGCGGTGACGCGGCCGACCGTGGCAGTGTCGAGCACGGCGTTGGGCGCGGCGAAGCTCGGCGTGTTGGGCAGGTTGAAGACTTCCCAACGGAACTGGAGCCGGGAGTTCTCGCGGATGGTGAACTGCTTGAAGATCGAGAAATCGACGGTGCGAACGATGTCCGGGGAGAGGACGCGGAGGCCGGAGTTGCCGTAAACGAAATTGGGCGCGGCGGCGAAGGCGGTGGGGTCGAACCATTGATTGAGGGTGGGTTCGGCGGCTTTGCCGGAGGCGAGGCGGTTGGGGCGCTGGCTGCCGACACCGGTATTGGCGACGTCGCGGCCCATGGTGACGGTGAAGGGGACGCCGCTGCGGAAGATCAGGATGCCTTGCATCTGCCAGCCGCCGATGAGAGCGTCAGTGGCGCGGTTGGCGCCGGAAGCGAAGGCCTGACCTTTGCCGAAGGGCAGCGCGTAGCTGAAGCTGTTGGAAACGGTGTGCGGGACCTGGTATTCGGAGGGTCCGCTTTCGAAGACGTAGCGGCCGCCGCCGGTGGGCGAGTTGGTCTTCCAGAGGCTCTTGGCAAAGGTGTAAGAGCTGAGGAACCAGAGGCCGTGCGAGAGGCGCTTTTCAAACTTGGCTTGCATGGCGTGATAGGTGGTAGACGTGGAACTGGAGATGTAGCCGAAGCTCGCGAAGCGGGGATAGGGGCGGCGGGCCTGGATGGAGCCAGCGCCGGCGTCGGGAATGTTGAAGGCATCGTTGCCTTGGATGTTGGAGCCTTTGTTGCCGACGTATTCGAGGTCAAACATCATGCCCTTGCCGATTTGTTGTTGGACGCCGAAGTTCCAGTGCTGGTCATTGCCCATTTTGAGGCGGGTGAAGGTGGGGGTGAGGCCGATGGTGGAGTTGGGGGAGCCGAGGGGCGCGCCGAGGAAGAAGTCCGCGAGCGTGCGGTTGGGGACGACGGCTTGTTCGTTCACGGCGCTATCGGAGAGCAGGAAGGGCGGCATGAAGAGGTTCACGCGGCCGTCCGTGTATTCGCCTTCGTAGAAGATGCCATAGCCGCCGCGGATGACGGTGGCTTCGCCGAAGGGACGCCAGGCAAAGCCGAAGCGCGGGGCGAATTGGGTCTTGTCGGGATAGGTGATGGAGTAAGGCAGGCCGGCTTCGCTGGAGGTCTGAATCAAGCTACCGAGGAAGCTGTAGGCGCGGGGAGCCCCGGGCTGTGCGCCGAGGTCCACTTCTTTGGTCTTGCTGGCGACGATGATGGGGCGGGCTTGCGTGCCATCGAAGGTGCCGGTTTGGCCGCGATAGGCGGTGGTGAAAGGCGTGTACTCGTAGCGAATGCCGATGTTCAAAGTGAGGCGATTGGTGACTTTGACGTCGTCCTGCGCGTAGAAGTGATACCCGGTGTAATTGCCGCCGAAGGTGTCCGAAGGATAACCGCGACCGCCATTCTGCGGGAGGCCGAGGGCCCAATCAGCAAAGGAGTCGCCGGTGCGGGTGGGGCTGGCGGGGTTGACGGTGTTCTGGCCGTTGAAGGTCCACTGGCCCATGTAGTTCTTGCTGTCGGTGCCGAGCCAAGAGTAGTGGCGAATCTTGGTGCCGAATTTGAAGATGTGTTTGCCGCGAATGTAGGTGAGGTTGTCGACGAACTCGAGAGTGTAACGGTCCTGGGTTTTGGGGCGTTGGTCAAAGGTGGAGCCGGCGAGGCTGGCATAGCCGGTCCAGGCGAAGTCCGGGAAGGAACCGATGTCGAAGGAGCGCTTGGTTTCCTCCATACCCTTGATGCCGGCGTCTTTGTTGAAGTCGCGGCCGAGGAGGTAGGGGTTGAGCGCGATGAGGCCGTAGAGAGTGTTGAAGCGGAACTCGTTGATCATCGAGGGGCGGAGATTGCTTGTGATGCTGAAGGTGTAGTTCTGGCCGCGCGTGCTGGAATCGGCGGTGCCTAAGGCGGGCGCGCCGCCGGGTTCGCTGAGGCGGTTGTTGTTCAAGCCGTAGCGGAAGAAGACGCGATGACGGTCCGTGAGGGTGTGATCAAGGCGGATGGTGAGCTGGTCAAGGTCGACTTTGGTCGAGGGGGAGAAGGAGTAGAGTCCGCCAGGAGTGCCCACGGTGGTGAGGTAGGGGTTGAAGAAACGCGCCTGCGGCGAGAGGCGATTGGCGGGGATGCGATTGCCAGGAAAGGGCGTGCGAACGGCGGTGCCGCCGGCGGGATTGGGCGCCGTAGTGGCGGGGTCGTAGATGGTGTTGGCGAGCGCGCTGAAGTCACCATTGAGCATGCCGTCGGTGGGGCTCAGGCGGTTGATGACGTTGCCCTGGCGTTCGCGGGTACCTTCGTAATTGGTGAAGAAGAAGGTGCGATTGCGGCCGTCGTAGAGCTTGGGCAACAGGACGGGTCCGCCGACGGAGACGCCGAACTGATTGCGTTTGAGCATGTCGGGGCGGGCAGCGAAGAAGTTGCGGGCATCGAGCTTGTCGTTGCGCAGGAATTCGTACAGCGTGCCATGTAGGCTGTTGGTGCCGGACTTGGTGGTGGCGTTGAAGAAGCTGCCGGAGCGGCTGTGTTCGGCGGAGTAGGCATTCTGCTGGACGCTGAATTCCTGGAGGGCGTCGACGGAGGTCTGAATCCAACTGCCGCCTTGATGCTGTTCGCTGGTGTCGGAGCCGTCGAGGTAGTACGAGACTTGGCGGCCGCGAACGCCGCTAATGGTTGTGCCGTTGAAGAACTCCGGACGAATGCGCGTGACGTTGCCGGTGCCGGGCAGAAGCACAACGCCAGGGGTGAGGCGGGCGAGTTCGTTGAAGCCGCGACCGTTCAAAGGCAGGTCGACGATCTGCTGGTTGGTCATGACGTGGCCGAGGTTGCCGCTTTCGGAATTGAGCAAGGGGACTTCGGCATTGACTTGCACGACGGTGGTGGTTTCGCCGAGGGCGAGGTCGAAATCGAGGAGCAGATTTTTGCCGACCTGCATCTCGACGCCGCTGCGGACAGAGGTTTTGAAGCCTTGGGCGGCGACGGAGAATTCGTAGACGCCAGGATTGAGGGCGGGAACGACGTAGTTGCCGGTGGCGTCGCTGGTGACGCGCTGGGCGACGCCGGTGGCTTTATCGGTGACGGTGATGGTGGCGTTGGGCACCGTCGCCTGATTGGGGTCGCGGACGGATCCGGTGACGCGGCCGGATTGGACCTGAGCGTGGAGGCTCGCGACAAGAAGCGAGATCGAGAAAACGAGACGAGCAGGCAAGCTTCGCAACATGGCAACTCCCCTTAGACCTAACCAACAAATTCGATTCGCAATGGTACAACCATTCGACCAGGGAGACAAGGGGGAGCCGAAGACTTTGATAGAGAGAGACGATTGGACGTGCTACGATTGGCTCTGCCAATGGCCCGCAAAGCGGCAGTTACCGAGAAAGACGATGTGACGGTGAAGCTGATCGCCGTCTTCAAGCAATTGATCTCGGAAGGGACGCTCGCACCGGGCGGGCGGCTGCCCTCCGAACGCGAACTCGCCACCAGCTTCGGCGTGAGCCGCAGTTCCCTGCGACAGGCGCTGAAGGTGCTCGAGATCATGGGTGTTTTATCACAACGCGTGGGCGATGGCACCTACCTGAACTCAAGCGCAAAGGCGATCCTGAGCGAGCCGATGCAGTTCCTGATTTTGTTGGACGGCATTTCGGTGGATGAGTTGATGGAGGCGCGATTGATCGTGGAGCCGCAGTTGGCGGCGCAGGCCGCGGAGCGAGCCACGGAAGAAGACTTGGCAGGAATTCGGCGGGAGCTCGAGGCGATGGAGGGGGCGCGGGGCAATCCGGAGGGATTTATCGAGCACGATCTACTGTTTCACCAGTCGATCTTTGCGGCGGCGCGGAATCGGGTGTGCGGGTTGATGTTTGCGGTGGTGCACCGGTCGTTGAAGGATTTGATCACGATGACGTCGAAGGTGGTGGAAGCGGAGCATACGCTGGTGCTGCATCGGCGGATTCTGAATGCGATCAAGCGGCGAGATCCGGAGGAGGCGCGGCGGCGGATGAGTGAGCATTTGCTGGATGCGCAGAATTTGATTGCGAAGGCGACGGGGCGGTTGGATCAGACGAGCATTCAGGAGCGGATCAGTGCGGTGGGGGGGCTCAAGGGGCGGTCGGGGGGGCGGGGGAAAAATTAGGCAATTTCCCGGGAAGTGGCTTATTGTGTACGAGTTGTGACTGAGTCGGACACATTATCGGGGAGGAGAGGCAAAAAATTTGTGAGATTTTTCTCTGGTCCTGTCAATGAAAATGTGTAAACCGCCGTTCGCCAGACGATCGGCGCAGGCCGATCGAAACCAGGGTGCAAACCGGCTTCGAGCCCGGCCTTCGAACTCTTCATGGAATCCGTAGGCAGGCGGGGGGCGCGGTCCAGGCCGAGCGCAGCGAGCCCGCGGAGCGGGTTGCCTTGACGGCGGTCCCCGCCTGCCTGACTGACGCTCTGCAGTTCGAAGGCCCCACGATCACGTGCCCAGCGCGGCGGCGATCCGTTCGCCGTGCAGAATCTGGAAGCGATTCATGGCCGCCTTCCAGCCTTGCACCGACTCCCAACGCGCGATCAGATTCTGCAAGGTCAGATAGATCAACTTCAACGCCGCTTCATCGCTCGGAAATGATCCCCGCGTCTTGAGCGTCTTGCGCAGGGTGCTATTGAGCGATTCAATGGCATTGGTCGTGTAGATGATCTTCCGGATCTCGTCGGGGTAAGCGAAGAACGGCGACAGCCGCTCCCAATTCGTTCGCCATAAGTTGACGATCGGCTGATACTTACTCCCCCACTCGGTCGCGAACGCCTCGAGCGCCTGCTGGCCTTGCTCGGCAGTGGCAGCCCGATAGATCGGTCGCAGTGCGGCGGCTACTGCTTTGCGCTCCTTCCAATTCACATAGTTCAAACTCGCGCGCACCGCGTGCACAATGCAATGCTGCACCTCCGCCTGCGGAAACACGTTTTCAATCGCCTCCGGAAATCCGCGCAGGCCATCCACGCAGAAGATCAGCACGTCTTTCACGCCGCGATTCTTCAGCTCCGTCAGCACCGCTAACCAGAACTTCGCTCCTTCGTTCGCCGTGACCCAGATGCCCAGCACGTCTTTCTGGCCACTCCAATCGACCCCAATCGCCAGGAAAAACGCCCGATTATCCACGCGCCCGTGGTGCCGCACTTTCACCACCAACGCATCGAGATACACGATGGCATAGAGCGATTCGAGCGGCCGGTTCTGCCACGTCTTGACGTCTTCCATCACTGCGTCAGTCACTTCGGACACCAACGCCGCACTGACTTCGACGCCGTAGATCTCCTGCAAATGGGCTTGAATATCTCGCGTGGTCAAGCCCCGCGCATAGAGCGCCACGATCTTGGCATCCAAGCCGGCCAGGCGCGTCTGGTGCTTCCCGATCAACTGCGGCTCGAACTCGCCGTTGCGGTCGCGCGGTACCTCGACGACCACCTCTCCCAACTCGCCCTTCAGCGTCTTGGCGCTCGTCCCATTCCGCGACTTCCCGCTCCCGCGTCCCGCCGCCGCGTACTTCTCGTAGCCCAGATGGTGCGTCAGTTCCCCTTGCAACGCCCGCTCCATCCCCCGCTTCAGCATCTGTTGCAGCAGTCCCGTCAGCGTCGTTTCGTCCACCCCTCCTCGGTGCTCTTTCACCGCTTCGTCATACAACTCGTCGAACTTCTCGATATTCAGCTTCATCTCGTTCTCCTTCATTTTCTCGAAGAACGGCGTTTACACACTCTGTTTTACAGGCTCTTTTCTCTCCGTCAACCCACTAATTTGCGTGGGACGCCCCCGTCGTAACTTCAAGTGCCTCCAGCCCTATCACGTCTACCAGCGTGGTAACGAACGCCAACGCATCTTCCAGAACACCCCCCCAGCTTCTCTCCTACCTCAACCGTCTCGACCGCCTCGCCCGTCGGCATCACGTCCGCCTCCATGCCTTCTGCCTCATGTCCAATCACGTGCACTTCATCCTGCACCAGACCCGGCGTAATGGCATTTCGCATTTCATGCGCGACCTGCAATCGCAGCACGCCCGGGAGGTTCTTCACCTCCGCCAATCCGATGGCCATCTTTGGAAGCACCACTACTTCGCGCTGCCGCTGAGCCCTGCTCACTACCGCGCAGCGCTCCTCTACGTGGAGCAGAATCCTGTGCAGGCTCGCCTCGTCAAACGCGCTCAGGACTATCCGTATTCGTCCGCGGCCGCCCATCTCGCCGGACACGACTTCGTTGAACTGAACCATCGCCGAGGCTTCGCCCGCGTCGAGCTCCACCTGAAGACCTGGCGGGAGGCGTTCGGGTTGCCGCACACCGCGCGCGTCGATTGGGAAAACTGGCTGAACGATCCCGTGAATCGCGCCTTCAAGCAGGACCTGATTAACGTCGTTCGAGTGCTCGGACCGGATCGGCTCACGCCCGTACCCGCCCACCGGTTGCCGCTTCCTGTGCCGGTGCCGCAGAAGCCGCTGACGTATCTGGTGAACAGCGGGCAACAGCCTCGAGGCCGGTCCTCCTGATACGCTCGAAGCTGACTCATGGACAACCCCGTCGCCCAATGGACTTTGCTGAGTGTGGCCGCCTGGCTTGCCGGGGCAGTGAATTCCATCGCCGGCGGCGGGACGTTGTTTACGTTCTCGAGCTTGATGTTGATCCTAGGGCCGATTGCCGCGAACGCCACCAGTACCTTGGCGCTGCTGCCAGGGTCGCTGGCCGCAAGTTGGGGCTATCGCAAAGAGCTGGCGGAATGCCGGCAGCATCTGTGGCGGTTGGGGCCGCCGAGCCTGATCGGCGGGGTGATCGGCTCGCTGCTCGTGGCAAGGCTACCGGAGCGGATCTTCGCGAACCTGGTGCCGTGGTTGTTGCTTGGCGCCACGGTGTTGCTGTTGCTGCAACCGCTGATCTCTCGTCGGTTGGGCACAGTTTCTCATACCAATCCAAAGCCGGGGACGGTGGCAGCGATCATTTTCTTTCAACTGCTGGTGGGGATCTACGGCGGTTACTTTGGAGCGGGCATCGGGATTCTGATGTTGAGTTCGCTGGCGTTTGTGGGCATTCCGAATATCCACCAGATGAACGCGGTGAAGTCCGTATTGGCCGGCATGATGAACGCGACGACGGTGATCGTGTTTCTCTTCGCAGGAGTGATTGTCTGGAAGTACGCGCTCCTCATGTCCATCGCCGCGACGATTGGTGGGTACATGGGCGCACGGGTGGCACGGAAGATGAAGGTGAGCGTGGTCCGGGCCGTGGTGGTGGCGGTGGGATTCGGCTTGGCGGCCTATTCATATTTCTCGCGGCACTAAGCAAGAATCGGATAGTTGCCGCAGCGGAGTGAGCCTAAGCTCAACTCATGACGACTGAAGAGCGCATTCAAAAGCTTTGCCGTTACATCGAGACGCATTCGGACCAGGCGCTGACGCTGCAGACGCTGGCGGAGCGGGCGGGGCTGAGTCCTTTTCATTTGCAGCGCACATTCAAGGCCACGGTAGGTGTGAGTCCGAAGGAGTACGCGGAAGCGTGCCGCGTGCGGCAATTGAAGGACAGCCTGCGAACCGCGGGCGATGTGACCGAGGCCGTCTATAAAGCGGGCTTTGGCTCGTCTAGCCGCGTCTATGAGCGTGCCGATACCCGTTTAGGCATGACGCCGCGGCAGTATCGGCGGGGTGGTGAGAAGGTAACGATTACTTACACGACCATCGCCACGCCGGTGGGGCCGATGATGATGGGGGCGACCGATCGCGGCCTGTGTTTTGTGCAGTTCGCCGACAGCGCGGAAGACCTACTGAAGTTACTCCAACAGGAGTATCCGGCGGCAACGTTGACGCCGATGAGCGAGCCGCCGCATCCGGACTTTGTCACCTGGATGCAGCGCTTGAGCGAGCATCTGGCGGGGGCGCGGCCGCAACTCGAGATGCCCCTCGATATTCGCGCTACCGCCTTCCAGATGCGGGTATGGAACTATCTGCAGACGATTCCCTATGGCGAGGTGCAGAGCTACGGCGAGGTGGCCGCGGCTTTGGGGCAGCCGCAAGCCTCGCGAGCAGTCGCGCGAGCCTGCGCGAGTAATCGCGTGGCGCTGGTGATCCCATGCCATCGGGTGATCCGCGGCACGGGTGAGATGGGTGGCTATCGCTGGGGCATGGCGCGGAAGCGGACGATTCTGGATCGCGAGCGCGCCAAGAAAGTCTAAGTGCGTTGGGGACCGGGGCGGCCGTCTTCAACGACGTAGGTGGCCTTCTTTTGCAGAGGACGGTCCTTGACGGTGACTTGGTCGACGACTTTGTAATCGGCGACGAACTTACTCGGGCTGAGAGTGCAGGAGACATAGCCGCGCTGCGCGTTGTAGAACTTTACCTGCGGATTGTCGCCCAGGAATTTGGCGACGCTGGGAAGTACTTCCTGCCCGTCGCCGTTCGAGGTGATCGACGTGCCGACGAACTCGGTGGCAACGATGGGGTCCTTCGGCTTGGCTGGGTCAGCTTGCAGGTCGCAGACCCAATTGGCGTGGACGTCTCCAGTGATGACAATCGGATTCGAAGGCTTCGCTTCGGCGAAGTATTTCATGAGGCGGCGGCGCGCGACGTCGTAAGCGGCCCATTGATCCATCGGGAAGGTCTCGCCAGGTCCGTTGTCGCGATCGACCTTGGCAATCATGGTCTGGTTGCACATGATGTTCCACTTGGCTTTGGAGGTGGACATGCTTTGTGTGAGCCAGCTTTCCTGCGCCGCGCCAAGCATGGTGGCGTTGGGATCGTTGACGCCGGCGCAGGCCGGCTTGGTGCCATCGCCGCAAGGCTGATCGGTGCGGTACTGGCGCGTATCGACCACGTGGAAAGAGGCGATGGAGCCATACGAGAGTTGACGGTAGAGCTTGAGTTGCGAGCCCTGGGGTAAGGAGGAGCGGCGCAAGGGCATGTTCTCGTAGTACGCCTGATAAGCGTTGGCGCGGCGTTCGAGGAAGTCCTGGCGGGTTTGCTTGTCTTCGGGGATGTCGCCGGCGTAATTGTTGTCGACTTCGTGATCGTCCCAAGTGACGACCCAGGGGAAGAGGCGGTGCGCTTCCTTGAGGTGTTCATCCGTGCGGTAGAGAGCATAGCGCGCGCGGTAGTCGTTGAGGCTGACGATCTCGTTGCCGGTGTGGAAGCGGACGCGAGTGGGAGCAGGGGCTCCGGCTTTGCCTTCGTAGATATAGTCGCCGAGGTGGACGATCAAGTCGAGGTCTTCCTTGACCATGTGCGAGTAGGCGGTGTAGTAACCGGTTTCGAAGTGCTGGCAGGAGGCGAAGGCGAAGCGGAGGCGATCGGCGGGGCCGGAGGGAGCGGTTTTCGTGCGGCCTTTGGGGCTTTCGGCGCCATCGACGAGGAAGCGGTACCAATACTCGCGGGCGGGCTTGAGTCCTTCGACTTCGACGTGAACGGTGTGGCCCTGCTCGGGCGTGGCGCGGACGCGGCCGCGTTTGACGTCTTTGGTGAAGGCTTCGTCGGAGGCGAGTTCCCAGCGGACGTTGACGGCGGAGCGGATCCAATCGCCTTCGCCGAGAAGGCGGGTCCAGAGGACGACGCCGCTGCTGGTGGGGTCACCGGAGGCGATGCCGCTGGCGAACGGGTTGGAGGTGAAACGCGGGGCCGCATGCAGCGGCGTCCAGCGGGCGGGATACGTCAGGCCGAGCCAGGCGCCAGTGCGAATGAGCGTGCGTCGATCAAGCATGTCGAACATTGTATGCCGCTGACGTTTCGGCGGCGTGACAGGCTTAATGCGGCGGCAAGACGACGGTATCGACGGGACGGAGGCCGTAGTTGCGAGGCAGGGATTTCCAGTCGACGCCCTGGCGGGCGTTGTAGTCCCAGGAGATGACGCCTTCCCGCAGGGTGAGTTCGCATTGCAGGCGCTGGCGGCCGTTGACGCGGGCGTGGTCGTTGTCGTAGAAGCCGAAGTCGCCTTCGAGGAGCTTGAAGGCGGCGATGTCGGCGACGGCGCCGACGGTGAGGTGGCCGAGTTCAGGGTGCTTGATGCTTTGGGCGGCGGTCCAGGTGGAGGCGCGGATGACTTCCGAGAGGGGCATGCCGAGAGCCATGAGCTTGGACATGAGGGTGGGCATGTCCATGAAGGCACCGTTCATGGAGCCGATGTGGAGGTCCGAGGAAATGGTGTCGGGATAGAAGCCGTTGGCGAAGGCGCCCGCGGCGTTGCGGATGACGAAGCTGCCGCCGCCGTGGCCGACGTCGAAGCGGACGCCGCGCTGGCGAGCGGCGCGCAGATAGTCGTAGAGCTTGCCTTGTTCATCGATCCAGGGGACGGGGCTGCGGAAGCAGTGGGTGCTGATGTCGCCGGGGCGGAGGCGCTTGGTGACGAGTTCGTAGTAGGGACGCTCGGGGAGGAAGTAGCCGAAGTCGACCATGATGGGGATGTTGGCGAGGCGGCCGGCTTCGAGGGCGGCATCGATGGAGCCCCAATCGGGCTTGCGATAGTGGGCGCTTTTGACGCCGACGACGACGTCTTTGTGTTTGAGGGCGACGGCAGCGACGTCTTTGGGAGAGAAGTCGGTTTGTTCGGTACCGTCGCCGATCATGCCGTAGCCGCCGATGTTGATCAGGGCGAAGAGGCGGGTGCGGGAGCGGTCGATGACCTGAAAGCGGAAAGCGTCGAAGTTGCGCCAGCCGGAGCTGCCGGCGTCGACCATGGTGGTGACGCCGGTGCGGAAGCTGAAGGCATCGGGCGGCACGCTGTTGTCGCCGGCGTAGGCGCCGTGATTGCCACCGGTGAAGAAGTTGTGAGTGTGCAGATCGATCAGACCGGGGGTGACGATGAGGCCGCGGACATCGAGCGTCTTTTTGGCCTGGGTGGGCGCAATGTTGGCGGCAATGGCGGCGATGCGGCCGCCGGTGACGGCGATGTCGCGCACGGCATCGAGGTTGTTGCGGGGATCGACCACGCGGCCACCTTTGAGGAGCACGTCATAGGTTTGGGCAGGCGCGAGAGCGGCCAACAGAAGGAACAGCGGGGCGAGACGCATTCCAGCTAGTCTACGTGAGCGTGGACAGATCGAGGAGGGTGCCCTGCTTGCCGAGGTTCAGGCCGGGCGTGGAGCCGAGTTGGGTGGAGACGCCGGCGGCTTCATGGATGTGGCCGCAATAGAAACGGACGGGCTGGGTTTGTTCGATGAAGGTGGCGATGGCGGGCGAACCAAAGTGGAGACCTTCGCCGGCGCGATCGAGGGCGGTGTTCTTGGGCGGGCAGTGGCAAACGAGCACGAGAGGCTTGAGGGTGGCGAAGGGGGCGAGACGGTCCGCAATTTCAGTTTCGCTGTATTCGCCGGGAGTGCCGAAGGGGGTGATGTTGGAATAGCCAAGAGCGGCGAGGTGGACGCCGCCGAGTTGGACGGAGCGGCTGTGGAGATCAGTAAAGCCGAACTCCTGGCAGAACTGAGCGATTTGAGCGGCGGATTCGTGGTTGCCGGGGATGACGTACAGGCGGTCAGCGCGAGGGCGCATGATCTCGCCGGCGGCGGCCATGGTTTCTTGCATGTTGACGAGGTCGCCGGCACAGAGATAGGCGTCAGCCTCGGTGTCCATGAGGCGGCGGAGGGCGGCCAAGTCGCTATGGATGTCCGAAAAGAGCAGCAGTTTCACACTGTTATCTTATCGCCGGGAGCAAAACGGGCCGGCGCGCGTCTAAAGAGGTGTCAGGATGATGACACGTATAATGAGAGCCATGAAGCTGCGGGCGTTTTGCGCCGTTTCCTGTGTGTTTTTCGCGACGGGTCTGCTACCGGCCCAAGTTGCGCAACCGCCGAAAGCGGGCAAAGTCGACATCATGCCTTCGGCAAATTTGAAGCCGGGGATGAAGGCGACGGCCTGGACGGTATTCGAAGGGACGACGCCGGAAGCGGTGCCGATCGAGATTATCGGGCTGTGGAAGAACGCCTGGGGGCCGAAGCAGGACATCATTATCGGCAAAATGGGCGGCAAGGCGCAGCGCACCAATGTGGCGGGCGGCATGTCCGGCAGCCCCGTCTATATCGACGGTAAGTTGATCGGCGCGGTGGCGCTGCGGCTGAGTGTATTTTCGCCGGACGCGATCTGCGGGATTACGCCGATTGAGCTGATGCTCGAGATCAACGACTTCGACAAGACGGTGCCGGCAGATGCGAAGTCGCCGAATCAGCCGGTGGCGCGGGCCCGGATGGACATGCCGAACGATCTGGTGCGGCAGGTACTCTCGGCGGCCGATGCCGGCCATCAGGCGAGTTCGTCGCTGATGATGGAGCCGATTGCGACGCCGCTGGTATTCACGGGCTTCAATGATTTGACGCTGCGGGAGTTCGGGCCGCTGCTGCGGCAGCAGGGCATCAACCCGGTGCTGGGCGGAGCGGGCACTTCGAGTTACAACACGAAGCCGATTAACGGGTGGCAGAATACACTGCAGCCGGGCCAATCGGTGGCGGGCGTACTGGTGAACGGCGATATGAGCATTACGGGCCTGGGTACGGTGACGTACAACGACGGCAAGCGGGTGCTGGCGTTCGGGCATCCGTTTTTCAACATGGGTCCGGTGGATATGCCGATGAGCCAGGGCGAGATCCTGATGGTGCTTTCGAGCGCGTTCCAGCCGAACAAGATGGGCAATGCGACCGACATTGTGGGGGCGCTGAAGCAGGATCGGCACTCGGGCATTATGGGCGTGCTGGGCGCTGAATCGCCGATGATTCCGGTGAACGTGAAGATCCGCACGATGGGCGAGAAGAACGCCGTGGTGAAGGAAAAGAGCCTGCGCTACAACATCTTCCAGAACCAGAAGTGGACGCCGTTTTTGTCGATGATGACGATCTTCAACTCGATCTCCGGCATCAACGATTTTTCCGATGAAATGACGTATCGCTTGAGCGGGCAGGTGGAGTTCGAGGGGCATCAGAAGTTGAAGCTCGAGAACATGCAGTCCGTGGTGGCCGAGCAGCAGGCGCCGCCGCCGATGGTCGTCACCGGCTACGTGGGCGAGAAGATCACGAAGCTATTCAGCAATCAGGTGCAGATGCCGCGGATGAAGAGCATGGACATCACGGTGGACATGATTCCGGAGCGGCGGCTGCTGGCGCTCGAGAGCGCGTGGATTTCGGCGAACGAAGTGGCGCCGGGCGATGAGATCACGGTGAAGGCGTTTTTGCGCCCCTTTCGTGGGCCGCGCATCGAGCGCGAACTGAAGTTGAGGATTCCCGAGGGCCTGCCGAAGGGCGAGCACAAGATCGTGTTGACCGACGGCGATTCGTTGAACCGTCTGCACAGCTTCTTCCTTTCGCAGAACAAGTTTCTGGACCTGGACGGGGCGCTCTCCTTGCTGAATCAGGAGCGGCGGAACACGCAGTTGTTCGCCACGCTGATGCAGACGCGGCCCACCGTGTTCTACGACGACAAGACGTTGCCCAGCCTGCCGCAATCGGTGATGAATGTGATGCAGGCGGGACGCACGGCCAACCGCCTGGTGTCGAACTATCCGGAGACGATGGTGAGCCAATCGTCGGTGGAGTTTGACCAAGTGGTGACCGGCAACCATACCCTGAAGATCCTGGTGCGCTAAGCCGCCGAGAGATTTCCCGAAAGAGAGACGAATGAAGGCACGAATCGTGTGGTGCGCCGCGGTGGCGGCGCTCGCGCTCAGCGCGGTGGAAACCAAGAACTGGGTATTGAGCGAGGCGGGGGATTTTGAGAAGGGCAATCTGAAGCGGTTGGCGCTGCGCAACGACGGCCGGCTGAGTCTGGCGCCGCAGATGACCGAAGTGTTCGACGCGCAGACGCCCTACTTGTGGACGATTGTCGAGGACAAGCAGGGGACGTTGTATGCGGCGGGCGGGGGCCCGGGGAGCGAGAGCGCGAAGATCATCGCGGTGGACAATGCCGGGCGGGGCCGGGTGGTGACGTCGATCGAGGGCATGTCCGTCTATACGCTGGCGGTGAACGCGAAGGACGAGCTGTTTGCGGCGACTTCGCCGAATGGCAAGGTATTTAAGATTGTCGGCGGCAAGCCGGTGGCGTTCTATGACCCGAAGCAAACCTACATCTGGGGCATGGCGTTCGACGCGCAGGGCAACCTGTTTCTGGCGACGGGCGATCAGGGCGAGATTCATCGCGTGGAGCCGAGCGGCAACGGCCGGGTGTTCTTCAAGAGCGATGAGGCGCACGCGCGGTCGATCGCGATCGATCGGCGCGGCCAAGTGATTGTGGGGACCGAGCCGGGCGGGCTGGTGTTGCGCGTGGGCACCGACGGCAACGGCTTTGTGATTTATCAGAGCCAGAAGCGCGAGATTACGGCGCTGACGGTGGGCGCGAATAACGAAATCTACGTGGCGGGCGTGGGCATGAAGCAGACGACGAGCGGGGCCACGACGGGCGTGACGCCAGTGGCGCCGACGCCGGCTTCAACGACGCCGACGACGTCGACGGGCCCGGCGGGCGCGCAGGGTCAGCGGATTGCGGTGGCGCCGCCGCCGAGCACGGGCGTTTCCGCGATGACAATTTCGGGCGGCAGCGAAGTGTTCCGGATCGATCCGGATGGCACGCCGTTGCGGGTGTTTTCAAACGGGACCGATGTGATCTACGCGATCGCGATCGATGCGAAGGGCGTGCCGTGGATCGGCACGGGTAACAAGGGCGGCGTGTACCGGCTCGATACGCCGTATTTGTACACGACGCTGCCGAACCTGTCGCCGACGCAGGCGACGGCGATTATTGCTCGGCGCAATGGCGGGTTGGCGATTGCGACGGGCAATGTGGGCAAGGTGGTGACGCTGGGTCCGGCGCTGGAGCGGACAGGTTCGCTCGAAAGCGAAGTGCTGGACGTGGCGGCGTTCTCGAGTTGGGGCCGGTTGGCGAGCGAGAGCAAGCTGAACGGCGGCACGATTGTATTTGAGACGCGGAGCGGCAATCTGGAACGGCCGCAGAAGAATTGGAGCGCATGGGCGCCGCTGAAGGATGGCCGGGTGGCTTCGCCCCAGGCGCGGTTCCTGCAATGGCGCGCGACGTTGAACGGGACGGGGACGCAGTCGCCGGAGCTGCGGGAAGTGGACGTGGCGTACATGGCGAAGAACCTGCCGCCGCGGATCGAAGAAGTGGAGGGGACGCCGATGAATTACCGGTCGTCGGCGAGCGCGGTGCCGATGCCGACGACGCCGACGCAGTTGAGCCCGGCGACGCTGAATCTGCCGGCGATGGGACGGTCGCGGCCGCGGGTGGCGACGGCTCCGCCGCTGCCGGCAGGTTCGATTCCGGCTTCGCCGCTGATGTTGACCTATCAGAAGGGCAGTGTGGGTGCGCGGTGGCTGGCGGTGGACGATAACGGCGACGCGCTGGTGTACAAGGTGGAGATCAAGGGGGCGAGCGAAACGGCGTGGAAGCCATTGCGCGAGAAGCTGAACGAGCAATCGGTGTCGTTCGACAGCACGGCGTATCCGGATGGCGACTATCAGGTACGCGTGACGGTGAGCGACGCGCCGGCGAATCCGCCGGGGCAGGGTTTGACAGCTTCGATGGAAAGCGAGCCGTTCACGATCGACAATACGCCGCCGGTGATTTCGAATCTGGCGTTGACGCAGGCGAGCGGCAATCTGGGTTTGCGCTTCCACGTGAAGGACGCGCTGACGGTGCTGGCGAAGGTGGAGTATTCGGTGAACGGCGGCGACTGGATGGTGGCCGAGCCGACGACGAAGCTCACCGATTCGAAGGAGCACGACTACCAGTTGACGATTCCCCGCCCCGGCGCGGGCGAGGTGGTGGTGGCGGTGCGCGCGACCGATTCGAATGACAACGTGGGGACGGAGAAAGCCGTCCTGAAGACGGCGGAACGCTAGACTAGAAGCTGAGCCGGCGTTCAGCCTCGTCGATGATCAACGGCATCTTTCGACGAGGTAATCTGCATGCGTTTTCTCATTGCCCTGGGCCTGGTGGCCGCGTGGGCGCAGGAAGCTCCGAAGGCTCCATTTGTGCCCGCTGACTTTGCGGTGCCCACTTCCTACAAGACGGCGAGCTATCAGTTGGTGCCGTTGGGTCCGGCGCTGGCGAAGCACGACTATGACGCCTACATGAGTTCGATCGACCATCTGCGGGCGAACTTCGGTAGCGGCAAATGGCCGCACGCGGGCATCACGATGGCCGAAGCGGTGAAGGACGTGGAAGGCGAAGAGGCGCGCTTCAAGGCCCGCAAGGCATTCACTTACGCGGTGCTGTCGCTCGATGGCAAGCAGGAGTTGGGCTGCGTGTATCTGCGGCCGAGCCGGAAACCGGAGCATGATGCGAAGGTGGCGATGTGGGTGACCAAGGCGGAGTTCGACCGGGGCTTGCAGCCGAAGCTGGCCGCGGATGTGAAGGCGTGGCTGGCGGCGGCGTGGCCGTTCAAGAATCCAGAGTTTTAGCGACGCGCTAGTCCCAGGAGAGGACGATCTTGCCCTGGGCCCGGCTGGTCATGGAACGGTCGTAGGCGGAGCGGAAGTCTTCGGCGGGCACGGTGCTGTCGATGACGGAGCGGAGTTGGCCGGCAGCGTTGCGGCGCACCAGTTCGGTGAGCGTCGGCGCATCCGGCTGAGCCTGCATCATGGCGCCAGTGAGACCGTATTCTTCGAGCTTGCTGTCGTGCGGCGGCTGGACGAGCGAGACGAGGCGGCCACCAGACTTCAGTGCGCCGTAGGAGCGATCCTGGACCTGTCCGCCCTGAGTGTCGATGACGAGATCCATGCCGCGCACGACATTCTCGAAGGAGGTGGTCTGGTAGTCGATGATCTGGTCGGCGCCGAGGGAGAGAACGAGGCTGTGCTTGGGCTCCGAAGCCGTCGCAACGACGTAGGCGCCGGCCTGTTTGGCGAGTTGCACGGCGAGGACGCCGACGGAACCGGCGGCGGCGTGAATCAGGACGGCTTGGCCCTCCTGCAGTTGTCCGACGGTGAAGAGGGCTTGCCAGGCGGTGAGCCCGGAGACCGGCAAGGTAGCGGCTTGAGCGAAGGGGACATCGTTCGGCAGCGCGACAAGGCTGTCTTCGTCGAAGAGCTGGATTTCGGCATGGGCGCCGGCCGAGAGAAAGTCCGGCATGCCGACGACACGGTGACCGGGCTGGAAGCGCGTGACCCCGTCACCGACGGCGAGAACGGTGCCGGCGCTGTCCCAACCGAGGACCCAAGGCAGTTCAACCGAAGGCTGAATGTAGCCGAGGGCAATCTTCCAATCGATGCCGTTGACGCCGCTGGAATGATTGCGGACGGCGACTTGGCCGGGACGAGGCGCCAATTCGGGAACCGATTCCAAGAGGACGTTCTTGAGATTGCCGTACTCATGGAGGCGAAGGGCGCGCATGGCTACAATGATGACTGAATTTTGAAAGGGCGGTACGGTTTTCTAGATATGCGGATGTTGAGTTTGGTGTGGCTTCCGTTCGTGCTGCTGGGTCAGCCTTATGACGTGGTGATTGCCAATGGCCGGGTGATGGATCCGGCGAGCGGGCTGGATGGGGTGCGACATGTGGGCCTGCGGGCGGGCAAGATTGCCGCGGTGTCGGCGGCGCCGCTGACCGGCAAAACGACGATCGACGCCAAGGGCAAGGTGGTGGCGCCGGGCTTTATCGATCTGCATGCGCATGGACAGTCGGCGCAGGCCAATGAGTTCCAGATGCACGATGGCGTGACGACGGCACTCGAGCTGGAAGTGGGCGTAGCGAGCCTGGATGCGTATCTGAAGGACCGCAAGAATCACGCGCCGATCAACTACGGAGCGGCCATTTCGCACGGGGTGACGCGCACCACGGTGATGCCGAGCTTTGCGCACTTGGCGGAGAAAGCGCGGGTGACGCCGCTGGGTTGGAACGAGTTGATGAGACCGGGACGGTATGAGCCGCTGGATAATCCGGAACACGTGACGCAGTTGGCGGCGGGCCTGGAACGGGGACTGCGCGAAGGTGGGCTGGGCTTGGGGATGGCGCATCAGTATTATCCGGGAGCGTCGCGCGAAGAGATCTTCCGCGTGTTTCAGATGGCCGCCCGGTGGAAGGTGCCGATCTTTACGCACGTGCGTTCGATGGAAGTGGAAGCGATGCAAGAAGTGATCGCGAACGCGGCAACGACGGGCGCGTCGCTGCATATCGTGCACGTGAACAGCATGAGCCTGGGGGCGTTGCCGGTGGTGCTGGAGATGATCGAGTCAGCCCGGAAGCGGGGACTCGACATTACGACGGAAGCGTATCCATATACGGCGGCGTCGACGAGTATTGAGTCGACCATCTTCGATGACGGCTGGCAGAAGCGGCTGGGCATCAGCTATGGCGACGTGCAGTGGGAGAAGACGGGCGAACGGCTGACGGAAACGACGTTTGCGCAATATCGCAAGCAGGGTGGCGTGGTGATCATGCACCTGATGAAGCCGGAGTGGATTGCGCGAGCGATGGCCACGCCGTTCGTCATGGTGGCTTCCGACGGGATGCCTTATGCGCCGGGGGCGCATCCGAGGAGCGCGGGCACGTTTTCGCGCGTGCTGGGACGCTATGTGCGGGAGCAGAAGGTGCTAACGCTGATGGATGGGTTGAGGAAGATGACGATTGACCCGGCGCGGCGGCTGGAGGCGATTGCGCCGGCGATGAAGCAGAAGGGAAGGTTGCAGGTGGGGGCCGACGCCGACATCACCGTGTTCGATGCGGAGACGGTGCTGGACATGGCGACGTTCGAGAAACTGGCGTTTTCACGCGGAATCGAGCACGTGCTGGTGAACGGCGTGGCCGTGGTCAGGAACGGGCAAACGGTGGCCGGGGCGATGCCGGGCCAGCCCGTGCTCGGGAACTACGGGAAGCGTTAGGCGCCGACGCCTTCGTCACCGCTGGGTCCGTAGATGGAAGGCACTTTGCCACCCATGGGACGCAGGTAGGCGGAGAGCTGGCCACGATGATGAATGGCGTGGACGAGCGCGACGTTCGCGAAGTTCACGACGGGGGCGGTGAACATGCCACCCCACACACTGATGACCTTGGCGAGGTGTTCGCCGTCGAGGTTCTTCAGCTTGGCGAGAGCTTCTTTCTGCGCGCCTTCGTACCACTCGGCGATGCCTTGCGGCGTGTTGGCAGTGGCCGGACGTTCCGGCTCTTGAGCGTCGCCGCCAGCAACGGCCATGTTGATGATCATGACTTCGGAGGAAGCCACGTGCCAAGCCAGATCGAGGGCCTTCATCGATTTGGCATCGGGAGCGTAATCGGGTTTATCCGCAGGAACGGCGGCAATGACACGCTTGGTGATGGCTGCTTCCGACTGCAGACAGGAGACTAGGAACTCACTAATGATTTTCGCCTCTTGAGGACTCATGGGCTACACTCTACCATCGCCGTCCTCGGCTTGCTCGCTGTCCCCGTCGATCTGGTCGGCTTGGGACGAGTAGCGGCGAAGGACGCGGATGACGTTGGCGGAACCGAAGCCGGCGTGGCGCAGTTTGCGGTACACGGAGGCGAGATGTTTCTCTTCGCGGAGGTAGACGGGCAGATCGACCGTCCGGAGCCGACGGGCGAGAAAGCGCTCGATCTGTTCGACTTCGTCGACGTGCTCGAAGGCCGCAGCCACCGTCTGTTCGGCGAGGGGCGCATCGACTTTGCGCAAGCGTAGATCGCGCAGAACGCGACCGCGCCCATGGCCGTCGCCTTCGATTCGAAGGCGCGTGTAGTGTTGGGCGAAGCGGGTGTCGTCGACGAGGTTCCATTCGCCGAGGTCGGCCAGCAGGGGCTCGATGGAAGCGGCTTCGAGAGCGCGCAGAGCCAGCTTGGCACGGAGTTCGCCGATGGAGAGCGAGCGGCCCGCCAGGAGGCGCAAGGCATACTGCTTGAGTTCGGATGCGTCAAGTTTACGTGGCTGTTTCCGCATCGCTCTCCATAGTAGACTAAAGGCAGTTGTGGATCGCTGAGAGGAGCGCCCGATGGAAGACAATAACAAGATTTCGTACTTTTTCCTTGGCTTGGGCCTGGGCGTGGCCGCCGGGCTGCTGTTCGCGCCGCAAAGCGGCGAAGAGACCCGCGTGATGATCAAGAACAAGACCGACGAGGGTCGGGAACGTCTGCGCCGCAAGACGGAAGACCTGCGTGAGCAGGCGACCGAAGCCGTCCAGCGGAGCAAGGACACGGTGACGCGTCACCGGGAGAACCTGACCAGCGCGATGGCAGCGGGTAAGCAGGCGTACCGTGACGCGATGAGCGCGAGCTCGGCGGCGGTGGAAGACCTGGCCGGCGACGGCGTCTAAGCGCCCAGTAAGTAGTCTTATGGACAATTCAACGCTGCTGTGGGTGATGGCGGGATTCGTCGTGGTCGCCGCGCTGTCCATGCTGTTTCAAATGCTGGCCATCCTGGGCCTTTACCGGCAGGTAAAGGGCATGCAGGAAAAGGTGATGCCTTTGATTCCGCGGGCGGAAAACCTGTTGGAGCAGGCGCGGGCGACGGTGGAAACCAGCCACGCCGAGATCAAGCAGATCAGCGCGAAGACGAATCAGATTCTGGATTCCACGAAGGTGCAATTGACCCGCGTGGAAGAAGTGGTAACCGATGCCTCGGCCCGGGCGAAAGTGCAGCTCGAGAAGGCGGAACTCGTGTTAGACGACACGATGACCCGCGTGCACGAGACGGTGTCCGTATTGCATGGCGGCGTGATGAAGCCGCTCAAAGAGATCAACGGCCTGGTGACGGGCGTGCGCGCGGGATTCGGCACGCTGTTCAGCGGCGGCAAGCGCCCGAGCGTGGTGACCGCCACCCAGGACGAGGAGATGTTCATCTAGCGGTCGTTCGGTAGAGCCAATTTGGTTGACATACATTCGCATATTCTTCCGGGGGTGGACGATGGATCGAAAACCCTCGAAGAAAGCGTCGGTATGCTGCGCGCCGCCGCGGATGCCGGGACCACGGATATCGTGGCCAGTCCTCACGCAAATCTACAGTTCAAGTTCGATCCGAACCTGAATCGCCAACTGGTGGAGCTGGTCTCCGAAGAGATGGGCGATTTGCGGGAGCGGATCCGCATCCATTTGGGATGCGACTTCCACCTAACCTTCGACAATATCCAGGCGCTGATGGATGACCCGGCGCGGTTCACGATCAACGGGGGCCGGTATCTGTTGGTGGAATTCTCCGACCTGATCATCTTCCGCAACACGACCGAGATCTTTCAGCAGATGCTGGCGGCGGGCATCGTGCCGGTGATCACGCATCCCGAGCGCAATACCTTGCTGCAGCAGCGGCTGGAAGAGCTGCGCGAATGGAGCCAACTGGGCTGCCTGATGCAAGTGACGACGCAATCGATCACGGGGTATTGGGGGAGCCGGGCGCGCAAGTTCTCCGAAACGCTGATGGCCAATAATCTGGTGCACGTGTTTGCGAGCGACGGTCACGATACCGAACGCCGTCCGGCGCGCATGGATGAGGCGTACGAGCAGGTGAAGTCGACTTACGGCGAGGCGCGGGCGGACCGGCTGTTCACCGAGAATCCGCGGGCGGTGATCGACAACGAGCCGCTGCCGATGCCGCTCGATATCGCGCCCCCGAAGAAGCCCTGGTATCAAGTCTGGTAGGGCTACACTGAAGGCGTGCGCGCGGCCCTTCTTCTCCTGCTGATCCTTCCTACCGCCTGGCCGGCCGATGCTCCGTCAAAGGCTACGGCGATCGCCTCACAAATCCACGAAATGACGCTCGACCCGGAGCGCTGCTACCGGGTACGGGACCTGAAGATCGATCGCGAGGACGCGAAGATCTTTTTCACCGACGGGCTGCTGATCTTCACCAAGCCGGTAGAGGGGGCACCGCTGGGGGCAATCTTCAGCGCGCAGGTGGAAGGCGGTGAAGCGGAGATGTTGTTGCTGCCGCCGAACCGGGGGGAGCGCGGGTCCCTGGCGCGGTTTACGGGGTCGCCGAATTTTTCCGAACGGTTCGACGGGATGCTGATGCTGTTTACGGATCAAACGGCGGCGGAGTTGATGAAGCAGGTAGAGGCGTATCCGGGCGGGGTGAAGCCGGCGCTGGAGTTGGGGCTGGTGCTGAAGCGGCAATACGATACGGCGTTACGGAATGTCGCCGAAAGCATTGAACTGCGGCTGGTGCAGGACATCCTGGCGGGGTGGCCCCGCGAACGGGCTTTGTTCTACGCGATTCTGAGCGGCACGGCGCGGGGCAACATCGACGTGATGGTGGATGCGCGCGACGATTCGCGCGTGCTGATGGGGCAGTTCGTGACCGATGAGCGGGGACGTTTCTTCGACATATGGTGCAACTTTACGGGTCGCAGCCGGCGCAATCTGCAAGGGCCGGCGCGGGCCGCGGGGTTGCGGATGGAGGGCGTGAAACTGGAAGTACGGGTGACGCCGGACTTGAAGACGAAGGTGGTGAGCCGGCTGACCGTAACGCCGCGCGACACAAGTGAGCCGACCGTGCCGTTCGACATTTCACCGCGCATGCGGATTCAGCAGGTGCGGATCGACGGGCAGCCGGCGGACTTCTTCCAACGCGACAGCTTCCGCTCCGGGCTGTTTCACGGCGAGCAGAACGAGACGTTCCTGGTGATTCCGCGCGAGCCGCTGGTGCCGGGCAAGACCTATGAGTTCGAGTTCGAGCACGAAGGCGAAGTGATTCGCGAGGCGGGCAACGGCGTGTTCTTCATGGCGGCGAGGACGAACTGGTATCCGCAGAAGGGCGTTCAATTCTCGCCGCACGAAGCGACGTTTCGCTATCCGGCGGCGCTGACGCTGGTGTCCGCCGGGGAGTTGGTGGACTCGAAGACAGAAGGCGAAGAGCGAGTGGACCGTTGGAAAACGACCGCGCCGGTGCGGCTGCTGGGCTTCAACCTCGGCAAGTTCGTGCGCAACCGGCAGACCCGCGGGAGCTACCGGGTGGACGTGTACGCGAATCAACGGCTGGAGTCGAGTTTGACGCCGCAGCCGGTGTTTGTGCCGCCTCCGCCACCGACGTTCGGCGGGCGGAACCGGCGGCCGCAGACGGATCTGCCGTTGCCGGCGGTGCTACCGCCGAGTCCGGTGGACCGGCTGAATACGCTGAGCGGGGAGTTGATTGATGCGCTGGAGTTCTTGGGGCTGCGGCTGGGTCCGCCACCGCTCTTGAATCTGAACGTGACGCCAATTCCGGGGCGGTTCGGGCAAGGGTTTCCAGGGCTGATTTATTTGTCGACACAGAACTACGTGGAGGAGCGGCGGTCGCCCGACGTGGGGCCGTATTTCAACGAGATTCTGCAGGTGCATGAGATCGCACACCAGTGGTGGGGTAATTCGGTGATGCCGGCGCATCCGGAGGACGAGTGGCTGATGGAGGCGCTCTCCAACTATTCGGCGCTGCTGTATCTCGAAAAGAAGCGGGGTGCGAAGGCGTTGGAGCAGGTGCTGGAGACGTTCCGGGGCCGCTTGCTGAAGCAGAACGAGAAGGAAGAGACGGTGGAATCGACCGGGCCGATCGTCTGGGGCTACCGGCTGCAGAACTCGCAGGCGCCGGGCGCTTGGCAGACGATCACGTACGAGAAGGGGTCGTGGATCTTCCACATGCTACGGCGGAGGATGGGCGAGGCGGCGTTTACGAAGCTGCTGGCCGAAATCGAGCGACGGTATCACCTGACGCCGCTGTCGACGGAGGACGTGGAGCGGTTGGCGGTAGAGGTGATGGGGCCCGACGGCAAGAAGACGCTGGGGACGTTTTTCGAGAATTGGGTGTATGGAACGGGTGTGCCGACGCTGACCATGTCGCAGGGAATGAAGGGGTTGACGCTGACGGGGACGATCCGGCAGGCGGATGCGCCGGAGGACTTCAGCGCCGACGTGCCGGTGGAGATTCAACTGCGGAACGGCAAGACGATGACGCATTGGGTACGGACGTCGTCAGAGCCGACGGACTTTTCGGTGACCTTGCCGGCATTGGCAGCGAAGGTAATGCTGGATCCGGGGCGGTCGGTGTTGCGGCGTTAACGAAACAATTCGCATGATTCTTTCTTATGGCTGATGAATAAGAAAGAATTTGACGATATCCTTTTGTAGTGAGAAGTCACTAAGAAAGGATCCGGCATGGTGGAGCAGCTGCGGCGGGATTTGGGCCGGTTTGCGGTGACGCGGACCGGAGAAGAGACGGTGCGGGCGTTTGTGCCGCCGCCGTTGCCCCCTCATCCCCCAGTGGACCTGCGGGGCTTTCAGCAACTACTGGACCGGGCGAACCAGGCGGTGGGGCGGCTGGACGGTTTGACGCACCTGCTGCCGGACCCACTCCTATTGCTGCAGTTCTATATACAAAAGGAAGCCGTGCTGTCCTCGCAAATCGAGGGGACGCAATCGTCGCTTTCGGACTTGCTGCTGCACGAGAGCGCGGGGCAGGAGATCGTGCCGCTGGACGATGCGCGCGAGGTTCTGAACTACGTGAAGGCGGTGTATCACGGGCTGGACCGGCTGAAGGAAGGCTTCCCGTTGTGCGGACGGCTCATCCGGGAGATGCACGCGATTCTGCTGGCCGAGGGCCGGGGTAGCGAGAAGCAGCCGGGCGAATTCCGGACGAGCCAGAACTGGATCGGCGGTACGCGGCCGGGCAATGCGTTCTACGTGCCTCCGCCGCCGGACGAAGTCGGGAACTGCATGGCGGATTTGGAGCGATTCATCCACGACGAGCAGAGCGATCTGCCGCTGCTGGTGAAGGCGGCGATGGCGCACGTGCAGTTCGAGTCCATTCATCCGTTTCTGGACGGGAACGGACGGCTGGGACGCTTGTTGATCACGTTGATGATGAACGCCGAGCACGTGCTGAGCGAGCCGATGCTGTACCTGAGCCTGTATCTGAAGCAGCAGCGGAGCACCTACTACGACCTGCTGACGCGCGTGCGGCGGGAGGGCGATTGGGAGGCCTGGATCGACTTCTTTCTGCGAGGCGTACGTGAAGTGGCGGAGCAGGCGTCGGCCACGGCGCTGCGCCTGAACCGGCTACATCAAGCGGATCGGCACAAGGTGGAGTTGCTGGGACGTCCGGCGGCGTCGGCGCTGCTGGTGTACGGCTATCTGCAGCGGCGCGGAGTGCTGCTGATTCCCCGGGCGGCGGCGGAGCTGCGGATTTCAGCGCCGACGGTGGCGAAGTCCGTGGAGCATCTGCTGGGTTTGGGAATCGTGAAGGAACTGACCGGCAAGCGGCGGGACAGGATCTTCGTGTACGCGGAGCAGGTGGATCTGCTGAATGAAGGGACTGAAATCGAAAGAGGCGGGGGGAAGGTCTTTGGTCGGGCCGGCGAGATTTGAACTCACGACCTCTTGCACCCCAAGCAAGCGCGCTACCAGGCTGCGCTACGGCCCGAATTCCGTAACTCTACGATTGTACCAAGGAAGCAGCGCTTAGCGCTGACGAAAGCGAAAAGCTCCGAGCTGTAACTGCAATTGGTTGAAAAATTCCTGGCCGATGTCGCGGTCCGAGCGGTAGATGCGGAGGGTCTCGGCCCGGCCGCGGGTGGTGACGGTGACCAGATCGTACAGGGCCGCCTTGGTAATTTTGGCCTCGGTGACCTGGGCGACCGGGACGTTTAACTCCGTGGGCACGCCAAACCGGTAGGAGATGAAGCCGATTTCCTCGGCGTTCAGGTAGATGACGCCGGTGCGGCCGAAGGCGGCGCCTTCGCAGGCCAGCAGCAACTTAGGCGAGGTTTTGCGATCGAGGTGCTGGCGGTAGCGGCGGGGCATTCCCGGGCCGTCGCGGGTGGTGCCGATTTTGGTCCAGAGGATTCTGCGCATCGCCCGGTAGACGATGCGCAGTTGAGGGGAAAACGGCAGCGCGAGGAGAATTAACAGCACGACCGCGATGACGAGCGCCAACAGGACCCCGATGATGGTGAGGACCGGACTATCGATGAACCATTGATCGAGGGTCGCTAGCGACGAGCCCATGAGCGATTAGCGCTTCCGCTTCGCCACCACGCGTACCCGTTTCGGACGGGTGGGCACGGTGGATGCGAACGCGGTATCCACAATTTCCTGTTGTTCCTGCAGGTGGCGCTTGAGCGCGCCGGTGGCGGGGCTGGCCGCTTCGGGCCGGCCGGCGTAGCCGAGAGGACGGCGGCGCGCTTCGGTGATGGGCTCCATCCACTCGCGGACAAAGCGCCACGGACCCATGTTGCGCGGTTCTTCCTGCACCCAGACTAGTTCGGCCGCATCCGGGTAACGCGATAGGACGTCGCGTAAATCGGCCGCCGGGAACGGGTAAAGCTGTTCGAGGCGCACGATGGCGACATTGTTGGCCTGCTTGGCTTCGCGGGCCTGAAGGAGGTCGTAGTAGACCTTGCCCGAGCAGAGCAGAACGCGCGAGACGCGATCGCCGACGACCTGAGCGTCGCCGAGGACTTCGCGGAAGCCGCCAGCGGAAAGCTCGTCGATCGTGCTGACGGCTTTGGCGTGGCGGAGAAGGCTCTTGGGGGTGAAGATGATGAGCGGCTTGCGGAGGCCGCGGCGATCGGCGCCGCCGTGCATCTGACGCCGCAGCAGGTGATGATACTGCGCGGGCGTGGAGGCGTTGGCAACGATCATGTTGTTCTGCGCGCAGAGCTGCAGGAAGCGTTCGATGCGGGCGGAGGAATGCTCCGGGCCTTGCCCTTCGTAGCCGTGCGGCAGCAGGAGGACCAAGCCGCTGGGCTGGCCCCACTTCTCTTCGGCGACCGAGATGAACTGGTCGATCATGATCTGCGCGCCGTTGACGAAGTCGCCGAACTGGGCTTCCCACATGACGAGGCAGGTGGGGTCGGCGACGCTGTAGCCGAACTCGAAGCCCATAACGGCGTACTCGGAGAGGCTGGAGTCGACGACTTCGAAGCGGGCCTGCTTGGGGTCGAGGTACTTCATCGGCACGTAGGGCTTGCCGGTCTGGTAGTCGACGTATTCGAGGTGACGCTGGGAGAAGGTGCCGCGCGAACTGTCCTGGCCGGAGAGCCGGACGGGGGTGCCTTCGAGCACGAGCGACCCGAAGGCGAGCGCTTCGGCCATCGCCCAATCCATGGGCGCGCCGTTGGCGACTTCTTTGCGCTTGTCAATGAGGGCCTGGAGCTTCGGATGAATGGTGAAGTCCGGCGGGAAGGCGGTGATGCCCTGCACGACCTGAGCGAGCAACTGACGATCGGCCGCGGTATTGGGAGTGGGGACCTTGAAGACCTCGTCGTCAAGCAGGGCCATTTCCACGAGTTCAAACTTTTCGGCCTTCTCTTTGGCGGCGTTGAAGCCGTCTTCGAGCTTGGCGGTGTTGCGCTTGCGGATGGATTCGAGCTCAGCGTCGGTGAGGGCCTTTTCGCGCTTCAGACGGTCGGTGTAGATCGTGGCGACCGAAGGCTGGTCCTTGATCTTGCGATAGAGGATGGGGTGGGTGTAGCTGGGGTCGTCGCCTTCGTTGTGTCCGAAGCGGCGGTAGCACACCATGTCGATGACGACGTCTTTCTTGAAGCGCTGCCGGAAGTCGAAGGCGATCTGGGCGGCGCGGACGCAGGCTTCAGCGTCGTCGCCGTTCACGTGCAGAATGGGGGCTTGCACAGTGCGCGCGACGTCGGTGCAATGCGGGCCGGAGCGGCCTTCGTTCGGGTTGGTGGTGAAGCCGATCTGATTGTTGATGATCAGGTGAACGGTGCCGCCGGTGGTGTAGCCCTCGAGCTGCGACAGGTTCAGGGTCTCGGTAACGACGCCCTGGCCGGCAAAGGCGGCGTCGCCGTGGATCAGGACGGGGACGACGCGGGCGCGCTCGGTGTCGCCGAGACGTTCCTGCTTGGGACGGACGATGCCTTCGACGACAGGGTCCACGGCTTCAAGGTGGGACGGATTGGGCGCCACGGAGACGACCACTTCGCGATTCTTGGTGGTGCGAACGCCGCTGGCGCCGAGGTGATACTTCACGTCGCCGGAGCCCTGGGTGGTGTCCGGGTCGACGTTGCCGTCGAACTCGGAGAAGATCTGGCTGAGGGCCTTGCCAATCAAGGTGGCGAGCACGGTGAGACGGCCGCGATGGGCCATGCCGATGACGATTTCGCCGACATTGGCCGCGCCGGCGCGTTCGACGATCTCATCGAGGATCGCAACACCGGCTTCGCCGCCTTCCATGGAGAAGCGCTTATGTCCGACGAAGCGCGTGTGCAGGAAGTTCTCGAACATTTCGGCTTCCACGAGCCGTTCCAGGATGCGGCGCTTGCCTTCGGGAGCGAGCGGGGCGCGAGCCGCTTTGGGCTCCAGACGCTGCTGCAGCCAGGCTTTCTGCTCTGGATGCTGGATGTGCATGTACTCGACGGCCATGGTGCCGCAGTAGGCGGCGCGGAGGCTTTCGAGAATTTCGCGCAGGGTGGCCATGCCCTGGGGCGCGGCGTCACCGGTCATGCCGCCGAGGTTGCCGGTGAGGAACGGGCGGTCGAGATCCCAGATGGTGAGGCCGTAGTTGGCGGGATCGAGTTCGGGATGATGGTTCGGTTCGCTTCCCAGCGGATCGAGATTGGCCACCAGATGACCGCGCACGCGATAGGCGTTGATGAGCATCAGGACGGCGGCTTCTTTGGCGAGTTCGGCGTTATTGACCGCGGGCGCCTGACCGAGAGCCGGCCCCACCAGCGTACGTACTTTCTCCTGGGGGAGCTTGACGGGCTGGTAAGGGATCTTGAGGTCGGCGTAGATTTCTTCGTAGAAGCGGTCCTCACCCAGCAGCAGTTGCTGCACGCGGGCGAGGAACATGCCGGACTCAGCACCCTGAATGACGCGATGGTCGTAGGTGCAGGTCATCATCATGACCTTGCTTAAGCCGAGCAGGGCCTTCATGTCGGGCGCGACGCCCTGATATTCGGCCGGATAGTCGATGGCCCCGGTGGCGATGATCGCGCCTTGGCCGGGCATCAGGCGGGGCACGGAGCCCAAGGTGCCGACGGTGCCGGGGTTAGTGAGCGAGATGGTGGTACCGGCAAAGTCCGCCGGAGTGAGTTTGCCGACGCGAGCGCGCGCGACGATGTCGTCGAAGGCGGCGAGGAACTGCTGGAAGTTCATCTCGCCGGCGTTCTTGATGTTAGGCACCATCAAGCTGCGGCTGCCATCCTTGCCGGCGACGTCAACGGCGATGCCCATATTCACCTGCGGGCGGACGATGCGGAAGGCGCCGTCAGCGTTCTCGATGAAGGCATGGTTGAGGGCCGGGTTCGTTTTGAGCGCTTTGACGATGGCCCAGGCAATCAGATGCGTGTAGGAGACTTTGCTTTTGCCGTTGAGGGCGCGGTGCTCATTGACGAGTTGCCGGTTTTCGTCGATCACCTTCACGGTGAACACACGCTGCGAGGTGGCGGTGGGGACCGACAGGCTCGCGTTCATGTTCTCGGCGATGCGGGCGGCCACGCCGCGCAAAGGCATCAATTGTTCGGTAGGTCCGAGGACGATGGGAGGGGTGGGTTTGGCAGGCAACTGACTGGTGGTAGCGGGCGGAGCGGACGGGGCGGGGGACGAAGCGGCCACCGGGGCGGGCGGCTCGGCTGGGGCGGCTGGTGCGCTCGGCGCGGCAGCCTCCGGTACTGGTGCTTCCGAAACTGGAGCGGGGGCGGCCGGCGCGGCGGGTGAGCCCGCAACCGACTCCGGAGAACCGTTGGTATCAAAAACGGTTTTCCAGCTCGAGTCAACATTCTGCTGGTTGCTGAGATATTGCTGGTAAAGTTCTTCTTCGAGCCAGCTGTTTATGCCAAGTTCTTCGATGGTCTGCGACATGGGGTAGGAACAGTTCAGTGGACGGTCGCCGTCTCTTCATGATATCCCGCCAGACATGGCGGGAGCGGGACCCCCTGTAACGCAGATGCCGCCGTGGCGGCGGAAGTTTCCACGACTTGACGATTTTGTTAATTTACAGCGTCCGGGTGGGCGAAACGGGTCGTGGTAGGTTGGCCATGACTGCGCGGCACGCATGAAAATCAGTCAGAGCCTGATCCAGCTTTCGGCCACCGACCTGGCCAATCACCTCTCCTGCCCGCATCTGACGAGCCTGAGCCTAGGCGCGGCGCGCGGCGAAATCGCCGAACCGGCGTGGCAGGCCCCGCACCTGGCTGTGCTGCGGCAGCGCGGTCTGGAGCATGAGGCGGCCTATCTCGACTTCCTGAAAGGACAAGGGCTGCGCGTCGTCGACCTGAGCGAGGCCCCCGGGGGCGCCGTGACGCAAACGGTGGCCGCTATGCGTGAGGGAGCCGATGTCATCTATCAAGGCGGGCTGCGGGAGGGCCGCTGGGGCGGGCGGACGGACGTCCTGCTGAAGGTGTCACCAGGCCGCTACGAGGTGGTGGACTGCAAGCTCTCGATGGAGACCAAGGCGGAGACGATTTTGCAGTTGAGCCTCTACAGCGAGTTGCTGGGGCGGGTGCAGGGGGCGCTGCCCGAGAGCTTTCACGTGATCCGGCCGGAGACGGGCTTTGCGCCGGAGAGCTACCGGACGGCGGCGTTCGCGGCCTACACGCGGACGGTGAAGCGATCGCTCGAGCGGGCAGTGGAGGCAGGGGCGGCGACCTATCCGGAGCCCGTGCCGCATTGCGACCTGTGCCGTTGGTTTGGCCGTTGCGACGCGGAGCGGCGGCGCGACGATCATCTGTCGCTGGTGGCGGGTGCGGGTCAACTGCATCGCAAAGAGCTCGTGGAGCGAGAGATCACGACGCTGGCGAAACTGGCGCAAACGACGATCGACTTTCGGCCGGAGCGCGGGTCGCGCGAGACGTACGAGCGGATTCAGGATCAGGCGCGGATTCAGTACGAAGCGCGGGTGGCGCACGAGCGGCGCTACAAACTCTTGCCGGCGGCGCCGCAATTGGGTTTGGCGCGGCTGCCGGAGCCGACGCCGAGAGATCTGTATCTCGACTTCGAGGGCGATCCGTTTGTGCCGGGCGGCGGGCGCGAGTATCTGTTCGGCGTGGTGAGTGCGGAGGGCTACCAGAGCCGCTGGGCGGCGGACCGGCCGGCCGAGCATCGGGCGTTCGAGTGGCTGATCGAACTGATCGAGGCGCGCCGCCGCGAGCATCCGCAGATGCACGTCTATCATTTCGGCGCTTATGAACCGGCGGCGATCAAGCGCATGATGCTGCGCTATGCGAGCCGCGTGGACGAGGTGGACGCGCTGTTGACCAGCGAGTGCTTCGTGGATCTGCACGCGGTAGTGAAGCAGGCGTTGCGAGCCAGCGTGGAGCAGTATTCGCTGAAGGACTTGGAGCCGTTCTGCGGATTCGAGCGGACGATGCCGCTGCGCGAAGCGAGCCAGGCACGGCATCGGCTGGAGCATCAATTGGAGCGCAACGCAGCTTTCGAGGAGAAGGATGCGGCGATCGTGGAGCGCTATAACGAAGACGATTGCCGCGCGACTGAGCGGCTGCATCAGTGGCTGGAGCAGTTGCGCCTGCAGGCGGGCATCGCCGAGCGGCCGGCGGTGAAAGAGCCCAAAGAGAAGAAAGACGAAGAGCAGACCCGGCAGGCCGCCGTGGAACGCATCTTTGCGGCCTTGACCGATGGCGTGCCGGAGGAGCCCGCGGCGCGCACCGACGAGCAAGCGGCACGATGGTTGCTGGCACATGCGCTCGATTGGCATGAGCGTGAACGCAAGGTGAGTTGGTGGGAGTTCTTCCGCCTGCGGGATCTGGGCGAAGACGACTTGTACGACGAGCGGGCGGCGCTGGCCGGCTTGCAGCACGTGGAGCGTTTGCCGAAAGCGACGCCGCGCGAGAAGGCGACCACGGATCGCTATGCGTATCCGCCACAAGAGTGTTCGCTGAAGGTGGGCGGCAAGCTCTATACATCCGACGGCGAGTCGTTCGGAACGATTCTGGCGATGGACGCGACGGAACGGACAATCGAGGTGAAGAAGACGATGGCCGCCGAAGCCAAGCATCCGGCGAGCGTCTACAGCCACACAAACTTCGATAGCAAGGAGATGGCCGCGGCGCTGTTGCGGCTAGGCGAGTGGACGGTCGCCCAGGGGCTGGAGGCCGAGGGCACGCATCAGGCGGAGCGCGATCTCCTGTTGCGGCGGAAGTCCGCGGCGGTAGTGGCGATTCAGGGTCCGCCGGGCGCGGGCAAGACCTACACGGGAGCCCGCATGATCGCGCAGTATGTGCGCGAGGGGAAGAGCGTGGGTGTGACGGCGGTGAGCCATAGGGTGATCGACCATTTACTGGCGGAAGTGCTCCAGGCCGATGTGGGCATCCGCTGTGCGCATAAGGACGACGAGCACAGCGACGAGCGGATCCGGTTGACGACGAAGAATGAGGAAGCGCGCGAGTGGCTGAGCAACGGCGAGGCGCAGGTGCTGGGCGCGACGGCGTTTCTGTGGGCGCGCGAGGAGTTCGCGGGCAGCGTGGATGTGCTGGTGGTGGACGAGGCCGGGCAGATGTCGCTGGCGAATGTGCTGGCGTGCGCGCAGGCGGCCGGCACGCTGGTGCTACTGGGCGATCCGCAGCAGTTGGAGCAACCGCAGAAAGGCAGCCATCCG
Organism: Bryobacteraceae bacterium; assembly: GCA_965229305.1. Classification (GTDB taxonomy): domain Bacteria; phylum Acidobacteriota; class Terriglobia; order Bryobacterales; family Bryobacteraceae; genus JALHNI01. Next base: position 656,889 of record CBDDIZ010000042.1, on the reverse strand, counting down.
GAAGGGTCTGACATCTCGGCGCTGGGGCATCTGCTGAACGGCGCGCGGACGATCGGCGAATTGGGGCAGTTTCTGGAAGTGACGTGGCGGCTGCACCCGGACTTGTGCGCGTTCACGTCCGAGCAGTTCTACGACGGGCGTCTACACGCGAAGCAGGGGCTCGAGCGGCAAGGTATCGAGGCGGCGCCGTTAACGCAGGCCGGGCTTTGGTATGCGCCGGTGCCGCATCACGGCAATCAAACCTCGGCGCCGGAAGAGATTGACTACATCGAGTCGCTGGTGGCGCAGGTGGCCGGCGGACGTTGGATCAACGAACAGGGCGAGGCGGCGGCGATCGGCAGCGAGCAGGTGCTGATCGTGGCGCCGTTTAACGACCAAGTGGATCGGCTGCGCGAGCGGCTGCCGGGCTATCGCGTCGGCACGGTGGACAAGTTCCAGGGGCAGGAAGCGGCGGTGGTGATCTACTCGCTGACGGCGTCATCGGCGGAAGATGCGCCACGGGGGCTCGAGTTTCTGTTCAACCTGAACCGCTTCAACGTGGCGACGTCACGGGCGCGGTGCGCCGTGGTGGTGGTGGCGAATCCGCAATTGTTGGCGCCGGGATGCCGCACGCCGCGGCAGATGGAGTTGGCGAATGCGCCGTGCCGTTTTGTGGAGGCGGCCCGTGAATTGCCCGTGGTGCCGCGTGCGCGGCCGGCACGTTAGCTGGGCGTCCAGGAAGCGGCGAGGACGCGTTCGAAGTTGCCGCCGAGGATCAGTTCGATTTGGGCGGCGGTGTAGCCGCGGGCGAAGAGGCCTTCGGTGAGGTCGAAAATCTTCTTGGCGTAATCGATCCCGTCGAGGTCGAAACGGCGCGCCGGGCGGGCGGGGGCGTCGCGGCCATCGAGGTCGACGTCGCTGCCGATGCCGACGTGCTCCACGCCCACAAACTTCGCGAGGTAATCGATGTGATCGAGCACATGCTCGATCGTGGTGCGGCCGCCAGGGCGGACAAAGGCGCGGACCATGGTGAGGCCCATCACGCCGCCTTTGCTGGCGAGTTCGCGGATGGCTTCGTTGGTTTTGCAGCGGGCGCTCCCGGGCACCAGGGCTCGGCAGTTGGAATGGGTGACGAGGACTGGCTGGCGCGAGGCGTGGATGGCGTCCATGGTGGTGCGGTCGCCGCAGTGGGAGACGTCAATGGCCATGCCGAGGCGGTTCATACGGTCGACGATTTCGTAGCCGTAGAGGGTGAGGCCGCCGTCGCGCGGGTCCGAGGAGCCGCCACCGAGGCGGTTGGCGTGATAGGTCAACTGGGAGACGCGCTGGCCCAGTTGGTAGAAACGATCGACGTCGTCGAGCGTGCGGAAATGCGAGGAATTCTGCTGGCCAATCAGGATGCCGAGCTTGCCGTTGGTCTTCACCTGCTTGAGGTCGGCCACTTGGTCGATGCGCTGGAAACGCTCGCCGTGGGCGGAAATCAGCGCGTTCCAGCCCTGGATGTCGCGGAGGGATTCGGAATAGATGTCACCACCGACGAAGCCGACCGCGGGATGGAAGACGTTGATCCCGGAGGCTTTGAGCCGCAAGTAGTCCGCGTCGCTGAAGCGGGCGGGCTGAGCGCCCCAGGAGATGAACTTGCGATAGTCGAGCGTCAGCAGGCCCAACATGTCGATGACGGTGGCACGCTGCACCAGTTCCAGCGTGCGCGCGGAGTAAGCGGCTTGGCCGAAAAGGCGAAACCGACCCCGGTTGACCATGGGTGCGCACACGACGAGCGCCGCGCCCCGCAGTAAAGAACGACGGGTGGACATCTTGGTGAAGTGGCTAGACTATCACACCTACAGACGCGCGAGGGGGCGAAAGGTCAGTCGCCGGCGGCGGGTACGGGGGCCGTGTGGCGGCCGGTGACCCAGGCGCCCAGGTCGTCGAAGAGCGAGTAGGCAACCGGCGTGACGATCAGCGTGAGCAGCAAGGACAGCGACTGGCCGCCGATGACGATGATGGCGATGGAGCGGCGCTCTTCGGCGCCGGGGCCATTGCCCAAAGCGAGCGGCAGCATGCCCGCCACCAGCGTGACAGTGGTCATGAGGATGGGGCGGAGACGATCGCGGTTGGCTTGCAGGATGGCTTGTAAGCGCGGTAAGCCTTCGCGGCGCAGGTTGTTGGTGTGGTCGATTTGCAGAATAGAGTTCTTCTTCACCACGCCGAACAGGACGAGAATGCCGAGCGCCGAGTACAGGTTCAGCGTTTCGCGGAAGACGTAGAGCGAGAGGAAGCCGAACGGCACGGCGAGCGGCAGGCTAAGCAGAATCGTCACCGGGTGGAGCAGGCTTTCGAACTGGCTCGCGAGGATCATGTACATGAACACCACCGAGAGCGCGAAGGCGAGCAGGAACTCGTTCAAGGTGCGTTCGAACTCGCGGCCGCGGCCGATGACGGCGGTGGAATACGCGGCCGGCATGTTGAGCTCTTCGGCTGCTTTGAACATCTCGGGGAGACGATCGCCCAAGCCGTAGCCGGGCAGTACGTTGGCGCGGATACCGACCTGACGTTGGCGGTCGAGCCCCTCGATGCGGTAGGCGGACATGGACTCTTTGAGTTCGACGACGTTATCGAGGCGCAGGAGGCCGCTCTTCGACGACGGCACATAGAGCTTGGAGATGTTGGCGAGCGAGTTGCGGTCGCCGCCTTTGAGCCGCACTTCGACGTCATACTCTTCGGCGATCTTGTCGTCGCGGAAGCGGGAAACTTCGTCGTCGCCGCCAACCATGAGGCGCAGGGAGGTGGCGATGTCCGAGGCGTCGACGCCGAGGTCGGCGGCGCGGTCGCGGTCGATGGAGACGCGCAACTCGGGCTTGTTCATCCGGAGCGTCGTATCGACGTCGGTGAGGCCGGGCGTTTTCATGGCGCGCTCGCGCATGGCTTCGCTGTAGCGGTTGAGTTGCATGAGGTCGGGGCCGCGGATAACGAAGTCGATGTCGTAAGGCGCGGAGCCCTGGTTCAGCGTTTGCAGGTTGCCGACGCGGGCGCGGAGGTCGGGGATCTTTTTGAGCTTGGCGCGCACGGCGGCCATGACGTCGCGTTGCGAGTAGAGGCCTTTGAAGGCGCCCATGGGGTCGCCTTCGAGCGTCTTCTGCCAGAGGCGCGGCAGGGAGAGGACGCGGTCCTCGACATCGTCGATGCGAACATACAAACGGCCACTGTTGACTTGCTGCAAATAGCCGGTGCCGACGATCGAGACCATGTGCTTAATGCCGGGAAGGCTACGGAGGTCGTCTTCAATGCGGCTCAAAACCTGTTTCATCGAATCGAGGCTGGCGCCTTCGGGGGCGTTGACGCTCATTTCGAACTCGCCTTCGTCGACATTGGTGGGCAGGTATTCCTGCTTCAGCAATTTGAAGAGCGGATAGGTGGAGAGCATCGTCACGATGCCGAGGCCGGCGATGAGCGCGCGATGGTTCATGGACCAGCCGAGCAACCGCATGTAGGTACGCTCAATCCAGCCGTAGAAACCGCCTTTCGATTCATGGCTCCCCTCGCCGCCGGCGCGGATCATGCGGGAACACATCATCGGCGTGAGGCTGAAACTGACGATCAGCGAAACCAGAATCGCGACCGTCGCGGTAAGACCGAAGGAGAAGAGGAAGCGGCCGGAGATCGACGACATGAACGAGACGGGCAGGAAGACCACGATAAGGCTGAAGGTGGTGGCCATGACGGCGAGGCCGATGTCCTTGGTGGCCGCGATGGCCGCTTGGCGGGCGTTCATCTTCTTCTCTTCGATGAAGCGATAGATGTTCTCGAGGACGACGATCGCGTCGTCAATGACGACACCGACCATCAGCACCAGCGCCAGCATGGTGATGTTGTTGAGGGTGAAGCCGAACAGGCGCATGGCGCCAAAGGTGGCAATGATGGAAGCGGGAATGGCGACGGCGGCGATCACCGTGGCGCGCCAGTTGCGCATGAAGAGCAAGACAACGAGCGAAGCCAGGATGGAACCGAGGATGAGGTGCATCTGCACTTCATGGAAGGCGGCGTTGATGTAGCGCGACTGGTCCTGCACGAGTTCGAGCTTCATGCCGGGGGGCAGCAGTTGCTGCACGCGGGTCAGCTTGCCCTTTACGGCGTTGATCACGTCGATGGTGTTGGCGCCCGATTGCCGGCGCACTTCGAGGGCGACGGCTTCTTCGCCGTCGTAGCGAGCATAGGAGCGCTGCTCTTTGTGACCGTCCTCAGCCAGGCCGATGTCGCCGATGCGGACCGGCGTGTTGTTGATGTTGGCAACGACGAGTTCGTTGAACTGCTTGGGGTCAGGAAAGCGGCCCAGGGTGCGGAGGACGAGTTCGCGGCGGCCTTCGTCGACGCGACCACCGGGGATGTCGGCGTTCTGCCGGGCAACGGCGTTGCGGACGCTGAGGATCGGAATCTTATACGCAGCGAGGCGGTCGGCATCAAGCCAGATGTTGATGGCGCGCTTCTGTCCGCCGACGGCCAGCACCTGACCGACGCCGCCCACCGACTCGATGGAGTCTTTCACGTTCCGTTCGGCGATCTCGTAGAGTTCGCGGCCGGTACGATTGCCGGTAAGCACCAGCGTGATGATGGGTGAGGCGTCCGTATCAAGCTTCTTGATCAGCGGGGGCTTGGCATCAGGCGGCAGCAGCGAGATGACACCGGCAACGGCGTCGCGGACGTCCTGCGCGGCGACGTCGATGTTGCGGTCCAGATTGAAGTTGATGGTGACGATCGACATCGACTCGGTGGAGGTGGAGCGGATGTTGTCGATGCCTTCGACGGTGGCGACGGAGTCTTCAATGAAGCGAGTGACGGTGCTTTCGATCTCTTCGGGCGAAGCGCCAGGGAGAGCGGTGCGCACGTTGATGATGGGCATGTCGACGTCCGGGAAACGGTCGACCCCGAGCTTGGAATAGGAGACGGCACCGACCACGACTAGCGCCATGATCAGCATGACGGCGAAGACCGGCCGGGCAACGCAAACTTCGGCGAGCTTCTGCATGACTTACTTCACCCGCACTTTCTGGCCCTTCACCATCTTTTCGGAAGCCGCGGCGACGACGACATCGCCGTCGGCGAGGCCTTCGAGCACTTCGACCCGGCCACCATCGAGGCGGCGGCCGGTTTTGACGACGCGGTCGTCGAGGATGCCGTTCTTGACGAGGTAAACACGCTCGACGCCGGCAAAGCTGAGCAGCGAGTCGGACGGCACGGTGATGCCTAGGGCGGCGGAGTTGACGGTGATGGAGCCGTTGACGAACGAGCCGGGGCGGAGTACGCCATCCTGGTTGGGGATCTCGCCTTCGACGGTGAGCGAGCGGTTCTGCGCTTCGATCGAGGGGCTCAAGCGCTTCACGGTGCCCGTGCGGGTCAACGTAGAGCCTTCGAGGCGAATGTCGATCAGTTGACCGTGGCGGATCTGGCCGGCGAAGCGTTCCGGCACTTCGAGGCGCACGCGCAATGGATGCTGACGAACCAGCGTGATCACCGGCGCGTTGGTAGCCAGGTATTCGCCGAGCGAGGCGACGCGCTTGGTGACGGCGCCGGAGAAGGGGGCGCGAATAACGGTATCTTCCAACTGCTGGCGGGCCAGATCGAGTTGCGCGCGGCGCTCGGAAAGCTGCGAGCCCATCTGCAGCACTTCCGACAGAGCGGACTGGACGCGAGCTTCGAGGCCCTGCATCCGGGCCTGCGCGCGTTCCACTTCAATGCGCGACACGACACCCTCTTTGCCCAGGCGGCTGGTGGTTTCGTAGACGATGCGCGACTCCTGCAGCGCGGCGCGGGCTTCCTTCACCATGGCGGTGCGTTCGGGATCCACCAGGTCGTCCTTACGATTGGCGAGCGCGAGACGGGCTCGAATTTGCTCGACCTGGGCTTCGGCCTGGCGAACGCGGTATTGATAGTCGTCGCGTTCGAGTTCGGCGAGGACATCGCCGGCTTTCACCAGACTGCCGAGGTCGACATTGAGCTTCGTGATGCGGCCGGGAACCTTCGTACTGATGTTGGCCAATTCCTCAGCAAAGAGCTCGCCGTTGGCGCTCACCACCGAAGGCAGATTCTGGGAGCGGACCGCCGCGGCGTCCACCGGCATAGCGGGCGCTTCGACCTTGGCCGAGGCTTTCTGCTCGGAATAAGGGCCGCTACAGGCCGAAAGAATCAGGATGAGCAAGAGCAGGAGATAAGGCATACGACGCTTCGGCCTGCATTTTCTCACATCGGGATGCGGGCCTAGCCCGCGCGCCGCAGCCACAAACTATTCAGCACCACGCTGAGCGAACTGAGGGCCATGGCGGCGCTGGCAGCCACCGGGCTCATCCAGCCCAGCGCGGCAGCGGGAATAGCGAGCGAGTTGTAAACCATCGCCCAGAAGAGATTCTGCTTCATGACGCGAACAGCCGTGCGCCCCAGGCGCAACGCCCGCTCCACGCGATCGAGGTGACCGCTGAGCAAAGTGACGTGCGCGGCTTCGCGCGCAATGTCGGTGCCGGAGCCAAGCGCGATACCGACGTCAGCCTGGGCCAGCGCGGGAGCGTCATTAATACCGTCGCCCACCATGGCGACGACTTCGCCAGCTTGCTGCCAATGACGAATGCGCGCGAGTTTGTCGGCGGGGAGGAGGCTGCCAGCGAAATCTTCGATGTCGACTTCGCGGGCGACGTCGGCCACGGCGGAAGAGCGGTCGCCGCTCAGGAGAGACGGACGGATGCCGAGCGCCTTGAGGCCAGTGAGGGCGGCGGCGGCCTCGGGACGGACTTCGTCGGTGAAGTCGATGGTGCCGATGGGCTGGCCGTCGACGCGGACTTCGACCCTGGCCCGGTTACTGGCCCGGTCGCTGGCGCCGACGGCCACCTCGTGACCTTCCACCACGGCGCGTACGCCTTCGCCCGGCACGGCGGTGAATTGCTCGGCGGTTGCCAGTTCGATACCTCGACGTCTGGCTTCCGCCACCACGCCTTTGGCGAGCGGATGCTCGGAGTAGCGTTCGACGGAGGCGGCCCAACGCAGGATGGCCGGATCATCGGGCGAGACGGACTTCACGGTGGGGTGCCCCAGGGTCAGGGTGCCGGTTTTGTCGAAGGCGACTCGCTGGACGCGCGCGAGGCGTTCAAGGGCGTCGCCGCCGCGAATCAGGATGCCGAGCTTGGCGCCACGACCGGTGGCAACCATCACGGCGGCGGGCACCGCCAAGCCCATGGCACAGGGGCAGGAGATGATCAGCACGGCGATGGCGTGGGTGAGCGCCGCGGGCACCGGCGCGCCCTGCAATAGCCAGGCGGCGAAGGTGGCGAGCGCCAGCAACACGACGGCGGGAACGAAGATGGCGCTGACGCGGTCGGCGAGTTGTTCCAGCGGCGCGCGCGTGGTTTGGGCTTCGCGCAAGAGCCGGAGGACGTGTTCGAGCGTGGTGTCGGCGCCGACGCGGGTCGCCTTCAGGCGCAGGGCCCCAAGCGAGTTGATGGTGCCGGCGCTGACGGCGTCGCCAGCCTGCTTGTTCACCGGCATGGGCTCGCCGGTGAGCATCGATTCGTCGACGGCGCTCGAGCCGGAAAGCACGGTGCCGTCGACGGGAACGCGCTCGCCGGGCTTCACCAGGACGATCTCACCCAGGTGGATCGCTTCGACAGGAACTTGCTTTTCGGCGAACAGGCGAACGACGGTGGCCGAGGGCGGCTGCAGATTCGCGAGTTGCCGCAGGGCCTGCGAAGTCTGCCGGGTGGCGCGGGCTTCGAGCGTCCGCCCCACCAGGACCAGCGCGACGATCGTGATGGCGGCTTCGAAGTAAAGGTCGTGGCCGTGGCGGAAGACTTCCACGGCGGAGTAGCCGAAAGCCGCCGCGGTGCCCAGGGCGACCAGCACATCCATATTGGTGCCACCGTGGCGCAGCGCAGTGAAGGCGCGGACGTAGAGGGAACGGCCCGGGACGGCCATGACAAAGGCCGCGGCAGCCATCCAGACCCAAGCCCAGCGGAGGTCGTGCATGGTGACCATCCCGACGGACATGGCGGCAGCGGCGATGACCGATGCGAGCGTCGCGCGGCGTTTGAGGTCCTGATATTCGCGCTCGCGGCGGACTTCGAGAGCCTCCTGCGCTTCGGCGGCGAGCTTGGCCTGAGCAACGGCCGCGCCGTAGCCGGTGGCGATCACAGCGGACAGCAAGCCTTGCGGCGAGGTGACGGCGGGGTCATAGTCCACCGCGGCTTGATGCTGCAGCAGATTGACGTGCGCCGCGGTGACGCCCGGCGCCTGGGACAACGCACGCTCCACGGTGGATTGGCAACCCGCGCAGGTCATCCCCGTGATTTCGAGCGTTGTTTTGGCCAACTAGTCCTCCTCTTCAGGCTCCTCAAAGGTTTCCGCGGTGGTGTTGGTGAGCTCAACTTCGGTGACGCCGTGCACCTTGCGGATCATCCGGGCAAGCTCGTTGCCCAGCTTGTCGACGCGCTCTTCGTCGTCGGCTTCGATCACCACTTTGAGGTAGAGCTGAATTCGCTGCATATACTAGTAGAAGAGACGGACGCTTGCGCCCGGAAACACCAGTTTAGGGGAATCACCATGGCTTATCCAGAGATGCTCATTGCCGCCATGCGGCAGGATCTGACCAAGTACGGCGTGGAAGAAGCGCGTACGCCTTCGGAAGTGGATGCGGCGCTGGGCCCGGACAGCGGGACGGTGCTGATGGTGGTGAATTCGGTTTGCGGTTGCGCAGCCGGAAAAGCCCGCCCGGCCGTGGGCATGGCTTTGCAAGGCGCCAACAAGCCGACCAAGACCGTCACGGTCTTCGCCGGCGGCGATGTCGACGCGACGGACCATCTGCGGGAAGCCCATTTGGGACAGTTTCCGCCTTCGTCGCCGTCGATGGCGATCTTCCAGGACGGCAAGCCGGTTTACTACATGCACCGGCATGAAATCGAGCGGCGGCAGGCGCCGGAGATTGCGCAGTTGCTCACCGAAGCCCTGAACCGTTTGGCCCCGTCACACCAATAACGCCCTTTGGCACCCAACATGTCTGATACGTTTCGCATTGCCGACCGCACGTTCCGGTCCCGCCTGATGATTGGGACCGGGAAGTATCGCAGCTTTCCCGAGATGGCGCGCTGCCACGAAGCCAGCGGCGCCGAAGTGGTGACCGTGGCCGTACGCCGCGTCAACCTCGACGACAAGAGTAAGGAAAGCCTGCTCGACTACATCGACCGCGAGAAGTTCTTCATCCTGCCGAACACGGCCGCCTGCTACACGGCCGACGACGCCATCCGCACGGCGCGCCTGGGGCGGGAGGTGGGCTTGTCCCACTGGGTGAAGCTCGAGGTGATCGGCGATCCGGAGACGTTGTTTCCCGATAACGAAGGTCTGCTGGAAGCAACGCGCGTCCTGGCGAAGGAAGGCTTCGTCGTGCTGCCGTATACGACCGACGACCTGATCAACGCCCGCCGACTGATCGATGCCGGCGCGGCGGCGGTGATGCCGCTGGGCGCTCCGATCGGCTCCGGACTGGGAATTCAGAACGTCACCAACCTGCGCATTCTGCGCGAGAAGATTCAGAGCGTACCGTTGATTGTCGACGCCGGCGTAGGCACGGCGTCCGATGCGGCGCTGGCACTCGAGCTGGGCTATGACGGCGTGCTGATGAATACGGCCGTGGCCGAGGCGGAAGATGCCGAGAAGATGGCCGAGGCGATGAAGTACGCCGTCGCGGGCGGCCGCCTGGCGTACCTGGCCGGCCGCATGCCGAAGCGTCTGTATGCCTCGGCGAGTTCGCCGATGGCGGGCGTGGTGGGTTCGAAGTAAGCGAGAGAAAAGTTCTCGCCCTTAGGCGAGCGAGAACTTTTCGTGATGGATGGTGGGGTCGCTGACAATGGCGACCGGCAGACCGAGAATCTCTTCGATCTCTTCCAGATAGCTGTTGCCGCTGCTCTTGAGTTCCTTGGCCACATCGGGGTGCACACGCAACTCGACGTCCTTGTTGTCCCGCAGCGAGCGAGCCATCTTGCGCGATTCCCCGACGATCTCGACGATGACGGTGTGCACGCTCTTGACGTAGCCGGCGCCTTCGCAATGCGGGCACGGCATGCAGAGCGTGCGTTCCAGTGACTGCTTTACGCGCTTGCGCGTGATGGCCACCAAGCCGAAGTCGTTGAACTGGAGAATCTTGTAGGGAGCCTTGTCGACACGCATGGCATCTTCAAGCGCCTGCATCACCTTCTGGCGATTCTTGCGCTCGTCCATGTCGATGAAGTCGATGACGATGATGCCGCCCAGGTCGCGCAGGCGGATCTGGCGAACGATCTCCTTCACCGCTTCGACGTTCGTCTTGGCGATGGTGTCTTCCAGGCGATTGGTCTTGCCGACGTACTTGCCAGTGTTGATGTCGATCGCCACCAGGGCCTCGGTCTGATTGATGACGATGAAGCCACCGGACTTCAGCCACACCTTCGGCTTGAGCGCTTTCTCAAGCTCAGTGGTGATGTTGAAGAAATCAAAGATCGGCACCGGGCGCGTGAACATCTTCACGCGATTCACCAAGTTCGGCTGCAAGCGCTGCACGAAGCGCAGCACCTGCTCGTAGACGTCTTCGTTGTCGATCCAGATGGCCTTGAAGTCGTCGGTCAACTGGTCGCGCAGGATGCGCTCGACGATTTCGACGTCATGGTAAAGCAGCGCCGGAGCAGGCTTCGCGTCAGCCTTGCGCTTGATTTCGAGCCACAGGTTGTGGAGATAGGTGATGTCCTGGGCGATCTCCTGCTCGGAGCGGCCTTCGCCGGCCGTGCGGCAGATGAAGCCGCCGGGGATGCCTTCGGTGTTCGCGACCAGGATTTGCTTCAGGCGATGACGCTCGGCGTCGGATTCGATCTTGCGGGACACGCCCGTGTGGTTCACGGTGGGCATGTAGACGCAGTAACGGCCGGGGAGAGCGATGTGCGACGTGATGCGCGCGCCCTTCTGGCCGAGAGGTTCTTTGGCGATCTGGACCAGGATTTCCTGGCCTTCCTTCAGGAGGTCGCTGATCGAGGGCAGCGGCGGACGTTGACGGTCACCCCGGCCCTCAGAACGGCCTTCGGACCGGCCTTCCGGACGAGCTTCGCGTTCCCCGCCCCGGTCGCCACCGCGGTCACCGCCGCGATCGCCACCGCGGTCGCCGCGGCCACGTCCGCGGCCACGGTCACGGCCATTGCGGTCGCCACGCTCACCACGTTCCGGGCGATCGCCGCGCGGAGCGCGGATCTCGCCTTCCAGTCGGCCTAGTTCCTGACGCTCGGTTTCGAGCGGAGTCGCCTCATCGGTTTCCGGAGCCAGCGCCGGAGCCGCGCCCATCTCCATTTCCGCCCGGAACGACACTTCGCTCGGGTCGGCGACATCGAACTCGGGACGGCCCGTTTCGAGCACTTCGCCTTCGGGGGACGGAGCCACTATGGCAGCGGGAGCCATCGCGGGCGCCGCACCGTTTGCTTCGGGCGCCGGACGCTCGCCACGGCCGCGACGGCCACGGCGACGGCCGCGCCGGCCAGAGCCGGGGGCGCGCTGCTGAAGGAAGCGGCCCTGTTCGGGCGAACGCACATGGGCCGAGAAGCCAGCCAGGGGCAACGCCGGCTCACTGCCGTCTTCCACGGCTTCGCCGGGCAGAACTTCGGCGGCGGCATCGTCACCTTCTTCGTCTTCGTCGTCAGCTTCGGCCAGCGGCGCGAGATCTTCCGCTTCTTCGGAGACTTCGAGCGGCGCGGACGTGCTTTCGACCACCGAGGCATCGCGGTCGAGCGCGGCTTCGGCCAATTCCTGAATTTCGTCGAGCGCGGCTTCTTCGTCGGTGAGGCCCGTGTCGATGACGCGAACTTCTTCGGCCACTTCAGCGACGGCGTCTTCGATGTCGGACCCTTCGGCTTCGTCGACTTCGTCAATTTCGGCTTCCGGCTCGGCAGCGTCAGCCGCGGCGGGAGCGTCGTCGACAAAGCGGAGCGGCGAAAGCGCCGTCGGCGCCTCTTCGCGAGGGGCAGCCTTCAATTGGGAGTACTTGCGCAGGGATTCGCCGGGCAGCAGGATGACTTCGGACGACTCGGAAGCGGTTTCCACTTCCTCGCCCGCGTCGCCTTCGGCAGCCGGCAGGACCTCTTCGCTATCGTCGGTGACGGGCGCGGAGAACTTCGAGTCCGGGAACCCGCTGCGGCCGCGGCCACGACGGCGGCGGCGGCGGCGGTCGTCTTCGCCGGCCGAGACGGAACCGGCCGCACTTTCCGCCGCCACCAGCGGGGCGACGGCGAAGGGGTTGATCTCCGCCTTCAATTCTTCAACCGGAGCCGCTTCGCCGGTCGGCGCTGGACGGCCAGCAGAGAAACGCTCACGACGGTCCCGGCCGCGACCACCTCGGTCGCCGCGATCTCCCCGGTCCCCACGATCTCCGCGATCGCCGCGGCCTTCAGCGCGGTTCTCGCCGTCGCCTGAGCCGCCACGCGGCTTCTCGTCGGCAAACTCTTCGTGTTCTTCGAAAAAGTCCGATACGTAGAGGAACGTATCGCGTTCCAGCCCCAGGTTTACAAAGGCGGACTGCATCCCCGGCAGCACGCGCGTCACGCGGCCCTTGTGGATACTTCCGGCTAATGAATATTCCTGAGCTCGTTGGAAATAAACTTCGACGACTTGATCGTCTTCCAGCAGCGCGACCCGCGTTTCATGCCGGTCGGCGGAAACCACCATCTCTTTGCCCATGTGGCAAACCTCTATTTCTCCGGCGAGGGCCAACTCGGCGAAGCGAAGCGAGGGTGGGCGCGAGGGGGGTTCAGGTCTTCCCACAGTGAGGAGAGGCCGCAGGGGCGTTCTCAAAACTAACTCACCGTGTCACACGCCAATTGTTGAACAACGGGCAGCGTGGCAACGCCGGGAGGTGAAGCGAACAAAAAAGGCTCCGTTTACCTTCGACGCGCAAATATCGTGGCGAACCATAATCGCACTTGAGTCGCTCCGGCTGGGCGAATCGGGCCGAGGCCGGGCACCATCTCATCAACTAATCTCTAACTGAACAATCTCTGAGACCGGACATTCATCACGAGTCCCAACATTACAAAAACTGCCAAAGTGCTCGTTCCCCCATAGCTCATGAGCGGGAGGGGAATCCCAACTACCGGCATTCGGTTGATCACCATTCCCACATTCACGAGAAGATGAAACAGCAACGTGGCGCCTATCCCGATGCAGATAATTGTTCCAGCCCGGTCGGGGGCTGTCTGCCCATTTTGTACGATCTGTACAAGTAGGAGATAGTATAATCCTAGCGCGATTATCACGCCGACGAAACCGTGTTCTTCGGCGAAAGTCGAAAAAATAAAGTCAGTTGGCGCGATGGGGAGAAACCGGAGCTGGGTTTGGCTCCCCCGCGTGACCCCTTGCCCCCAAACGCCCCCGTTGCCCACCGCAATGCGGGATTGCAGCACCTGATAACCCTTGCCTTGCGGGTCGCGACCCGGGTCGATAAAAGTCATGATGCGGTCTTTCTGATAGCCGTCGGCGTCAAAAAACCAGAAGACGGCCAGCAGGGCCAAGATCACCCCGGCGAGCGCCACCACATATTGCCAGCGCATCCCCACCAGCAGAATCCCGGCTCCCAGAGCCGGCAAAAAGGTCAGCGCCGTACCCATGTCGGGCTGCTTGCGGACCAGCAGAAACGGCAGCAACACCATGCCCGTGAGCTTCAGCAACTCCGGCCACTCGAGCCTTTTGGTCCGCAGTTCCACCAGATACCAGGCCACCAGCAGGATGATGACGATTTTCACGAACTCAGATACCTGAATGCTCTGTCCCCCGATCACCAGCCAACGCCGCGCGCCCAGAATTCGTTTGCCGAAAAACAGGGTCACCAGCAGCAGAAAGATACTGATTCCATAGAGATACGGCACTTGCCCGAGCAGCGTGTGATAGTTGATGCGGCTAAAGATCAGCATCAGGGCGATGCCGACACAGACGTTGACGATGTGCTTCCACCAAGCCGATTCCAGCTTGGTGCCATGGGTGGCGGAGTAAATTTGCAGACCGCCCATCAGGGCGATGATGAGCGCGGTGACCAGCAGCGGCCAGTCGAGGTCCTTTAACGACCGGACGGCGCTCACGCCGGTACGCCGGCCAATGGCAATGATCAATGCTGCATCCTTGCTGCCGTCAGCGGCGCGGCCGGGGCGGCGGGCTCAGTCTTGCCACGGCCCTTCTTATCGAAGTAAGCCTTGATCACGTCGCGGGCGATGATGCCCGCGCGGTCACCGTGTTCGCCGCCTTCGATCAGCGCGGCCACCACGATCTCCGGATTCGAGCGCGGCGCAAAGCCGACAAACCAGGCGTTGTCTTTCACCACGCCTTGCAGATTACGCCGCTTGAGGGTTTCGTTCGAGATCAGCTGCGACGTCCCGGTTTTGCCGCAGACTTCCACTCCCGGCAGCCAGGCTTCGGTGGCTGTCCCACCCTGGTTGACCACGGCAAACATACCGTTCACCACTTGCTGGATATGGTCCAGGTTGACCTTCGCGACGCGCGGCTTTTCTTTCGGCGCCTCACCCTTCACCATGTGCGGCGGGTTCCACACGGCGCCCGACGCCACGCCGCCGATCGCATGCGCCAACTGCAAGGGCGTGGTGGTGAGGTAGCCCTGGCCGATTGAGACATTGATCATGTCGCCGTGGAGCCAGCCTTGCTTCATGCGGTTCATCTTCCAGAGGCGGCTGGGCAGGTCGCCGGTGGATTCGCCGGGCAGGTCGATGCCGGTGCGACGGCCGAGGCCAGCCATCTCGCCCCACTTTGCCAGACGATCGATGCCGAGTGACAGGCCGACGCTATAGAAGAAGACGTCGCAGCTCTGCGCCAGGGCATAGCGCAGGCCGACGCGGCCGTGGCCGCTCTTCAGATGGCATTTGAAGTCGTGGTCGACGTAGAAGAAGTGCCCCGGGCAATTGACAGCATGATCCGGCCCGATGACGCCTTCTTCGAGCGCGGCCAACGCCACCAGCGGCTTCACCGACGAGCCTGGCGCCAGGCGCGACTGAATCGCGCGGTTGAACATGGGCGTTTCCGGATCCTCGATGATCGCCTTCCAGTCCGCATTCGAAATGCGCGTGGAGAACTTGTTGGGGTCGAACGCCGGACGGCTGGCCATGGCCAGCACATCGCCGTTACGCGGGTCGAGCGCCACCACCGCGCCGCGCTTGCCCTGCAGCGTCAGTTCGGCGGCCGCCTGGACGTCGAGGTCGATCGTCAGCGTCAGCGGCTTGCCGGGCTCGGCATCCATGTTCTGCATCACCTGCAGTTCCTTGCCGCGATTATTGACGAGCGACACGCGCTGGCCGTCTTTGCCCATCAGGGTGTCGTTGTAATAACGTTCGAGACCGTCTTTGCCGATGATGTCGCCGGGCTTGAAGGCGGCGTATTCCGGGCGATCCAGTTCGGCTTCGCTCGCTTCACCCACGTAGCCGAGCACATGCGCCAAAAACTGTTCCTTGGGGTAGACGCGGCGCACCGAGTGGATCAGCTCGATCTCCGGGAACATCTCCTGGTGATGGTTGGACTCGACGAAGGCCACGTCCGCCGGCGTCAGATTCTCCTTGATGATCACCGGCACGTAGCGCGCCTGGCGCCGGAAACGGTTCAGGCGTTCGCGGAGTTCGCCCAAGTCCAGGTTCAGACCTTCAGCGATCAGCGGGAGATTCTCGTCCTTCAGCCGTTCGCGCGACAGCAAACAGGAGAAGCTCGAAAGATTATCGACGATCACGCGGCCGTCACGGTCCAGAATGCGGCCGCGCGCGGCGGGCAGCGGCAGACTGCGCACGGTGTTGCTGTGCGCCAGTTCCTGGTAATACTCGCTCTCGGTGACTTGGACGCTCCAGTAGCCCGAGGCCAGAAAAAAGAAGACGGCCACCATCAGGTAGTGAAAGAACGCGATCTGCGAAGACGCGAATTTCTTGTCGTCAGCAAACAGCGGGCGTTCGGTGAGGTGGTCGGGTTTTCGCGGACTGGGGAAAAGCGTCACGCTGGCCTACTTCATCTTGAGTCTATCGAAGAGCGCGAACAGCGGCAGACCCACCGCGCAGTTCAGGACGGCCATCACCAGGTTGTCCACCACCTCGGCCGGGATCACGACACCCAACAGAGCGCGCACAAGCACCCAGTAAAAGAACTGATGGAAGAGGAAAAAGAAGAAGCTGACGAAGAGGCGCACGGCCGGATTTTCGCCGTCAACCCGCAGGCTGAGCGAGGCGGCGAAATATCCCACCAGTGTTTGCACGATGCCGAGCACGCCGAGTGGCTGGCTCGAAAGCGAGTCCTGGACCAGGCCGACAGCGGCGCCGAACAGAATGCCGAGCACCGGCATGCGGCGCATCAGCGAGAAATACACCACCACCAGCAACGGCAGATTTAACATGCCGAAGAAGGTGGCGAAGCGCGGGACGTAGAGCTGGAAGAGGATGGCCAGCAGCGGCGCCAGCACCAGGACGATGGGCTTGAACCGCGAAATGCGGTTACGCCGGCTGAGCTCGTAGCGTTCGGCGAAGTCCATTATTGATTCGCCGGCGCGCCTTCCGCCTTCGCCTCAGGCGGCTTGGCTTCCCCGGGTTTGGTCTCGCCGGACTTGGCTTCGCCAGGTTTCGGGGCAGCCGGAATGACGTTGTAATTCGGAATGCGGCCACTGGTGCCGAGTTGTCCGCCGTTGATCTGTTCAATCTGTTTATAGCGCTCGCGGACGCGGTCGGCTTCGGTCTTCATCTGTTCGGGCTTCAGTTCGAACTTGTTGGCGGGATCAGCCTGCTCACCGGGCGGTTCGGGCAGCAGTTTGGCCGGCGTCACAGCGGGCGGCGCGGGCGCGGGAATCGCCTGATGACCGCCTTCGATCAGCACCAGCACCTCTTCGAGCCCTTCATGAAAGCCGGACGGCGCAATCGTGACTTCCTTGAACGGCTGGCCATCCTTCACGCTCACGATCTTGCCCACCGGCAGACCTTTGGGAAACACGCGATCCTCGCCCGAGGTGTACATCATCTCGCCCACTTCGAGCTTCTCTTCGTTCTGCACAAAGGCGAGCGACATCTTGACGTGGCCTAAGCCCTTCACCACGCCGCGCGTGCGATTCTTCTGCGAAATGACGGCACCGGAGAACGTGGTGTCGTTGATCAACATCACCTGCGCGGCCGTCGGATAAGAGGCCACCACTTTGCCGACGATGCCGTCGGGCGTCATGACACACATGCCGCGCGACACTCCCGAGGTCGAGCCGCGGTCGATGTAAACGACCTTCGAATTGGTGCCCGGCGCATTGTTGATGATGCGCGCCCCCAGATACTTGAAGGGCGATTGCTTGGTGAAGGAGGCGAGCGCGGTGACGCGGTCGGCCATCTGCAGTTCGTTGCGCAGGTTCTGATTCTCGAGCTTCAAGCGGTCGAGTTCCTGGCGAATGGCCAGGTTCTGTTGCTGCACGCCGGAGAGGACGACGTAGTCGGTGAAGAAATGCGCCGTCTTATAGCGGATCTCTTCGATGAATCGTGCCAGCGGCGTCACCGCAGTCACCGCCCATACCCGGACTCCCCGCGCTTCCTGCTGAGTCTTGATCTGCCAAGCCAGCAGAATCAGTTGCGCGAAGACCACCACGACGAGCAGCGAGAGGTGCCGGTAGCGATTGAAAAACGCTTCCATGTAAGCCCTCCTGCCATTTTAGTGGCCTAGATGTGGTCGATCGCAATCCGCCGGAGAAGCTTGAAGTCGGTGAGCATGCGTCCGGTGCCGAGCACCACCGAAGCCAGCGGGTCTTCGGCAATCGAAACCGGCAAACCGGTTTCTTCGCGGATGCGGCGGTCCAGATTCTTCAGCATGCCGCCGCCGCCGGTGAGGACGATGCCCTTGTCGCTGATGTCGGCCGAAAGTTCGGGCGGCGTCTTTTCGAGCGCCACGCGGATGGCGTTCATGATCGTCGCCACGCACTCAGCCAACGCGCCACGGATCTCCGTGTCGTCAATCGTGACGGTCCGCGGAATGCCTTCAATCAGGCTGCGCCCCTTAATTTCCATCGTCAGCGGCTTATCGAGCGGGAAGGCCGAGCCGATCTGGCACTTGATCTGCTCCGCCGTACGTTCGCCGATCAGTAGGTTGTACTTACGCTTCAGATACTGCGTGATGGCGTCGTCCATCTCATTGCCGGCCACGCGGACCGACCGCGAGTACACAATGCCGGACAGCGAAATCACGGCCACGTCCGTCGTGCCGCCGCCGATATCCACCACCATGTTGCCCGAGGGCTCCGTAATCGGCAGACCTGCGCCAATGGCGGCCACCATCGCCTGCTCCACCAGATGTACTTCGCTCGCCTTGGCGCGATACGCCGAGTCGATCACGGCGCGTTTTTCCACCTGCGTAATCTCGCTGGGTACGCCGATCACGATGCGCGGATGAACCAACATCTTGCGCCCGTGGGCCTTTTGAATGAAGTAGTTGAGCATCCGCTCGGTCACTTTGAAGTCGGCGATGACGCCGTCCTTCATCGGGCGGATAGCGACGATGTTGCCCGGCGTGCGGCCCAGCATTTCCTTGGCCTCTTTGCCCACGGCTTCCACATCGCCGGTCGTCTTGTTAATCGCGACGATGGAAGGCTCGTTGACGACGATCCCTTTGCCCGCGGCGTAGACGAGAGTATTGGCAGTCCCAAGATCGATGGCAAGATCTGACGAAAAAAAGCTAAACAGCGAGCGAAAGTTCATGGGGATGAGGGCTGACAGGGGTTCGGACGGCTATCAGAGTAGCACATTCCCCCATTAGGGGGTACCGTTAGGTGGTTGAAATAACAAGTGCGTAGCGCTCAAAACCGTACTGAGCGCCAGGTAGTACTCCGTGGGCTCTTCCAGCTTGAAAACACGGAGGATCCGCACCAGACGGCGGCCCATTTCCGCCACCCGCGGGTCGCCCGCCGGCAGCCGCTCCAGAAACTCCGCCCGGCCGGTCCACTGCTCATCAGTGAGCCCCGCTTCGACGTCCACCAGATGAGCGAGACGCTCCAAACGCAGGCACGGATCGGCCGGCGGCTGGGTTTCCGGCGCTTGTTTCTTGAGATTGTCAGCCGCCAGTTCGAGTTCGGCGACCCAATCGGGCCGAAAATCGAAGCCGCGGCGGGTTTGCTCTTCGCGAATCAGCATGTGCTGGACAATATCGCCCACGTGGATCGCCTGGCAGGCGGCCCCGCCAGGCGGAAGCGCCGGGGCCCGCAGACCCTTGGCATGGAGCCAGGCATGGCCGAACTCGTGGGACAGCACGATTTCCTCGCTACCCTTGAGTCGCGCCATGTTTAAGACAATAAAGGCGATGCGCCCTTCAGGCCCCGTGTAGTTGAGGGTCACCGCGTGCGTCCGCACGAACTGCGCACGGAAGTTAGCGTCGCCAAAGTAGCGGGCCATCACCGGACGATCCGGCGTTGAATCGGGCAACACATAGGTGGGTTGACCGTCGCGAGTCTCCACCGTCACCCGGACGACGTGGAGTTTTCCACCACCCGTCTTTTCGATCTCCTGCTTCCATTCGGCAAGACGCGGCGGCAGATCCTGGCCCCAGCAGGCCACCGCCACCAGTCCGATCCAAAAACGCATCCTAAGCCCCCACGTACCGCGCATAGAGGGACCGCGCCAACGCCACATCCTGCGTACCCTTGATGATCGCCCGCCCGTCGGGGAAGATCGTAAGCTCATAAGGATCGGCAAAAAAGCGCAGAGCAAATTCGTTGGCCCGCACCTGACCCAGCGGGCTCAGGGCTTTCGCCAACGCCTCCAAGTCCAACGGACGTGCACGCTCATGAATCTGTACCGCGTTGCGGCCACAAAGCGAGATCGGCTTGCGGCGTTTGCCCTCCAGATGCTCGAACCGGCGCTCGCCGCAGCAACGGCAGGCGGGGTCGGCCGCCGGGGGCGCCGTCTGGCGGATCCGGCCGCTCCAGACATCGAGCGTCGTCAAACCCAGAAACGGATCCTGCCCCACCAGCAACTTGAGCGCCGCTGACACCTGTAGTGCCCCCACGGCCGTGGTGATCGTGCCCAGCACGCCCACCGTTTCGCAAGTCTCCTGCGCGCCCGAAGGCGGTTCGGGATAGACGCACGCCAGGCACGCCGTGCGCCCGGGCAGGACGGGCATGGTGAGGCCGTAGCTGCCCACGGCCGCGCCGTAGATCCAGGGGATGCCATGGGCGATGGCAAAGTCGTTCACGAGGTAGCGCGTCTCGAAATTGTCGGTGCCATCGAGCAGCAGTTGCGAGTCGCCCAGCAAGTCGCTGGCGTTAGCCGGCGTCAGGTCGACGGCGTGGGGGTCCACGCGGATGCCCGAGTTGATGCGCGCGATCGCCTGAGCGGCGGCGACAGCTTTGGGCAAACCTTGCCGGGCGTCGTCCTCGGTGAAGAGCCATTGGCGCTGCAGATTGGAGAACTCGATCGAGTCGCGATCGATGATCCGCAGCCGCCCCACGCCGGCCCGGGCGAGCGCCGCCGCCTGATACGTGCCGAGCGCGCCGCAGCCTACGATGGTGACCTGCGCCGCCAGCAGTTTCTCCTGCCCCGTGACACCGACACCGTCAAAAAGAAGCTGCCGCGAATACCGTTCGCGATCCTCGTCTGTCATGTTCAGTAGGTGGCGCCTTTGATCGGCATGCGCACGCGATACAGCCCCGTGTAAGCGGTGATGTACAGCGACATCAAGTCCGCATCGCCGAAGGCCAGATTACGCGGCGTTTCCGGCACCTTGAGCGTACGAATCAGCTTGCCCTGGGGCGAATAGATCATGACGTCTTCCGCCGCCACGTAGACGTTGCCCTTGTCATCGGTGCGAATGCCATCAGGCA
Organism: Bryobacteraceae bacterium; assembly: GCA_965229305.1. Taxonomy (GTDB): domain Bacteria; phylum Acidobacteriota; class Terriglobia; order Bryobacterales; family Bryobacteraceae; genus JALHNI01. The sequence continues at coordinate 636,059 of CBDDIZ010000042.1, read as the reverse complement.
CCCCCTTGATCCCCGTGACGAAAACGCGCTCGTTGCTGGTGGCGCCGCCGCGGTCCACGTCGTAAACCAGCACCGAACGCGCATCCGAATTGGTGACGTAGAGGAAGCGTCCGCCGGGAGCGAGCGCGATGCCGTTCGGCCGCCCCGTGAGCTTCGCCACCAGCGATACTTCGTTCTTCGGACTCAGCCGAAAGACGCCGTAAAAGTTGAGTTCGCGGGTATCCGCCTGCGAACCAAAAGCCGGATCCGTAAAGTACGCGTTACGATCCTTGCGCACGCAGATGTCGTTCGGCGCGTTGAAGCGCTGGCCTTCAAAACGTTCCGCCAACACTTCCTGCTTGCCGGACTTCACATTCGTCCGCACCACCCGTCGCCCACGCGTCTCGCACGAATAGACGTGACCCTCGCCGTCATAGGCGTTCCCCATGGTGCCGTTCGCCTTTTCGCGCCAAGCCGAAGTGCCTTTGCCCGGCACGAACATGTTGATGACGTTATTCGGGACGTCGCTAAACAGGAGATGTCCGTCCGGAATCCATACCGGCCCTTCGGTGAAGACATGCTTCGACGACACGCGATCCACCCGCGCCTCCATCGTCTCGAGGGTCTTCGGCGGCTCGTCCTGACCCAGCGCTATACTGGTAATCACCATGAAGCCGATATGGATTGTGGCTTTTGCGATTGGCATGTTCGGAGCCGACTCCAGTATAAAAGACTACACGGCAAGCATTGAGAAGTACCGTGCCGAGTCCGAAGCAAAGCTGAAGTCGGATACGGGCTGGTTAACAGTCTCCGGTCTCTTCTGGTTAAAGGAAGGCCGCAACACATTTGGGTCTGCCGCGGGCAACGACATCGTACTGCCGGCGTCCGCCCCGGCGAAGGCGGGAGCCTTCATTCGCAACGGCAAGAAGATCGGCGTCGAAGCAAATCCGGGCGTCCCGATGACCCTACGCGGCAAGCCGGTCACCCGAGTCGCCGCGCTCGTGGACGACAAAGACGCCAAAGAAGACATCCTCGTCCTGGGCGACCTGAGTCTCTTCGTGATCGACCGCGGCTCAAAGATCGGCATCCGCCTGCGCGACAAAAACAGCGATCTGCGCCGCAAGTTCACCCACAAGACCTGGTTCCCCATCAACCCCACCTATCGGGTCGTCGCGAAGTTCATTCCGCAGCCCGAGCGCGTGGTGCGAATTCCGAACATCGTCAACGAGCTCGAAGAGCACAAGGTGATCGGCGTCACCGAGTTCCAGTTGAACGGCGTCACCTATCGTCTGGAGCCGGTAGTGGAAGGCGACCAGTTCTTCTTCATCTTCAAAGACAAGACTGCCGGCAAACAGACCTACGGCGCCGGCCGCTACCTCTACACCGACCTGCCCAAGAACGGCCAGGTCGTCATCGACTTCAACAAGGCCTACAACCCGCCTTGCGTCTTTACGCCTTACGCCACCTGTCCGCTGCCGCTCAAGCACAATCAACTGCCGATCCCGCTGCCCGCCGGCGAGTTAAAATACGGCGATCATTAGAGCATGTTCTTCTGGCGGCGCCCCGATCTGGCCTGCCTGGAGCGGGTGCTCGCCGCCGCGGCGAATGCGCCCTTCAATTACGACGCCCGCCACGTCGAAAACTACTTTCGCAACGAGACGATCGTCATGCTGCCGGCGGGCTCTTTCGCAAAAGCAACCACCGCCTTGCGGCGGTGGCAGGTGACGAATCTGGGCTGGTGCGAATTTCTCTCGCTCGATGACGAACCCCAAGCTGGCCGGGTGCTCGCCGCGCGGGCTTCGCATTTGGGCTTCTGGTCCTTACATCCCAGCCGCATCATCGGCGTGGAAGACCAAGAGCAGCTCTATAGCTTCACGATCCGCACACTTGAAGGACATGACGAGTGCGGCGAGGAACGCTTCGAGCTTCAAGCGCTACCCAGCGGCGAGGTGCGGTTCACGATTCGCTCCTATTCGCGTCCCGCACGACTCGCCGGCTGGCTCGCGTTGCCGTACGTGCGCCACCTGCAGAGCCGTTTCGGGCGAGAAGCGGCGCACGTCATGCAAACCTTGATGAGCCGTTAGCGCCAGTAGCCGGGACGCCAGACGTAGCTGTTCCGATACGGCTGCCAGCGCGGGGCTACCCAATAGGCACCCGGACGCGGCGCGCGGAACCAACCGCCTTGCACCCAAACGTACTGCCGGCCACGAACGTCCCAGAAGCCGTCACGCCAGAAGTAGCCGGGTCCGGGGGCACGGCCCACAGGACCATACATGTAGCCACGCGGCATGGGCGGCGTCCGTCCAATTTGAAATCCGAAAGAGACACCCGCGCTGGCTTCCGGCACCAGCGCCAGGCCCATCAACATTGCGGGAATCAACCAAGCTTTGCGGATCATTTTTCGATCCCTCCTGCCTGAATAAACGCAGTGCAGTGGGGCTAAGTTGCTGGCTCATTTCAGCCGCCCCAGGTGGCGATTTTGCACCACCGTTCGCTTATAGATATTGCATTCTCAGATGCGCTATAGTAGTACTTCGAGGATTTGCCCACGTCGTGCTGCTGTCCGCATTACTGTTTACTTTTCTAGGCGTTTGGCTCGGCAGTCTGCCATCGATCGCCCGCCGGTTGACCTCGCTCAACGGCGGTTTGCTGATCGGCATCGCCACGTTCTGGATTCTCCCCGAGGTCGCCGCCAGCTCCAGTTGGTCGACCGCGCTGGCCTGCCTGGCGGGCGGTTTTGGCCTGCTCTGGCTGATCGACCGTTTCGTCCAGCCCGTCTGCTCCACCTGCACGCACACCGTCTCCACCGTCCTGCTGATCGCCGCCGCGGCCCATTGCTTCCTCGATGGCTGGCTGATTCAGGCTTCGATGATCGAAGGCCAGAAGCAGTTAACAGCGGGCGTCATCGCCGGCATCATCCTGCACAAGATTCCCGAAGGCCTCGCGCTCGGCGTTATGCTGCGTTCGGCGCTCAAGAGTGAGAAAAAAGCCATGCTCGCCAGCGGCGCGTTCCAGTTCGTTACGTGGCTGGGTCTGGTGGCCGAAGGCTACGCGAGTCCGTACATCGCCCCCGGCCTCGTGCAAGGTCTGCTCGCTCTCACCGGCGGCGGCTTCCTCTTCCTGGGCTATCATGCCGTGCACCGCGCGGCCCCGGTCTTCGGACCCGCCTTCGCCGGCGCCCTCGGCGCGGCCCTGGTCGGCCAAGGCCTGCGCCTGTTCGCCCGCTAACTCCTCGCTACTTCGCCGCCGGCACGATCGGCGTGGCCAGCACTTCCAACTGCATCTTGCGCTTCGAGTGCAAATCGTCGGACGAGAAAAGCAGGGTCTGTTTGCCGACCGGGATCAGCGATGATCCGTTCCAACGATTCGAGCGGATGACCGGTGCGGAAAGCGTCGGCGTCGGCGCATCCAGATTGTTCGGCGTCGAGGTGATCTCCACGACCACCATCACCATCAAGTTGCCGGTCAATTCCATCACGCGCTGGACGTCGATGTTGACGCCCATGTCAACAAACTGAAAGTTGCCGCCTCCGGTCGAATAGGGCACCTTGTTGCCCATCCGGACTGACATATTACGACTGCGTTCGTCCGTGGTAGCCATGCCCGAATAAACCCGGCTCAGCGTCATCTTCGCGTCATCGAACTCCTTCACGGTGAAGTCCAGGCGGTAGTATTTCGGTCCTTCCTGTGCGAACAGCGGCAGCATCAGGCAAAACGACAGCCATAAAGCTCTCATGACAATTCTCCTTATAAATGTTTTGGGATTACTGGCCGCCACCCGACCCGCTCTCGAGCGGCGCAATCACGAGCGGCTGCACTTCCATGGGCACCACCGCCAGCGGCTCGTCCTTCGCCGCCGGTTTCTCAATCAGTTGCTGCACGAGCTGCGGATAGTGGCTCGCAAACTCCATCAACTCTCGTTCCTTCCGGCTCATTGGGACACGATCGGGCGGCCTGTTCTTGATCACGAGCCGCGCCGGGGTTTGCGCTGAAGGCTCTGGGGCAGAAGGCAGAACTGGCTGCGGAATGCGCTGCCGTTCTTCTAACGGCGCCACGGGTCGTGCGCGGGCAACGAACGGCACGTCCGGCCCGCGTTGCTCCCGAACCCCCGGTGGCCAAAAGACCACCAGCAGCGTCGCCGCCACCGCCAGCACACCCAGCAATGGCCGCCCATAAGCCCGTCGCCACACCGACCGCCGTACCCGCTGCTCCAACCCCGGCGCCGGCTCTGCCACATACGTTGCGAGCGACTCGTTCAACAACCGGTCAAGGTCCTGCCCGTTCATTGAGCCCCTCCCAACCGCGCCGCCAGCTTCTCCTTCAGCATTTGCCGCGCCCGCATGATCCGCGACCGTACTGTCGCGTCCGGAATGCCCATCACCTCGGCAATCTGCCGCGACGTCAATTCCTCGATCGCCGACAGCACCAGCGGCTGCCGGAATTCTTCCGGCAGGGCATCCACCAGCCGATGCACCGTCGCCTGCAGATCGCTCGCGATGACGTCGCGCTCATGCGACGGCGCCGCCAACTCCGGAATAGTGCCCTGCCGCCGCGACGGCAGCTTGTCCACCGCCATCCGCCAGGCCGCCCGCGCCAGAAACGCGTGTTCGTCATTCATCTCGCGCCACGCGCCGGAGCGATGCAGCTTCAGGAACAGATCCTGCACAGCGTCCTCGGCGTCGTGGACGTTGCGCAAAACGGCATAGGCCACGCGGAAGACAAACCGCGACTGGCGGGCCACCAGATCGGCGAAACGGTCCTGCCCGTCGTCGGTTGCCAAGGCCGCTAGCTCCGGGAACGCGATTTGTCGAGTGAAGGCCATGCTTTTTGCGCCACGTTCATCCGATATGACAGGAACAGCGCGCCAGGTGTTCAGAAACATTTTAGACGGGTGGCTAGACCCTTCGTCCTGGAACCACCGATACCCTATCGGGAATTAGGGATTCCCGGCCGCTATGATACAATTCACCCAGGGATCCATGATCAAGCTCTCACCCACCGAAGGCCTGAAGTCCGGTTCGCAATACCTGCGCGGCACGCTCAAAGAAGAACTCGCCCAGGACACCAGTGCCTTCTCCAAACCCGCCACTGGTTTGCTGAAGTTCCACGGCATTTACCAGCAGGACGACCGTGACCTGCGCAAGAGTCAGCCGGAACGCTCGATCACCTGCATGGTGCGCGTTTCGGTGCCCGGCGGCCAGATGACCACCGCGCAATACCTGGAGTTGGACCGTCTCGCCGACGAGTGCGGCGACGGCACCCTGCGCATCACCTCGCGCGGCGGCATTCAGTATCACTACGTCGGTAAGCGCAACGTCCAGAAGCTGATCTCCACCGTGATCCACTCCGGCATGAACACCTGGGCCGCTTGCGGCGACGTGGTGCGCAACGTGGTGGCTTGCGCCGCTCCGATCGAAGCTCCGGACCGTCCCGACATCACGCCCTACGTGCAGATGATCGCCCGCGAGCTGAAGCCCAAGACGGGCGCCTATCTCGAAGTCTGGCTCGACGGAGAGCGCGCCGTCAGCGTCGAAGAGCCCGAAGGCGAAGTAGAGCCGCTATACGGCGCCACCTATCTGCCGCGCAAGTTCAAGATCGCCTTTGCTTACCCCGGCGACAACACCACCGACATCTACGCCCACGACCTCGGCCTGGTGCCGAACATCGAGAATGGCACCGTCACCGGCTTCACCGTGCTTGCCGGCGGCGGCATGGGTCAATCGAACGGCGTGAAGCTCAGCCATCCCCGCATGGCCGATGAGATCTGCTACGTGCCTGCCGACGAACTGCTCGACGCCGCCAAGGCCGTGGTGGGCATCCACCGCGACTTCGGCAATCGCGAAAATCGCAAGCTCGCCCGCCTGAAGTATGTGCTCGACGCGAAGGGCGTCGAATGGTTCCGCGAAGAGATGGCGCGCCGTCTCGGCCACGCGCTCGAAGCTCCCAAGGTCATCAAGTGGATTCGCCAGTCCGACTATCTCGGCTGGCACAAACAGAACGACACGCACCAGTTCTTCGGTCTGCGCGTTCTGAGCGGACGCGTCACCAAGGCCCTCCGTCCCGCCATCCGCGAAGTGATCGCCTCAGTGCCTTGCGGCATCCGTTTTACCGCGCAGCAGAACATTCTGTTCACCGACGTGCCGAACGATCGCACCGCCGAACTCGAAGCCATTCTGAAGCGCCACAACGTCACGCTGCCGCTCTCCATGCCGCCCGTGCTGCGCCACTCGATGGCCTGCCCGGCGCTGCCCACCTGCGGTTTGGCGCTGGCCGAAGCCGAGCGCCGCGCGCCGGAACTCATGGCCGGACTCGATCAGGAACTGGCCAACCTCGGCCTCACCGACGAAACCGTCCACGTCCGCATCACCGGCTGCCCGAACGGCTGCGTCCGCCCCTATACGGCCGAGATCGGCATCGTGGGCCAGTCCATCGACATGTACTCGATTTACCTCGGCGGCTCGCCCGTGGGTGATCGCATGGGCAAGCTGCACACGCACGGCGTGAAGTACGCCGAACTGATCAATACGCTGCGCCCCATCCTTACCGAGTTCGCCGGCGCCCGTCAGCCGAACGAGACCCTCGGCGACTACTGGTATCGCGTTCATCAGCAGAACTAACCTATGGTGTATCTCGTCGGCGCTGGACCCGGAAGAGCAGATCTCCTCACACTCCGGGCGGCTCGCGTGCTGGCGCTGGCCAACGTCGTGCTCTACGACCGCTTGGTTTCGCGCGAAGTGCTCGAACTGATCAACCCCGCCGCTGAGCTTCACTTTGTCGGCAAAGAAGACGGACAGCAGGAGTGCATTCAGAATCGCATTCTGGAAGAGCTCGTGCGTCAGGCCCAGATTCATCCCCACGTCGTCCGCTTAAAGGGCGGCGATCCGATGGTCTTTGGCCGCGGCGCCGAAGAATGGCACTACTTGAACGAACGCGGCGTCGACGTCGAACTGGTCCCCGGCATCTCCTCCGCGCTCAGCGTGCCTTCGCTCGCCGGAGTGCCCCCGACCTTTCGCGGCGTCGCCACTGGCTTTTGCGTCCTCACCGGACATGTGCGTGACGGCTTCAACGACGACCTCACGCGCTACGCCCAAGTGGATACGCTCATCATCCTGATGGGCACGCGCCATCGTGACCGCATTGCCCAAATCCTCATCGGCGCTGGCCGTAACCCCCACGAGCCGGCCTGCTTCATTGAAAACGGCTCTACGCCTCAGGAACGCTTCGTCGAAACGACACTGGCCGATCTCGGCACCGTCGACGTGGAGTCGCCGGCGGTGCTCGTGATCGGCCAGGTAGTTCGCTTGCGCGAGAAGCTGATTCCGCTCCTCGCTGAAGCGGTCGTCTAGTTGATCGCCAAAGCGATCATCGTCTCCGCCGTCGCCCCGTTCGCGTCGGTCACGCGGAAGGTAGCAGCGGATTGGCCCGCCGCGGTGGGCGTCCCGGTGATGGTGCCGTTCTGCGCCAGCGACAAGCCGGTCGGCAACATGCCACTCGCCACGCTATAGGAGTACGGAGCCACGCCGCCCGAGGCCGACAACGACCCCTGATACGGCTGGCCGATCGTCCCTAGCGGCAACGTACCAGCCAGCGCCAGGCCGCTCGAGCCCACTACGGTAATCGTGTAGCTCTGCTGAACCTGGGCCCCAGTGGAATCCATCAAGCGAAGGATCACCGGATAGGCACCCGGCATGGTCGGCGTACCACTAAACACACCGGCTGAAGACAGCGACAGTCCGGCCGGGAGCGAACCGCCCACCACCGTCACCGTATAAGGCGCCGTGCCGCCCGCGGGCGACAACGTCAAGTTGTACGCCGTGCCTACCGTGCCGTTCGAGAGCGTCGCATTCGGAATGCGGAGGGCGTCGCCGCCCACCGCCAGCGTCAGCGAACGCGAACCCGTCGCGCCGTTGGCGTCCTTCACGTTTACCGTGAACGTGCTGTTGCCATTGGCGGTGGGCGTTCCCATTAACACGCCCGAAGTGGTCAGCGACAAGCCGGCCGGCAGCGTGGAGCCGCTGGCAAGCGTGAAGGTGTACGGCGCCGTGCCGCCCGAAGCCACCAGCGTGTAAGTGAACATCGACCCGGTCGCCGCCGTCGGCAGCACCGAGGTCGTGATGGTGATGGGGCTCGCCGCCTTCACCACGAAGGTCACCGCCGTCGTGGCGCTCGCGCCCGTCGAGTCCGTGATGCGCAGCGTCACCGGATAGCTGCCCGCGGTGGTTGCGGTGCCGGTGATCGTGCCATTCGAGCCCAGCGTTAGGCCGGCCGGCAACGTGCCCGAGACCACCGTGAACGTATAGGGGCCAGTGCCGCCGCTGCCCGAAAGCGTCGATGAATAGGCGCTGCCTACCGAAGCATCCGGCACTTGGCTCGAAACGAAGCCCAGGCCGGCGGCGTTCACCACAAACACCTGCGAGAAGTAGGAGCTGACGTTGTTGCCGTCAGTCGCCTTCACATTGATGACGTAGGTGCCGGGCGCAGTCGGCGTACCGGTCAGCATGCCGTTCGGATCCAGCGTAAGACCAGGAGGCAGCGTGCCGCTGTCCACCGTGTAGGTCGTGGTGCCCGTGCCGCCGGTGCTCTGGAAGGTATAACTATAAGCCGTGCCCACCTGACCGGTGCCCGGCAGATTGGTGCCCAGCGTCATGTTGGCCGTGTTGATGTTGAGCAGATACGTCACTACAGACGTCGCACCTGTGCTGTCGGTGACACGCACCGTAAACGGCGTGGACGTGGTCTGCGTTGGCAAGCCCGAGAGCAAGCCTTCCGGAGTCAACGTCAGGCCGGCCGGCAGCGTGCCCGAAGAGACAGCGTACGTATACGGACCCGTGCCGCCCGCCGCCTGCAGGTTCGTCGTGTAGGACTGGAACTGACGCGCCGAAGGCAGTGTGAACGTCGAGAAGCCTACACCGTTGCCGGCAATGTAGATGGCCACCGTAGTGGTCGCCGTGGCACCGGTCGCGTCCGTCACGCGGATGGTCGCCCACCACAACCCAGTCGCCGTGGGAACGCCGTAAACATTGCCATTCTGCGCCAGGTTCAAGCCCGGAGGCAGTGACCCGCTCATCAGCGTGAACAGATACGGCGACGTGCCATTCGACGCACTCAGCGTCGAAGTGTAGGGACGGCCGGTACGGCCATTCGCCAAGCCGGACTTCGCCAGCGTCAAGCCACCGGCCTGCACGCGGATCGTCACCGGAATCTGCGCCGCCTGCCCGTTTGCATCGAACGCGCGCACTACGAAGTTGTACGTGCCCGCCGTGGTCGGCCGGCCGGCCAGCGTGCCGTTCATGTTCAACACCACGCCCGGAGGCAGGCTGCCTGTCGAGAGCAGGAACACATACGGAGCCGCGCCGCTGTTGGTCATCAACGTCCCATTAAAGGCCGTGTTGGTGAACGCTTCCGGCAGATTCGGCGTCGCAATGCTGAACGCGCTGGAGTTGATGTTCAGCACCACGTCCGACTGCGACGTGCGGCCAGCGGCGTCGGTCACCCGAATCGTCACCGGATAGGAACCATTGGCCGTCGCCGTACCGGAGAACGTGCCGCTCGAAGTCAGCGTCAGACCAGAGGGCAGCGTCCCGCTCACCAGCGTGTACGTATAGGGCGGCGTACCGCCTTGCGCGCGCAGCGATCCGTTGAAGTTCTGATTCACCACGCCATTGGGCAGGCCCGTCGACACCAGACGCGGATTCGTCGTGCCGACCACCAGCGAGTAGTTCGCTTGACTCGTGGCTCCGGTGGAGTCCGTCGTCAGAATCGAAAAGTTATAAGTGCCAGCAGCCGTCGGCGTGCCCGTCAGCAAGCCATTCGAGGCAAGCGTCAAGCCCGTCGGCAAGTTACCCGAAGACACGCTATACGCATACGGACCCGTGCCGCCCATTGCCATGATCGACTGGCTGTAAGGCTGATTCACCGAAGCCGCGGCCAACGACGGATTCGGCAAGCCCAAGCCGCCCGAAGAAATGCGCAGCATCATCGCGGCCTGATACGAGTTGCCGTTCGCATCGGTCACGCGCACCAGCAGCGGAAACACGCCCGCCGCCGTGGGCGTGCCAGTGATGCGTCCGGTTGACGTCATCGTCAAACCGTCCGGCAGTTCTCCGCCACCGAGGACGAGGTCATAGGAGTAGGGAGCTGTACCGCCCTGCGCGGTCAGTTGAAGGTCATACGCCGTGCCGGTCTTACCTTCCGGCCAGCTCGTGGTTGTCAGTTGCAGACCGTTGCTGCTCACCACGCGCAGCGTGAGATTCGTCAGCCCGATGGAGCCCATGGCATCGGAACTCTGCACGGAAAAGCTAAACAAGCCCGGCGCTAGCGGCGTTCCGCTCAGCACGCCATTCGGCGCCAACGACAAGCCGTTGGGCAACGCACCGGAAGTCACCACGCTGTTATAGGGAGCCGTACCGCCTGAAACGGCCAGCGTCGTCGTATACGCCTGACCAGTCGTGCCGTTGGGCAACGTGGTGCCAATGCTGATGGCCGCGCTCGCACACGCGGCCGCCCAAACGGCCAATGCCGTAAGGCGTCGAAGTCGAGAAAGTTGAAGTGAGGGGGGTTGGGGTGTGGGTGTCATGTCACCCGATAGATAATTCGCACCCCGATGTGTTTCGGCGGTTTTTACAAGTGAAGTGATCTTCGCCGGTCATCCACTTTGGCCTCCCGATTGCTTACTTAAATCGCGATGACGGTTGATGCTTTCGCGGACGCCTATGCTACAGGCTTCAAACGCACGGTTCGTTTTCTGATCTCCAAAGGAGTAATGGGCGAATTGGCGGAAGAGATTTCCCAAGCCGCTTGGGTGCGGGGCTGGGAGCGCTTGGATCAGTTACGCAATGAGCTGTGTATCAGTATGTGGGTCAATCAGATTGCCATGAACTTATATCGGCGCTCGCTACACACTTATCGGCGCTGGCAGCCCCTCACGGAGATCGCTGGCGATTGCACCGTAAACGTCGCGGCAATCGACTTGGCCCAACTCATTAAGGGATGCTGTGCGTCAGATCAAGCATTGCTGCATCGTCAGTTAGAAGGGCACACCGCCGGCGAGATCGCCCAGGAGGCCGGCACTACGGAAACGGCCATCCGGATTCGCCTGATGCGTGCTCGGCGTTGCGCCCGCGCTGCGGCCTAGGCGCAAAACTTTCGCCCCTGTGTAAACAGCATGGCAAAAAGTGCCGGATCTCGCTTCCTGATCGTTCACGGACGTTCTGTCATAATTCCAGAGCCCGTATCCCATCAAGGAAGACTTTCGTGCAACGTCTTTGGCTCGTTCCACTCGCCGCCTTCAGCCTGCAAGCGGCCGCTCCAGCAATTCCCTGTGAAGACCTCGCCAAGCGTTCCTTCGGCAAAGAGGTCACCCTGCACTCCTCCGCGCTGATCGCCGCGACCGACAAGTTGCCGGAGCATTGCGACGTGCGTGGCGTGATCTGGCCGGAAGCCAAGTTCGTCATCAAACTGCCCACCTCCTGGAACGATCGCTTCCAGATGGTCGGCAACGGCGGCACTGCCGGCGTGATCAGCTTCGCCGCGGTCGATAATGCGTTGCGCAAAGGCTTCGCCGCCACGTCCACCGACACCGGCCACGACGCCGCCAAGGAACCTCTCGCCACTTTCGCCTACGTGACGCCCGAGAATCCCCACGGCCAACGCAAGCTGATCGACTTCGCTTATCTCTCCGTGCACGAAACTGCCGTGCTCGCCAAGCAGGTCATCCGGGCTTACTATGGCGCCGCGCCCCGCTATTCCTACTGGGTCGGCTGCTCCACCGGCGGACGGCAAGGCATGCAGGAAGCGCAGCGCTATCCGGAAGATTTTGACGGTCTGGTGATCGGCGCGCCCGGCCTTTTCCTCACCGGCAACGTCACGCGCCGCATGTGGGTGGGCCAATCGCAAGCCGGTGACGGCGCCATCCCGCCCGAGAAGCTACCGATGCTGGCCAAGGCCGTCTATGAGAAGTGCGACGCCGTCGACGGCTTGAAGGACGGCGTGATCGACGATCCGCGCCGCTGCGACTTTAAGCCCGCGCGCGACCTGCCCAAGTGCGCCTCTGGCGACGGCCCCGATTGCTTCACCGGCACCCAGCTTGAAGCCTTGGCCAAAATCTATAGCGGCCCGCGCACCTCGCAAGGCAAGCAGTTGTTTCCCGGTGAACCCGTCGGCAGTGAGTCCGTCTGGGCGGACAATCTCGTCGCCCCCATCAAGACCGTCCTGCCGCGTTCGGAAAGCCAGATGAAGTTCGCCATCCTCGACCCGCCGCCCGGCCCGTCGTGGACTTACACCATGTTCAACTTCGATACGGACCCGCCGCGCACCGCTAAAGCCGCTGCCATCCTCAACCCTCGCAACCCCGACCTGTCGGCGCTCAAAAAGCGCGGCGGCAAGATCGTGCAGTACTCCGGTTGGGCCGATCAGCAGGTGAATCCCTTCCCCGGCATCGAATACTACGAGACGGTCTCGAAGCGGATGGGCGAAGCCGCCACCCGCGACTTCTATCGCCTCTTCATGGTCCCTGGCATGTTCCATTGCTCCGGTGGCCCCGGCTGCAGCAGCGTCGATTGGCTGGGCGCCGTGATGGATTGGGTGGAGAAGGGTACAGCACCGCAGCAACTGCTCGGCTCGCACCTCGAGAGCGGCCAAGCGACGCGCACGCGTCCCATCTGCCCGTATCCGCAGGTAGCGCGCTATCGCGGCGCCGGCAATACGGAAGAAGCGGCCAACTTCGCTTGCGTGGCGCCTTAAAGGATGGGGAGCTGGCCCAGGGAATAAGGGGCCAAAAGCAGGAACCCTCCCCGAGGGTCGTGGTTCAGACGATGGAAGCGAATGGGTCGTCAGCGGACCAACAAATCACTTCTTCAACCGAACCGCGACCACCGGGGAGGGCACGCGGGCGCTGATCGACAACACTGAGGGAAAGGCAGGCCGCGCTTCCGCAGGAAGAAAGCGTGTCAGGCCTGCCGGGTCGCGCACCCGTCCCGGGTGGGCTCAATCAACTCGGTGAGGAAGGGATTAGGAACCCGAGCCGATCGAAGCCGCGAAGAGGAAGTAGTGACTGACATTGCCCGCCATCTGGCTGGCCTGCGCCACCAGCTCCGGCATGATTGCTCCAGCGGCCATGGCGATGACTCCCGCCATCAATCCATACTCCACCAGATCGATTCTGATCGCGCCCTGAGCTTGTCCGTTTTTCATGGGATCTTTCTGTCCTCCGTGATAGCAGTATGCGTCTAGGTAGTGGAGGATTGAAAGTCGAAATGGCACTTAGGGAAGGGCTACCCAATAGTTCTATCGTTCGGGCTAGCTCCTAGTACCGTCAGTCCACCACAGCGGACGCCGCCATCGAGACGAACGCATTCTTCTCGTCCGCGCCGCCTTCCCGATGAATCATGAAGATACCGATCATGTCCCGCTTGGGGTCGATAAAGCAGTAGGTGCCATATCGCCCGCCGTGCCCGTAAGTACCGGGCGACAGCAGCGTCAGCGCCGCCTGCGGATCACGTAGATACGTCCAACCCAAGGCCGAACTCATACCCGCCGCCGCGCCCGGCAGTACCTGCGTATGGTTCGCCGTCATCAGTTCCACGGACGCCTTCGAAAGCAAGCGCACATTGTCCAGCGTGCCGCCGTTCAGCATCAGCTGATACAGGCGGAACAGGTCCGCCACTGTCGAATACAGGCCGCCCTCCGGCAGCGGATACTTCGCGCCTTCGCGAAACTTCATCACGCCCTCGCCCAACGGATCGGAGGTGTACTTGATCGTCTGGCCATCCTTCAGCAGATACGCCGTCGGCATGCGGTGGAACTTCTCTTTCGGCGGATAGATATAGGTGTCGTTCATGCCCAGCGGCGTGAAGATGCGCGTCGCCAGGAACTTCTCAAACGGCATGCCGCTCTTCACTTCGATCACCCGCGCCAACGCGGCAATCCCCGTATTCGAATAGCTCCAGCGGGTGCCTGGGTCGAACAGCAATGGCTGCTGCGACTCCACCAGGACCACCTCCGCTAAAGTACGGTGCAGCGCGCCATGCAATTCCCCGATCCCCGGCGGCGGATTCAGAATCATGCCCGACGTATGCGTCATCAGGTCGCGCAACGTCACCAGCCGCGACGGCTTCCGTAGCACTCCCGCATCCAGCACCATCTGCCCCCGAAACTCCGGCAGATGCTTCTGCACCGGATCCGAAATCTGCAGCAGACCTTCTTCCTGCAGCATCATGATGCCCAGGCACACCACCGGCTTGGTCATCGAATGCAGTTGAAAGATCGCGTCCGGCTTGATCGCCTGTTTGCGGTCGAGGTCCGTAAAGCCGATGGCGTCGACGGCCGCGACATGCCCGTGCCGAGCCACCAGCGTCACCATACCGGCCGCCTTGCCCTGGTCGACAAATTCTTTGAGCCGGACCGGGATCTGCGCCAGCCGCGCCGGATCCAGCCCCGTCTTCTTAACGTCATTCACCACCGGCGGAGCCGCCAGCAGCACGCCCATCGAAAGCAAACCAAGGAAGAGTCGCATCGCGCCCGATTTTATCGCAGCTAGATGATCGCCCTGGCCGCGATCACGCGCACGCGCCATTCTTGCGCATTGCCGTGCGCGTCGATGTGCTCGCGATAGATCAGGTTCTCGAACCACTCCTCCACCCGCAGACCCAGCATCGCCAGATGGCTGCGCAGCTTGTCCGGCGGCACGAAGTTCTCCCAGTCCTCCGCGCGAGTAAAGCCGCACGGCGTCGCCAGCAACAGCCGACCCTGGGGACGCAGCACACGCACCATCTGCGCCAGCGCCGCCACCGGATCGCTCAACCGGCACAACAGCAAGGTCGCCATCACCGTGTCGAATGTCGCCGGCGCAAACGGCAAGTCGAGCGCACTGCCCTGCGCCAGTTCGACGTTGGCCAACTCGCGCGCCTCGGCGAACTGCACCCCCGGCCAGCCCCAACGCTCGAGCCCCGTCAACGCAATCGGCTCCCGTCCTTGCAACACCGCCCGCGCCCGCCGGCACATGTTGTACGAAAAATCGAGGCCGGTGAATTGCGTCTCCGGCAGTGCCGCGGCGCAATCATAGAGCACGCGCCCCACACCGCAGCCGACATCGAGCACCGCCTGCGGACGCCCGGCCAGCAACAGCGCGCTCATCGTGCGATAAAGTCCTTCGGCCGCCCCGTCGCCGAACAGACGGTGGCCAAAGGCGATGCCGGTATAGACGTCAGGCACGTCAAAGCTGCGGTCGTAGCGGTCGCGGGCGCGGTCTTCTTCGGTTCGGGGAGCAAAGACGGGAATGGCGGCGTCGAGCCATTCGGCGGGCGCACGGTCGAAGGGCATTACCGCCCCGCCAGCACCGGCTCGCCCACGCGGCAGTAACGCACCACGCCCGGCAGGAAGGAGTCCACCCGCGGCGGCGGCACCGGAATGCGGCCCAGTGTGTGGTGATTCAGGAAGCGCTGATCGCGCCCCAAGTGCGGGAGAAACAGCCCGAGCGCTTCCATCAGCCGTCCGGTCAGCCCACCGAGACGCCGCTTCATGAAGCGATCGAACTCCTCCAGCGGCACCAACTCCGGCGCTGCGCATTCGTAAACTTCCGAACACAGCCGCAGCATCTCGCCCAACTGCATCGCCGCTCCCGGACCCGCCGAAAGATGCGCGATGGTCCCCGGCGCAAAACCATGCTCATGCAGATGCCACAGCGCGGCCACCACCCAGTCATCGGCAATCAGGTCCACCGGCAGGTCCGGACGGCCCGGCGCGATCGGAAACAGCTTCTTCGGAAACAGCCGGATCAGTTGGTGTACATGGTTGAACTGCGTCACCACGCCGGTTTGCGAATGACCCGCGATGGAACTCAGCCGCACAATCTGCACCGGCAAGTCCGCCGCCGCCTTCAGCACCAGCTCTTCGCCTTCGGCTTTCGATTGCTCGTAGGTGTTGGGGTAAGTGGTCGCCCGGTAAGGTGCTTCCGGCAGTTCGCCTTCGTCATCGCCCATCACGTAAACCGTGCTCACGTGGGTGAACTTGCGCAGCCTGGGGGCGCAGCGGGCAAAATCGAGCAGCCGTCCGGTGGCCTCGGTGTTGATCGCCCGCGCCGCCGCTAACGGCAAATCGAACCGCACCGCAGCGGCGCTGTGCACAATCTCCGTCACCTCATCCCGATGGCTCTCGAGCGAAAATCGCGGATTCGCCAGGTCGCCTTGCACCAGCCGGACGTTGGGTCCCAGCGAGCCCGGCCGGCGGACCACCGCCAGCACATCACGATCCTGTGTATTTTCGAGGAGTAGCCGACCGACGAGTCCGGTTGCGCCGGTCACAAGCAGAGACATGAAACTTTCGACAGCATACCAAGCCCGGCGCGGGTTCGTCGCGTCACCAGGACAGATTTCGTCGCATTGTGCGACCATAGAGGCGATGATTTCCCCCCGTCCGCTTGTTGCAGGGGTTTGCTGCGCGTGATCGATCAGTTTCGTTTTCGCATTGCCGGTTGTGGCACTGCCCTCCCCCGCACTCCTCTCTCGAACGACGAACTCGCCAAGCAGTTGGGCGTCGAAACCTCCTGGATCGAAAGCCGTTGCGGCGTGGAAACGCGTTACCGCTCGGAAGAGGACGAAACCACCCTCTCCCTGGCTGTGGAAGCGTCCCGCAAAGTGATCGAGCAGGTCCCTGGCTTCGTGCCCGATATGTTGATCTGTTCGACATTCACCCCGGAATATCTGCTGTGCCCCACCGCCCCGGCCATCGCTCATAAGCTGGCCCTGGGCCCCATCGGCGCGTTCGACCTGAACGCCGCCTGCTCCGGGGCAGCCATTGGCTTCCTCACCGCCATCAATTTCCTGGCCACCGGCTTCGCGCGCCGCATCCTGTTGGTTTGCAGCGACACGCCCACCAAGTTCCTCGCCGACGGCGACCGCAACACCCGCATCCTGATGGGTGACGGCGCCGCCGCCATGGCCCTTGAAACTACGTCCTCCTGCCAGAGCCGCCTGCTCTCCTGGTCGATCGGCAGCGACGGCGAAGGTGCCGCATATTACTCAGTGCCCGTCGGTGGCTCCGCCTGCCCCCAGCCCAATCCTGAACAGCCCGCCGGCGAACTCGCCCTGGCCGTAAAGATGGAAGGCCGCGCGCTCTTCAAGTTCGCCGTCGCCCAAGGCGCCGAACTGATCGAAAGCCTTTGCGAAAAGGCGTCCGTCGCCATGGACCGCGTCAACTGGGTGCTCATCCACCAGGCGAACCTCCGCATCATTAACGCACTCCGCGAAAAGGTCGCCATCCCGGCTGACCGTTGGGTGGTCAACGTCGGCGCCGTTGGCAACACCGTCGCCGCGTCCATTCCCCTCGCCCTCGCCGATTGCCTCGATCGGCAAGCCTTCAAAGAAGGCGACATCATTCTCGTCGTCGGATTCGGCGCCGGCCTCACCTGGGCTGGCTTCCTGATGCAGTGGTAACTCCGTGAGCTTCCTCGACAACCTCGAAAACAACCTCAAAGCGCTCGAAAATCAAGCCGAGCGCGATCCCGCCGAAGTCCGTCGCCGGCAGGAAGCCCGCGCCGCCGAACGTGCCGCCGCCACCGCCGCCGCGCCGTTTGTTCAGCAACTGCGTGAAGGCGACTTCTCCCGCAATCTGCTCGAACAGGCCGCCATTATCGGCCACGGCCTGCGACTCAAAGTCCGTCCTATTTGGCTCGGCAACGTGCTCCGTCTCGAAGCCCGCGACAAGCAAGTGGACCTGCAGCCCTCCGCCTCCGGCATCGAAGCTGTCTTTCGCGAGAACGGCGAAGTCACCGGCAGCGAACCGCTGGACCTCACCCAACCGGCTGAAGCCTTCGTCCGCCGCTGGCTCGGCGTTCCCTAGTTGTTCTGATTCGCCATCGCTTCG
This sequence comes from Bryobacteraceae bacterium, assembly GCA_965229305.1. Lineage (GTDB taxonomy): Bacteria > Acidobacteriota > Terriglobia > Bryobacterales > Bryobacteraceae > JALHNI01. Next base: position 618,221 of record CBDDIZ010000042.1, on the reverse strand, counting down.
GATGTGCGTAACGCCCGATTGTAGACGCGCACCTGGGTCACGCCGGGCGCCGTCGTCCACTGCGCGTTGCCGTGCACGTTCTTCAGATTCGGGTTGTAGCGGCCCCAGCCATACTGACGTTCGTTGCCGCCGTCGTTCAACTGACGGTCCGTCACGAAGGTCACCACCTTGGGCCCGCCGTCGACAATCACCGTCAGCTTGCCTTCTCGTTGAAGCGTCCCCACGTCGGACCGCCAGCGGCTTTCCGCCCGGCCGTCGCTCAAGATCACTTCCACCGCCTGATTCGCCGTCGTCATCAGCGCCACGCCTCGCCCATCGGGCGTCCGCCCGTCTAACAGCACCTGGCCCGGCGCCAAGGACTCTAGCTTCCAGCGCAGGTCGAGCGTGAGGCCCGCGCGCCGGTCCTGCGTCCCATAGTCGCCGCGGCGGGAGCGTTCCAGAAAATCCGGCAGCATCGGCGCGGGGAAGCGGTGCTCCGCCGTCTCCAACACCAACCCCTTCCGCGTTAGCTCCCTGTTCTCCGCCTGCGCCCAAAGCCCTTCGAGTAACGCCGGATCCAGTTCATGCACCCGCGCAATGTCCTTCTGCGTCTCCGTGAGATAGTACCGGCCGCCCTCTTCCACCAAGTCCGGATAGCTCATGCGAATAAAGACGTCATCGTCGTAGAGCGCAATCTCCGGCTGCGACCAGCGGATCACCTTGCCTTGCGGCGAATCCGCCTCCACCCCACCCATCAGCCAAACCGGATTGCGCTCCTCGTAAGCGATCGTCCGTCGCTTCGGATGCTCGCGGATGAACCGCCCGCCGTGGTTGTGGAACCAGTAGAGAAACTTGCCGTTCTCACAACGCCAGGCAAAGTTCGCCGCTCGCGGATGCTTCACCAGCCGTCCGTCGGCGTAGCGCAGGTACTCCGGCGTGGACCACGTGCGCCCGCCATCCCGGCTGTAGCTATGCGCCGGGTGACCGTCAATCGTCCGGTAGACGCAAAAGATCGAGCCGTCCGAGAGCACCGAGAAGCTCTGCTCCTCAGCCACCGGACCTCCCCCCGGCGGCGTCCGCAAACCTACCTCGCCCTCCGGCCAGGTCGCCCAACGAATCTTCTCCGGATCTCGCTCCGTCAGGATGTTGTCGCTCCGCAGCAACACGCCTTCCGACGACGTAAAGAACCCTTCGCCAAAGCCACCCACCTTGTGCAGCGGCACATACGCCGCCTCGCGCAGCGTGAACGCCTTGCCCACCGTCCAAAAGAACTTGATCTTGCCCTGGTAGGGATTCTGCCGGTCGATCGCAAAGTCTCGCTGCGGCACTTCGTAACGGCGCGCGCTCCAACTGCGCCCATGGTCGTCGCTGTACTTGAAGACGAAGTGGCCCAGCGAGTCCACACGGCGATTGAAGCCGTCCTTGTACGTCGGCCGGTCCGCGATCACCTGCCGCAGGTTATCCGTGTTGTGGTTATAGAAAACGTAGACGCGCCCGCCGGGCACTTTCAGCAGCACCGCGTACGACGCTTCCGGCCCATTCGACGGCTCCACATCCACGGCCTCAGACCAGGTCTTGCCCTGATCCATACTCCGCCGCGTGACGACATGCTGTCCGCCCGCGCCTTCCACGCCCGGCCCGGTCGTGATGACACAAAGCCACGCGCCGTCATCGGTCTTGACGATGTAGGGCTGATCCGAATAGCCTTCGTCGGGTATCAGACGTCCGGTCGAGATCAGCCGGGGATCAGTTTGGGCGGCCAGCGTCGCCGCCAGCAACAGGAGCGTGAAGCGCAAGGTGAGTTCTCCTGCGATTCAGCATATGCGAGATGGGGGCGGCGTATACTGGGCACATGGTCGTCGTGGCCGATACCTACTTGCCGCTCAGTCTGACGATTCCGGAGATGACCGATCAGCGCTTCCGCGAGTTGTGCGAGGAGTACGCGGACTACCAGCTCGAATACACGGCCGAGGGAGACCTGCTCATCATGCCCCCCACGGACCCCGAAACCGGCGCCCGCAACGCCATTCTGATTGAGGAACTCTCGCGCTGGTCGCGTGCCGATGGCCGCGGCGTCGCGACAGATTCCAGCGCCGGCTTCACCCTCGCGAACTCTGCTCGTCGCGCCCCTGACGCCGCCTGGATCTCGCGCGAGCGATTTCGTCAAACCCCGATCTGCCCCCAGTTCGTCATCGAACTCCTCTCCCCCACGGACCGTCCCAAGAAGGTCCACGAGAAGATGCTCGAATGGGTCGCCAACGGCGTTGAACTCGCCTGGCTCATCGATCCGCGCACTCAGGCCGTCTCCGTCTACCGTCCCGCCCGCGATCCCGAAGTCTTCACTGGCCTCACCGAAATTCAGGGCGAAGGACCCGTCGATGGTTTCGTCTTACCGCTGTCCGCAATTTGGGCAATTTAGAAGAAATCGCCCGGACTGCATAAAGTCTCAACATCCCCCCGTCGAATCCCCTCCTTGGCGATCCGTAACATTTTGTTGACGTTTTGCCATTGCAATCCAATTAAATTTTCGTTAGTCTGCGATTCGAGTCCGACGCGGGGAGCCAACGGGATGACCATTCCAGGGCCAGGGACTCGCGTCAACCCGATGCTCAGGAGGCACGACCCATGATCGTTCTACTCTTCGGTCCACCCGGCTGTGGCAAAGGGACTCAATCGCCGCGCATCCAGGAATGGCTCAACATTCCCGTCATCGCCACCGGCGACATGCTCCGTCAGGAGATTCGCTCCCGCACGCGCCTCGGCCGCAGCATTGATTCTGTCCTCGCCTCCGGCGGCTACGTTGGCGACTCGCAGATGAATCGCCTTCTCCTCCGCCGCACCCATCAGGACGACTGCGCCCACGGCTTCCTCATCGATGGCTACCCGCGCACCGTCCCGCAAGCCATCTTCCTCGAACGCCTCCTTGAGAAACGCGGCTTCCCCGCGCCCCTCGTCATCCATCTCCGTGTCGCCGAGGACATGCTCCTCATGCGCCTCAGCGGACGCCGTCAATGCGGCGAATGCAAACGCGTCCACAACATCTATACGAATCCGCCCCGCCGGGAAGGCCATTGCGACTGCGGTGAGCCGCTCGAAGAACGCAACGACGACCGCCCTGAAGTCGTCCGCGCACGCTTGAAGCTCTACGCCGATCAAACCGGTCCCGTGCTCGACTATTTCCGCGGCCCCAATTGCTTTACCCTCGACGGCATGCGCCATCAGGACGAAGTCTTCGGCGAAATTCAAAGCCTGCTCGATGCGCGTCTCAGCCCGGTTCGCCGCCGTGAACCCGCTCGCGCGGCCCGCGGCTAAACAGACCTAAGGCTCAATCTCCACCTCGATCGGCTTCGAGCCCGTCACCACCACCGGTCCGCAATCGATCTCCAGTTCTGCCACGACGGACCCCGTCGCTGCCGCTGGCGTCCCGCTCGACTTGGCCATCGGCAACGCCACCGATGGCGGCAGGTTCGGCATCTCCACGGGTCCAGCCGTGTAGCTCGGGTCTGCCCGCCACACCCGCACATAGACGTTGCCGTTCGATCGCTGCCGATTCAGCAGCGCCACCATCTCCGCTGGCGTTTTCCCCGCCAGCGATCCGCCCGCAAACAGATTCTTCAAGTCGAACGCATTCAGCGTCGGCGCATCGGCCACCGTCAGATACAGCGTCCCTGGCTTGGACCCCGTCGGCACCCGGTACGACACCCGCCTCCGCTCCTCGCGCCCGTTCTCGGCCGAAAGCGCCACCGTCAGTTCCAGCGTCTCCCCCGGCGCCGCCTTTTTCTTGTCCGTCCACGCGTTCTCGATCCGCCATTGCCGCCGCTCTTCGATCACCGTAAAGTCCAACTCGATCGCCTTCAGTTTCAACCCCGGCACCTGCCCTTCGAGAATCGTCGCCAAGGGCGTCGATGCCGCCAGGGACGCCACGCCCAGCACGCTGAAGTCGCCCGCATACTGATTCGCCACGCGCACTGGCGGCAGCCCGTCTTCAAACTCGATCCGCCCCTTCACCCCCACCGTCGTCGACCCGAACGATCGCTCCGTCGCGTCCAGCGCCGAAAATGACGCCATCTGCACCAGCAGCGGCGTGAGGAACCGATGTGGCGCCACGTTCACCGCGTAGCGATTCTTGCCGTTTACCGAAAGCCGCACCGGCAGCATCCGCGCCGTCCGCCCCAGTTCGCCTGCAATCGCGGTATTGCGATCGCTCGTGATCGCCCCCATCCACTCACGCGCCGCCGAAATTTTGAACGACGTGTTCAGATTGGGCAACAGCGCCAACACCTCGGCTCGCGCAAACGGCAACTCCGTATCGCCCACCGACAGGAAGCGATGGCCAAACGCGTAGATCTTCCTGCCGTCGATCCAGGTCACGGTGCCGTCTGCTCCCGCCGTCAGATCGCCCGTCATCAACTGCACCGAGATCATCGACCCCGGCTCCAACTGCTTCGGATCGCCCGTCCCCGTCGGCCGCCCGCCGCCTAACGCCTGCCGCGGCGAGAAGCCCCACTCCCGCAACCGCGGCGCAAACTCATCCAGCGTCCGCTGCGTAAACCCCTGAAACGCCACCGGCGTTCCGATCTCCTCCAACTGCGACTCGCCGAAACGCACCGCCGCCCGCTGCGGTCCGGACCCCGCCGTCGCGCTCGCCACAATCTCCGCGATCGGCCGGATGCCCGCAATCGCCTCCTTCGCATACGGAAACGCAAAAGCCACCGCGCCCACTAGCCGTCCGTTCACCCACACCGGACTGCCACTCATCCCCTGCATCACGCCCGTCGACGCCAGCGGTCCGCCCGATAGCTTTCCTAAAATCAGGCTCTGCTTCGGCCCCGTGTTCTCCATCACCCCGAGGATCTCCACGTCGAAGTTCGTCACCGCCGTACCGGAAAATACAGTACGCCCCACGCCCTTCTGTCCCGCCCGCAATTCGCTCAGGGCCACAAATCCGGTCTGGCCGGAAGCGTGCAGTGCGCCGATAAACAGGAGGAGGATCCGAAGCCGGGTAACCACGGCCTTATTGTAGGCTCTAACCGTCCGTCGCCGTTGACTGTATGACATCGTTTTCACGCTTACCGAATCAGATATGATAGAGAAACCAAATCTGATGACCAGCCCAGTTCAACCGGTCAGCCCATCGGAGGTGGCTGCCCCGGGGTCTCCTCGGCCTAACGGCCGGGATGTGCCTTGGGTCCAGCTAGCCTGGTTCTTCGTCCTCGTCGGGATCTGCTACTTCCCGATGCTGCAAGCTCTAGTAACGCAATGGAGCAATGACGAAGACATGGGACATGGCTTTTTTGTTCCCGTCATCGCCGCCTATATTGCTTGGCAGTTTCGCGATCAGCTTCTCGCGGAGCCCCTTCGCCCCAGCTACTGGGGCGTTCCGGTGCTCATCTGGGCCGCTTTTCAATTGACCGTCGGTAACCTGGGCGCCGAGCTCTTTCTCCAACGTACCGCCATCATCCTCACCATCGTCGGCTCCATCCTGCTGGTTTGCGGCACCCGCATCCTGCGGATGCTCGCCTTCCCGCTCAGCCTGCTGGTGTTCATGGTGCCGATCCCGGCCGTCATCTACAACCAGATCACCTTTCCGCTGCAGTTGTTTGCCAGTTCCGTCGCCGAAATCGGCCTCAACCTGATTGGCATTCCCGCTCTGCGCGAAGGCAACGTGCTCGAACTCGCGAACAACAAGCTTTCGGTGATTGAAGCCTGCAGCGGCATCCGCTCGCTCCTTTCGCTCACCTTCCTCTCGCTGGTGTACGGCTACTTCTTCGACCGCAAGCCCTGGATGCGCCCCGTGCTTCTGCTGGGCGTGATTCCCATTGCCATCATCGCCAACGCGGCCCGCGTTACGATCACCGGCATCATCTCGGAATACGATAAGGAACTCGCTCAGGGCGTGTATCACAGCCTCGAAGGCTGGGTGATCTTCATGATCGCTTTTGCCCTTCTGGGCGCTCTACACCAAATCGTCAACTGGTTCTATCACTCCATTCAGCGCGCTCGTACGGAGCCGGCGCTCACTTAGGTTCAAGGCCATGAAACTCGACCTCACCAAAGCTGGCAAAATCCTCACGCTGATTCTGGTTGTCCAGGCAGCGACGTTCTACGGCCTCTCGCGCGCCGAGTACGTTCCGCCCAGCCCGCCGCTGGCTGCACTGTCGAAGAATCTCGGCTCATGGACGGTGGTCCACGAAGGAGTCGTCGAAAAGGAAGTTCAGGACGTCCTCCGGGCGGACGATACACTCACCCGCAGCTACGCCTCCAAGGACTTCCAGGCCCAAACCGGCCTCTTCATCGCCGCGTTCCGCTCTCAGCGCAACGGCAAGGCGCCCCACTCCCCCAAGAACTGCCTGCCCGGCAGCGGTTGGGTGCAGAACGAACAGGGCTTCAGCAAAATCGCCATCCCCGGTCGCGATGAGCCCATCGAAGTGAACCGCTACGTTGTCCAGAAGGGTGACGCGAAGAGTCTGGTCCTCTACTGGTATCAGTCGCGCGATCGCGTCGTCGCCAGCGAATACAGCGCCAAAGGCTATGTCGTGATGGATGCCCTCAAGGACAACCGCACGGACTCCGCTCTCGTCCGTGTGATCGTCCCGGTGATCGACAACGACAGTGACAAGGCGATGGCCACCGCCACCGACTTCGTCAAAGCCGCCTACACCGCCATCCGCCGTCAGTTGCCGTCCTAAGCCGTTAAGGCTTCGAAGCCGGCGTCGGCGCAGGGATCGGCGCCGCAGCCGGTTTGGCCGGATCCGCCGCCGGCGGACGCCGGAAGCGCGGTAAGCGCGGCACCGGCTTCATGCTCGCCAGTTCCACGTAAAGCTGCCGCACCTTCTCCCGATTTGCCACGTCCAGCTTCGCGATCCGGTGCTTGCCCGCACCCGAAAGCGTCACCTCGCCCGACGGCGATAAAGCCAACCCGCCCGGCGCCGACATCGTAAACAAATTGGACTCCGCCCTCACCGCCGCCAGCACCGCCGCCGCGGCCGGAATCGGCGCGTCATAAGGCATCGTGCCCGCCGCGCGATAGGCGTCCACCACCGGATGCGCCTTGCTCCACGCAAAGTCTTTTTCAATCGCCGCCCCCGGAAACACTCCGCCATCGGCGATCGCCAGAATCGGCGATGGCCATTCCGCCAGCACCTTCTTGAGCGCCGGCGCGTCGGTGGCATCGGGCGCCATCGCCAGCACCCGCACCTTGCTCTCGATCCAAGGCTTCGCCCCCGGCAGATCGAGCAACGCCGCCAGATTGGTCGCCGGCCCGGCCAGCACCACAATCGCATTCTGATCGTGCTGCGCCGTCAGCGCATTCCGCAGCATCGCGCGCGGATCGGCCGTATCGTTAAGGTTCTGAATCCCGTGCGCATAAGCCGGATTGCTCAGCACGGCCTTCATCATCGGTGAATCGTCCACCGGCTTGCCGGTCGCCATGCCCACCGGCAACGTGCGGCCCACGGCGCCAAAGCTGCCGCTCACCGCCCCGGCGTAGAATCGGCCCAACACTTCGGTGAATGCCGCCGCATGCAGATTGTTCGTCGGCACACTCAGCGCCACCACGCGGCACTCGTTTTTCGCATCGAGGCCGTAAAGAATGGCGAGCCCCAGGGCCGCATCCAGGCGATAGCCCAGCGCCCCGTCGTAGAGCACCCCGACGGACGGTTTCGAACCAATGAATTGCATGGATTTAGCTGAGGTCGAGGCCTTCGAGACGTCCGGTGGCGTCGCCGAAGTGATCCACCTTGGTCCCCATGCGATCCATCATCGTCAGGAACAGATTCGACATCGGCGTTTCCTTGCGATACACAATGCGCCGGCCGGTCTTCAAACCGCCGCCGATGTGTTTGCCGCCGCGGCCCACGATCATCGTCGGCAGATCTTCGTGCGTGTGCCGATTCCCGTCGGACAGCCCCGCGCCGTAAACGATCATCGAGTTGTCCAGCAGCGAGCCGTCGCCTTCACGAATCGACTTCATCTTCTCCATCCACGCCGCAAACTGCGTCACGTGGTAGGTGTTGATCTGCGCCACCTTCTCCATCATGTCGGGCTCATTCCGGTGATGAGTCAGCGGATGATGCCCATCGGCAATGCCGATCTCGCGATAAGCGCGCGACGTTCCCTCGCGCGTCACCAGGAACGTCATCACCCGCGTCAGGTCTGCCTGGAAAGCCACCGTCATCATGTCGGTCATCAGCTTGAAGTGCTCGGCGAAATCAGCCGGTACGCCGTAGGGCTTATCCATGCCCGGATTAATCTGCGCGTTGTCCTTCTCCGCCTTCACCAACTGCCGCTCGATGTCGCGGATCGACGACAAATACTCATCCAGCTTGCGGCGATCCGTCGGTCCGAGATTCGCCTGCAGCGATTTGGTGTCGCCGGTCACAAAGTCCAGAATGCTCCGCCGCTGCTTGGAGCGCAACGCCTTCTGCTCCGGCGTCAGATTCGCACCATCGCCGAAGAGCCGTTCAAACAACGCCCGCGGATCGAGCACCGGCGGCAAAGGCTGGGCCTCGCCGCGCCATGCCAGATTGTTCGTGTACGCGCATGAATAACCCGAGTCGCAATCGCCCGCCTGCCGCGCATCTTCCAAGCCCACTTCGAGCGACGGGAAGCGCGTCTGCTTGCCGATATCGTTCGCCACGATCTGGTCGCAGGAGATACCGGCCTTGATGTCCACCATCGTCTTGCGCGGCTGCACGCCCGACAGATACCCGCCGCAGCAACGCCCGTGGTCGCCCGCACCATCCAGCAGAGCCCGGCCACCATTGTGGGTCAGGTTGCCCAACAGCGTGATGTCCTGCTTGAACGGTTCCATCGGCTTCAGGATGCGCGGCAATTCGCCCAGCGCTCCTTCGTACGTCGGATTCCAGTTCCGCATGTCGATGCCGTTCGGCACATAGACAAAGGCCATGCGCACGGGCCCGGTGGTTGCCGCGCTCAGCGCCGGCGTCATCGCGTCCAGAAACGGCAGCGCCACCGCCGTCCCGGCCCCCCGCAGAAACGTTCTGCGATTCAAAGCTTTACGCGTAATCATCATCGACTTGCGGACTCCGTCTTCGCTTGACTTGGCTTCGCTAACTCACCACGCCGTTCGAGGAACGGCATGCTATGCGTAATCTCCAACACCAGCGTCTCAAACTGGTATCCGGACCCGATCACCTTCCGGTTGATCTCCTCGATGGCCCTACGATCATATCTCTCCAGACCCCGCCCCAGCGCGTAGGTCAACATCTTCTCCGTCAGGCAGCGCGAGAACTCCGGCGCGCTTTCCTTCAAAATCGTCCGCATCTCCGCCGGCGTCTTGAACGACTTGTTGCCCGGCATCGTACCGCTCGCATCGATGTCAAACTTGCCATCGCGCGTCCGCCACTTGCCCGTGCCGTCATAGTTCTCGAGCCCGAATCCCAACACATCCATCCGGTTATGGCAGGACGCGCACACCGGGCTCGAACGATGCTTTTCCAACTGCTGCCGCAAGGATCCGGCATTGCCCACCGAAGCTTCATCGAGCGCCGGCACATCCGGCGGCGGCGGCGGAGGCGGCGTACCCAGAATATTCTGCAGCACATACTTGCCGCGGATCACCGGCGACGTCCGCGTCGGGTAGCTCGAAACCGTCAGTACGCTCGCGTGGCTCAGAATCCCGCCGCGCTCCGGCGTATTCAGCGCCACCTTGCGAAACTCCGGCCCATCGACGCCCGGCACGCCATAGTGTGCCGCCAGACGATCGTTCAGAAACGTATAGTTCGCATCCAGGAATTCCGTCAGCGGCCGATTCTCCTTCAGCAAATGCTGGAAGAAAAGCCGCGTCTCCATCTTCATGGCATCGCGCAAATCCGGCGACCATTCCGGGAACTTGCCCGGATCCGGCTTCACCTGATCCAGATTGCGCGTCTCGAGCCACTGCCCGGCAAAGTTATCCGCTAGCGCGCCCGCCTTTTCGTCCTTCAGCATGCGGCGGATCTGCGCATCCATCTGCGGACGCAGTTGCTTCGTCTCCGCCAGCTTCAGCAGTTCTTCATCCGGCATCGAGCTCCACAAGAAGTAGGAGAGGCGCGAAGCCAGGTCCAGATCGCTGATCGGATGCACCACGCCGGGCGCCGGATCGCGCTCAATGCGGAACAGGAAGTGCGGCGACACCAGCATCGCCTGAATCGCCAACTGCAGCCCCTGCTCGGCCGATTGCCCGTCCGCCTTCGCCAGCGTCACAAACCGGTCGAGCGCCGCGACCTCGGCCCGCGTCACCGGCCGTCGGTAAGCCCGCCGCGCCAGCGCCGTGAGAATCTTGCTCGTGCAGCCCGCCACCTTGGGATCGCACGTCAACAGTTGCTTGCGGCTCGCCCGCTCGCCCTTCGCCGCAAACGGTCCCACAAACGTCATCGAATTCAAAAACTTGTTCTTCTTATCGCTGTAGGCGTCCTTCTCGCTCAGCGGCTTCACGAATTCGTCATCGATGAAGCCCACGCGGAACGTATGGTCGCCTTCCGGCAGTTGCAGCCGCAGTTCTTCGGCGGAATAAGGGTTGAAGTACACCAGGCCCGAAGGCTGCGTCTCCACCATCTTGGTGGTCAGCAGCTTGCCGTCCATCCAGAAGCCCATCTTTACCGGCGCCGACCCCTTCGGCCGCTCGCCCGGCAACCCGATCCGGATCACATACTCGGCTTCCCAATCCACCCGATGCGTCGCTTCGATCGAACTCCGGTTCGGCCGGCGAATCTTTTTGTCCTTGGCGTGATATTCGAACTCCAGCGGCTTCTTCGGCAGCGGATCCGCCCCGATCGCGCGCGCCGCAATCCGCTCGGCCGCCGTCAGGTACTTCTCCATCAGAATTGGCGAAATCGTCAGCACGTCGCCGATGTTGTCGAAGCCGTGGCCCGAGTCGTCGGAAGGAAAGTCTTTGTCCGCGCGGAAATCCACGCTCAGCAAATCGCGAATCGTATTGGAGTACTCAGCCCGGTTCAGCCGCCGCGCCGTCACCCGGCCCGGATCCGGCTTCACCAGCTTGTCCGCCTTGGCGAACTCGGCTTCCACAAAACCGATCAGCCCGTGCACTTCCGCTTGCGTCGGCTGCGGCGCGCCTTTGGGCGGCATCTCGCCAGTCCGCATGCGCTGCACGATCCGTTCCCAGTCGTCCCGCTGCACCAGCGACCCGGCCTTCATATAGGGCGTCGCATTGAAGCCCCCCGACGCCAACCGATCCTGATGGCACCCCGCGCAGCGTTTCGCGAGCACCGGCTGCACCGCCGTCTCAAACGTCTGGGCGGTCAAACCGGCGGCAAACACGAGGCCAACAGGGAGAAAACGCATTCCTCCCATAATAACGGCGGAATTCTAACCTTTGTTACGGCTGTTTCACTTCGAAGCGCGTTTTTCGTTGGGTGAAACGATAACCTCTTTACCGGGCTTCTTTACAGCTCGAGAAGCCTCTGCGCGGATCCCCTCTTGAATCTGCTGTGGCCACTTTGACACTTCTTTAGCGATAGCCTGGCTTTGCCGATCAATCCATCCCGTTTGCATCTTCATTTCTTCCTCCGACGATCAAGGCCCTTCAATTGATCTAAAAACCCTTTCAATTCTGCAGTTTCAGAAAGGTGTTGCGACACACCCGAGACCAGTGTCTCAAACGCCAGGGGCAAATCAACACGTCGCTTCCATCTTTTTACCCGCCCGTCCTCATCTTTCCGTTGTCTCCTTCCGAGCTCAAATAGTTCCCCGTAACGGCGGGGAGCGACACCAACAAACGGCTCAAAACGGACTTTGCTCCCATTCGCATGTGAGGGATCAACTTGAACAGAGTCACCAAAGAGCTCGCGGACTAAACTCTTTGGGTAAGGCTCGGCGTACACCACTCTCGTAATTCCTGACGCCACAATGTGTTTGGCGCAATCATGACAAGGAAAGGTCGTGGTGTAAAGGGTGCACCCCTGGATACTTTGCCCATGACGACTAGCATTCGTTATCGCCGCCATCTCAGCATGAACAGCGCGAACGTAGTCGATGGTGTCCATGAATTGTGCGGTCTTCATAAAAGACATCGCCTCCATTACTAGAACGGGAATGGGTTTTGCTCCTTTCTGTTTGGTCAACCATTGGGCCTTCTGCAAACGATCGAGGAAATCAGCTAGAACGTTTTGGCGCATGAGATCGCTCGTATCGCGCCCCACTATAAAATCACGACCGTCGCTGCAATCGGTACTTAGGTACTGCCCACCACCAGCTTTGGGCACTTCATTCATTCCGGCTGAGACAATTGTTCCGTCTGGACGACAGATCACAGCGCCCACTTGACGCGCTAATGCGGCAGACCTAAACGAAGCAATCTGCGCAAACTTCATTCCTTCTTCATCTGTGGTCGGCGTGATGAACGGGTTCCCGAACAGCAAATCTAACGCCCGCGCTATAGCAATCCTGGCAGTCTTGGAGTCGTCTATGTTGATTACTATGTCTGATTCGGCGAACGCCTTGCGCGTCGCTTGGCCGACCCGCAGTTGTTCGTCCTCGTCTTTTCTCAACAACTTTTCGGCTGCCCCGAGAAACTCATCGGATCGATTTGAGTGGCGCGAGTGAGCGATCCTCTTGGCTAGGTCCTCTAAGCGACGATCTCTAGGCGCATAGGCGCCCACCACTATGACTCCGGGGCCATAGATTCGTCGAAGAGTCTGAATCTCTTGAGGCCGCTTGACCGAGTGCAAGATGGGCGCCGGTCGCACAGTGCGCCCACGGCCAGCCCCCCGATTCACGCGCATGGCAAGGATACCGAGCATCGCCATAGCGTCACCGCGTCCCAACTTTTCACATAGTTTTGTAGCTGCGTCCATGTGGGACGAAATATGCTCATCTAGAGGCAAATTCGGCCGTAGTCGATTCCACGGAGGGCTGGGAAGATCACGCATCAGATTACTGAGGCGATAGGATTGAGGCTCGCACCCAAAATACTCAAGTTCCTCCGAGAGAACATTAACTACGTGATCAAGATCAGTTCCCAGTGGACCAATTAGTGCGAAAACAGGATCAATTCTCGGCCGATTTTCTGGCGACATGGTCCCTTCATAGTCTCAGCCAAACGAAGGACCGAAAAGGCCAATTCAGAGGGTATCAGCAGACTCTTTAGCGTGGGCGACCGCCCCTCTTTGCGTCGCTGTCCCCCACTTTGCGACTCACGACTCAGTTCCCCACCCGTACCAACCGCATCGCCCGCTGCGGATTCCAATACCTCATCAACAGCTCATCCCCCTGCATCACCAGCCGCTCCCCCTTGAACCGCACCGTCGTGATCGCCGTCCCGTTGATCTCGAACTCGTAATCCGTCCCCGGCGCCTTCAACTCATACGGACCCGCCTCGAACCCATAAACCCGAATCGCCATCCGCACCGGGCCCGCCTTCACCTCCGGCCCAAACGCCGCCACACCCTCTGACGAAGTCCGCGCCGTCACGTTATTCATCACCACGTCAATGTGGGGAACTCCGCGCCCATCCGATGTTTTGATCCAGATCCGCGTCCCCGCCTCCGCCCCCTGCGTCACCCGCACCAGCCGGAACGGCGGCTCGTCCTTCCCACCCGTCGTCAGCACCACCGCGGACCCCTCGCGCTTCCAAGTCCCTTGCGCTGAATAATCCGCCGCTCCGTACGCCATCATGTAGGAAAAATGCCCATCGGACTGCAGCACCAGTTCGCAGCCCATCTCCCGCTCACCCCGTAACTCATAGCGCCCCGCGACATCCGCCGCCAAGAGTCCACCAGCCATCGCCACCGCCAACAACCAAATCCGCATGTACAGATGCGCGCATTCGCCAGCCGGGGCGGCTCACCCCGGAACGAAAAATTACTTCCCCGGCACGACGGCGTCCGTCGCCACCCAATACCCGGGCCGCGATCGCAATTGCGCTCCATACCGCCCCGGCACCTGCACCTCCAGCCGGTGATACCCCGGCGACGACAAATCCGGCACGAAGCCCAGCACATACTGGCTGTGCAGCTCATCGCTCAGTTTCTCAATCGCGTTTTCAAGTCCCTTCTGCCGCGAGAACGGAAACGTCGTGCCACCCGTCTCAGTCGTCAGAATCTCGGTCGTCTTCTTGTCGCCCAGCCGCTTCAACTCGGCCAAAGCTCCCAAAATGTCGCCCCGCCCCTCCAGCGGCACATACGACGGGTCCCCCGGAATCACGCCCGGCGTCGCCGGCCCCCGTTTCCGCGGCGAATTCGCCGGCGACTTCTGCGTGAACCCCGTCTTCAGTGCCGAATACGTCGCCGCATACACTGTCACCCCCGCCTTCTGCGCCGCCAGCAGCAGATCGTCCAAGCCGGCTTCGCTCCCCCGGTCCCGCGACTCCGAAATCAGCAACAGCACCCGCCGCGCCTTCCGCTGACTCAGCCGTTCAATCGCCGCCATCCCCGCATCGATCATCCGTGCCGACTTCGGCGCCCCTGGCTCCAAAGCCGCAAATGCCCGCTCCAGTGCCGCCGAATCATGCGTACACTCCGACAGCCAGTTCACCGTTTCGTTGAACGACACCAGCCCGGCGCAGCCCCGCGTCCCCGTCAACAGTGGCTCCACCATCGAACTGATTTTGCGCACCTTCTCCAGCACCGGCCCCGAAATCCCCGACGACTGCACCGCGATCACCAGCGCAATCGGTGCCACGCCGGTGCCAATCGTATCCACCAGCGCCTTCTGCGCCCGCCCATTGTCGCGCAGCACAAAGTCGCCGGCCTCCAGCCCATCCACCGGACGGCCCTTCGCATCGCGCACCACCACCGGCACCAGCACCAGCCGCGACTGCACGTCGAAATCCGGCCCTTGGGCCAATAGGCTAAGCGCCAGGAGCGTAATCATTCGCACTCCATTTGCAATCCGAGGGCCGTTAAGTCTGCGCGTGCTGCGACTTCTTCGGCGCCTTGTAGACCACTTTCAGTTCGGGCGTCTGCAGCACTTGATGCCCCTTCACCTTGGACGTCAAACAGGCCTCGAGCGCCCCGCTCACGATCAACGTCCGCTCCACCGGATAGGGCGCCTTCCCCGTCACGAACATCTCCTCGATCTTGCTCACCAGGCACGCCGAATAGGTCACATTCGGCACCGGCGAAAGAAAGAACTGCGTCGACGGATAGCCGCTCATGCCCTTCACCTTCGCCGCGAAGCAGTAGTCGCGCACCGCGCCATCCAGCATCAATAGCGTCGTCTTCAAGCCGTCGTTGTGCTCGATGAAATACGCGGCCGGATTCTTCACCAGCTTGGGCAACTCGTTGTTGCCCACCAGATCCTGCGTCCGCCCGTCGAGCAACGTCTTGCCCTGCGGCGTATCGCTGCGCGACAAGGCCGCCGTCAGCAGTTTCTTCGAATACCGGCCGGACTCGCCCGCCGCCCACACCGCATCGCCCTCAATCAACTGCACCGACTTCACGCCCGTCTCGCCGCCCTTGCGACGCTCGATCATGCACTGCATCGCCTCCAGCGCGTGATAGTCCATCGGGTCGCTGCCGCCCACACCCACCATCAGCGCATCTTCGATCTCGCAGTTCAGCGGCAATTCCAAGTCCGGCAGCCGCCACGTCACCGGCAGCGACGACCCCGCCAGCATCGGGAACTTCAGCCGCTTGGACTGGTCTACCATCCACTTCGCCTTCTCAAAGCTGTACGAAAGGTGCTTATCGTTGTAGACCGGCACCGCGCGCCCGTCCTTCTCAAACACCTCGACGCACTGCTTGAAGAACTCATAGCGCGGATACAGCACCTGTCCCTTCTCATTGCGCGGATAGTTCCCGTGCTCGCCGATGATCATCACGGCATCCACCGCCAGCTTGTCCGTTCCGCAGCGCAATGCCTCGGCGATCGTGTTGTAGACCGTAAAGCCGAACTCCTTGGCCCGCAGATAGCTCTGGTCTTCGGGCGGCTTCTGATCCGAGTAAAGCGAGACGATTTGCACGTCCGGCTTGTGCCATTCGCCCTCGTGCGGATAACCGATCAAAAACCGGTCCGCCATGTGCTGGGCGTGCGACAGGTACTTATACAGAGTGGTAATGACAGCAACGCGCTTCGGCACTTAGGTTCTCCAGAAAGTCGATTCTTTGGTCGGCTGATACACGATGCCCGAAAGATGCGGCGTCTCCAGCCGCTTCTGCCCGGCAAACAGGCTATCGACGCCCGCGGCCGTCAGGCCCGTCGTCAGCAACGTCCGCTCCAACGGATAGGTCGGCTTGCCTGTCAGGAACATCTTCTCGGCGCTGTTCACCAGCGGCGAAAAGAAGTTCGCCAGCGACGTCCGCGCCGGCGGCATCGGCAGATACATCTGCGTCGAGAACGGCTTCCGCTGTCCCGTCAATCGCGCGGCGAAGTTGAAGTCCTCCACCAGACCGCTAAACAGAATCATCGTCGACTTCAGGCCATCCGCATGCTCGTACTGATACGCCACCGGATTGCGCACCAGCCGCTTCATATCGTCATCGGTCGGGAAGATGTTGTTGAAGCCTTCGCGCGCCGGCTTCAGCGTGTGGCTGCGGCACAGCGCCGCGTTCATCAGCTCGCGCGACCAAGCGCCTTCCTTCATCGCTTGCCAGAAGCGGTCGCCGCGATACGCCTCCAGCCACTTCACGCCCGTCTCGCCGCCCTTGCGCCGTTCCACCATGCACTGCAGCGTTTCGAGCGCGTGGAAGTCGTAGCTGTCCACGCCGCCGTAGCCCACGCAAACCGCCTCTTCGATCTTCGACCCTAGCGGCATCTCCACCGACGGCGTGCGCCAGGTCACCGGCAAGCTCGACCCCGCCATGAACGGAATCTTCATCCGCTGCGCCGTGTCATACATCTCGCGCGCCCACGCCCAATTCCACGAGAGGTGCTTATCGTTGAAGATCGGCGCCACGCGTCCGCTGCCCTGATACACCTTCACGATCTCGTTGAAAAACTCATAGCGCGGATACTTCACCTGACCTTTCTCGGTCTTCGGATACTGCCCGTGCTCGCCCACCAGCAGCACACCATCCACACCCAGCTTGTTACCACCCAACGTCAGCGCTTCCGCAATCGACGGATACATCTTCACGCCCGGAAAGCGTGCCACGCGGTCCTTCGAATGATCCGTTGAGCCGATCTGGTCCACATAAATCGACACCAGATCCATGGCCGGATGATGATGCTCACCATTCCAGCCATAGCCTTCCAGCATGCGATCGACAATGTGCTGCGAATGCGAAAACTTGAAGTAGACCGTACAGATGGCCGCGATCTTCGGCCGCGCAGGCGGCGGCGCGGCTAAAGCCAGCGCCGGGCTCGCCATCAGCAGATCACGACGGCGAATCGGGAGTGGAGGCGTCATGCCTCATTTTACTGGTGCGGGCGGGGGCACCTGTGCCGCGCGCCGGCCCGGCACCCGCGCCAGATTCTGCGCCGCTAACGCATGACCCTGGTCCGCCGCCTTCTGCCACCACCCCGCGGCTTCTTTGTAATCCTGCTGCGTCCCACTGCCGTTGGCGTACATCATCCCCAACATCGCCTGCGCCGGCGCATAACCCATCTCCGCGGCTTCCTTCGTCTTGGCAAACGACGCCGCACGATTCTTCCCGGTCTTGCGGCCCTCGCAGAACAGCTTCACCGCCCCCTCCCCCGGACCCTGCTCGCACACCGCGTAATCCTGCCGATAGCCCAGCTGCTTCGCCTTGATCCCCTGCAGCCAAGCCGTCCACCCGCCCTCGGGCTCCTTCAACTCCTTACGCCCCAGATCGCCGCGGAAGTCTTTATCGCGAATCGGCGCCAGCACATTCGCCGCCATCGTCCGCGCCTCTTCATCGCTGTCCTGCAACAAGCCCACGAACGTCTCGAACATCGCCGGATCCTGCCGCACGCCCTTCACCTGATAGCGCACCGCAAACGCCAGCGCATCGATCGCGCCCTTGCGATCCAGCGGATCCTTCGGCGCCTTCACGTAATCGATCAGCACCTTCTGCGCCGCGGGCGACCGCCAGTTGGCATTCATCGCCAGCGTCCGCAACGTCGCCGCGCGCACCTTGGCGTCCGAATCCACCAACGTCTTCTCCAGCAGCGACAGCGTCCCCTCCTCGCAAATCATCTCCGCGCAAGTCGCCACGGCCGCCGCCCGGATCTTCGCGTTCGGTGAGCCGATCAACTTACCGAGAATCAAGCTTGCCGGAGTTCCGCCCACCAGCGCGAAGTTCTTGAAGTAAGCGTCCTGCGTCGTCTGCTCCTTCAGCAAAGCCATCTCCTCCGGTGTCGGCGACACGTTCTTGTTGCGATGCCGCAACGCCCACGCCAGCCCATCGTCGTTGCTCGGCGGATGATACGTCCGCGCGCCCAACTCATCGAACTCGCGGAAGATGATGTCGTAGCCCTTCTCGTTCATCCGGCTGTAGGTATCACGCACCGTCTGCAGATGCGTCAGCAGATCGCGCATGCCCAGCACCATGTAGTAGCTCGGCGCCAGTTCCGGCGGCTGCACGCTGTCGGCCGGAATCTTCCACCAGCCCCAGCTATACGTCACCGCCGCCGTGATCAGCCCTGCGTTCTGCGTCCCGAACTCGCCCGAGATCTTCGCGCCCTCGCCCTTGCCGTACATGTAAATGCGGCGCGGATTCACCGGATACTGCTTCTTCGCCCACTCGATCACCCGCCGGATCGGCTCATGATCCGCGTCACCAAACTTCTGCGCCTGCGGATGCACGCCGATCAGCACATACTGCTCGCTCAGCCCCTGCCGCCGCAAGGACTCGCGCACCGGATAAATCTCATCGCCCGTCGGCCGGTCATGCTCCGGAAAACACAGAATCAGCCCCACCTGCTGCAGCGGATCGCGCGTGCTGGCCGCCGCCAGTCCCGCCGGCGCCTCGTACGCAAAGTCCACGATCGTCTTCGTCGACGCCTGCGTATACTCGAGCTTCGCCTCGGTGGCGGCCAACGCCGCCCACACCATCAACATTCCCAGCATCATCGTCTTCATGGCCCAATTCCTCGCTTCTTCGGCGGCGCCATCAAACGATGCGCCTCATGTATGTGCACGGCCAAATCTTCGTCACTCACCCGCGCCAGCTCAATCCCCACCCAACCCTTCACGCCCACATAGGGCGGACGAAAGTAAGTCTGCGGATCGCTTTGGATCAACGTTGCCTGCGCTCCCGGCTCCGCCGGAATCCACACCGCCACATGACCATCCCCATGGTGATTGTTCGCGAACATGCAGAACACGCGCTTCCGCGCAAAGAATGTCGGCTCTCCGTGCGAAAGCTTCTCCATCGTCTCCGGCAGCGCCAGACAAATCCGGCGCACTCGTCCGATATGATCCTCGTTCATCACTCCGATGCTATTCTATGACTTGCCTCTGACGCCCATTGTCCTCAGCTAACGCTCCTGCGCCCCGCACGCTCCCCGCGTGCTGCAGTCGACGTGTCCCCTGAGGATCTCCCCAATGTTTTTGTTGCAAGAAATGGGCTGGAACGCCCATTGGGACGGCGTATTTGCGCCGTTCGCCTCCGCCTTCATTCCCGGCCGCGTTCGCGTGGCCCATCGCGATCTCTTTCTCGTCTTCACCGCTGAAGGCGAGCACCTCGTCCCCGCCGGAGGCAAGCTCCGCCACGGCGAGGACTGGCCCGTCACCGGCGACTGGGTGCTGCTCTCCCCGGATGCCGAACGCCTCGAAGCGATCCTGCCCCGCCGCACCGAGCTCGTTCGTCGCGACCCCGGACGCGCCACCCGTCCCCAGGTCATCGCCGCCAATGCCGACGTCGCCCTCCTCGTCATGGGGCTTGACCACGACTACAACCTCCGCCGCCTTGAGCGCTACCTGTACCTCGCGCACGCGAGCGGCACCCGCCCCATCATCGTCCTCAACAAAGCCGATCTCTGCCCGGACCTTACCGAGCCCCTCGCCGCTTGCGAACAACTCGCCCCCACCGTCGCCTTAAGCGCCCTCCACGGCACCGGCCTCGCCCAACTCACCGCGCATCTGGAGCCCGGCGAAACCGCGATCCTCTTAGGCTCTTCCGGTGCCGGCAAGTCCACCATCGCTAACCGTCTCCGCGGCTACGACGCTTACCGCACCCAGCCCGTCCGCGAACATGACTCGCGCGGACGCCACACCACCACGCATCGCGAATTGATTCCCCTCGAACTCGGCTGGCTGCTCATGGACTCGCCCGGCTTACGCGAGCTCCAACTCTGGGGCGATGCCGCCTCGCTCGACCACGCCTTCGATGACGTCGCTGAGCTGGCCGCCGCTTGCCGCTTCCGCGACTGCCGCCATCAGGGCGAACCTGGCTGCGCCGTCGCTGGCCACGTCGACCCCGGCCGCTGGCAAAGCTACCTCAAACTCCAACGCGAACTCGCGCACCTGGAACGGGAAGCCGACCCTCGTGCCCGCCTCGCAGAAAAACGCCGGTGGAAGTCCGTCCACCAATCGCTCAAACGGCTCAACCGCGATCGTCAGCGCGAGTGAGCTACAGCGGATTCACCTGATCCACAAACCGCACACCGCGGTGGCGAGCCACCACCGAATGCTTGCGGAAGTGGACGTCGTCCTTCATCGGGAAGTCGGTGCGGAAGTGACCGCCCCGGCTTTCCTCGCGCGCCTTCGCGCACAGCGCCAGAATCCGCAACACCTCATCGATGCTGCGCGTATCGAAGTCCAGCCGCGACACATTCGCTCGCCGCGAATGCCCCACGTTGCCCAGCGTATCCACCACGGTTTGCAAGCCTGTGCCGTCGCGCACGATGCCGCAGTGTTCCCACGCCATCCGTCGCAATTCCACCTGCGAAATCTCCGGGAACCGATTCTCCGGCAAGTCGAGCTCCGCCGGACCCGGCCGCGCGCTCAAGCTCGCCATCACCTTGCCCACGCGCTCGCCGAACACCACACCCTCCAGCAGCGAATTGCTCGCCAGCCGATTCGCCCCGTGCACGCCCGTGCACGCCGCCTCGCCCGCCGCAAACAACCGCTCCACTGACGTCTGGCCGTTCAAGTCCGTCAGCACGCCGCCCATCGCGTAATGCGCCGCCGGATGCACCGGCGCCTGTTGCCGTCCCAGATCAATGCCGAACAGCAAACACGTCTCGTAGATGCGCGGAAAGCGCACCCGTACGTGATCCGCGCCCAAATGCGTCAGATCGAGAAACACCTGCCCGCCCGTCGTGCGCATCTCCATCACGATCGCCCGCGCCACCACATCGCGCGGCGCCAGATCGCCCAGCGGATGATACCGCTGCATGAACTGCTCGCCCTTCGAATTCCGCAGGATCGCGCCATCGCCCCGCAACGCTTCCGACAGCAGAAAGCGCGGCGCGCCCGGCAAGCTCAACGCCGTCGGGTGAAACTGCACAAACTCGAGATCCGAGATGTCCGCCCCGGCCCGAAACGCCGTCGCCACGCCATCGCCCGTCGCCACATCCGGATTCGTCGTGTCCGAAAACACGCGCCCCAAACCTCCGGTCGCCAGCAGCACGCCCCGCGCGTACACCGGAATCGACTCCTGCCCGCGCTGGTCAAACACCACCGCCCCGGCCACCGCCCCGTTGTCGTCCACCAGCAGATCCGTCATCGCCGCAAACCGGCGGAACTCCACATTCGGGAACGTCGCCGCCTTCCAGTACAACGTCCGCGCCAGTTCTCTTCCCGTCGAATCACCCTGCGCATGCAGAATCCGGCTGCGCGAGTGCGCGCCCTCGCGGGCAAACAACAAGTCCGCCCCGTCACGGTCGAATCCCGCGCCCCACGCAATCAATTCTTCGATCGCCGCCGGACCTTCGGTCACCAGCGTCCGCACCGCGGCCACGTCGCAAAGTCCGTCGCCGGCCGCAATCGTGTCCTGCTCGTGCAGTTCCGTCTGGTCGTCCGCCGCCAGCGCGGCCGCAATGCCGCCCTGCGCGTACTCCGACGACGATTCCTTCAACGAATCCTTCGTCAGCACCAGCACCTTACCCAACGGCGCTAACTCGATGGCTGCGCGCAGTCCCGCGACTCCGGCGCCAATAATCAAAAAATCGCAATGCAACGGCATGAAAATTGCAGCTTCTCGGCCCCACGAGCCTAACCTTCCACGGCCAGGTCTCGTCTATTGAGCCACATAAGGAGTGTACCCATGAAGCTTACCCCTAGCACGGCGCTTTTTGCTGTCCCAGTTTTGGTCATGGCAATTCCCGCTTTCGGACAGTTTCAGGAAAACACTGAGGTCACCCTCCGCTGCGAGTCCTTGAACCGCAGCCGCGGGTCGGAACACTCGTGCGAAATCCGGGAGTCCCGCTTACCCGCCACCCAGCGTCTTGAGGTGCTCGCCGCTCCCAACGGTGGCGTCGCCGTTCGTGGCTGGAATCGCCAGGAGATCCTCGTCCGCGCCCGCATTGACGCCCACGCCCCCACCGCGAGTGAAGCGAAAACCCTCGCCGGGCAAGTCAACCTTCAAGCCGGCGCCGGCCGCGTCACCGCTACCGGCCCGGACCATCACCCCGCCAACAACCGCGGCTGGAGCGTCAGCTACGAAGTCTTCGTCCCCCACCACATCGACCTCCGCGCCACCACCACCAACGGCGGCATCCACCTTGAAGACGTCGAAGGTGACATCACCTACGCCACCGTCAACGGCGGCGTGAATCTCGCCCGCTTGGGCGGCAACGTCCGCGGCGAAACCAAGAACGGAGGCGTCAACGTCGTCATGGCCGGTGACCGCTGGCACGGCGTCGGCCTGGACGCCCAAACCACCAACGGCGGCGTCAATCTCCAACTCCCCATGAACTACTCCGCCAGGATCCTCGCCAGCACCGTCAACGGCGGCCTCCGTACCGAATTCCCCGTCACCCTCTCCGGCGACCTCCACCGCAGCCAGAACCTTGAGTTCAACATCGGCTCCGGCGGCGCTCCCATCCGCGTCGTCACCCGGAACGGCGGCGTCTCCATCCGCAAACGCGCCATCTAAACAAAAAGGGCGAGCCTCTCGGCTCGCCCTTCCTCGCGGTTCACCAGTCCCTTAGTAAACCAGCTTCAACCCGAACTGCACGATCCGCGGCAGATTGTTCTGCGCCGCCACAATGCCGAACTGCGCATTGCCGAACACCTGATTCGGCGGGGAGAAGCGGGCACTGTTGGTCAGGTTGAACACCTCCGCCCGGAACTGCAGATTCAGCTTTTCCAGGATCCGCGTGTTCTTCGTCAACGTCGCGTCGATCTGCGCCGTACCATCGCTCCGCAGACCACCCAACGTCCGCGCCGTATTGCCGAACGTGTAAGCCGCCGGATTAGAGAACTGCGTCGTGTCGAACCAACGCGCCGGCGTCGGATTGTCCAGCTTCGCGCTCACGCCCGTCCAATTCGGCCGCTGACCACCGCCCTGCGAGAACGTATTGTTCGTCGCTGCCGTGATCCCCAGCGGACCGCCCGTAAACGCGCTCCAGATTCCGCCCAGTTGCCAACCGCCCAACACGCGGCCCGCCACACCGGACTTCGTCTTATAGAACGGCAGCTCATACACCGCGTTCGCGATAAACCGATGCGTCT
This sequence comes from Bryobacteraceae bacterium, assembly GCA_965229305.1. GTDB lineage: Bacteria > Acidobacteriota > Terriglobia > Bryobacterales > Bryobacteraceae > JALHNI01. Next base: position 594,760 of record CBDDIZ010000042.1, on the reverse strand, counting down.
GGTCCAACGTCGACGGGCTCCATTCCGCCAGCAGGTTGTAGTTGTCCTGAATGCTCGAGGCACCCACGGTCTCCCCGGCAAACGGACCCGCGCCGTAATCCATCTGCTTGGACCACGTATGCGAGAACAGAATGCTCAACCCGCTCGCGTACCGCTTCTCGATCTTCGTGAGCAGCGCGTGATACGACGATGCCGCCCAGCTGCTCTGCTGCGACGTCACCCCGTCAAACTGCGGGTACGGCCGCAGCAACTGCGCCCGCGTCACCGTCGGCTGCGCCAGCGTGCCCACCGCAATCTGGCCCAGGAACGGATTCGGCACCAGCGTCCGCAACGCATTCCCCTGGCTCAGATACTCCGGTGAAAGCTGATTCCAGTTCCGGTTCTCCGACAGGTGATAGCCGCGGCTGCCCGCATAACCCACTTCCAGCACGAACTTGCCCAGCAGTTCGCGCTGCACACTCAAGTTCCACTGGGCCGAGCCCGGCGTCACATTGCTGCGATCCGTGAAGCCGATCCCCTGTCCCGCCAGCGTCGCCAAACCCAACGACGACCCCGAAGGCCGGTTGAAGCCGTTCGGATACGGGTCGCTCCACTTCACAATCGGATTCACGCCATCCTGGCTCGTCAGCACCGTCGTCGACGTCTGGAAGCCGCTCGTCCCGAACGGACCCGCGCCGCCGCCAATGCCCGTCCGCGTCGCGTAGAACAAGCCCGCGCCCGTCCGCACCACCGTCTTGCTGTTCAAGCGATACGCCAAACCCAAACGCGGCGCCCAGTTGTTCGTGTCGCGATTAACGTTGCCGCGCGATAAGCCGCCCACGCCCACAAACGTCAACCCGCCCACCGGATTGTACCCGCCGCCCTTGATCGGCGAAGGCGCCGTAAAGTCGAAGTTCGTCAGTTGGTTGAAACGGTCCGTCAGCGGCGTTTCATACTCCCAGCGCAAGCCCCAGTTCACCGTCAGCTTCGACGTTGCCCGCCACGTATCGGCGATGAAGAAGCCCGAATACTTGCTGGTCAACGCCAGCGCCGGCGCCGGATTCACCTGGCCCGACGGAATGCCCAGCAGGAACGTGGCCAGGCCCAAGCCGGCCACCGCGCTCGACGTGTTCGCGTTCGGACCCTGCGTCCACTGCGGCGCGAACCCGAACGTCGTCGCCTGGTCGCCCGTCTGCAGATTGTTGAACGCAATCACCCGATACTCGCCACCGAACTTCAGCGTGTGCGACGAGAACGACTTCGTCACCGTCCCCTGCACCGCCTGCGTCGTATTGCCGAACGAGATCAGGTCCGTCGCGCCGATCAGGCCGCCCACAATCGTGTTCGGCACCGAACCCGCCACACTGTAACCCGTGATCGTGATCGCCGGGAACGACAGCGGATCCACCATGCCCTGCCGCATATAAGCCGGCAAACCCAACGACGTGATGTCGAAGTTGTCCGAATACGGCCGCCGGTTGTTGATCAGCCGCGTCGCCGAATAGCGCAGCGTCGCCAGCAGCGTCGGCGTGAACACGTGCGTGTCTTCTGCCACCGTGTTCCACCGCGTAAATACCTGCGGCCCCGCCGTCGGCGCAATGTTCTTATACTGCTCGCCATACACCGGCGCCCGATTGAACGGCGTATCGTCGTACGAATACCGCGCAAAGAAACGATTCTTGTCCGAGAAGTTGTGATCGCCGCGGAAGCTGTACGAAGTCTTGTCCACGCGGCTGCCGTCGGTGCGCGTATAGTTCACCACGCCCAGCGCCGTCACGTTCGCCAGATTCGGCGGCGGCAGAAACTTCATCACGTTGCGCGCCACCGGATCGATCCGGTTCGACGGAATCACGTTGCCCGGAAACGGCGTGCGCGTAAAGTTCGTCCCCGACGTCGTCGACGGATCGTAAATCGTTACCGCCCGGCCATCCGACAACCGCGCCTGGCTGAAGTCGCCCGTCAGCATCCGCGGATCCGGCAGCGTCCCGGTGAACGTGATGCCCTGCACGAACTTCACGATCTCCGTGTTCGCGAAGAAGAACGTCTTGTTCTTGCCGTTATAAACCTTCGGAATCACCACCGGCCCGCCGAACGTCCCGCCGAACTGGTTAAAGCGGAAAGGCGCCCGCGCCGTGCCGCTGCGATTTGCAAACCAGTCGTTCGCATTCAGCTTGTCGTTACGGAAAAACTCATACGCCGTAAAGTGCGGCGCGTTCGTCCCACCCTTGGTCACCACGTTGAACACGCCACCCGCCGCCCGTCCGTACTCGGCGCTAAAGTTGTTGGTTTCAACCTTGAACTCCTGCACCATATCCGGGTTCGCGTTGATCACCGGCTGATTCTGCGCCGCCGCCGTATTCGGCGCGCCGTCCAGCAAAAACTCATTCGCGTTCGACCGCATACCGTTGATCGAATACGACACCGTCGAAATCTGGTCGATCACCACATTGTTCACACCCGAACTCGGCCGCACGCCCGGCACCAGCATCGCCAGCGCGTAAGTGTTGCGGCCCAACAGCGGCAACTCCGTCACCTGCTTGTTGCTCACCACCTGACCGAGCGTCGCGTTCTCACTTTCGAGAATCAGCGCCTGGGCCGACACTTCTACCGTCTCAGCCACGGTCCCGACCTTCAAAACCACGTCCAAACGCGCAGCCTGTTGCACAGCCAATTCCAGGCCGGTCTGCTTCACGGTCACAAAACCGCTTTTCGAAAACTCGATTTCATAAGCCCCCGGCGGAATCGCCGGCAGCGAGTAGTTGCCTTCGGCACTCGTCTCCGTCGAGAAGACGGCGCCCGAGGCGGGGTTACGAACTGAGACCTTGGTTTCCGGCACCACCGCGCCCGACGAATCCGTCACCCGGCCGGCGAGGGATGCGTTTTGAGCGTACAGGGTGCCCAGTGAAAGAACTAGCAAAACGATGGGAGTAGCGCGACGGGGCATGAATGTTATGTAACATACTTCATCACCCTTGTCGAGATTCTTGATCGGCGTTAGGGAGATTCCGCCGGTCAAACTCCCTCCGTGCCTGCTCCACCGTTGGCCTGCTTTCCGCCCCCCACTTCAGCAATTCACCCACCGGTTCCAGCAACGTCCTCCCCATTTCCGTCAACTCATAGTCCACTCGCGGCGGCACCGATGGCGTCACCGTCCGGCTCACCAACCCGTCCCGCTCCAATGTCCTCAGCGTCAAGGTCAGCATCCGCTGCGAGATCCCGTCCACCGCTCGCTTCAACTCATTGAAACGCAAGGGCCCGTTGCCTAAGATCCCCACCACGTACACCGTCCATCGATCCCCCACCAAATCCAACACCTCGCGATAAACACTACACGCGTGCGAAGTATCTCCCTTGTGGCTAGGTGTCATGAATGTGCCCTCTTGCGTCTCGGCATCGGCAGTTCCAATAATATACTCAGTTCTGAATTTATTTCTAGTTACGAAAGAGAACCATGAAGAACCTCCTCCGCAACTGGGGCCTGAGCGCCATCCCCATCCTGATGCTCACTCTCAGTGCCTTCACTAAACTCACCGCCCCGCCCGAAGTCGTCAAGCAATTCACCGGCATCTTCGGTTACCCCGCCGACACCCTCGTGCTTCTCGGCATCGTTGAGCTCCTCTGCATGGTGGTGTATGCCATTCCCCGCACGGCTTTCCTCGGCGCGATTCTGGTGACCGGCTACCTCGGCGGCGCCACGGCCACGCACGTTCGCGTGCACGACAATTTCATCGCGCCGGTGGTCATCGGCATGCTGGCGTGGGCTGGTTTGTATCTGCGCGATGCGCGCCTGCGCGCGCTCGTGCCCTTCACGAAGTAGCTACTTGGCCTTCGCCGAAAAGTACTTCATGAACTTCTGCACCTTCGGCGCCACCACGAACTGACAGTAGGGCGCCCCACCGTTGTTGGCGAAGTACTCCTGATGATAGTCTTCGGCGATGTAGAAGGTTTCCGCCGGCGTGATCTCAGTCACGATCGGCGCCCCGAAGCTCGGCTCGAGCTGCGCTACCGTCGCGCGCGCCGTCGCATCCTGTTCCGGCGAGTGCGTATAGATCGCGCTGCGATACTGCGTGCCGACGTCGTTCCCTTGCCGGTTCGGCGTCGTCGGATCATGGATCGAAAAGAAGACTTCGAGCAGCTCACGATACGTGATCACCGCCGGATCGAACGTCACTTGCACCACTTCGGCATGCCCGGTCGTCCCCGCACACACCTCGCGATACGTCGGCTTGTCCACCGACCCGCCCATGTACCCGGATTCCACTGACTCGACGCCCTTCACCCGGTCAAAAACCGCCTCCAGGCACCAGAAACAGCCGCCCCCTAAGGTCGCGACCTCCACGTCCGGTTAACCCTTCTTCTGCGCGGCCGTACCCGTGGGCTTGTACTTATCGATCTCGTTGAAGTACACCTTGCGTTCGTCGTACATCGCCTGATTCGACAAAATCACCGCCGTCGAGTCATGCAGACCCACTTCGAGATCCGCCAGCGGACGCTTGCCCGTCTTGCAGCAGTCAAAGAAGCTCTCCAGCTCCACGTCCACCGGATTCTTGTCCTCTTCCGGCACCATCACACCCTTGCCGTAGAGCCACATCTTGGCGAACTTCAATTCGCTCTGGATGAACGAGTCCGAAGCCTGCACCTTGTGCTGATCGAGCAGAATCGGCAAACCTTTGCCACCTTTGCCCGTGCTCACCAGCGACGCGCCCACCGCGGCCGGCGGCGCATTCTTGCCCGCGGGCGCGGCCGAAGGCAGCGGCGGCTCTTTGAACCACATCCCCAGCGCCGGCTCATCGTCGGTGCCCACCGTGATGTGGATCGTGCCCTGCGTACCCATGATCACTTCGCCGAACTCCGTCCGGCTGCCGTCAAACAGCGGCAGATGACGATTCGTCGTCATCGACGTGTAGATCAGTTTCTGGCCCTTCGGATAGCGATAGATCAGTTGGATGTTGTCAAAGATGTCGCGGCCGTCCTTGATGTAGTCCGTGCCGCCCACGCCCACCACATACTCCGGAGCCGACCCGAACATCCAGTCCGCCACGTCGATCTGATGCGAAGCCAGCTCCGCCGTCAAACCGCCCGAAAACTCGCGATACTTGCGCCAGTTCTGTTCTTTGTCCGTCCGGCCCGGAGGCACCGGCTTGTTCCACGGATCCTTGGCAAACGTGTTGCGATGCCACTGGCCGCGGATGTGCGTCACCTGACCGATCATGCCCTTATCGATCATCTGCTTCGCCGTCTGATAGAACTTCGAATAGCGCCGCTGCAAACCCGTCTGCAGCGTCTGCTTCGGCCGTTCATTGGCCAGCGCACGCAGCAGATGCACTTCCTCGCCCTTGAACACCAGCGACTTCTCGCAGAACACATGCTTGCCCGCTTCAAGCGCTGCCTTGGTCACCGGAAAGTGCATGTATAAAGGCGTCGCAATCAGCACCGCATCGACATTCGACGCCGACAGCATCTCGCGATAGTCTTTGAACTTCTTCGGGTTGGTGCCGATCGTCTCGGCGCCCTTATCCAAATTCGGCTGGTAAACATCGCACACGGCCGTGCAATAGCCGTTATCGATGCCCTTCAAGTGCTTCAGCAGATACTGGCCGCGGCTGCCCGTCCCGATAAAGCCGTAGTTCAGCTTATCGTTGGCGCCTTTCACCTTCTGAATCCAGGGCGCGCCAGTGATCAGTCCGGCGGCCACCGTCGCACCGGCGGCGGTCGTCTTCACGGCCTCGCGCCGCGTGATTTCGGGCGTTTGCTTATTCGGCATGTTTGTCTCCTGCTACTTGGCCAAGTGAATAGTCTAATGCATTCTTTGGGGGATGGGCACCCCGCGCCGCCCATTCCGCCCCTCCCAGTACCACCATCGATCCCACGAAACTGAACAGCACAATCGACACCGACATATAGAACGCGCTGTACTCGCTCAACAGCTTCTCCCGTAGATACGGCCACACCAAAAGGTTGACGTACTTCAGAAACTCAATCAGCAACCCCACCAGAATCGCCGTCGGGATAATCCGCCGAATCGGCACCGGCCCATTCGGCAGCAGCCAGTAAATCAGAAACAGGCACAGAATCAACGCCGGCACCGCCGCCAACTTAAAGAACAGCACCGAGCCCCACGCCAGCAAAAACGAATTCGCCGGCAGAAAGCGCGAAATCAGGTTCACATTCATGCCGGTAAAGATCGTCGAAATCATCACCAGGCTGCCGCACGCGAAGATCAACCCTAAGCTGATCAATTGATTGCGAAAGTAACTCCGATTCGTGCGGATATTGAATGCCCGGTTTAATGCCACCTCTAAGGGCTCAAAAATCCCGTTCGCCGTAAAAAAGAGCAGGAACATCGAGGTCAGTTGCAGCGGGCCCCGAATCTGCAATAACTGCTGCACGCGAAAACTGATCGCCTTGCCGACATCGTCCGGGAAGATGTCGCGCACCGCGAAATATAAGGCCTGCTCGGCCGCCGGCAACCCGAACACATGCCGGCACAGCGACGCCATCACCACCAGAAACGGCATAAACGACAGCAGCACGTTCGCCGCAATCGAAAACCCGTAGACGTGCACCTCCGTCTCCATCAGATAGCGGCCACTCTGACGGCACGATTGCCACAATCGCTCGCTCGGCCGCGGGCGAATCTCGTTCCAAATTGACCAAACCGGGCTGCTCATGTGTTGGCGACGGTCCCCACCCCTAGAATAATGCTCTTAGTACTGCGAAATCGCCCTGTCCACTCTCTAAACTTGCGTGGCAACCGCCGATATCTCTCTTGAGGATGAGCGATACTATCTCCAAGCCCGGCCCGACTCCTGGCCCGATCAGCGCTCTCGGCGACAAGAAGCCGCCCAAGGGTCCCCTGCCGACCATCAGTGTTCCCCCTCGCGCACCGGCGCCCCCGGCTGCCGGTTCGGGCACCCCAGCTCCCACCGCTCCTCGTCCCACCGCTCCCGCCGCCAGCCAGCCCAATCCAACACCCCCCGCCCCCCGTCCGGCTCCGGCACCCCCGGTAGCGGCGCGGCAGCCCCTCCCCACGGCCAAAGCTCCAGAAGCCAAACCCGCCGAGACCAAGGCGACCGACCCTAAACCAGCCGAGCCCAAGCCCGCTGCCGCCGCTCCCGAAGCAGGCGGCGCCAACTGGCTTTCCAACATCCGCAATCTGAGCCTCGGCGCCTCCGGCACCCCGCCCGCCGGCAAGGAAAAGGAAAAAGAAGAGTCCGTCCCGGTCATCGCGCCTCCCGTTCCCGAGTCGCTCGAAGCCACTGGCCTCAAAGACACCTTCATCGAGTCGCTGATCCTCAAGATCCTTTACTTCCGCGGCGAGATCACCGGCCGGCAACTGGCTGGCGCGATCGCCCTCAAGTTCAGCCTCATCGAGCCGATCCTCGACAACCTCAAGCGCCTCCAGCTTATCGCCGTCAAAAAGTCGCTCGGCATGGGCAGCGTCTCCGGCACCTTCCACCTCGCGGAAGCCGGCCGCGTCCTCGCCCGCGACCACCTGCTCCAGAATCAGTACGCCGGCCCCGCCCCGGTGCCGATCGAACAATACACCGCCCAAGTCTACAAACAGCGCTTGCGCGATAGCTGGCTCACCAAAGAGAACCTGATGGAAGCCCTGAAGGGCCTCGTCCTCACCAAGGACATCATTTCCCAGCTCGGCCCCGCCGTAAACGCCGGCAAAAGCTTCCTCATCTATGGACAGCCCGGCAACGGCAAGACGTTCCTGGCCGAAGCCCTGTTCAAAATCAGCCGCGAACCGATCTACATCCCCTTTGCCATCGAAGCTCAGGGCCAGATCATCCAGGTCTACGACCCGCTCTATCACAAGCCTCTCCACGCCCACAAAACGGAAGAAGACTCCGTCCTGATGGCCGTCAACGACGAACTCGCCTACGACCCGCGCTGGTTCCACGCCGCGCGACCCTTCATCATGACCGGCGGCGAACTCAACCTCGCCATGCTCGACCTCAGCTTCAACCAGGGCTCGAAGATCTACGACGCGCCCTTCCAGGTGAAGGCCAACAACGGCATCTATCTAATCGACGACTTCGGGCGCCAAAAGGTCTCACCCGCCGAAGTCTTGAACCGCTGGATCGTGCCCATGGAACGCAAGCACGATTACCTCTCGTTTGAAACCGGCGGCAAAGTGGCCATTCCTTTCGAGTGCTTCCTCATCTTCTCCACCAACCTCAATCCGGACCAGTTAGGCGACGAAGCCTTCCTCCGCCGGATCCAGTACAAGATGATGATGAAGAGCCCGGCCGAAGAAGAATTCAAAGAGATCTTCCGCCGCTTCTGCGCCTCGCAACAGTTGCCGTTCGAAGAAGAACTCCTCGAAGAGTTCCTGGAACTGCGCTATCGCCGCACCGGCAAAAAGATGCGCCGCTGCCATCCGCGCGACCTCCTCAGCCATGCGATCGACTTCATCCGCTTTGAACGCCTGCCGTTTGAGCTCACCGCCGAAGTGCTCGACCACGCCTTCGAAAGCTGCTTTGTAACCATCGATCACAAGCAGGACTAGCGAACCAAAGCGCTCAAGCCCCACAGCACGCCGCCCACCGTCATCACGGCGAGCGCCCGCCAGATCCAGTCCCGCGACCGTTTCAACGGCGTCGGCCGCGGCCGCCGCCACCCACAGACGCACTGATCTTGCGCGAGAATCAGCCCACACCGCGCACAGATCTCATGCGGAATATACTCTTCCTGTTCCAACATGGCGTCCTCCCGCAACCTTTATCGGCCGGAATCCGCCCGTCCATGATTCACCTCGCTCCGGTGGTTGCCGCCGGCTGGCCACTGCAGTAGACTGATGCCCACCAAGGAGTACGCTCAAGTGAAGAATCTCATGACCCTCGCGGCCCTCGCCGCCGCCTCCCTCGCCGCCCAGGACGTCCTGAGCACCGAGGCCAAACAAGCCTGGAACCGCACCAAAGGCAACCTGATCGCCGCAGTCGAAAAAATGGACGAAGCCAACTACGGCTTCCAGCCCACCCCCGAAAGCCAAAGCTTCAAAGTCCTCGTCGCCCACACCGCGGACTCCGCCATGGGCGTCTGTTCCGCCTACAACGGCGCCCGCAAACAACTCGGCGCCGCTTCCAAGTCCACCAAGGCCGAACTCGTCGAAGCCTTCAAAACCGCCATGGCCGAATGCGACACCGCCTACGGCTCGCTCACCGACGCCAAAGCCACCGAGATGATCGAAGGCCGCGGCGGCCAGCGCTCGCGCCTCGGCACCCTCTACGGCAACACCATCCACCTCGAACACGAGTACGCCCAGATGGCCGTGCACCTGCGCCTGAAGGGTGTCGTACCGCCGTCTTCCGACCGCAGCATGCGCAAATAGCTACCGCGTCCCCTGGCTGAGCGCGTACACCGCAAACGACGCCAGCCAGTGCTCGCCCCCGTAATTGCCCGTCACATGCGGCAGCGCGCCGTCGAGCAGACGCTTCGCTGCCGCCTGCATCTTCATCTTCCGCGCCGATTCCGGCAGCACGCTCGCAATCCCCGCCAAACACCACGCCCGGCTCAGCGACAACCCGTCCAGATGCACGATCTGGTAGTCGCTGCGATCGGAAACCTCCGGCGCCTGCATCACCCGCGCCAGACCCTCCTCCGTGTAATACCGCCCAAACCAGGCCCCAAACTCCCGCGCCGGCATCACGCGCCGCATCAGGTCCGCCACTTCCAGGCTCGGCGACAGAAAGTCCGTCCCATCCGGCTCCTGCACCGCCGCGATCGCCGTCGTTCGCTCGTAGTAATCGCGGCTGCGCGCCACAATCTGCCCCGCAAACGACTCGTGCTTCGCCGCCCGCGCCCAGTCCAGCGCAAAAACCAAACCAAACGCCGTATTCGGATGCACCCCCGTCCGATTCGGATAGGTTTGTTTGGGCAGATACGCCATCCACCGTTGCACAATCACCTCGGTCAACGGCCGCAGCGCCTGCGCCCACCGCCGCCCGTCCGCGTCCTCCCAGGTGCGCAGTTCTTCGTCGAGCTTCAGCAGCCACGCCCACCCATACGTCCGCTCGAACGTGCTCGCGAGCTTGTACTTCTCGAAGTACGCCACCTCGCCCGCCATCGCCGCGGGCGTAAAGCTCGCCGCCAGCGTCCGCCGGATCTCGGCTTCGCGCTCCAGGCCCGGCGTCGTCTTCAGCAACCGCACCAGCATCCAGTGCCCGTGCACGCTCGAATGCCAGTCGAAACAGCCGTAAAACGCCGGATGCAACTGGCGCGGCGTCAGCTTCGCATCCGTTTCGCCTTCAATCGTATGCGCCGTCTTGTTCGGATACTCCTGCGCAATGCAGCGCAGGGGAAGATCGGCCAGCCGGCCCGCCACTTCCAGCGTCATCAGGTGTGTCAGCAACAGGAGCGTTCCCACGCCCTAGCGTAGCCCAAACCGCCCTGTTTCATGGATTTCCCTCAACAATGCCCCCGCCCGTCCGATAAGCCAAAACATAAGGAGAAGCCATGCCCCTTGATGTATTGATCGTCGACGATTCCGCGGCGATCAGAAAGATTCTGCAGCTGGTTCTGCTGCAAACCGACGTCACGTTCGGAAAAATGCTGGAGGCCGGCGACGGCGTCGAAGCGCTGGAGACCTTGAAAGCCAACAAGGTCGGGCTCATCCTCAGCGACATCAACATGCCCAAAATGGACGGGCTGCAGTTCCTCGGCCAGGTCAAGGCCGATCCGGAATGCCGCGACGTGCCGGTCGTCATGATTACCACCGAAGGCTCTCAAGCCAAGGTCATGGAAGCCGTCACGCTCGGGGCGGCCGGCTATATCCGCAAGCCCTTCACCCCGGACCAAATCAAGGAGAAGCTCACCGGGCTCATCTAGCCCCGGGCGGCCACCGACATGGAAAACCAAGAGATTATCCGCTACATTCTCGAATCCACCGAAAGCGTCTTTTCGACGATGTTGGGCCTCGAAATTACGCCCGGTGAGCCGCGCCTCAAACAAGGTGTGGTCGGCCCCAGCCACGGCATGGCAGCGCTGGTCGGCATGGCCGGCGCTTTCGTCGGCACCGGCAGCATCGATTGCTCCGAACGCCTCGCCTGCGTCTTTGCCAGCGCCATGCTCGGCATGGAATACACCTCCGTCAACGACGACGTTCTCGACGCGATGGGCGAAGTGGCTAACATGATCGTCGGCAACATTAAGACCAACGTCGAAGCCGTCGTCGGTCCGATGGATCTCAGTATCCCCACCGTCGTTCACGGAGGAGAATTCAGCACCCGCAGTTTAAGAAACAACCAATGGACGGTGGTGCCCTTTACCTGCCTCGGAGAAGAGTTTGTCGTGCAGACCATGCTGCTGCCCAGCAACACTCAAACCCAACTTAATCAATCACTTATGGAGGCTGTTGGCTAGTTTTTCCTCTACCCCTGAAACATGCAGGCGGTCTATGTGAAGACCGCAAAAAATGGCCGATGAGTGTCTTAGTTGGAGCTGAATTTCAGTTCCAGTGAAATTACTGGTCGGGAGTCATCCATGCATGATCAGGACGTAGTTCGCGAGTTCCTGGTGGAAAGTCACGAGAACCTTTCCCGCCTCGATCGTGAACTTGTGGAGCTTGAAAAGCACCCGAAAGATGCGGCTCTGCTAGCCAGCATCTTTCGCACCATTCACACGATCAAAGGCACCTGCGGCTTTCTCTCCTTCTCGATCCTCGAGCAGGTCACCCATCAGGCAGAGAACCTGCTCAGTCAGTTGCGCGACGGGAAACGCGACCTCTCCCCGGCGCTGGTGTCTTTGATCCTGGAAACGGTCGACGCCACCCGCAAGGTGCTCGCGTCGCTCGAAGCCACCGGCGAAGAGGGCGCCGACGGCTTCGAAAGCCTCATCGAACGGCTCAAGCAGGCCACCCAGGGCCCCCTCGGCGGCGGAGCGGCAGACGGGCAAAACGGCCCCCTGCCGCTCGAAGCCATCTCTCCGGTCCCCGCCGAGTTACCCCTCGAGAAGGCCGCCGAGGAAGAGACCGCCAAGTCCTCCACCGTCGCCGAAGCGAACGTCCGCGTCGATGTCGGCCTGCTCGACAAGCTCATGGACCTGGTCGGCGAACTCGTCCTCACCCGTAACCAGATTCTGCAGTTCAACTCCGATCGCGACGACGCCGCGCTCAACGCCACCTCGCAGCGTTTGAACCTCATCACCACCGAACTGCAGGAAGGCGTCATGAAGACGCGCATGCAGCCCATCGGCACGGTCTGGAACAAGCTGCCCCGCGTGGTGCGTGACATGGCCCTGCTGCTCGGCAAGCAGATCCGGCTCGAGATGGAAGGCGCGGGCACCGAACTCGACCGCACCATCATCGAAGCCATCAAGGACCCGCTCGTGCACTTGGTCCGCAACGCCTGCGACCATGGCATCGAAGCTCCCGAAACCCGCGTCGCCCGCGGCAAAGCTCCCCAAGGCCGCCTCACGCTGCGCGCCTATCACGAAGGCGGGCAAGTCATCATCGAGATCTCCGACGATGGCGCGGGCATCAACCTCGAACGCGTCCGGCAGAAAGCCGCTGAAAAAGGCCTGCTCCGGCCCGATCAGGTCGAGAAGCTCTCGGACCGCGAAGCCCTCAACCTGATCTTCCGCCCCGGTTTCTCCACTGCCGCCCAGATCACGAATCTCTCCGGCCGCGGTGTGGGCATGGATGTCGTCAAGTCGAACATCGAACGCATTGGCGGCGTCGCCGACGTCTTCAGCCGCCCCGGCGAAGGCGCCACCGTCCGCCTCAAGATTCCGCTCACGCTCGCCATCATTCCCGGCCTGGTCATCTCGAGCGGCGGCGAATGCTTCGTCATCCCGCAAGTCAGCCTCCTCGAACTGATCCGTCTCGAAGGCGACGCTCCGGAGAAGCAGATCGAGCATGTTCACGGCACGCCCGTCTACCGCCGCCGCGGACGCCTGCTGCCCATCGCTTACCTGAACGAGGTACTGGGCCTCCAGCGTACGGCGCCGTCGGAAGCCGTGAGCATCGTCGTGCTCCAAGCCGAAGACCGTCAATTCGGCCTCGTCGTCGACGGCATCAACGACACGCAGGAAATCGTCGTCAAGCCGCTCGGCAAACAACTGAAAGGCCTCGCGATCTATGCGGGCGCCACCATCATGGGCGATGGCCGCGTCGCCCTGATTCTGGATGTGCTCGGCATCGGCCAGCGCTCGGGCGTTCTCGCCGAACTGCGCGAACAGACCCGCGGCGCCGTCGAAACCAAGAGTGTCGAGACGGTGGAGCGCGAGCCCCTGCTCCTGTTCAGCGCCGGCAGCTTCGAACGGCTGGCCGTTCCGCTCGCCCGCGTCGCGCGCCTGGAGGAGATCTCGCCGCAAGTCGTCGAGCGCGCCGGCGGTTGTCGCGTCGTGCAGTACCGCAACCGCATTCTGCCATTGGTCTCGTTGCACGAAATCCTCAATCCCGGCCTGCCCGCGCCCCCGCTGAGCGACCCGCTCCAGGTCATCGTCATCAAGACCGGCGAGACCGGTGTCGGCCTGATCGTCGACCAGATCCTCGATGTCGCCGAAGAGGTTATCGAAGTCCGCCGTCCGGCTCGCCGCGCCGGTCTGCTCGCCTCGGCCGTCGTCGGCAAGCACATCACCGACTTTCTCGACCTCGACGAAATCATCGATAGCGTCGCCCCCGAGGACTTGGGCGCCTGCGGCGTCTCGCAGCTCGCCGAAGCCGTCCTGGCCGGCGTGGGAGGGGAGTAACCCATGGCCCTGGGCAATCAATACGCCACTTTCTTCGTCGACGACCTGTTCTTCGGCGTCGACGTTCTCCGCGTCCAGGAAGTTCTGCGCTTCCAGCAGATGACCCGGGTGCCGCAAGCCCCCGACGTCATCGAAGGCCTGATCAACCTGCGCGGCCAGATCGTCACCGCCATCGACATGCGCGGGCGCCTGCGACTGCCGCCTCGCGCCGACCAGCAGACGCCCATGAACATGGTCGTCCGCACCGAGGACGGCGCCGTCAGCCTCCTGGTCGACGAAATCGGCGACGTCCTCGACGTCGACGCCTCCGCCTGCGAACGGCCGCCCGTCAACCTTGACCCCTCCGCGCGGCAGTTGATTTCCGGGGTCTACAAGCTCAAAGGGCGGCTGCTGCTCGTCCTCGATACCGAGCGGGCCGTCGAGTTCGCCGCCCCGCCCAGCCGCTAACCGAATCCATCACCAGAAAGGGACAACCATGGCCACCCCCCATACCAAGAGCCGCCGCTCGGCGCCGTCCGCCTCCGCCGTACTCGACGCACCGGAGCCCTTGTCGACTCTGCAATCGGAGATCGCGCGCGTCGCCGCGTCGCTCCGCGAAGGACGCCTGGAGGAACGCCTCCGGACCGCGGCGGTCGACCCCGACGCCCAGGCGGTCACCGCCGACCTCAACGGTCTCATTGACGAACTGGTGCGGCCTCTGCGCCAAACCACCGGCTATGTGGGCCGCCTCAGTGCGGGCGAAGTCCCGCCGCAGTTGATCGCCGGCTACCCGGGCGATCTGGAAGCGCTGCGCCAGGGCTTGAACACCTGCGGCGACACGCTCGCCGGACTGCTCGCCGCCCTTCGCGTGATGGCCGATGAGCATGCCCGCGGGGACATCGACGTCGTCATTCCGGCCGACCAGTTCACCGGCGATTACCGCGTCATCGCCCAGGGCATCAACGACCTGGTCGCCAGCCACATTGCCGTCAAGAAAAAGGCCATGGCCATCGTCAACGACTTTAGCCAGGGGAACTTCAGCACGCCGCTCGAACAGCTCCCGGGCAAGAAGGCTTTTATCAACGAGACCATCGAACGCCTCCGCTCGAACGTGCAGACCTTCATCGCCGAAATGAAGCACATGTCCGACGAGCACAATCGCGGCGACATCGAAGTCGTCATCCCCGCCGAGCGCTTTGTGGGCGACTATCGCGTCATGGCTCAAGGCGTCAACGAAATGGTCGCCGGCCACATCAACGTGAAGAAAAAGGCGATGGCTTGCGTCGCCGAATTCAGCCAGGGCAACTTCGCCGCCACGCTCGAACAGTTCCCCGGCAAGAAGGCCTTCATCAACGACACCATCGAACGGCTGCGCGCCAATCTCCAGAACTTCATCAACGACATGAAGCACATGTCCGCCGAGCATAACCACGGCGACATCGACGTCACCATCCCGATCGAGAAGTTCACTGGGGACTACCGAATCATGGCCCAGGGCGTCAACGACATGGTCGCCGGCCACATCAGCGTGAAGAAAAAGGCCATGGCCTGCATTGCTGAATTCGGCAAAGGCAACTTCCAGGCCCCGCTCGAACAGTTCCCCGGCAAGAAGGCCTTCATCAACGACACGATCGAACAGGTGCGCACCAATCTGCAGGCGCTCATCGTCGACGTCGATGGCCTGGTCAAGGCGGCCCTGGTCGGCAACCTCTCCACCCGCGCCGATGCCAGCCGCCATCAGGGCGACTTCCGCAAGATCGTCGACGGCGTCAATCAGACCCTGGACGCGGTCGTCAAACCCATCCGCGCCGCCTCGGACACGCTCGGCCGGATCGCCGCGCGCGACCTCACCGCCCGCGTCACCGACGCGCAGCAGGGCGACTACGCCCAGTTGAAGGAAGACATCAACCGCATGGCGGCCGACCTGCAGGCCAGCATGCGCAATTTCAGCCAGAACGCCCAAGCCCTCTCGGCGGCTTCCGAGGAACTCTCGGCCGTCAGCCAGCAGATGGCCTCGAGCGCCGGCGAAACCGATACCCAGGCCGGCGTCGTCTCCGCCGCCAGTGACCAGGTCTCGAGCAACGTCACCTCCGTCGCCTCGGCCTCGGAAGAGATGCAGTTCTCCATCCGTGAGATTTCGAAGAACGCCAACGAATCGGCGCGCGTCGCCAAGAACGCCGTCCAGGTCGCCCAAACCACCAACGAGACCATGCGCAAGCTCGGCGAGTCCAGCGTCGAGATCGGGAACGTCATCAAGGTGATCACCTCGATCGCCCAACAGACCAACCTGCTCGCCTTGAACGCCACCATCGAAGCCGCGCGCGCCGGAGAAGCCGGCAAGGGCTTCGCCGTAGTCGCGAACGAAGTCAAGGAACTCGCCAAGCAAACCGCCCGCGCCACCGAAGAGATCGGCCAAAAGATCGACGCGATCCAAAGCGATACCAAAGGCGCCGTGAAGGCGATTGAGGAGATCGGCAGCATCATTAACCAGATCAACGACATCTCCAACAGCATCGCCTCCGCCGTCGAAGAGCAGACGGTCACCACCAACGAAATCGGCCGCAGCGTCACCGAAGCGGCCCGGGGCGTGGGGGAGATCGCCAAGAACATCGGCGGCGTCGCCGTCGCGGCCAAGAACACGACGCAAGGCGCCAACGACACGCGCCGCGCCTCCCAGGAACTGAGTCAGATGGCGGCCCAACTCCAGACCGTCATCTCCCAGTTCAACCTCTAAGCCCCGAAAGGACCATTCGATGGCCAAAGCACTGATCGTCGACGATTCCCGCGCCGTGCGCATGATCCTCGCCAAGACCATGAAGGACTTGGGCTACGAGGTGCGTGAAGCCGGCAACGGCCGCGAGGCACTCGAAGTCATGGAGACCGAGCAACGCTCGGTCTCCCTCGTCCTCGCCGACTGGAACATGCCCGAGATGAACGGCTTCGAACTGCTCCAACGCCTGCGTGGCAATCCGGAGCTCGCCAATCTGGTCGTCCTCATGGTGACCACCGAAACCGAGGTCGAACAGATGGCCGCCGCGCTCGAAGCCGGCGCCAACGAGTACGTCATGAAGCCCTTCAGCCGGGACATCCTGGTCGACAAGCTTCGCCTGGCTGGGATCCCGGTTTGACGCGCCCGCCGATGAAGCTCCGCCCGAGGGTGCTCGCCATCGGCGGATCCACCGGGGGCCCCAATGCCCTGGCGGCCGTGCTTCCGGCCCTTCCGGCCGATTTCCCGCTGCCGGTCCTCGTCGTCCAGCACATGCCGCCCCTGTTCACGGGTCTGCTGGCCGAGCGCCTCAACACCGCTTGTCCCCTCCCGGTCACCGAAGCCAAGGAAGGCGACGCGGTGAAGCCCGGCCAAGTCATCATCGCCCGCGGAGGCTATCATCTGTCGGTCGGCGAGGATCGTCGCGTCCATCTCGATCAGAACCCGCCGCGCAACTCCTGCCGTCCGGCCGTCGACACGCTCTTTGACTCGGTCGCCGCCGTCTACGGGGGAGCCGTCCTCGCGGTCGTGCTCACCGGCATGGGCATCGATGGCGTCGCCGGCGTGCGAAAGCTACATGCGCTCGGGGCCCACATCCTGGTTCAGGATGAAGCCACCAGCGTCGTCTGGGGCATGCCCGGCGCGGTCGCCAAGGCCGGGCTCGCCGATCGCACCTTGCCCCTGGAGTCCGTGGCGCCGGAGATCCTGCGCCTCGTCAACCATCACTGAGTTGTCTAAACTTTTGCGCCCGAAGGAATCCGGATGCCGACCTCCACCGAAATCCACGCTGAAAATTATCGCTTCCTGCAGGAACACGTCTATTCCGAATCCGGCATCGTCCTCGAACAGGACAAGCACTACCTGTTCGAAAGCCGCCTCGGACCGATCGCCAAGGAAATGGGACTCGGTTCCGTCAACGACCTCTGCGCCCTGGTCCGAGCCACCCGTCCCGCCGACTTGAGCCGCCGCGTCGTCGAGGCCATGACCACCAACGAAACTTACTTCTTCCGCGAACCGGCCCATTACGACGCCATTAAGAACATCCTCCTCCCGCGTCTCCGGAAAGAACGTTGCGACACCCGCTCGCTGCGCTTCTGGTCCGCCGCCTCCTCCACCGGCCAGGAAGCCTATAGCCTCGCCATGCTCCTGCTCGAAAACGGCTTCGAAGACTGGAACGTCCAAATCCTGGGCACCGACTATTCGGCCCCCGTCGTCGAGCGCGCCCGCGCCGGCGTCTACCAGCAGATCGAAGTCAATCGCGGCCTGCCGACGCCCATGCTCGTCAAACACTTCCGCCGCTCCGGCGTCGACTGGCACATCGGTGACCGCGTCCGCCAGATGTGCCGCTTCGAAACCATCGACCTGCGCCGCAGCATGCGCTCGCTCGGCCCCTTCGACCTCGTCTTCTGCCGCAACGTCATGATCTACTTCGACGCCGAAACCAAAAAGAACATCCTGCGCGAATTGCACGGCACGCTCTTTCGCGGCGGCTGGCTGCTCTTAGGCGGCGCCGAAACGGCCTTTGGCGCCGACCAATGGTTCGACCGCCAACCCGTCGGCACCGCTCTCGCTTACGTCGCTCGTTAAAGGAGGAACCCCATGCTCACCGAACAGTCCCTCGCCGTCCAACGCGGCGAAATTGCTCAGATCGTCGAATCCATCTGGGCCGCCATGATGGGCCTCACCGCCCGCCCCCTCGAACTCCCCTGGTCCCCCGGCCTCGACCGTCTCTCCGCCGCCGTCCACCTCACCGGCGAGTGGAACGGCGCCGTCCTCATCGAAGCCGATGGCTCGCTCGCCTGCCGGCTCACCGGACGCTTTCTCGGCCAGGACACGCCCCCCGCCGTCGACGATGTCGTGCGCGACGTCTTAGGCGAGCTCGCCAACATGATCGGCGGCAATTTGAAGTGCGCCCTCCAGCAGGGCATTCACCTCTCCATGCCCACCGTGATCGACGGCAGCAACTACGGCCTCCGCATCTGCGGCTCCCAGTTGCGCGAAACCCTCGCCTTCCGCTGCGAAGACGGCCAGTTCTGGGTGACTACTTTAGAAACTCCAAAGTCGATAGCACCCCCGACGTCTGCTCCGCCGCATTCTCCCGCGCAAAATAACCGGCCTTGATCCGCCGGTCCTGCGCGCCGCAGGTCAGTTCCATCTTCGCCTCGCCCTGATTGGTGAGGTTCACCGCCGTCGGATCCTCGATCAGCAACCGCGTCAGCCCCGCGTCGGTCTTTACCGTCAGCACGGCCCGCGGCTCCTTGCACTCGAGATTCACCAGGACGCCCTCGATGGTCGAGAGTCGCGAAGACACCAGCCGCACCGTGCTTCCTTCCTTCACCACCTCGGTCGCCATGTCCTCGAACTGAAAGTCCTGCTCCCGGGGCTGGCCGATGGCATTGGTCCCCGCGCGCGCCGCGGTCCGTCCGGCCTGCCGGGAGTCCTGCCGCGGGTCCTGCCGCGCATATTCGAGCCACTGCGCGGCCGTCCTCTGCTCGTCTTCGGTCACGGCCAACTGCTGAAACTGCAGCGCCGCCACACGGCATTCCTCCGCCTTGTTCAAGCGCCACGCCGCTTCGATCACCACCGGAAAGTATCGCTTCGCCTGCCGCCGGTTGATCTTCTTCAACTGCTTCGTTTCGGCATACGCCTGCGCGTAAACGCCCTCGCTCATCAGCCGCTCCGCCAGCCGGATCCGTCCATCCGTATAGTTCGGATAGTCGTCCACCAGCTTCCGCAACGCCGCGCCAGCGAGTTTCGCGTCGCGCGTGATCAGATACGAGTGGTACGCCAAATTCGCGTTGGCCGATTGCCGCTCCATCGCGGTCTGATACGCCTTCACGGCCGCGTCCGCCGGCTCATCCTTCCGCGTGATCCACCACCCGAACGCCAGGCTCTCCCACGCCTCCGGACGCTGCGGCTCCGCCCGAGTCAGCTCCGTCAGTTGCGCCTTCGCCTCATCCCACTTCCGCACCGCCGTCAGCAAATCCGCCCGCGCTACCCCCCACTCATAGGCGGTCCCCGCCCGCGGCTCGATCTTGTCGTAGCTCTTGTCCATCCGCTGATCGAACACCCGCGTGCTCATCGCCTTCCGCTCGACATACCGCCGCAGATCGTCTTCCACCTGCTTCAGACTCTTCCCGTACACCTCACGGAAAACCTCGTCCGCCGGCTTGCCCGTCGACACCCCCGCCGCCATCTTCCCGAACTGCCCGCTGTAACTCTCGCCCAGTTGCAGCATGTGTGTCAGCGCCCAACTGGCCGCATAGAACGTCCCGGCATGCGCCTTCCGGTTATATTCGGCTGACTCGTGGTTCACCCCCACCACCGTCGCCAAGTCCATCCAACCCTCGCGCAGCTTCTGCAAGTGCACCCCCACCGGCATCCCCACCTGCACCGCCGTCCCCACCGGCCGGATCGTCGAGTACAACTCCGCGAGCCCTTCGTTCAGCCATAGCGGCAAATCCTGATCCGCCTGCCGCGCCAGCAGGTGCAGATACTCGTGCACCGCCACCCGCATTTCGTCGCCGCCCATCGGCCCGATCGCGATCATGTCGCGGTGCGGAATCGGCACATAATAGGCGGCCGCCACCTGATTCGGCGACACCTCGCGAAAGTCTTTTTCCCCGTTGAACAGCACCACCCGCGGCTTCATCAACGGCTCCTGCAGCGGCAGCAGTTTGGCCAGAAACGAGCGTACGCGTTCGAACTGTCCTAAGACTTGCTGCGCCCGCCCCCGCGGACCATCCGTGATCAGTTCAAAATGATCGCTCTCATACACCGCGATCTTTTCGCCGGCTTGTGCCACCCACACCGCCAGCGCCAGCAAAAGCCAAAAGCGCTTCAAGCCCTCATCTTAGACGATCTCTTCGCGCACCGCGTCCCAATGCACCGGCCGATCCAGCCGGAAGCTCTCCACGGCCATGCGGCAGGCAATCGACGTCCGGTACCCGATCTCGAACGGACAATTCGGCGTCGCCCCGCTGCGCACGCAGTCGAAGAAATTCCGCAGATGGGCCTGCGGCGCCGTCCGCGTCTCGCCGGCGATCTCCACGCCATTCGGCTGATTCACCTTCTGCGGCGTATAGCGCAACTGCTGCGACTTGTGGATCGTCCCATCGGTCCCCAGCACATACTCCGCCGCGCCCAGCTTGTCGTTGCCGAAGCCGCTGGTCCAGGTCACCAGCACGTCCTCGGGATGTTCCATCGCCACCGACATCGTGTCCGGCACCTCGCGCCCGTCTTTCCACAAGTACAGCCCGCCGGTCATCGTCACCTTGCGCGGAATCGAAAGCTGCAACGGCTTGTACCAGAACGCAATCTGGTGGCCCATGTTCTCGTAGACATTGCCGCCCGAGTAATCCCAGAACAGCCGCCAGTTCACGTAGCGCTGCGCGTCGAACTCGCGCGCCGGCGCCTCGCCCAGAAAGCTCTTCCACAGAATGTTCTCGGCCGTCATGTCCGGCAGCACCGGACGGCTCCACTGCGGCTTGCCGTGCGGCGTATTCCGGTACATCTGCATGACGATCGCCGTGATCTTGCCCATCGGCAGCCGCCGCAATTGCCCGGTCGCGTCTTCCATCAACCCGGACGACAGCGACTGATGCCCAATCTGCACCGTCCGCTTCCCCGCCCGCTGATACGCCTCGCGCATCCGCTTGGCATGCTCCACGGAAAAGGCCATCGTCTTTTCCTGATACACATGCTTGCCCGCGTCGAGCGAAGCGACAAAATGCTCGCAATGCAAATGCGGCGGCGTCGCGATCAGCACCGCATCCAGACTCTTATCCTCGAGCAGATAGCGATGGTCGAGATACGTCTTGACGTCTTCTTTGAGCGCCTTCGCCTGCTCCAGCCGTCGCGTATAAACGTCGGCCACGCCCACCAGTTCCACCTGCGGAATCGCCAGCGCCTCACGCAGCAACTGCTGCCCGCGATCGCCGGCCCCGATCAGCCCGAAACGCAAACGGTCGTTCGCCCCCAGCACCTGCGTGCCGGCCAACGCCGTTGCCGCCGTGGCGGCTGTCCCCAGAAAGTTACGGCGGGAATCCTGGGGGAGTGACGAACCTTTCATTGCCTTCCGAGTCTATCCAATTTAACGGACGATGATGAGCGGCTGAACGTTTCGCTCAGTCCCTTCCTCGCCTTGCGGTTCATTCCACCGAAGCTTCCACCCCGCTCGACTCAGAGCATATATCGCCAAATCGAGGCGCATTAAGTTCGAATACGTCCCGCGCCACCCGCTTTCGGTCCGCGTTTTGCCGGCGCCTTTGATACAGCTACCCCTCAAAAACCGTGGTGCCCATTCTCCAGCGTGCTCTTTTGATCAACTCTTTCATCTCAACCCTTCGTCCTAAACGCCTGAGTAATGGTGACTTCGCGCTCAAATACGTGAACGCTCGCCCCCCCTCCAATGGCGGCGAAATCCCGCAATCCGCCCACCATAATCCCTCACGCCAGTTGATATTGTTCCGGACCCGGAACTGAACAGCATCCACTCAGGCCTCCGTCCGAAATCCCCCCGCCCTTTTTCAGCTCTTTTCGCCCACGAGTAAGATAGACCGGCTTCCCGCGCCGCTCGCGCTCGTCCCACCGTCCCCTCCGCCTGCGGCCTTGGACGAACCGTCCGCCCCGCACGTCGCAACTTTGGGACCAAACGGACTCCTGCTGTGGCTAACCGGCCTGCCCGCCAAGAGAAAGTGACATAATCACCACGAGGCTTTTCCATGACCCTGAACCGACGTACTTTCCTCGCCGCCACCGCCGCCGCTGGCGTCGCACCCCACGCCCTCCGCGCCCTCCCCGGCGATTCCGGCCCCATCAAACTCTCCGTCGCCACGTACTCCCTGCGCAGCTTCAAACGTCCCGAAGCGATCAAGATGATTCAGCAGTTGAACATCAAGTACGCCGACGTCAAAGACTTCCACATCGCCATCAAGGACGGCACGCCCGAAACCTGGAAAGAAGGCGCCAAAGAGTTCCGCGACGCCGGCATTAAGCTGGTCGCCTGCGGCAACGTCGGCATGCAGAAGCCCGAAGATCTGCGCCGCGCCTTTGAATACGCCAAGGCTTGCGGCTTCCCCACCATCGTTTGCGCCCCCACCCACGAACAATTGCCGGCCATCGAAAAGCTCGTCAAAGAGTTCAACATCAAGATCGCCATCCACAACCACGGCCCTGAAGACAAGCACATGCCCACGCCCCAGAGCGTCCTTGAAGCCGTCGCCAACATGGATCCTCGCATGGGCCTCTGCATGGACATCGGCCACACCGCCCGCACCGGTGCCGACATCGTCGAGTGGGCCGCCAAAGCCGGACCCCGTCTCTACGAAGTCCACATGAAAGACCTCAAGGACCCCGGCAACCCCGACCTCAACACCGCCCGCGGGAGCCAGGTCGCCGTCGGCGAAGGCGTTCTGCCCATCGCCGCCTTCTTCAAGCAACTCGCCAAACAGAAGTACAACGGCTACTGCTCGCTCGAATACGAGATCAACGCCAAGGACCCGCTCCCCGGCATGCAGAAGTCCTTCGACTTCATGCGCAAAGTCATCACCGACAACAAACTCGGTTAGCCCTGCAAAACGCCGCGAGGGCGCTGTGGAACAATCAGGTCATGCAGATTGGCCGACGCACCGCCCTCACCGCCCTCGCCGGCGCACCCCTCGCCCTTTCCCAATCCAAGCCCAACATCCTCTTCGTTCTCTCCGACGACCATAGCGCCCCCTATCTCGGCCTCTATGGCTCCAGTTGGCTTCGCACTCCCACCCTCGACCAATTCGGCAAAGAAGGTCTCGTGTTTGAACGCGCCTTCACCGCCGCCCCGCAATGCGTCCCCTCCCGCACCGCCCTCATGACCGGACGTTCGCCCGTCGCCGCCCGCATGGGCCGCTTCAGCGCGCCCCTCCCCGCCGACATCCCCACTGCCCCCGAAGTCCTCCGCGCCCAAGGCTACTACACCGGCGTCTGCGGCCGTTACTTCCATCTCGATGGCGTCGTCAACCCCGCCGGCTCCACTGCCCAGGTCTACGAAAAGCACCAGCTCAAGACCTGGAAGAAGCGCATCGACTTCCTCAATATCTCGAACCAGGCGCAAACGCCCGCCCAGTTCAGCTGAACCAGGCCCCTCAAGGCAAACCCTGGTTCTTCTGGATCAACTTCAACGACCCCCATCACCCCTGGGACACCACCGCCGGCGCCATCGATCCCGCCCAGGTCAAAGTCCCCGCTCATCTCCCCGACCTCCCCGGCGTCCGCGCCGACCTCGCCCGCTACGGCAACGAGATCCAACACCTCGACCGCACCTTCGCCGAGCTCATGGACCTCCTCAAAAAAGCCGGCCACGAGTCCAACACCCTCGTCATCTTCATGGGCGATAACGGCATGGCCTTCCCTCACGGCAAAGGCTCTCTCTATGACCCCGGCTTGAACGTCCCCCTCATGGCCCGCTGGCCCGGCAAAATCAAACCCGGCCGCACCAAAACCCTCATCTCCGGTGAAGACCTCGCCGCCACCTTCATGGACATCGGCGGCGGCTCACTCCCCACCGGCGCCACCGGCCAAAGCTTCTATCCGCTCCTCCTGGGCAAGCCCTATCAGCCCCGCGAGTACATCTTCGCCGCCCGCCTCCATCACGGCAACGCCGCCTTCACGCCGCAAACCAAGGCCAGCACCTTCGATCTCTCCCGCTGCGTCCGCAATCAGCGCTACAAACTCATCTACAACGTCACCCCCGCCATGGAGTATTCCCCCGTCGACAGCGCCCAGGACCCCAGTTGGCAGGAGATGGTCGCCGCCCATCAAAACGGCAAACTCAAACCCGAGCACGACCGCGCCTACTTCGGCCGCCCCCGTCCCGTCCTCGAACTCTACGACCTCGACCAGGACCCCGCCGAGCTCAACAACCTCGCCACCCAAGCCGAGTACAACGACATCCGCCAAACCCTCCTCGCCGCCCTCCAGGAGAAAATGATCGTCGATTCCGACTTCGTCCCGCCCGCCCTCACCGAGGCCAAGCCGCCGGCCAATCAGAAAAAGCAATAGGCGGCCAACTGGCCGCCCTTCTCTGTCAAAGTCGTCGCAAAGAATTTAGCTCGCCGGCTGCGAGATCTCGCCCACCACACCCTTGGTGAGGCGCAGATAGTCCGCCGGCTTCACGATCAGTTGCAGGCCGCGCATTCCCGCCGACACGGAGATCACGTCGTGCAACTCCACCGTTTCATCCACAAACACGCGATAGGCTTTCTTTGCCCCCGGCACCGTCACTCCCCCGCGAATGTAGCCCGTCAGCTTTTCGAGTTCCTTGAGCGGTGCCATGTCGACGGAACGATGCCCGCTCAGCTTTGCGAGCGCCTTGCGATCCAGCTCATAATTTCCGGGAATCACGGCAAACAGATACTCATCGCCGGCCAACACCAGTAGCGTCTTGAACACCTGTTCGACGTCGAAACCGATCTTCGCCGCCACCGTCGGCGCCGAAAGATCGTTCTCATCTACTTCGTAGGAACGCGTTTCGAAAGCAATGCCCGCCGCTTCCAGCAGCCGCATCGCGTTCGTCTTCGGCGCGCCGTCGCTTCGCTTCGCCATCGCGCGCGACTAGTCGTCGCCCTGGCTGACCTTGAGCACCGCGAGGAATGCTTCCTGCGGAATCTCCACGCGGCCCACCCGCTTCATGCGCCGCTTGCCCTCTTTCTGCTTCTCCAGCAGCTTGCGCTTCCGCGAAATGTCGCCGCCATAGCACTTGGCCAGCACGTTCTTGCTGCGCGCCGAAATCGTCTCGCGCGCAATGATCTTCGCGCCGATCGCCGCCTGCAACGCGACCTCGAACATCTGTCTCGGAATCAGTTTCCGTAAGCTCGCAATCAGGGCCTTGCCGCGCTCGTGCGCGTATTCGCGATGGACAATAATCGAGAGCGCGTCCACCGGCTCGCTCGCCACCAGCACATCCAGCTTCACCATGGGCGACGTGCGGAATCCGGCCAACTGATAGTCGAGCGACGCATAGCCGCGGGAACAGCTCTTCAGCCGGTCGTAGAAATCGAGCACCACTTCGCACAGCGGCATCTCGTACATCAACAGCACGCGGCCGCCGCCGATGTGCTCGAACTTCTTTTGAATGCCGCGCTTCTCTTCGAGCAAACCGAGAATGTCGCCGATGTACTCTTCACGCGTAATCACCGTCGCGTCGATAATCGGCTCTTCCACCTTGTCGATCAACGTCGCATCCGGCCACCGCGACGGATTCTCCACATGAATCACATCGCCGTTGGTGAGCGTCACTTTGTAGCTCACGCTCGGCGCCGTCGTGATCAGGTCGATGTTGAACTCGCGCTCCAGCCGCTCCTGAATAATCTCCAGGTGCAGCAGCCCGAGGAAGCCGCAGCGGAAGCCGAAGCCCAAGGCAATCGAACTCTCCGGCTCAAAGTTGAACGCCGAGTCGTTCAGCCGCAGCTTCTCGAGCGCATCGCGCAGGATGTTGTGCTCGTGCGATTCCACCGAGTACAAGCCGGCGAACACCATCGGCTTGATCTCCTGGAAACCGGGCAGAGGCTCGGTCGCCGGATTCGTCGCGTCGGTGATCGTATCGCCGATCTTCGCGTCGGTCACGGTCTTGATATTGGCGTAGACAAAGCCCGCCTCGCCTGCCGACAACTCCTGGCAAGGCACCGGCTTGGGCGATTGATAGCCCAGCCCTTCCACTTCGTGGACCGTGCCGTTGGCCATCAGCTTGATCTTCTGGCCCAGACGGATCTTGCCGTCCACGATCCTCATCAGAATGATCACGCCGCGGTAGGGATCAAACCAGGAGTCGAACACCAGCGCCCGCAGCGGCGCTTCCGGATCGCCCTTGGGCGGCGGAATCTTCTCTACCACCGCCTCCAGAATGTCCTGAATGCCGATGCCGTTCTTCGCACTCGCCAGCACCGCTTCGGATGCGTCGATGCCAATGATCTGCTCAACTTGATCCTTGATCCGGTCCGGATCCGCCGACGGCAGATCGATCTTGTTGATCACCGGCAGCAGTTCCAGATTGTGATGAATCGCCAGATAGGTGTTCGCCAGCGTCTGCGCTTCCACGCCTTGCGACGCATCCACCACCAGCAGCGCGCCTTCGCACGCCTGCAGGCTGCGGGACACTTCATAGGTGAAGTCCACGTGCCCCGGCGTATCGATCAGGTTCAGCTGATACATCTCGCCGTTCTTCGCCCGGTAGTCCAAACGCACCGCGTGCGCCTTGATGGTAATGCCGCGCTCGCGCTCCAAGTCCATGGAATCAAGCACTTGCGCCATCATCTCGCGTTCGGAGAGCGCGTTGGTCGCCTCGAGCAGGCGGTCCGCGAGCGTGCTTTTGCCGTGATCAATGTGGGCAATGATCGAAAAATTTCGGATGTGGGAAGGCTTCATCGAAGAGGAGACTTACCCAAGTATCCCATGTCGGGATGTGGTGCCGGCGGAAGGACTCGAACCTTCGACCTGCGGCTTATGAGACCGCCGCTCTAACCAGCTGAGCTACGCCGGCAAGGGCGTCAAGAGGCCCCGGGCGGGCCCAGTTCTTAGGTTAGGATTTGGGCGGTGGCGTTGTCAAATGCCACCCCGTGCCAAAATCGGCACATGACCGTTCGCGTGGCTCTCGCCAATCTGCCCTACCCGGACTCGCCCGCGAACTCCGTCGAGCAGGTCATCGCCGCCATCCACGAGGCCGCCCGCCATCAAGCCCTGCTCGTCTGCTTCCCGGAGGCCTACGTCCCCGGCTATCGCCTCCCCGGCCAAACCGTCCCGCCGCCCGACGCCGCGTTCCTCGAAGCAGCCTTCGCCCGCATCGCCCAAGCCGCCGCTGAAGCCCGCATCGGCGTCATCCTCGGCACGGAGCGCCTCACTGACGCCGGACTCCTGCTCACCGCCCTCGTGATTTCGCCCGCCGGCGAGCCCCTCGGCTTTCAGGACAAAGTCCAACTCGACCCCTCCGAGGAACCCACCTACGCCGCCGGCGCCGGCCGCCGCATCTTCACCATCGGCCCCCTTACCTTTGGCATCGCCATCTGTCACGAAGGTTGGCGCTATCCCGAAACCGTCCGCTGGGCCGCCCAACGTGGCGCGCAGATCGTCTTTCACCCGCAGTTCCACGCCGCCGAACCCGGCAGCTACCAGCCCACCACCTACGCCGACCCCGCCAATTCCTTCCACGAAAAAGCCGTCCTCTGCCGCGCCGCCGAGAACTCCTGCTACTTCGCTACCGTCAACTACGCGAGCCCTGGCTCCCCCACCACCTCCGCCATCGCCGGCCCCGAAGGACAGTTAATCGCCTATCAGCCCTACGGACAGTCCGGACTGCTCGTCGCCGACCTCGACCTCACTCTCGCCACCGGCCTCCTCGCCTCCCGGCTCAAATCTTGATACTTCCTTTACGCCCCGCCCCCGTCTCTTAGCGCGGCCTTTACGCGCGGCTCCTTAACGTGAAGGCATGGATGTTGTTTACCTTGCCTTGGGCGCGGCGCTCTTCCTGATCACCGCGCAGTGCATCCGCCTGGCGGGGAGGCGGCCATGAATCCGCTTTACCTTGCCGCCGGCGTCATCGCCTTCCTGTTGTTGATCTATCTGTTCGCAGCCTTGCTGCTGCCGGAGAAATTCTAATGGAGATCGCGCTATTTCTGATCGTCCTATTGCTCGCCGTCAAACCTCTGGGGCATTACATGGCTCTGGTGCTGGACGGCGAACGCACCACGCGCGTCGAAACGTTCCTGTACCGCCTGGCCGGCATCGATCCGGCCGCGCCCATGCCCTGGACGCAGTACGCGTTGGCCTTCCTCCTCTTTAACGCCTTGGGCACGCTTGCGGTTTACGCCGTGCTGCGATTGCAGGCGATGCTGCCGCTGAACCCGCAAGGCTTCGCCGCGGTGGAGACGCACACGGCCTTCAACATCGCCATCAGCTTTGCCACCAACACCAACTGGCAGAATTACGGCGGCGAGACGACGCTGAGCTACTTCTCGCAGATGATCGCCCTCACGGTGCAGAACTTCGTCTCCGCCGCTTCGGGCCTGGCTGTACTCGCCGCCCTCGCCCGTGGCCTGGCGCGCCGCAACTCAGACTCGATTGGCAACTTCTGGGCGGACCTCGTCCGCGGCACGCTCTACATCCTCCTGCCCCTGTCGCTCGTCCTCGCCCTCGCCCTCGTCGGCCAGGGCGTCATCCAGAACTTCTCGTCCTACGTGCCGGTCGATGGCTCGCAGCAAGTGCTGCCCATGGGCCCGGCGGCTTCGCAAGTGGCGATCAAGCAACTGGGCACCAACGGCGGCGGCTTCTTCAATGTGAACTCCGCTCACCCCTTCGAGAACCCCACGCCCTTCTCGAACTTCCTGCAAGTGCTGTCGATCCTCCTGATCCCGGCCGCACTCTGCTACACCTTCGGCCACATGGTGCGCGATAAGCGGCAAGGCTGGGCCCTGCTCGCCGCCATGCTGCTGATCTTCGTCCCGCTACTCCTCCTGGACGTGCAGGCCGAGCACGGCAACATGGAAGGCAAAGAGGTCCGCTTCGGCACCGCCAACTCGGCACTCTGGGCGGTGGCCACCACGGCGGCGTCGAATGGCTCGGTGAACGCCATGCACGATTCGTTCACGGCCATCGGCGGCTTAATCCCGATGTTCATGATGCAACTCGGCGAAGTTGTCTTCGGCGGCATCGGCTCCGGCCTCTACGGCATGGTGCTCTTCGCGCTGGTGGCGGTCTTCATCGCCGGCCTGATGGTGGGCCGCACGCCCGAGTATCTGGGCAAGAAGATCGAAGCCTTCGAGATGAAGATGACCTCGATCGCCATCCTGGTGCCTCCCGTGTGCGTATTGCTGGGCGCGGCCATCGCCGTGATGACGCCCATGGGTTTGAGCGGCCTGCAGGATCGCGGCCCGCATGGCTTTAGCGAGATCCTCTACGCCTTCACCTCCATGGGCAACAACAACGGCAGCGCCTTCGGCGGCTACGGCGCAAACAATCCGCTGGTGAATGTCACGGGCGGCATCGCGATGTTCCTGTCGCGCTACTGGATTGCCTGGCCGGTGCTGGCCATTGCTGGTTCGCTCGCGAAGAAGAAGACGGTGCCGGCCGGCCCCGGCACCCTGCCCCCACACACCCCGTTGTTCGTGGGCCTGCTGGTGGGAGCCGTGCTGCTGGTGGGGGCGCTGGCGTTTATCCCGGCGCTCGCGTTGGGTCCGATTGTGGAGGCGTTGCAATGAACCGTCAAGTGATCATCCAGAGTGCGCTGGTCGAGGCGTTTCGCAAGCTCGACCCACGGCACCAATTCAAGAACCCCGTGATGTTCGTGGTCCTGGTGGGCAGCGTGCTCACCACCGTCCTCGCCATCGCCTCACCGGCCGAGCGTGGGTTCAATCTCGCCATCGGCGCCTGGCTGTGGTTCACGGTGCTCTTCGGCAACTTCGCCGAAGCGATGGCCGAAGGCCGGGGCAAGGCGCAAGCGGACTCGCTTCGCAAAAGCCGCCGCGACGTGAATGCGAAGAAGCTCATCGAGCCGCGCTATGGCGCTAAGCACACGGTGGTGCCCGGCGCGGAGCTTCACAAGGGCGACGTCGTGCTGGTGGAAGCCGGCGAGTTCATCCCCATGGACGGCGAAGTGATCGAGGGCGCGGCATCCGTGGACGAAAGCGCAATCACCGGCGAGAGCGCCCCCGTGATTCGCGAAAGCGGTGGCGACCGCTCCAGCGTCACCGGCGGCACGCGCGTCCTCTCGGACTGGCTGGTGGTGCGCGTCACGGCCGAAGCCGGCGAGAGCTTTCTCGAACGCATGATCGCCATGGTGGAAGGCGCCAAGCGTCAAAAGACGCCTAACGAAATCGCGCTCAACATCCTGCTCGCCGCGCTCACCATCGTCTTCCTGATGGCCACCGCGACGCTGCTGCCGTTCTCGATCTTCGCCGTGAACGAGGCGGGACGCGGCTTGCCGGTGACGGTCCCCGTGCTGGTGGCGCTGCTGGTGTGCCTGATCCCCACCACCATTGGTGCGCTGATTTCGGCCATCGGCATCGCGGGTATGGACCGCATGCTGCAAGCCAACGTCCTGGCCATGTCCGGTCGCGCCGTCGAGGCCGCCGGCGACGTCGACGTCCTGCTGCTCGATAAGACCGGCACCATCACGCTCGGCAACCGCCAAGCCACGGCCTTTATCCCGGCCGAAGGCGTCACCGAGGCGCAACTCGCCGACGCCGCGCAGTTGGCCTCGCTCGCCGACGAGACGCCCGAAGGGCGCAGCGTCGTCGTGCTGGCCAAAGAGCGCTTCGACCTCCGCGAGCGCGACATCCACGCGCTGGGCGCACACTTCGTTCCCTTTACGGCGCGCACGCGCATGAGCGGCGTCGACCTCGACGGCCGGCAGATCCGCAAAGGCGCCGCCGACGCCATCGCCGCGCACGTCGGCGGCAGTTTGCCTCCCGGCGTGAAGCAAGCGGTGGAAGGCATCGCGCGTCAGGGCGGCACACCGCTCGCGGTGGCCGATGGCCAGCGCGTCCTCGGCGTGATTCACCTGAAGGACATCGTCAAAGGCGGCATCAAAGAGCGCTTCGCCGAGCTACGCCGCTCCGGCATCAAGACCATCATGGTGACGGGCGATAACCCGCTCACCGCGGCGGCGATCGCCGCCGAAGCCGGCGTCGATGACTATCTGGCGGAAGCGACGCCGGAACGCAAGCTGCAGTTGATCCGCGAGCGCCAGGGCGAAGGCCGCCTGGTGGCGATGACCGGCGACGGCACCAACGACGCGCCGGCCTTGGCCCAAGCCGATGTCGCCGTCGCGATGAACACCGGCACGCAAGCCGCTAAAGAAGCCGGCAACATGGTGGACCTCGACTCGAACCCCACGAAGCTGATTGAGATCGTGCAAATCGGCAAGCAGATGCTGATGACGCGCGGCGCGCTCACCACCTTCTCCACGGCCAACGACGTGGCCAAGTACTTCGCGATCATCCCGGCGGCGTTCGCGACTACGTATCCGCAGTTGGGCGCGCTCAATGTGATGCACCTCTCGTCGCCGCAAAGCGCGATCCTTTCGGCCGTGATCTTCAACGCGCTGATCATCGTGGCGCTGATTCCGCTGGCGCTGCGCGGTATTCAGTATCGTCCGGTATCCGCCGCCGAGTTGCTGCGGAGGCACATTCTGATCTACGGGGTGGGCGGCGTGATTCTGCCGTTCATCGGGATCAAAGCGATCGATCTGATCCTGACAGGAGTTGGTCTATGATGCGAGCTTCTCTTTCCTTTCTTCTGACGTTGACGGTGGTGACGGGCCTCGTCTATCCGCTGGTGGTGACGGGCTTGGCGCAAATGCTGTTCCCGCATCAGGCCCGCGGCAGCCTGATTGTGGACGCGGGCAAGGTGAAGGGCTCCGAGTTGATCGGGCAGAACTTCGAAGACCCGAAGTACTTCTGGCCGCGCCTCTCGGCCACGGGGCCGTTCCCCTATAACGCGGCGTCTTCTTCAGGTTCGAACTATGGTCCGCACCATCCGGACCTGAAGAAAGCGATGGACGGGCGGCGCGCGCTGTTAGGCAACGCGCCCATTGACCTGCTTACTTCTTCGGGCAGCGGACTCGATCCAGACATCAGTCCGGCGGCAGCGCAATGGCAAGCGGAGCGGGTGGCCCACGCGCGCCATCTGCCGCTGGCGGCGGTGCAGAAGCTGGTAGCGCAGCACACACAAGGCCGCCAGTTCGGCGTGTTCGGCGAACCGCGCGTGAATGTACTGCTGTTGAATCGCGCGCTCGATCGGTACCCTGTTAACTGATGGATCGGCCGAATCCAGACGAGTTGCTGGCCCGGGTCGCCGCGGCGGACCGGCAGGAGAAGCGCGGCCAGCTGAAGGTTTTCTTCGGCGCGTCGCCCGGCGTGGGCAAGACGTTTGCGATGCTCGAAGCAGCGCGGCGGCAACGCGAGGCCGGCGTCGACGTCGTGGTGGGTGTGGTGGAGACGCATCGCCGCGCCGAGACGATGGCCTTGCTCGAAGGCTTCGCCGTGTTGCCCCGTAAGGCGGTGGCGCACCGGGGCGTGACGCTCGAGGAGTTCGACCTCGACGCGGCGCTCGCCCGGCGTCCCCAACTGCTGCTGGTGGATGAACTCGCACACACCAACGCACCCGGCTCGCGCCACGTGAAGCGCTGGCAGGACGTGATGGAACTGGTGGACGCCGGGATCAACGTCTACACGACGCTGAACGTGCAGCACCTCGACAGCCTGAACGACGTCGTCGCGCAGGTGACCGGCGTGACGGTGCGCGAGACGCTGCCGGATTCGGTGCTGGACCAGGCCGATGAAATCGAGCTGGTGGACCTGCCCATTGAGGAACTGCTGCGGCGCCTGGAAGAAGGCAAGGTCTACATCCCCGATCAGGCCGAGCGGGCGCGGCAGAGCTTCTTCCGGCCCGGCAATCTGAACGCGCTGCGCGAGATGGCGCTGCGTCGGACGGCCGATCGGGTGGACGCGCAGTTGCGCCATTACCGGAACGACCACGCGATCGATTCGACGTGGCCGGTGATGGAGCGGCTGCTGGTGTGCATTGGGCCGAGTCCGTTTTCGGCCAAGCTGATCCGGGCGGCGAAGCGCCTGGCGGATCGGCTGCACGCCGAGTGGATCGTGGCCTTTGTGGAGACGCCGGCTTACGCGCAACTGCCCGAGGAGCGGCGGGCCAGCTTGCTCGCGTCGCTGCGGCTGGCCGAGCAACTCGGTGCCAAGACCGTGCGGCTGGCGGGTCCGAAAGCGGCGCCGGCGCTGCTGCAGTATGCGCGCTCGAAGAACGTTTCGAAGATCGTGATCGGCCGGCAGGCGGCGCCGTTGTGGCGGCGTTTGTGGCGGGGTTCGGTGCTCGATGATCTGATCGAGTTGAGCAGCGACATCGAGATCTATGCGATCTCGGGAGAGCCGGGGCCGGTACAGCAATTCACGGGGCAAAAGGCGCGGCCGCCGCATTGGTCCGAATGGGCAACGGCGGCGGGGGCGGTGGCGGTGGCTTCGGCCGTGGCGGTGATGCTGCGCGGCGCCCTGGCCCCGACCAATCTGGCGATGCTGTTTCTGCTTTCGATCGTGGCGGTGGCGATGCGCTCGTCGCGCCGCGTGGCGTTCGTGACGGCATTCCTCGCGGTGGCGGCGTTCGACTTCTTCTGCGTGCCGCCCTACTTCACCTTCAGCGTGACCGATTACGAGTATGTGGTGACGTTCATGGTGATGCTGGCCGTGGGGCTGATCATCAGCGGACTGACGGTGCGCATTCGCCGGCAGGCGGAGCAAGCGGTGGCGCGCGAGGCTGAAACACAGGCGCTCTACCAGCTGAGCAAGGACTTGGCGGGCGAGACGCGCTTGTTCGAAGTGGCGCGGCGGGCGGGCCAAATCACGAGCGAAGTGTTCGGCGGTACGGTGGTGATCTTCCTGCCCGAAGAAGATGGCAAGATCTCGTTCCGCCGCCGGACGACGGATCAGTTGCCGGTGCCGCAGAGCGAAGCCGGGATTGCCCAATGGGTGTTCGATCACGGCCAGAAGGCCGGCAAGGGGGAGGACACGCTGCCGGGCGCGACGGCGGTCTATCTGCCGCTGGGCCGCCTGGGCGTGATGGCCGTGCTGGCGGAGCAGGCTCATTCGCCCGAGCGCCTGCATCTGCTCGACGTGTTCGCGCGGCAAACAGCGCTGGCGCTCGAGCGGGCGTTGAACCAGGATGCGGCGGCGCAGATGAAGACCGAGCAGATGCGGAGTTCGCTGCTGAGCGCGGTGTCGCATGACTTGCGAACGCCGCTGGCCTCGATCACGGGGGCGGCGACGAGCTTGCTGGCGCACGGGGAGCAGTTCGACGCGGCGACGAGCCGGGGTCTGGTGGAGAGCATCGCCGAGGAAGCGGCGCGGCTCGAGCGGCTGGTGAACAACCTGCTGGAGATGACGAAGCTCGAGTCCGGGGCGGTGGCGAAGCGCGATTGGCATCCGCTGGAGGAGATTGTGGGCGCGGCGTTAACGCGGCTGGAGCCCGCGCTCGAGGGGCGGGAGGTGAAGACGGATTTGCCAGCGGACTTGCCGATGGTTTGGGTGGACGATGTGCTGATCGAGCAGGTGCTGATCAACCTGGTGGAGAACGCGGTGAAGTACTCGCCGGCGGGGTCGCCGGTGGAGATTGGCGCGCGACGCGAGGGCGATTGGGTGGAGGTGGAGGTTCGCGACCGTGGTCCGGGGTTGCCGGAGGGCGAGGAGAGCCGGATGTTCGAGAAGTTCGTGAGAGGTGAGGGTGGGAAGGCGCCCGGGGCGGGGTTGGGATTGGCGATCGTAAAGGCGATTGTGACGGCGCACGGGGGGACGATCGAGGGGCGGCGGCGCGAGGGGGGCGGGACAGTGATCCGTTGGCGGTTGCCGGTGGGAGCAAGGTGACGAAACGAACCCGGGAGTTGTTGATTTAAAAAGACTTCGTTATTTTTTCCCGTTCGCCAACGGGAGAGTTGGGCGAGGGAGTCCATAATCCATGGTGACAGGCGCGACCTAATCCAGAGCCGGAGAATGGTGTCGGAGTCGTCTCTAAGTGGTTGGTGCGACTGGGGTTGGAGGGAGATTACAATTGTGGTGAACGGGTGACGAACACGCCGCAAATTCTGGTGGTGGAGGACGATCCGCAGATCCGGCGGTTTCTGCGGGCGTCGCTGGGAGCCGAGGAGTACCGCGTCTACGAAGCGGAAACGGCGCGCGACGGCGTGGCGCAGGCGGCAGCCCGGCAACCGGACTTGATGGTGCTGGACCTGGGGTTGCCCGATGAAGACGGCCTGACGGTGATCCGGCAGGTGCGGACGTGGAGCCAGATGCCGATTATCGTGCTTTCGGCGCGCGGGCAGGAGCGGGTGAAGATCGAGGCGCTCGATGCGGGGGCGGATGACTTTGTCGCTAAGCCCTTTGCGGTGGGAGAGTTAACGGCACGCATCCGGGCGGCGCTGCGGCGGACGGCACGGGTAAACTCGGCGGGCAGCCGGTTCCGAGTCGGCGAGCTGGAAGTGGATCTGGAAGGGCGGGTGGTGCGCGTGGGCGGTGAGGAAGTGCACCTGACGCCGATCGAGTTCAAGATGCTGAGCGTGCTGATTCATCACGCGGGCCGGGTGCTGACGCAGCGGCAATTGCTGGGCGAGGTGTGGGGACCGAATCATACGGAGCAGGCGCAGTATTTACGGGTGTATATGGCGCAGTTGAGAAGGAAGTTGGAGGCGGATCCGGCGCGGCCGAAGTACCTGCTGACGGAGCCCGGGGTGGGATATCGGCTGATGGCGGAATGACTTGCTAGACTTGTGGTACCAAAACCTTAGGCAAGAATTAACAAGATAATTCAGGTAATCCTGAGTCCACCGGAGGTCGATATAGGAGCGTATGCACGAACGTCGCACTAAACCCCGCATGCTTTGCGCGGACCTCGTTGAGATCGAGTATCAGGATCAGGCGGGCGAAGCACAGCAGATTACGGCGAATCTCGAAGACATTTCGACGCACGGAGTCTGCCTGCAGACGGAAGAGGAAGTGCCGGTGGGGACGCGCCTGGAGATCAAGCACAGCCGGGGTCAATTCTCGGGCGACGTGCGCTATTGCCAGTACAGTGAGCCCGTGGGGTATTTTCTGGGCGTGCAGTTTGCGGGTGATTGCCAGTGGACGCGGCGGCAATTCAAGCCCATGCACATGCTGGATCCGCGACGGCTGGTACAGCGCAGTCTGGAACGAGCCAACAAATCTGCCGGCTGATGTGGCAGAGTTGAAGGTTGCCTGAACTCGTCTGGTGGAAATGGCTATTGGGCGCTTTTTGCGCCTTTAATATCGGTTTAGCGAAGACCGGGATGCCCGGCTTGGGCATTATGGCGGTGCCGTTGTTTGTCCTGACGGTGGGGGACGCGCGGCTTTCGGCGGGCTGGCTGTTGCCGGTGCTGCTGACCGCCGACCTTTTCGCGATCATCTACTATCGTCGTCATGCGGCGGCCAATCGACTGTTTACGCTGTTGCCCTGGGTGGTGGTGGGCCTGGCGGCGGGCGCGTATGCGTTGAGCTATCCGGAATGGATGCTGCGGATGATGGTGGGCGTGATCCTGATCGGGATGCTGTTGTTGTTCTGGCTGCGCACGCGGCAGACGACGCTGCCGACGGAGAGTTGGTGGCATGCGGGGGTTTACGGGTGGTCGGCGGGGTTCGCGACGATGGTGGCGAACGCGGCGGGTCCGGTGATGAATGTGTACCTGCTGAGCCGGCGTTTGCCGCGCGAGGAATTTGTGGCGACCGGGGCATGGTTCTTCTTTTGCGTGAACGCGTCGAAGATTCCGGTGTACCAATATCACGGGCTTTTTAGCTGGAAATCATTGGCTTTCGATGCAGCGCTGGCGCCGGCGACGATTGCGGGGGCGCTGCTGGGGCGGCGGTTGTTACACGCGATTCCGGAGGGGTGGTTTGAGCGGATGGCGTTCGTGCTGGCGCTGCTGGGGACGCTATTGCTGTTCATCCCCAAATAGGGGTACAGTCGAGTCAGCATGGCGCGTAGCGTAAACAAAGTCATCTTGATTGGAAATCTCGGCAAGGATGCCGAAACGAAGTTCACCACCGGCGGGACGCCCGTCACGAAGTTCACTTTAGCGACGCAGCGGCGCTGGAAAGATCAGGCGAGCGGCGACTGGAAAGACGAGACCGAGTGGCACAACATCACGCTCTGGAAGAACGAGAACGTGGCGCCGTATCTGACGAAGGGCAAGCAGGTTTACGTGGAGGGCCGTCTGCGGACGAGCTCGTACGAGGACAAAGAAGGCCAGAAGCGCAGCTTTACGGAAGTGGTGTGCGAAGAGCTGATGCTGCTGAACTCCGGCGGTCGCGGCGGGGATGATGGTGGCGAGCGGGCGGGTGGAGCGCCGGTATCGATGCCGCGCAGTGCGCAGCGGAGCCAGCCGGCGCCAGCGTCGTTCGATCCGGGAATCTCGGATGACGATGTGCCGTTTTAAGGATTGAGTTGTGAAAAAGGCCGGCGCTGAGGCGCCGGCCTTTTTTCGTTGGTGGGTTTCAGACCAGGGGCTGACTACTGCGCCGTTAGTAGCCTTTCTTTTTGTCGACGACGTTGATGAGGGGCTGGCCGGCGATAAAGCGGCGGATGTTGGCTTGAATGGTGCCGACCATGCGGCCGCGGTCGCGGTCGGAACGGCCGGCGATGTGGGGGGTGATGATGACGTTGTCGAACTTCCAGAGGGCGTTGCCTTTGGGGAGGGGTTCGGGGTCCATGACGTCGACGCCGGCGCCAGCGAGCTTGCGGGAATCGAGCTGTTTGATGAGTGAGTTGAGGTCGTAGGTGCCGCCGCGGGAGAC
Source organism: Bryobacteraceae bacterium (assembly GCA_965229305.1). Taxonomy (GTDB): domain Bacteria; phylum Acidobacteriota; class Terriglobia; order Bryobacterales; family Bryobacteraceae; genus JALHNI01. The sequence goes on along the minus strand of CBDDIZ010000042.1, from coordinate 556,786 downwards.
GGCGATGAAGTAGGAGTTCTGCTTCATGAGCTCGAACTGCTTGGGGCCGACCATCTTATGGCTCATGGGGGTGTGGGGCGCGGAGATGAACAGGACGTCGGCTTCTGGCATGACGGAGTCAATTTGGTCCGGCTTGACGACGCGGCTGATGAAGGGCGAGAAGGGGATGTCTTCGGGGTCGACGCAGATGACGGTCATGCCGAAGGCCCAGGCACGGAGGGAGATCTGGCTGCCGATGCCGCCGCAGCCGATCACGACGGCAGTCTTGCCGCGGAGTTCGATGCCCGGATAGGGACGGGGCTGCCAGTTTTCGTCGGTGCGGGCGCGTTCGAATTTCAAGAGGCCGCGCGAGAGGCTGAGGAGCATGGCGAGGGCATGGTCGGCAATTTCGGGGCCTTGCACGATTTGGTTGTTGGTGAGGACGATGTCGGAATCGCGGAGGTAGTTGCTGCCGGAGAGGTGGAGGACGGTTTCGACGCCGGCGCTCATGATCTGCACCCACTTGACGTTTTTGCCGAGTTGGAGGAGTTCACCGTTGGGGGCGCCGATGACGGCATCGGCATCGACGATTTCGCGGGCGGCGGTGGCCCGGTCCGTGGCGACGACGAGGTTGGCGCCGGCGATGGGGCCGATTTCGTTGACGATCTGGCTGTCCATCACCACGATTTTCTTGGTCTGCGCCAGGAGGGCGAAGCTGGCGAGGAGGGAAACGATTAGGGTTTTGCGCAGCATAGCGCTCGCAATTCTATCGTGGATTGACGGGGGCCCGGCGAGTTGTTGGCTCGATTTCCGGGGGCGGAAGAGAGAGGCAGCGGTGGAATGGGTGGAATGATGGCAACGAGGCGTGGAACTCAATTCGGATTCGTGCCCCGGCATGACGATACGCTGGCATCGCGCTAGCCGGTAGCGATGACAAGGACGCCGCTTGGTCTTGTAACATCTCCTTACCTATGAGCGCGGAACACCTTGATCACCTTGTGGCCAGCAACAACCTGAAGTTGTGGCCCGATTCTGCCTACTCCCGGCATTTATCGACCTTCGGAGAGCTCCTGAGCTTCGTCCAATCGGAGCTAAGCGAGTTCCGGCGGATTGGCCTGAGCGACCATGGACCGACGAGGAAGTTGGCAGACATAGCTAGCCAGCTGGAACAAATGCGATCCGCCAGCGGAGGCAGTGAAACGCGTCAAATGATGATGGCCGTAGCGAACAAGTTGCGCGAGATTCCGTATCCGACATTCAGCCCAGTGGTAAAGCTCCTTGCGGAGCTGTCGGCGGATCAGCGCCGCGGAGCCTTGGATCTTCTCAACGGGGAGGCAAACGGCCTACACACGAGGGAGCGTTTCGAGGGGGCAATTGCAATGGCTATTGTGGCAAAGCCAGAACTCTTTCAGCGGAGCGCGACGGCATATGTAGATAGCTGGAAAGCCCAGACCAAAGGATTGGCAGATGAAAGGAACCAATCTTTCGAATCCCTCGCTCAACTCCGTAAGTTAGACGATGAATGGCGAGAGCAGCAGCGGGAGAAGTTTAACGAACTCTATAACTCGGCGGATACGCGACAGAATGAGCTATTTGAATCGCATTCGACAAGATCAAGCAAACTCTTGAGCGAGAACCAGATCGAGTTCGACAAGTTAATCAAACGGTATAGGGACCAACTTGCATTGGAGGCTCCGATCGCATACTGGAAGAAAATGCAAGAGAGCTACGAGAAGAAACGTCGGATCTGGGCTGGGTTGGTGATTGCAATCCTTAGTTCTTTTATTGGCGGCGGCATTTCGCTGATTTACTATCCGCCAGAGTATTTGCTTAAACCATTGACGGACCCAGGAGGTGTTCGACTAAGCCTGATCACGCTAACGATCGTTTCGCTTGGGATCTTCTCAATCACAACGGCGGTTCGATTCGCTACGAGTGCAACTCACTTGGCAAGAGACGCCAAGGAACGGGAGCAGCTAACCATGGTTTACCTTGCACTCCGGGAGAAGGGTGACATAAGCGAAGACGAAAGAAAGATTGTCTTTAACTCGCTATTCGCCCGAGCCGAGACCGGGTTACTGAAAGGCGATGGCACGCCTGCAATGGCCGGCATCGCCGGACTCCTTGAATCCGGTGCGTCAGGAAAACACTAGGACACCGGCGCTTAGCCGGTGGCGATGGCGCGAATGGCGGTGGTGAAGCGGTCGATGTCGTGCATGCTGGCGTAGATGTTCGGGGTGACGCGGATGCAATCGAACTCGTGGGGGAGGACGCGCGTGCGGACGTGGATGCGGTACCGGGTCTGGAGGAGTTCGGTGACCTTGGGGGCGGGGATGCCTTCGATGGAGAGCGCGCCGATGCCGCAGGATTGCGTGGGATGGTCCGCGTTGCGGAGGATGATGCGGGGCGTGCCGCGGAGGGCGGATTCCCAGCGCTGGCGAAGATAGCGGAGGCGTTCCTGCTTGCGTTCGGCACCTAAGCCGCGGTGGAAGGCGAGAGCGTCGGCGATGGCGTTGCGCATGGCGACGGGTTGGGTGCCGACGCTTTCGAACTTGCGGATGTTGTTCGACAGGGAGGCGGGGACGCCGGTGAGCGGCCAGACGCGTTCGATGAGGGGGCGGCGGACGTAGAGGAAGCCGGTGCCGACGGGGGCGGTGAGCCATTTGTGGAGGCTGGTGGCGTAGAAGTCGCAGTCGAGGTCTTTCTGCTGGAAGACGAGGTGGGCGAAACCGTGAGCGCCATCGATGATCGAGTAGATGCCGCGGCGGCGGGCTTCGCGACAGAGGTCGGCGACGGGGAAGATCTGGCCGGTGGTGAAGGTGAGATGCGAGACGAGGATGGCTTTGGTGCGCGGGGTGGCGTGTTGCCAGAAGAGGCGGTTGAGTTCGGCGGCGCTGGGGGGCGGGGTGGGATAGGCAAATTGCTTGAGGACGATGCCTTCGCGGCGGGCGCGCTGCTGGAGGCTGGAGATCATGCTGGGGTAGTCCTGGGTGGTGGTGAGGACTTCGTCGCCGGGTTTGAGGTCGAGGCCGAGGAGGACGGTGTGGAGTCCTTCGGAGGTGTTGCGGGTGAGGGCGAGCTCTTCGGGGTCGCAGCCGAATTCCTGGGCGAGCTCGGTGCGGATGACCTCGGTTTCGGGGAGGAGGAGCTCGTCGACGTAGTGGGAGGGCGAGAGGTTGGTGACGGTCCAGTAACGCTCCATGGCTTCCTGGACGATTTTGGGGGCGGGGCAAACGGAGCCGTTGTTGAAGTTGAGGAAATTGCGGTCAACCGTAAAGGCGAGCCGGGCCTGCAGCCAGAAGTCCTCGTGGGAGGCGGACTGCGTTGCGGTCTGACCACGGAGCGTTTCAGTGGCCGCGGTGAGGGCGGCGAACAGATAACGGCGTGTCATGGGGTTTATTGTCGGCGATGTGGGGGGCCGGGCGGCGGGTGACCTGGGATGTGCTTTATTGCGTTAGGGAGAGGGTGAGGGCGAAGCAGAGACCGATGACGACAATGTGGACGAGGTAGGTGCAGGGCGTGCAGAGGGCCTGGGTGTAAGTTTGGCGGTGCGCGGGGGTGCGCATGGCGAAGTCGGTGGGGTTGGGGTCGAGGCGGGCTTGGTCGTAGAGGTCGCGGAAGAGACGTTCCTGGTGCAGGTAGTAAGCATCGAGGAGCCAGAAGGCAAAGGCGGGAATGAAAGCGACCGCGAACATGTAGCGCTGCGTGGACTGAAGCGTGGCCCAACCGAGCAGCGCCGAGGTGAGGGCGACGGACCACTTCTTGCACTCGAGCGAGTTGGTGGCCAGGCGGTTGACAACGGCCTGGATTAGTTTGAGGTGCTCAATGCGTTGGGTGTCCATTGATCTGGGGGGTGGAGGTAGAGGCCCATGAGGAGCGGGGACTCCTGGCGGGTGGCGGCGACGGACCAGCGGAAGAGGAGGATGTCGCTGGCTCGGTCGACGGCGAGGCCGAAGGCGCCGGAGATCTGTTCGGGGACTTGCCAGTTGGCGAGGACCTGACGGTTGCGGTAGAGGCTGAGGAGGCCGCGTTCTTTGCTGATGCCGAGATCGTGCATGGTGTCGGCGGGGCTGGTGAAGAAGGGGCGCTCAACGGATTCGAGGGTTTCTTTGAGGTCGCCGCGACGCTTGGAAACTTGCGCGATGCGGAAGGAGCCGTTGCGATTGCTGGAGAGGCGGAAGCCGCGGTAGGACTGGCCCTGGTCGCGAACGTCGGCGAGCAGGGTGATGGTTTGGCCGGAGAAGACGGTGCGGAACTGGGCGATGCCGGTGGCGATGTCGTTTTGGGCGGTGGCTTTGAGGATGGCGGTGTCGATGGGGTGGAGGGCCTGGTCGCGGCGTTCGAAGAGGGATTGGGCGCCGGTGGGGAGGGACCAGCGGGTGAGGGCTTCGGGGTCGGTGGCGGTGATGTATTCGCGGAGGTTGACGTTGGCGAAGGTCCAGTGGCGGGGGAGCGAGATGTCGCGCTTGAGCGTGTTGTAGGCGGCAGATTCGCGGGCGTCCCAGACGCCGGCGGGTCCGGCCCAGCCGTAGTGAAGGAAGGGAGAGGCGGCCAGAACGAGGAGGCTGGCCGCGGCGGCGAGGGCCGAACGAGCGGGTCCTTTGGCGACGAGAGGTTCGGGCTGGTCGGGCTCTGGGGCGATGGGGTGCGGGTCGTCGGGGTGCTCTTCGGGCTTGCGGAACTCGAGATGGGTGCGCTGATGGCCGGTGCGGGCTTCGTAGGCGCGGAACTGAGCTTCGGTCCACTTGCCAGGCGGCGGGTGATGGACGGGCTGGACGGTGGGGACTTTGGGCGCGGGGGCGGCGAGGGAGCGGGTGAGAACGCGGCGGACGGTGGTGGCGAAGGCCGGGTCCGAGGGCTCGATCAGGAGCGGGTTGCGGTAGAGACCGGTATAGAGAGGCTCGATGTCGCAGGGTTTGGCTTCGAAGAAGACGATGCGGTCGGGGCCGGGGACGTCGAAGAAGTATTGGAGTTCGGCGCGGCAGACGGGGGAGTTGAAGTAGCCGGGCGAGGCGAGGCAGATGAGACGGTCCGCGTGGCGGAGGGCGTGGTTGAGTTGCTGGTGGACGTGGCCGGAGCCGCCTTCGTTGTCGAAGAGGTAGGCGGTGCGGCCGAGTTCGCGGATGATTTCGTAAATGCGCTGGGCTTTGTCGGCGTGGTGGCGGGCGTAGAAGCTGATGAAGAAGTCGCGGCGGTCGGGGAGCGGCACGGGGGCATCGGCGGAGGAGGTGCCGGTGCGGCGGGCGAGGTCGCCGAGTTGGGTGGTGGGCGAGCAGGCGCAGTCCCCCGTGGCGGGGTCGATGGCCTGTCGGCACTGGTTACAGCGAAACATGTCGGAAACATGTGTTCCATCGGCAGGCGGGGAGTAGACCTTAGGGTGTGAGGTGTACTGGAACGCGAAGAGATACAGTTTGTCCCCGCGGGTGGGGGGAGCGGTTCACTGCGGGGGCCTGAGGCGAGGTCGGGGATTCGTTGGAGCTAATCGAGGGGGGTGAGGCGGAGGATGCCGAGGTTGACGGTGAGCTGGCGGGCGTCGCCGGTGGGTTGCCAGAGCGGTGAGACAGCGATTTCGATGTCGTAGCGGGGGGCGGCGGGGAGGTCGTGTTCGATGACGAAGAGGCCGGAGCGGTCGAGTTTGGTTTCGCCGAGGGGTTGGCCGTTGGCGCGAAGTTGAATGCGGAAGAGTTGCTCGGGACGTTCGGGGGCGAAGCCGCGGATGCGGAGGCGCTGAGGGCCGCCGCGGACGTTGTCGAGGTGGGCGGTGGCGCGAGCGCCAATCCAGCGGTAGCGGTTGCCGAAGACGCCTTCGACGGGGTGCCAACCTTCGCCCAAGCGGACTTCGTGGTTGGGGAGGCTGAAGTCGATGGCATCGGGGCTGTCGCCGGGGTAGAGCTCTTTTTTGTCGGCGGAATTGAGGAGGTTGTAGACGCCGCCTTCGTTGGGCGCGGCGTAGGCGCAGGAGCGGCAGGCGAGGGTGTCGGCGGAGTCGCGGTGGAGGTCCGAGCCGCAATCGGGGCAGCGGAGGAGGGTTTCGAAGCGGGTGGGGTCGTAGGAGGTGGCGGGCGGGGTGCCGGCTTTGCGGCAAGCGGCGGCGAGGGTGCCGCCGAGAGCACGGGCGCCGCGCCAATCGGAGCCGTGGGGGTCAAGCTGTTTGGCGAGCCGCTTCATGCCGCGTTCGCCCCAGCCGCGTTCAGGAACGCAGATTTCGTACTGCTGGGCGACGAAGTGTTTTTGGACGAGTTCGTGCCAGTGGCGCAGGTTCATGCGGTGGTTCTGGCGGATGCCGAAGCTTTCTTCCTGATGGGCGCCGATGACGTCGCGGACGACGTAGCCGAGCAGGCCCCACTCGTGGAGCTTGCGCTCCCAGGGCTTCATGGTTTCGACGTAGGGGCAGCGATAGAGGCGGAGGCTGAGGGCGCGGCGCATGGGCTCTTCGCCAAAGATGAAGACGCCGCCGGGTTGGAGGACGCGTTTGACTTCGAGGAAGACGGCTTCGATGTCCTGAAACTGGCTGAGCATCTGGTAGGCGAGGACGGCGCGCAGGGAGCCGTCTCGGAAGGGCAGATGGAGGGCATCGCCGGCGACGCGGACCGGGGCCTTGGGCATGTTCCATTGCTCTTGCAGGGCGATGCCGTAGCGGAGCGAATCGGCGGAGATGTCGAGGGCGAAGCCTTCGGCGCCGAAGTCGTTGCAGAGCATGTAAGAGGTGTGGCCGGCGTTGGAACCGATTTCGAGGAAGGGGGTGAGGGGGCCGATGAAGTCGAGGTGCTTGCGGAGGATGGCGCCGCGGCGGTCGTTCTCTTCGGCGTAGATGCGGGAGGCGCGTTCGGGTTCGCCGAGGGAGGCGAAGTTATGAAACTCGACCTCGGCGCGCTTGACGGACATCGACTGGGCGGAGGTGTTCATAGCTGTTCGAGCTTCAATTGGCGGAGGTCTTCGAGGAGGATGTCGGGGTGGTGCACGGCGAGGTCAGCGGTGGAGTAGTGGCCGGTGGCGACGGCGATGGAGACCATGCCGTTCTCTTTGGCGGCGAGGATGTCGTTGGCGGTGTCGCCGATGAGGTAGGTCGGGGTGCTGGGGGTGACCCAGCCGGCGCGGCGGGCTTCGCGGGCGGCGAGCTTGGCGAGTTTGCCGCGGGTGTTGCCTTGATCGGCGAAAGCGCCGAGGTGGAAGTGATGGTCGAGGCCGGCTTGGCGCATCTTGCGCCAGGCGATGGCGGAGAGGTTGCCGGTGACGAGTCCGAGGGTGGCCTGGCGGCGGCCGAGGCGTTGGAGCAGGGGGCGGACGCCGGGGCAGACACGTTGGCGGAGGTCCGGACAACGGCGGTGGTAGAGGCGCTGGGCGCGGGCCATGACGGCCGGCAGCGCGGTACGAATGGCGCGGGAGGTGCAGCCGGCTTCGCGCATCATTTGGGTGATGATGTCGCCATCGAGCATGCCGTAAACGGGGATGGAAGCGATGCTGACGCGGACGCCGGTTTCGAGGCGGACGGCGTCTTCGAGGGCTTGGCCATGGGCGGGTCCGGCGCGGCGGACGAGGGTGCCGTCGATGTCGAACAGGACGAGAGGAGCGGTCAAGCTTTCATTATCGCAGTCTAAGGTGCGATGAGCAGCTTGCGGGCCGTGGAATTCCCGGCGTTATCGAAGACGCGGAAGGTGAGGGTGTGCTCGCCGGGGGCGAGTGAGGCGAGGACGAGCTTGAAGCTTTCCTGAAGCGAGTCCGTGACGCCGTCTTCGGACTCGAGGAGGTTCCAGGGACCGGCGTCGACGGAGAATTCGCAGCGGCGGAGTTCGCTGAGCGCGTCCTGGGCGGTGAGGACGTATTCGAGGCGCGAGTTGCCTTTGAGGGTGGTGATGACGGGGGGCGTGTTGTCGATGACGACGGGGTTGCTGACGAGTTCGCCTTCGCGGGCGTGCTCCGGAGAGTTCGCCATCTTGTCGGAGGCGATGACGCGGAACCAGTAGCGGCCGTCGGCGAAGACGTCGGCATCGAGGGTGAAGGCGAGTTCGCCGGTGTTGTTCTTGAGAGTCTTCCAGCGGGTTTCGCCGTCGCCGCGGTAGGTGAGGTGGTAGACGAGGGGGTCACCGTCGGAGTCTTCACCTTGCCAAGTGACGATCAACTGGCGGGTGGAGGACTTGAGGAGGTTCTGGGTGGGAGTGCCGGTGGAAGCGGTGGGCGTGGACTCGCCGGTGTCGGTGACGGTGAGGGTGTAAGCGGCGGTGGCGGCCGGAGCGGCGGCAGCGGGCTTGACGGAGGGCTGGCTGGCGATCGTCTGGGCGACGACCGAGATCGTCTTCATGACGGGTGGCGTGTTCTGCGGGACATAGGAGAGGCGGACGCTCGAGAGGGCATCGGCGAGGGTGACGCGCCATTGGACGTAGCGGGCGGAGGGGCTGCGGAGCGGACGATCGGCCGGGACGGGTTCCCAGTCGCTCCAGAGGCGATCGGGGCGGGCGGTGTTGCCGCTGCGGGATTCGAAGCGGCTTTTGGAGTCGCCGGCGATGGCGAGGCGGCCCCAGCGGGCGACGGTGTTGGCGTCGTGGACGGGGGATTCGTATTGGGGCGCGGCGGCGGGGTCCGGAGTGAGGCGGAAGAGCTGGCCGCGGTTGGCGGTGGCAGCGAGGAGGGCGCCTTTGACGCTGAAGAGGCGGGTGGTTTCGCCTTGTTCGGTTTCGGCGAGGACGGAGAGGTGATTGTCGGGGGTGCGTTGATAAATGCGGCCCTGAAGGTCGGTGGCGAACAGGAGGTTGCCGTCCTGCTCGACGAGGTCGTAGACGTTCTCTTCCTTGCTGGTCCAGAGGGTTTCGACGGTGTTGTCGGGCGAGAGGCGATAGATGGCAGCCTTTTCGACGCCGGCGTACTCGACAGCGGTGACGACGGTGGAGGTGACGGCCGCGGTGGGCGTCTTTTGCTCTTTGGCTTTGATTTCGAGACCGGCCTGGGCTTCGTCGGTGACGGTGATGGTGATGGGGGCGGCGCTGACGGCGGGCGTGGTGGCGGGGGCGGCCGCGGCGGCGCCGGTTTTCTTCGAGAGAGAGCCACCGAGGGCGGCGATGTAGAGCGAGCCATCGGCGGCGGGAGCGAGGGCGCGGATTTCGGGCAGGGACGCATCGTAGAGGGCGAAGGCTTTGTCCTTGGCGGCGATGCGGTAGAGGATGCCGTTGGGTTCGGTGCCGGCGAGGAGGCGTCCTTCTTTGTCGAAGGCGAGGGCGGTGACGTGGGTTTGGCCGGTTTCGTAATAGACTTCGCCGCGGTTGGGGGCGGAGATGGCGTGGACGCGGCCCTGGTCGCCGGTGGCGGCGTAGAGGCGGCCGTCGGGTCCGAAGGCGAGGGCCCAGACGTATTTGGCTTGCGGGTTGTAGTATTCGGTGGCGCGGCCGTTTTCGAGCCGGTAGATGCGGCCGTCGGGCGAGGTGGCGGCGTAGACGATGCCTTTGGCGTCGACGGTGACGGCGAAGATCATGGGCTGAGGGGCGGTCCAGAGGACCCGGCCTTTGCCGGCGGCGTCGATTTCAAAGAGCTTGCCGCGGGGTCCGGTGCCGAGGTAGAGCTTGCCGTCGGGGGCGGCGGCGACGGACCAGATGGCGGATTCTTCCGGGTCGAACCAAAGCTTCATGGCGGGGGCGCGTTCGAGACGGCCGTCTTTGGTGAGGGCCACGCCGGAGAATTTGCCCTTCACAAAGTCCTGGAAGGTGTTCATTTCCCACGTGGTGGTGCTTGCCGCGTGGGCGACGCCGAGCGAGGCAAGCAGAAAGAGAGTCCGCACGATCACAGGTTCCCACACGGTGGACGGGATTTGCCACGATGGGACGAGCATGACCAGAGCATGGATGAGATGGACCCCGCTGATGATGGTTTCGTTCCTGACGGCGCAGGAATTCCGGACGGCGCGGATGAAGGCGGACCTGGAAGCCTTGTCGACGCGGGAGATGAACGGGCGGGTGGCGCTGGAACCAGGGGCGCGGATGGCGGTGGACTACATCGCGAAGGGGTTTCGTGAGGCGGGGCTCGAGCCGTGCTGCCAGGGGAGCTATCTGCAGGAGTTCACGCTGATGGCACCGCTGGCGGATCCGGCGAAGAGCAGCGTGACGTATGAGGGGACGCGGCTGGCGTTTACGGGGTCGTTCAAGGCGGCGGTGGACCTGAAGGCGCCGATGGTGTTCGCGGGCTATGGAATTACGGCGCCGGAGTACAAGTACGACGACTACGCGGGAATCGATGCGCGGGGCAAGGTGGTGGTGATGCTGGAGCGGGAGCCGCGCGAGGCGGATCCGAAGGCGAAGTTTCTGGGGACGGGGCTGACGAAACATATGGCGGCGCGCATCAAGCGGTTGAATGCGCAGGCGCACGGGGCGGTGGCGGTGTTGGTGTTGCCGAGCCCGAAGTCGACGGCGGCGCCGAGCATGAGCGAACGGGCGCCGCTGCGGGGCGGGGCGCCCGCGATGTTCGACGAGGCGATGCGGATTCCGATGCTGACGTTGACGCGCGAGGCGGCGGCAAAGCTGGTGCCGGACTACGAAAAGCGGCAGGAGCGGATCGACCGGAGGCAGAAGCCGGCATCGGGCGAGTTAAAGGGCGAAGTGGCGATCGCGTTGCGGAACAAGGAAGTGCGGACCGGGGTGACGTGGAACGTGGTGGGCGTGCTGCCGGGCGAGAGCAAGGAGGTGGTGCTGCTGACGTCGCACTACGATCATTTGCCGGCGCGGGGGACGCATTACTATCCGGGGGCGAACGACAACGGATCCGGGACGGTGGGTGTGATGGAACTGGCGCGGGCGTTTGCGGCGACGAAGAAGAAGCCGAAGCGGACGCTGGTGTTCATTTCGTTTGGGGCGGAGGAGGAAGGGCTGCTGGGGTCGTATGTCTATGTGGCACATCCGCTGTTTCCGCTGGGCGAGACGAAGGCGGTGATCAATCTGGACATGGTGGGGCGGGATGAGGCGCACACGCCGCAGACGGAAGGGCGGATCCGGGTGCCGGCGGATACGCGGAAGCATTTGAACCTGCTGGGTGGCGCGTATTTTCCGGGGCTGTTGAAGACGGTGAAGGAAGTGAACCGGCAGGTGGGGCTGGAGTTGGATGAGAAGTTCGACCATGACTCAACGCAGAATGCGATCTATCGCTGCGATCACTTTCCGTTTCTGGTGGCGGGGGTGCCGGACTTGTGGTTTTTCGGCGGGTGGCATCCGGGCTATCACGAGCCATCGGACACGGTGGAGAAGATCAACTGGACGAAGATGGAGCTGGTGTTGAAGCTGGCCTATCTGACGGCGGAGGCCCTGTAGAAAGAGAAAAGCGCGGGCTGGGGGGGCCCGCGCATTTCGTTGGGAGATGAGGTGGAGTTACTTGGCCGGAACGGCGAGGCTCGCGTAGACTTCGCGAGCGGCCGCGGTGCCGGCGCCGGGAGCGGCGGGGGGCACGTAGCCGTTCTCGCGGAGAGCTTCTTCGAAGGCCGAGAGCAGGAACAGGACGTCGGGCTCGGTGGAGAGGACGCCCATCAGGCCGATGCGGAAGATCTTGCCGGCGAGGGGTCCGAAGCCGCCGCCGATTTCGATGCCGTGCTTGGCCATGAGGTACTGACGGACTTTGAGGTCGTCGACGCCGGCGGGGACTTTGACGGTGTTGAGGGTCCAGAGGCGCACCGCGGGGTCAGCGACGTTCATTTCGAGGCCGAGCGCTTCGGCGGCAGCGACGAAGGCGAGGTGGTTGACGCGATGACGTTCAAAGCGCTGTTCGACGCCTTCTGATTCGATGGTGCCGAGGGCTTCGCGCAGGGCGTAGAACATCGAGATGGGCGCGGTGTGGTGATAGCGGTGAGCGCCATCGAAGTATTCGGCGAGGAGCTTGAGGTCGAAGTACCAGGTGGCGGCCTGCGAACCGCGAGCCTTCAGCCAAGTCATGGCGGCGGGCGAGACGGTGATCGGCGAGAGCCCGGGAGGGCAGCTGAGGCCCTTCTGGGAGCAACTGTAGGCGATGTCGATGCCGGAGGCGTCGAGGTTGATGGGCATGGCGCCGAGGCTGGTGACGCAATCGGCCATGACGAGGGCGCCGACTTCGTGGGCAGCCTGGCAGATCGCGTTGGGCGACTGGAAGACACCGGTGGAGGTTTCGGCGTGGACAAAGCCGACGACATTGGGACGTTCGCGGAGGATGAACTCGCGGGCTTCGGCGTCGGTGTAGGATTCGCCCCAGGCCTTATCGAAACGGACAACGGTGGCGCCCTGGCGCTTGCCCATTTCGGCCATGCGATCGGCGAAGAAGCCGTTGGCGAAGACGACAAACTTGGAGCCCGCTTCGACGAAGTTGGCTACGCAGGTTTCCATGCCGCCGGAGCCGGTGGCGGAGATGGCCAAGGTGAAGTCGTTGGCCGTGCCGTAGAGGCGCTTGAGGATCTCCCGCGCTTCCATGTTGATTTGAAAGAAGTAAGGGTCCAGATGACCCACGATCGGCTTGGCCATGGCGGCGTAGACGCGAGGGTCCACTTGCGACGGGCCGGGGCCGAAGAGGAAGCGTTGGGGGGGATTCAACTGAGAACTCGCCATTTATCTTATTTTAACGGTTTCCGAGGGGGTGGCGCAGGGCGGGGGCGCGAGAAGGTGTAGATTGAGGGTAGGAGACTGACATGAACGCTGCGCTCTTGGTGACGATCCTGATGGCGGTGATGGTGCCGATGCTGATGGTGTTCAGCCTATCCGGGATGGGGAAAGCCGACGAGGCAAAGGCGCGCGAGCGCCGGCTGGCCGAGCACCGGATGAATGCCAGACTCCTGCGCTTCAACCTCTAACGCTGTTCTGAAATTTTGAAGACGGCGCGGCGCGTTCCGCGCGGACGGCGGCGGCGCTATACTGCTTGGCCATGCGGACACTTGGGTTTCTGATGGCCGGGATGATGCTGCTGGCGCAGCCATCGGGGATGCCGTTATCGGGGCGGGCGGCGATCACCGGACCGTTCAAGGGCGTGACGGCGAAGGGCGAACTCGAGACGGGTTTGTTCAAGATCAAGGCGACGGGGGTGTCGACGGAGCCGGTGCGCAAGGCGGCGGAGGCGTTTCTGGCGGGGCTGACGGAGAGTCAGCGGGCGAAGACGCTGTTTCCGGTGGACGACCTCGAGTGGCAGTTGTGGGACAACCGTCACTTTGCGGCGCGGCAGGGCGTGGGGTTCACCGAGATGGACGGACGGCAGCGGGAGCTGGCATTCGGGTTGCTGCGTTCGGCGCTGAGCGCGAAGGGTCTGAAGACCACGCAAGACATCATGAAGCTGAACGGCACGCTGGCCGAGTTGACGAACAACTCGCGCGAGTATGGCGAGTGGCTGTATTGGATCACGATCATGGGCAAGCCGTCGGCGAAGGAGCCGTGGGGATGGCAACTGGACGGGCATCACGTGATCATCAATTACTTCGTGATGGGAGATCAGGTGGTGATGACGCCGGTGTTCATGGGGTCAGAGCCGATTCGGGCGGAGAGCGGGAAGTTCCAGGGGACGGAGGTGCTGCAGCCGGAGCAGGAGAAGGGGCTGGCGATGATTCAGTCGTTGACGCCGGAGCAGCAGAGCACGGCGCGCATCAAGAGCGAGAAGGGGCCGACGAATAATCTGGCCGAGGCTTACAAGGACAATCTGGTGCTGGATTATGCGGGGCTGCCGGCGAGCCGGATGACCGTGGCGCAGAAGAAACTGTTGCGCGAACTGATCAACGAGTACGTGGGGAACATGGCGGAGCCGCATCGTCGCGTGCGGATGGAGGAGGTGGAGAAGCAACTGAATCGGACGTACTTCGCGTGGATTGGGGGCTCGCAGCCGCCGGACGTTTTCTACTACCGCATTCATAGTCCGGTGGTGCTGATCGAGTTCGACCATCAGCAGCCGATCGGGTTGAAGCGGACCGGGATCCCGACGCGGAACCATATCCATACGGTGGTGCGGACGCCGAATGGGAACGACTACGGGAAGGACTTGCTGCGGCAACACTACGCGATGACCGCGCACAAGTAGTTAGCGGGGGAGCGGCAGGAGTTCGCTGGCGGCGAGGGGGACGGTGACGGCGAATTCGTGGTCAGTATTGTGGACGGCGATGCCGCGCTGGAGGATGAGGCGGCAGCGTTCGTCGAGGTTCTGCAGACCGGTGCCTTCGGAGGTGAAGCGGGGTTGCGAGGGGCTTTTGGGATGGCGGAGCGAGATGCTATCCGGGGTGATGATGAGCTCAAGGCGGAGGGGCGAGGCTGGGGAGAAGTCGTTGTGCTTGACGGCGTTCTCGAGGAGCAGTTGCAGGGACACGGGCGGGATCCAGGCGGAGGGAACGACCGAGGGGAGATCGAAGACGATGCTGTCTTCAAAGCGGAGGCGCAGCAGGGCGAGGTAGTTCGCGAGGAACATGAGTTCGTGTTCGAGGCGGACGAGTTCACGCGAACGGCTTTGGAGGATGTAGCGGTAGACGTCGCCGAGGAGGACGGTGAAGCGGGTGGCGCGGTCCGGGGAAGTTTCGATCAGGCCCACGAGGGTGTTGAGGCAATTGAACATGAAGTGGGGATCGATTTGGGCCTTGAGGGCGGAGAGTTGCGCGAGGGCGCCGGCGTATTCGAGTTGCTGGCGTTGGGCGCGTTCGCGGGCGCGCTGGGTGATGAGGTCCATCGTTTCGTAGATGTGGAAGATGAGGGCGGAGGCGAGGGTGGCGAGGGCGGTGGCGCGCCAGACGGGCGGTCCGAGGGCGCCTTGGCCGGTGAGGGAATACCAGAGGGTGAACAGGAGGATGGAGGTGGGGACGGTGAAGCCGAGGACGGCGACGACGATCAGGAGGAGGCGGCGGCGGGCGTTGACGGTCCAATCGGGGCGGCCGCGGAGCCAGAACCAGATGACGACGTTGCCCTTCCAGAGGAGCAGGGAGACCATCGCGAAGTAGATGACGCCGGCCCAGTAGACGGGCTGATGCCAGTTGAAGTTATCGAGCAGGCCGGCGGTGTAGGCGACGATGAGGCCGAGGGGCGGTCCCAGACTCCAGCGGATGCGCTGATCGCCGAGTTGGGATTTGCGGTGGGGCACGGCGGGGAGAGTCAGATGGTGAAGTCGCCGTCCACGTAGCAGTAGATCTCGGTGCCTTTGGTGACGAGGATGCCTTCGGGGACGTTGCCAGAGGAGAGGCCG
The DNA here is from genome assembly GCA_965229305.1 of Bryobacteraceae bacterium. Lineage (GTDB taxonomy): Bacteria > Acidobacteriota > Terriglobia > Bryobacterales > Bryobacteraceae > JALHNI01. Next base: position 541,669 of record CBDDIZ010000042.1, on the reverse strand, counting down.
TTGGCATCGATGGGGCGGCGGGCTTCGGAGGGTGCACCGGCGACGCGCGAGCGGATGCGGATCTGGCGGCCATCGAAGGCGCGGACGGTGTCGAGTTGGAGGAGGCCGCGGAGGCCTTTGCCAATCAGCTTGCGGCCGGGTTGGATGGCGAGCGTGGCGGTGACCGGCGCACCGGCCGGGATGACGACGCGGCCGTTCAGCATGACGTTTTCCGAGACGGAGATCTTGACGGGGGAAGAGTCGCGCAGGGCGCGGTTGACGGCTTCATCGAACATGATGCGAACGCGGGTGCCATCGGCGAGGACGCCGGCCGGATGGGCGACGGGGTGGGCGGTAGCGGGTTCGCTTTTATTGGCGGGGGGCGTGGGCTCGCCGGGTTTGGGCGGAGCGCCGGGGACGATGGGGGTAGCGGTGGCGGGCGCCGTCGTAGCCGGAGCGGAGGAGGAGGCGACGGGCGCGGGAGCCGAGGGAAGGATGGCTTTGGGGTCGCGCATGACGGCGACGACGGCTTCGGAGACGCCGGCCTTGCTGAGGCGGATGAGCTCCGAGGTGGAGAGGTCGAATTTGGTTTTGGCGGTGCGGAGCTGGGAGACGATAAAGCGCTCGGGCAGCTTCTCCTTCACCATTTCGATGACGCTTTCGTTGGTGAGGACGTCGGGCAACTGGGGCGGCGGAGGGGGCTGATGCGCGGTGACGGCGGCGTTCTCTTCGGGCTCGTCGGCGTCGGAATTGGACATGCGGGGCCAGACGAAGACGCCGAGAATGGCGGCGATCACCAGGAAGGCGGCGAGGCCGATCCAGAGGCCACTGCGATTCGAAGATGGCGGCGGCGCGGGCGGCGGCGGGATGATGCCGGAGTTGGCAACTGGGTTCTGATCGAGGATGCCGCTATCGTGCGCGGCTTTGATGCGCGCGACTTCGTTGCGGACCTCTTCCATGGAGTTGTAGCGCGCGGCGGGATCCTTGCGGAGGCAGCGCGTGATGAGGGCCGTAAGATCGGCGGGGACGGTGGCCGGCAGGGCGATGGGTTCGTCGCGCAGGATGGCGGTGAGGGTGGCGAGTTGCGAGCCGCCGGCAAAGGGCGGACGGCCGCTCAACATTTCATAGAGGACGCCGCCGTAAGTGAACATGTCGGAACGGGCGTCGACGAGCTTGCCTTCGGCCTGTTCCGGCGACATGTAGTTGATGGTGCCGAGCAGGGAGCCTTCGATGGTCTGGGGGCCGAGGGTGCGGGTGATGTCGCTGTTGGGGTCCGCTTCAGGGGCGACGAGTTTGGCGAGGCCGAAGTCGAGGAGCTTGACGCGGCCGGCGGAGGAGATCATGACGTTCGCGGGTTTGAGGTCGCGATGGATGATGTTGGCGGAGTGCGCGGCGTGGAGGGCGTCGGCGATCTGGAGCGAGTAGGAGAGGACTTCGCGCAGCGGCAAACCTTCGGGCGGGATGGCTTGGGTGAGGGTTTTGCCGGTGAGGTACTCCATCACCAGACAGTCGCCGCCGGAGTCGGCGAGGAGGTCGTGGACGGTGATGATGTTGGGGTGGTTGAGGCCGGAGGCGGCCTGGGCTTCCTGGAGGAAGCGGCGGCGGCGGTCCGGATCGGCAAGCTTATCCTGCGGGAGGATCTTGATGGCGACCGGCCGGTTTAGACGGGTGTCACGCGCGGCATAGACTTCCCCCATGCCGCCTTCACCGATCTTGGCGGTAATTTCGTATTGAGCAATCGACCTTCCGACCCAACTCATCCGGCGATATCGTTCCTATTCAGGTCCCACTTGACGACACGCTCTTCGCGCGCGGATTGATTGAGCATGTGGGCGCACGCGGCGGCGCGGTGGCCGGTTTGCGCATCTTCCCAATGAGGTTGCCGGGTGCGAATGGCTTTGAGCCAGTTCGCGAAGTGGAGCACAGTGGAGTCAACTCCCTCGGCCCGGTAGGTTTCGGCCCCAGGGCGCAACGTGGCGGGCCAGGTGCCGGGCATTTCAGTTTGACGGATTTTGGGGTCGTCGTAGTAGGCTTTTTCGAGAGCGCGGGGCCAGCTTTCGACGATCCAGCGGTTGTCCTCGCGGCCGGCTTCCGCCAGTAACTGGAGGCTGGTGAAGTTGAGGACGAGCGTGCCTTCGGTGCCGAGGAACTGGAAGCTGCCATCGGCGAGCGATTCGTTGTTGAAGGTGGAGCTGAGATTGGCGGCGAAACCTTCGGGGTATTCGAGAAGGCCGTTGATGGTGTCGTAGACTTCGCGGCTTTCTTTCCAGCGGTAGAGTTCGCCCATGGCGACGGCTTTGGAAGGGCCGGCGGAATTCATGACGAACTGGATGGTGGTGCAGAGGTGGACGAAGAGATCGGTGGCGATGCCGCCCGAATAGTCGTTGTAGCAGCGCCAGCGGAAGAAGCGCTCGTTCGAATAGGGGTGGCGCGGGGCGCTGCCGAGGAAGCGATCCCAATCGACGGTTTGCGGCGTGGCATCGGGCGGGATGGGATAGATCCAGGCGCCGGAGGCGGAGTTGCGGTTGTAGGCGGCGCGGATGAGGGTGACTTTGCCAAGCTTGCCGGATTGGACGATCTGGCGGGCGCGTTCCTGGAGGATGCCGCTACAGCCCTGGCTGCCGACCTGCAGGATGCGGCCGGACTGTTTGACGGCGGCGGCAATCTCCTTGCCTTCGCTCGAGCGGTAGGTGAGGGGCTTTTCGCAGTAGACGTCTTTGCCGGCGGCGAGAGCATCGAGGCACATGCGGTGGTGCCAATGGTCCGGGGTGGCGATGATGACGGCGTCGATGTCGCGCCGGGAGAGGATCTCGCGGTAGTCGCGATAGTCTTTGGCGCCGGGTCCCCAATTTTCCTGGGTGCGGGTGACGCGGCCACGGTAAGCGTCGCTGATGGCGGTGATGGCGACGCCGGGATTGGCCATGAGGCCTTCCATCAGTTGTTGCGAGCGGGCGCCGCATCCGATGACGCCCACCTGGATGCGAGAATTGGCCGGAGTTTGGGCAAACGCAGCGGCGCCGGAGCCCAAGACGAAGCCGCGCCTGGAGAAACCCATCGTCCGATTATATGCCGCGTTTTGGGGATACAATCCTAACCATGCTCAGAACCTTATTGATCCTGTTGCCGCTGGCCCTCCTGATCTTCGCGGGTGGCTATTTGACGGGGGCGAATGCCGCGGCGCCGGCGCGCGTGTTTGAGATGCGCACGTATACGACGTTCGACGGAAAGCTGGACGCGCTGAATGCGCGCTTCCGGAATCACACCACGCGCATCTTCGAGAAGCACGGGATGCAGAACATCGGCTATTGGACGCCGCTCGAAGGACCGACGAAGAACAATACGCTGGTGTACATCATTGCTCACCCGAGCCGGGACGCGGCGAAGGCGGCCTGGGATGCGTTCCGCAACGATCCGGAATGGAAGAAGGTGGCGGCGGAGAGCGAGAAGGACGGCAAGATCAACCAGAAGGTGGAGAGCGTGTTTCTGGAACCCACCGACTACTCGAAGATTAAGTAAGTAGGCCACGATGCGTCGAGCGGTCGGGGTGGCTGCTGTTTTCGCCGTCTGCGTCGCTCTGTACAACTGCCGGGTGGGGAATCCGCACGGCAGTCTGCCGAGGGTGGGCGTAGCGCCGCCAGAGCTCGAAGCGCGCTTCAACCGTCCGGCGACGTGGGAATGGGCTTACTTTGAGAATGCGGACGGGGCACGGCTGAGATACGGATCGGCGAAGCCACTCACGCCGATCCGGGCGTGGGTAGTGATTGTCGGCGGCTACACGGAGTTCGCCGAGAAGTATTACGAGTTCATGAACGACTTACTCGCGCGGGGCTACGCGGTGTCGTCGCTCGATTGGCGGGGGCAAGGCGGATCTGAGCGTTACCTGACGAATCCGCAGATGGCGCATTCGATCGGCTTCGAGCACGATCGCGACGACCTGGCGCAGTATCTGCGAATGGCCGTGGATGGGCCGGTGTATCTGGTGGCGCATTCGATGGGCGGCAACATCGCGCTGCGAACGTTGCATGAGCATCCTGATTTAGTGCGGGCGGCAGTGCTCTCGACGCCGGCGCTGCGGATCGGCTCGCGGGCTGGCATGCCGGCGTGGCGGGCGCGGGCGCTAGCGGGGTTGATGATCGCGGCGGGGTTGGGCGAGAGCTATGCGCTCGGTCAACATGACTGGCGCGACGATCCGGCGCGCAATGCGCAGACGAGTCCGGTGACGCATGATGCGGCGCGCGACGCGATGATGACGCGGTGGTTCCGGGAGCGGCCCGAGTTGCGGGTGGGCGGCGGGACGTATCGGTGGGCGTATGAGTTCTATCAGTCGTGCGGGGCGGTGATGAATGCGGGGTATCTGGAGCAGATTCGGACCCCGATCCTGATGGGGTCAGCGGGCGAGGACACGTTCGTCGAGGCGGCGGCGCACGAGGAGGCTTGCAAGCGACTGCCGAATTGTCAGTTGGTGAAGTATCCGGGATCGCGCCATGAGCTCCTGATGGAGACTGACGCGATCCGGACGCTGTGGGTAGACGAGATCGACCGCTTCGTTACGGAAGCGAGTAAGTGATGTAAGTGCCGCCGGAAGCATGACCACGGCCGCCGCCAGCGGGCACAGTGACATACTGCTTGCCGTTGACTTCGTACATGGAGATGGAGGCGTTGCCGGCGTGGGTCATTTGGGTTTCCCAGAGTAACTTGCCGGTGAGCTTATCAAAGGCGCGGAGTTTTTGGTCGTGGGGGCTGGCGGCGATGAAGAAGAGTCCGCCGGCGGTGACGATGCCGCCGCCATGACTTTCGACGCCGGTGTCCTTCAGACCTTTGGCGGCTAACTCCGGGTACTCGCCGAAGGGGATGCGCCACTTATATTCGCCGGTATCGAGGTTGATGGCGTTGAGCGTGCCCCAGGGCGGGGTGACGGCGGGGTAGCCATCGGCATCGAGGAACTTCTGATAGCCGTTCATCATGTACTTGGAGGTGACCAGCGGCTTGGGGCCGGTGGAGACGGTGACGCGCTGATCGTTGCGGGTGAGCAGGTAATCGGTGAGCGCGGTGAGGGCGGGGTCGCCGAGGTTGGCGAAGGGGGGCATGCGACCGGTGCCTTTGCGGAGCAGGGCGACGATTTGCGGGGCGGTCATTTTGGCGGCGAGGTTATCGACGGCGGGGAACTCGGGCGGGGCGCCCTTCTGGTCCTGACCGTGGCAGGACGCGCAGCGCGTTTGATAGAGGCGCGAAGTGGTGAGGCCGCGCTGGGGGATCTGGTCGGCGGGAACGAGCTTGAGCACCCAGGGGGCTTCGTTAGCGTTGATGTAGAAGAGATGCGTTTCGGGATCGTAGGCCTGGCCGCCCCATTCGGCGCCGCCGGAGAAGCCGGGCATGACGATGGTGCCGCGCAGGCTGGGGGGCGTGAAACGGTCACCGTAATCGAGGTTCTTGAGCTGTTCGCGTAACTGGGCGTTCACTTCGGGGGTGCGATTGGAAAGCATTTCGGGCCCGGTGAAGACTTGGCGCGAGAAGGGCGCGGGCTTGGTGGGCACGCGCTGGGTGGTGGAGAGGAGTTCGCCATCGACGTTCGAGGCAGGCACCTGGCGCGTGGTGAGCGGGAAGAGGCTTTCGCCGGTGTCGCGATTGAGGACGTAGACGAAGCCGTCTTTGCCGGCTTGAGCGATGGCGTCGACGTTCTTGCCCTGGTGCTTGACGGTGATCAGGAGCGGGGCGGAGGGAAAGTCGAGATCCCAGACGTCGTGCTTGACGGTCTGGAAGTGCCATTTACGGTGGCCGGTTTTGGCGTCGAGGCAGAGGATGGAGTTGGCGTAGAGGTTGTCGCCGTGACGGTCCGCACCGTAGAAGTCGTAAGCGGCGGAGCCGGTGGGGACGAAGACGGTGCCGCGTTTCTGGTCGACGACGAGGCCGGCCCAGGCGTTGGCGCCGCCGGTGTACTTCCAGGCGTCCTTGGGCCAGGTTTCGTAGCCGGGTTCGCCGGGGCGGGGGATGGTGTGAAAGGTCCAGACGAGTTTGCCGGTGCGGACGTCATAGGCGCGGATGTCGCCCTGGGTGGAGGGATGGGTTTCGGCGACGGAACTGCCGAGAATGATGAGGTCCTGGTAGATGACGCCGGGGGTGGGGACGCTGAGGTTGTTGAGCTCTTTGGGGCGTTCGGGGAAGGCGTCGCGGAGGTCGATTTTGCCTTTGTCGCCGAAGGCGGGGTCAGGCTCGCCGTTGGCGGCATCGATGGAGTAGAAGTCGGCTCCGAGGCCGAAGAAGAGGCGCGCTTTCTTCCCGTCGGTCCAGTAAGTGGCGCCGCGGTTGCGGTGATTGGGGCGCTGGCCGCGGAGGCCATCGAAGCTCCATTTGAGCTGGCCGGTGGCGGCATCGAGGGCGACCAGGCGGAGCTTGGGCGTGGTGGTGTACATGATGCCGTTGACGACGATGGGGTTGGCTTGAAGGTCCGAGCCGTTGTAGGCGTCTTTGGTGTCGTAGACCCAGGCGACCTTGAGCTGGTTCACGTTGGCGGGCGTGATTTGTTTCAGCGAGGAGTAGTGGATGTTGCCCGGGCCGCCACCGAAGGCGGGCCAGCCACGATAGTCTTTGGCGTTTTGGGCGGAAAGGGCGAGGGGCAGAAGAAGGGCAAGTAGACAGCGACGCATCGCCCCATATTCTATCGGCTAGAGCCAGCGGACCAGGGAAGAAATGATCTGGTAGCCGTCCATGAACTTAAACGGCGATTCGCCCATGGTGTAGTGGCCGCAGGGAAGCTTGGCGACTTCGTGGCGAATGCCATGGTCGCGGACGCAGGCCAGGATCTGCTCGGAAAGGTGCGGCAGGAAGGTGGTGTCGTAGGCGGTATAGATGAATTTTTGCCGCTTGTGATCGTGGGCGGCGTATTTGGCCATGTAGTTGACGGGGCTGAGGCAGTTCCAGAGGTCGCGGAGACGGTCGACGTCGAGGTGCTCGGCGAGGGTCTTTTTGATGTGGATGGTGGAGAGGCCGGTCCAGACGACGTCGCTGAAGTGGGAACTGCAATGGTTGAAGACGTTGACCTTGATGCGCGAGTCGTGGGCGGAGGTGAGGAAGGCGTAACAGGAGCCGAGGCTGGTGCCGACGATGCCGAGGCGGTGGTAGCCCTGCTGCTCGAACCAGTCGAAGCAGGCGCGGGTATCGATGACGGCCTGACGGGTGGCATCGATGGTGCGGCAGATGTTGGAGGAGACGGCGTAATCGGCGCGGGTGAGTTCGGCGGGCATGCGCTCGTCGTGATAGGGGAGGGAGAGACGGATGACGGTGGGTCCGAACCAGGCGATGCCCTGGCAGAGGCCGACGTGCTGGGCGGCGTGGGAATTCCAGTGCGGGAGGACGACGACGGCGCGGCCCTGGGGATTGCGGCCGGGGAAGACGCGGGCGTGGACGGTGTTATTGGGGCCGTGGGGCGTGGAGTGGGGCGAGGTGAAGGTGAGGCGGTCACCTTGAAGGGCGAAGTCGGTGGGGGGCTGGTAGCCGAAGAATTCGTCGCTGTGGGCGATGATGTGGCGATTGAGCGCGGCGAGTTCAGCTTCCGGGGAAGGGCCGTTGGCAATGACGGGGCGGGGCCAGGCGGAGGTGTAGTCGAGGCCCCAGTCGAAGGGGCGCTCCACGCGGTCCGTCGAGCGGAAGCAAAGGTGGTTCTCCCACTGATTCAACCAATTACTGTAGGCGCGCGCAATCATCGGGGGTGACACTTCCAATTTACCAGGGGGTGGAAAACAGGTCGGCGTGAAGGGTACTGTTCGGGGGCCAAACAGCCGATAAACGGGCTGAACGGCGATGCGTACCTTTACCCTGTGGCTGACTCTGGTGTTTTCGGGCGTGACGGGTTTGGCGAGCGCCAAAGAACCGCCGCGGACGATGGCGACGCGCAAAGTGGTGAGCGCGAAGGCTTTCGCGGTGAAGCGGGCGAAGGCGGTGGAGTCGAAGCCCAAGAAGAAGAAACAGCGAACGCCGAAGACGAAGGACAAGAAGTCGCAATGGGGTGTGCCGCAAGCGCGAGCCAAGCGCTACGGCGGGTAAGCAACGATAGGGGACAATAGAGCTACATGGCTCTGTTGGTGAGCGCTCAGTCGCTGCAAAAATCGTTTGGCGCTAAACCGCTCTTTCAAAATGTCTCTTTGGGCGTCAATGACGGCGACCGGCTGGGACTGATCGGCCCGAACGGGGCAGGCAAATCGACCTTTTTACAAATACTGGCGGGCCGGCTGGATCCGGACGCGGGCGAAGTGGCTTATCGCAAGGGCACGCGCATGGCGTATGTGACCCAGGAGTCGCGGTTTGCGGCGGGATCCACGGTCGCGCAGGTGCTGGAAGCGGCGCTGCCGGGCGATGAGCGGGAATACGAGCGGCAGGCTTTGATGAGCCGGGTGGGCTTTACGGATCCGGCGGCGACGGTGGATTCGCTGTCGGGCGGATGGAAAAAGCGACTGGCGATCGCCGAGGCGCTGGCGACCGAGCCGGATCTGCTGCTGCTGGACGAACCGACGAATCACCTGGACCTGGCCGGCATTCTGTGGCTCGAGAAGCTGCTGGTGGGGGCGAAGTTCGCCTGCGTGGTGATCACGCATGACCGCTACTTTTTGGAGAATGTGGCGACGTACGTGGCGGAACTGGCGCCGGCGTATCCGGGCGGGCTGTTCGTGGTGAAGGGGAATTACGGCGAGTTTCTGGAGCGGAAGAGCGAGTTTCTGATTGCGCAGGAGTCCGAGCGGGCGGGGTTGGCGTCGCGGGTGCGAGGAGAGCTGGAATGGCTGCGGCGGGGTCCGAAGGCGCGGACGACGAAGGCGAAGGCGCGCATCGATACGGCACACGAGTTGATTGGCGATCTGGCGGATGTGACGGCGCGGCAGCGGACGGCGCAGCGAGTGGGCATCGACTTTTCAGCGTCCGAACGGAAGACGAAGCGGCTGGTGGAGGCCGAAAATCTGGCGGGCGAGGTGGGCGGCAAGCGGCTGTTCAGCGGGCTGGATTTTGTGTTGGGTCCGGGGACGCGGCTGGGGCTGGTGGGTCCGAACGGGAGCGGCAAGACGACGCTGATGCGGCTGCTGATGGGCGAGTTAAAGCCGGCGGAAGGGACGCTGAAGCAAGCGGACTTTCTGAAGGTGGTGTACTTTGCGCAGAATCGGGCGGAGTCGCTGGCGCCGGATCTGACGCTGCGGCGCGCGCTTTGTCCGCATGGCGACTCGGTGATGTATCAGGGGCGGCCGATTCATGTAGCGCCGTGGGCAAAGCGGTTCTCGTTTCCGGTGGAGCAATTGGAGCAACCGGTGGGGCGATTGTCCGGCGGGGAGAAGGCGCGCGTGCACATCGCGCGGCTGATGCTGGAGACGGCGGATTTATTGCTGCTGGACGAACCGACGAACGATTTGGACATCCCGACGCTCGAGACGCTGGAAGAAAGCCTGATGGAGTTTCCGGGGGCGCTGGTGCTGGTGACGCACGACCGGTACATGCTGGACCGCGTGTCGACGCGGGTATTGGGGCTCGATGGCGAAGGCGGCGCGGGACTGTTTGCGGACTACTCGCAATGGGAGCAATCGCTCGAGACGCCGAAGGTGAAGGCGAAGCCGGCCGCCGAAGCCGCTCCGACGACAGCTTCATCCGCGCCAGTGGCGGCGGACGCGAAGAAGAAGCTCTCGTACAAGGATCAGCGCGAGTGGGACTCGATGGAAGAGCGGATTCTGCAGGCGGAAGCGGTGGTGGAAGAGCGGCAGGCGGCGATGGAAACGGCGGCGGCGGCCGGTGACGGTCCGGCGTTGGCCAAGGCGCTCGAGGACCTGGCCTCGGCGGAGCGGGAGCGAGAGAAGCTGTACGAACGCTGGCAGGAGTTGGAACTGAAGCAGTCATAGAATGTTTGGGGCAGGAGGTGCCTCAGATGCGCGGATGGATGTGGCTGCTGGCGGTGGCTAGCGTGTGGGCGGATGACGGGCAGAAGCTGATGCGCGTGGACCATTATGTCCGCGTGAAGTCAGTGGCGCCGTCGATGGCGGGGCAGACGGCACAAATCTATGTGCGCGAAGTGGTGCAGGCGGGGACGGCATTGCGAGGTACGAGCGCCGGCGTGGTGCTGTTTGTCCACGGGGCGGGAACGCCGGCCGAAGTGGCGTTCGATGTGCCGTATGCGGATTACAGCTGGATGGCGTTTCTGGCGCGAGCGGGCTACGACGTTTTCGCGATGGATATGACAGGCTACGGACGGTCGACGAGGCCGGGTCCGATGGGCGATCCGTGCAATTTGACGAAGGAGCAGCAGGCGCAGTTCGGGGCGACGGGGTGTGCGGCGGCGACGGGCCGGGTGACGACGCTGGAGTCGGATTGGCACGACATTGACGGCGTGGTGGATTACGTGAGGAAGCTGCGCGGGGTGGCGAAGGTGGGGTTGGTGGGCTGGTCGTTGGGCGGTCCGCGGGCGGGAGGATATACGGCGCAGCATCCGGAGAAGGTGGAGAAGATGGTGCTGCTGGCGCCGGCGTATTTCCGGCGGGCTCCGGGAGCCGGTGCGCCGCGGGCCGGGGGCGGGCCTGGCGGCGCGGCGCCGATGAATACGCAGAGTCGAGCGGAGTTCGATGCGAATTGGGACCGGCAGTTGGGCTGTCCGGCGCAGTTTGAGATGGCGGCGCGGGAGACGGTGTGGGCGGAGATGCTGGCGGCGGATCCGGTGGGAGCAACTTGGGGAACAGGCGTGCGGCGGGCGCCCAACGTGGCGGCGGGAAGCTCGGGCTGGAATCCGGAAGTGGTGGGGAAGATGAAGGTGCCGGCGTTATTCGTGGCTGCGGCGCACGATGCGCAGGTGCCGCTGGAGGGCGTGCGGGGTCTGCATGCGGATTACGGGGCGGCGGAGAAGGTGTTCGTCGATTTGGCCTGCACGTCGCACAATGCGTTGTGGGAGAAGAATCACATGCTGCTGTTCAAGGCGTCGCTCGAGTGGTTCAGCAAGGGGACGGTGTCGGGGAATAAGAGCGGGGCGGTCCGGCTGGGCTATTAGGCTTAGCGGTAGCGGCGCAGCCATTCCGTGACAGTACGGGAGAGATCGTTAAACGTGAGGTCGACCGGATCGAGTTGCAACTCTTCGCAAAGTTGGGGCAGTGAGGCTCGGAAGGCGCGATAACGCAGAACGACTGATCTGCCTCCGGGCACGTGTTTACGACGTGAGGCGGTCGCAAGCCAGTTACGAACTGCGACGATCGCGACTTCCGGGTCCCCTTGATGCGCGCGTATGTCGTGACCGGCAATATCCGAGATGAACTTCTGGTAGCGATAGGGCTCACTATCGAGAACGAGACAGAGCTTTTGTTTTTGGAGCGTGGGTCCGTAGCGTTTGCAGCCGAAGAAGATGCCGAGTTCGAGCGGCATGTTGAAGCGCGGGAGCTGATTGACCGGATCAAGCCGGACTTCAGAGATGTCGTGAACGCCAAACTTGCACTGTTCGATGATGCGCTCAATCTTCGCGAGCCGAACATCGCTCGAGTCATCCGCTTCACGTGCACAGCGAGCTACAAAGCCAAGATCATGGACCGCGAACACAATGGCGTCAAAGATCGGGGTGTATCCGTGGTCAAACGGACAGTTGATGAAGACGTGGTTCGCCTGGAGCTTAGGCACGAGGCGGATGGGGGTTGTTGACCGCAAGCCGCTCAAGGGTGAGCTTGCCGAAAGCCTTCTTGATGGCCGCGGACCGAGGGGTATTACCCGGAGGATCTTGAACCCGGGGCAAGCCGGCCGTTCGATACTCACGAATCTGTCCGTCCGCGCCATAGACGACCATCTGACTAGGGGCGGACTTCCGCATCATTTCGCGAGCGGAATCCACGGCGGCTTTGCGAGTGGCGAACAAGCGACTGGACGCCCCGCGCTTGACGGCCCAACCATTCTCGGCATGATAGACATGAACTGTCTGCGCCATACCCAATTATACCGTCGTGTTTAGTGGTCGGCCTGGCCGATGAGGATGAGGGAAATGGGGAGGTCGCCGATTTTCTGGGAGAGGACCCAGTCGTGTTCGCCATCCTTGTTGAGGCCGGCTTTGAACTCGGCGGGTTCGGGCTTCCAGAGGGAGAAGACGCCGGGGTGAGGCGTGCCGGTGGCTTTCATGCTCATGGCGACGAGGTCGCGGAAGCCGGGGGTAGCGGCGCCGTTGGTGTCGTCTTTGGCGGGAACGATGAGGAAGAAGTCGCGCTGGGGAGCGACGCCCTGGTGATCGCCGGTGATGGGGAAGAGGCTGTAGCGCATGGTGTAGACGCCGGCTTTGATGGTTTGACCTCGCCGGTCCGCCCATTTTTCGGGGAAGCTGATGACGGCCATGAGCGTGCCCTGCGGGACGTTGTTGAAGGAGGCGTTCTCTTCGTTGGTCGCCGGACCGTTGGGAGCGGCAGCACGGAGCCAGATGTCGAAAGCGGGCTTGCCGGCGGCCGAGGAGACGCGGAAGCCGTCCTTGGCCAGCAGCGAACTCACCGAGGGAGCGAGATCGGCCGGCGGGGCGCCCGTTTTTTCCATCCGGTACTCTTGAGCGTAAGCGATTGTGGCCGCGAGGGTTAGCAGACTTAGCGATTTCATCTTCTTCTCCATCAGATGCTCATATCGAACGCTCGGTTACCCAAATTCGGGGCCGGCCCTTTACAAATCCTGACGCAACTTCATGAGAAAGCCAGGGTTAGAATAGGAAACTAATGCCGCGCGTACGTTCGAACTGTGCCCCGGGGTTCGTGGCTGTCTTCCTGCTGGCAAACTCCCTGTTTGCAGCGACTTTTGGGACGGTGGTTCCGTTGGTGGGCGGAGCAACCGACATTGCGTACGACGCAACACGCAACCGACTATACCTGGTCGGGGTGCCCGATACCCTTCAAGTTTACTCGATCGCCGAACGACGCTTTCTGACTTCGATCAAGACGGATGCGCTGGCGCTCTCGCTGGCCGTTTCCCGCGATGGGCGGTTACTCTACGTGGCTTGCCATAACTCGTCGTCGCTGAATGTGGTGGACCTGACGACACTGCAGATCGTGCGGCGGATCAGCCTGCCGGCGCGGCCGGAGGGGTTGGCCATCGGCAACGACAATCGCGTGCTGATTTCGACGATCGGTACGGGGGCGAACAATCTGCAGAACGTGCTGCTGCTGTACGATCCGGCGGCCGAAGGTACGGGGCAAGCGATCTCGGCGATTCCGGTGACGCCGGCCGCGCCGACGCCGCCCTCGCTGCCGGCGCCTTCGGGCCGCGTGTTCCAGGCGAATCGCAGCCAGTTGCTCGCGTCGCCGGACGGCAAGTACATCGTCGGCGTGAATCTCCCGAACGCGACGACGCGCGCGGTTTTCGTGTATGAAGTGGCGTCGAATACGGTGCTGCGAAGCCGGACGCTGACCGGCGCTTCAAGCGTGTTGGCGATTGCGCCGGACAACTCGCGCTTCATGGCGGGGCTGAATCTGTTCGATTTGCAGACCCTGGAAGTGATGGCGCAGCAGAACTTGGCGAATGCGCCCTATCCGATTCCGTCGAATACGAACTTCAATACGCAGACGAACCAGGGCGGCAGCGTCTTTACGCCGGACGGCCGGACGATCTATTCCGCCTTTAATGTGGCGCCAGTGGCGAATCCGGCGGTGCGCGCGAATATCGCGCAGTTGATGTATTCGGATCCGGACAATTTGTTGATCCGCGGCGCGCTGCAGACGCCGGAGAATCTGGCGGGCAAGATGGTGATGTCGCCGGACGGGGCGAATCTGTATGCGCTGTCGGAGAGCGGCTTTGTAATGTTTCCGCTGTCGACGCTGACGCAGAGCGTGGTGCTGACGCCGGACAAGACGGCGGTGTTACTGGCGAACGATCAGTGTGGCGTGGTGGCGGGGCTGCGGACGGCGCGCGTGACGCTAAAGAACGAAGGCCGCGGCAATGCGGGCCAGGTGACGACGCAGTTGCTGGATGCGACGAACAACCCTTCGGGGCTGGGCGGCGTGGGCGGCACCGGCGGCGGCGTGGTGGGCGGGGGAGGAGGCGGCGTGATTACACTGCCCGGCGGCGGCGGAGTGATCACGATTCCGGGCGGTGGCATTACGCTGCCGGGCTTCCCGAATCAGCCGACGACGACCGCGCCCACGGCGGCGACCGCCGCGGCGCCGACGGTGCGTCCGATTGCGGGCACCGAGCCGGCGCTCGAGTTCGCCATCACCACGTCGAACCGCAACATCGGAACAATTACGCCGTCGCATAGTTTCCTGCTGCAGGCCAACAACGCGGTGAATCTGCCGGCGCGCGTGAACGTGTATCAGAACAATCGCAACTCCGAGGCGCGCGGCGAACTGACGACGATCGAGACGGGGATTTCGTCGGCCGAAGGATTGGTGGACATTGTGATGGATACGCAGCGGCAGCGGATCTACATCGCCAACTCCGGGCTGAATCGGGTGGAGACGTATGACATCCGGACCAAGACGTTGATGGCGCCGATCAAGGTGGGACAACTGCCGCGGGCGTTGGCTTTGGCGCTCGATAACTCGCTGCTCTATGTGGCCAATTCGGGCGGCGAGAGCATCACGGTGGTGGATCTCGAGAAGCGAACGACGGTGGGGCGAATCAAGTTTCCGCCGATTCCGTTCAACTCGAATGCGGTGCTGATTACGCCGTCGCAGTTGGTGATGACGCAGCGCGGGCTGATGGTGATCATGAACAACGGCACGATTTGGCGGGTGGTGGGTGATGAATTGGTGCCGCGCGATCTGAGCCCGATCATCGGAACGACGACGATTCCGGCGCCGCGGACGATGACGGCGACGCCGAACGGCGAGTACGCGCTGCTGCTGGCGGGAACGGGCAACGTGTATCTGTACGATGCGGTGTCGGACCAGTTTGTGCAGTCGCGCACGGTGTTTTCGGGGACGTCGCTGAACTCGGGGTTTTATGGCCCGGTGGCGGCGGGTCCGCGAGGCGCCTATTACCTGGTGAACAACACGGTGCTGAACCAGAGCCTGACGCCGATGTTCAGCGCGACGCAGGCAGGCACCGGCGCGGTGCGCCCCGGGCAAACGGTGACAGCGAGCAATACGCCGATTCCGTCAGTGACGCCGATCGGGACCAATAGCTTTCTGCGCGTGACGATGGGCACGGCGGCGACGACGACCGCGGGCGTAGCGGCGCTGGAGATGGTAGATACCAACTCCGGCAACGTGATGCGGCGGCTGGACATGCTGGAAGGGCCCGCGGTGACAGTGAGCAATCAGCGGCAGAATCTGGTGGCACGGACGATGGTGGTGGATAGCACCGGGACCAACGCCTACGTGCTGACCGCGAGCGGCTTGAGCACGGTGCCGCTGGACCAGACGGTGCCCGTGGCGGATCGGCCGTCGCCGAATCAGAACGGGACGGTGTCGCTGGCGAGCTATCTGCCGGCGGTGGCGCAGGGCGGGCTGATCACGATCTTTGGCCGCAACCTGGCGGAGAGTGCGAGCGTGGCGGCCGGAGCGAATCTGCCGACGACGCTGGGCGGCGTTTGCGCGACGCTGAACAACGTGCCGCTGCCGTTGATGATGACCTCGCCGACGCAGATCAATGCGCAGGTGCCGGCTTCGTTTGCGGCGGGCCGTTATCCGCTGTTGCTGCGGAACGTGAACAAGCGTGCGGCGGCGTTGCTCTCGGCGCAGATCACGGTGGCGAAGTACGCACCGGCGGTGCTGGTGCAGGCCGAGAACAAGCAGGCGGCGATTTATCACGAGGATGGGCGTCCGGTGACGAAGGACAATCCCACGACGCGCGATCAGCGGTTGACGATCTATGCCATCGGATTGGGGCCGACGAAGGGTGCGACGGTGACAGGCGGAGTGCCGTCGCCGGCGGGGACGACGACGGATCCAGTGCAGGTGTTCTTTGGGGACGTGCGTTATTCGCAGGCTGAGGTAGTGGTGGAGTCCAGCCGGCTGTTGCCCGGAGCGATTGGCGTGTACGAGATCAAAGTGTATGTGCCGGGCGACCGGATGCGGGGTCAGGATCTGCCGGTGACGCTGAAGGTGGGCAATGTGAGTTCGCCGAGCAATGGTCCGCTGCCGCCGACGATCACGGTGGAGTAAGTCGTGACATGCTGGGGCGATGCTCCAGGAAATTACGAACGGACGGACGGATTTAGTCTTTGAGTACTTAGCCGCCGGCCATGCGGCGGAGACCACGGATGACGATGGGGTGTCGTTATTGCAGTGGTGCGCTTACTACGGCGATGTGAGCGCGATGCGCTTTTTGTTGAGCCAAGGGGCCAAGCTCGAGTCGCTGGGCGACGGCTATCAACTGAATGCGGCGAGTTATCACGGCCATTGGCGGCTGTGCCGTTTTCTCCTGGACCGCGGCGCGGACGTGAATCAGGCGCAGGCGGACACGGGCGAAACGCCGCTGCACTCGGCCACCAGCAAGCCGGACCGCTGGTACAACGTGGTGGTGAAGACGTTGTTGGCGGCCGGGGCGAATCCGAATGCGAAGACGATCGCGGGCGTGGAAACGGGCGCCTTTATGCGCGATTGCCGGACCAAGGGCGAGACGCCGTTGCATCGGGCGGCGGCGTTTGGCGATGAAGAGATGATCGAGATGTTGCTCCAGGCGGGCGGGTCGCGCGAGGTGGTGGATGCGCACGGCGACACGCCGTTGAGTTGGGCCAGTTGGTATGGACGGCCAGCGAGCATCTTGCGGCTGCTGTGCTACGGGCGGTTCCGCGTTCGGCCGGGCTATCGCAGCATGGCGGAGAACTTACGCGGCACGCCGGTCGACTGAATGGCCGATAATGGGGGCATGAAAGCGCTTCTTTTGCTGACGTGTGCGGCCGCGCTGGCGGCGACGAATCAGGACCTGGGCAAGCCTTTGACCCTGAAGGAGTCCGTCAACGTGGGCACGGTGATGTCGGCGCCGGAACCGCTGGTGGGCAAACTGGTGCAAGTGAAGGGCAAGGTGACCGAAGTGTGCGCGATGGCCGGCTGTTGGATGGCGCTGGTGGATCCGGAGACGCAGCAGATGATCCGCGTGAAGGTGAACGACGGCGACATCGTGTTTCCGAAGGAAGCAGTGGGGAAGCTAGCCGTGGCCGAGGGCACGCTGAAGAAGTTCGAACTGACGCGCGAACAGAATATCGCGCGGCAAAAGCATGAGGCCGAGGAGATGGGGCGGAAGTTCGATCCGGCCAAGGTGAAGGGCGGCGCGACGGTGTATCAGATCGCGGGGACCGGGGCGCGCATCCTCGAGTAACGGCGTTAGTGGTGGAAGCGATGCTTCACGTCGGGCCAGAACTCGCGGAAGAAGTTCGCGGAGGTCTTGAGGCCCAGGCCCAAAGAGCCGTAGAGCATGATCTTGCTGAAGTCGCGCTGCGAGGGCGGATTCCAGGTGGTGGCGATGGCCCAGGCGCCATAGACGTTCGAGAGGCGCGCGAGGGCAATCGTGTTGTGGGTGCCATCGGCGGTGCGCACGCGCACGCCACTCACCAGGCAGTTACGGATGCGTTGGCCGAAGCTGGCATCAGGCATGCGGTAGTAACGCGGGTCCTCATGATGAAAGGCGGAGACGCCGAACTCGATCGACTCGCCCACGAGGAACTGTCCATACTGCGAAGCGTTGCGCAGGCCGTAGCCGGTGGCGGTGCGTTCCCACTCTTTGGGGAAGTTGCGAACCTGATCAAAGGTGGCGCCGGGGACCGTCTCGTAAATGGCCTGGGGGGAAACCAGACGTTTGAGAAAGACATTGCGGCGCACGGCCCAGGAAGGCTGAGTGGTGGCAGGGTCCGGAGAAGGCGACGAAGTGGTGGGCGTTTGGGCAAAGGCCACGATGGAGCATAGGACAAGACTCATCCGACCCAGATCCCCGCAGAACGGCATACTGAGTTAACGCATTCTCAGTATCTAAAGTTACTTTTAAGGTTCCCTCTGCTAGCCTCGAAGAAGTGAGAATCCTGGTCGCCACGGGCCTGTTTTTGTGGGCCGCCGGCTCCGCCGAGGCAGAATCGATATCGCTGGCCGCCGCTTTGCGGGAGGCGTTGGGCAGTCATCCGATGCTGGAAGTGGCGTCGGCCAAGATCGATGCCGCCGCGGGGCAAGTGCACCAGAGCGGGTTTCGTCCGAACCCGTTATTTGTGTATCAGAGTGAGAATTTGCGGGCGTGGGGAACGCCGACTTACCGGTACTGGGAAGACTCGGACCACTTCTTCTATCTTCAACAAACGTTTGAGACAGCGGCCAAGCGGCACAAGCGCGTGGACGTGAGTCGCGTGGCGCGGGAGCGCGTGGAGTTGGAGCGCGAGATGACGGCGTGGCAGATCGCCGGGCGGGTGCGCGAAGCGTACTGGGCGGCGAACGCGGGCGCGCGGCTGGTGACTTTCTACGCGCAGGTGCGAGAGAACTATCGCGAGATGGTGACGTATCACGAAACGCGGTTCCGGGAAGGCGCGATTGCTGAAGCGGATTTAATTCGCGTGCGACTGGAAGATTCGCGGTTAGCGCTGGCGGCCAACGCGGCAACGCTCGACGCCGAGCAGGCGGCGATCCGTCTGCAGCGGGAGATGGGGCGGCGCGAGTTTCGGGCACTCGAGTTCAGCGAGGCGTTGGAGGATACGGCTTCGTCGATGGCGATGCCGGCCAACGAAGAGGCGTTCCGGCAGCGGCCGGAGATGCGGCTGGCGCGCAAGCTGAGTGAGCTAACGGGGGTGCAGTTGAAGCTGCAGCAGGCGCTCGCCAAGCCGAACGTGGACGGCGTGTTCGGGTATAAGCGCGCGAGCGGCTTCGACACGATGGTGGTGGGCGTGCAGGTGCCGTTGCCGGTGTTCAACCGGAATACGGGCAACATCGAAAGCGCGGTGGCCGAGGAGCGGGCGGCGCTGAGCGCGATCCGCGCGACCGAAGCCTTGATCGCGGCCGAGTACGAAGGCGTGCGGCGCGAACTGACACTGCGGGAGACGCAGTTGTATCAATCGGCGCAGCCGTTGGTGGAGCGGGCGCGAGAGAATGCGCGCGTGGCCGAAGCCGCCTATCGCCTGGGCGGAACCGACATTCTGCGGCTGCTGGATGCGCAGCGGCAGCAGTTGGAGGCCGAGCGGCTCTTTATCGAAGCGTGGGCCGGCTGGCGGCAGGCGCGAGCGCATCTGGAAACTGTGATGGGGGTGATGCCGTAGTGCGTAGGGCAGGTTGGATTCCTCTGATGTTGTTGGTTTCCTGCGGAACGAAGCCCGCGCCGGAAACGGCCGAAACCAAGGGCGAACCGGCCGCGGCGGCGGTGGAGCTCTCGCCGGAGGCACGGCGCAATGCGCAGATCGAAGTGGTGGAGGCGCGCGAAGAGACGCGCGATCTCACGCTCGAGGCGCCAGGACAGACCACGTGGAACGATGAGCGGACTTGGAACGTGGGCGTGGTAGCCACCGGCAAAGTGCGGCAGGTGATGGTGCAGGTGGGCGATCGGGTGAAGGAAGGGCAAGTGCTCGCGCGCTTCCATGCGCACGATGTCCACGAGACGCAGGCGAATCTGCTGGAGGCGCTGGCGGACCGGCGGCGGGCGCAGGCGAATCTGGAGCAACTGAAGCGCACCCGGGATCGCTTGAAGCGGCTGTATGAGGCGAAATCCGCTCCGTTGATGCAGTTGGAACAGGCCGCGAGCGACGTCGCGATGGCCGAGCAGGAAGTGCAGAAGGCGCAGGCGAACGTCGATCGCGAGACGCATCATTTGACGGACGTGCTGGAGATTCCGGTGGACGTGGATCACAAGCATGAGGGTCCGCATGAGGAAGAAGGGCAGGAGTTGGAGCTGGTGCCGATTCGCGCGCCACACGCGGCGACGGTGGTGAAACGCGAAGTGACGGTGGGTTCGGTGGTGACGCTGGGGCAGCCGGCATTTGTGCTGGCGGATCCGGAGAGCCTGTGGCTGATTGCGAGCTTTCCGGAATCGGCGCTGCCGCGATTGAAGGTGGGCTTGCCGGTGAGCGTGGAAGTGCGGGCGTATCCGGGGCGATTGTTTCCGGGGCGGATCCGGCGTCTGGGCGAGTCGTTGGACGCGGCGACGCGGACGTTGAAAGTGGTGGTGGAGTTGCAGGCGCGCGGGGCACTGAAGCCGGAGATGTACGCGACGGTGAAGCTGGAGTCGCCCGCGGCGCGGGCGCTGGTGGTGCCGGCGGCGGCGGTGCAGGTGATGGACGGCAAGAACGTGGTGTTCGTGGAAGAGCAGCCGGGGAAGTTCACGGCGCGGCCGGTGGACGTTACGATGAGCGCGGGCATGGCGGTGGTGTCGAGCGGACTGCAAGCAGGCGAGCGCGTGGCGACGCAGGGTAGCTACCTGATCAAGAGTCAGCAATTGCAAAGGGCCGAGTAAGTGCTCCACGGACTGATCGACGCTTGTTTCCGGCAGCGCTGGGTGGTGATGGCCGCGCTGGTGGGCTTTACGATCTATGGACTGACGGTGGCGCTGTCGCTGCCGATTGACGCCTTTCCGGACCTGACGAACAATCAGGTGACGGTGATTACCGAGGCGGGTCCGCTATCGCCAACGGAAGTGGAAAGCCAGGTGACGTATCCGATTGAGACGGCGCTGATGGGCGTGCCGAAGATGACGCAGCTGCGTTCGATCTCCAAGTTGGGCTTGTCGGTGGTGACGGTGGTTTTCGATGATTCGGTGGAGATGTACTTTGCCCGGCAGTTGGTGAATGAGCGGCTGCGCGAAGTGCGGGGACGGTTGCCGGCGGGCCTGGAGCCAGTGCTGGGCCCGGTGGCGACGGCGTTTGGCGAGCTGTATCAGTACACGGTGGACAATCCGCGGATGAGCCTGCTGGACCGGAAGTCGCTGCAGGACTGGGTGATCCGGCCGCGGCTGCGGGCAGTGCCCGGAGTGGGCGAAGTGAATAGCTGGGGCGGTGAGACGCGGCAGATCGCGGTGGAGATCGACCCAGCGGCGCTGTTGCGTTACGGCCTGACAGTGCGCGAGGTGACCGACCGGCTGGCGGCGAACAATGCGAACTTCGGCGGCGGCTTTGTGAATCAGCACGAAGAGCAGTTCAACGTGCTGGGCGTGGGACGGTTCACGTCGCTCGAAGATGTGGATCGCGTGGTGCTGAGCGAACATATGGGCGTGCCGGTGTTGCTGCGCGATGTGGGTCACGTGGTGGCCGAGGGCAAGCCGCGGCAGGGCGCAGTGCTGCGCGACGGCGTGGAGACCGTGGTGGGCATGCCGATCATGCTGAAGGGCCAGAACTCGCGCGAGGTGATCACGCGCATCAAGGCGAATCTGGCGAAGCAGCAACTGCCGGAAGGCACGCGCGTGTCGTCGTTCTACGACCAGGGCGAAGTGATCGACATGACGTTCTCCACGGTGAAGCGGAATCTGCTGGAAGGCGGTCTGCTGGTAATCGCGGTGCTGCTGTTGTTCCTGGGCAATCTACGCGCGGCGATCGTGGTGGCGGCGGTGATTCCCTTCTCCATGCTGTTCGGCCTGGTGGGCATGGCCTGGTTCGGTGTGAGTGCGAACCTGATGAGCCTGGGGGCGATCGATTTCGGCATGATGGCCGACGGCGGCGTGGTGATGATTGAGAATGCGCTGCGGCGGCTGCATCATCGGACGGGCGAGCCCGAGGCGTTGCGCGAAGCGGCGCACGAGATGGCCCGGCCGATTCTGTTCGGCGTGCTGATCATCATGGCCGTGTATCTGCCGGTGTTCTTCCTCGAAGATCTCGAAGGGCGCATGTTCCGGCCGATGGCGATTTCCGTGTGCGCGGCGTTGTTCGGGTCCTTGATTCTGGCGCTGACGGCGGTGCCGGTGGCGGCGAGCTATCTGTTGCGCGGCGAAGTGAAGGAGACGACCTTCCGCTGGTATGAATGGCTGACGGCGCGCTATCGCCGGGCGATCACGGGACTGCTGGAGCGGCCTTACGCGGCCGTGGCGGCCGCATTGTTACTACTCACGGTGGCACTGGGCAGCGTGCCGTTTATGGGCACCGAGTTCATGCCCAAGCTCGACGAAGGCGAGATCCTGATTCAGACGCGGGCTTTGCCGGGCATCAATCTCGAGACGAGCGTCGCGGCCACGCGGCAGTTGCAAAAGATCGTCAAGACATTTCCGGAAGTGGACCACGTGGTGACGAAAGTGGGCCGGCCGGATGTCGCCACCGAAGCGATGGGCGTGTTCGAAAGCGACTCCTACCTGGTGCTGAAGCCCGAGGTGCGTTGGATGAGCCGCGAGGAGAAGGAAGCGCTGATCGAGCGAATGAATCGGGCGATTGTGCAGGTGCCGGGATTGCAGTACAGCTTCACGATGCCGATGGCGATGCGGCTGGATGAAACGGTATCGGGCGTGAAGTCCGATGTGGCGATCAAGGTGTTTGGCGACGATGCGGCGACGCTGGTGTCGTTGGCGGACAAGGTGAAAGCGGTGGTGCAGCCGGTGGCCGGCGTCACCGACCTGCAGATGGATGCGGGCACCGCGGTGGGCGAGTTCCGCGTGGAGCCGAAGCGTGACGCGCTCGCCCGCTACGGGATGAGCATCACGGACCTGAGCACGGCGTTCGACTCGCTGACCGGGGGCGTGAATGTGTCGGAGTTTGTGGAGCGCGAGCGGCGCTATCCGCTGATTGTGCGCTTTCCGACCAGCTTCCGCGCGGACATTGAGCGGATGAGCGGCCTGGTGCTGCGGGCGCCGGGCGGCGAGCAGGTGCGCCTGGAACAGATCGCGACGATTACGCGCCATCCAGGGCCGGAGATCATTCAGCGCGAAGACGGCCAGAAGCGCCTGGTGGTGCAGTTTAACGTGCGGGGGCGCGACCTGGGGAGCGTGGTGGCGGATGCGCAGATGGCGATCGCCAAGGCGGTGAAGCTGCCTACCGGTTATTCGATCGATTGGGGCGGGCAGTTCGAGAATCAAAAGCGCGCCACCGAACGCCTGGCCATTGTGCTGCCGCTTTCGATTTTGCTGATTGTGTCGCTGCTGTATGCGACGTTCCAGAACGTGCGGCAGGCACTGCTGATTCTGTGCGCGGTGCCGTTTGCGACGATCGGCGGGATTGCCCTGCTGTGGGCGCGGGGCATCAATCTGAACCTGTCGGCCGCGGTGGGCTTTATCGCGCTGTTCGGCGTCGCGGTGTTGAACGGCGTCGTGATGGTGTCGACGATGAACCATCTGCGCAAGACAGGCCTCGGGCTGCGCGAAGCGGTGATCGAAGGCGCGGTGGAACGGTTGCGGCCGGTGCTGAGCACAGCGGTGGTAGCGGTGATGGGCTTTCTGCCGATGACGCTGTCGTCGGCGCCAGGGTCCGAGGTGCAGCGTCCACTGGCGACGGTGGTGGTGGGTGGCCTGATCTCGGCGACGGTGCTGACGCTGTTTCTGCTGCCGGTGTTCTACAAGGCGACGGCGCCGAAGGATCATCAGCCTAGGTCGGGGTGAAAGTCGTAGAAGACGAGGAGGCGGTTGCCGTCGGGGTCGGCAGCGGTGAACTCGCGCAGGAGCCAGGGCTGGTCCGTCGGCTCGCTCAAGAGGTCCGCCTGCGTGGACTGCCATTGGGCGTAAAGTTCGTCGACTTCGGCTTTGCTCGAGACATTCAGCCAGATGAGGACCGGTCCGGCGGTGCCGTATTGGGCACGAAAAGTACGCGTGGCGAGGAAGAGACGGGAAGTCCATGGCGCTTTCGCTGAGCGTAGCAGTTACTCGGAGAGGACGGAGGCCGGATCCACTTGCAGGGCCCGCCGCGCGGGCAGCAGACTGGCGGCAAGGCTGATGGCGGTGAGCGTGAGGATGACGGCGGAGAGCACGGTGGGATCGAGCGGCTGGATGCCGTAGATCTCGTTGGCGACGGCGCGCTGCATGGCGATGGAGCCGAGCAGGCCGACGGCCAGCCCCGCGGCCGCGAGGACGAGTCCTTCGCGGAGCACCAGCCGGACGACGCCCGCGGAGCTACTGCCGAGGGCCAAGCGGATGCCGATCTCGCGGCGGCGTTGGGTCACCAGATAGGCGAGAACTCCATAGATCCCGATGCCGGAGAGGAACAAGGCGAGCGTGCCAAAGGCGAGAGCTAGGTTCATGGAGGTGCGGCGCGAAGCGAGCGAGAGATCAGTGAGCCGGGTCATGGGGCGGACGTCAAAGAGAGCGAGTTGCGGATCGAGGCGCTGGACTTCGGCGCGGAGGGCGCGGGTGAGGTCGCCGGCCTGGGTCTTCACCGTGAGCGTATAGCTGCGCGAGATTTGCTGGGCGTAAGGAAAGTAGTAAATGCCGTTGGGGGTTCGGCTGGCGAGATCCTGCAGGCGGATCGACTTGACGACGCCGACGACACGGTAGAAGCGGGTGTCCTTGGTGGGCGAGAGTTGCGCGGCGCTGTCGGGGCTATAGACGCGGAGGCCGACGGGATTGCGCCCGGGCCAGAAGCGCTGGGCGAGTTGTTCGTCGACGATGACGACGGGCTCGGAGGTTTCGCGGTCGCGTTCGTCAAAGTCGCGGCCGCCCACCAGGCCGATGCTCAGGGACTGGAAGTAGCCGGGGGTGATGCGCATGTTGTGCGGCGAGATGACGGACTCACCCGGCTTCATCACGTAGCCTTCGGCGAGCAGCACGCCATCGTTGAAGCTGCCGCCGAGCGGGATGATGTTGGTGGCGCCGGCGGCGACGACGCCGGGCTGCTGCCGGACGGCGCTGAGCAGGCGATCCATGAGAGCGCGCACTTGGGAGTCCTGCGGATAGCGCGCCTGGGGAACGCTGAGCGAAGCGGTGAGGACGCCTTCGGTGGAATAGCCGGGGTTGACGTCGAGCAGGTTGCGGAAGCTCGAGAGCAGCAGGCCCGCGCCCACCAGGAGCACGAAGGCGAAGCCGACTTCAGCGGCGACCAAGGTTTGGCGCAGGCGGCGGGTGCCGGTGCCGGTGGTGCCGCCGCGGCTGCCTTCGCGGAGCGAGTCACTGAGGCTGGCGCGGAAGAGGCCAGCGACGGGCAACAGGCCCATCAGGACGCCGACGAGGACGGCGAGGAAGAAAGACGTGAGGGCGACGACGGCATCGATGCGGACTTCGCCCGCGCGTGGGAAACGGTCAAAGCCCATCGCCGCGAGGGTCGGAAGCGCGGCGTAGGCCAAAGCCACGCCGAGGAGTCCGCCGGTGCCGGTGACCAGCACGCTTTCCAGAACCGATTGGCGCGTGAGTTGCCAGCGTGAGGCGCCGAGCGCCTGCCGCGTGGCGACTTCGCGGCGGCGGGCCGCCACGCGGGCCAGCGCCAGATTCGCAACGTTCAGCGCGCCGATGAACAGCACCAGAAGGGCGGCGCCCCACAGCAGATACAGGACGTTTTCAATGTCGCGCACGAGCATGCGTTGCAGCGGTTCGACGGCGGTGTAGAAGCCGGCGTTCAGGAGGACCGGCTTCATGGCCGGCTCGCGGTCGAGGTTGGCACGGTTCAAGGCGTCCACCTGCGACTGGGCTTGGGCGAGCGTATAGCCCGGCTTCAAGCGTCCGATGTGGTGGTAGTTGTTCGAATGGCGCTGGCGCTTCTCCTCGTCGTTGAAGGAGAGAGGCGTCCAGAGGCGCACTTCGGGGTCGATGAAATTGAAGCCCGCGGGCATGACACCGACGACTTCGTAAGAGGTGCCTCCCATGCGCAATTGCTGGCCGATGGCGGTGCGCTGACCGCCGTAGAGCTGTTGCCACAGGCCATGGCTGAGGATTACCTTGCGGTCGTTACCGCGCTCGCCTTCGGCGGCGACGAAGGCCCGACCGAGGGCGACCGGCGTTTTGATGAGCTCGAAGAAAGACGCCGTGACGCCGAGGCCGCGGACTTGCTCCGGCGTACCGTGGACGTCGATGGTCTGGTTGCGATTGCGGAAGAGAGCCTGAGGGGAGAGAGCCGTGACGGCTCGCTGACGGTCCGGCAGATCGGCGGCGCCGCTGTCGTCGGACTGGGTGACGCCGGCTTTCGGATAGCGGTTCGACAGAAGGACGATGTCGTTCGCCTCGGGCACCGGAAGAGGTCGCAGGAGGACGGAGTTGACGACGGCGAAGGTGAGGGCGTTAGCCGCGATGCAGACCAGCAAGGTAACGACGACGGTAGCGGCAAAGCCGCGATCGCGGAGGTTAGCGCGCACGGCCTGACGAAGGTCGCGGAGGAGGGAAGACAGCATCAGTAAGGGGAACGCACGAGCGGACGCAGCGGTTCGTTATTTTTGTGCGGGCAAATTGCCATCGACGAGGAGGCTGGTGCGTAATCAGAGAGATGCAGCGACGCGACTTTGTTTTTGCCGGACTCGGCGCGGCATTTGCCCAGGAACCAGCGCAGGAGCCCACGCCGATCCGCGTGGCCGTGAATCTGGTGAACGTCCCATTTTCGGTCACCAACGCGGCGGGGCAATTGGTGACGACGTTGGGAGCCGACGACTTTGAAGTCTTTGAAGACGGAGCGCCGCAGAAGATCCGGTTCTTTTCGCGGGCGGTGGACTCGCCGTTGACGATTGGGGTGGTGGCGGACGTCTCGGGCTCGCAGGAGGACTTCCTGAAGGAGCATCGGCGGGATCTGCACGACTTTCTGAAGACGGTGCTGCGACCCAAGGATCGGGCGATGCTGGTGTGCTTCGGGCGCAATGTCTACGAAGTGTCGCCGGTGGACGCGCAGCCGGATCGATTGGATGACGCGCTGAAGGAGTTTCAGAAGGCGAAGCAGAAGTCCTCGTATCCGAAGTTGGGGCCGCCGGAGTTGCGGGAGAACTCGTCGTCGTTCTACGACGGGATCGTGGAGGCAGCGAAGGCGTTGAAGGACCTGGAGGGGCGGCGGGCACTGTTGGTGTTCTCCGATGGCGAGGACAATTCGAGCGCGCGCAATTTGCTGGACGCGATTGAGACGGCGCAAGAGTACTCGACAACGGTGTTTGCGCTGCGCTATACGGATCTGCGCAAGGGTCAGTGGACGGCGCGCAATAAGTACGGGCGTTCGGTGATGCAGCGGCTGGCGGCGGAGACGGGCGGGCTCGAGTTCGATGCGGAGCAGGAGAAGAACCTACGCCAGGCGTTTGCGCGAATCGCGGAGATGCTGCGGAGTTCGTACGATCTGGCTTACACGAGCACGCAGGGCGAGGCGGATGGGACGTTCCGCAAGATCCGGATCCGATGCAAGCGCGAGGGTCTGCGGGCGCGGCACAAGACCGGTTACTACTCACGGCCGAACTGACCGATAAGCGTTGCGAGAGGTACCTATGTCCTGCGGAAGTGTGCAACTGCGCGGCGCCGGCGGCGGAGACTGGGGTCAGCGCGCCACGGCGATGCGAGGCTATCAGAGTAAGAGCCGGACGGACTTGAGCGTGACGACGGCCGAGGGCGACCGCATCACTATCTCGCTGGCGGCGCAGCAGCAATACCGGTCGAGCTCGCGAGCGAACTCGACGAAGGAGGCGGCTTCGGCGGCGGCGGAGTTGCGGGTGTCGGTGAAGGGAAACTTGAGCGACGCGGAGATGGCCGATCTCAGCAAGCTGCTGGCCAGCTTGGCGGAAGGCGGCGGGGCGACTGGCGCGGCGAACGAGACGTTTGCCGGCCTGACGAGCCTGTCGGCTTACAGCTATCTTTATCAGCAATCGGTGGAGGCGGGCAGCCTGATTCGCACGCGGGGTTAAGCAAGGGCGGTGCGAGAATCGAGGAATGAAGCTCGCGCTCATCCTTGCCTGTGCCTCCGTGGCGCTGGCCCAGAAAAAGCCGGTGTTCGTGCCGGTGAAACCGGTAACGCGGACGGCCAATGCGGCGGCGCCCGCGGCGAATTTGCGGATCGGCCAAGGCCGCTTCTTCTCGTATGCGATGCCCGAAGGGTGGCGGGTGGGCGAGGACGGGCAGTTCGCGCTGACGTTAGTGTCGCCGGACAACAAGGCGCTGACGGTGATGGTGGGCAATGCGGGCTTACCGCCGAATACGCCGCCGGGCGCGTTTGTCTATCAGAAGATGATGGCGCTGCAGCCGCAGAATCTGCAGTTAGGACCGGCCCGGCCAGGGAAGCCGGTGGCGGGCTTTGCGCAGGCCGCGCAGTTCGATATCAGCTACGTGGTGCGCGGGGTGCGTTATCAGGGGCTGGCCAAGTGCAACGTCAACGTCGCCTACGATACGTCGGTGATGGCGATGACGCTGGCGGTGTCCGAAGCGGGCCAATGGCCGGGCTATGCGACGTGGCTGCCGCAGGTGGCCGATCAGATTGCGGCGACCAACGGCGCGGCGTTCGGCATTCGCGGCATCATGGCGCAGAACCTGCGGAACTCGACGGCCTATGCCGAGGCGGCGCGCAACTATCGGGAATGATCGCAGAAGAACTGGCAGCAGGTGACCGATGACCGCAATGCATCGGTGGACCGGCGCAACTCGCAGTTCCGCGACAACATCGGCGGCGTGCAGCCCTATGCCAGTCCCTATGAGAACGGGCGGCGGGTGGAGTTGCCGTTGACTTATCGCTACTACTGGATGGACCGGCAAGGCAATGTGGTGGGCACCGATGATCCGGGCGCCAATCCGAACCAGGGCTCGACCAGTGAGTGGCGGGCGATGAAGCGCAGTCAGTAGTCGCCGCGCTTCAAGGCCGCGATGACTTGCTCGCAGTTGAGCGCTTTCTCGAGCAGGTCGAGGGGCGTGTAGTAGTAGTGGTTCGACGCTTCGTAGCCGATTAAGGACTCGTCGCGCGTGACGGCGTATTGCCGCAGGGCGAGGTCGCGTTCGCGGGCAGCCAAGGCCATCAGTCGCGAGGAGTGCTTTCGCGGGGACTCGTCCCGCAGCAGGTAGAACTCGATCTGATTCGCCGTGCTGGCGAAGTGCGTCTGGCAGGCGCGGGCCACGGCGAGTTCGAGTTGGGCTTCCGCGTTGCGCTGACCGGGAAGCTTCTCCAACAAGGCGACGCCTTCCGCCCAGCGCGCAGCCAGCTTGGCCATCAGATCGCGGACGGTGGCGGCGGGGTAGGCTCCGCGCCAGGCTTGCACGGCATCATGCGGGAAGAGGATCATGCCGGGCTTGTGACCGGTGGGGCGCAGGCGCAACAGATTTGCGGGGCCATGCTGCACGGGCAGGATGTAGATCGAGACGCCGTAAGGAAACGACTGGAAGGCTTCGCTCAAAATCTCCCAGGCGCGAACGGCTTGCGGAGCGGCCGCCGCGCCGTAGATGCGTGTGGCTTCGCGCTGCAGGATCTGTTCGCGCGAGGGACGCGGCTCCACGGCGTAAGCGGCGGCCGCGCGAAGGTTCGAGGACGGATAGCCGCCGCAGGTCCACGAGGCCATCACGCCATCGATGCCTTCGCGCGCGAGCTTCTCGCAATGGTCTAACACGAGGGGCAGAACGGGGATGTAGGGGACGGCGGAGATTTCCCAGGTGTTGTTGAACTGGGTTTTGGCCAGCGTCTTCAGGCCGCGTTGTTTGGCGAGTTTCCAGTTCGCGCGGGCACGCGGGCCGGGGCCGACCACCGACATCGAGTACTCGCCGACGGAGGTGGAGATGCCACCGCGTGAGACGGGCTCGCTCCATTCGCTGATGCTAACGAGGCCGGTATCGGCGGGTAGACGCGGAATGAGGCCGGAGGCGAGAGGCGTGCCCCAGCCCCAATCGTAGGAGAGGATATCGGCGGAGCGGCTGTGCTCGCGAACGCCGTCGCGCAGGGCTTGGATGAGTTCGGCGATCGCCTCGGCGCCGGTGCGTTGCTCGCAGCGCGGGCAGCCGGTGGCGCGCGGGTCACGGTCGCCCCAGGCGCCGCCATGCGAGAAGCAGTTGGTGTGGTTCTCGGACATGGTGATCGTGAGCAGACCGCCGAGATCGGGCACGTGGCGGAAGACATGCGAAACGCTCGCACGGAGCCAGTCGCGCACTTCCGGCGTCGAGGTGCACATGGCGAAGACGTTCTTGTCGCGCGTGCCGCGCAGGCCGGGGCGTTGAGCGAAGAACTCCGCGGGCATGGCCCGCGGCTCATTCAGATAAAGGTAGACGCGCAGGCCGTAACGCGCGGCGCGCTGCACCAGGGCATTCAGATTGCGGAGCCGCAATTCCCAGCCGGCGCCGAACTCAGGGAAGGTGGCGGAGGGCGCGAGCGTATTCAGCACGCCTTGCAGCCACACGCCATTCATCCCGCTGGCGGCGACGCGTTCGAGATAGCCATCGGGGAGACCGGCGGCATCGCCTTCGGCGAGCGGGTCGCCATAGAGGGCGAAGTAAGAGTAGAGAAAACGGGGCGACCAGACTTCGCGATCGGCCGCGCTTTTCGCTGCCGGCGGCGACAGGGGGCGGCTGAGCTGATCGACGAAGGCGAAGCGCGGTTGACCTAAGTCGCGCAGTCCGCCGGGCAGCCATCGCTGCAAGTGACGGCGCAGCGCGGAGGCGTGCTTGCGCTCGGCGGCGGTAGGCGGTCGATAGACGAGTTCGTCACAGAGGGGCTTAGCGAGGCCGAGCTTGTGCTCGAGGAAATCGTCTTCCTTGAGGGTGAAGGCGAAGCGTTCAGCGTTCCAGCCGAGGAGCGCGATGATCTGGGCTTCGGGGAGCAGGTGCCAGTTCTGGCGGATGACGGTGATGTAGATGCGGCGGAGAGTGTCGTCAGAGAGGGGACGGTGAGCGGGGAGGCCCATTTGGCGGGCGAGAGCGGCGACATCCGCTGGTTGAGCGCGGACAACTTCCGCGAGGCGGGGCAGGTTCGCCAGTTCCCAGTTGCGCCAGACGAACTGGTAAAGCCGGTTGGGGAAGTGCGGTTCCGGGATGGCCGGCGCTGACGGCGGGAGGCTCTGCGCCGGAGAGGCGCAGGCGGCCATCGCCGCCGTCAAAAAGTGCCGGCGCTCCATGCCTAGGGGATCACCAAGCCTTCGAGCGCGGCGCCGCCATTGGCGAGAGGCGTGGTGCCCGCTTTCACGCCGTTCAACTCGAAGATGTAGGCGAGGACATTGGCGTAGGTTTCGGCCGGCAGCGAACCGGGCGAAGAGGGCGGCATGGTTTTCTGCGCTCGGTCATAGAAGGCTTTGACAGTGCGGCCGCTCCAGTTGGTCTTGAAGTACTCGCCGGCGAGCGGCGTACCGAAGGTGCCGTTGGTCATCGTACTGCCGTGGCAGACGGCGCAGTTGGCGTTGTACGCCACTTTGCCCGCGGCCACTTGGGCAGCGGTAAACTGCGGCGGCGGACCGCCACCGGGCTTGCGTTCGCTGGGCGCGGCGCCTTTGTTCTGGCTGACGGTGGTGTTCGCGGGTTCGCTGGTGCCGTTGCCTTCGCCGGTGTAGGTGAAGGCGAGGATGGCGCCGGGATCGGCCATGCGGCGAATGGTGCCGCCGCCCAAAGCCTCGCCCAGGCCGCCGTTATCGGTGGAGATGTAGATGGTTTTGCCGTCCGGGCTGATGGCCGTGTCGCGGTAGCGGTTCTCGGACTGGAAGTAGCGCCAGAAGTGACCGGCGGCTTTCTTGCCGTCGGACGACAGCGGCAGCACGTAGAGCGAGCCACGCTTGAGCGTGGTGACCAACAGAACCTTGTCCCAGCCGGGGATGCGCTGGGCGCCGCCGGCGTAATACTCGATGCTCGACGCGCCGACGGTGGGCCAGCAGATGAAGTCGATGCCTTTGCAAATGGGGTCGGCGAAGTTGTAGCCGGTGGGCACGGTGAACATGGTGGCGATGGGGTTCACCATGCGCTTCTTGAAGGCCGATTCGGGTTCGCGCGGCACGGAGGGATGAATCTCGAGATCGCTGAAGCGCAGTTGGCTGCAAGGCGTGGTGGCGTCCGCCCAGCGCGCGAACTCATACGCTTTGCCATCTTTCAAGCCCACGACGTGGGGCCAGCCGTAGTTGCCGCCCTTGCGCAGGATGTTCACTTCGTCATCGGTCTTGGGACCCTGCTCGGAGGAGTAGAGCGTGCCGTCGGGACCGAAGTCGATGCCCTGGGGATTGCGGTGGCCGTACGTAAAGACGTGGCTCACCACGCCGTTCAGCTTGGGGTTGTCCTTCGGGATGCCGCCATCGAGTTCCAGGCGCAGCGACTTGCCGACGTACGAGATGTAGTTCTTGCTCTTCATTTCGGCGGCGGTGGGCAGGCGCTGGCTTTCGACCGCCAGGCAGTAGTTGCCGAGTTGGTTGTTGCCTTGGTCGCCGACGGTGTAATAGAGCTTGCGATCCGGCCCGAACTTGAGGCGCCCGGCGACATGGTCGTTGCCGACGGGCAAGCCGGTGATGATGTTGACGGGGTTCGACAGCGTTTGCGACTTGGCGTCGTAGGTGTAGCGGGCCACTTTGCCGTAGAGATAGCGGTAGGGATTCTTGGGGTCCGGAACCGTCGGGTCAGCGCCGAGGGACTCGTCGACGTAGGTGTAACCGACGTAGACATAGTCGTTACCGGTACCCTTCAGCAGCTCGGGATGGAGGGCGAGGCCCAACAGACCGTCCTGCCCGCCGGGGGCGGACACTTCCGTAATGGTGACGGCGACGCGGCGTTCGCCGGTTTTGGGGTCGACGCGCGTGACGCGCTTACCGGTGCGCTCGGTCACCCAGAGCATCTGGTCCGGGCCCCAGGTGATTTCCCAAGGTCCACCGAGGTTGGCGGCGAGCACGGTGCGGCGAAACTGTTTAGGCCCGCGCATGACGGTTTCCGGGCCATCCTGGCCTAACATCAAACCAAAAAGCAGCAGCGCGGCTGCGGAAAACTTCGTTGTAAGTGTCACCTTTTGGATGATATCGAAGTCCCCTCGCCAGCGACAAAATGGCGTGATATACCTACAGCGTGAAAATTCAGGATTCCCGCCGCGGTTTTCTCAAGCGCACGATGGGCCATTGGTGGACCGGCGCCGCTCTGCTCGATCAGGCCATGATCCGGGCCACGGCGGCGCGGGCGCAAGCCACCAACGCCGTGCTGCCGAAGTTATTCGACTTGCAGAAGGTAGCGCCGGGCGTCTATGCCGCCATCGCCGCGCCGCTGCCCATGCTGAACTGCAACGCGGCGATCTTCGAGAACGAGAAGGATCTGCTGATTGTGGATTCGCACGCGCGGCCCAGCGCCGTGGTGAGCCTGATTCAGCAATTGAAGCGCGAGGTGACGCAAAAGCCGGTGCGTTATATCGTGAACTCGCACTTCCACTGGGATCATTCGGAAGGCAACGCGGCGTACAAGCGGGCGTATCCGAACGCGGATATCGTCGCCAGCGAGACGACGCGTCAGTTGCTGCGCGAGTTCGGCGCCGCGCGCGCCAAGGCGCAAGTGGAGCAGGCCGAGAAAGCCGTGCCCGGCTATCGGCAAAGCCTGGCCGCCGCCAAGACGCCGCAGGACAAAGCCTATTGGCAGATGATGCTGCAGGACTCCCAGGCGTTCGCTACCGAGATGAAGAACTACGCGCCGGAGTTGCCGAACCTGACGCTCAACACCGACCTGGTGATTCATGACAAGGCTCACGACCTGCATCTGGCCTTCCGCGGCAAGGGCCATACGTCCGGCGACATCGTCGTGTACTGTCCGCAGAAGAAGGTGATTGCCACCGGCGACCTGCTGCATAGCTTTGCGCCCTTCATCGGCGACGGCTATCCGAAGCTGTGGCCGCAGACGCTGCGTTCGGTGGCGTCGTTCGATTACACGCACGTGATCGGCGGGCATGGCGGCGTGCATCCTTCGAAGCTGCAAGGCCAGCAGATGGCCGCCTACATCGAAGAGCTTTCGGGCGAAGTGGCGAATCTGAAGCGCAAGGGAATGGCGCTGGAGCAGATCCGGAAACAGGTGGACCCGGGCAAGCTGAAGAGCCTGACCCGCGACGGCTACGGCGAGTTTCTGATGACGTCGCTCGCGAAGTATCGCTACGTGAAGCCCAATACGCCGCGGCAGGCCATGCTAGCCGAGGCGGTGCTGAGCAACGTCGACCAGATCTACACGAACCTGGACCGCGCGTAGCCAGCGAGTTCGCGCCTGTCATCAAGCCGAAATACGGCTTCGCTACCGTGGGAAGTTCCACGATGTTCGACGAAGCATCTTTGACGGCTCGCCTGTTTCTGATCGCGGCATTGGGGCTGGCGCTGGCCTTTGAGTTCGTGAACGGCTTTCACGACACGGCGAATGCCGTGGCGACCGTGATCTATACGAATACGCTGCGGCCGACGGTGGCGGTGGTGTGGTCCGGGGTGTGGAATCTGCTGGGCGTGTTGAGTTCCAGCGGCGCGGTGGCATTCGGCCTGGTGGCGCTGCTGCCAGTGGAGCTGATTCTGCATGTGGGTTCAGCTGCGGGCTTTGCGATGGTGTTCTCGCTGCTGCTTTCGGCAATTCTCTGGAACCTGGGCACGTGGTACCTGGGGCTGCCCGCTTCGAGTTCGCACACGCTGATCGGCTCGTTGATCGGCGTGGGGATGGCGAACGCGTTATTGAAGGGCTCGCAGTTCGGCGACGGCGTGAGTTGGGGGAAGGCGCGCGAAGTGGGCGTGGCGCTGCTGGTATCCCCAGTGGTGGGCTTTCTCGCCGCTTACGGACTTTATCGCCTGATGCGCTGGGGCGTGCGCCGGGCGGAGCTTTACGCCGACCCGCGGCCCGGCCATCCGCCGCCGGCCTGGATCCGCGCGATTCTGCTGTTCACCTGCACGGGCGTGAGCTTTGCGCATGGTTCGAACGACGGGCAGAAGGGCATGGGGCTGATCATGCTGATTCTGATTGGGCTGCTGCCGGGGTCCTATGCACTAAATCCGGAAGCCGATGCGGCGACGTTCGCCCGGTTAGTGCAAGCGACGCCCGCGGCACGGCGCGTCTTGGAAGCGCGGGCGGGAGGCGCCGGTCCGGAGGATCTGTCGGCCTTTCTCAAACGGCGGGACGCAGCCACTGCCTCCACGTTCGCCGCACTGGCGCGGACGGCTGGGGAGATCGAGACGCTGGCGCAAGGACGGCGTGTGCCAAGCGACTTCAACCTGGCGCAACGCTCGCAATTGCGCAGCGACATTTATCTGGCGACGCAATCAGCGCACCGTTTGGCGAAGCAACTGTCGCCCGAGGAGCAGCAGGCCGTGGAGCCATGGGTGTCGGCGATGGAACCGCTGACGCAGTTCATCCCCTTCTGGGTGAAGGCGGCCGTCGCGCTCGCCCTGGGCCTGGGCACGATGGTGGGCTGGGAGCGCATCGTGGTGACGGTGGGCGAGAAGATCGGCAAGTCGCACCTGTCGTACGCGCAGGGCGCGGTATCGGAGATGGTGGCGGCTTCGACGATAGCGGTGGCGGACGTGGTGGGCTTGCCGGTGAGCACGACGCACGTGCTGTCGTCGGCGGTGGCCGGGTCGATGACGGCGAATGGCTCCGGCCTGCAGTCCGTCACGGTGCGTAACCTGGCGCTCGCATGGATCCTGACGCTACCGGTGTGCGTGTTTCTGGGGGCGATGCTGTTCGCGCTCGCCCTGAATGTAATTGCGGGCCTGGGCCTGCGCTAGATGCGTTCGAGGCGGGTGAGCGAGTCGCCGAACTCGTCGACCTTGATGTCGAAACGATCGAGCAGCGAGAGGTACAGGCTGCACATCTTGCGATTGTCGTTGCCGTCTTTGAGGTAGTTCAGATAACGGCCGGTTTTTAGCGTGCCGCCCAAGCCGCCGGTGAGGATCAGGGGCAGGCGGAAGTTGTCGTGTTTGCGGCCGATCCACATGTTCGAGAGGAACATCAGGCAGCTGTTATCGAGGACCGTGCCGTCGCCTTCCTTCATGCTGTCGAGGCGCGAGGCGAGATAGGCGTACTGTTCGACGTGGAAGCGCGCGATGCGTTCGTAGCCGTCGGAGTTGTTGTTGTGCGACGCGGCGTGGTGGCCGTCCTTCACTTCGAGGAACGGATAGTACATCGCCGAAAGGTCGCGCGAGATGATCAGCGAGGCCACGCGGGTCTTGTTCGTCTGGAAGGCGATGGCGATGATGTCGCACATCAGCTTGGCGTGGTCGCGCAGATCTTCGGGCAGGCCGTTGGCCGGGCGGTCCATCGACGCGAGCGGGACGTTGGTGCCTTTATTGGCATCTTCGGCCGCGCCCTTGGTTTTGCGCATGCTCTCGACGCGCTTCTCCACTTCGCGGACGCTGGTGAGGAACTCGTCGAGCTTGTGCTTGTCGGTAGAACTGATTTTGCGGGTGAGGTCCTGCGCGCGATTCTTCACGCGGTCGAGCACGCTGATGTTGAGCAGACTGCCGCGGTTGTCGAAGAGGTTGTCCCAGGCAAGCGACGGATAGACTTCCACGGGCACGGGCGAGTCCGGGCTTTGCCAGGAGATGTGCGAGCTGTAGGCCATCGAGAAGTTCGTCTCGTGATAGCCGGTCATGGGTTGATCGCAGGCGAGGACGATGCTCGATTGCGGCGTATCCTGACCGATGCGGCTGGCGATCATCTGGTCGACGCTGATGCCCGAATGGATCACGGCGCCCTTGGTGATCTTGGCGCCGGAAAGAATGCTGCCCGTCTGCGCGGGATGGATGCCCTGGCCGGTAAGCGCTTTGACGAAGAGCCCGTCGATGACGTTGACCTTCTGCTTCAACGGCTCCAGCGGCTGGAGCGTCTTCGAGAGCTTCAGGTTCGCGCCTTCGCCTTCGGCGCTCCAATGGTCCTCATGCACGCCGCAGCCGAGGAAGACCACGCCGAAGCGCTTGGGGAATGCCGACGCGGGCGGCGTATCGGCGAGCGCGTGCATGGACTCGAGGTACGGCAACGCCATCGAGCAGCCGGCTCCGCGCAAAATCGCGCGCCGGGAGAGGGGCAGGGCAAGCTTCTGGCTGGGGCGGTTCATGATTTGGCCTTTTTGGATTTTACTTGGGTCTCAGAAGTTTTGGGGGCCGAGGTTTCGGCGGGCGGCACCCGCCGGTTAAGGAACTGCGGACTGGTGACGATGGCTTCGATCAGCGACTGGATGCGATAGCCTTGCGCCGGCGCTTGCGCGACCATGCGCTCAACGACCACTTCGTCCGAAAGCTGGAGCGAGCGGTTCAGCGCGTAAGCCAGCAGCTTACGGCTGAGGTTGGTGATGAATTCCTTCTGGCGATGATCGCGGATGAACGCCTGCAGGCCGGCAACGCCGGTGCCCTGAGTGCCGCCCGGATAGACGACCAGCGTATCGACGGCACGGCCGGCGAGGTCCTTCGTGCGGGCTGAGCCGACGGGGCTATAGCCTTCGAAGGCCAACCCGAACGAGTCGATCTTCTGATGGCAGGAGGCGCACGCCGCATTCTCACGGTGCTTGGCCAACATGGCGCGGACGGGCAGTTCCGACGCGGCTTCGTCGTGAGGCAACTCCGGGACATTCGGCGGGGGCGGCGGCACGATCTCGCCCAGGACGCGCTGCACCACCCAATTGCCGCGCTTCACCGGACTGGTGCGCAGGCCCGGCGAGTTCTGCGTGAGGAAGACGGCCATCGGCAGCACGCCGCCGCGGCCATATTGCGCAGCATCGTCGATGCGGACCCAGGTTGAATTCGTGCCCTTCACTTCCGGCATGCCGTAGTGCTTGGCGAGCACGGGATTGACGAAGGTGTGCTTGCCGTAGATGAGGTCGAGCACGGAGCGATTGGTTTGCAGGGCGTCGGCCACCAGGCGGACAGGCTCCTGGAACATGGCCTCGCGCAGGTCGTTATTGAAGGTGGGGAAGCGCTGGCGGTCCACCGAGTTGTTGGTTTCGAAATGGCGGAAGGTGAGCCAGTTGCCAGTGAACTCGGTGGCAAAGCCCATCACGCGCGGGTCCTTCAGCAGACGGCGGGTTTGCGCCAGCAGCACGTCGGGACGGGTGAGGTCGCCGGCGGCGGCATGGCGCAGCAGTTCTTCGTCCGGGCTGGTGGACCACAGGAAATAGCTGAGGCGGCTGGCGAGGTCATAGGCGCCCAGCGGACGCGTGGCCGCCTTGGGAGCCACGGCGCGCGACGAAACGCGGATGCCGGAATCCTGCAAATCGAGCCGGTACAGATAATCGGGCGCCATCAGGATGCTGACGAGGGACTCGCGGATGGCGTCCTCGTGCGAGAGCTCGTTGTTCTTGCGCAGGTTCGCGTAGTAGGTGAGCAGTTCGTCCTGCTCGGTGGTGGTGAGCGGGCGCCGATAGGCTTTGGCGGCAAAGGCGAGCAGCGCTTTACGATGCTTGGGTTCGGCGTCCTTCTTCTGCTGTTCAAGCGACCGGAGGATGCCGTTAATGCGGTTGAAGTGCTCGGTGACGGCGGCGGCGGCCACGGGGTCATTGCCGGGGTCAGCCGCAGCCTTTAGCAGGAACTTGTCGCGCATGCCCATGATGGCGGCCGGATCGGTAATGGCCATGCCGACGGGGCGTTCAGCGGCAGCTTCGGCGCCCTTGCCGTCCACGGCGCCGGCCTGGTTGAACCAGAACTGGGTCCAGGTGCGGTCAGTGGCTTGCGCCATGTAGTCGAGATTGTTCCACAGGCGGTCGAGTTCCTGCTTTTCCTTCTCGCTGAGGATCAGTTCCATCAGCGGCGTGTCGTCACGCCAGAAGCCGACGACGCTGTGGTAGCCGGCGCTCAGCAGGCGGCCTTTGTCTTCGGAATCGTCCGGGAAGTAACGGCCGCGCTCGGAGACGTAGAAGACGTCCGGGAAGACGCGGGCAAAGCGCGAAAACGCCGCTTCATAGGCGGGGCGCTCGGCTTTGGGCACCACCAGATCCATGTCGTCGAAGCGGGCCTTATCCATCAGCGCGGCCCAGCGCGGAGCGGCTTCCTGATGCAAGCCGGGATAGCGCGGAATGGTGGGGGCGACCCGCGGCGGATCGGTGTCGTTGTGCAGAGCGGCGGGGTCGCTTTCGCGGCGATGGGCGGAAAACTGCTTCAGCTTCCAGTTGAGCAACGGCTGGGAACCTGGCGGCAGCCCCTTCACCTTCGGCGCGGCGAATTGCATCGAGGTGTGCGCGCGGATCTTGGTGACGAACGCTTGCATCTCGGCCGTCTTGGCGGCGCGCTGCTCGGCGTTGGCCGGCAGTTCGCGGAACATCTTCTGCAGCTTGGCCATCGGACCGATCGCCTCGGGTGTTTCGAGCGCCTGCCAGACGATCGGCAGATACTTCGGGCTGATCTTGGCTTCGGCGGCCAGCGACGCAAGCGTCGTCGCCGGCTTGCCCAGCGCGGCGCGGTTCTTGTAGCGGTAGGCGGCTTCGAAATAGTCGGCGTACTTCGTCGGCTGGCTGAAGTAAAACTGGACGATGCGCTGGACGGCGTACTTCTCGCGGTCGGTCTCCACCAGCATCGGGTGCGAGGAGAACTCGATGCCGTCGGTGGAGAGCACCATGTGGTTCGCCACGGTACGCGCAGCCTGCAGGTACTTGTTCAGCAGGGCCGGCGACATGGTGAGCGATTCGCCCGAATTGTCGAAGCCGGCAGGGTTCGCCGGGTCGATCGGAAACTCCTTGGTGACTTCGAGGTCGCGGCCGGTGAGTTCGCGGATGGTGTAGTTATACTCGGCGTTGCTCAAGCGGCGGGCGGTCACCAGGCCGGGGTCGCCGGCGGTACGCTTGATTTCGGCGGCCCGCAGGCCTTCAATCCAGTGGATGATCTGATGGCTGGCTTCCGCCGGCGGCTGCGCCATCGGCTTGGGCGGCATGTCCTTCGCTTCCAGGCGCTCGCGCACCAGCGCCCAGCGGGGATAGTCGCGCACGACCTGTTCCAGGGTCGTATAAGCTTTGAGGTCAAACTGAGCCGCCGGCGACGCGCCGCTGTGGCAGCCGTTGCAATTTTTGGCAAGGAACGGCTTCACCGTCTGCTGGAAGTCGCGCTCCAGGGGCGACTCAGCCGCAAACAGAGGAAACGACGCGCAGGCCAGCGCGGCGACAAAAGCTCGGAAGTCCATCAAAACCCTAACTTTCTTTCTACAGGGCGCAAGCTAAAGCAGGGCACCCGGAGGGAACCCTGCCTAATTTTAATCCCGGCAGCGGAATTTCGCGCCGATTTTACACAAAATCGCAGTGCTCCGGTACCAGTTTGGGCGTGCGCCAGCGGCATCCGGTTACGTCGACTACTTCTTCGGCACCGAAATCGTGATGTTGCGGT
Source organism: Bryobacteraceae bacterium (assembly GCA_965229305.1). Classification (GTDB taxonomy): domain Bacteria; phylum Acidobacteriota; class Terriglobia; order Bryobacterales; family Bryobacteraceae; genus JALHNI01. Next base: position 501,785 of record CBDDIZ010000042.1, on the reverse strand, counting down.
AGCGAATGATGCCGTGGTGGTCACCCTGGAGGAAGAACGGACCGGGTTCTGCTTCATTGCTATCCAGCGCGCCGCCGGTCGGGCCTGGAATCTCGACATTGTTGTGATACATCTTGCCGTCGCGCAGCACGGTGACGTGGCGGCCGACGAAGGTGATGTCGAAGGAGGTCCACTTGCCGAGGGCCAGTTCGGCGCCGGCGGGCGGCGGATAGTGGCTATAAATCGCGCCCATTTCGTGATCCGGCAGCTTGCCGCCTTCGGTACCTACCTGAATCTCGTAACGGCCACGCAGATAGATGCCGCTGTTGCCGGTGTCGGGGCAATTCACTTCGATGTGCAGCTTGAAGTCCTGGAACTTGGCCGTGGTCTTGAGGTTAGCGGCCCCGGGATTGCGCACGCCGGGGACTTCGGGGTTGTCGTTCACCAGTTCGCCGTCGCGCGCCACCCACTTGTTGTTGGCCACGTTGCCGATCGGCTCCCAGCCGGTGAGGTCCTTGCCGTTAAACAGCGGCTCGGGCTTGGTCCACGCCTTGGGCATCTTGCGATCGAGCTTGGGAGCCCGCACGCCCAACAGCTTGGGGCCGTCCTCGGTGCCGCGCTTCTCCACGCCGTTCAGTTGATCCTTGCCGGCGGAGGTCAATTCCCAATTGATTGCCGGCAGGCGGCCGGCTGCGGCGACGTTCACCACCAGTTTGCCGCCATCGACCTTAGCGCCCAGAATCGGCTTCCAGCCGCCGCCACGGGGCTGCACGCGGCCTTCGATCTTGCCGTCCTTGGCCACCAGTTCCATCCACTGCGGATAGGGTTTGCCGGTAGCGGGAGTCACCGTCATGTCCCAGCGGCCGAGGAATTCCTTACCTTCCTGCGCGAGGGCGGTGAGCGGCAGCGCGGCCGCCAACAGTAGCATCAACGGGGTTTTCATCCCTACTAAGTTACGCCAGAATGTCGTGAGCAACCACGCCGTGGACGTCCGTCAGACGGAAGTCGCGGCCGTTGTAGCGATAGGTCAACCGCGTGTGGTCGAGCCCCAGAAGGTGCAGGATCGTGGCGTGCAAGTCGTGCACGTGCATGCGATTTTCGACGGCGTGATAACCGTAATCGTCGGTGGCGCCGTAGGCGAAACCGCGCTTCACGCCGCCGCCGGCCATCCACATGGTGAAGCCGTACGGGTTGTGATCGCGGCCATCGCGCTCCATGAACGGCGTGCGGCCGAATTCCCCGCCCCAGACGACGAGCGTGTCCTCGAGCAGGCCGCGCGACTTCAGATCGCGCAGCAGCCCGGCGATCGGCTTGTCGACGCTGTTGGCGTTTTTGGCGTGCAGGCGGGCGAGTTCAGTGTGCTGATCCCAGTCGTCGGCGGTGCATTGGACGAAGCGGACGCCGCGCTCCACTAAGCGGCGGGCGAGTAAGCATTGCCAGCCGAAGTCGGCCGTCTTGGGGTTGTCGAGGCCATAAAGGTTCTTGGTCGTTTCGGACTCACGTTCCACGTCGAAGGCTTCAGGCGCCTGGGCCTGCATGCGGAAGGCGAGTTCGAAGGTTTCGAGGCGCGATTCGAGCCGGTCGTCGTATTCCCGCAGACGGGCGTGGCGGCGGTCGAGCTTGGCGAGCATGTCGAGCTCGTAACGCTGTTCGTCGGTGGTGCGGCCGCGGGCCAGCAGATTCTCGATGGCTTCCTTGCGTAGTTCAGAGACCGGCGTTCGCGAGTTGCCGATGGGCGTGCCCTGATAGGCGCCGGGGAGGAAGGCCGAACTCCAGTTACGCGCCCCGCTATGACCGGCGTGCGGCCGGATGGTGACGAAGCCGGGCAGATTCTGATTCTCGGTGCCCAGGCCATAAAGTGTCCACGAGCCGAGCGACGGCCGCGTGAGGTTCACGGTGCCGGTGTGCATTTGCAGCAGAGCGCCCCCATGGTCCAGGCCATCGGCCACCATCGAGCGAACCACGCACAGTTCGTCGACGCATTGGGCCACTTCCGGGAACAGACTGCTCACCGGCAAGCCGCTTTGCCCGTAGTTCTTGAAGCTCCACGGCGACTTCATCAGATTGCCGAAGTACGCGAGCGAGGGCTGAAACTGCTGCTCCATCTTGAAAGGCAGGGGCTTGAGATGGTCGCGGTCGAGCTTGGGCTTGGGGTCGAACGAATCGATGTGCGAGGGGCCGCCGCTCATGAACAGGAAGATGACCTGCTTGGCACGCGGCGCAAAGTGCGTCCGCTTCGGCGCGGTGGGGCTGACAGTGTCGGCGGCGCCCAGCAATCCGGCGAGGCTGAGAGAGCCGAAGCCGCAGGCGGCGTCGCGAAGCAGGGCTCGACGGGAAATGGGGAGTTTCATGGCGTACCTAGTCGATATAGAAGAAATTGTTGGACTCAAGCAGCAAGCGGCCGAGCGCGGCCCAGCCGGCATCGCGCCCCTTCGGATGGCCGTTGACGAAGGCGAGCAACTGGCTGGTTTCTTCCGGCGTCGCCGGTCGGCCCCAGGCCTGCAGAATGCCGTGCTCGATGCGCTGTTCGTCACTGCCTTCGCGCGCCTGCAAGTTCTTGGCGAGCACGGCGGCTTGCTGGGCAAAGAAGTCGCTGTTCAGCAGAAACAGGGCCTGCGGAGCAATATAAGTTTCGCCACGCTGACCGGTGGCCGTGGTGGAGTCGGCGAAGTCGTAGAGGACCATCGGCGTCGCCAGACCATTGCGATCCACCGGCAGATACAGCGTGCGGCGGAAGTGCTCATCGAGCTTAGTGCGGCCTTTGCGGGCATCGGTGCGGGAACCGGCCACCGGATCCAGATAGCTGCCCATACGCAGGTCCAGCTTGCCGTTAACGGCGAGCCAGCCGTCGCGCATCTCTTCGGCCGAAATGCGACGCCGCTCAAAACGCGACCACAGGCGATTGCCGGGGTCCTTTTGCCAAGCCTCGGGCGACGTCGCCGAAGCGGCGCGATAGGTGGCCGACAGCATGATGTACTTATGCAGGTCCTTCAGCGACCAGCCGCGCGAGACGAAGCGCGTCGCCAGATAGTCGAGCAGTTCGGGATGCGTCGGCGAGTCGCCGCGCAAGCCGAAGTTATCCGGCGTGCGGACCAGACCCTGGCCAAAGTGCCATTGCCACACCCGATTCACGGCCACGCGCGCCGGCAACGGGTTCGCCGGGTTCCCGAGCCACTCGCCTAACTCCAGCCGTCCGCTCACCGACTTCACCGCCGGCTGCTGCTCGCCGGCCAGCACCACCGGGAAACGCTTGGGGACAGCGGCGCCCAGGTTCGTATGGCTGCCACGCACAAAGACTTTTTGCTCGAACGGCTGATCCTCGGCCACCGCATGCGTCACCAGCGGACGCGCCGGCGCCGTCTTCTTCAGTTCCGCAAGCTGTTTCTCGAGAGCGCCGATCCGCGTGCGGGTTTCGGCGCTCACGTAGCGCAAGCGCTCTTTGTCCGGAATGGCGAACGCGCCGTCTTCACGGTCCTTCTCGTTGAAGGTCTTCGCCAGAAACGAAATGTCGCCGAAGAAGCGCTCGGACTCCTGACTAAAGGCGAAGCCCTCAAACCGCACCTGCGGCTGCGGCTTCTTGCCTTGCGCCACATCGGCCAGCACCCCGGCCGCCCACTTCTCGAGAATGCCGCGCCAGCGTTCGGCGGGCTCACGGATCAGCGCAGCGTACTCCTGCGCCACCTGCTCCACGTTCTCCGACGTGGCCGCCTGCCACTTCGCGAGGAACGGCCGGAAGGCGCCATCGGGGCGCAGATACTTGGCCAGCTTCTCGACGATCTTGGCATCCAGATCCGCTGGAACGGGCTGCTGATGGCTTACGCCCCAGGCGGCCACCAGATAGCGAGCCAACTTCGGATGCAATTCGCGATAGACATAAGCCGTCACTTCCGGCTCGAGAATCGCTTCGATCTCGAGTTGCTTGGCGGCGATCTCGTCCTGGCGGCGCTTGAACTTGGCGAAAGCTTCGTCGGAGCCGAGCGAGGCAAAGTAGAGCGTCGAACTGCGGCCCTCGAGCGTGTCGTAGAGCTTGGTGCTGCGGAAGATGGAAGCGAGCGAGTAGTAGTCGGCCGTGGTGATCGGGTCGAACTTATGGTCGTGGCAGCGCGCGCACGAGATGGTAAGGCCGAGGAAGGCTTTGGACGTCGTGTCGATCTGCTCATCGATCACGTCGTAGAGTTGCTTGGTTTTGTCCTGCTCGACGATGGCCTTGGGCCCCAGGGCGAGAAAGCCGGTGGCGATGCGGCCACGCGCGGAATCCTTCGAGGCCAAGTCGCCGGCGACTTGTTCGAGCATGAACTGGTTATAGGGCAGGTCGCGGTTGAAGGCGTCGATGACGTACTCGCGGTAACGCCAAGCTTCGCGGTAAGCCTGGTTCTCGTCGATGCCGGTGGATTCGGCGAAGCGGGCGACGTCCAGCCAATGGCGGCCCCAGCGTTCGCCGTAGCGGGGTGAGGCGAGCAGGCGATCGATCAGACGCTCGTAGGCGTCCGGTGCCTGGTCGGCCAGGAAGGTCTGAATGTCTTCGGGGGAGGGAGGCAGGCCGTGCAGGTCAAACGTGGCGCGGCGAAGCAGGACGATTTTGTCCGCTTCGGGCGCGGGGGTGAGTCCATTCTGTTCGAGCTTGGCGAAGACGAAGCGGTCGATTTCGTTGCGGCCCACGGTGCGGCTGTCCGGCGGAGTCACCGGGCGGATGGGCTGGAAGGACCAGTGCGCCAGTCGACTTTTCCAGTTGCCTGGCAATGCGGGTCCGGCCCCGGCCGGCAGCGAACCGCCTCCGCGCACCCAGGCTTCGAGGGCCTCGATTTCGCTCTCAGCGAGCTTACCCTGCGGTGGCATCTTCAACTTCTCTTGCCACCGCACGGCCTTCATCAGCAGACCGCCCTTGAGCAAACCGACCTCGAGATCGGCTGCCCGCAGACCGTCCGGCGTGGTGAGATCCAAGCCGCCCGTTTTCGTCTTCGGGTTGTGGCAGCCGCCGCACTTGTTCACCAGCAGCGGTCGCACGCTTTTTTCAAACTGCTCATCCGCGGCCAACAGAGCGCCGGCCAAGACGGAGGCCAGAATCAGAAATCGGGGCATGACCTCCCCAGCATACGGACTCGCAAATCGCCGCATAAAGTAGCGTAGGGTTACGGTACGGATACATTCCGGTAACCCAAGATCGTTCCTGATAGGATGATCGAGTGCCCAGTGTGCTCCAGCAGGACTTGGTTCGCCGGCAAGTGGACCATGTGTTGGCCAGCGCCGCTTTCCGCAGTTCCACCTCGCTGCGACGCCTGCTCGAGTACCTCACCGACCGCACCCTGAACGGCGAAGCGAACGACCTGAAAGAGTATCGAATCGGTGTGGAGGCCTTGGGCAAGCACGAGTCCTACGACCCCCGCGTCGACCCTTCCGTCCGCGTGCAGGTCGGCCGCCTGCGCTCCCGCCTCGCCGAGTATTACCAGGACGAGGGCGCCAATGACCCGATCTGGATCTCGGTGCCCAAGGGCGGTTTCGCCGTGACGTTCGATGAGCGCCGGCCGGAAGCGGAGCCCGCGCCCGTGGAGGTCGAGCCCTTGCCCGGCCGGCGTCTGCGCCTGCAACTGATTGTTTTTACAGCGGTCATTCTGCTGACCACCCTTCTGTTCTTCCTCTACCGCGGCCCCCGGCTGCCGGTCGCCGATACCTCCACCGCGTTCCAGGAAATCTGGAAACCTTACCTCCAAGCCAACCAGCCGACCCTCATCTCTCTGGGCGTCCCCCTCTGGATGCACGTCCAGATGAAAGGCCAGAACAACGAGAGCTTCTCGGGCGAACTGCGGGACGGCCGGATCAACGAGTGGCCCACCGACGCCGATTCCCAGGACGCCAAAAACGTCGATACCTGGCGCAAGCTATTGCAGCCAAGCCAGATCGAGCCCCGCTACATGTACGTCGCCGTCGGCGAAGCCATGGCCGCTGCCACCCTCAGCAAAGCCCTCGGCCGCTACATCAACCCCACGCTCGTCCGCAGCAATCTGCTTTCGTGGGATAGCGTCAATGGCTCCAATGTCATCTTCGTCGGCGCGCCCAAGTTCACCCCCCATTTCCGCAACACGCCGTTTATCCGTAACTTCCGGATCGGCAGCTTTTATATCGACAACCTTCACCCCCGGGCCGGCGAACTTGCCGCATATCCCAACGAACGCAAGCCCACAGACCGCCGGGGGGCGGCCCTCATCGGCCGGTACCACAACCCCGGCGGCGGCTGGATCACCCTGATCGGTTCAGCGAACAGTATGTGCACCTGGGCCGCCATCGAATATCTCACCCGGCCGGACTATGTCGTCCGTCTGAGTGGGGCTCTTCACCAGGCTTTTGGCAAGGTCCCCGACTCCTACGAAGTCGTGGTCGAGGCGACCTTCGACCAAGCCAGCCCTGTTGAAGTTCACCACGTTGCATTACGCGAGGTATCCATTAACCCGCAGTAATGTCGAGCGGTAACGGGTTAGCAACCTTCCGTTACTTGCCGCTCACCCTTTTGTAAGTCCATAATTCTCAAAAGTTTTAGGTGCGCGCGCCGTATTGCGCGTGAATAAGGAGTCTTCGATGCAGAAGTTTGGCACAAGGTTTGTGCTCTCGCTATGTTTGGCGTTATCAGCCATCGTTTTTGTTTCCCCTCGGGCCTTCGCCCAGGCCCTCACCGGCACGCTGGTCGGCAATGTGACGGACCCAGCGGGCGCCGTCGTCCCGGGCGCCACCATCCGCGCCCTCAACCTCGACACCAACCAGGAAACCCGGACCGAAGCGGGCGCCGACGGGTCCTTCACCCTCGGCTCGCTGCTGCCCGGCAATTATGACGTCACCGTCGGAGCCACCGGCTTCCAGACGGTCCGCCTCCGGAAGCTCACCGTCACCGCTAATACCACCGTCCGCGCCGACGCCAAGCTCACCGTCGGCCAGATCACCGAAACGGTGGACGTCAGCGCCCAGGCCACCGTTCTCCAAACCGATAGTGCCGTCGTCCGCAATGAACTGCGCTCGGCGGACCTGCAGAACGTCCCGGTCCCGGTAACGCGCAACTACCAGAGCCTGCTGGTCACCGTGCCCGGCATGGCGCCCCCGGCCGACGCTCACTCGATCTCGGCCAACCCGTCCCGCGCCCTGCAGTTGAACTCTAATGGCACCACCGCCCAATCGACGGCCGTGCGCGTGGACGGCGCCACCAGTTGGAATAGCTGGCTGCCCCACATCGCCGGTTACGTGCCGGCGCTCGAGGCCATCGAAGCCGTCAACGTCGAAACCGGCAGCTACGAAGCCGACCTCGGCTTTGCCGGCGGCGCCGCCATCAACGTCCAGATCAAGAGCGGCACCAACGCCATTCACGGCTCCGGCTTCTGGTATCACAACAACCAGCACATGAAAGCTCGCGCCTACTTCCTGCCCGCGACGCAGGAACAAGCCAAGCGCATCCTGAACCAATACGGCGGCACGATCGGCGGCCCCATCGTCAAGAACCGCCTCTTCTACTTCTTCTCCTACGAAGGCACGCCGGACCGGCAATCCACCTTCCGCCTCGCCAACGTCCCCACGGACCTGATGCGCGCCGGCAACTTCTCCCAGTCTGCCCAGCCCATCTACGATCCCCGCACCGGCAACGCCACCGGGCAGAACCGCACGCCCTTTCCCGGCAACATCATCCCCTCCAACCTGATCGATTCGGCCTCCCGCCAGATCGCGGCCCTCACGCCTTCGCCCAACATCGGCGCCGCCGGCGCCCTGGGCGCGAACTACTTCACCAACGGCGCGTTCGGCTTCGACCGCACCACCTATGACAGCAAGCTCACCGCGCATGTCACCGACAAGCTGAACATCAACGCGCGCATCAGCTACCTCGACTGGAAGTTCGACAATCCCCCGCAGTTCGGCCAATTGGGCGGCCGCGGCATCGAAAACCGCGGCAGCTATGACGGCTTGGGCTTCGGCGACACGCTCTCGATGACCTACTCGGCCATCTACACCGTGAGCCCGAACTTCATCATCGACGGCTACTTCGGCAACACCATCATCAACAACCTGGTGGAGAACATTCGCCTCGACGAAAAGCTCGGCCTCGACCTGCTCAAGATCCCCGGCACCAACGGCCCCACCCGCAACGATGGCGGCTGGCCCGGCTTCGTGGTCACCGGCTTCGACGCCTTCGGCCGCGCGCAGAACAACTCGCCCTGGGGCCTGAAGCTGCCGCAATCGCAGTACGTCGTCAATGCCACCGTGGTCCGCGGCAAGCACGACCTCAAATTCGGCTGGAACGGCCTCCAGGTGAAGATCGACAGCAACGAGCCTTCGGGCAACCCGGGCTTCTTCAACTTCAGCCGCAACGTCACCGGCAAGGCTGCCGATGCCAGCGGCCCGGCCTCCACCACCAACGACTTCAACGCCTATGCCAGCTTCATGCTGGGCCTGCCGAATTCCATCGAAAAGCGCCTGCGCTCGGAGCCCGGCATCACCCGCAACACCTCGAACAGCTTCTACGTCAGCGACCGCTGGCGCGCCACCAGCAAGCTCACCATGACGCTGGGCCTGCGCTGGGATTACTTCGGCGTCCCGGTGCGCGACGGCGACCGTGGCCTCGAAATCTACAACTTCACCAACAACCAGCTCACGCTGTGCGGCGTCGCCAGCCAGCCTCAGAACTGCGGCTTCAACATGAGCAAGAAGCAGTTCTCGCCGCGCCTGGGCTTCGCCTATCGCGCTTCGAACACGCTGGTGTTCCGCGGCGGCTACGGCATCGCCTGGGATCCGGTCAACATCGGCCGCAACCCGGCGCAGACCTACCCGCTCATCAGCACCGTCACGATCCCCGGCGCCAATGACTATACAGCCGTCGCGTCCCTCACGGGCACCGTCAGCGGCTTCCCCGTCGGCATCCCCGCCGTCACCGCGCCCAATACCTCGAGCGGCGTGATCACGCCTCCCGCCACCGTCTCGCTCGAACTCGCCGACCCCAACTTCCGCCGCAACTACATCCAGAACTGGAACCTGATGGTCCAGAAGGAATTTGCCCAGAAGTGGGTGCTCGAAACCGGCTACGTCGGCAACCGCTCCACGCGCCTGCAGAACCGCTGGAACGCCAACTACGGCTTCATCGGCGGCGGCAATGCCAGCCTCGTGCTGAACCGCCTGTTCGGCCGCACCGCGGCGACCAACATCCACTCCTCGGCCGGCGGCTTCCGCGGCTACTACGACTCGTGGCAGACCACGCTGCAGCGCCGCTTCAGCCTCTACACGATCCGCGCTTCTTACACCTGGTCCAAGGCCCTCGGCCCGAACGGCAATGCCAACGGCGTCGACGGCTATTCGAACAACACCCCCGACTACTGGGCCATGATGGCCAAGGTCCCGACGTCGTTTGACCGCACGCACAACTTCAACGCCGCGGTCTCGGCGCAGTTGCCATTTGGCAAAGGCAAGTCCATGCTCACCGACGGCGTGGGCGCCGCCATCCTCGGCGGCTGGCAGTTCAACGCCCTGTTCTCGGCCTACACCGGCGCTCCGTTCACCGTCAGTGCCGACGGCGGCGCGCTGAACGCTCCGGGCAACAGCCAGATCGCCGATCAGGTGAAGCCCAGCGTCGACATCATCGGCTCGCGCACGGCCTGGTTCGACACCACGGCTTACCGCCCGGTGAGCACGGCGCGCTTCGGCAACTCGGGCTACAACCAGCTCCGCGGGCCCGGTATGATCAATGCCGACGCCAGCATCTACCGCGCGTTCCAGATCAAGGAAGGCATCAGCCTGCAGTTCCGCGCGGAGATGTTCAACCTCACCAACACCCCGCACTTTGCGGGTCCGGCGGCGAACGTCAGCGGCTCGAACTTCGGCGTCATCACCTCCGTGGCGAACACGGGCCGTGAAGGCATCGACGAACGGCTGTTCCGCGTCGGCTTGCGCCTCGGCTTCTAAGCCTGCTCGTCTCCTTTCCTGGCCGGGTCACTCAGTGGCCCGGCCTTTTTCTTTTGCCTAGCGCTTCAGATAGCGGTCGAACCAGTCGACGAACGCCCATTCGTCAAACACCAGGGTCAGCCAGCCGTGGCCTCCGCCCGGATGCACCACCACCGGCACGTCGCGGCCCACTTCGGCAGCCCGGGCTCGGAAGCGCAGGGATTGCTCGAGCGGCACCAGCGTATCGGCGTCGCCATGATAGATGAGCACCGGGGGCAGTTGCGGCGTCACGTAGTAGATGGGCGAGGTGTCATGCCCGATCCGCTTCCAGATCGGCATGTTCATCGAATCAGGTCCGAAGGCCTTGCGAAAGCTGATCGGCGGGCCGCCGTCGCCGGGGTTCTCCGTCGAAGGTCCCAGGTTCAGCAGATCGGTGACCGGATAGAAGATGGCGGCGGCTTGCACGGCGCTCGATTCGCGATCCACCGGATCCGCCGCCGCCGGATCGCCCGGTCCGCCGCGCGTGGCAAGCATCAGGCTCAGATGTCCGCCCGCGCTCCCGCCCGAGACGCCCAGCCGCCGCGGATCGACGCCATACTCGCGCGCATGGTGCCGGATGAACCGCACGCCCCGGTTCATGTCCTCCACGATCTCCATCACCGTGGATTGCGGCTGCGAAATGTGACAGACGGCGAACACCGTGTAGCCCGCCCGCACCAGCGGCGCCACCAGCCACAATGGCGTCTGCCCCGGACCCTTGGAGCGCCAGCCGCCGCTCACCATCAGCGCGATCCCCAGCCCGTTCGGTTGCGACGGTTGCAGGACGTCCATCGTCAGCGGCCGGCCGTTGCGCTGTCCGTAGACGATGCCATCCCGCCGATGGACGCTCGGGTTCAGATAGAGCCACAACCCGCCCGCCACCAGCAGCAGGACGGCCACAATACCGGCCAGAATGCGGAGCGTACGGCGGAACCAGGGACGCCAGGTCATCTTGCTACGTTACGTCAGCCGCGCGGCTTTGGATCTGCCTCGGCCAATAGCGCTTCCAGGTCGAGCGGGGGGGTGATCATTTGCAGTTCGCCGCTCGCGTCGCGCGGCCACTCCGCCGGCGGACGGTCGCGATAAAGCTCAAGGCCGTTCTGGTCCGGGTCATTCAAATAAAGCGCCTCGCTGACGCCATGGTCGCTCGCGCCGGTCAGCGGAATGCGCGCGTCGATCAGGCGGCGCAAAGCATCGCCCAGTTGCGCCCGGTCCGGGTAAAGAATGGCGACGTGATACAGCCCCGTGGCGCGCGGCGGCGGCGGATTGCCTCCTTGGCTCTGCCAGGTGTTGAGCCCGATGTGATGGTGATAGTCGCCCGCCGCGATGAATGCCGCCTGTTTGCCGTAGCGCTGCGTGAGGCGAAACCCTAGTACGCCGCAATAGAAGGCGAGCGAACGCTCAAGGTCCGCCACCTTCAGGTGCACATGGCCAATGGAAACGGCGGGATGAATATCCGGCATCGCGATCTCCTTCACCCCAGATTGGGAGTAGGGCCCTTTGCCTTCCCGCATCTCAGGTGTTTCGCTTGGGTTAGATTCGCCACACCCTGACGATGATTCAGTTGTATGACAAGCTCTCGGGTCGCGCGCTTACTCCTGCTGGCCGGATTCACCTTGGCCACGGTCCAAGCGGCCTCCATCACCTACTCGGGCGATGACCCGTACCGGTCTTACGACATTACCTTTAGCGCCACCTACTTCGCCGGCGACCAGTTCCTGAACGGCCAGATCGCCACCAACACCCAGACCATCGACGTCGATGTCACCGCCGGCGTAGCCAACCTGCTGATCGATGGGCTCTACACCGTGGACGCCGTCTGCGTCGACTTCTTCGTGCTCATCTCCGACGGCACCTACGACATGAATCTGCTGGGCCCCAACGGCGTGGGCGCCGGGCGCCGCATCACCTGGATGCTGCGCAACACGTTGCCCACCATCAACACGCAATCAGACCCGTTATTGAAGCGGCAGCAGGCCGCCGCGCTCCAACTCGCCATCTGGGACGTCGTGCACGACAACGGCGATGGCTTTCTCGCCGGCCGCATTCAGCAGGCGCAGCAAAGCGCCACCGATGCGATCGTCTTGAATTGGGCGAACGCCTACCTTACCGCCAGCGTGGGACACATGGTCATGTCCGGTACCGTATATCAGAACGTCGCCGGCGCCACCGTCACTCAGCGCCTGATGAGTGACACGGTGCCGGAGCCGTCCACCTACGCCATGCTGGGCTTGGGTACGCTCGTGCTCGGTCTGGCTCGCCGCCGGCGCGCTAGCTCAGCACGGCCTTGACGCGCTCGGCCATCCACAGCAGGTCTTCTTCGGAGATCACCAGCGGCGGCGCCAGGCGAATCACGAAGTCGTGGGTCTCTTTGCAAAGCACCCCTTCCTGCATCAGACGTTCGCAATAGGGCCGCGCGGCCTGCGTGAGCTCGAGCCCCACCAGCAGACCTCGCCCGCGCACTTCCTTCACCAGCGAACCTTCCAGCGGCTTCAGCGCTTCGAGCAGCTTCACGCCTAAGCCCGCCGCGCGCTCCACCAGCCGTTCGTCGCGCAACACGTTGATCGCCGCGCGTGCCACCGCACACCCCAGCGGATTGCCGCCATACGTGCTGCCATGGCTGCCCGGCGTGAACAGCTCCATCACTTCGCGGCGGCCAATCACGGCCGACACCGGATAGAAGCCGCCCGACAGCGCCTTGCCCAAAATGTAGATGTCCGGCTCCACGCCCGCGTACTCGCACGCAAACCAGGACCCCGTGCGCCCCAGCCCCGTCTGAATCTCGTCCGCCAGAAACAGGACGTTGTTCTCGCGGCACAGCTCGGCCGCCGCTTCCAGGTAGCCCGCCGGCGGCATCACGATGCCCGCCTCACACTGAATCGGCTCCACCAGAAAGGCACACGTCCGGGGCGTGATCGCCGCGCGCAAGGCCTCGAGATTGCCGTACGGCACGTTGACGAAGCCCGGCGTAAAAGGCCCGAAATCCTTCTGATACCCCGGCTCGGACGAGAAGCCCACGATCGTCGTCGTGCGGCCATGGAAATTGCCGTCGCAGACGATCACGTCCGCCTGATTGGCCGCAATGCCCTTTACCTGATAGCCCCAGCGGCGCGCGGCTTTGATCGCCGTCTCCACGGCTTCGGCGCCGGAGTTCATCGGCAATACGACGTCGAGGCCCGTGAGGTCCGCCAGTTCTTCGCAGAAGTGCGGCAACTGGTCGTTGTGAAACGCGCGCGAGGTCAGCGTCACGCGTTGCGCCTGGGCGATAAACGCCTCCAGCAGCTTCGGATGGCCGTGCCCCTGGTTCAGGGCTGAGTAAGCACTCAGGCAATCGAGATAGCGGCGTCCCTCGGTGTCGTAGACCCAGACTCCCTGGGCACGCTCCACAACAAGGGGCAGCGGATGATAGTTATGAGCCCCGAATTCCTCTTCGATCTCGAGGAGCTCGGCGGCACGAGGGCTGGCGGTCATCAAACTGGCGATTCTATCAGGTCGCCGCTAGGGTTTGCGCAAAATCGCCAAACTGCTGAGGAACGCCCCGAACGCCCCGAAGACCAGAAACGCCACCCAGTAGAACTCGGTCGCATCGGTGAAGTGGAACGGCTGCCAGAAAAAGCCACGAAACAGCAGAATGAACAGCGCCAGGCTGGTGAGCGGCAGCAGATACGGAAACTTACCGCTGGCATGGAGCGCGCACGCCACAAACCCGATCACCCCAATCGCCAACAGCCACTTGATCAGTTCCTCGCCCGTCCACGGCAACATCTCGAGATTCACGGTCGCCGTACTCGATTGCAGAGCCAGAAAGCCGATCCCGCCTAAGAACCCGGTCACCATCAGGTGGAACGTATTGGCAAAGGCAGTCAACAGCAGGCGCAGGAACTTCATCGATCTTCTCCTTGGCGTACCCCAACCGCGAGCACACCGTTAAACGAAAACACCTAGTCTACCAGCGGCTTTGGTATGTTGGGGAACAGATCGACGGAGTGGTGACTAGGGTTCCGGCCGCCGAGCAGGCGGAGCTGGTCCAAGCGTCACAGAGAGCCGGGCGAATCGCTCGGCCTGCACCCCAGGGACAAAACCCCAGAGGCGGAAAAGTCGAATGGCTTCGCGCCCGCTTGCCCGTGGAGGTTTTCCTTGCCCATCACCGCTCTCACCCTGATCCTCGCTTCCGGCCTCATTCACGCCACGTGGAATCTGCTCGCCAAACGCTCCTCCGGCGGCAGCGACTTCGTCCTCCTGTTTGCCGCCCTCAGTTGCCTGGTCTACGCCCCGGCCGCCATCTGGCTCTGGCCCACCCTGCCGCCGATGCCGGCCAACGCCTGGTTCGCCGTCGGCCTGAGCGGCGTCATCCATCTGCTCTATGCGCTCTGCCTCCAGCGCGGCTATCAGGTCGCTGACCTCGGCCTGGTCTATCCGATTGCCCGCGGCACCGGCCCCCTGCTTTCCTCGCTCGGCGCGATCGCCGTCCTGGGCGAGCGCCTGACGCTCGGCACCTTGTGCGGCCTCCTGCTGATCGTCTCCGGCATCGTCGGCCTCACGCGCCGTCCGGCTTCCGAACCTCGCGCCCAGGACGATCCACGCGTTCTCAAGGGCTTGGGCTACGGACTGCTCACCGGCGTGCTGATCGCCTGCTACACGCTCGCCGACGCTTGGTCCGTCCGGCTCGCCAAGGTGCCGCCCTTGCTGCTCGATTACCTCTCGAACGCCGTCCGCACCGTGCTCCTGCTGCCCTTGCTCCTGGTCCGCCGGCAGCAGCTCGGCGAAGCGGCTCGCCGGCACGGCTGGGCCGCGTTGGGGGTCGCCGTGCTCTCGCCTCTCTCGTACATTCTGGCCCTCTCAGCGCTGCGGATGGCCCCGGTGGCGCATGTCGCCCCGGCGCGCGAAGTGTCGCTGCTGTTTGGCGTCCTCTTTGGCGCGGCCTTCCTCGGCGAGCGCCTCAATGCCGCCAAGGTTGCCGGCGCTGTTTCCATCGCCGCCGGCGTCCTGGTCCTCGCTTAAGTAGCCGCTGCGAGTAAAATCGTGGTAGGCTCAGCTACTTCCCGGATCCTGTATGGCGGCACACAAAGGTCTCGGCACGCGTTCGATTGAGGTTCTTCATTCGATCGTTCAGCACTACATCGAGAACGGTGAGCCGGTTGCGTCCAAAAATATCGTCCTCAAGAAGGATTCGCTCCGCGCCATCGGCACCGGCCAATCCCTCAGCCCGGCCACGATCCGCAACATTATGCAGGAGTTAACCGAAGAAGGCTATCTCGCCCAGCCTCATGCTTCGGCCGGCCGCATCCCCACCCGCAAAGCCTTTCAACACTACGTCGAATCGCTGGCTACCGGCCGCGTGATGAACGCCGAACTGGACCGTCTCCGCGCCGACCTGCGCCGCGCGCAAACCGTCGAAGACCACGTCGAGCGCACCTCGCACGTCCTCAGCGAGATGTCGAAAACCATCGCCATCGCCGCCGCCATTCCCGCCTCGAGCCAACGTCTCGAAACCATCGAACTGATGCTCCTGCCGGACCGCCGCGTCCTCATGATCATCGTCACCGGCGACCGCATGGTCCGCAACCGCATCGTCTCCATCGACGGCAAAGTCTCGCAGGACGACCTCCAGCGCATCCGCAACTACCTGAACCAGAACTTCAATGGCTGGATGCTCGACGACGTCCGCCGCGAGCTCGAAAAACGCTTCGACCAGGAACAGGCCACCTACGACGCCATCCTGAAAACGCTCACCCAGCTCTACAACAAAGGTCTTTTGGACTTGACGCTGGTGCCCGAAATTCACCTCGAAGGCACCGCCAACCTGATCGGCCTCGACGTCAGCCTGACGCACGAAACGCTGGTGGAACTCTTCCGTGCGCTCGAGCAGAAAAAGCGCATTCTGCAGCTCCTGGACCGGTTCCTCGAAACGCCCTCCGGCGAGGTCGCCATCCAGGTGGGCCTCTCCGACGTCCACCCCGCCATGGCGGACCTTTCGCTGATCGGAGTCACTGTTACGCTGCCCAGCGGCATGGAAACCAAGCTCGCCGTCCTCGGCCCCCTGCGCATGAATTATGGCCGCGCCCTCCATGCCGTCAAGCACGTTGGGCGCGCGCTCAACGAACTGCCCGAATAGCGGGTTTGCCGAATCCGCCAAAGTTTCGCACAATAGTAACTAGGATTTGCGCGTTCGCCCATCGGGTAAGAAACGCGCCATTTCGAACGAGGATCACAACTGGAGTGAACGAAGATCAACGGCCGGACGACCGGGGGGCGTCGCCTGACGCGATTTCCCTGGACGACCCTCTTTATCAACTCACCGCGCTCACCGAGGAGCGCGACCGCCTCTTACTCGAGCGCAACGAACTGAACGACCGGCTCGCGCGGCGCGCCGCCGAGTTCGATAACTATCGCAAGCGCGTCGAACGTGAACGCGTCGAGCTGTCGCAGTACGCCGGCATGAACACCGTCGGTGACCTGCTGCCCATCCTCGACGATTTCCAGCGCGCGCTTAAGATCGAAACTCACGACCGTGACTATGCCAAAGGTGTGGAGCTGATTTATCAGCGCTTTGCCGACGTTTTAAAGAAACTCGGCCTCGAAGTCATTCCCACCGACGGCCAGCTCTTCGACCCCAACATCCACCAGGCCATCGACATGGTGGAAACCGATAGCGCCCCTGATCAGGCGATCCTGGCTGAGTATGCCGCCGGTTACAACTTCAAAGGCAAGTTGCTTCGCCCCTCGATGGTGAAGGTCGCCGTCCGCAAGTGAAGCAGGAAGGGGAGCGCTGTTGAGTCAGCAGGACTATTACGAAATTCTCGGCGTATCCCGCGATGCCGACGACCAGACTCTGAAGTCGGCTTATCGCAAGCTCGCGATGAAGCATCATCCGGACCGCAATCCGGGCGATGCCGCGGCCGAAGAAAAATTCAAAGCCGCCGCCGAAGCCTATAGTGTCTTAAGCGACGGCAACAAGCGCGCTGCTTACGATCGCTACGGCCATCAGGGCGTCTCCGGTGCCGCCGGCGCCGGAGGCTTCGATCCGAACGCCTTCACCGATTTCAGCGACATTCTCGGCGACTTCTTCTTTGGCGGTGGCTTCAGCCAAAACCGCCAGCGGCGGTCTCGCAACGGCGACGACCTCCGCTACGACCTCGAAATCAGCTTTGAGGACTCCATCCGCGGCACCCAGGTCGACATCCAGGTGCCGATCCTGGAGCCCTGCGGCCGCTGCGAAGGCACCGGTGCCGAAAAAGAGGATGGCCTGACCACCTGCCCCACCTGCCGCGGTCGCGGCGAAGTGGCCTATCAGCAAGCCTTCCTCACCATCCGCCGCACCTGCGGAACTTGCAACGGACGCGGCAAAATTGTCCGCCGCCCGTGCAAAGAATGCAAGGGCGAGGGCCATCAGCGCGTCAATCGCAAGCTGAAGGTCACCATTCCGGCCGGCGTTTCCGACGGCATTCAGCTCCGCGTCTCCGGCGAAGGTCAGCCCAGCATGACCCCCGGCGGCGAGCCCGGCGACCTTTACGTCGTCCTGCGCGTCAAAGAGCATCCCATTTTCGAGCGGCAGGACTACGACCTGCACTGCACCGTCCCGGTGAACATTGCCCAGGCTGTCCTCGGCACCGAAATCGACCTGCTCACCTTCGACGGCCTCGAAACCATCAAAATTCCCGAAAGCACCCAGCCCGGCACGCAACTGCGCATCCGCGGCAAGGGTGTTCCCCGCCTCACCGGCGGCACCCGCGGCGACCTGTTCGTGCACATCGAAGTCCGGATTCCGGACAAGCTCACGCGCGAGCAGAAGAAGCTGTTTGAACAGCTTGCCGAGACTTTGCCGAGTGAAAACGACCCGGAAGAAAAGGGTTTACTCGACAAAGTCAAAGACTACTTCATGTGAGCCCGCTATAATCGGGTCACATGCGCTTTTGGTTGGTCATCCTGGCTTCCCTGTTCCTGCTGTTCGCGCAGGATAAGAAGCAGGAAAAGAAGAAACAGCCCAAGCCACCCGATATGGAGGTGGTTTCCGCCTCCGCCCGTCGCTCCGGCGACATGATCCACTTCGACGGCACCATTCGCAACAGCGGCACCAAGCCACTCGAGAAGGTCCAAATCCTCGTGGATGTCTTCGCTCCCGGCCATAAACCCATGGTTCAACGCCGTTCCGCTCTAGAACCGGAGTACCTCGCTCCGGGCGACGAGGCGGACTTTCGTTTGGCCATGCCCGACCCCGGCCAACTCGTGGAATTTGAATTGCAAGCAGAAGACGGCAAGGCCCGGGAACTGCGAGTCGCCAAGAACGGCCCGTTCCCGATCGAATAAGCCGTGTGCTTTCATTCAGATACCATTATTGAGGACAGTTTACAACTCCAAATCCAGTTTTCTGAAACGGGTTTTGGAGTTCTATACGTCTGAGGGCACATGACGAGCGGAGCGACTCTCATGACAACAACAACAACAACGAACACCGAAAACACGGTTCCTCAGGTCTACCAGGATGAACATCTCTCGATCGACTCGAATCACGAAGCTGTGGTTCTCGATCAGGAGAAGTTGGTTCTCACCCGCAAAGAGTACCAATTGCTGACGATGCTCGCCGCTAATGCCGGACGGGTCATGCCGCGCGAGTATCTTCTGGAGAAAATCTGGAACTACGGCAAAGGCATCCGGACGCGTACGCTTGACGTGCACATCCGCCGGCTTCGTCGCAAGCTGGGCAACACCGGCGATCGGTACATCGAAACGGTCTTCGGCGTCGGCTATCGCTTCCGTGCTTCGCACGAACAAGCGTTCTTCCGGCACCTCAATCCCGCGTTTGCCGCTGGCTTCTAACTAAACCCCGCAATTTCAAACTCCGATTTAGAGCAAGCCCCCGCGTGAGCGGGGGCTTCGCCGTTTTAGCCCACCAGCCGCGCCGCCTTGCCCCTCAGATAGTTCTGCTCCGGCACGCTTGCCGTCCCCTGAGCCGCCGCGCGATAAGCTTCGATCGCCCCGGCGACGTCGCCGTCCAACTCGAGCAGATGTGCCCGCACCGCCAGAAAGCGGAAGTGGCTGCCCAACCGCGGCGCGAGTTCGTCAAGCCGCGCCAAACCCGCGGGCACCCCGAAGACCATCGCCGTCGCCACTGCATGACTCAGCAGCACCATCGGGTTGTCCGACAACTGCCGCAGCACTTCGTACAAGGCCAGAATCTGCGCCCAATCCGTCTCCTCGGCTGTCG
The DNA here is from genome assembly GCA_965229305.1 of Bryobacteraceae bacterium. GTDB lineage: Bacteria > Acidobacteriota > Terriglobia > Bryobacterales > Bryobacteraceae > JALHNI01. The sequence continues at coordinate 482,659 of CBDDIZ010000042.1, read as the reverse complement.
TAGCTTCGTCGTGCAGCGCCGCGATCGCCGCCTGCAGTTGATAGCTGCCGGCCGGTCCCGTCGTCAACGCCGCCGACACCAGCGCCACCCCTTCGGCAATCTGCGCGCGGTCCCACAAGCTCCGATCCTGCTCCGCCAGCGGAATCAACTCTCCCGCCGGACCATTGCGCGACGCCCGACGCGCGTCCGTCAGCAGCATCAGCGCCAGTAATCCCGTCGCTTCGCCGCTCTCCGGCAGCGACTCCCGCAGCAGCCGCGTCAGCCGGATCGCCTCCGTCGCCAATTCCACCCGCTGCAAACTCTCGCCGCTGCTCGCCGTATAGCCTTCGTTGAAGATCAGATACAGCACATGCAGCACCGCCCGCAGCCGCTCCGCCCGTTCACTCCGCGAAGGCAGCCGAAACGCCACGCCCGACTTTTGAATCGTCTGCTTCGCCCGGCTGATGCGCTGCGCCATCGTCGCTTCCGGCACCAGAAACGCGTGCGCGATCTCCGCGGTCGTCAAACCGCCCACCGCCCGCAGCGTCAGCGCGATGGCCGAAGCCTGCGTCAGCGCCGGATGGCAGCACAGGAACAGCAGCACCAGCGTGTCGTCCTCGCCCGACTCAGGCTCTAGCGCCGGCGCCACGTAGCCCGTCTGCCAGCCCGTCGCCGCTTCCCGCTTCTGACGCGCCACCTCACCGCGCACCGCATCCGTTAAACGACGCGTCGCCACCCGGAGCAGCCAAGCCGCCGGATCGTCCGGCACGCCGCTCTCCGGCCATTGCCGGAACGCCGCCAGCAACGCTTCCTGCACCGCGTCCTCGGCCGCGGCGAAGTCCCGATGCCGGCGGGCCAGCACGCCCAGCACGCGCGGAGCGTGCTGCCGCGCCAGTTGCTCGAACTGCATCTCAGGTCAGTTCTTCCGGCGGACCGCTCATCACCTGCCGCACTTCAATCGGCATGTTCATCGGCTTGCCGCCCAGCCCCGGCGCCGCCGACGCCTGCGCCGCCAGTTCATAAGCCCGCTCCGTCGTCTCCACATCGACGATCCAATAGCCGGCCAGAAATTCCTTCGTCTCCGGGAACACGCCGTCAGTCACCGGCGTGCCATCCTCGGCCGCCCGCACCACCACCGCCTGATCCGGCCAAGCCAGCCCCTCGGCCGACACCAGTTCACCCGCCTCGGTGAGCTGTTTCTTGAACTTCAGCATGAAGGCGATATGCGCCTTCAGATCCTCCTGCGGCCAACTCATAAACGTCCCGAAGTTCGCCTTCCGGCCCACCATCATCAGCATGTACTTCATGTTTTTCTCCTTTCGATCTTCGCACCCGAGTGCGTTCTCATCAGGAAGTCGGAGCGGGAATCAGTTTCTCGACAAAGGCCCACGAAGAAATTCGATAGCATGGACGAGGAGGTATCTGCCCATGTCCTCGCAGATCAACAGAAGGTATTTTTTCTACGGATCGCTTCTGGCAGGCGCCGTCCCGGCCGCTGGCTTCGGTAGCTCTCCGTCCCTCAAGATGCTGGGCTATAAGAGCCCCAACGAAAAGCTGAACATCGCCGCGATCGGCTCGGGCGGCAAAGGCGCCAGCGACATCGCCGGCTGCGCCTCGGAGAACATCGTCGCCCTCTGCGACGTCGACGAGAAGCGCGCCGCCGTCAAGTTCAAAGAGTACGCCTCCGCGCCGAAGTACAAAGACTATCGCAAGATGCTCGACGAGCAGGCCAAGAACATCGACGCCGTCATCGTCAGCACCCCGGACCACATGCACGCCACCTGCGCCATCGCGGCCATGGAGCGCGGTAAGCACGTCTACTGTCAGAAGCCCCTCACCCGCACCGTATGGGAAGCCCGCCAGATGATGGAAGCGGCCAACAAGTACAAGGTCGCCACGCAGATGGGCAACCAGGGCTATTCGAATGAAGGCACCCGCCAGGTCGCCGAAATCGTCTGGTCCGGCGAACTCGGTCAAGTGAAAGAAGTCCACGCCTGGACGGACCGTCCGTGGTGGCCCCAGGGTCAAACCGAAATCCCCGCCCCCGAAGAAGTGCCGAACACGCTCGAATGGGACCTCTGGCTCGGCTCCGCCGAAAAGCGTCCCTATACCTCCGGCGGCCCCAACTTCAAGAGCCCCTACGGCGGCTTCTACCAGCCCTTCAACTGGCGCGGCTTCTTCGACTTCGGCGCCGGCGCCTTAGGCGACATGGCCTGCCACATTCTGGGCGCCCCGAACATGGCCCTCAAACTCGGCTCGCCCACCAGCGTCGAGTGCATCCAGAAGGAAGGCGTCAGCAAGTTCCAGTTCCCGCGCAAGTCCGTCACCAAGTTCGAATTCCCCGCCCGCGGCAACATGGGCCCGGTGACCATCTACTGGCACGACGGCATGAAGGAAGCTCCCAAGATCGCCGGCGTTCCTGACGGCGAAATGCTCGGCGACCTGCCCACCCGCCCGCAAGGCCGTGGCCAAGGCGGCAATAACCAACGTCCCGTCTACAACGGCATGACCGGCCGCGTCTTCAACTACGAAGACTACCAGTCGCTCAAAATGGCCACCGACCTCCGCCAGTCCATCAACGGCAGCGTCTTCGTCGGCGACAAAGGCCTGCTCACCACCGGTACCTACGGCGAACAGACCCGGCTGTTGCCGGTCGCCAAGATGGCCGACTACCGCATGCCCGAGCCGTTGCTCACCCGCTCGCCCGGCCACTACCGCGACTGGCTCCGCGCCTGCAAGGGCGGCGACGCCGCTTGCTCGAACTTCAACGTCGCCTCGCCCTTCGTCGAGTGGATGCTGCTCGGCGTCATCGCCCTGCGCGTCGAAGGCAAGCTCGAATGGGACGCCGCCAAGATGCGCTTCAGCAATAACAACGAAGCAAATCAGTACCTGAAGCCCACGCTCCGCAAGGGCTTCACGATCAGCTAGATTACGCTCGCTTCAATCAGGCACAACGGTGACGCGGTCGGCGTAATGCTTTCGAGCATCAGGCCGGCCGCGCACAGCAGTTCGCGAAACTCCTGCTCGGTCCGCTCCTTGCCGCCCACGGTCGCCACCAGCATCTCGATGTCGAGCAGTTTGGCCGGCGACGGTTGATTGTCCTGCGGCACCATCATCTCGAACAGGAACACCCGGCCTTCGGACTGCTGCTGCAACTGATCGCGCATCAGCCGTAAGATCCGCACGCACTTTTCGTCATCCCAATCGTGGATGATGTGCTTCATCAGATACGCATCGCAGCCGCTCGGCACATGATCGAAGAAGTTGCCGCTTTCAATCGTCACGCGCCACTCCACCTTTGCCAGACAGCCGGAACCCAGGGCTCCCGCCGTCACCTCCGGCAAGTCGTAAAGCAAGCCTTGTAGTCGCGGCGTTGCCCTCAAGATGTGGCCCAACAAAGTGCCATGACCGCCGCCCACATCCGCGAGCCTCTGGAACCGCGAGAAGTCATACGCCTGAATCAGCGCTTTACCCGCGACATTCGAGAGGTTGGTCATGGCCTGATGAAAACGTTGTGCTTGATCCGGAATCTCGCGGAACAGATCGAACGCGTTCTTCCCGTAGGCCTTGGTAATGCCATCGCCGCCCGTCCGCAGACTGTGCACGATGTTCTCGTAGCCCCGGACAATCCAGGGGTCGGTGAACATCATCGCCATGGCGCGCATGGAGTTCGGTGCATCGCTCCGGAGCAATTGGCTGACCGGCGTCAGCGCAAAGCGGCGCGGCTGCGGCTCGGCAAACACGCCCAGGCTGGCCAGCATCCGCATCACGCGATAGAGGCTTGGGGCGTGCGCGCCCGTCCGCGCGGCCAGGTCTTCCACGCCCGTCGGTTCAGTCCCCATATGATCGGTGACACCCAACGCGGCGATCGCCGAGAGCGAGAACGAGAGCGTACGGCCCATCAGCAGTTGAAAGATCTGCGCTTCAGGCGGCAGCGAAGCAGCCTGCATGGGATTGAACTGCGCGGCGGGGAGCGTCATCGTGTTGGTCATATGTTTCCTTGGACTACTACGCGCGATTCACCCCGCCGGGTGGCTCACGCTCGGTAAATTTCTGCGACCATCAAGCATGGCCAAACTGGACTGGAACTACCACCGCAACGGTTGCACCAGTTGTGCGCGCACTCAGGAATTCCTCTCCACCCACGGCATCGGCACCACCGAACAGGTCGATGCCCGCAAGCAGTCCATCCCGCCTGCCGAAGCTCTCGCCCTCGCCCGTTCCGTCGACCAGCTCTACGTCACCAAGGGCCAGAAAGTCGTCCATTACGACCTGAAGAACCACCCGCCCCCCGACCAGGAACTCCTCGCCGCCATCGTCGGACGCAGCGGGAGCCTCCGCGCCCCCGCCGTCCGCCGCGGCCGCACCCTGATCGTCGGCTTCGACGCCGACACCTACCGTGACGTCCTCGCCTAAAATCGAAGTTTGACCGAAGATCAAGTCTATTCCGCCATCGGCGAAGACGGCTTTGCCCGCCTCGTCGCCGCTTTCTACCGCCGCATCCCCGGCGACGACATCCTGGGACCCATGTATCCCGCCCACGACCTCACCGGCGCCGAGGAACGTCTCCGCGACTTCCTGATCGGCCGCTTCGGCGGTCCCCTGCGCTACATCGAGCAGCGTGGCCACCCGCGCCTCCGCATGCGCCACGCCCCGTTCCCCGTCACCATCGCCGCCCGCGATCGCTGGGTCCAGCTCATGACTGCCGCGCTCGACGAAGCCCAACTCCCCGCCGAAGCGCGGCAGATCCTCGAGCCCTTCTTTGTCCACACGGCCGACTTCCTCCGCAATCGCCCGGAGTGATCCCGCCTACTCCCCGCCCATCAGATCCTTGCGCAGCCGCAGAATGCGCCGGGACGTTCGCAGCGTCATCGCGCCCACCGCGTCGTTGAACGCCGCATACGCCTTGGCGTCCAGCGACCGCTGCGCCAGGCTGATCCCTTTGTCGAGCTCCGCCATCGATCCCAGCGGCGACGCAAACCGGTACTCCAGTTCGCCACCCAAAGTCACCCGCCACGCCGACACCGTCAACCCCGCCTTCTTCACCGCCGGCAGCACGTCCTTCTTCCACAAAGCTTCGAACGCCGCGCGCTGCCCGGGCATCACCGTCATCGTCTGCACCATCAGCAGCGGACTGTCCTTCGGCGTCTCCGCATACAGGCTCAGTTCCTCCGCGCGGCGCAACACCACTTCGGTCCGTTCATCGATCATCTGCGCCCGCTGCGCCAACATCGCGGCCGCCGCCGCATCCCCCGCCCCTTTGCTCAACGTCGTCTTCCCGTCGAACATCGCGAACGAATCCAATGGCCGCGTAAGGATGAATTGTCCGGAATCGCCCCCCGCCGGCGCCGACGAGTAAATGCGCACCGCCGCCCCGCCCTTCTTCATCGCGGGCACCCACTTATTCCTCAGAAAGTCGGCAAAGTCCGCCGTCGACGAGGGCTTTACCTGATAGTGCGTCACATAGAGGAACTTGGACGTATTGTCCTGCGCCGCCAGCGGCACTGCGCCCAGCAGGACCAACCCGGCCGCCAGCGAAAGAAAATGTCTCATTGCAGTCGTCTCCATTTCTTTGAAGCTCACCGAGCCTCAATGTCGAAGCGGAGACCACCGTCAGAAACGGCCAGCCGTTAGCTTTTTTCTTTCCACCCGAAGAACCGGCGCTTCTTGATCACCTCGGCGATTGCCGGCGGCACCATGTTCTCCCACGAATCGTCCTGTTCCTTGATCCGCCGCAGCACGTCGCGCGAGAAGATGTGCAGCACGCTGCGGTCGAACGTGTTCAGATTGCGAATCCGGCCGCGCTCGATCAAGTGCCGGTACAGGCTCTTGAGCTCCGGCGGCATCTCCATGTTCTCGCCGGTGATCAGTTCTCCCGTCGCCGTATCGAGCAGCGGATAGACGTACAGCCGCAGATCCTTCGTAAACAGCCGTCCGAACGCTTCCAGAATCCCACCTTCGAGGCCCGTGTAATAGTCTTCGGTAAACAGGTCGCGGACGCTTTGCGCGCCCATCGTCACCGCGATCGGCTCATTCGTGTAGCGCCCCAGATACGCCGCCAGCCGGTAGTATTCGAAGTAGTCCGAAATCAGCACCGTCTTGCCGGCCGTCGAAAGCAGATCTGCCCGCGCCAGAAAGTCCCGCAGATCGACGTCGTCGCCGCCGTTGAGCAGGTTGCGCATGGTGATCTCCATGAGCTCCACCACTTCCTTGCCCTGCACCTCCGGCTCCTGGGCGAACTGCGCGTGCGCGTTCTCGATCATGTCGATGTTCACCTTGGTCACCGGACGGAAGCTGCCGCGCTCCACCAGAATCGGCCGCTTGCGCAGCACCTCGGCCGCCTGCAGCACTTCGCCCTTCGGTCCGAACATCGCCGCGCCGCTCAAGCCCAGTTGCACCAGCTTAAGACTCATCACGCGATTGTCGACGCGCCGGAACTCGATGCCGCTGAAATCGATCATGTCGATTTCGATGCGGTCCGTCGTCAGGTTATCGAGCAGCGACTCCAGCATCTGGTTCGGCGTGTGATGCAGGAAAAACGCCGCGTACAGCAGGTTCACGCCCAGAATGCCCAGGGCCTCTTGCTGCAGCGGATTCTCCTTATCGAGCATCCGCATGTGCAGAATGATCGTGTTGTCCGCATCGCCCGGAAAGGCCTGATACTTCACGCCCATCCAGCCGTGGCACTCCGCCGTGCCCTTATAGCTCTGTGCCGAAACTGTATCCGCGAACGTAAAAAACGCCGTCTGATCGCCGCGCGACGCCCCCAGCCGCTCCACATTCAGACTGTGCTCGTAGTCGAGCATCCGCTCCAGCCGCTCCCGCGACACGTAACGTTTGCACTTGCCGTAGATGGCGTCGCTCACCGTCATGTCGTAAGCCGAAATCGACTTCGAGATCGTCGACGCCGCCGCCCCGACCTTGAAAAACCAGCGCGCTACTTCCTGGCCGGCTCCGATTTCCGCGAACGTTCCATACCGCGCCGGATCCAGATTGATGCTCAGCGCTTTCTGGTGCGTGCTGAGCCGCGGCCGCTCGGGAGTTAAGTTCGTTCCTGAAGTAGCACCCATTGATCAAGTTTAGCCGCCTCGGCGGCCCCGCCTTTCTTCGCATACTAAGTGATTGCGCACATTCGTCTTGTTTTTAGCCAGTTCGACGCTCTGGGCCGAACCGTTCCTCGCCGGCGCTCACCAGTACCGCCCTAATGGCGTTGACGCACGTCGCGCCACCCTCGATGCCCAAGGCTTCCTTTGGGTCTCCGGCGAAAATGGCACAGTCCGTTTTGATGGCTTCCGAGCCCTACCCGCTTATCGGCTTGGACTGCCGATTCATTCAGAGACTCGCGTGGCCGTCACCGCCGACGGCACCATCTGGGCTCAGGCCTACACCCAGCTCTTCCGCTTCGAAAACGGCCGCTTCCGCCTCATCGGCCCCACCAGCCCCCTCCTCCCCCCGATCGTTGCCGCCGGACCCTTGCTCTACTCCCCCCAGGAACCTCATGGCCTCCGCGTCTGGTTCCGCCAAGGCAACACCTGGTCCTCCGCCACCACCCCCGACGGTGTCCCGCCAGGACTTTTTCTCCATGGTGAACCCGACGGCCGCCTCTGGTTCGGCCCGCCCGATGCCGCCCAATGGATTCGCTGGAACGGCTCCACCTTCGATCGAGGCTCAGGCGCCTTCCTCCCCGCCCACCGCACCAGTGACCCCGCCGCCTGGGAAACCATTGGCGGCCAGCAAGGCTCCCTCGTCTACAGCGCTTGCGGCGCTTGGGTCTCCCCCAACGGACCCGCCTTCGTTCTCCCCCAGGTCCGCGAACTTCTCCCCGATGGCCACGGCGGCTTCTGGGGAACAGCCGGTGGGTTAGGCCTGTTCTTTGCCAGTGCCGCCACTTCGCCTCGCATCCTCTCCCACCCCCAGTTCCCCGATCGCCCGGCCTTCGGTTCCTCGAACTCGCCTACTCGCCGCTATCTCGCCCGGCGGGACCGCATTTACATCGACAACCCCCAAACCGCGCCCCTCTGCAACGGCGCCGATAGCGGCGTTCACCTCCTCGAACCCTGGGGCCCCACTGAGAGCCTCGGCCCCTTCACCGACGTCGACACGGACCCCGACGGCTCCGTCTGGGTCCTCGCCCGCAATCACGGCGCCCTCCACTTCCGCGCCGACGGAACCTTCGTCGAAAAAAGTGACCCGCCCGCCCCCGAGCCGCTCTTCTTCACCTCCATCCGCGAGATGACCTTCTCCGACGACGGCCGCCTCTGGATCGCCTCCAAACGCAACCTCATCGAAGTCGTCCGCCAGCCCACCCTCCACTACCGCAAGCTCTTCCCGGACTACCGCTACGCCTCCGGCTTCACCCGCGACCTCGACGGCCACCTCCACGTCATCATGGAAGGCGGCCTCCTCCGCTACCAGCGGGGGGAATGGCGCGAGAGTCTCTGGCCCGCGTGCATGCTCTCCTTCCGCGTCCGCACCGCCGCCATCACTTCCGAAAACGACCTCTGGATCGGCTACCGCGATACCGACGGCTTCACCCACGCCACCCGCCCCCCCGGTGGCGCTTGGACTTGCCGCCACTTCCGCGCCCCCGATGGCTTCCCCGGCGACACTCAGTTCCTCACCTTCGATCGCGAGCGTCGCCTCTGGCGCGGCTCCGAAGCCGGACTCTTCTTCGCCCGCGGCAACCCCCAGCAGCCCGCCCACTGGACCCGCATTCCCCAGTCTGCCGGCCTCCCTGAAGGCGAAATGCGCCAGCACTTCGTCGAACAACCCGACGGCTCGTTCCTGCTCTCTCTCGGCGATCGCCTCATCCAAATCCCCCCACGCCTCCTCGAACGCCAACCCCTTCAGCCGCCCCAATTGAGTTACCTCGAAGCCGCGGGCGCCATCGAACTGGCACCCTCCCGCCTCAACGTCCGCCGCGGCGACCATGCTGAACTCCACCTCGCCGCCCTCCCCGAACGGGGCCTCGCCGCCCCCGCTCCCCTCGAAGCCCGCTTCGCCCCCTCCGGGGCCTGGGAAACCGTCGCCGACCACCGCCTCCTGCTCGACGATGCCCCCGAAAACGTCACCCAACTCGAAGTTCGCTATGCCGGCGCCGCCGCCCTCGTGTCCCTGCCGTTCCGCCTCTCTGTGCCCTGGTGGCAAACCCTCTGGTTCCGCCTCGCCGCCGGCACCGGACTCTCCTTCGCCGCCGGCGTCCTTCTCCTCCGTCTGGTTCGCTACATCCGCCAACGACGCTTCCTCGCCAGCAAAGAGCGTTACCTCGAAACCGCCAAAACCGCTCCCGCGCCCGCCACTTGGCCCACTGGCACCCTCGTCCACCAGCGCTATCGCATCGAAAAGCTGCTGGCCCGCGGCGGCTTCTCCGATGTCTATGCCGCCACCGGGGTCAACGGCCAAGCCGTCGTCGTCAAACGACTCCGCCAGGGCGAACTCGCCCTCGACCAGATGCGCCGCCGCTTCTCCCAGGAAGTCGCCGCCGTCAGCATGATCCAGCACCCCGGCGTGCTGCCCATCCTGGACACCTGGATCGACGAAGACGGCATCCCCCATCTCGTCCTCGAACGCATCGAAGGACCTACCCTCCGCCAACGCCTCGCCGCCGGTCCCATCCCCCGCGCCGATGGCCTACAGCTCCTCACCCTCCTCGCCGACGTCCTCACGGCCACTCACGCCCACGGCGTCGTCCACTCGGACCTCAAACCCGAAAACATCATGCTCAACGCCGCCGGCCAGCCCATCATCATCGACTTCGGCACCTCCGCTTTGCACATGCAGTCGCCCCTCTCCGAGTACACCCGCCCCGCCGGCTCCGTACAGTACATGGCCCCCGAACAACTCCTCGGCCGCTACTCCCCCGCCACCGATGTCTACGCCTTCGCCTGCCTCGCCCTCGAGATCCTCACCGGCCGCCGTTACTCCCAAATCTCACTCCCGCTCGACGATCGCTGGGAAGCCGCCCTCGTCGACGCCCTGCGCCAACTAGGCCTCAGTCCCGGCGCCGCCCTCACCTTCGTCGAAGCCTTGCGCTTCGATCCCGCCCGGCGCGCCTCCGATGCCGCCGGCTGGCTCCGCCAGCTCACCGCAAGTCTCTGATACCGTGGATAGTTAGAGATGACGGACGAAGCCCCCTTCACGCTTCTGATCGCGCGCATGCAAAACGGCGATCGGCAGGCTGGCGATTCCCTCTTTGCGGCTGCTGCGGCGCGTCTTCGCCGGATGTCCGCCGCACTGATGGCCACCGAACGCACCAGCGGCTTTCAGGTCTCGGACCTCGTCCAGGAAACCTACGCCCAAAAAGCCAGCCGCCTCAAGACCCCCGTCCTCAACCGCGAGCACTTCTTCTCGATCATGGCCCACGGCATGCGCCAGATCCTCCTTGACCGCGGCCGCCATCGCCAGGCGAAGAAGCGTCAGCTTCCCAGCGCCGAAAACTTTCCCCAAGCCCTCCGGCCGGACCGCCGCCTCATCGACCTCTCCACCGCCCTCCGCAAACTCGAAAAGCTCGACCCCGCCAGTTGCCGCATCCTCGACCTCAAACACAACCACGGCCTCACCTGGGACGAGATCGCCACCCAAACCGGACGCAGCGTCTGGCAAGCTCGCGCCGAATACGACCACGCCCTACATTGGCTGCGGGCTGAGATCGGCCCCCGGCGCGGCGCCTAGCGCCTCCACCAGCTTCAACGCCACTTCCTTGCCCCGCTCGCCCACCTCACCCAGCGGCCCCACGCAACTCGGGCACCCGCTCTCACAAGGACACTCCACCAGCAACTGCCGCGTCGCCGCCAGCAGACGATCCCGCATCGCAAACAAAGGCTGGCTTTGCCCAATCCCTCCCGGATACGCGTCGTAAAGAAACACGTTCGGCTCAAACCCCATCGGCGTCGGCACTGTATCTTCGGTCACCGCCACGCCCAAGTCCCGCGGATCGCACATCAACAGCAAGCTCCCCACCGTCCGCATCGCATTCGCCAAACCGATGATCCCCGCCTGCCGCTCCGTCGGCGTGTAGTGCCGAAACCGGCCGAGGAACGCGGCCGGAAAGTGCAGCCAGAACGCCGTCGAATGCATCTCCTGCTCCGGAATCGACAGGTGCCCCGACCCCACGTTTTCGTTCGTATAAAACTTGATCTTCTTAAAGCCCACGATCTGCGTGTTCACCCGCACATCGCCCCACAACGCCGCCGCTTCAGCCGCCGGCGACCGGTCGAATTCCTCCAGCGCCTTCACCTGCGTGTGATCGATCGCATCGGTGTAGTAGTCGCAATCCACGCGCCGCACATAAGCCTTGCGCTGGTCATAGTCGAACTTCTCCACCTGGAACATCCGCGCCTCGTGCAGATAGATCGCCTTCTCGTGCAGCGTCACAAGCGCCGCCGGAAACGACACTTCCGCAATCACCTTGTTCTCGGACGTTGTATCGATCACCACGAAGTTATCGCTCGACACCGCCCGCAACGAAATCGCATCCGCCGGATAGCTGTCCGAAGTCCAATGCCACGCGCCCGCCGAATGATGCAGAAAGCCGGCCTCCACCAGAAACTCGCACATCTCCCGCGGATCATGCGGCCCGAACTTCTCGTCTTCCCGCAACGGCAACTCAAAAGCCGCGCACTTCAAATGACCCAACAGAATCTCGAGATTGTTCGCGTTGATATAGGCGCTCTCCGGCGGCCGCCCAAAGAAGTAATCCGGATGCTCGATCATGTATTGATCGAGCGGCGCCGACGACGCCACCATAATCGCTAGCGACGGCCTCTGCCGCCGTCCCGCCCGGCCTCCGCGCTGCCACGTCGCCGCCACCGTCCCCGGATAGCCCGCCAAAATCACCGTATCGAGCGAACCCAAATCGATCCCCAGTTCCAGCGCATTCGTCGCCACCACGCACTGAATCGACCCGTCCCGTAGCTTCCGCTCAATCTCGCGCCGCTCCCGCGGCAAGTACCCGCCGCGATAGCCGCGCACCGCTTCCGCCGGCACCTGTCCCCGCTCGCGCGAATCCTTCAAGTACTTCACCAGGATCTCCGTCGCCAGCCGGTTATTGCAGAACACCAGCGTCTGCTGCCCGCGCTCCATCGACTCTTCCGCAATCCGCCGCGACTCATGCAGATAACTCCGCCGAATCCCCAATTGCTTGTTCACATACGGCGGATTGTAGAAGACGAAAAACTTATCGCCCGTCGGCGCGCCGCTCTTCTCCACCAGCTCAAACGGCTGTTCTGTAATCGCCTCCGCCAACTGCTTCGGATTCGCAATCGTCGCCGAGCAGCAAATAAACTGCGGTGTCGACCCATAGAACGCCGCGATCCGCCGCAACCGCCGCAGCAGATTCGCCAGATGGCTCCCATATACGCCGCGGTAGTAATGCAGCTCATCGATGATGATGTACCGCAGATTCTCAAACGCCTTCGCCCACTTCGTGTGATGCGGCAGCATCCCCGCATGCAGCATGTCCGGATTCGTCAGCACCAGTTGCGCCCGCTCCCGAATCGCCCGCCGCGCGTCCTGCGGCGTATCGCCGTCATAGGTGAACGCCTTGATGTCGCTGCCAATGGTATCGAGCGTCGCCTGCAACTCATGCAACTGATCCTCAGCGAGCGCCTTGGTCGGAAACAGATAAAACGCCCGCGCCGCCGGGTCGCTCAGCAGCGTTTGCAACACCGGCAGGTTGTAGCACAGCGTCTTCCCCGACGCCGTCGGCGTCACGATCACCGTATTCTGCCCCGCCGCAATATGGTCGAACGCCTCGGCCTGATGCGAGTACAGTTGCTCGATCCCCCGCCCCGCCAGCATTTTCGTCAGCCGCGCATCCAACTTCTCCGGAAATGGCGCATAGCGCGCCTCCTGCGCCGGAATGTGATGCACCGCCCGAATCGGCGACTCCGGCTTCTCCATCAGTTCCCGGAACTTCGCCACCGCCGCTTCCAGCGACCCCCTCCGCACCGGCAACTGCGCCCCCGGGTCATCAAAAGGATCAAGCGTAAAGCCGAGTTGCTGCTGTGCCATATTCGCCGTTTCTTCTCTTTTGTACCACTGCTAAGCTAGTAGTGTGCGGATCGCCGTAACCATCACTGCTTCACTTCTCGCCGCTTTGCGCCAAGTGGACCGCGCTGCCCTTCGCCCGCGCTTCGAACTCATCAAGTCCCGCGGCGCTTTGGTCGATCCCGCTCTCGACCTCAACCGCCCCTCCGCTATCCTGGCTCAAGACGACGAAGCCTCCTACGCGCTCCAGTAACGCGCCTCAATCCGGCTGCTGCGCCACCGGCAGCTTCCAACGATTCCGAATCGCCATCAGCCGCAGCACCACACACACCACGCCCCCCACCGCCGCCACCGGCACCGAGTCCGGAAACAGCACGTTGCCGAACACCGCCACCGACGCCCCGGCCAGCGCCGCCACCGCATAAAGCTCCGCCGTAAACACCACCGGCACTTCGGACACCAGCACGTCCCTCAGAATCCCGCCGCCGATCCCCGTCAGCATCCCCATCAGCACCGCCGCCCACGGCTCCAGATGAAACGCCAGCGCCTTCCCGGACCCCGCCACTGCCACCAGCCCCAACCCCACCGCATCGAAGATCTGCACCGGGCTCTTCATCTTCGCGATCAGCGGATGCCAGTAAAAAGTCACCAGCCCCGCAGCCATCGAAAGCGCCAGATAACGCCAATCCCGCATCGCCGCCGGCGGAATCGCCCCGATCAGCACATCGCGCATGATGCCCCCCGCCGTCGCCGCGGCAAACGACAGCACCAGCACCCCGAACAAGTCGATCCGATGCCGCACGCCCGCCGCCGCTCCGCTAAGCGCGAACACAAACGTCCCCACCAGGTCCAAGGCCTTCACGAACTCACTCACCAGCACCTGTTGGTCAACAGCCATAACGTGCCTTAGCGACAGTGCAGATGCAGCTTGAACGTCGCCGCGCCGCCCCGGCGAGCTTCCGGGCGGCGGATTCCCACCATCACCGTATAGGTCCCATCCTCCGGCAGCGCCCCTTGCAGCTTGGCCTCTCCGCTGATGTAGTTCGACAGCACGTCCGCTCCCGCCGCCTTTTGGGCCGGGAATAGGCGCAGCACCAGCCAGTTGACGCGCGTCGAAGTCAGTGTCAGTTCCACTGCCTGCCCCTTCTTGCCCGCTAGCGTATAGGTCTTCATCTCAGACCCCTTCAGCGCCCCACTCCAATCCGCGCTCGGGCACTTTGCCGGCGTCTCCGCGCCCGCCCCACTCCCCAGAACCGCGCTAAGCATCAGCCACCGAACCGCCTGCATCATCCCTCCTGAGTAACACACCCGCGCCCCGCTGGACGATTGGTTACAATAAACGGTTCGCCATCACCATTCCCGATACGCCTCAAAGCCAGTTCTTTGACCGTAGCCAGTTCCATTGACATCCCAGACCAATCGCTCCGGTGGTTCGCTGAACCCGCCGGCGCCAGCGACTCGTTTACCGCCATTGCGGCGAATAGGAGGAACCCTAGATCCCATGAGGAATCGACTACTGATTTTCGTTCTCGCCCAGAGCACCGCGATGCTCTTCGCCCAACGCATCACCGACCGCCGCTCCGCCGACATTCGCGGCGGTGGCGGCGACGGCAAATGCACCATCGAAGTCCTGGTGGATGACGTCGCTGAAGTCGAAATTCGCGGCAACAACGCCGTCATCCGCACTCTCACCGGCGCCCCTTCGTCCTTCCGTCGCTTCCAGTGCAATCAGTCCTTACCCACCAACCCCTATGACTTCCGTTTCAAAGGCATCGATGGCCGCGGACGCCAGGATCTCGTCCGGCCCGCCGAAAATGGCCGTCCCGCCGTCATTCGCATTGAAGACTCCAAAGGTGGCAGCGAAGGCTACACCTTCGACATCATGTGGCGCGGCGGCTCCGGCAATTACAGTGACGACCGTTATAACGACGGCTTCGGTCGCGATCGCGATCGCGACCGTTACCGCGACGACAACCGCTACGGCGACCGCAACCGCGATCGCTGGAACGACGGCTGGGGCCAAGGCAACGGCTGGAGCCACGGCAACGTCACCGCTTCCCACCGCGGCGGCGACGGCTACTTCATCGAACGCAATGGCCGCCGCGCGCGCATCGAGCGCGTCACGGTCGGCATCACCGAAAACGGCCTCGTTAGCCTGGGCCTCGAAACCGACAACGGCCGCAAGACCCTCATCGGAAACGTACAGAACCGCGATAGCCGCCGCGTCTTTGCCCGCGTCAATGGCAGCGGTGTCCGTGGCCTGCTTGAAATCGAAATGACTTCCTCGAACGACGTCCGCCGCCTCGACCTGCGCGATGACGGCCAAGGCTCCCTCAACTGGAGCCGTTAGAACGTCTGCCCAATGGAGAAGAAGAAGGCGCCCGCGGTCTCACCCGGGCGCCTTCCCACTTTCCACCCATAATCGAAACGCAACAGCACAATCGGCGTCCGCAGCCGCAACCCCAACCCCGCCCCCGTCCTCAAATCGCTCAGCGCAAACTCCGACGGCTTCGCCCACACATTCCCCACATCGATAAACGGCACCCCTTCCACCGGCCCCCAAATCGGCAGGCGCACCTCGTTGTTCAACACGAACGTCGCGCGTCCGCCCGCCGGACTCCCATCCTCCAGCACCGGCCCCACCGTGTTCTGCCCATAGCCCCTCACACTCGTCCCGCCCCCCGCATAAAACCGATCCGTCGGCAGCAGATCGTTCGCCCCCAACGTATTCGAAAGCCCCACCCGCACGTTCGCCGCATACACCACCCGCGACCGCCGCGTGCCCACATTCTCAAACGGGATCGCCTGCGGCTTCGTCAACCCGAAATACCGCGACGCCTGCCAATAGCCTTTGTAATACCCCAGCGTCCCGCCCAACTGACGCGGCCCGTACTCCGCCGCCGTCGAGAAGAACATGCCTCGCGTCGCGTCCAACACCGCATCACGCGAGTCGTACGTCAGCGTCGAGATCGCCGTCGAAACCCGCTCACTGATCGAAATCCGCAGATCCCGCAAGTCCGCCTTTACCGTCGCCAGTTCCAACTGATAGCCGTAAGTCAGATTCCAGCGCGGCTTGAAGCGCCAGCTCTGCTGCAGCGATACGCCGGTAATGTCCGTGTCAAAGAGCCCCCGATCCTCAAATGTCCGGAACGCGGTTGCCGTTGTCAGCAAGCGCTCCCGACCCCAAAACGGCTGTGTGAAATAGAGCCGATAGTCCTGCTTCTGTTTATCCAGCGTCGTGCGGAAGCCCAGCGTTCGCGCTTCCCGAAACAAGTTCGTCGCTGACACATCGAGCAGCGTTCCCACGCCGCGCTCCGTGTCGTAAGTCCCGCCGACATCCGCCCGATAAGGCTTCGGCTCTCGCACCGTCACCACCACGTTGCGCACTTCATCGCCGCCTGGCGTCGACGTCGGCCCGGGCTCGTAAGTGATGTCGATGCGATTGTAAGCCGTCGAATCCAGCAGATTCTTCCGCGACCGGCTGACCCGCTCCGCACTCAACGGATCCCCCGGCGCAATCGCCAGCCGTTTCCGGACAAACCCTTCGCTCGTGGCACTCTCGCCTTCCACCCGAATCGACCCCGTCATCACCCGCCGCCCCTCCACCACCCGTACCGTCAGATTCGCCCGTCCCTTCGGCCGATCCAACACCTCCTCCGCCGTCACGCGCGCCTCGCGATACCCTTCGTTCCAATAAGCCCGCTCCAGACTCTGCGCCATCGCAAAGCGCGCCTCGTTCAGATACCGGTCGCCCGGCGCCAAGCCAGCCGCCGCCCGCAAACGCTCCACCGGCAGCGACGTCGCTCCTTCAAAGGTCAACGTCCCCAGCGTGAACACCGGTCCCAACTCCACCGGAATCGCAATCGCCACGCCGCCCATCGTTCTTCGCTCCGCGCGTTGTGGTTCCCGCACCTCCGCCGCCAGATATCCCAGTTCCCGCAGATGCTCGCTCACCGCCTTCATCACCGCCGTCGGATTCGCCCGCGTCTGCCGATCCAGCCGTGTCCGCAATAATAGAAACTGCAAGTCCAGCGCCAATGCCGCCGGCACGCCGGGAAAGCTGATCCGCGGCCGCCCGTCATTCACGCCCTGCTCAATATCGAACACCACCGTGCGCCCCGCCTCCGTCTCGCGGATCGCCGCCTCCACCTTCGCCCTCGCAAAACCCTGCCCCACCAGATGCCCCTGAATCTCCCGCGACACCGACCCCAGCCGCTGCGCATCTACAATGCCTTCCAGCCACAGCTGCCCCACGCGCCGCTTCACCCGCTCCGGCAAACTCGCGCCCTCGTAGATGAAATGCACCGGCCGCGACGCCTCGATGTGATACGTCAGATCGACGCCCCCATCCGCCTCTCCCCGATTGCTCCGCTCCTGAAAAATCCGTGCCTGCCAATAGCCCTTCTTTCCATAAAACGTCCGCAAGCGCCCCAACGCCTTTTGCGACTGCAGGAAGTCATAGCTCTGACCCGGCTTCAGCTTCAGTTCCTTCGCTAACGTCTCTTGGTCGAAGCCAGTCGTCCCCACAAACTCGATCCGCCGAATGCGAAAACGCTGCCGCGGCGCCCGCGTCGTCGAGTCGCCCGTTTTATCGCCACCGCCGAACCGCAGCTTGTAGCGCAGCTCAAACCGATTGCTCTGATTGGTCTCGCGGAAGAAGCGCCCCAGGAACCGGCGTCGCCAATCATATTCCGCCGTCCAGATCTGATCCTGCGCATTGGTCAGGTTCGTCGAATAGGCCAGCCGCAGTTCCGGCGTCAGATTCTGCCCGATCGTCAAGCGCGCTGTCGGATCCTTATCGGCCGAGATCAGGCTCGGGTCAATCCGAAATTCGCTCAAGCCCAGCTTGTTGCGCAACAACGTCGCCAGGCCGCCGGCCATGCCGCTCCCGAACAGCGACAACGCCTGCGTCTGCGCCAACGCCCCGTAGCTCCCCGTCGCCTCCGGATTGCCCGTGAACAGCAACATCCGCACCTGATCGTCGGAAAGCGCGGGCTCCGACGTCAGCGTCGTCTCCGTCCGGCCCGTATCCCCGGACAGCTTCAGCGTCACCCGATAGCTGCTCACCGTGGACTCCGCCTCCAGATTGAACCGCGGCGTCAGCCTCGTCTCATCCGTAAAATCCACAATGCCCTGATTCACCTGAAACGTCCGGCCCGCAAAGTAAACGCGGCTGCCCTCTTCAATTTCCAGCCGCCCCGTCAACGACGGATTCGCCACCGGCCCCACCAACCGCAACTCCGCATCCGCCGTCAGCCGCCCCAAATTGTTATCGACGATCAACGGCTGCTGCGTATCGATGCGCACGTTATAGCGAAGCCGGTTCAACCATCCACCCTCCCCCGCGCTCTGTCGCGAAGCGAGCAACGACGCCGCCAGCGACGCCAGGTTCATCCCTTCGCGATAAGCCCCATCGAGCACCAGCACCCGTCCGCCCACCGACACCGGACCCGTCGCTCCGCCCTGCAGCCGCAAGTCGAAATCGCTCGCCGACTGGAACCCCTTCGGATACTCGACAAACAAACCCCGCCCCGCCAATTGCAGATCCACCGCTGCGATCGATCGCCCCCCTAACGTCAACGACCCGCTCCCCTTCACCGGACTCCCATTCACCGACCCCGTCGCCGACTCAATCCGCACCGTTCGCCCATCGAACGCCGCCACCACCTCGATCCCGTCACCCGCCATCGCCACCGGCGACGTCAACGCCAATCGGCCCTCGCGCCAATGCGCTTGACCCGTCATCTGCGGCGCGTTCAACGTCCCCCCCACCTCCAGCGACACGTCCACCGGACCCGCCACCGTCGACCCATCCTGCGCCGCCGGCACAAACAAGCTCGCCTCCAGTTGACCCTTCAGCCGCAACGCCAGTTCCTGCTGCCCGGTCAACTCCGCCGAGCCCGTCGCCTCGAACTTGCCTTGCGAACTATCCAACTGCAAACGCCCAATCGAAATCCGTCCTTGCTCCAGCCGCAGTTCGGACGGCGCAGTCTGCGCGGCGCTCGCGCTCGGCGTCTGCCACCGCAACTCCGTCAACCGCGTCTCCCCGTTCAAATCCCCCAGTGACTCGAATGCGCTCGACCACAGCCGCACCTGCCCGCTCAAGACAGCCCGCCACCGCGCACTCTGCTCGCTCAGCATCAGCGCCGCCGGATTCACCTCCGCAAAGCTCCCCGACCATTCAAACGCCGGCGGCCGCGTCCCGTCATACGTCAGCCAACCGGCCCCCTGCACCGTCCCCGATGGCAACGTCGCCGAGAACTTGTCCATCGTCACGCGCTCCCCCGCCACCTCCACCTGCGTCGCGATCGCCCGGATCGGTCCCGCCCGCAACACCTCTGGCGCGCTCAACTCGCCATCCGCCACCTGCACCGAAAGCCGCGCCTCGGGCTTCTCCACCGTCCCGGCGACTCCCCCCTTCACCGACGCCCGCCCCTTCCACTGCAGACCCGGCCAATGCCGCTCCGTCAATGACAACGGCACCTCGCCGCGCACCGCTAGCGTCTGTGCCCCCTCGGCCTCTCGCCATGGCAGCGAACCTTCCACCGTCAACTGCGCGCCCTCGGACTCGAGCGTCACGGGCTCCACCAACCTCAGCCGCGCTCCATCCACCGCCACCCGGATCGTCCCCCCGGCCCGCACCTCATGGCCCGCCGACCGCGCCACCAGACCAGCCACCGTCACCGTAGCCGGCGACTCCTCTGGAGCCGCCCACCGCAACCGTCCCCGCGCCTCCGGACGCCCTTCCACCGTCAGTCCCGGCCGCGGCTCCAGCTTCACCACCTCCGGCGCCGTCGCCTCGTAATCCATCCCCTCCCGATCCAGACGCGCCGAAACCCGCACCATCTCCGCCACCTGCGCCTCCAACGTCGCCCGCGGATCATCCAGTGAACCTTCACCCACCAACGTTGCCTTCAACTCTCCCCGCAACTCCGGCAGCCCGCGTCGGCCCCGCACGCTCTCCTCCAGCCGCCAACCATGCGTCTCAGCCCGCACTTGATACGTCCGCGCGCCCAGGTCCACCCAGCCGCGCGACTCGATGCGGCCCGCGCCCTTTTCCACCTCCCCGCTTCCCCATTCCCAACGGCTCCCCTGACCCGTAAACACCCCTCGCCACGCACCGAACTCCTCGCCGTACACCGACAGTCCGCGGCCTTCCATCGTGCCTTCGGTCAACGGCGTTGCCAACGTCCCTTTCACCGTCGCGCGCGCCGCCCCGCTCCCCGACACTCGAGGATTCTGCAGTAGCCGCGCTAAGTCCACCTCCGGCACCGTCACCGCTAAGTTCAACGCCGCCTCGTTGCGCTCCGTCAAACGCACCTCTCCGACCACCTGCGCCTGTTGCCCATTCCAACCCAGCGTCGCCTGCGGAATCGACACCAGCGGATGCCGGTACGACACCTGCCCGCTGAGGTGGACATTGTGCAAAGCCCCCGCTCCCAGCGAAGACGAAGTCACCGCCGCCTGCACCCTCGGCTCTTGCATGGACCCGCCCAATTGCGCCCGAAACGCCCCCGCGCCTTCGATCCCCGGCACCGCCCGGAACGTACCCGTCCAGTCCCCACTCAACGCCAGCGATGGAAAGGCTACCGCTACCCGCCCTTCCGCTTCTCCCCACCGATGTTCCAGCAGCAACATTTGCAGGCGCAGTTCATGTCGATTGAAAAGCGCCGCGCCCCCACCCCACACGTCACGCCGCTTCGAGGTCACCCTGGCGATCCCGTTGAAAGCCTCCCACCGCCGATCGCGCCAGTACACATAGCCTTCGGTCTTCAGCCCTTGTCCCTCCGCCTGAAACTTCATCGACGAAGCCTGACCCGCGCGAAGCGCTACGATTCCCCCGCCTGTCAGAGTTCCTAACGCAGACCGGACGCTGAAGCCACCCACCCGCAGATGGTCTCGGTAGAAGGAGAAACCCACCGACACATCCACTGGCGGCGCTTGCCACCGCCCCGTACTCACCGGCAAATGTCGCACATCGACCTGGAAGCTCGCCCCTAAGTCGTCCCACGGCCAACTCCCAATCGCCATCAACCGCTCGACCTTGCCGCCGTTCAACTCGCCCGGCGATCCCAGCCTCGCCTCCCAGCCTTGGGCGCGCCCCTTCACCGTCACGTCCGGCAGCACCAAACGATTGCCCGCCGTATCCGAGTAAGTGATCCGCATCCGGCGCAACAACGTCTTAAGCGGAAAGCCAGGATCTCGGCCAGAGCCGCTCGCCAGCGTCGGCAAGTTCCAATCGCCCCTCGCATCCCGCCGCAGATCGACGTGCAGGCCATCCACCTCCACGTCCCGCACCAGTTGTAAGTTCCAGTCTTTTTCAGCGCTGTAAAAATAATGACCGAAAATTCGCTGTGCCTGCAAAAACGGTGCGCTCGCCCCCTTCGCCTGCAACCTCAATTGACGAATTTCGAAAGACTGTTCCCAGAGGTCATAGGTGAAGGCGCCCACCCGCACCTCGACGCCCAACTTCTCCGCATAACTCACCGCCCGCGCCAAGAACCATCGGCTCGCCGCCTCTGTCTGCGCCATCCACCACGTCAGCGGAACCACCGCCGCCAGCGCAATCCCCAGCCACCTCGAGACGCGCAAAACTTTGCCCAATAAATGGCGCATTCCCAATCATCCGAGTATACGATTCGCCATCCACCCTGAGTTATCCTTCATTCAACTTCTATGGTTCGTCCCCGCTTCCTCTCGCTCCTCCTCGTCTTGCTGACCTTGGCCACCTTGCCCGCGTTCGCCCGTAAGAAAGTCGGCATCGCCTTGGCGGGCGGCGGTGCCAAAGGACTCGCCCACCTCGGCGTCCTCCAATGGCTCGAAGAGCATCACATCCCCATCGATGCCATCGCCGGCACCAGCATGGGCGGCTTAGTCGGAGGAGCTTATGCCGCCGGCCGCGATACTGCCGCCATCCGCGAGTTCGTCGGCACCATCGCCTGGGACATCGTCCTGAATGGCAACTCCTCCGGTTATCCGGACTTGAGCTTCCGCCGCAAAGAGGACCAGCGCGCCTACCCTGCCGCCCTCGAATTCGGCCTGCGCGACGGCAAACCTTCGCTACCCGCCGGCATGAATCCCGGCCATCAGGTCGAGTTAGTCCTCGAACGCATCGGTTTCGAGTACTCCCAGATGAAATCCTTCGACGACTTACCCACTCCCTTCCGCTGCGTCGCCACCGACCTGCTCACCGGCGACAAAGTCGTCTTCTCCGAAGGCTCTCTCTCTCTCGCCCTCCGCGCCACCATGTCCCTGCCCGCCATCTTCGCCCCCGTCGCCTTTCAGAACCGCCTCTTTGTCGACGGCGGTTTAGTTGACAACTTACCCGCCGACGTCGTCAAGGAACAACTGAATGTCGACACCGTCATCGCCGTCGACTTAGGCTTTGAGACCCTTCCGTCCGACCAACGCGTCTCCTTACTCGGCGTCGCCAACCGCTCCATCGACATCATGATCCGCCGCAACGTCCTCGAGTCGCTCAAATCCGCTGACCTCGTCGTCCGCCCGGACTTACGTGGCGTCACCACCCTCGGCTTCGATGACATCGACGGCGTCGTCAAGCGCGGTTACGCTGCCGCCCAAGCCGCGGCCGACTCTCTGCTCCCCTACGCCGTCAGCGATCAGGAATGGGAAGCCTATCGCGCTGCGCGCCAAAGCCGCACCCGGAAGCCGGAGTTTACTCCCGCCTTCGTCGAACTTACTGGCCTCCTCGAACGCGATAGCGCCACTCGCTCCAAGGCCGACCTCGCCGCCCTCGCCAACAAACCCCTCGACCGCCAGAAACTCGAGAACGCTCTCACCCGCATCACCGGTCAAGGACCCTACGCCGCCGCCCGCTACGCGCCCCTCCAACGTCAGGATGGCGTCGAAGGCCTGGCCGTCGCCCTGCGCTCCAAACAGTACGGCCCGCCCTTCATCCGCCCGCTTTTCGTCCTCGATTCCGGTCAGGCCGGCAACACGTCCTTCACCATTGCCGCTCGCCTCGCCGCCTTCAATGTCCTTTCGCGTAACTCCGAATGGCGCACCGACCTCAGCTATGGCCGCGTCAATTCCGCCGCCACCGAGTATTACCAGTTCCTCGGCGGCGGCGGACTCTTCGTCGCCCCTCGCCTCTTCGCTTCGAAAGAAGAACAGCTCCTCACCTCCAGCGGCAAACATATCGCCGACTATCGTGTCCGGCGCATGGGCGGTGGCTTCGACCTCGGCTATAACTTCGGCCGCTACAGCGAACTGCGCACCGGCTTGGAAGCCGCGCACTTAGAAGCCGACGTGCAGATCGGCTTACCGTTACTGCCTCGCGTGGAAGGGGCCGAACGCTTGTGGAGTACCCGCTACCGCTTCAACGGCCTCAACAGCGGCACCGTCCCCACCAACGGCCTCCTCGTCGACTCTGAACTCGATTGGATCTTCCGTTCGCCTACCGTCTACTTCCTTGGTCAAGGCGGTGCCCGGCCCCAGACCTACGGGCAAGCCTGGTCGCAGTTCGCCATCGCCCGGCCCTTTACGCCAAAATGGTCCATGCTCGTACGCGCCCTCGGCGGCGGCACCTTTCATGGCGAAGCCCAACCCTTCTCCGAGTTCCGCCTCGGCGGCCCCATGCGTTTGGGCGCGCTCGAAGTCGGCGAACTTCGCGGTGCCTACGTCGCCTACGGCTCCGCCTCCATCTTGCGGCGCATCTATCAGGCGCAAACCGCTTCCTTCGGCAAGATCTATGCCATCGGCGGTTACGAGACCGGCGACGCCTTCGATTCCCGCTTGAAGCTCTATCATTCGGGCACCGCTGGCCTCATGGCGGAAACGGCGCTCGGCGTGGTCACCGTCGGCTTTAGTTACGGCGAATCCGGCCGCCGGGGAGTCTTCTTCTCCATCGGCCGCATCTTCGATACCAGCGGACGCAACTCCTTCCAGGTGCGATAAGGAACCCCAGGCATGACCCAGCTACTTCGCCATCTCGGACGGCTCCTGACTTGGGGCGCCCTGCTCCTGCCCCTATGGGCTCAGACCGTCGCGGCCCCCTCCGATCCCCCCACCCCGATCATCATCGACGGCCGCACGCTGTGGATCGTCAAAGCCGGTAATCATGGCTTCGGTGCCGAGGCCCGTGCCAGCGATATCCAGGAAGCCATCCTCCATCTCGCGCGTGATACCCGCCGCAACCTGGATGACCTCCGCGAAGTTAACGTCGGCATCGAGACCATCCTCATCGTCTCTCGCGTCCATGTCTTCTCGGTCACCGACGAAGACGCTCGCCTTGAGAACACCCCGCGTCCGGCCTTGATGTCCGCCCGTCGCCAGATTGCTCTCGACGCCATCCGCCGCTACCGCGCTGAGCATTCGGTCAGCATCTTCGTTCGCTCTTCTGTTGTCAGCCTCGGCGCTCTCTTCGTCGCCTTACTCGTCCTTACGCTCCTGCGCATCATCTATCGGCGTGTCGCCCCGTGGGGCCTTCGCGAAATGCCCGCTCGCCTCGGCGGCGTCGATTCCCGCATCGCCCCTCTCGTCCGCATCTTTGAGAAACCCCTGCGCCTCACCATCCGCTTTCTCCTGCGCGCGGTCTTTCTCGCCGCGGCCTTGATTACTCTTCTCTCGGCTCTCTCCTTCTGCCTGGCCCAGTTCCCGCAGACGGCTTCGCTGGCCCATGTCGCCGGCGACAGCCTCCTGCAAGTGTTGCGCGGCACCGTCACCAGCATCCTCTCCTACCTACCCAATCTGCTGGTCGTCGCCCTCGTGGCCGCGCATGCCTACGTCCTCATCCGTGTCTCCCACGCCTTGGCCGCCGCGATTGAACGCGGCGATCTCCAATTCAAAGGCTTCCATCCCGAGTGGGCCATGCCCACTTACATCCTGCTCAAGATCCTCTTAGTGCTCTTCGCTCTCGTCGTTGCCTTCCCCTATCTGCCCGGCGGCGATTCGCCGGCCCTTCGCGGCGTCTCCATCTTTCTCGGCGTCCTCGTCTCGCTCGGTTCCGGCTCCGCCATGGGCAACGTCATCGCCGGCGTCATCATCACTTACATGCGACCCTTCCGCGTCGGTGACCGTGTCCGCATCGCGGGCACGATGGGCGACGTCGTCGAGCGCTCGCTCTTAGTCACCCGCATTCGCAGCATCAAGAACGTCGAGGTCATCATCCCCAACAGCGAAGTCCTTGGCGCCCACATCGAGAATTACAGCGCCCACGTCGAAGGTTCCGGCCTCATCCTCAACACCACCGTCACCATCGGTTACGATGCGCCCTGGGAGACCGTCCATAAGTTACTCATCCTCGCGGCCCTTCGCACCAATGGCATCCTGCCTGAGCCCACTCCCTTCGTCCTCCAGACCAGCCTGAACGACTTTCACATCAGTTACGAGATCAACGCCTACACTCGCGAGCCCAACCGCATGGCCGACATCTACTCCGACCTGCATCGCCACATTCAGGAAGAATTCAACCGCGCCGCCGTCGAGATCATGTCGCCCACTTACTTGGCCGTCCGCGATGGCAACACCGTTACCACGCCCGAAGCCCATCGCTCCCCTGGCTATCAACCACCCTGGTTTCGCGTCTTCCACGGGAAATGACAGGTTATACTTTGGTCAAGTTTCCCCTCATGCATTTTGCTTTCACCCGTAGTGTGTCCTTACTCCTCTTCGCGTCTTTGGCCCTCGCCCAGAATCCGCCCGCGGCCGTCCTTCCCGCCGGCACCATCCTCCAACTTCGCCTCCTGCAACCCCTCTCCTCTTACACCAGTAGGCCCGGCGAGCCGCTTCGCGCCGAGGTGATCGCTCCCGTCGAAGTCGATGGGCGTGTCATCCTGCCCCGGCTCACCGCCTTGAGTGGCACCCTCACCAACGTCCACAAAGTTGGCCTTGGGTTCTCGCGCGAAACCGCGATGCTTCACCTCCAGTTCCACCAACTCGAGTACCCTGGCCAGCCCCCGCTCCCCCTCGCCGGCCGCCTCTCCCACCTCGATGACGCCCGCGAACACGTCGATGACCAGGGCCGCATTCGCGGCATCCGCGCCACCGACACCTTCGGCAACACTCTCGCCGGCTTCGCCATCGGCGTCGCCTCTTTCGACCCCATGTCGATGATCTTCGCCCTTTCCTCCACCACCGCCATCTTCCGCGTGCCGGACTCGTCGATCATCCTGCCCCCCGGCACCGAGTTCAAATTCCGCGTCGAAACCGCCCTCCCCATCCCCGCGCCCGCCCTCGCCTCACTTCGCCCCGATCCCTCCGCCTTCCCCGACCCCGCCACAGTCTCGCGTCTCGAACCGGTCATCCGCGACCTTCCCTTCCGCACCGAAACGCAAACCGATCGCCAACCCTCTGACCTCACCAGCCTCGCCTACCTCGGCACTCAAGACGCCCTCGAGCGCGCCTTCACCGCCGCCGGCTGGGTCCGTTCGGACCGTCTCGACGCCAAGTCCACCTACGGCGTCATGCGCTCCATCGTCGAAAACCAGGGCTATCGCGCCGCCCCCATGTCGACCCTCCTCTTGAACGGTCAGGAGCCCGTCCTCACCTACGCCAAAACGCTCAACACCTTCTTCTCGCGCCACCACCTCCGCATCTACGCCCAGCCCACCCCGTTCGAAGGCCGATCTCTTTTCACCTCCACCGCCACCTATGACTCCGGCATCGGCTTCGCCACCGCCGCCAAAACCTTCATCCACGTCATCAACGAAAACATCGACGAAGAGCGCAGCAAAGTCATCAACGACCTGCTCATCACCGGCTGCGTCGAAGGCGTCAGCTACCTGGACCGTCCCTGGGTCCCGCGCGATGCCAAGAACGCCACCGGCGATTCGCTCCGCACCGACGGACGCCTCGCCGTCCTCTCCCTCAACGATTGCCAATCCCCGCGCACCGTTGAGTCAGCCGCCCTGGAATCCTCCGACAAGTTGCAGCAACCCGCCGCTCTCCGCCCCGTGCGCTCCACCGTCCTCACCCTGCGCAACGACCTCTTACGGGGCAATGTCTTCTACCAGACCTATGCCGGCATCCGCCTGGCGCACCACTACTTCCAGAGCCGCAACCCGGCCCATAACCAGGGCCAACCCCGCACCTTCACCTACGCCGGCCAGCGCTTCCTGATCGTCGAAGGCGCCGCCAAATCCAAGCCCGACCCCTCGCTCCCCACCGACGCGGGCCTCGAGCTACACACCGCCTCCGAAGAACACAGCAATCGCCCCAAGTCCTATGCCAATCGCCTCCTCTTCAGCCTGAGCGGTGGCCTTTCCGGCTACGGCAACCAACGCTTCTCCACCCAGCCCCTGGACTTCTCCTCCGTCGCTGACTCCTCGCGCGTCCTCGTTCGCTTCGACATCAACACCCACCTCCGCCGCGGCTGGACCATCGCGCCCCACGCCACCATCCATCAGAACCGCTACGTCTCCCACGAATTCGGCTACAGCCGCACCAGCACCAACTTCCAGGTCGAGGGCCGCGAGAGCCTCTCGGGCGCCACCCTCGATAGCCGCTCCAAAGCCACCATCCGCCGCTTCAACTACAACACCCTCGTCCATCTGCGCCCCAACGGCAGCCGCTTCCGCCCCTATCTCGCCCTCGGACCCGCGCTCCAGCTCCTCCACCTCGCCGACGCCGCCGCCCAAGAGAACCGCTTACTCCGCCTCGCCGCGCGCGACGTCGCCTTCGTCATCAGCGCTTATAATTTCGGCTCCAAGCCGCCCCTCCAGGGTGGCGGCATTTTCCAGTTCGGCCTGCAGTACGGCGGCGGCGCCCGCTTCCATGTCACCCACCGCTTCTTCCTCCGCGCCGACTTCCGCGAAACGCTCTCCCGCCAACCCAATTTCTTCAAAGGCGCCGAAACCGCCCTCTCCGACAGCGGCTCCCCCGACGTCCTGCTCAAGCTCGCCCCGATCGAACGCCACGGACTCCTGCGTCATCAAACGGCGACAATGGGAATCGGAGTTGCTTTTTAGCTTCGTGAAGTGCCTGACCCAGTTTCGTCTCTCCGGCTGGCTGATCCTCTCTGCCCTCGCCTCACCCGGCCAAACGCCGCCCCCGGCTCCCATCCCCGCCCCACAAATCGCCGAGCGCTACACCCAAACCTCCGCCATCCTCCGCGCCGCCACCGCCCGCACCGGCGTCGACGCCACCCTCAACGCCATCCGTAAGGATCTGCCCGGCCTGATCATCGGTATCCAGGACCTCTCCGCCTTCACTCACTCCAGCCTCGCTCTCCCCACCACCAGCGACAGCACGGACTCCTTACGCGCCAACTGGCAGCCCGTGAACACCCAGCTTCAACTCTGGTCCAGCCAGTTGCGCGCCCTCGCCGACCAGCTCGATGCCGACAACCGCGCCATCGTCCGCGAAGAAGCCCTCTGGAACGCCACGCTGCAGTCCGCCGACTCGGCCAATCTCCCCGAGCCAGTCAAGCTCGTCGTCACCCAGACCTGGAACGCCCTTCGCGCCGCTTCCCAACCCCTCGCCGATCGCCGCGCTCAAGTCATCGTCCTCCAATCCGAACTCGCCGAACAGTCCATCCGCCTCCAGTCCTCCCTCGACGAAATCGACCGTGCCGAGCGCCTCCAGCGCCGCGAACTCTTCTCCTTCGACAGCGTCCCCATCTGGCGCTTCCTCGAAGAAGCCGCCTCCCGCAGCGCGGCCCAAGGCAATGCCCGCGGCTTCTTCGAATACTCCGCTCAGTCCCCCCAACTGCGCCATCTCGCCGCCCTCCAGATCCGCCTCTATCTGGCCGCGTTCATCGCCTCCATCGTCATCGCCTGGATCCTTCTGCGCCTCCTCCGGAAACGCAACGCCGGCGTCTGGGAAACCAGTTCGGACCCCAACATTCAGGCCCTGGCTCTCGCCCTGCGCCGCCCCGTCTCCTGCGCCGTCTTTCTCGCCGCCGCCCTCAACGCCGCCGTCCTCTCGGACCCGCCCTCCTGGGCCGTCGCCCTCGCCGGCCTCTCCCTCCTCGTCCCCTCGCTCCGACTCTTGCCCGGCCTCGTTGCCAACTCCCTCGAGCACGCCGTCTATCTTCTGGTCGTCGTCTTCGTCTCCGGCCAGATGCTCGGCATGATTCCCAATTCCTCGATCTGGTACCGGCCTTCGTGGCTCGCCCTCCAGGTCGCCACCTCCATCCTTCTCTGGTGGCTGCGCGGCGTTCTCCAGGCCCGCCCCAATGGCCACGGCCTTTGGCTCCCCTTCCTCCGCGTCCTCACCTTCGTCGGATTAGGCGCTTCGCTCGCCAGCGTCCTCTGCAACGTCTTCGGACTCGTTCAACTGGGCCAGTGGCTCATCCAAAGCGTTCTCGCCAGCTACTACACCGCCGGCATCGTCCGCGGCATTGTCGTCCTGCTCACCGGCCTGCTCGCCGCCGGCCTTCGCGCTGACACCGTTCAGAACATCCCCGCGCTCGCCACCCGCAGCGCCGCCATCGAAGCCCGCGTCATGAACACCCTCCGCGTCGTCTCCGCCCTCTCGTTCCTCGCCGTACTGCTCTACGTCGTCGGGCTCTGGAACCCCTTCCAAACCCGGCTCGATG
This sequence comes from Bryobacteraceae bacterium, assembly GCA_965229305.1. Taxonomy (GTDB): domain Bacteria; phylum Acidobacteriota; class Terriglobia; order Bryobacterales; family Bryobacteraceae; genus JALHNI01. The sequence goes on along the minus strand of CBDDIZ010000042.1, from coordinate 453,195 downwards.
CAGTGCTCGACGCCTCCTTCGCCATGGGCGCCATCTCCATCAGCCTCCGCCGCCTACTGGCCTTCGCCTTCGCCATCGTCCTCGCCTTTGTCATCTCGGCCTCGCTTCGCGTCGTGATGGAAACGTCGGTCTATCCCCACACCCGCTATCAGCCTGGCGAGCGCGACGCCTTCTCCAAAATCATTCATTACGGCGTCCTGGTCATCGGCTTCCTGTTCGCCTTCGCCGCCGCCGGCGTCCAACTCTCGAACATCGCCATCCTTGCCGGCGGCCTCAGCGTCGGCATCGGCCTCGGTCTCCAGCAACTGGTGAACAACTTCGTCTCCGGCGTCATCCTCTTGTTCGAGCGCCCGCTGCAAGTCGGCGACCTGATCGCCATCGGCCCCACCACCGGCATCGTCCGCAACATCGGCATGCGTGCTTCGGTGATTCGCACCTTCGACGGCGCCGACGTCACCGTCCCCAACGGCGACTTGCTCTCCGGCGGCGTCTCCAATTGGTCCCGCGACGATGCCCGCCGCCGTTCCGAAGTCAAAGTCCGCACCGCGCAGGAAGCCAACCCCGAAGAAGTCATCCGCGTTCTGCTCAGCCTGGCCAAAGCTCATCCCGGCATCGCCCAGGAGTCCGACATCACCGCCGTCCTCGACGGCTTCGGCGACAACTCCCAGGACTTCACCCTTCGCTTCTGGACCGAAAAGCCAGTCGCACTCGCCGTCGCCAGCGAGATCCGCAGCCAGATCGTGGAAGCATTTCGCGCCGCCCAAATCGAGCTCGCCAAACCCTCCTCCACGCCCTCCGGACCCCGCCCCGCCTAACGCTGCCTACCGGCGTCGCCGCTTCACCCAACCCAGCGCCGCCAGCGCCACGTTCTGCCACGTATCCGATTGCGGCACCACCGCCCCATTCGCATTCGTGATCATTCCCCGTCACTGGCTGGCACATTAGCATCGCTACCTACGTTCATAATCGAATCAACATGAACGCCCCCCTCTTTCTGCGCCGCCCCATCCTCGAAGCAGCTCTCCAGGAAGGCCGCGGTCAGCAGAAAGTGATCGTCACCTCGCTCTACGCCCACGAGGTCCCCGTTGCCACCCCCACCTGGCACGGCCGCACCGCCGACGGCCAACGCCCCGTTCTCCTCGCCCCCAACCTCGAACTGGCCATCTTCAACGAGCGCGCCCCCCAGGACCGTCACTTCCACCGCGAAGCCACCGAATGCTACACGGTCCTCTCCGGCTCCCTCACCATCGAAGCCGCCGGCGAGCACTACCCGCTCTCCGCCGGTGACACCCTCGTCCTGCCTCCCGGCATCCCGCACGAAGTCCTCCCCACCACGCCCTTCCTCGCCCAGGTCATCATCGCCAACTGCGCCGGCCCCACCGACAAGTTCCTGGCCCCCCGCCTGTAGCCACCCATTACTCCCACGGATTAATTAAGGGGATCCCACAAGCCGCAAAGTCACGGACATTTCTCGTCACCAGCGTCCCGCCGCGGCTGGCCACTATGGCGGCGATCATGGCATCAAAGGTCTGCATCGCGCGGCCCGATGCCCGCGCCCGAGTCATCAGGTCAGCATAGTAATGCGTGGCGCTGACATCAAAAGGCAGGATGCGGGTCACAAATTGCCTGCCGAGCAGATGTTCTACCCCTTCAATCAACGCGTTGCGACGTCCTCCCATGGGCAGGATCGCGCACCCGAAACGGAGTTCCGCGGCGGTGATCGCCGTCAACCAGGGACGTCCGGCCGGACTTTGGCGGAGGAAGTCGACGACGGCCCGCGCGGGCTTCGGCTTGAAAATCTCCGAGATGACATTCGTGTCGAGGACGATCATTCGTCCTCGGCAAATGGCGGCTTGCGCTCATCGATCTGGCGGCTGGGCAGCACGAGATCTTCTGCATAGCCAATCTTCGCGAACGTATCACGCACCTGATCGACCCAATGCCGCTCGCCCCCATCGCTTGCCACGGCTGCCTGGAGAATCTCTCGCACCTCCTGCTCCATCGACCACCCATGCTCCGCCGCGCGCAGACGCAGACGCTTCTTGGTTTCGTCATCAAGTTGCCGAATGGTCAAGGTCGCCATCTAAAGATGATAGCATCGCTTTCATTGCTTGCAATGCATTCACGCTTGTTGCCGCGCCGTTCCCCGCCTAACAAAATCCATCTAACTCCCACCCCATCAGCCTCTTAACCCGCAACCAACACCACCCCGGCTTGCCCACCCGTGCTACCCTCAGTCTGTGTGACCCGCCGCGCCCGGCCTCACCCCTCTAAAAACCTAAGTCCCATCGAATCAACAACTCCCGGGTTCGTTTCGTCACTTCGCCCTCGCAGTCCACGCCAAAAACTCATTCACAACGTTTTTGAAATCCGTAAATCACTGAAAAAGAAGGAACTTAACCGCCGCACCCGCTCCGGAGCCGCGCCCTCGCCCTCTATACTCAGGGCGTGAGAAAGAAAGAAATTGTGCGCCGCCTTGCCCATGAGGCGCACCTCACCCCGGCCGTCGCCGCCGACCAGATCGACTCGCTCGTCACCCAACTCCTCAAAAAGCTCAAAGACGGTCAACCCGCCAACATCCCCGGCATCGGCACCCTCCTCCCCGGCGATGCCATCACCTTTCGTCCGGAGGAGGCCCCCGAGAAGTGACTGCGCAACTGTTCGGCGACATCGTCCGCCGTTTTCTCCACTCCGGCTCCCGCGTCGAAATCGACGGCCTCGGCGCCTTCCGTCTGGATCAGCATGGCGACATCCGCTTCACCGCCGCCGGTAAGCCGCGCATTTTCATCGCCTACGTCCATGAAGACGCCGCCCAGGCGCTACGCCTCTACCGCGAACTCGAAGCTGCCGGTTTCGCCCCCTGGATGGACACCCAAAAACTGCTGCCGGGCCAGAATTGGCCGCGCGCCATCGAAGAAGCCATCTCCGTATCGGACTTCTTCATCGCCTGCCTCTCGACCCACTCCGTGCTCAAACGCAGCCAGTTCCAGGCTGAACTCCGCTATGCGCTCGATTGTGCCGCGCGCATGCCCCTCGACCGCACGTTTCTCATCCCCGTCCGCTTCGACGATTGCAGCGTCCCCTCGCGCCTGCACCGCGAGTATCAGTACCTGAATCTGTTTCCGGACTGGGAAGCCGGTTTCGCCCGTCTCCTCGAAGCCCTCACCTACTCCGGCAAACTGTCGCGGTAGCGCTTCCAGTTGCGCACCAGCTCATGCACCACCACGCTGCCCACCTTGTGCGCCGCCTCCAGCGACGGCACAAACGCCGCATAGCTGCCGATCTTGGTCTCGGCCAGGCTCTCAGCCGCGGTGATGCCGTCGCGCTGCTGGTCAAAATTGCTGGCCGTGCGCAACACCAGCACCCGCCGCTTGTCCACGCGCCCCGTCGGCGCCAGCAGCGTCAGCGATTGCAGCGTCCCGGTGTCTTCCATCGCCGTCGTCACGTAGTTGCCCTTGCCGTCGGTGAAGTAGCCCACCCAGTCGTTGGCCCATTGATTCAGTAGCTTGCCGTGCCAGAACGTCATCGACGACATCGTGTCGCCCTTCATCACGAAGGGCGGCTTCTGGGCGTTCGCCCCGCTGAAGCGCAAACGCTGACGCCGCATGGAGTCCGTGTCTTCCAGCTTCACGTCCTTCGTCAGCCGATAAGCCCAGTCCACCAGCTTGGGCTCGAGCCGGAACACTTCGCCCTCGTCCGGCACCCGGCGCGGCTGTTCATACGGCACCGACTTCCGCAGCGGAATGAACCCCGTCTTCCATTCCTTCGGAATCTCGCGCCCGTCGATCTCATGACCCAGATCGCCGTCCACCACCCACTCGGCCCACGCCGCCGACCCCAGCGACCCGTCCGCCGGATCGATCCCCGCAATCCCGGCCACCACCCAGTACGCCTTCGAAACGTCAAAGCGCGGATCCATCCCCAGCGCCATCACCGCCGCCGCGGCCTTCGCCGTCCCCACGCCCGTACACAGCGCCAGCACCCCGGAGTCATTGCCCCGCAAGTCGCGGTGCCCCTGCGGAAACGGGTAGACGCGATCCAGCTTTTCGCGCTCCACCCAGAACTGCATCTCCCCCGGATCGTCTCCGGTCGGTTGGCCGCGCTCGAACATCGTCACGACCACCACCTTCACCGGAATCGGCTTCTTCGCCGACACGAAGGGCACAGCAAGCAGGAGCAACGCCAGCAAGCGAATCATGACTAACTATTATGCAGGTTGTTTTAGGCTGCGCCGGAAGCTGCCGCCGGCTGTTCGCGTTCGCGTGGACGTTCCGCGCCCTGGCCGCGCTCGTCGTAGCGCCCGAAGATCATCTTGCCGGCCGTCGTCTGCAACACGCTGGTCACCACGATGTCGATCGTCTTCGAGATCTGCTTCCGCGCGTTGTCCACCACCACCATCGTGCCGTCATCCAGATACGCCACGCCCTGGTTGTACTCTTTGCCCTCTTTGAGGATAAAGACGCGCATGCCCTCGCCCGGCAGCACCACCGGTTTCAGCGCATTCGCCAGTTCGTTGATGTTCAACACTTCCACGCCATGCAGTTGCGCCACCTTGTTCAGGTTGAAGTCGTTGGTGACGATCGTGCAGGCGTAGAGCTTCGCCAGTTCGATCAGCTTCAGGTCCACCTCGCGCAGGTTCGGGAAGTCGTCTTCCACGATGCGCACCGTGAGGTCGGGGTTCTTCTGGATCTTCTGCAGGATGTCGAGCCCGCGGCGCCCGCGGTTCCGCTTGAGTGCATCGGCTGAATCGGCCACCTGCTGCAACTCGCGCAGCACGAACTGCGGAATCACCAGCACGCCGTCCAGAAAGCGTGTCGTCACGATGTCCGCCACGCGGCCGTCGATAATCACGCTCGTGTCGAGAATTTTGAAGGAGTTCTTGTTGCCGGCTTCGGTGCCGAACAGCCCGCCCAAGGCCGCCAGATTCAGCATCTCGCCCTTGGTCCAGCCGACGGCCAGACCGCCGTAGGCCATCACCAGCAACACACCGATCTGCAGAAAGGAGGAAGCGGCCGGATCGCGAAAGGCTTGGCCAATCACCAGCGAAACCAGGTAGGCCCCGAAAATGCCCACCACCGAGCCCACGGCCGCGCCAATAATGCGCTTCAGGCTCAACTGGCGAACTTTCATCTCGAGAGCCACGGCCACTAAGCCGAGACCGAGACCGAACAAAGCACTGGCAGAGGGATGGAGGTGAAACGGAGTGAGGAAGTAACCGGACGCGGCCAGCAGGAGGACAAAGACCGCGCGTACAATCAGCAGGTCGTGCATCAAGCCTCCTACGCCCGAGAAGATGAGGGCCGGAAGCTTGACCGACGGCAGCTTTCAGGCCCTTGAGGAGTATATCACTCCTTTACAGAGCCTGAAACGCTAGAATATGAGGGAAATCGCCTAGAACTACAGAGCTTTGGCGAGCTCTTCGGCGAAGGCGCTGGGCGAGCCGTCGTTGCGGCCACCCGAACGCGGGCGGCGAGCGCCGGCACCGGCATCGCGGTTGTTGCCGTCGCGCACCGGAGGACGATTGCCCGCAAAACGGCGGCGATCGTCACCCATGGGAGCGCCAGCCTGCTGGCCCTGGCCCATCATCGGGCGCGCACCGGTTCCGCGGCCCTTGGGAGGCTGCGCCGGGTTGGCACGCAACATGCGATCTTCAAGCGGCGCATGGTTGAAGCGACGGATGATCGTATCCATCTCTTCCTGGTTGGGAGCTTCGATAAACGCAAAGCCCTTGGACTCTTGCGTCTCGGGGTTGCGAATGACTTTGATTGAATCGGCGACTAGATTGTCTGCGGCCAGCCATGAACCAATGTCATCGGCCGTAACCCATACCGGCAAATTCCCAAGGAAAACCGTATAACTCATCGTGCGGGTGATGTGACTCCAAGAAGGGTTGTTTCCGAAAAGTAGGCAGACTTCACGGGAACATCCATAGGCTACCACACTTATGTAAAGTCTTTCGATTAATTTTTCATGCATTTGGCCTACCCGCTTTCGCGCAAATGCCACCCTCCTAGTACTTGCCCGCTTCCGCGGGGATGTAAACCCGCTGGCCCCGTGTGCTATTCTCTGGCAAATCTTGACTTGATCGTTCGGAGGATCCGTCATGCTCAGAAAAATCGGGGCGCCTTCCCTCTGGAAAACGGCGCGCGTAGAAATGGTCACGCTAGCGGTTTTGCTGGTGGGATGGAGCGTCGCGAACGCTCTGGGGTTGGCCCCGCGCGTGAACAGCTCGCTCGCGGTGCTCGGAGTTTATGCGGCCTGGCTCGGCGTTTGCGTCGTCTTCTACCGGTACTTCTACCGGCTCGACACCTGAGACCGCGCCGCCGGCTTGGCCGGTTCTTCGGCCGCCCCCAGCTTCGCCTTCTCCAAGTGCTTGGTCTGCTGGAAGGTGTACATCATGCGGTGCACCACCGTCAGATTGCCCAACACGGCGATCACCCACAGCACGGGCGCCATGCGGTCGAACAGCGCGCCGATGATCAGCAGCACCACGCGTTCCGGACGCTCCAGAAAGCCCACTTTACACGTGGGAATTTCGTTCTCGGCGCGGGCGCGGGTGTAAGAAATCATCACCGAAGCCGTCATCACAATGGCGGTCAGGACGACATAAGGCGGCCGGTTGATATTGCCGTAATAGACCAAAAGTCCCATCAAAAGGGCCAAATCGGAATAACGGTCCAGCACGGAGTCGAAAAAGCCGCCGAAGCGCGTCACCTGATTGGTTTCGCGGGCGACCCGCCCGTCCACCATGTCGAAGATGCCGGCACCGATAATGACGTAGCCCGCGGCCCGGAAGGCGCCTTGCGCCAACAGATAGGCCGCCCACACATTGATCAGCAGGCCGATGAATGTCAGAACGTTGGGATGAATTCGGGACAGGGCGAGGGCGCGTACGATCGCACGGATGATCGTGTTACAGCCGGCGCCAATCGCACTGGTAATCGTCATAGTTCGTCGGCTTCGTGGATCGTAATCAGGCTGATCACTTCGAACTGCTTGAGCCCGCCGGGGATCGTGATCTTCACTTCGTCGCCCACCTGCTTGCCGAGCAAACCGCGGCCAATCGGTGAAGCCGTAGAAATGCGGCCGGCCGCGACGTCAGAGTCTTCGCTCGGCACCAGCTTATAGGTGATCTGCTCTTCTTTGACGATATCGAGGACGACCACCGTCGAGCCGAGCCCGACTCGGTCGTTCGGGATCTTGGTGAGATCCACCATGGAGAGTTCCGCGAGGCGCACCCGAAGCTGGGCCAACCGCGCGTCGACGAACCGCTGACGCTCTTTGGCCGCATGGAACTCAGCGTTTTCCTTGAGGTCCCCGTGCGCGCGCGCCTTCAGGATTTCCTTCGGAAGTTCGTTCCGCAGCTCGTGATCGAGCAGGGCGATCTCGTCCTGCAACTTCTTCTTGATATCCATCGCGAACTCCTATTATAGGTCCGCGAGGCGTCCGGAGGCCAGATTTCCGCGTTAACGGCTGGCAACTGTGGTTCGGAGGGTGGCGACGATCACGTCGGCGGCGGAGGATTGCAGCTTGACGAGTTGGCCCGGCAACAGGCCGCCGGCCACCAGGAAGACGACCACCGCGCCCAGAGCCCAACGCTCACGGGGGAGCGCATCGAGCGACAGCGGCCCCCGCAGCATCGGGCGGCCCATGAACAGGCGCGCGAAAAGCCGGAAGATGCTGAAAGCATTCAGCGCGGTGGCCAGCGGCATGGCCAGGCCGATCCACGGATGCGTGGCCAGCGTCCCGTGCAGCAGCAAGTCCTCGGCGGCAAAGCCCAAGGTGCCCGGCAGACCCACCAGCGCCAGGCCGCAGACCAGGAAAAAGACGCTCAGGCGGGGGGCCATTTGGCCCAGGCCCAGGAAGCCCTGGCGCGCGTCGAGTTGGTCCACCCGGCTTGCGAGCGACTGATAAGCGCCGGCCAGGCCAGTGGTGGCCACCGCCACCACCATCAGATGCACCAGCGCGCCCGCGATGCCTTCCGCCGTCAGACTTTCCAGCCCGGCCAGGACCATCGAAGCCTGGCTCACGATCACCAGCCCCAGCAGCCGCCGCGGCGACCGCTCCGCCAGAGCCGTCAGCGCGGCCAGCGCCGCGGTGAATAAAGCCAGGTCCGAGAGCATGGGAAACGATTCGCGCGTGATCGCCGGGAACAGGGGCAGCCCGACTCGCGCCATCAGGAACGCCCCCAAATGGCCGTTCACCATCAGTACCGCCGGCAATAGCGGCCCGCGTTCAAACACGCCCGCCGGCCACGAATGCAGCGGAAAGATGCCTTTGCGCAGGAAGATGGCGATCGCGACCAACCCGAATCCGAGCGTGCCGCCCGGCGACGCATGCGCCGTCCGCAGATCGGCCAAATGGTACGAGCCCGTTTCTGAGCCGATCACCCAGACCGCGCCCGCCAAGGCCGCCACGCTCGCCAGCACCACCACGCGCGAGAACGGCGACTTCTCCCGGTCAAGCAGCAGGGGAAGAGAAGCCACGCCCCAGCCCACCCCCAGCAGGATCAGATTTTCGGAGGCGTAAGCCGTCAGCGTGCCGGAGAGAACCAGGAGCACCTCGGCCACCAGGCGTGGCGTGAGTTCGCGACGCGGAATCAGCGCGAGCGTCACCGCCGCCAAAGCCGCGAAGATCACCATGGGCAACGCATTGACCGGATCGCCCGTAAACCAGAGCCACGACGTGCGGCCCGAGCTTGTCACCGCCCGCAGCGCCGCCAGCGCAGCGGCACAACTCAACAGCGCGCTCACCACACCGACAAGGCGGGCGCGTTCCGCAGCGGTCCAGGCCACGATTGCCCCAAGCAAGGGGACGGCCACCAAGGCAAGGAGCATCAGTCCACCCCTCCCACCGTGTTCGTGGCGTGCGGCAAGGGGCGGTGGCGAGCGCTGGCGCGTCGGCCGCCGGGCGCCCCCAGCCAACCCGAGAGGGCGTGCAGCGGTTCGCCAAAGAGCCGGTCGATCAGGCTATCGAGATGGCCGCGATCGAGAGCGAAGCGATAGAGCCATTGCTGGAGACCGACAGGGACCCAGTTCTCGAGATGCTCGCCCGTCTTCGGCAGCGGCCCTCCGGAAGCCGAGTGCAGCAGGCGATAGTCGTGGAGCAGGGAGGGAGCGCGCAGGAATTGGAGTGTCCGGACGGTGGCATGGCTGAGGATGTGGAACAGCGCCAGCGTCGTCCAGCCGAAGCCGATCTCGACGAAGATCAAGCCGAGTTGGGAAAGCGCCGCAAAGGCCAGTCCGGTTTTGGCATCCGAGCAGGCGCGGCCGACGATCGTGCCGTAGAGGGCCGAAAGGCCACCCACCAGCACCACGCCAGCCGCGGCGGCGGGGGAGGCAGCCAGAATCGGCTGGGCACGCAGCAAAAGATAGGCGCCGAGATGGACGGAGATCGCGCCATAAAAAATCGCACTCGACGGCGTGGGGCCTTCCATGGCCCGGGCCAGCCAGCCGGAAAACGGGAGCTGCGCGGACTTACCGCTAGCGGCGATCAACAGTAGCAATCCGATGATGGTGGCCGGACCGCCCGTGAGGTGCGTGCCCGAGGCGAGGTCCGCGTAGGTCGCGCTTTCGCCCCAGTGGTGCATGAGGAACACGCCCACCAGCAGGCCGATGTCGGCCGTGCGGTAAGTGGCAAACACGCGGATCGCATTGCGGACCGGGCCGGTGCGCTCTTCGAAGAAGGCAATCAGGAGAACCGAGGAGATGCCCACCAACTCCCAGCCGCCGATGACCAAGTCATAGGAACCGGCGGTGAGGACCAGCAGCGCGCCGGCGGCAAAGAGGTTCAACTGCAAGTAGAAACGCAGAAAGCCCGCCTCGCGGTGCATGTAGGTGGCCGAGAAGACCGCGATGAGCGATGTCAGCAGGATCGTCAAACCGGCCAGCGGCCAACTGAGCGAGTCCAGAAACAGTACCAGCGGAAAGCTGTACTCATGCACGCTGAACCAGTGGCCCAAGGGCACCGTGACGCTGAACGCATGGCTGCGGACGGTGAGCCAGGTGAGCGCGGCCAGCGACGCGCCGCTCACGCCCAGCGCTAACTTGGTGACGCGAATAATGGAGCGCTCGCCGGGCGTCGCACCGAACAGCCAGACCAGCGAGAGCCCTAAGAAAGCGGCGGCCGGCGCGCCCACGACGGAGCAGAGCAGGATTTGCGCGGCATCCATCAGGGGGTCACCGACTCCATGCGGGCGGCGGGCACGATTCTGGCCACGGGCAGGTGTTCCCGCTTGCCGCGGTACCAAGCCAGAGAGGTAGCGACGACGGGCGTCTCGGTTTGTTCGGAAACAAAGGGTTCCCAGCCATGGGCGCGGCGCACGTGGATTTCTCCGGTGTCCGGATGGAGGGTCGCCAGCCGAATCCACTGATGGCGCGTGAGCGTCATGTTGAAGTCGTTCGCAGCGAGCGCCGCTTCCAGCCGTTGCGGCGTCGTCTCGACGATGAAGAGCGGACGCATGGGTTCGTGAATCTCGACCATTTGCCAGGTGAGCCCGGTGCGCAGGTCGCTGGATTGGCCGTTCATCACGCCCAGCAGGCCGGTGATGTTGTGGGGCAGCTTGGTGCCGCAGCCATACCCTTCATTGTCCACCGTTGAGAAGTAGTACTCAAGGCCGATGCCACTGCAGACGAGCACGACGGCGCCGAGTTGGCGCTTCAAATACGTGTCATCGGGATCGAGCGCGGCATCGTAGGAGGCCAGAAACGAGCGGCGATCGAAGAACAGGCCTTTGACGGACTGGCGGCGGCCGAGGAACGTGAAGGCGTTGCTGCTGTGGCCGTACTCGGGCCGCGGTTGGGCCAGATGCTCGGCGCGCTCCTCGACGTGCATCAGGGCGTGGGCCGGATCGAGCGAGTCTTCGAAGTGCTCGAAGCGGCGGCTGCGCTCATGGGCGTTCCGGGCACGGGCCGTATCCAACTGCTGTTGGAGGGTGGCAAGGTCGGCGGCGTGAGTTTGGGGGACGGCGTCCAACTCGTAGAGTTCGATGTGGTCGCTGCAGGTATCGTGCTGGCCACCAATGAACCAGGTGTCTTCGGGAATCACGATGCCTTGCGCACGCAGGCCGGCGCGGACGCCGGGCCGATTGGCCATGGCGGCGAAGAGGCGGGCGTTGGGTCCGCCTTGGCGGCCGCCGCAGGCTCCGCAGTTGTAGGCGGATTCGTGGGGGTTATTGAGCGACTCGGACCCGTGGCCGAGGATGACCACCAGGCGGGCGAAGTTATTCACCAGGCCCGCGCCGCGCAGCAGGTGGCCGACGCGTTCGGTCTTCTCGGTGACGGTAAAGCCGAGGTCGAGTTCCAAGGGCGGATGATCGGCGCCTTGGTCCTGCCGCTTGAAAGCGAGAGCGGTGCGCGGCTCGGGAAAGAAGGCTTCATTCAGACGCCGGCGCAACCGTCCGGCGGTGCGCGGGGACAGGACGCGCGTGATGAGCGGAGCAAGCGAGATGAGCCCAAGAAGGCCAGTGCTCACCCAACCACGGACGAGCGAGCGCGATGAGATGTAGCGGTTGTACACCAGGCGAGACCAGAGTTTACGGCGCTCTTTGCGTCTGCCGTAGAGGTGCTCGTCTTCCGGATGCGGCTGCTCACCGACCAGGTGGGCAGGCTTGACGACGACCGGACAAAAGGCGGCCCCGAGCGAATCGTCAATGCCGGCGAAATGCATCGCGACGCCAAAAAATCCGGCGGCACCCAGAGTTTCTACCGAGGGGGCAGATTCTTCCAGATGCCGCCGCAGGGACTCTTCGCGTTCATCGATGCAAAAGAAAACTTGAGCGGTGGGGCGGACGGGCGGGGGAGGCGTAGCCAGCAGCAGATCGCGGCGGAACTGGCCGAGGGGGGACAGGATCTGGATTTCGTGCCGGCGTTCGTAGGCGAGGTGGAACAGGCGGCGGCGTTCGAGTTGGTCGCAAGCGAGGACTTCTTTTTCCAAGCGCGCAAACTGCGCCGCGTCGAGGCGATGCAAGCGTTCGGACGTGAGGTTCACGGCCGAGCAGGCATCGAACAGAGCGGCCGCGCGCACCAGGCGCAAGGCTTCAAGCCGCGGGCGCGGAGGCGGGTCCGGCAGGTGGGCGGCGTGAGCGGTGGCGGCGGCGACCAGCGTCAGGCGGACGGCCAGATAGTCCATCAGCCTGACGGGCAAAGGCTGATAGGGGGCGAGTTCCGGCTCTTTCTCGAGGATGTGGAACATGCCGGCCCAACCGGGCAAGGCCAGCAGTTCGGAACGCAGGAAGTCTTCGGGCTCATCGATTTCGAGCGACTGGAGATTGGCCAGCACGACTTCGGTGGCGTCCAGGCGAGCTTGGCGGCGGAACAAAGCAGCGGAGCCCTGCAGGCCGGCGGGCTCAAAGAACAGGGGCTTGGCCATCAGGCGGCGGACGGCGGCGAGAAAGCCGAGTTCACGAGCCGGCATGGGCCAATAGGCGACGCCCTGGTCGAGGAAGTTGGCCGAGAGGCGGATGAGGAAGGGATGAACGAAGTTGTCGAGGGGGCGGCCGGGATCGGGGGCCGGCACGGGCGGCGGATCGGGGGCACGCAAGAGGCAAGCTTCGAAGAGGCGGCGGGCCGCGGGTGGGCGGACGGACGAGGCGAGGTCGCCTTCGACCAGCCGCCATTCCACGGTCTCGGGGGTAAACTCGCGCACACCCGGCGTCAGCATGGCTTTGCGCAACGAGCGGCGATCAAGGCCATCGGCGATGGGCCAGTTGGGTTCGGACTCGAGCACGGCGATCAGGTCGCGCGTTTGAATGCGGCCACTGGCGAGCGCTTGCCGGTAGCGCTCTTCCGACAGGTAAGGCTGGGTACCGAACAGGCGGGAGGCCGCCAGCACGCCGGTTTCGAACGGCAAATGTTCAAAGGAATGCAGCGTGTTGTGATGGACGAACACGCCGATCGGGCCCTGGCTGGGGAGGTAGTGGGCGAGATGCTCGACCGCCTGTTCCACTCGCCCGCGGGGATCGTGTTTCATGGCGGTTAGGCCCCCGCCGTCAGGATGCGCGATTTGCGGCGAGCGGCCTGCTGATGGAGCGACATGGGGATGTGCTCATCGAGACCGGTGAGGAGGAGGGCGCGATCGGTCCAGGTGTCGTCGAGCGTCTGGAGCCTGGCCAGAACGGTGTGGTCGACGACCCAGCAGTTCTCGAAGTCGATGATGACGCGCTTGATGGAGGGGTCCAGGGTGGAGAGGCGCTTCTTGAGGCCGAGGTAATTGGAGAAGATCGCCGCGTCGTGGACGACCAGAGTGATGGTGTCGCCTTCGCGCCGCTCGTGGATGATGGCCTTGAAGAGGCTGCGAAGGGTGGCGCCGTTTTTGAGATGGAGCAGGATCTTGAGCACCAGGCCGGTGGCGACGCCGACCAGGACGTCAGTGACGAGGGTCACCAGCAGGGTGGCGACGAAGAGCACGAACTGCTCGCGACCGATGTGATAGACGTGGGCGAATTCTTTGGGGGAGGCGAGGCGGAAGCCGGTGTAGATCAGCATCGCGGCCAGCGCCGCAAGCGGAATCTGCTGCAGCACGGAGGGGAGCAGGGCGAGGGAGAGCAGCAGGAAGGCGCCGTGGAAGAAGTTCGACCAACGGGATTGAGCGCCGTGGTCGAGGTTGGCTTTGCTGCGGACGATTTCAGAGATCATGGGCAGACCGCCGAGAGCGGCGGCGACGGTGTTGCCGATGCCGAGAGCGAGCAGGTCTTTGTTGGGGTCACTGGTGCGGCCTTCGGGGTCGAGCGAGTCGACGGCGCTCACGCTGAGCAGGCTTTCAATCATACCGACCATGCTGAACATGACGATGTATTTGAGGGAGGCGAGGCTGGCGATCGCGGAGAAGTCCGGGAAGGCGATGGCGCTCAAGAGTGAGGCAGGCAGGCGAATGAGGAAGTTGGGACCGAGGTGGTAGGTGTGATTGGCGAGTGAGTAGTTGTGTTCGTGCGAGAGGTCGAGGTAGAGGCCCATGGGGATGGCGAACGCGAGGACCAACGTGGGGCCGGGTATCTGACGCATCCAGCCGACCTTGAGCATGGGCAGGCCGAAGAGGATCAACAGCGAGATGGCGCCGATGAAGAAGACGTCGGGGTTCATGTTCAAAAGGCTGTGGGGGATCTCAGCCAGCAGTTGGAGGGGGTCCTTCGCCTTGGGTACGACGCCGAGAGCGGTGTGCGTTTGCTTGGAGATGATGATGATGCCGATGGCGGCGAGCATGCCGTGCACGACAGAGGAGGGCATGGTGTCGCCGATGACGCCGGCCTTGGTGAGCGCGAGGGCAATCTGAAGGAGGCCGGCGACGAGGCCGACCGCCAGCAAGCGGTGGTAGCCGAGGAGGTTGTCGCCTTGGCCGAGTTCGGTCACGCAGCCGATGGCGATCACGATGAGGCCGGCGGCGGGTCCTTTGATGGTCAAACGGGCGCTGCCCAGAAACGACACGAGCAGGCCGCCGATGATGGCGGTGACCAGCCCGGACGTGGGGGGGACGCCGCTGGCCATCGAGATGCCCAGGCAGAGGGGTAGCGCGATCAGGAAGACCAGGAATCCCGCGATCATGTCGGACTTCAGGGTGCTCGGCATGAGAGAAGCTCCTCGCTGACCCTACGGAGGGGCCACTTTTCCATGATGAGGGGGAGGAAACAAGAGTCCTATCCCTTGGGGAGGGGGCGAAAAGGACTGAAACTTAAGGGTGTTGGTCCGGCAAAAACGGCGTTTCGTCGGAAAACGATGGCGTCCCAGCGGGGCGGCATGGGAAACTTCGGAGGATGGCTACCCCTCTCATCTCTGTGAAAGGACTGGAGAAATCCTACGGCACCTTTCAGGCGGTACGCGGAATCGACTTCGAAGTTTACCCGGGCGAGGTGTTTGGGCTCCTGGGGCCGAACGGGGCCGGGAAGACCAGTACGGTGGAAATCCTGGAGGGACTGCGTCCCCGGACGGCGGGCGAGGTGACGGTGCTGGGGTTGGACCCGGCGGCCGACACGAACGCGCTCAAAGACCGGATCGGCGTCTGCCTGCAGTCGACGAATCTGCCAGACAAGATGATGGTGATTGAGGCGCTCGAGCTGTTTGCGTCTTTCTACACGCGGACCACCGACCACCTTTTGCTGCTGAAGCGCTTACAGCTGGAAGACAAGGCGCGGAGTTTCTACGGGACGCTTTCGGGGGGGCAGAAGCAGCGGCTGGCGATTGCGCTAGCGCTGTTGAATGATCCGTCGGTGGTGTTCTTCGATGAGCCGACGACGGGGCTGGATCCGCAGGTGCGGCTCGAGATTCATTCGCTGATCCAGCAACTGCGGGGCGATGCGCGGTCGATTATCCTGACGACGCACTACATCGAAGAGGCCGAGCGGCTGTGCGACCGGGTGGCGATTGTGGACGAGGGGCGGATTGTGGCGCACGGGACGCCACGCGAGATTCAGGCGCGGACGCTGGGGCTGTCGCGGATCGAGATTGTGACGGGCACGCCGTTGCCGGCCCTGCCGGAGCCGGGGGTCTTTCAGGCGGAGAAGCTGGCGCCGGGGGCGGACGGGACGTCGCTGACGGTGCTGGCGGCGAAGCCGGCCAAGGCGCTGGTGGAACTGGTGAAGTGGGTGGACTCGCAGGGGCTCGAACTGGTGGACGTGCAATTGAAGCGCCCGACGCTGGAAGATGCCTTTATCGAATTGACGGGAAAGAGCTTACGCGACTAACATGGCACCCTATTTAGCGTATATCCGGATGCATTTGCGGCTGACGTTCCGCGAAAAGTCGGTGCTGTTTTTCAACTACGTCTTTCCGCTGATCTTCTTCTTCATCTTTGCGCTGACGTTCAAGGCCGAGCGCGGCGGGATCATCAACACGGTGTTCGCGATGGTGCTGGTGATCGGCATTCTGGGCAACGGGCTGTTTGGCGGCGGCATCCGCATGGTGATCGAGCGGGATCAAAACATTCTGCGGCGCTTTAAGGTGGCGCCGATTTCACCAGCGCCGATTCTGGTGGCGTCGTTGGCGGTAGGCCTGGTGAGCTACATCCCGAGCGTGCTGCTGACGTTTCTGATCTCCAAATTTGTCTACGGGATGAAGACGCCGGAGCATTGGTTGTCGCTTTCGCTGTTTGTGCTGATTGCGATTGTGGCGTTCCGCTCGATCGGGTTGATTATCGCGTCGGTGGCGAACTCGATGGGCGAGAGCCAGATCCTGACGCAAACGCTGTATTTCCCGATGATGTTTTTGAGCGGGGCGACGTTCCCGACGACGTCGTTTCCGAACTGGCTGCAGGTGGTGTCGCAGTTTGTTCCGGCGACGCATGTGCATACGGGCGTGCAAGGGATTCTGATCCGGAACGAGTCCTTCCAGGACAATCTGGGGGCGGCGGGCGCGCTGCTGCAGACCATGTTCGTGGCGCTGTTTGTCTGCATGAAGCTGTTCCGCTGGGAGAAGGAAGAGAAGCTGAAGAACTCGGCGAAGCTGTGGGTGGGCGCGGCGCTGTTGCCGTTTGTGCTGATCGGCGTGTATCAGAGCTATGCGAAGACGAACATCGAGCGGCAAAGACAGATCGACCGGCAACTATCGCAATCGCGGACGCGGCTGATTCGGGACGCGCGGCTGATTCTCGGCGACGGGAGGGTGATTGAGCGGGGGTCCGTACTGATTCGGGCGGGCAAGATCGCCGAGATCTTTGCGGGCGAGGCGCCGGATGCGGAGAAGCTGCGGGCGGAGGTGGTGGAGGGCGCGGGCAAGACGCTGCTGCCGGGGCTGATCGATGCGCACGTTCATATCGGCGCGCCGGGCGGCATCTACGACAATCCGCAGGACTATACGAAGCCGAAGTCGGGCGAGCGGGCGTTGGCGGCGTATCTGTATTCGGGGGTGACGGCGACGCGGAGTGTGGGCGATTGGCTCGACAATGCGCTGGCGTTGCGGAAGACGATCAATGAGCTGCAGTACACGGGCGCCGATTATCTGACCTGCGGGCCGATCTTCACGACCGAAGGCGGGCATCCGACCGAGATGCTGGACCGGATGCCGGCGGCCTTCAAGGCGACCGGGCAAGCGCAGTTCGTCCGTTTGCCCAAGACACCGGACGAAGCTCGCCGCATGGTGCGCGAGTTGAAGCAGGCGGGCGTGGATTGCGTGAAGGGCGTGCTGGATGCGGGGCAGCCGGGTTATGCGTTCAAGCGGGCGGACCCGGCGATCCTGAAGGCGATGGCCGAGGAGGCGCACGCGAACGGTCTGCCGGTGGCGATGCATACGGGCAACGCGCAGGATGTGGCCGAGGCGATCGCGCTGGGGGCGAACAGCATCGAGCACGGGTCGATGTCGGAGAAGATTCCGGATGAGCTGTTTCAGCAGATGGCGCGAGCGGATATCTACTATGACCCGACGTTGAGCGTACGCGAAGGGATGATGGGCTTTGCGGCGGGCAAGACGGAGTTGCTGGACTTGTCGCTGGTGCAGCAGGCGGTGCCGCGGGCGTTGCTGGCCTCGACGCGGAAGTACATGCAGTCCGAGGAAGCGGCGAAGATGCGAAAGAACTTCGGCAGCTACAAGATGGATGGCGAAATCGCGGCGGACAATCTGCGGCGGGCGCATGCGGCGGGCGTGCGGCTGGTGACGGGGACGGACGCGGGCAATCCGCTGGTGTTCCATGGTCCGGCGGTGCATCGCGAGATGCAGTTGTGGGTGGCGGCGGGGATTCCGGCCGCGGCGGCACTGCAGGCGGCGACGGGCAACGGCGCGCGGCTGCTGGGCATTGCGGGACGGACAGGGACGATCGCGGTGGGCAAGGAAGCGACGCTGATCCTGGTGGACGGCAATCCCTTGACCGACATCACCGCGACCGAGCGGTTGACGCTGATTCTGCTGAAGGGCGAACGGATGATTCGCCCTGAGCTCTTGACGCAGGACTAACGGGGAACGGCGAGGAAGAAGGTGCCGCCCTGGCGGTTCACTTCGAGGAGGACGGTGCGCGAGTCGCCGGCGGCTTTCTCGAAGGTGGGCACGTCGAGGACGGCGTGGCGATTGGCGAAGACGATGACGTCGCCGGCTTTGAGGCCAGCTTCGGCGCTGTCGCCGTCGGGGTCGACAGCCATGACGAGGAGACCGTTGACGTCGGGGGCGAGGCCAAGTTCCTGACGGCTGGGCGCGGTGAGTTCGGAGAGAACCGCGCCGGAGAGCAGTTCGCCGGACTTCTGGGGCGTGGCTTCCGTAGGTGAGGACGGCTTGGTGGCAAGCGTCGCCTGAAGGGTCTGTTCCTGGCCGTCGCGATTGACGAGCAAGCTGATGGTGGCGCCGGGGCGGGCTTCCGCGATGTAGAGGCGCAGGCGATCGAAGTCGCGAATGGCGCGGCCGTTCATGCCGAGGACGACGTCGCCTTTCTTGACGCCGGCCTGGGCGGCAGGGCTCTCAGGAGCGACGTCGGTGATGATGGCGCCGCCGGGGCGCGTCAGGTGCAGGACTTCGCTGAGGCCGGGGGACATCGGCTGGAGGCCGACGCCGAGAAAGCCGCGGGTGACTTGGCCATGGTCGATCAACTCTTTCATCACACGGCGGGCCACGTTCGAGGGAAGGGCGAAGCCGATGCCGCTGCTGCCGCCGGACGGGGAGATGATGGCGGTGTTGATGCCGACGAGTTGGCCGGAGAGATTGAGGAGCGGTCCGCCGGAGTTGCCGGGGTTGATAGCGGCGTCGGTTTGGATGTAGTCTTCGTCGCCGGCGGCATTGGTGCGGGGTGAGCCCATGGCGCTGACGATGCCGGAGGTGACGGTGGTGCCGACGCCGAAGGGATTGCCGATGGCGACGACCGACTCGCCGACGCGGAGTTTGGCGCTGTCGCCGAAGGCGATGGCCGGGAGGTTCTGGGCGTCGATTTTGAGGACGGCAAGGTCGGTGGCGGCATCGGAGGCGATCACTTTGGCGGGGAAGGCGCGGTCGTCGTTGAGCTCGACGGTGATTTTGACGGCGTTGTCGATGACGTGGTGGTTGGTGAGGAGGTAGCCGTCGGGGGAGACGATGACACCGGAGCCTTCGCCGGAGACGGTTTTGGGGCGGGGGCCGCGCTGGGGGGCCGCCGGCGAGTCCGCTTTGATGAGGCCATTGGCCCAGGGGGCGTCGACTTTGACGGCGAGGATGCGGACGACGCTGGGGACGGTGCGTTCGACGAGGTCGGCGAGGTCGTGGGCAGGTAGGCCAACGGTGGGGAGGGAGGCACCAAATAGAGGGGCGGTCAGGAGTGCCAAAAGGAGGGGGGCAGCCGTTTTCCTGGTCATACCTGATAGAGGTACCAGGGGCAGTTCTGGTTCGTTAAGTTTGGCAAAAGACAAGGTTAAGAGTATTAAGACTCGAGCGATGCCCGGGAAAAGGGGGAGGGAATGCCCGCATCTGATTCCTTGTCGATCGGTTCGGAGAAATGCTACACAGACAGGACGGAGCCATGTCACTGAGCGTCATGGCTTTGTGCCGTAAGCCCTTTGGTACGGCTTTCGAAACGACTACCAACTGCGAGGCCGGCCATTGCGCCGGCCCTTTTTTTTGGGCACTCCTCTTGACATCCCACAAGAGTACTGGCAGACTCCTCTATACAACACACAGGAGCAGTATGGCCGAACCGAAATCCGACATTCTGCAAGGGACGCTCGACCTGATGGTGCTGAAAACGCTGGAGGCGATGGGGCCATTGCATGGCTATGGCATCGCCAAGCGGATTGAGCAGATCAGCGAAGAGGCGCTGGCCGTGAACCAGGGAACGATTTATCTGTGTCTGGTGCGGCTGATGGAACGTGACTGGATTGGGGCGGAGTGGGGAACCTCCGAGAACAATCGCAAGGCGAAGTTCTACTCGATTACGCCGGCGGGCCGGGAGCAGTTGGCCGCAGAGACGCGGAACTGGGAACGGGTGGCGGGAGTGATCGGGAAATTGCTGCAAATGGAAGGTCCGGCTGGATGAGCCGGCGATTCGCGATCTTCCGGCGACGCTTCTCTGCCTGGCGCCGCACTGAGGAACTGGATCGCGACTTCGAGATGGAGCTGGAAAGCCATCTCGCAATGATGATCGAAGACTACCGGGCCCGCGGACTCTCCGCGGCAGAGGCACACCGTCAGGCGGTGCTGCGCCTGGGAGGACTTACCCAGACCCGGGAGAGTCACCGGGAGGCACGAGGTTTACCCATGATGGAAGTGTTTCTGCAGGATCTGCGTTATACGCTGCGCACGTTGCGGCGGGACTTGGGCTTCACGGTCTTCGCGATTCTGATTGCGGGGTTGGGAATTGGAGCGAGCGTGACGGTGTTCAGCGTGGTAAATGCGCTGATGCTGCGGCCGCTGCCGTTCCGGAGCCCGGAGCAATTGGTGTGGGTGGCCAATAGCGGGCCGGATGGGCTTTCGGGCGCGACGGTGCCGGTGCGGCACTTTACGGAG
This sequence comes from Bryobacteraceae bacterium, assembly GCA_965229305.1. Classification (GTDB taxonomy): domain Bacteria; phylum Acidobacteriota; class Terriglobia; order Bryobacterales; family Bryobacteraceae; genus JALHNI01. The sequence continues at coordinate 432,817 of CBDDIZ010000042.1, read as the reverse complement.
TTCCGCAACCGGACGCAGGCGTTCAGCGATGTGGCGGCGTACTTCGCGTTCTACGGCGTGGGCGATAGCCGGCTGACGGTGAATGGCGTGTCGCAGCGGTTGAGCGGCGTGCCGATCTCGCATAACTTTCTGCCGCTGCTGGGCGTGGCTCCGTTATTGGGGCGGAACTTTACGGTGGAAGAGTGCAACGTGCCGTGGAACCGGCGGGCGCAGGTGCTGCTGAGCCGTGGGTTGTGGGTGCGGCTGTTTCAGAAGGATCCGGGAGTGGTGGGGCGGCGGATTCAGTTGAATAACGATCCGTTCACGGTGGTGGGCGTACTGCCGGAGTCCTTCGACTTCGGGACGACGTTTGCGCCGGGGAGCCGCATCGACGTCTACTTTCCACTGCCGTTGACGCAGCAAGTGGGACGGTGGGGCAATACGTTGGCGATGGTGGGGAGGTTGAAACCGGGCATGACGGTGGCGCAGGCGCGAGCGGAGGCGCCGGTGATTGAGCCGCAGATTCGGCAGATGGAACCGGGGAGGAGCTTCAAGCTTGCGTACGCGACGCTGACGGAGCACATCAGCGGGGGGCTGCGGCCGGCGTTGCTGGTGCTGGCGTGCGCGGTGGCGGTGGTGATGTTGCTGGTGTGCGCGAATTTGTCGAACTTGTTGCTGGGCCGGTCTGCCGCACGGCAGAAGGAGATGGCGATCCGGGCGGCGCTGGGCGCGGGCCGGGGACGGCTGATGCGGCAGTTGCTGACGGAGAGTCTGTTGCTGGCGAGCGCGGGGGGCGCGCTGGGCCTGGCGCTCTCGGTGGTGGGGACGACGGTGCTTTCGCAATTGGTGGCGATGAAGATTCCGCTGCTGGACCGGGTGACGATCGACGGACCGGCGCTGGCGTTTACGGTGGTGGTGACGCTGATGACGGGCGTGCTGTTCGGCTTGATGCCGGCGTTGCAGACGCCGCTTTCGAATGAGGCGTTGAAGGACCGGGTGGGGTCCGGCGGCCGGGGACGCGCGACGGTGCGCAAGGCGCTGGTGGTGGCCGAAGTGGCGTTCGCGTGCGTGTTGCTGGTGGGCGCGGGTTTGCTGTTCCGCAGCTTCCTGCAGGTGCTGGAAGTGGATATGGGCTTTGAGCCGGAGCGGGCGGCGTCGTTGCGGGTGGATCCGACAAGGGACTTTCAATCGCGGGCGCAGCGGAATGCCTATTACGACGAGACGCTGCGGCGGGTGCGGGAGACGACGGGCATTGAAGCAGCCGGGTTGAGCGATGCGCTGCCGTTGGGGCGGAATCGGAGTTGGGGCATCGGGGCGAAGGGCCGGGCTTATTCGCGCGAGAATCCGCCGGCGGATGGCTTTGTGCGGATCGTGAGCGACGGCTATCTGCGCGCGATGGGGATTCCGCTGCGGGCGGGGCGCGACATCGCCGAGAGCGACAACGCGACGTCGCAGCCGGTGATTCTGATCAACGAGACGCTGGCGAAACAACTGTGGCCGAACGAAAGCGCGTTGGGCAAAACGGTGGTCTTTGTGGATCGGGAGCGGGTGGTGGCGGGCGTGGTGGCCGATGTGCGGCATTTGAGTTTGGAGCAGGAGGCGGGGGCGGAGTTCTATATTCCGATGCGGCAGATTGACGATTACGGGTCAGTGGATTTGGTGGTGCGAACGGTGCTGGAGCCATCGCGCCTGGCGAGGTCTGTGCGGGAAGCGCTGCGGCCCCTTGATCCGGATTTGCCGGTGAGCGAGTTCCGGACGCTGCAGGCGCGGGTGGATCAGGCGGTATCGCCGCGGAAGTTCATCGCGGTGCTGATTGGGGGCTTCTCCGTGTTCGCGCTGGTGCTGGCGTCGCTGGGGATCTATGCAGTGATCTCGTATTCGGTGAGCCAGCGGAAGCAGGAGTTCGGCATCCGGTTGGCGCTGGGAGCACCGGCGGGGCGGTTGCGGACGGGGATCCTGAACGAGTCGTTGGCGTTGGCCGGACTGGGGTTGTTGATCGGCGTGGCGGCGTCCTGGTGGTTGGCGCGGGCGATCAGCGGCTTGCTGTTCGGGGTGACGGCGAGCGATCCGTGGACGTTTGCGGGAATGGCGCTGACTCTGCTGGCGGTGGCGGCGGTGGCAGGCTATCTGCCGGCGCGGCGGGCGGCAATGGTGGATCCGATTACCGCTTTGCGCGTCGATTGACCTTGGCGTAAATGGGGCAATCTTCGTCGTGGGCGCCGGGCAGGTAGCCGGTGCTGACGAGGAACTCGTTGACGATCTCGCCGCCGGTGAAGACGAAGTGGCGTTTGAACTCTTTGCACCATTGGTCGAGGGTGAGGCCGCGGCGCTGCTCGAGCCAGGGTTGGAAGCCGCCCAGGGCCTGAATGCGGCGGGCGTTCTCGATGGCGGCGTTGACCTTGAGCTTGTTGCGGATGATGCCGGCGTCGGCGAGGAGCCGTTCGCGGTCCTTTTCGGTGTAGGCGGCGACGCGGGCGATGTCGAAGGCGTGATACGCACGGGTGAAGTGTTCGCGCTTCTTGAGGATGGTGAGCCAGGAGAGGCCGGCCTGGTTGATCTCGAGCATCAGGCGCTCGAAGAGTTCCTGATCGCTCGAGAGCGGGAAGCCATATTCGGTGTCGTGATAGTGGCGGTTCCACTCATCGATGCCACGCCGGACGGCGGCGCAATAAGTACCCATGAGCGCTATTTTCGCAGGTGATAGTCTGTGAAGCGCCATGAAGCTGACTTTGTTTTTTGCTGCGACGTTGCTGGCGGCGCAAGTGCATCCGCTGCAGGAGATCGTGGAAGCGGCGCGGACCGATTCGCCGCGGTTGAAGGAGTTACTGGGGGCGGGGCTGCCCGGCTTGAAGGGGCGCGATGGAGTGGCGGTGTGGGGGCAGGACTTCCTGTTCGCGGTGGAAAGCGAACGGCCAGCCACGGTGTCGATCGATCAGCAGCCGGCGATGGCAATGAAGAGTGTGCCGGGGACGAAGCTTTGGTACCTGGTGCGGACACTGCGGCTGGGGACGACGCATCACTATGAATACTTCGGCGAAGGGAAGTCGCTAGGGAGCTATGACGTGGCGGGCTATAACCCGGACTCCTATCCACAGCCGGGTGTGGCGCGCGGAAAGCTTTCGGAGAAGAAGACGCACACGAGCAAGGTGTATCCGGGGATGTCCGCGAATTATTGGGTGTATGTGAATGCGGGCGCGGATCTGGAGCGCGGCGCGCCGTTGATGGTGTGGCAGGACGGCGAGACGATCGTGGGCGATCTGGACTTACTGCGCCTGCGGCTGCAGATCGTTTCCGACAATCTGGTGGCGAAGAAGCTGATCCCGCCGATGGTGCACGTGCTGATCGCGCCCGGCAGCGGGGGCGAGGCGATGGGCACGCGCATGCGCAGCATTCAATACGATACGGTTTCGGACCGGTATGGGCGCTATCTGCGCGAGGAGATTCTGCCGGAAGTCGAGAGGACGTACAAGGTGCGGCGGGATGCTTACTCGCGGGCGATCGCGGGTGCGTCCTCCGGGGCGATCTGCGCGTTCAATGTCGCCTGGTACTTTCCGGGTGATTATTCGCGCGTGCTGTCGCACATCGGCAGTTACTCGGCGCTGCAGTGGGCTCCGGACAAAGGCTTGGAGGGCGGCTACATTGTGTCGCATCGGGTGCGGCGGGAGGCGCGGAAGAACTTGCGGGTGTGGCTTTCCGATGGGGCGGACGATATCGAGAACTTTGCGGGGAGTTGGCCGCTGAACAACATTCAACTGGCGAATTCGCTGAAGATGAAGGGCTACGACTTCCACTTCCGCTTTGGGGAGAGCGCGCATGCGATTGCGCAAGGGGCGATGGACTTGCCTGAGTCGCTGGCGTGGTTGTGGCGTGATTATGATCCGGCGAAGACGGAGCAGACCTACACGATGGAAGAAAGCGAGCGGGCGAAGCCGCTGTTCCGCGTTAAGATTGCGAACCGGGAAGCATACTGATGCCGGAGTGGATCCGGCAGCCGGGGGGCTGTTCGGCAATGATGCGGGCTTCGGCCTGGCGCATTTGCTCCCAACGGACATCGACGTCGTACTTCGAGGCCATCTTATAGGCGAGCTTGAGGAAGACCTTGTAGTGGCCCATCTCCGAGGCGAACAGGGCCTGGTAGAACTTGGCGAGTTCGGCGTCTTGAGTGGTGGCGGCCAGGACGGCGAAGCGTTCGCAGGAGCGGGCTTCGATGAGGGCGGAAACACAAAGACGGTCTAATGTTTCGCCGTTGCGGCCGCTGCGGACCAGGGCGCGCAGGGCACTGGCGTAGGTGCTTTTGTGGCCGCGTTCGAGACGACCGCCGCGGCGGATGAGAAGGCGGGAAACCTGCGAGAGGTGAGCGGTTTCGTCGCGGGCGACGCTGGTCATGGTCTCGACCCAGCCGGGGGTCCAGTCGTTGGGCCAGCGGGTCATCATTTCCATAGCGTTTTGGGCGGCCTTCATCTCGAGAAAGGCGTGGTCGATCAGCAAGGCGATGGGATCGGCCAAGGCTTGCGCGCCCCATTCGAGGGGCGTGCGGGAGAGTAAAGGCAGCGTGGCGGCTTTGTCGAGCACTGCTTTCAGGTTAACGCGCAGGCGGGCAAACTTGAGACAATCTGGAACATGAATCGCCGTGCGTTTACCGCCACGAGCATGGCCAGCCTGGCCGCGGGAGCCGCTTCGATGAAGCCTAATGTCAAGTTCGGCGTGGACCTGTTCAGCATCCGGAACTCGAACTTCAGCGCCTTTGAGTATCTGGACCATTGCCAGAAGCTGGGCGCGGAGGTGGTGCATTTTTCCGAATTGCGCTTTCTGGGCGGCTTGGAGCCGGAGCATCTGAAGAAGGTACGCGCGCACGCGGAAAAGCTGGGCATTGCGCTCGAGATCGGGATGCTTTCGATTTGCGAATCGTCGAAGCGGTTTGACCGGTCGCAAGGCACGGCGGTGGAGCAACTCTCGCGCGTGATCGACGGCGCGCAGGTTGCCGGTTCGAAGCTGGTGCGCTGCGTGCTGGGTTCGATGGACGACCGACGGACGGAAACGCCGCTCGAGCAGCACATCGAGAATTGCGTGAAGACGCTAAAGGCCGTACGGAGCCGCGCGCAGAACGCGGGCTTGAAGATCGCAGTGGAGAATCATGCGGGCGATCTGCAGGCGCGCGAGTTGAAGATGCTGATCGAAGAGGCGGGCAAGGATACGGTGGGCGCATGCCTCGATTCGGGCAACCCGGTGTGGGCGCTGGAGGATCCGCACTTGACGCTCGAAACGCTGGCGCCGTATGTGCTCACCAGCCACGTGCGAGACAGCTATCTGTGGCGGACGGAGGAAGGCCTGGCCGTGCAATGGATGCGGATGGGCGAAGGCAACATCAACATCGGGGCGTGGGTGAAGAAGTACGTGGAACTGTGCCCGGGCAAGGCGCTCTCGATGGAGATCATTTGCTTTGGGCCGCGGATGTTCAAAGTGCATGAGCCGCAGTTCTGGGAAGCGTATCGGCGAATGCCGGCTTGGGAATACTCGCGCTTCCTGAACTATGCGGATAGCGCGAAGCCGTTGCCGCCGTATGTGAATCCGGCGAAGGACGCGGTGGCCGCGGCGCAGCAGGATGATTTGGCGCGCAGCGCGGCATATACGAAGCAGGTGCTGGGACTGTGAGCTTAGCCGGGCAGACGGCGATTGTGACGGGCGCGAGCCGAGGCATCGGCGAGGCGATTGCGTCGACGTTGATGCGCGAAGGCGCGACGGTTTATATCTGCGGCCGTAAGGCGGAGACGATCGACGCGGCGGCGGCGCGGCTAAACGAGCGAGGTCATGCCGGCTTGGCGATCGGCGTGGCGGCGCATGTGGGCAAGGCAGAAGATTTGAAGGCGCTGGTGGAAGCGGCTCAAGCCGGCACCGGGCGCATTGACATGCTGGTGAACAACGCGGCGACCAACATCGCGCAGGGCGATTGCCTCGAATTCAACGAAGTGCAGTTCGACAAGATGGTGGAGACGAACCTGAAGAGCGCGTGGCGCCTGACGCAGGCGGTGGCGCCGGCGATGGTGGCGCAGAGAGCGGGGGCCATCGTCAATATCGCTTCGGTGGCGGGGCTGCGCCCGCAGTTGCATAGCTTGCTGTACTCGATGACGAAAGCAGCGCTGATCATGATGACGCAATCCTATGCGCTCGAGTTGGGGCCAAAGGGCGTGCGCGTGAATGCGATTGCGCCGGGGCTGATCCAAACGCAGTTGAGCGAATATTACTGGAAAGACGAAGAGCGGCGCGAGGACTTTATCGGGTCGCAGCCGATTCGGCATTTAGGCCAGCCCGCCGAGATCGCGGAAGTGGCGTTGATGCTGGTGAGCGGGAAGACGTCCTATCTCACTGGCCAAACCGTGGTGGTGGACGGAGGGTACTTACTTACATGAAACTGGTGGCGCTGTTACTGACGAGCTTGTCGCTGCAAGCGGCGATCGTGGCGGAGGTGAAGGCGCTGGCGCAGGCCGGCGATCTGACGGCGGCCGAAAAAGTGGCGTCGGCATACCGGGCGCATCAGGGCGTGAATGGCGAGTATGTGGAAGCTTATTCCTGGTTAGGCCGCGGCGCGCTGGCGGCGAAGAAGTACGATACAGCGCTGGACTATGCGGCGAAGACGCGTGAGCTGGCGCTGGGCTTACTGAAGACGCGGCCGGTGGACGCGGATACGAATCTGCCGATTGGGCTGGGTGCTTCGATTGAAGTGCATGGGCAGGCTTTGGCGGCGAAGGGCCAACGGTCCGAGGCGGTGGCGTTTCTGAAGCAGGAGGCGGTGCGGTGGAAGGCGACGTCGATGCGGGCGCGCATTTACAAGAATCTGAACTTACTCAGCCTGGCCGGGCAACCGGCGCCGGCGCTGTCCTTGAAGGAGTATGTGGGCGTGAAGCCGCAGCCGCTGGCGGCGTATCAGGGGAAGCCCAAGGTACTCTTCTTTTGGGCGCATTGGTGCCCGGACTGCAAAGTGCAGGGACCGATTCTGGCGCGTTTGCGCAAGGAGTTTCAGGCGCAGGGCTTAACGGTGATCATGCCGACACAGCGCTACGGCTATGGCGCAGCGGGCGCGGATTTATCGCCGGGCGCGGAGTTGAAGTACATCGATCAGGTGCGGCGGGAGTTCTACCCAGAGTTGGCAGATGCGCCATCGCCGGTGAGCGAGGATACGTTCCAGCAGTACGGCTGCAGCACGACGCCGACCTTGGTGCTGGTGGATGCGGCGGGTTTGGTGCGGCTGTATCATCCGGGCAAGATGACTTATGAGGAGTTACTGCCGGAGGTCCGGAAGCTGACCGGCCGGAACTAATGAGTTTTTAGGTAGGCGATGAGGGCGGCGGGGTCGTCGCTGATGATGGCGTCGACTTTGGCCGCGACGAGAGGCGCCCATTCGGCAGGGGTGTTGGCGGTCCAGGGGACGACTTGCAGACCGGCGTCGTGGGCTTGGCGCACTTTTTCGGGAGTGACGAGCTTGAACTGCGGCGAGACGATGGTGGCGCCGGCCTCGTGCGCGCTCTTGACGAAGTCCTGGAGCGGGAAGCTGAGAAGTGCGGAGAGGCGGATCTCGGGGGCGAGGCGCTTCATGGCTTGAAGCGTGCGGAAGTCGAAGGACTGGACGATGACGCGCCGTTCAAGGTGATGCTGGCGGATGGCGGCCAGGAGGAGTTGGGCGAAGCGTTCGGGGTCAGGCGTGGCGCTGGGGCGGTGGGGGAAGATCTTGGTTTCGACGTTGAACTCGAACTTGCCGCGCGGGGCAAGGGCGAAGACGCTATCGAGCGTGGGAACGCGAGTGCCGGGGATGGCCTTTTGCTTGGGGAACTGAGGATTCGCTTTGACACCGCAATCCCAGGCCTGGAGTTGGGCGAAGGTGAGGTCGCGGATGAGGACTTTCTCCGTAGACGGGCCGACGCAGTGGTCCGGGTTCATCTCGGGATCGTGGGACACGACGAGAACGTCGTCTTTGGTGACGGCGACATCGAGTTCGAGCACGTCGACCCCGGCACGCAAAGCGTACTCAAAGGCGGGGAGGGTATTTTCGGGCATGACGGCGCGTGCGCCGCGGTGGCCGTGGACTTGAATTTTGGGTGCCGCCATCAGGCTGCAGGTTAGCAGGATCGTCGCCAGGTGACGGGTCATTTCTTCCTGAGGATAGCGAAACGGGGTGGCGAATTTCTGTGCGCCGGTGAGCCTTTTTTCGACGGCGGCTCGCGTGATCGGTGTATGCAATTTTTCCTCTTCCTTGCCCTGGCGATGGTGCTGGGCGCACAAACGCCAAAAGACGATCCGCGGTTGGTGTTTTCGACGTTTCACGGCGGCGACCGTTATGACGATGCGAATGCCGTGGCTGTGGATGCCCAGGGCAATATCTATGTGACCGGTGAGACCGAGTCGCGCGATCTGAATGCCTCGCCGGTGGGAGGCAAGCCGCTGACGGCGGCGGTTTTTAAGGGCTATTTGACGAAGTACGCGCCGGGCGGCAAGCAAATGGTGTGGCGGTTGCTGATCGGGGGGAGTTCGAATACGGTGCCGCACGCGATCGCACTCGATAGCGAAGGCAACGTTTATGTCGCCGGCACGACCGGGGCGCGCGATCTGCCGTTGATGAGGCCGGTGCAGGATCAGCAGACGGGGCTGAACATTGCGTTTCTGATGAAGTTCGATGCCGAGGGCAAGCTCTTGTTTTCGACCTACTTCGGCGGCGAGCGGAATGAAGAGGGCCTGGCGCTCGCGATCGATTCGGTGGGCAATATTTATCTGGCCGGACGGGCGACGTCGACGAAGCTGCCGGTGAAGAATGCGCTGCAACCCGCGCTGGCGGGCGGTGGCCAGGATGCGTTTATTGCGAAGTACACCAAGGACTATCAACTGGCCTATGCCACTTATCTGGGTGGCACGGGCGGGACGGACAACGTGGCGGCGATCGCGGTGGGGCCGGACGATTCGCTTTACGTGACCGGCGACACGATGTCGCCCGGTTTGGCTACGGAGAATGCCTACATCAAGCAGCCGGTGAGCTATTCGGGCTATCTGGCGAAGCTCTCGCCGAACGGCGATCAGTTGAGCTACTTCACCTACGTGGGGTGGAAGGCCGGGTACACGGAGACGCAGTCGCTCGCGGTGGATGCTGGCGGACGAGCGTATATCGGAGGCAACACGACGTCGAAGCAACTGCCGACATCGGCGAACGCGATCCAGAAGGAGTTTGCGGGCGGGATGCGCGACGCGTTCCTGATCCGGGTGAATGCGGAGGGGTCGGCGGCCGATTACGTGACTTATCTGGGCGGGACGTTCAGCGGGCCGACGGATCCGGATGAGACGGCGACGGGCTTGAAGCTGGATGCGCACGGGCACGTGTACGTCACCGGACAGACGAATTCGAAGGATTTTCCGGGTCAGCGGGCGGTGCAGGCGGAGTATGCCGGAAGCATTGACGCCTATCTGCTGCGCCTGGATTTGGACGGGCAGCGCATCATCTACTCGACGTTTTGGGGTGGAACGAAGAAGGACGTCGCGCTGGGCCTGGCGCTTGGACCGGGCGAGAACGCGACGCTGGTGGGGCAAAGCGATTCGGGCGATCTGCCGCTTTCGACGGCGGCGGTGCAGGCGAAGCCGGGCAGCGCGAATGACGCATTTGTCGCGCAGATCTGCGATCCGTGGCCTTACGCGACGATCGGGGGCACGGTGGCGCTGAGTTATGTGCGGGGCGGGACGGTGCCGGAGGTGAGCTTGGAGGCACGGTCGGGATGCGGGGTGAAGTTCGAAGCAACGAGTCCGGAGACGGAGGTCCCGTGGCTGATGGTGGCGTCGGACGGGTTGAGCTTGCCGATGAAAATGGAGCTGGTAGTGAACCCGGAAGGGCTCGAACCGGGGGAATATGCAACGAAGGTCCGAATCACCGTACCGGCTTCGTTTGTAAAACTGCTGGAGATTCCGGTGGTGCTGACGGTCTCCGATCCGCCGCCCACCGCAGACTCCGGCGGACAGTAGCGCCAACCTCAACGCAACTGAAAACAAAAGGCTTCGAGCAACCGGCTCGAGGCCTTTTGGCCGTTGCAGGAGCTTGCCCGGGGGCCCTCGCAGCCCGCCTGGCCAGGAAATTTTAGTCCTTTCGTCCTAAGTTTCCCCCTTACGTAATCCCAACCCTTCGCCGATAAATTAACAGCTATTCTCGGGCGGACTCTCACCCAGTTCACTCCGAAGTATCGGTTCGGCTCATGCAAAAAGAAGATATTGCGGCGATTTCGAGTTTGACCGGGGTGGACCTCGGATCTTACAAGTCGTTTGACATCGCGCCCGTCGAGGCCAACCCCGTGGAACATCCGGAAATTGCCGAGGCGGTTTCGCCCGCGGCGCCCCCGCTACACGCTCCGGTTTTGCCGCGGTTGCGTCCGGCATCGTTCTTCGAAGCGATCGAGCGGCGCGGCTCGCTGCCGCTCGCCTGGAATCGTCATTTACCGGTGGCGAGTTTCACGTTCCGGTCACTGACCGGAGGCGCCGGCGTCACGACGCTGCAAGCGTCGATGGCGCGGGCTCTGGCGGGGCGGGCGATGCGGACGCTAGCGGTCGACAGCGATCCCTATCAACTGCTTTCTCAATACTTTGCAGGCAGGCAAGCAACTCTTTCGCTGCTGGCGCACGGGGAGGGAATGCCGGAGCCAGCGCTGTGGCGCGCCATTCAACGGCATCGTCCGGATGTGGATTGGGCGCTGCTCGAGGAGTGGCGGGGCGTGAGCGAGCAAGCGCGGACTATCCTGGCGCAGGAGACCACGCGACTGACGGTGCTGGTGCCCGATCCGCAAACAGCGATGAAGCTGCGCGCGCAGGATCCGGCGGTGGAGGCAGAGACGTTCTATGTGCTCAACAAGTTCGACGGCACGGTGAGTCTGCATCGGGAGATGCAGGACTGGCTGCATCGGCGGGTGGGCGAGCGGTTGGTGGGGACGGTACGGCGGTGCGATGACTTTGCGACGGCGCTGGCGGAGGGCGGAACGGTCTTCGACTTGGCCTCTCCGCCGGCGGTGTTACAGGATCTCGCGAAGTTGATGGGATGGATGGAACGCCAGGCGGAGATGAGGTCGAGCGATGCAGGACGTTAAGGCGCCGGTCTCGAAACAGAGGCATTTCGCCCGGGTGCTCGCGACGCTGGCGCTGGTGACGGCGCTGGGCGTGCTCGCCACGGTGCCGCTCGAGTGGAAGAGCCAAGCGGTGCTGGGCGTCGGGCTGCTGGTGGTGGCCCTGGTGATGAACCGGCAGGCGACAGGTCAGCGGGGGACGGTGTTTCTGATGGTGCTTTCCATCTTCTCCACGTCACGCTATCTGTACTGGCGGCTGGCGGCGACGCTGAACTATCTGGCGGTGAATGGCTCGCAGACGCCGTGGGTGGAGATCTTCTTCGTCTCGCTGCTGCTGGGGGCCGAGTTGTATGCGTTCGTGATTCTGGTGCTGGGATATTTCCAGAATGTGCGGCCGCTGGGCCGCAAACCGGTGCCCTTGCCGGCGAACCCGGCGGAATGGCCGGCGGTGGACGTGCTGATTCCCACCTATAACGAGCCGCTCGAGGTCATCCGCACGACGGTGCTGGCGGCACGGTCCATGGACTGGCCGGCCGACCGGCTGAACGTCTTCATTCTGGACGACGGCAAGCGAACCGAAATTCACGATCTGGCGGCCGAGTGTGGGGTGGGATATCTGGCGCGGCTGGACAACCGCGGGGCGAAGGCTGGCAACATCAACTACGCGCTGCAGCGCACGAGCGCTCCGTATGTCGCCGTGTTCGACTCCGACCACGTGCCGACCCGCTCATTTCTGCAGATCACGATGGGGCTGATGGTGGCCCATCCGCGGCTGGCGATGGTGCAAACGCCGCATCATTTCTATTCGCCCGATCCTTTTGAGCGGAACCTGAACACGTTCCGGCACGTGCCGAACGAGAACGAGCTGTTCTACGGCGTGGTACAGGATGGCAACGATTTTTGGAACGCGGCGTTCTTCTGCGGATCCTGCGCGGTGCTGCGGCGGACGGCACTCGATGAGGTGGGCGGCGTCGCGACCGAGACGGTGACCGAGGACTCGCACACGGCTTTGCGGCTGCAGAAGCTCGGCTGGCACACGGCGTATCTGAAGCTGCCGCAAGCGGCCGGTTTAGCGACGGCCAACATCTCCGACCACATCACGCAGCGGATTCGCTGGGCGCGCGGCATGGTGCAGGTGCTGCGGATCGAGAACCCGCTATTCTCCCGCCAACTGACGATGGCGCAGCGGCTCTGCTATTTCAACAGCGGCTTGCACTTCCTGCACGCGCTGCCGCGGCTGATCTTTTTGACGGCCCCGCTGGTGTATCTGCTGCTGGGGAAATCGAACCTTTATGGGTACGTGTGGGCGATTCTGGCCTACGTATTTCCTCACCTGATCATGGCGGCGGTAACCAACTCGCGCATCCACGGACGGTATCGGCATTCGTTCTGGAACGAAGTTTTCGAGACGGTGCTGGCGCCTTACATTCTGATTCCGACGCTGCTCGCGCTGGTGAATCCGCGGTGGGGCAAGTTCAACGTGACGCCGAAACGAAGCGTGGTGGAAAAGGCGTACTTCGATCTGCCGATCGCGATTCCATTCCTGATCCTGCTGGCGGTGAACGCCCTGGGACTGGGAGTGGCCATCACCCGCTTCAACACCGGCTTTACGGAGCCGGGCACGCTGATCGTCAACATGCTGTGGACGACCGTGAACATCCTGATCCTGGGCGCTTCGATCGCGGTGCTGTGGGAGAAGCGGCAGTTACGGGCGGCGCAGCGCGTGACGGCGAATTATCCCGCGCTGATCCTGCTTTCCGACGGCACTCAGGTGCGCGGCGTGACACTCGATATGTCGCTATCGGGCGCTTCGGTCCAGATGGAGCGGCCGATTGAGCTGCGGGTGGGCGACCGGGCCGTGCTGCGGGTGACGTCGATGGGCGACACGTACGAGTTGCCGGTGGAAGTCCGCCGGGACCATGGTCTGCGGCTGGGAGTACGGTTCCGCTTCAACGAGGTGGCCCATCACCTGGCGGTGACGCGGTTGCTGTTCGGACGGGCGGATACGTGGATCACGTGGAACGAAGGCCGCCAGGATGACCGGCCGCTGCGGAGCCTGAGCCGTCTGGTGGTGATCTCGTTGGGCGCGATCGTGCGCATTCCGCAGGCCTTGTTCTCCGGTCCGGGAACCAAAGCGCCGCGTGAGCGCAAGCAGCGGCAAGCGGTGACACCGGCGCTGCTCGCCCTTGCGCTAGCCGGATGGTGCGGACAGAGTTGGGCGGCGGAGCCGTTTTTGGACCAACGCAATCTGACGTCGCTCGGGATCAACCAAGGTCCGATCTTCCGCGGCGGCACCGGCCAGGCCACGATTTCCTTTGGCATTCCGGTAACGAAGGTGGTGACCGGCGCGGGGCTGACGTTGCGCTATCGCGCGACGAGCGGCTACCGGGGCGAGAGCCGGGTGCAGGTAACGCTCAACGGCGTGGCGGTAGCGACGCCGTCGTTCGCCAATGCTAACGGCGACCGACGAGGTGCGGCAACTGCAGGTGGATCTGCCGGCCGATCTGATCGTGGCCGAGAACACAATTTCGCTGCAGTTTACGGGCACCTGTCTGGGGGGCTGCCGCGAGACGATCGATTCGGTGCGGCTCGATCCTTCGACGGGGATCCGCCTTACCGGCAATCTGCTACCGATTGCGAATAACCTGAGCCTGCTGCCCGCGCCGTTTGTCGATACGACGACGCGCGGGCAACTGCGCGTACAGTTCGTCTTTGCCGCGCCACCCGGAGCGTTTTCAGTTACAAGCGGCCGGAGTCATTTCTTCCTGGTTCGGCGTGATGGCCGATGACCGGGGCGCGGACTTCCCGGCGCGGGTGGGCGAGGTGCCGTCCGGACACGCGATCGTCTTCGCCCTAGCCGGGGCGCCAATCCTGGGGCGGTTGGGGCTCGAGAACGTCAAGGGCCCGACGCTGGCTCTGCGCGACAATCCCCTCCGATCCTTATGGCAAGCTGCTGGTGGTGACGGGCACGTCGCCAACCGAGGTGCTCAACGCCGCGCAGGCGTTGGTCACGGAACGGTACTCGAAAGAGGGAGACCTGGCGCTAGTGGCCGCCGGGGCGATGTCGCGGCCGGCGCAGCCGTTTGACGCTCCGCGCTGGATGAATCCCGATCGCGGGGACAGTCTGGTGCGGGGAATGAGCACCGAGCAACTGCGGGTGTTTGGCACCGGCTCGGTGAATCTCTATTTCCGCCTGCCGCCGGATCTTTCTTATGGGCAGCGCTCGACCGTCCCCGTTGCGCTTGCAGTTCCGGACGAACGGCACGAAGGGGAAGTTGCCGGGCGAGGTGAGGGTGCAGTTGAACGGCGTCGGAGTGGGGCTGAGACGCTTTGAGACGGCGGAGTCCTTCAGCGTGATTCGCCAGACGCTCGAGCTACCGGTGTCGGCGCTCTATCCGAACAATACGCTCACCATTGAGTTCTCCTATCCAGCGGGCACGAGCCCGACGCCGGTGGACGTTTTTCCCGAAGCGGTGATTCTTCCCGCGACGACGATCGATCTGCGCGGCGTGCCGCGCTTCGTGCAACTGCCGCGACTCGATCTTTTTGCGCAGATGGGTTTTCCGTTCACGCGCCTGTCGGATCTGGCGGAAACGGCGGTGGTGCTGCCGGAAGCCCCGACCGGCGATGAGATCTCGCTTTACCTGACGCTTCTGGGACGCTTCGGCGCGCAGACCGGAGCGCCGGCGTTGCGGGTGACGGTGACCAGCCCGAGCCAGGTACGTCAGGTGACCGGCAAGGACATGCTGGTGCTCGGCCTGCCGTCAGATCAGCCCCTACTGTCGCGCTGGGCGCAGACGTCGCCGGTGCAGTTGACCACCGAGGGGGGCGTGCGGCGCACGGAGATCGGCGGTTGGCCGGGTCTGCTACAGCGGATTCCTTTCACCGCCTCTTACGAAGAAGTCCGCCGGCTGAACGATCTGGCGGGGGAGCGCGTGGATGGCTTGCTGCAGGGGCACCCGTTGCCGCAGGACACCAGCCGGAACGCGGTGATCGTGACGACGCCGGATCCGCAGATGCTGCCGCAACTGATTCTCGCGCTGGGGAGAGGTTCGGCGACCAATGGCATCAAGGGCTCGGTGAGTTTGTTGCGGGACGGCTCCTTCCAGTCGTTTGCGCTGGAGACGGACGTGAATTATCTGGGCCGGCTGAGCTGGCTGGAGAACTTCTACAACTGGATGGCAGAGCGGTTCTGGCTGATCGGCCTGCTGACCATTCTTTGCATTCTGCCGCTGGCGCGTTGGTTCACCCGTTGGGCCGACGAACATGCCGAGTTAAGGATGGAAGGGATTCGATGAGGGCCATGGCGTGGGGAATGTTGCTCCTGCTGCCCGCTTCGGCAGCGGAAGGCTGGCCGCTGTGGGAGAGCTATGCCCAGATGTTTCTCGATGCGCAAGGACGCATTGTGGAGCACGACGAGAAGTCGAAGACGACGTCGGAGGCGCAGGCTTACGCGCTGTTCTTCGCGCTGGTGGCGAACGACCAGCCGCGTTTCGACAAACTGCTGCAATGGACGCGCGACAATCTGGCGCAGGGCGATCTGGGCGCGCGGCTACCGTCCTGGCTCTGGGGCCAAGCAGAGAACGGCAAGTGGGGCGTACTCGATCCGAATCCGGCTTCGGACGCCGACTTGTGGATCGCCTACACGCTGTTGGAAGCCGGCCGCGCGTGGAGCCGGCCGGAGTTGAGTGCGCTCGGAGAGCGTGTGGCGGCGATGATTGCCGAACGCGAGGTCGTCGAGTTGCCGAAGTTCGGACCGATGTTGTTGCCGGGGCCGATCGGCTTTCGTCCAGACGCCGAGACCTTCATCTTGAACCCGAGCTATTTGCCCATTCCGGTGTTGACGGGGTTGGGACGCCACTTGCCCGGCGGGCCATGGAATGCGATCGCACAGCGCGTGCCGCAACTGGTGGCGAGCACCTCGCCGCGCGGGTTGGCGCTCGACTGGGTGACCTATTCGAGCCGGGGCGGCTTTCGGCCCAAAGGCCGCGAAGGCGAAGATGGCCGCGGCAGCTACGACGCGATTCGCGTGTACTTGTGGGCGGGCCTGATGGATCCGGAAAGTGCGGGCCGGCGCGAATTGCTGGCCGCCTTGCCGGGGATGGCGCGCATTCTGGAACGCAGCGTCCTGCCACCGTCCGAGGTATCGAGTGACGGCAAGGTGCTGAACCGGCAGGCCGGGGTGGGCTTTTCGGCCGCCCTGATTCCGTACTGCCTGGCCGCGGGGCATCCGCCGCTGGCGAATGAACAGCGCAGCCGTCTGGCGGCGCATCGCAACCCGGCGACCGGTCTTTATGGTCAGCCGCCGAAGTATTACGACCAGAATCTGGCGCTCTTCGCCGTTGGCTTCAGTGAGCTGCGGTTCCGCTTCGACGCAGCCGGCAGTTTGATTTTGAGATGGAGACAGAACCGTGAATAAAGGCATCGTTTTTCTTCTGGGCCTGCCCTTGGCGCTGAGCTTGGTGGGGGGCCGGAGGGCCGCCGCCCAGACGCCGGCCGCCCAGGCACCGGCTGCCCAAACTCCGGCCGCACCGGCGACAGCGGAAGCGGTGGCCGCCAAAGCGCGCGCCCTCGATGGCCGGGGCCGGCCCGATCTGGCGATGCAGGCTTGGCGGCAGGTGTTGCTGGTGGATCCGAATCACCAGGAGGCGCTGGCGTCACTGGCACGGTTTGCCAAACAGAGCGGAAAGACTGACGAGTCCAACGCCTATCTGGCGCGGCTGCAGAAGCTGAATCCGAACCATCCGGCTCTGACGCAGGTGCAGAGCATGCGCGTGCTGACGCAGCAGCAGGCGCGCCTGAGGGAGGCGGAGCGGTTGGCGGGTCTGCAACAGTTCGATCGGGCGCTGCAGGTGTATCGCGAGGTGTATGGCGACGATCCACCGGAAGGCGGGCAGGCGATTGCGTTCTACGAGACGCAGGCGGCGGTCCCGGGAGGGTGGGAAAGCGCCACCAATGCGCTCAAAGCGTTAAGCGACAAGTATCCCCAGTCCGAGGAGTATAAGTTGTCGCTGGGACGCTTGCTGACGTACCGGCCGAATACGCGCCTGAACGGATTACGGCTGCTGGAATCGATCCGCAACAATAGCGATCTGACGAACAAGGCGCGCATGGCCTGGCGGCAGGCGCTGGTGTGGGAAGGCGGCAATCCGCAGGTGGCGGCTTCGTTGCGCGCGTACGTGGCTCGTTACCCGGATCCGGAGCTCATGAAGATCACGCCGGCGACGCCGGGTTCGCCTTCGGCGCCGGCCGCGCCGCAGCGGACAGGTTTGGCGCGGACACCGACCGAGAACGCGGGCTTTGTGGCGTTGTCCGCGAATCGCCTGCCCGAGGCGGAAGCACAGTTCGAAAAGGCACTCAAAGAGAATCCCGGCAGCCCGGGGGCGCTGGCCGGATTCGGCTACATCCGGATGAAGCAGGAGGACTTTGCGGCGGCCATCGAATATTTCGAGAAGGCCGGCAAGGAAGAGCCGGTGGTGGAAGAGTCGCTCGAAGCGTCGCGGTATTTTCTGGCGATGAAACAGGCGACCACCGCGTTTAAGGCCAATGATCTCGATCAGGCGGCCGCCAGCTATCAGAAGGCGCTCGAGCTGAGGAATAACGCGCCCGAGGCGCTCCAGGGCTTGGCCGGCGCGCTGGCGAAGGCGGGCAAGTGGCCCGATGCGATGCCGGTTTACGAGCGTCTCACCCAAACGCAGCCGCAACAGGAAAGTGCCTGGATGGGCTGGCTGATTGCGCGCTACCGCACGGCGGGCGGCGATTCGCTGCTGTCGGCGGTGCGGCAGTTGCCCGAGAATACGCGGCTGACGCTGGCCCGGAGCAGTGTGGAGTACCTGGCGATGGTCGCCTCGGCCACCAGCGATACGGGCCGGGCGGCAGAGGCCAAAGGCTATCTGCAGCAGGCGGTGGATCTGGCCAATGCCAAGGCCACGCCGTTATCGCCGGAGACCGAGATGCAGTTCGCGGGATTGTTCCTGCGGTTGGGCTATCCGAACGAAGCGGCGACCGTCTTCGAGCGGGCGACGCTGACACGGCCCGAGGCCGTGGAAGGCTGGGAGGGACTGGCCGCGGCGCTGGTGCAGTCGCACCAGGAGGCGCGCGCCTTCCGGCTGCTCGAGAAGATGCCGCGCGGCGTTTCCCGCCAGGCGATGAATCGCGCGCCGTTCCTGCGATCGCTGGCCGCCATTCAGATTTCCATGGGCGGTCTGGATCTGGCACGGGACTTCCTGAAGCGCTCCATTGAAGTGGATGGTTCGCGCTTCACGGCGGAGAACGTTTCGGCACAATTGCAATTGGCCGATCTCCTGGTGCGGCAAGGCGACAAGGCGCAGGCCGAGGCCTCGCTGCGGCAGATGGCGCGGACGTATCCGGAGAACCCGGAAGTGTGGAAGGGGTTGGTGTCGGTGCTGCATTTGAGCGGCCAGGATGAGCAGGCGTTGGACGAAAGCCGGCGCGTGCCGGCGGGGGTTGCCCTCGCGCTGCAGGAAGATGCGGACTACGTGATTCTGTTGGCTTCGCTGCAGGATGTGCTGCAGCAGTCCGATGCGGCGTTGACGTTGGCACGCCGGGCCGCCGACCTGCTGACGCGGGCTCGCCGTCCGTTGCCCGCCGATCTGAAAATTCAACTGGCTTGGCTGATCCTGAAAACCGATGGCGACGAACGCGAGCTTTACACGACCTTGCAGGCGCTCAGCGCGCAGTCGGACCTGAGTGCGGATCAGAGCCAGAACGTCAGCCGGCTGTGGTCCAGTTGGAGTCTGAAGCGCTCGAATGTGGCGCTGGCGGCGGGTGATTTTGCGCGCGCGACGGCGATTCTGCAGGCGGCGATCAAGATCGTGCCCAAGGACCCCGCGCTGCGTTCGACGCTGGCGGGCGTCTATCTGAAGGCAAACCAACCGGCCAACGCATTGAAGACGTATCGGGACTGGGGGTTGGTGGGGGGCGCGGCGACCGACTACGCGGGCGCGATCGGCGCGGCGGTGGCCGCCGGAGAGAAGACCTACGCAGCCGATTGGCTGGCCAAGGGATTGAATCAGTGGCCGGCGGATCCGACGATTCTGAAGCTGGCCGGTCAACAGGCGGCGGCCGCAGGAGATCTGCGGAAGGCTGAGCGCTACTGGCGCGCGGCGTTGCTCTCGATTCCCGAGAGCGCGGTCCTCGAGCCGCAGCAGGCCGTGCGGACGATCTCGCCGGCACAGGTCGACCCCAAGAAGGCGATTGGCGATTTGCTTTTGGGTAATGAAGCGGCGCGCGGCGGCAGTCCGACCGGGCCGACGGTGCTGCCTTCGATTTCGGCGCCGGCCCCGGCGGATCGCAGTCAGCCGAACAAGGATCGATTGGTCCTCCCCACGCCACCCGGCCAGCGGAATCCGCTGCAGCCGATGGCGGATACCTTGCCCGGAGCGGTGCGTCGCGCGAATCTGCTGCTGGTGGCGCAAGAAACCCAAGTGCCGCTGCCCCAGGCTCCGAGGCCAACGCTCGCTCCAGAACGGGCCACGCCGCCGGTGGTGGCGATGGCGGCGCCGCCCGCACCGGTAGCCGGAGGTCCACTGATGCCGGACTTCAACGAGCCGATCGCTCCGACGCCCAATCTGCGGGACGAATTGCAGGACCGGATCGAGGCAATTGCCGCGCGCAATACGCCGTACATGGGCTTTGGCGGCGGCGTGCGGGCGCGCAGCGGCGATGCCGGTTTTGAACGGTTGATCGTGCAGGAGGCGAATCTCGAGGCCAGCTTGGTGGCGCACAACACGTTGCGCATTCTGGCGATCGGGCGGCCGACCTATCTGGACGGCGGCACGCCGGATGGGCAGAGTTTGAAGCGATTCGGGTTGCTGCCGACCGGGTCGGCATTTGACTCCCAGTCGGTGGGCGGAGTGGGCGGCGAGTTGCAACTGTCGACGCAGACCTTCGGTTTGCGGGCGGGGGCGACACCGCAGAACTTCCTGGCGCCGAACTTCGTGGGCGGCATCCGCTTCCGCCCGGGTAACGGACCAATCACGCTGTTGGCCGAGCGAGAGGTGGTCCGCGACTCGCTCCTGTCCTACGCGGGGGTGCGAGACCCGATCAGCAATCGGGTTTGGGGCGGCGTGGTCTCCACGGGCGCCTCGGCGCAAGGACGTTTCGGCGGCGAGCAATCGGGCTTCTACGGCAGTGTCGGCTTCCAGCGGCTCACGGGTAAAGAGGTGCTGGACAATCAGCGCCTGGACGGGAACATCGGCGCCTATTGGAAGCTGTTCGGCAATCAGGATGGCTCGCTCACGGGCGGCTTCAACCTCTTCGCCATGCACTACGAGAAGAACCTGCGGTTCTACACGCTGGGCCATGGCGGCTACTTCAGTCCGCAGCGTTATTTACTGATGAGCTTCCCGCTGGAGTGGCGGGGACTGTATCGGCGGAAGGTGCAGTATGCGGTGCACGGCAGCCTGGGCTCGCAGCACTTCGAAGAAGAGAGCTCGCCTTACTTCCCGACGCTGTCGGCCTTGCAGGGCAAGAACGGGCCGGTTTATCCGCGGCGCTCGGCAACGGGCGCGAACTACGACATGGATGCGCGGGTGGCTTATCAGGTGACGCCGAACTGGCACCTGGGGGTCTATTCGAACTTCAACAATTCGCGCGACTACAGTTCACAAGCGGTGGGCATCTACTTGCGCTTCTCAACTCGTCCGCGTTCGGTGATGCAGGAATTCGGCTTGCCTTCGGTGCCGGATTGGAAAGGCTTACGGCCCTTCGGGCTTTAGGGCGCACTCTATGCTGAATCGCACCGCGCTGCTGGCCGCCGTCTGGATGACGGCGGCGGCTTCGAGTCTTTCTGCTCAGTCACTGAGTTGCCGACGGGTGGACGTGCCGCCGGCGGGTCTGCGGGCGGAGGGCTTATCCGAGTTGGTGGCCGATGTCGTGCTCGATTGCACGGGCGGCACGCCGACGGCTTCGGGGGCTCCGCTGCCGCAATACGAAATCATCGTGATCTCGAGTACGACGCTGGCCAATCGGATTGTGCCGCCGCCCAAGACACCGACGACGTTGGTGCTGGAGGCGCCGCCCACGCCAGTGCTGTTGTGGAACGACGTGCTGCTGCTGGTGGATGATCCGGCGCCGGCGAGGCAGGTGGCCTGCGTCCCCGCCGACGGCGCCGAGAGTTGTGCGGCGAGAGCGGGCAGCGCGGGAGCGAATGTCTTCCAGGGCCGGCAACTGCAGGAGAACGCGGTCGTTTTTCGGCGAGTGCCGATCGATCCGCCGGGGGCGGGCAAGACTCGCCGGTTGCGGATTACGAATCTGCGGGCCAACGCGACCAAGATTCCGTTGACACCCGCGCCGCGCAATCTCACGCTCAATACCCAGATGTTTGATTCCAGCGGCCGACTGGTGGCGATCGACGGCGCGGAGACGATCGCCGGCGTAGCGGCACCCGGTTTGAAGGCGACGGTCCGGACGGCTGACGACGGCGCCGTGGCGGCGGCCTCTCCGGCTTTGCTGGTAACGCCGTCGATGATCCCCCAGAACAATCCGGGACGCGGCATGGGCTTCAACATCAAGTTCACGGAGGGCTTTGCGAGCGCGTTCCGACGCCGCAGCCTGGCGACCAGCGGCGGCGATCCGAACTTTATCGCCAGTCAGGCGGAGCCCGGCGCTCAGCTCAACACCGAGAGCGGATTTTTCAATGGACGGTTTCCCGAGAAGAATGACCTGAACGTGGTCGGCCTCGCCGACTCCGGAACTCGCCTCAAGCTCGTGCTCACCGATATACCCGACAATGTCTTTTTCAATGTCGGGGTTCGCGACGTCTCGCCCGGCACCACCGGCTACTCCAGTGCGCCGCGGGCGCTGCTCTGCTACACGGACGAGAATGGTTATGGACCCTTCTCGGAGACCTTCGCGGTGGAGGATGGATTCACCGTTGTGCGGCCCGCCAACGGCACGGTGACGCTGGTGTGGGAGGTGGTGTCATCGGATCCGCAGAAGGTGGAAGACATCAGCTTTCATCTGCGGCTGGTGGCACCGAACGGCGTAGCGCGACTGGGCACGGCCAAGTATCTGGCGACCTTCGGACCGATCAATCCGGGCGTGGTGGTGCAGAAGCCTCCGACGATCGCCCCGGTGCCGGCATTCATGGATGATCCTTTAGCCGAACCGGAGGTGGCGTTTCGCGTCGTGCCGACGCTTTCGATCGCCGACTTGATCAGCGTGTCGGCCGCCACGTATACGTCGAACACCGTCGCCCCTGACTCGCTGGTGAGTGGGTTCGCCCGCGGTCTGGCGCCGGTGACCGAAGTTTCCGGAAGCTCACCCGCGGTGAGCCTGGCCGGCACGACGGTGAACATCGTCGACTTCGCCGGCGTACGCCGCACCGCGCCTCTATTGCTCGCCGCGCCGAATCAGGTGAACTATCTGATCAATCCGGCGACGGCAAACGGCGATGCCGTGGTGAGCGTGGCGAACAACGGACAGAATGTCGCGATCGGCTATCTGAAGATTGCGGCGGTCGCGCCGGGCCTGTTTGCGGCCGATGGTTCAGGGAAGGGCCGGGCGCTGGGTGAGGCGGTGACTAACGGACGGTCCGCGACTTTGAGCGAGGCGGTGGACGTCGGGACGGACGTGGCGAACACGTTCCTGACCCTTTATGGCACGGGCTTTCGGGGGCGCAGCGGTCTGTCGGGCGTGCGACTGCAAGTAGGCGGAGCGACCGTTCCGGTGAGCTTCGCGGGACCGCATGCGCAGTTGCCGGGCGTGGATCAGATCACGGCCGGGCCATTGCCGTTGTCGCTGCGCGGAAGCGGCGAAGTAGCGATCGCGCTGACGGTGGACGGCAAAGCCGCTAATCCGGTGAGCTTGCTGGTGAAGTAAGTGGCTTAGGGCTCGATGCCCCACACCAGGACGCCATCGCGGTAGAGCGTGACCCGATCCCAATCGGCGAAGGTGCGCTTGGTGGCGTCGAAGGAGTAGTCGTTGGCCTGATTGAAGTCCGACCAGTCTTCCTTGGAGACGCGGAGTTGAATCTCGCCGCTGTCGCCTGCCGCACCGATCGGCTTGGTCGCCGTATCGAAGCTGACTTCGAGATAAGTGACGCCACCGCCCAAGTCAACGAAGCGCATCTTGATATTGGCGCAATCGACGGCCGCCCAATCACACCAGGCATTCAGCGGCTTGGCCGTATCCGGCGTGAAATAGTAGCGGAGCGTGAGCTGCGACATCGCCGCCGGGCTATCGCCGGCGTTGACGATCTTGAAGTGCGGCCCCAACTGATTGCCCTTGTCCGCCGCGAAGTTCGCGCGGTAGACCACGCGCAATTGCGAGACCACCGGCGCAGCCGCGTCGACGATCAAATCGAAAGAACTCGAAGCGCGGACGCCCAGGCGATCGGTGACCTCAAGCTCGAACTGCGACGTGCCGATATTGGCGGCCTTACCGGAGATGACGCCATCGGAGAGCGCTAGGCCCGCGGGCAGCGCGCCACTCAACACCGCCCAGGTGTAAGGACCAATGCCGCCGGCGGCTTCCAGGCGAACCGTATAAGAGCCGCTGACATGAGCGACGGCCAACGCGCGCGTCGTGATTTCGAGCGGCGCCGGCGGAGCGACGCTCAAACGCAATTCTTTGTTCGCGGCGACGCCCAAGTGATCGGTAACGACGATGGGCAGCGTGAGATCGGCGGAGGCGGTGGCCAGGCCGCTAACAACGCCGGTGGCCGCATCGAGCGTCAGGCCCTCAGGCAGACCGCCCTCCAGGCTCCAGCGGTAAGGAGGCACGCCGCCCGTGGCGGTGAGCGCGGCTCGGTAGGTTTTGCCGGCGGTGGCGCCAGGCAACTCCGGCGTGAGGATACTGAGTTCGGCGGGCTTACCTCGCGCGGGCTCCTGCCCCCAGACGAGGACGCCATCTTCGTAGAGCGCGATGCGCGCGGTTTTCAGCAGCCCAGGCGCGGGATAGGCGAGGCCGGTAGCGGACCAATCGTTGGAGGGATCCCAGGCCGTTTTGCTGGTGATGCGGAACTGCGTCTGCTTGCGATAGGCGCTCTGACCAGCGGGGGCGAGGTCAGGGCAACTGATGTCCACGTAGGCCACCAGATCGGACCAGCGGGCGGGGGCGCTCGCCGCGCCGCATTGATTGAAGGCGGTGCTGACCGTGAGATCGCCCAGGTCATTCGAATCGGGCGTGAAGAAGTAGCGCAAAGTGAGGGCTTTCGTCCGGCGAGCCGGCCAGGCCGACTGGTTGTTCACGTACGCGGAAATCTCGGTGTAATTCGCCCCCTGCGTGTTGATCGACGCTTCGACAAAGAACTCATCGCGATTGCGGACTTCCGCCGGCGGGAAGATGGCGAGGGGCGTGCCGCCATAGCGGCGATACATGCGGGCCAACGCGCCGACGAAGGCCGCGTTGTAGTCGAGCGCCACTTCGTTCTTCACATAGTCCGTGCGGGAATCGGCGTAACCGTCCGAGGCATCGGGGCCGCCCACCAGCGCCCCGTAGAGCACATGGACCGACTCGGCGGGCGAGTTGATGTTATCGGCATAGGAGCCGTGAGCGGTACGGTGATGCGGATTCCGGGGCGCGTTCGGACCGAAGCCCACGACGTAGCTGCTCTGCCGCGGGTTGTCGCCGAGCATGTAGTTCAACTGCCGTTCGGCGAAGTTGACATACCGCGCGGCGCGCAACGGATCCTGATTGCCGCCTTGCAGCCAATCGCTGTAAATGAAGGCGAGGAGCGCGGTATTGGCCGCATAACGCAGCGAGCCCCATTGATCGAGCCAAGCCAGGCCGCCGGGCGTGTAACGCACGCGCTCGCCGTTGAAGCCACTGGTCCAGTAGTCGAGCCAGCGCTCGGCGTCGGCCCGATACTCGTCCTTACCGGTGAGTTGGGCCATCAGGACATAGGTGCCGTAGCTTTTGTCGTCCCAGCCATGAGTCCATTTGTAGAGCCGATGCGGGGTGCCATTCTCGCGGCCGAGATTGTTATAAGCCTGAGTGGCTTTGGTGAGATAGTCCGCCTTCTTCGTGGCTCGATAGAGCCAAGCCGCGCCCCACGCTAACTCGTCTTCGTAACCGGACCACGAGTTATAGAAGGAAGCCGCATTCTTAATGCAATCGGTGTAGCGACCGCGATAACGGTCGGCAAAGCGATAGAGCGATTCGGCCCGCGCCAGCAAAGTCGTGGCGTAGGTCTCGTCACCATTGGCTTGAAACACCATCGCCGAGGAGGCCAGGGCAGCAGCGGTTTCAGCGGCTAAGTCCGAGCCGGGGCAGGCGGCAGAAATCTTGAAAGACGGGCGCGCCATGGGCATCACTTCGGCGGCGCCCCAAAACGCATGGTCGGCGTCGCCGTTGCCGACTTGGCCCCAGAGTTCGTCCGGCGTAGTACTCGCGCGCAGGAAGTAATCCGTGGCCCAACGCAGATTGGCGAGTAAGTGCGTCATCTGCTTCGAATCGCGATACGCGCCGGGATACTCGATCGCGCCCCAGGCCATGAGCGTGACGGACGAAGCCATGGGGAACCCGAACTTTACATGGTCACCTGCATCATAGAAGCCGCCGGTGAGGTCGACTTTGTTATCGGCGCCGTCAGTCAGCGCGGAGTCGCCCCGCCAGGGCACACGATTCGACGCACCTAAGGCGCCGGAGCGCTGCGCGTCATAGAAATAAAGGGATTTCTGTAAGGCTTCGCCGTAATTTCGCTGCGAAACTTCCTGCGCAGAGCCAACGGCCGCGGAGGCGATGAGGAATGCCAAAATGCCGCAACTCCGCATTGTTTAATAATACTACGCTTCCGCGTTTTTGGATTTAGAATTCTTGCGGACGCCGGCGCGTGTTAAAACGGTAGCGATCCCATGAAAGCGCTACTTCTCGAACAGTACATGCAACTCGGCTATCAGGATGTGCCTGAGCCGACCATCGGCCCCGACGAGGTGCTGATCCGTGTGAAAGCCTGCGGCATTTGCGGCTCGGACGTGCATGGGCTGGACGGTTCCACCGGCCGCCGCATCCCTCCGATCGTGATGGGACATGAGGCGGCGGGGGTAATCGAAGAGGTCGGGGGGAATGTGAAGGGTTGGGCGAAGGGCGATCGCGTCACCTTTGACTCCACCGTTTCCTGCGGCCAGTGCTATTTTTGTTCGCGCGGCGAGATTAACCTCTGCGACAACCGGCAGGTGTTGGGAGTCTCCTGCGGCGAGTTCCGCCGCCATGGCGCCTTCGCCGAACTGGTCTCAGTGCCGGCGCGCATTCTCTACAAGCTTCCCGACACGCTGGACTTCGCGCGCGCCGCGATGATCGAAGCCGTTTCGATCGCCGTGCATGCCGTCAACATTACGCCCAAAAGCCTGGGCGATACGGCCGTGGTAGTGGGCAGCGGCATGATCGGCCTGTTGACGATTCAGGCCGCCAAGGCCGCGGGCTTTGCGCGCGTCTTTGCCGTCGATCTGGACGACAACAAGCTCGAAGCCGCCAAGCGCCTGGGCGCCGAAGTGGGCCTGAATCCGAAGAACGTCGACGTGCCCAAGGCGATCCAGGAACTCACCGGCGGACGTGGCGCCGATGTGGCCCTCGAAGCGGTGGGCGCCGCCGCCCCCATCAAGACGGCCATCCTGAGTGTGAAGAAAGGCGGCACCGTCACCCTGATCGGCAATCTGTCGCCCAACATCGAACTGCCGCTGCAAGCGGTGGTCACTCGCCAGATTCGCCTGCAGGGCTCTTGCGCTTCGAACGGTGAGTACCCGGCCTGCATCGAATTGCTGGCCAACGGCACGATCAACGTCGACGAGATGATCAGTGCGCGCGCCCCGCTGGCCGAAGGCGCCGACTGGTTCAAGCGTCTCTATTCGCACGAGCCTAACCTGATGAAGGTGATCCTCGAGCCCTAATCGCGGCGTAGCGTTTCCAGCGGATCGAGGCGCACGGCCCGCCAACTCGGGCCCAGCGCCGCTACCGTACTCACCAACAGCAGAATCAACCCGGCAGCCGCCAGGCTCGCCGGGTCTGCTGGTTTCAGTTCGAAGAGAAAGCTCTTCATCCACTGCGTTGTCCAGTAAGCCCCCGCCAGACCCAGCCCCAGGCCCCCCGCCGTAAGCGCCAACGCCTGGCGCGCCACCAGACCCGCCACCTGCACTCCCCGCGCTCCCAACGCCAGGCGGATGCCGATCTCCTTGCGCCGCGCCAGCACCGCGTACTCGAGCGTGCCGTAGAGGCCGCTGGCTGCCATCACCAGCGTCAGCGCGGCGAAGGCGCCGAGCAAGGCCATCAGAAAACGCTCCTGCCGAATCGTCGTACCCACCACTTCGTCCATCGGGCGGAACTCCTGAAACGGCTGCGCCGCATCGAGCGCGCCGGCCACCGCGGTCACTTCGCGCAAAGCTCCGTTGGACGAACCGCCCGCTGCTTCAGGCGCAAGCCGCACCATCCACTTGGCCGGCACGAAGGAATGAACGACGGTCAACGCGCGCTGAGGCAGTTGCTCGGCCAGCATGTAGACGACGGGCGGAGCAGGACGCTTGAGGCCCACTTCGCGGACATCGTTGACGACGCCGACGATGGTCCAGGGCTCGGTGCCACCCATGCGCCGCAGGCCGAGCCGATCGCCCAGTCTGGCGCGCATTTGCCGCACGAAGGCCTCATTCACCACGGCGACCGGTGGGGTGCCGAGACGGTCCGCCGAGGCGAAGCCGCGCCCTTGCCGGATCTGCATACCGAGCACCGCAAAGGCATCGTGCGTTTGCGCGCGGAACTGCAGGCCACGGGAGAGCTGCGGCTGGGCGGAGTCCAGCAATTCGAGCGGTAGGTTGAACTGACCCTCCACCGGAAGCTGCGTGACGACGGCGGCCTGCTGCACGCCGCGTACTTGGCGAATGCGCGTCAGGGCTTCGTCGTAGTAGCGCATCAGAGCCTGCTTATCCTGCTTGCGAGTCTCGTTGAGGGCCATGGCGGCGGTGAAGACGTGCTGCGGTTCAAAGCCCAGGTGAACGGCGCGCAGGTTGATGACGGTGCGCACGAGGAGGCCCGCCCCGGCCAGCAGCATCATGGAGAGCGCCACTTGAGCAATCACCAGGCCTTGACGGCCCAGGAGGCTCGCGTTCGCTTTGGCCGTGCCCGTCTTGAGCGTCTCCACCAGATCCAGGCGTAGCGCGTGCCAGGCGGGGGCGAGGCCGAACAGGAGTCCGACGGCGAGCGACAGGCCGAGGGTGAACAGCAGCGTGCGTTCATCGAGGCGAACGTCGCGCAATGGACCTTCCGGCGCTTGCGACGCCAACAAGCGGACCAAGGCAGCGCCCAAAGCCAAGCCCGCGGCGCCGCCCATCGCGGCGAGCAGAACGCTCTCGGTGAGCATCTGCCGCAACAGCCTTGCGCGGCCCGCTCCTAACGAAGCACGCACCGCCACTTCTTTCGCACGAGCCGCGGCGCGCGAGAGCAATAGGTTGCCGACATTCAGTGCGGCCACCAGCAGCACGATGCAGACACCCAGATAGAGCAGCAGCACCGGCTGCCGGAACTCCGCGGCTTCGGACTCCGCCAACGGCCTCACGCCGGCCAGCGGCGTCGGCAGCGACGGGTGCTCGCGCTGCCACAGGGCTTCGAGTTCGCTTTGCGCCTGAGCGGCGGTCGCGCCGGGTTTGAGCCGCGCCACCATCGTGTAGTTCTCGTCGTTGCCGAGCAGCGCCAGTTGCAGAGGCGTCCAGAAGCGTCCGCGCTCGCGGCGCGTCGCCCATTCCGGCAGCACGCCCACCACGGTGTGCGGTTCGCCACCTACGCGAACGGTGCGACCAATCGCCGCCGGGTCGCCGCCGAAGAGGCTGCGCCACAGGTCCTCGCTGAGCAGCACGACCTTCGGCCCTTGCGGCACATCGTCCTGAGCGGTGAACAAGCGGCCTAACATGGCGTTGACGCCCAAGGTGCGAAAGTAGCCTTCGCTGACTTTCGTGCCCGGAGCATGGCGTGCCTGGCCGCCCGCTTCAAGATTCTCGCCGCGGGTAAGAAAGGCGAGACCGGAAGCGGCAAAGCTCTGGGCGTGGTCGCGCGCAGAGACGTAGTCACGCGGACCCAGCGCGCCCAGTTGCGTCCGATTCCAGATTCGCCCCACGCGCACCAGGCTGCGGGCGTCGCGATAGGGCAGCGGCTTCAGCAACAGTTCGTCGAGGAAGCTGAAGATAGCCGTGTTGGCGCCGATGCCCAAGCCGAGCGTGAGCACGATCAGGAAGGTGAGTCCGGGTGTGCGGCAGAAGGCGCGCCAGCCGTAGTGGAGGTCGCGGCGGAGGTCGTCGAACCACGGCCAGCCAGCCTGTTCGCGATACGTCTCCTGCATCGCGGCGAGGCTGCCAAACTCGCGGCGGGCGCGGGCGCGGGCCGCACTGGCATCAAGGCCACTCTGGCGATACTTCTCTTCCAGCATTGCCAGGTGGAACTCGGTCTCTTCGTCGATCCGCTGCTGCGTACGCGTCCGCGCCAGCAAGGCCAGACAGCGGCTCCAGACTTCCCGCGGACTCATGCTTTGGCCTCGAGCAAACGCTGCATGATGGCCACCGTGCGCTGCCACCCGGCGATCTCCGTCTTGAGGCGCTTACGGCCGGCGGCGGTGAGTTCGTAGAAACGCGCGCGGCGATTGTTCTCCGAGAGCCCGTACTCGCTGCGGATGAACCCGCGCTGCTCCAGGCGCAGCAGGGCGGGATAAAGCGAGCCCTGGTTGAGGTCGAGGACGCCGTCGGAAATCTGCAGGATGCGTTGGGCGATGCCGTAACCGTGCATCGCCCCCAGCGTGTCCAGCGTTTTGAGGACCATTAGTTCCAAAGTCCCGGGCAGGACTTCGCTTGAATCGGCCATCGCGCACTCCTTTAGTTAAACTAAAGGACTATACGTTCAAGCCGGCCAGCCGTTCGCAAAAAGTTGGCAGTTTTTTAGAACAGCAGTTTCAATCCCAGTTGGACGATGCGGGCGTCGCGGGCAGCGGTCACCACGCCGAAGTTCGGATTGGCGTTGCGGCCCTGCGCGTCCGGAGTGAACGTCGTGTTCGGCAAACGGTAGTTCGCGTGGTTGGCGACGTTGAAGGCTTCGGCGCGGAGTTGCAGGCGGAAGCGCTCGTTGACACGCGTGTTCTTGATCAGCGAGAAGTCGAGGTTCGCCGTCCCCGGACCGCGCACGTCGGGCAGGGTGCGTCCGACGTTGCCGAAGGTGAAGGGCGCGGGGTTGGTAAAGACGTCCGTACGGAACCACTGCTTCACCGTGCGCTGATCGGCCGGCAACTCGGCGCTGACGCCGGTGGAGTTCGGGCGGTTGGCGAGGTTGTTGTTCGCGCCGCGAATCACGAGCGGAAAGCCCGATTGCAGCACCAGTACGCCGTTCACCTGCCAGCCTTCGATGAGGCGATTGACGAAGCCCACGGAACTGTTGAAGGGCTTGCCGGGACCGAACGGTAGTTCGTAGACGCCGCTGGTGACGAAGCGCGAGGCGGAGTCCGTCGGGTCAATGGCGCGCTCCACGGCGCGATTGAACTTACCGGCCTGGAAGTCAGTAACGTTCACCTGTTCGGCGGTGCCGGCCTTAGCGGTGACACCATCAGAGATCGACTTGCCGAACGTGTAGGAGGCCAGGAAGACGAAGCCTTTCGAGAAGCGCTTCTCGAGGTTCAGCAGGAACGAGTGATAGATGGAGCTCGCGTCGTGCGGATTGGTGATGCTGACGTTGCCGTAGTAAGGCAGCGGCCGCAGCAGTTGGCGGCGCTGAATCGTGGAACTGCCGAAGGCGCCGGAGGCGATACCGGCGTAAGGGTTGGGTACGTTATCGAGCAATGAGGAGCCGAGCGACGTGAACTGCGGATCCATCTGATTGTAGTCGTAACTGGCGCCGGCCAGCTTCGTGCCTTTGTTGCCCGAGTAACTTGCCTCCAGAAGATAGCCGCCCTTGAGTTGGCGTTGGAGCGAGAGGGTGAACTGCTGGGAGTAAGGCGTGCGATCCTCGCGCTGCATCGCCGAAACACTTTGGCTTTGGAAGGCACTGGGGCCGATGGCGGAACCCAACGGTGCTACCGGCGGCGTCGGCAGACCGCCGCGGAATTGGAACGCCGGCAGGTCGACGTTGTTGCCCGGCGGGTTGTAGTTCGTGAAGTTGTTGGTGAAGCCCGGCGACGGATAGCCGTTGCCACCGGCGGTGATGGGGAAGATGAACGGGTAATAGACGCCATAGCCGCCGCGCAGCACGGTGCTGCCGTTGCCCAGGACATCCCAGGCGAAACCGACGCGGGGGCCAAAGTCATTGCGGTCGTTGTTGATGGGGCCGCCCTGGAAGTCCTTACCGGCAAACTCCAGCTTGCCCGGCAAACGGTTCTCCGGATTGATTGCTGTGGCGTTGAAGATGGAGATGCCGTTGTTGCGCTCGTAGGGAATCTGTTGAAAGTCGTAGCGCAAGCCGAGGTTCAGCGTAAAGTTGCGAGTGACTTTAAAATCGTCTTGCACGAAGTAAGCCTGCGAGTAACTCGGATAGGAGACGCCGATGTTTGAGTCGATCGTCGCGGTAGCGACTTGACCCAAGGCGAAGCTCGCCAGCCCGGAGCCCGTGCCTGCCAGCGCTTGCGGATTCGCCGTCAGGCGGCTATTGAAGTTGTACTGTCCGGAGATCGCCGCCGTCAGATAGATGGCGTAAAGATTGCGCCGGATGTCGCCACCGACCTTGATCGAGTGCCGGCCCTTGATCCAATTCACCGTGTTCTGCAACTGCAGCGTGTACATGCCGATCAAGCCCGGCGAAGAGAACGCCGTGCGCGGAAAGGGTTGAATCTCGGGCGAGTCAGCGATGACGACGATAGGCGCCACCACGTCCGGCACGTTGTTCGGCAAACCGAACTTCGTCACGGGATTGGTGCCACTGGTGCCGGGCGCGAACAGGAAGTTCTGCCGCGAGATCGCCGCACGAAACGTGTTCAGCACCCGCGGCGTGAAGGTATGCGTGTCGTCGACGACGATGTTGAAATTCTTGTAGTCGTCGTTGCGCGTGCGGTACTCACGGTCGAAGTACGGAGTGCTGTTCGCCGCCTGATCGTCCAGATGCTGCCACCAGGTGTAGCGGACGCCCATGCGGTTGGAGGGTGAGAAGTGCTGGTCAAGCTTGCCCGTCGCCTGCCGCGCCTGGGAGCGGGCGTCGAAGTTGCCGGTGAAGTTATTGGCGTTGGTGAAGGCGTTGGTCGGGGTGACGTTCGGCTGCGGATAGACCTTGAAGATGTTCTGCGCCACCGGATCAAGACGATTGGCCGGGATCACGTTGCCGGGAAAAGGCGTGCGGAGGAAGCCGCCGCCCGAAGGGTTCACGGTGTTCGTCGACGGGTCAAAGATGGGAATCAGCGCGCCCTGATTGTTGCGGTATTGCGAGAAGTCGCCGGAACGCAGCGCATTGGTGGGCGTGGTGGCGGTGACCGTGTAGTAATTGCGCAGAATCCAGCCTTCGTAGTTGGCAAAGAAGAACGTCTTGTCGCGGCGGATCGGCCCGCCGATGGCGCCGCCGAACTGGTTGTAGCGCAGTGGCGGCTTACGCGTGGCGAAGGTGTTGCGAGCATCGAAGGCATCGTTGCGCAGGAACTCGTACAGCGACCCGTGGAAGACATTGGTGCCGGACTTCGTCACCAGGCTCACCACGCCACCCAGCGTATAGCCGTTCTCCGCCGACATCACGCCGCTTTCCACCTTGAACTCTTCCACCGCATCCACGGCTGGATTGACGTTGGAATCATAGTTCCGGGCATTGTTGTTACTGGCGCCGTCCAGCGTGAGGTTGTTGTACGACATCGGGCCGCCGTTGACACTGAACGACGAGACGTTCGCGCCGCGATCCGCGAAGCCTTGCGCGGAGACGTTCGACGAACGCACATTCGGCGTCAGCACCACCATGGAGAGAGCGCTACGGCCATTGAGCGGCAGGTCTACCAAGCGGCGACTTTCCACGACTTTGTTGATGGTGGCGCTCGAGGAATCCACCAGCACGGCTTGCCCGGTCACCTCCACGGTCTCGCTCACCGCGCCGACACTCATCTGGAAGTCGACGCGCACGTTGTCCGACACGCGCAGCAGAATGCTCCCGCGCGTTTCGCGCTTGAAGCCGGAAGCTTCCACCGTGAGCCGGTAGGGTCCCACGGGCAACGCCGGAATCGTAAAGACGCCGGACTCCGTGGTGGTGGTTCGATAGTCGATGTTCGTCGTTTCGTGCATGGCGACGACGGCGGCGCCCGGCAACACCGCTCCTTGCGAATCGGTGACGGTGCCGTTTAACGTGGCTGAGCCCGACTGGGCCATGAGCGGCAAGCTCAGGCAGCAACAAAGCATACCGAGCACGGTGACAGGGGATAGCATCCTCATTGGGTTCCTCGTGGAATGGTTGGTGTAACTACGCGGTGTAACAGGCTAAGTGAATAATTCGGCCACTTCCGTGCTGCCGAGATACGTGGTGCCGGACATCGGTTCGACATACTCGAAGACGCGGCCCGAGGGCGCGCCTTCAATTTTCTTGGTCCAATCGATGCCTAAGACGGAATAAATGGTGGCCGTTACGTCTTCCGGATAAATCGGGCGCTTCAGCTTCCAATCGAACTTGGTGATCTTGCCGGCGAGTTCGTCGGTTTGGCCGATGACGCGGCCACCCCTGACGCCGCCTCCGAAGAAGAGGCCGGCGCGGACATCGAGCCAATGGTCGCGGCCTTTGACGTCGTTGAGCTCGCCCGGGGTGCGGCCGAACTCACCCAGCGCCACCACCAGCGTGCGGTCCAGAAAGGACGTCTTCCCGTCGGCTGTCTTCAAGCGCGCCAGGTCTTCCACCAGCGCCGCCAGGCCGCGGTCGAGCTCGTAACAGTTCTTATACAAACCGCCGCGCGCCATCGGATTCTCGCCGATCGACTGTTGCCCGTAGAGCTTGCCGTGATGGTCCCAGCCGTCCTGATTCAGCAGCACGTAGCGGACGCCGGCCGAAGCCGTCACCATATTGCGCGTGATCAGGCAGGAGTCGCCAAAGGGCGTGCCGCCGTAACGTGCGCGCTCGGTCTCCGAAAGCGTAAAGACTTCTTCCACCTTCGGCGTCCGCATCATCTTGAGCGCCCCATCGGTAAGCGACTTCCACTCGCTCAGACGCTTGGACACTCCCGGCCCCGTCAGCCGGCGACTCTCGTCGATCGCCTCGAGCAACTGCACGCGGCTTTCGAAGCGCTGCTTCTCGGCGGGCTTCAGCACGAACGGCACATTCAGCGTCCGGGTAAGATCGATGGCCAGCGGCGACGTGCTGCTGTCGAGATAGCCTTCGCGGATCAGCGCGCCGTTGACGTTCGAGGCCGGAAAGCTCATCGAAACGAACGGCGGCAGATAGTCCGAGGCCTTCGTCTTACCGAGCGTTTCGTAAGCGATCACCGAACCGATGGACGGCATCTCCTTGGCGCGCGCCGCGTTGAATTGATGCCCCACCTGCTGATAGAACTGCCCGAGCGTGTGGAGCGTTTCCCACGCCGCCATCGACCGCACCACGGCCGCATGCTGCAGCACTCCCGGCAACTTCGGCATCAACCCATGCGGCCAGCGATAGCCGAACGGCGTGGTGCGAATGTCGAGATCGGCGGGCGTCCACTTGGCTTCCTTCACGTCAAAGGTGTCCATCTGCGAAGGGCTGCCGCACAGGTTCACGAAGATGACGCAATCGGCCGAGCCGCGCGGCGTCACCTTATCGCCGGCCCAGGCTTGCAGCGGTTTGGTGAGGCCGTTCAGAAAGCCTCCGGTGATGGAAAGCGAGCCCAGCCGCAACAGTTCCTGACGCGTCAAGGTCGGCAAAGAAGTGAGATTCATGAGGGCCTCAGAAATTGAAAATGAAGTCGAGCCGGTTGAAGAGCGTCCAAAGCAAGTCCTCAGCGCCAGCCTGCCGGTCCTTCTCGAGTGCCTTGGTCGCCGCCGCGAGTTCCTTCGGCGACGGATAGCGGCTCAGCGCCGCCAGGAACAGTTCGTCGATCACTTCGCGATTGCTTTTGCCGCTGGCCAGCAAGGTCTCGAGCCGGCTGCCCTTCACAGCCTTGGCCTTGGCCGCAATCAACTCGTTGTTCAGCAGATTGCCGGACTGGATCATGCTGGAGCGCTCGGTGGCCGGGTCCTCGCGCACGGTTTGGCCGAAGTCCTTCATCATGCGGTAAAGGTCCGGATGGCTCTGCTCGTAGTCGTGGCAGAAGCGCGCCTGCATTGTGTACTTGAACTTGTCGTCGTCGTAGCGGACCTGGAAGTTCTCGAAGAGGCCACTGGTCTGGCTGATGGCGTCCCAGAGTTGCTCAGCGGTGAGGCGACGCACCATCCGGCGCGCGAAGTAGTCTTCGTGGCGCTCCTTCCAGGTGGCGGGCGCGACGGACGAGAGCTGATAGGCGCTGCTTTTCACGATCAGCTTCATCAGCCAGCGCAGGTCATGATGATGCTCGCGGAAGCCGGCGGCCAAGGCCTCAAGCAACTCGGGATGCGTGGGCTGCAGGGTCCAGCCGTCGGGCAGCTTGGCACCGGGGTCCTGACGGTCAAGGTCAAAGCCGAAGGGCGGGTCGACAATGCCGTGGCCCATCAGCTCCGCCCAGAAGAGATTGACGGCGGCGCGGGCGAACTGAGGATGCGACGTCAGTTGGCGGGCGAAGGCTTGGCGCTCACTTTCGCCCGGTTGCAGAGCGATCTTTTCGCCGGTCAGCAGGAAGGTGGGCGTGATGTCGGTCTTGTAGCGCGGCAGGCGCAGCATGCTCTTGGTCTTCAGGTCGTAGCCGGCTGCCGTGTCGTCGACGACGAACTCCGGCAAGCGGCCGAAGATCGGCTCGACGCGCAGCTTGCCGAAGAAGGCCGCCTGTCTCCAGACATCCGCACGCTTATGCCGGGCGAGCCACAGGTTCACCTTTTCGAGATGGCCTTTGCCGTCATGGCAGGAGATGCACTGCGTGTCGACGCCGAGGAAGAGCTTGGTGGCGGAAATGGCGACCTCGTCGGCGGTGTCTTCGTGGTTCATGCTCGAGTAGCCGTCGCCTTCGCCAACTTTGTGGCGCGCGAGGAAGTTCGAGGGGCCATTGGTCCAGGTGCTGATGGTGGAAGCGGTGAGCAGTTCGCGCACGAACTGGTCATAGGGGAGGTTCAGTTCCAGCGCCTTGAAGTTGAAGGCATGGAAGCCGACGATGCCGTCGCGCAGCTCTTCGTTATTGCGGAAGAGGTCCGAGAAGAAATAGGCCCAGCGGTCGAGGAAGGGGCGCTCGGTGCGGCGGCCGAAGCCGGGGGTGGGCAGGGCAGGGAAGAGCGAGTCCACCAGTTGGTCTCGCTTGTCGGGCGACGGGTCGGCCAGGAATTTTCGCGCCTGGTCGACGGTGGGCAGCCTTCCGGTGAGGTCCAGATAGACGCGCCGCAGGAACTCGGAGTCGCTCGCGAGCGGGGCATGCGGCACGCCATCGCGTGCCATCTTGCCGAAGATATGCTCGTCGATCAGGTTCTTGCGTGGAACGTCCGCGGCCGGCAACAAGCCGGTGAACAGGCAGACGATCGCCAATCTCGACAACATCGATAGACCTCCCACAATCGGGCCGCGGACAGGGCTGCGGTCGAAGGCGATCGTGGCAGTGGAGGCAGCTGTATCGCAAGAACTCTGCCTCAGTAACGATCTGTAACGTAGTGGTTACTTGAAGTTAGAAGGAAGGCTAGACGACGGGCCGGAAGGCCACCAGACGAATGCGGAGGACGGCGTCGCCCTCGGTCACCGTCTCCACCACTGCCTCGAAGTACTTGGGCGACCCCGAAGCCTGCCAAACGCGGTCGAGTTCGGCCAGCGGACCCACGGAGCTGACCATGGGGGCGAGATAAAGCGTGTTGGCTCCGGCCAGCAGCAGCGTCCGGGTGGCCTCGGTCCGACCGGAGAGGACGGCGAGAACCCCGTGAGAGACGATCCGCTTACCGGTCTGGGGGACGGTGTCGTAAACGGCCGGCTCACCCACTTTGGGCTTCAGGTTACGGATCGCTTTGCCAAAAGCGTCGATTTGAAAATTGAGTTTCGCTGAGCGGGCTTGCACATGATACGAAGTGCTGGGCAGCCCGAGGAGGACGACATTCGTTTCGAGGAACGAGTCCACGGGCAGGTCCCGCGTGGCGAGGACGCGCACGGGCGAGGTGATCGTTTCGAGGTATTGGACGATGCGGATGTTGGCGAGCGTGTCGGGAATAGAGATGAAATTGTTCCAGCCGGTGGGGTTGCCGAGCTTGGCGGCGAAATCCTTCAGCGCGGGCGACGACGTCCAGGTGGAGAACGCGCCCACGGACGAATCGCCGACGCTCAAACGGCCATCCTGCCATTGCAGAAAGAGCGTATCGGGCAGGACGAGCAGCACGCGTTTGCTGCCTCCGAGGAAGCGGGCCCAGAAGGGTGGCACGCTGGTGGCGGAGGGGGCTGCCGGCGCAGAGGTTTGCGAGAGCCGATAAAAGGCGCCGGCGGCGCCCACAGCGATGATCAACAGGGCCGCGAGCGTGGGCACCAACCACGGCCGGCCCGCGGGGACGGGAACGGGCGGGGTCGCCGAGTCCGTGGGAGACGTGTAGTGGTACTCCAGATCAAAGCCGTTGCGCGGAATCCAGAGCAACAGGGGACAAGCACGGCCTTCGTCCTCGTAGAATTCCTTGAGCTTCGCGCGCAGGCGCGCCATCGTCACGCGGACCGCCGAATCGACCTTGGGGTCAAAATCCGGACGCCGGCCCATCCCGTGGACGGCGATCGAATACTCGTCCACCGGCGCCTGCCGATGCTCCCACAAGTAACGCAGCGTGGAGCGAATCGCGTAGGCCTTCGAGAAGGCCTCGCTCTTCAAAATGGCCTCAAACGCGGCCTCGAGCTCGGCCGGTGTCGCGCCCCGCACCTCTGATGTCCGCTCCCCTGGCGAACCGGACAGACCCATAACGCCGTCGAGTGTATCACGCCGTTTCCGCGAGCGAACCCCAAGATTTTGAACGGCTTTCGCCAAATTGTGGAAAGCCTCTGCGCCGAAAGGCGAATTCCGCCGATATTTCTCGCAACATGCGGTTTTTGCAGATGGCGTTGGGGGTCGGCTTGACCCTTGCAGCCTACGCGCAGGTCGGAGAAATTACGGGACGGGTGCGCGTCACCTCGACGCTCACTAAGCGCCGGATCTCGGTGCCGCAGATCTACGACCGCACTTCGGCCATTCCCGTCGCCACGCCGCCGCCCGATCTGGAAACCGAATTGCGCCGGGTGGTCGTGTACCTCGACGCGCCGGATCTCCCCAGCCGGCCCACGCCAGCCACCATGGATCAGCACCATCGCCGCTTTGAGCCGGAAGTGGTGGCCGTGCCGGTGGGCTCCACCGTCAGCTTTCCGAATTCGGACCCCATCTTCCACAACGTCTTCTCGCTCTCGAAAGTCAAGCCGCTCGATCTCGGCAATTATGCCGCCGGCGAATCGCGCAGCGTCACCTTCCACCAGGCGGGCATCGTGCAGTTGTACTGCCACCTGCACCCGAACATGAGCGGCGCCATACTGATTGCTCCCAACCGCTGGGTGACGCAGCCCGCGGCGAACGGAACCTTCACGCTCACCCAAGTGCCCCCGGGACGCTATCGCCTGGCCGCGTGGCATAAGAGCGCCGGCTTCTTCCGCCGCACGATTGAAGTGAAGGCGGGCCAGCCGGTGGTGGTCGACTTCGAGATTCCGGTGTCCGAGGTGGTCAGCCAGCGATGAAGCGCGCGCTGCCGTTGTCCCTGCGTTTTTTTCTGCTGGGCTTCCTGCCGATCGCCCTCGCGCTGCTCGCCGGTTTCCAGTGGTTTCGCGTCGGCATTGTGGAGAACGTCCGGGGCGGCTTGCAACAGACCTTGGCAGACGCCCAGCAAGCACAAACCAATCTGCGGCTCGATGCGCGGCGCCAGCGGCTCAGCCTGCTATCGACCTTGGCCGAGAATGCGTCGCTCAAAGCCGTGATGGCGCTGACGCGCGAGTCCGCCGACAACTCCGCCGCCAAGCTCACCGCCCAGGATCACCTGCTCGAACTGGCCACCTCGCTCGACGCCGACTTCGTCGGTCTGCGTGACGACCGGGGCCGTACCGTCGCCGGCATCCTGCGGCGCGACAAGAAATGGACGCCGATCGAGAGCCTGCCGCCAGAAGGCCGGCAGATGGCCCCCGTGGGCGGACGTCTGCTCGAGCTCGCGACGGTGCCGGTGAACAGCGGCCCCGAGAACCTGGGCACGCTGATCGTCGGCAAGGCGTTCGATCCGGCCAGCTTCCATCGGCAGGCCGTGTTGGTGGAGCGTCAGGCAGTGACGGCGCAAGTCGGTCTCGCGCGCGAGGCGCCCGCGAATGGCTTCCGGCATTGCCATGCGCCGGAGCCTTGCGCCGTTGTACTGGCCGGCGCGCACTATCTGGCACTGCCGGTCGACCGTCGTTTGCTCGAAGACGGCTACACGCTCTGGACGCTCCATTCGGTGGAG
This sequence comes from Bryobacteraceae bacterium, assembly GCA_965229305.1. GTDB lineage: Bacteria > Acidobacteriota > Terriglobia > Bryobacterales > Bryobacteraceae > JALHNI01. The sequence continues at coordinate 393,333 of CBDDIZ010000042.1, read as the reverse complement.
CAGGCCAGCAGTCAGTTGCTTGGTACGGCGACCTTCGGCTTCTGGCTCGTGTTGGGCGCCCTGCTGGCGGCGGCCCTGCTGGCGGATCTGTTCGGCGCACGCGCCGTCACGCGGCCGCTGGTGGATCTGATCGATCGTCTGCACGAGAGCGAACGCAGCGGCGTGCTGCAAGGCGACTTTCCCGAGACGTCCAGCACGAAGGAAGTGAATGAACTGGCCCGCGCCTTCAATCTCGCGGCAGCGTCGTTGGCCGAATCCCAACGGCGGCTCGACCAGACTTACCTCGAAATCACCCAGACGATGGCCCAGACGCTCGATGCCCGCGATCCCTACACGGCGGGCCACAGTTCGCGCGTCAGCGACTATGCCGTGGCCATCGCCAAGGCCATGAATCTCTCCGCGCAGGAGATCGAGATCATCCGCGTGGGCGCGAACCTGCACGACATCGGCAAAATCGGCATCCCGGATGATGTGCTGCGCAAGCCGGGTCCGCTGACCGAGGGCGAATTCGAAATCATCAAGCGCCATACGGTAATCGGCAAGCGCATCCTGGAGGGCGTCGCCAAGTTCCGCGACTATCTGTCGATCGTCGAACTGCATCATGAGAACGCCGATGGCTCCGGCTACCCCTGGGGCCTGCGCGGCGAGAAAATTCCGCTCGCCGCCCGCATTGTGCACGTGGTGGACGCCTACGACGCCATGACCAGCAACCGGCCCTATCGCCAGGCCACGCCGTCGGCCGCCGCGCAGGAAACCCTGCGGCGCTTCGCCGGCACGCAGTTTGACCCGGCGGTGGTCGAAGTCTTCTTGCGCCTCTTCCAGGCCGGCATCCTGACGCCGCCCCCCGCCGAAACCGGTCTCCAGCTAGCCGAGCTCAGCCAGAACCTGCAAGAGCAACAACGAAAGGCCTATGAACTGGATCCTGTGCATTAGCGCCTTCGCCGGGCTTCTCTGGGCTCAGGAAGCGCAGTTCGGCATCGCCGGCCCGGGCACGGTGACCTTCTTCACGGCGCAAACGAAGCGACCGGAGCAGGCCGGGTCGCCGGGCGGCTCAGTGACCACGGGCTTCCGCGCGACGCTCTACCCGACGCTCAAGCTGGGCCCCAACTGGTTCGGCTATGCGGCCCTGCAGGTGCACTCCACGCCGTATTTCTATGAAGAGCTTTCGTCGCGCAGCCACCAACTGAAGTTCGCCGTCCTGCAGGCTTACGCCGGCTACACGCGCGTCCGCGAAGGACGCTCGCTGACGGTGAAGGTCGGGCAGTTGAGTTCGGCCTTCGGCTCCTTCCCTCTACGCTACGACGATGCCCGCAACTGGCTGATCGACCTGCCGCCCGGCTACGGCTACTACTACTTCCCGGTCACCGTCTACGGCCTGCCGGGAGCGGAAATCGACACCACGCTCGGCAAGGTCGATGCGCGTCTGCAGTTCACGAACTCCTCGCCCTCGAACCCGCGCAGTCTGCTCGACCGCGATCAGTACCCCAACTGGACCGCTGGCGCCGGCTACACCATCCGGCAAGGCTTCCGCATCGGCGTCTCCGGCACGCGAGGACCGTATCTGCATCGGCAGCACCGCTTCTTCACGCCCAAGGAGGCCACGCCCAAGAGCCTGCCGGTCACCGGCTACGGCGTCGACGTGCAGTGGGCCCGGGGCCGCTGGAACCTGAACGGCGAGTTGCAGCGCTTCCAGTATGCCTATCGCGCCATGCCGTACTTTTTCCAGACCATGGCCTACGGCGAAGCCAAGTTCAACCTCAACGCCCGCTGGTATTTCGCCGGCCGCGCCGGCTCGCGTTGGCGCAATGCGGGCTTGGGGCGCGACCTCACCTATGAGTTCGTGGCGGCTTTCCGTCCGCGGCCGGACCATCTGCTGAAGGTGGGCTATCTGGCCGTCGACAGCGAAATCGCCCCGGGCACCTTAGGCAATGTCCTCGGCCTGCAGTACATCGTGTCCTTCAATCCCCCCGCGCTCACTTGGCGATAAGCGCCTGGCGTTACCGAGCGGCGGGCGCCGGGGCCGCTTGCTTGGCGGCCAGTTCCTTCAACAACGCTGACGTCGAGCGAGCGCCGCGGCTATCGGCGGTCATCTGCGGCGTGTTGCCGCGCGCGTCCTTCGCGTCGAGCTTCGCGCCCTTCTCCACCAGGTAGCGGACCACGTCATCGCCTGCGCGCGACGCCGCCAGATGCAACGCCGTCATGCCGCGCTCGGTGGCGGCGTTGACGTTCGCGCCGGCTTCCACCAGAGCCTTGATCGCGCCCAACTGCGCATTGGCGAGCTTCGGAAAGAGCTGATTATTCACCGGATAACTGCCGAACGCCGCGGGCAGCAATGGCGTCGCGCCGTCGGTAGTGGCCAAGTTCGGATCGGCCCCGCCCTTCAGCAGCGCGCGGACCACGGCTTCGTCACCCGTCTCGGCCGCCTCGAACAGCGGCGTCGCGCCATCGCGTCCGTAAGTAAAGCGGCGGATCGCCGTCATCGACGGATCGAGCGACGGCTTCAGCCGCGCATTCACCGGCGCGCCCTTGGCGATCAGCAGCGTCACCAGATCGGCCTTGCCGCTACGCGCCGCCAGATGCAGAATCGTCGTGCCCTTATCGTCCGAGGACTGCACGTTCGCCCCGGCCTCGATCAGCTTGGTCGCCGTCGCCGCGTGGCCGTAATTAGCAGCCAGAAACAAAGCATCGCGACCGTCGGGCCGCTTCTCGCCGATCTGCGCGCCGGCCTCGAGCAGAGCCGCCACGGCTTCGGTGCGGCCATGGCGCGCGGCCAGCATCAGCGCCGTCGCGCCGCCCTTGGACTTCGCATCGAGCCCCGCCCCGGCCTTCGTCAGCACCCGGATGCTGTCCACCGGACCGTCCGCGGCCGCCCACATCAGCGCCGTCTGCCCCAGCCGCGGCTCCGTCGTATCGAGCTTCGCCCCGGCCTTCGCCACCGCCGCCACCACTTGCGCATTCCCGCCGCGTACGGCCGCCATCAGCGGCGTCTCGCCGTTCCAGCGCGGTGTATTGACGTCCGCGCCGGCCTGAATCAGCCGCGCCACAATCGCCGCGTGCCCGCGCGAGGCCGCCAGAGTTAACGCCGTATCGCCGTTTTCGGTGCGCTTGTTGACGTCCGCGCCCGCCGAAAGCAGCAGTTCCACCACCTCGGTGTGCCCTTCGTGCGCCGCCCAGGAGAGCGCGGTGGTGCCGTCCGGCATAGCTTCGTCCACCGCCGGGCGCTTGCCCAGCAGTTGCTTCACCTTCGCCGAATCGCCCTCGCGAGCCGCGTCAAGCAGTTCCAAACCTCTTGCAGAAATAGAACTGAGGAGAATAACCAGCAACGTATGAGCGGACGTCATCATTATTAAGATAGTGCAAGCCCAATGAATCGTTACCTGTTGAGTTTTGCCATTACCGGTGCGCTCTGGGGAGCCCAAGCCCCCGCTGGCGCCCCCGCGCAAGCGGCGGCGGACGAGTTTTCGTCATCCATTCGCCCCTTTTTGACCCGGAACTGCCAGGGCTGCCATAACCAAAAGAACAAGACCGGCGGTGTCGCCGTCGACCAGCTCACCAGCGCTGCTTCGCTCACCAGCGACGCCGAAGTGTGGGAACACATCCTCCGCAAGGTGAAAACGGGCGAAATGCCCCCCACCGGCTTCCCGAAACCGGCTCCCGCCGTCGCCTCCAAGTTCACGAAGTGGGTGGAGACCGAGCTCGACCGGCTGGCGAGCCTGCGCCCCGATCCGGGCCGCGTTACGGTACACCGCCTGAACCGTACCGAGTACAATAACGCCGTCCGCGACCTGCTCGCGGTCGACTTCACCCCCGCCGACGACTTCCCGGCCGACGACGCCGGCTATGGCTTCGACAATATTGCCGACGTCCTCTCCCTGCCGCCGCTGCTCATGGAGAAGTACCTGAACGCCGCCGGCAAGGTGTCGCGCCAGGCCCTGGGCATGACAAAGGTCTCGCCCGCGCTCGACAAGTACATCTCCGACCGCCGCAAGTCGCAAAAGACGCGCATCAGCGACGACCTGCCGTTCGGCTCGCGTGGCGGCCTCATCGTCAAGCACCGCTTTCCGGCCGAAGGCGAATACCTGATCCGCATCCGCCTCTCCGGCCAATTCGACAAGACGATGCCCGCGCCGCAGCTCGACCTGCGGCTCGACGGCGCCCGCGTCAAGCTGTTTGAAGCGCCCATCAGCATGGAAGAAGAGGAAGAAGAGAAGCGCCGCTTCGAGTTCCGCCTGCCGGTGACCGCCGGCCGCCATGAAGTGGCCGCCACGTTCCTCGAAGAAACCTACAAGACCGAAGACGCGCTGCCCAAGTTCCTGAACGTCGACTTCATCGAGATTGGCGGGCCCTTTAACGCCAAGCCGAATCCGAACACGCCCAGCCGTCAGCGTATCTTCACCTGCAAGGTGCAGACCGACGCCTGCGCGCAGACGATTCTGACTTCGCTCGCCCGCCGTGCCTATCGCCGCCCGGTCACCGCGACTGAAACCGCCGCCCTGATGCGCTTCTACCGCATGGGCCGTACCGACGCCGCCGGCAACTTCGAAGCCGGCATCCAACTGGCGCTCAAGTCGATGCTGGTTTCGCCCAACTTCCTGTTCCGCATGGAGCGCGCCGGCACCCCGACCAAAGTGGGCGAAGTGCCCGTCGAGCGGGTCACGGACCTCGACCTCGCTTCGCGCCTCTCCTTCTTCCTTTGGAGCAGCATTCCGGACGACGAACTGCTGACGCTCGCCACGCAGAACAAGCTCCATCAGCCCGAAACCCTGCACGCCCAGGTGAAACGCATGCTGGCCGATAGCCGCTCGAAGGCGCTGGTCACCAACTTCGCCGGCCAATGGCTGCATCTGCGCAATCTCGCGCAATGGAAGCCGGACCCCGATAAGTTCCCCGAGTTCGACGCCGAACTCCGCGAGAGCATGGGCCGCGAAACCGAACTCTTCTTCGAAGCCGTGCTGCGCGAAGACCGCAGCGTGCTCGATTTCCTGGATGGTCCGTTCACCTACCTGAACGAACGGCTCGCCAAGTATTACGGCATCCCCGGCGTGGAAGGCTCGCGCTTCCGGCGCGTGGCGCTCACGGGCAATCAGCGCAGCGGCCTGCTCACCCAGGCCAGCATTCTGACAATCTCCTCTTATCCGACCCGCACCTCACCGGTGATTCGCGGGAAGTGGATCCTGGAGAATTTCCTCGCCGCGCCGCCGCCCCCGCCGCCGCCGAACGTCCCCGAACTCAAGACCGAAGAGATCGGCGCCACGGCTTCCATGCGGCAGCAGTTGGAACAGCATCGCGCGAATCCGGCTTGCGCTTCGTGCCACGCGCGGATGGACGCCATCGGCTTCTCGCTCGAGAATTACGACGCCATCGGACGGTGGCGCACGCACGACGGCAAGTTCGCCATCGATGCGTCGGGCACGTTGAATGGTGCCCAGTTGAACGGCGCGTCGGACCTGAAGGCGCTGCTGCGCGGCCGGCAGGATGAGTTTGTCGGCTGCCTGACCGAAAAGTTACTGACGTACGCTCTGGGCCGGGGGCTCGAACGCGCCGATAAGCCCGTAGTACGATCAATTAGTCGAAATTTGGCTCGCGACGACTATCGTTTCTCGAGTCTGATCCTGGGTATTGTCGATAGCTTGCCGTTCCAAATGCGGCGCGCGTCGACAGTCAGTGCGGTGCCGCCCAAAGCGGTGAAGGTTGCATTAGCGAGGTAGTATGTTCATCACTCGTAAGTCTCTTGATCGCCGGACCCTGTTGCGCGGCCTTGGCTTAGGCGTCGCTCTGCCGATGCTCGACGCCATGACGCCGGCTTTTGCGGCCAACAACAAGGTCACCGGCAAAGTGGCCGCCGCGGCGCCTCGCCGTCTGGCGTTCTGCTATGTGCCCAACGGCATCATCATGCCGGCTTGGACCCCGGTCGCCGACGGCAAAGACTACGAGATGACGCGCGTGCTGAAGCCGCTCGAAGCTTATCGCGAGAAGATGCTCGTGATCTCAGGCCTGGCGCATAAAAACGGCATGGCCCTGGGCGATGGCCCCGGCGACCACGCCCGCGCCGCCGCTTCGTTCCTCACCGGCGTGCACCCCAAGAAGACCGAAGGCGCCGACATCCGCCTCGGACCCTCGGCCGATCAGGTGGCCGCGCAAGCCATCGGCAACCAGACCCGTTTTGCCTCGCTCGAACTCGGCCTCGAAAGCTCCGGCATGGTCGGCAACTGCGACTCCGGTTACTCCTGCGCTTATTCGAATTCGATCGCCTGGCGCAGCGAAACCACGCCGCTGCCGCCCGAAGTGAATCCGCGCGCCGTGTTTGAACGCCTCTTCGGCGATGGCGAGAACTTCGACCCCAAAACGCGCGCCGTCATGGCCCGCCAGGACAAGAGCATCCTCGATTTCGTCCGCGGCAGCGTCTCCGAACTTCAGCCCTCGCTGGGCGCGCCCGACAAGCGCAAGCTCGACGAATACCTCTACTCGATTCGTGAAATCGAACGCCGCATCATCGATGCCGAAAAGCAGGCGGCCGAAGGTGGCCGTGACCTCACGCCCACCATCGACAAGCCGGCCGGCATCCCCGTCACTTTCGAAGAGCACGCCAAGCTCATGTTCGACCTGCAAGTGGTCGCCATGCGCACCGACCTCACGCGCGTCATGACCCTCATGATGGGCCGCGAAGGCTCCAACCGCACCTATCGCTCCATCGGCGTCTCCGAAGCTCACCACGGCCTCTCGCACCATCTGAACGCGCCGGAGAAGATCGAAAAGATCACCAAGATCAACGTTCTGCACGCGGAACTCTTCGCCTACTTCCTGGGCGAACTCCAGAAGACGCAGGACGGCGACGGCACGCTGCTCGACCATTCGATCGTCGTGTACGGCTCCGGCCTCTCCGACGGTAACCGTCACGATCACCATGACCTGCCGGTGCTGGTGGCGGGCGGTGGCGGCGGCACCCTCAAGGGCGGCCGTCACATCAAGTACGAGTCGAAGACGCCGATGACGAACCTCTATCTCTCGCTGCTGGACCGCATGAGCGTCAAGCCCGAGACGATCGGCGACTCTACCGGCCGCGTCGAGCATCTGTCGCTGTAATGTCCGAACTGGTCTTCGAAGTCACGCAGGAAGCCGACGACGGCTATTGTGCGGAGTGTCTGACGTTGGACATCTTCACGCAGGCCGACACGTGGGAAGAGCTGCGGACTTCGGTGACTGAGGCCGTGCGGGCGCACTTCTTTGACGGCCAGCCCCCGTTCAACTGCATTTGGTTGACGACGAAGTTCTGACCCCGGCGAAGTAGGCCCTACTCCGGCAGCCGGAACGTGAACAGCGCCGTCCCCACGGCGATCGCGACGTGCTGCCGGCCATTCACCAGATATGTGATCGGCGTCGCAATCACCTGCCCGCCCAGATACTTGTTCCACAGCAGCTTCCCGGTCCGCGCATCGAGCGCGAAGAAATGCCCCTCGCGATTGCCGCTGAACAGCACATCGGACGCGGTCGTCAACAGGCCGCTCTCGCTCATGTCGCTCATCGGATAGTCCCAGACCTTCTTGCCCGTCACCGGATCAAGCGCGCGGACCGTCGCGTAGCCGTCCTCGGTGCCACGCTTCATCATCGGCTCGCGGCGCGTGGGCGGCACCGGCGCCTTCACGCCACCGCCCGCGTACCACTTGCCCTTCTCGTAATCCTGATTCCAGGTGAAATAAGTGCTGTGATAGTTCTCCCACGCCGTCAGATAGAACAAGCCCGTTCGCGGACTGTAGGACGGCGCGTACCAGTTCGTCCCGCCTTGCACGCCCGGAAACGTCTTCGTACCCTGCTTGCTCGGCCCGCGCCCCGGATTCAGCATGGGCCGCCCCTGATCGTTCAGACCGGTCGCCCAGTCCAGCTTCACGAACGCCGTGCCCTTCAGGAACTCGCCCGTCGCGCGGTCGAAGACGTAGAAGAAGCCGTTGCGATTCGCCCAGTACATCAGCTTACGCGGCTTGCCCTGCCATTCGCGATCCACCAGGACGGGCGTCTGCACGGCGTCGAAGTCCCATTCGTCGTGCGGCGTGAACTGAAAATGCCACTTCAGTTTGCCGGTATCCGGATCGACGGCGATCACCGAGTCCGCATACAGGTTGTCGCCGGGGCGCGCCGCCGGATTCCAGTCCGGCCCCGGATTGCCAGTGCCCCAATAGGTGAGGTTCAACTCCGGATCATACGACCCCGTCAGCCAGATCGGCCCGCCGCCATGCTTCCAGCTATCGCCGCCCCACGTCTCATGACCCTTCTCGCCCGGCCCCGGAATGATCTGGAAGCGCCACAGTTCCTTGCCCGTCTTCACGTCAAGCGCCGCCAGAAAGCCGCGAATGCCTAACTCGCCGCCCGCCGCACCCACCAGCACTTTGTCGCGCACCACCATCGGCGCATGCGTGAAGACGTAGCCCTCCTGATGATCGGCGAGCGTCGTCTCCCACTTCTTGCGGCCCGTCTTCGCATCGAGCGCCAGCACCTTCGCATCGTGCGTGCCATGGAAGAGCACGCCGTCCTGATAGGCCACGCCGCGATTGATCTTGCCGCAGCACGGATACGTCACATCGGGAAGCTTGTGCTCGTAAATCCAGAACGGACGGCCGGTCGCCGGGTCCAGCGCCACCACGTTATTCGGCGCTTCGGTGATGTACATCACGCCGCCGATCACCAGGGGCGTGGTCTCGAACTTCTCGAGCGAACGCGCCTGATACACCCAACCCAACTCCAGACCTTTCGCATTCGCCGGCGTCACCTGCGTGAGCTCGCTATAGTGCCAACTCTGGTGCGACCCGTGATACATCGGCCATTCGGCCGCTGTCTGCCCCCACAACAACAGCGGACACCACCACCATGCGCGCTTCATCGCCCACCTCCCGTCAACAGATACGCCACCAAATCATCCACCTCACTCTCGGTGAGCTTCATCGCCGGCATCGGCGACGTCCGCACGATCTCATACGCCGCCAGGTCATTCTTCATCACCGCCTTCAGACCCTGCGCATCGCGATACTGCACGCTGTAGGTGTCCTCGTTGAGCCTCACCCCGGCCAGTTCGGCGCCCGCCTTCGTCCGGCCCTTCATGCGGAAATACTGCGGTGGCACGTCCGCCCCCGGCTCGACAATCGACCGGCGAATCTCGCCCGCCGACTGATACTTGCCAATCTCGGTCAACTCCGGGCCCGACCCCTCCGCCGCATGACATCGCGCGCAGCCCTTCGCCGCGAACAACTCCGCCCCGCGCGCCCGGTTGCCCTTCGCCGTCGCCGCCTGCTTCCTGCCCGCGCTCAGCGAGCGAATGTAGGCGAGCGTCGACCACGTCTCGCGCGCATTCAGCGCAAAGGCCGGCATCGTTGTGCCCGGCACGCCTTTGTTGATGATCTGGAACAGGCCCTCATCGGTCGAGGCGCGGCGAAAGGCGCCGGTGGTGAAGTCCGGCGTGCCCTGCCCGCCTTTGCCATCGCGGCCATGACAGTTCGCGCATGTCGACAGAAAGATGCGGGCCCCGTTCTCGCGGTCCGCCGGAGTGTCGAACGGGTTGGTCACCGCCTGCGAACTCTCCTCCTGCGCCGCCAGGGAAAAAGTCAGAATCGAGAGAACAATTGCCAGTCTCAAAGCGTATGAGATTGTATAGCGCCGGACGAACTGGCGCTACCCTTACACTATGCGGCTGCCTGTCCTTTTGTTGTTCGCTCCTGCTCTCACCTTCGGGGCCACCCCGACCCCCACCTTCCACAAAGACGTTTTGCCGATTCTGCAGAGCCGCTGCCAGGGCTGCCATCGCCCGGGCGAAGCTGCTCCCATGTCGTTCCTCACCTACCAGAGCACCCGCCCGTATGCCGCCGCCATCCGGCAGGCCGTGCTCAGCAAAAAGATGCCGCCCTGGGGCGCCGACGGCCTCCACGGCAAGTTTAAGAACGACCCGACACTCTCCGACGCCGAGAAGGCCACCCTCGTCGCCTGGGCCGAAGCAAAAGCTCCGGCCGGCAATCCGAAGGACGCTCCCGCACCGCTCAAGTTCATCGAAGGCTGGAACATCGGTCAGCCGGAAGTCGTCGTCGCCATGCCGGAGCCCTACCAGGTCCCCGCCACCGGCACCGTCGAGTACACGCGCTTCATCCTGCCCCTCAACTTCACCGAGGACCGCTGGGTGAGCGCCGCCGAACTCCGGCCCGGCAATCGCGCCGTCGTCCACCACGTCATCGCCTACATCCGCGAACCCGGCAGCAAGTGGCTCAAGGACGCGCCGCGCAATCAGCCCATCGTCAAGATCGCTAGAAGCGACGACGGCCCCCGCGCCTGGATCGCCGGCTATGCGCCCGGCGTCCCCGCCCTGCCCGCCGATCCCGGCCAAGCCATCCGCGTCAAAGCCGGCTCCGACGTCGTGTTTGAGATGCACTACACCACCAACGGGCAGGCCGCGACGGACCTCACCAAGCTCGGCCTCATCTTCGCCAAGGAGCCGCCCAAGGAGGTGCTCGCCACCGTCGGCGTCGCCAACAGCAAGTTCACCATTCCGCCTGGCGCCGGCGCCCACGAAGTGAAAGCGCGCTGGGAAGTGCCCAACGAGATGACGCTGGTGAACCTCACGCCGCACATGCACCTGCGCGGTAGCGCCTTCAAGTACGAAGCCGTCTATCCGACCGGCGAAACTGAAGTCCTGCTGAACGTCCCCCATTACGACTTCAACTGGCAGCACACCTACGTCCTCGCGCAGCCCAAAGTACTGCCCGCGGGTACCGTGATCAACTGCACCGCGCTGTTCGACAACTCGCCCAACAACAAGTTCAACCCCGATCCGAAGAGCGAAGTCCGCTGGGGCGACCAAAGCTGGGAAGAGATGATGATCGGCTTTGGCACCGTCGCTTACGACGCGAAAGACGTGGACCGCAATATCTTCGCCCCTCGCAAGCCCGCGCCAAAGAAGCCCGCGGCCGAATAAGTCACTCGCGCGTAAATTTTTCTTGAGCCTCCTCCGGTACTAGGGGCACAATGGGAAGTACTCGCCGTACCGTATCTTCGGCACGGCTGTCCATTCTCTCGGAGGAGTTTTCATGAAGTTTTCTTCGCTCGCGGCCCTATGTCTGGTCGCAGTCGGTTCGGCTTGGGCTCAACCCCGCGTCACGGGGATCGCCAATGCGGCGAACTACACCCCCAATATCGCCCAGGGCTCGATTTTCGTGATCTTTGGTTCGGGCATGGGCCCCACCACCCTGGTTTCCGCCCCCACCTTCCCGCTGCAGACCAATCTGTCGGGTACCGCCATCAAGTTCACGCCGGCCAGCGGTTCCGGCCCGGCCACCGACGCTCTCGTCGTGTACACCTCGGCTGGTCAGGTGGCTGGCCTGCTCCAGTCCACTGTCGCCCCCGGCAACTATAACGTCACCGTCAGCTACAACGGCGCCACCAGCGCCTCGTTCATCGCCACCGTGGTCGCCCGCAACTTCGGCTTGATCTCGCTCGCCGGTTCCGGCACCGGCCCGGCCGTGATTCAGAACTATGCCGCCTCCGGCGCCGTCACCGTCAACCAGTTCGGCGCTCCGGCCCGCCCCGGCCAGACCCTGGTGCTCTACGGCATCGGCCTCGGCCCGATCACGGCTCCCGACAACAACCCGCCCGGCTTGCAGGACCTGAAGGGCACCGCCAACGTCCGCGTGCTCATCGGCGACCTCACCATCGAGCCGCTCTATGCCGGCCGCGCGCCGGGCATCCCCGGCCTCGACCAGATCAACATCGTCCTGTCGGCGAATGTCCCGCTGGGCTGCACCGTGCCCCTGCGCGTGTCGGTTGCCGGCGCCGTTACCGGTTCGTCCACCACGCTTGCCATCGCCCGCGACGGCGAAAGCTACTGCACCCACCCGATCTATTCGCAGGACTCCCTGCGTCGCCTCGAAGCCGGCGGCAGCCTGACCCTGGGCGCCTTCGCCCTCGCTTCGCAGTCCGTCCGCGTGGAACTGCCGATCATCGGCGCCACCACGATCAAGAGTGAATCTGTCGGCGGCAACTTCAGCGCCGTCACCCTGGCGAACATCGCCGACGCCGCTGACTCGAGCACGGCTGGCCTCTTCGTCCAAACGGGCGGCTGCACCGTCTACAAAGTCCGCGCCGATCAAACTGGCGCGGTCGTGGGCGGCAACGCTCGCTTGCTCGACGCCGGCACGCAGCTTACGCTCAACGGCCCTGGCATCACCAACAAGGCCGTGCCGAAGGCCGTCCCCGGCGTCAACAGCTACGCCGCCGTGCTCGGTGACCCCACGGGTGGCATCACCATCCCCGGCCTGCCCTCGCAGCCTTCGAGCCCCGGCATCTCGGCCGGCAGCTTCACCCTGCGCGGCACCGGCGGTAGCGAAGTGGGCGCCTTCCAGGCCACGCTGAACGTCCCCACGCCGATCACCTGGACCAACCAGGCCACCCTCGGCGCCAGCCCGATCATCCGCTCGAGCCCCCTCACCCTGAACTGGACCGGTGGCTCCGCTTCGGACATCGTCACCATCATTGGCAGCTCCGGCGTGCGCGCTGGCGGCACTACCACCAACCCCATCTTCGACACCGTCACGTTCATTTGCACGGCGGCCGGCAATGCCGGAACCTTCACGGTTCCGTCTTCGGTCGTCAGCCAGTTGCCCGCGTCCACGGGCAGCATCACGGATCTCTCCGGTGTCGGTATCCTTGGCCTGCAGCAGTCCACGGCCTCGCCCACCAACGGCCGCTTCACCGCGCCCCTGGTGGCCGGCGGCAACGTCGACGCGGCCATCTTCACCTACGCGATCGGTGGCCTCTCGAACGTCACCTGGCGTTAATCGTCCGCGGGAGGGAGGCTTCGGCTTCCCTCCCACCGATCTCCCCAACCCGCCTTCCGCGCCTCCCGAAAAGCCCCCCGTCCGTAAAGACCTGACTTCCTCACCCGTTCCCGCCTCAGCCCCGCCGCCGTACACAGCTCCAACTGAATCAGCCCCGGCTCAATCTTCGGATGCCGGATAATTCGCGCCCCCACCCGTTCCACCGGCGCGCGCGACGCAATCACATAGCTGAACTTCTCGTCCTCATGCCCCATCGTGCCGCCCTTCACCCGCCGGTGCAGACTGCTCCGTTCGACCCTGGCCGCAAAGTGGCACCAATCCCCTTCCGTCATCGGGCAAGCCTGGTCATGCGGACACGGCGCCGCCACGTGCGCCCCCTGCGCAATCAGCCATTGCCGCACTTCGCGCATCAGCGCGAAGCCCGCGGGCGTCCCCGGCTCGATCACCGCTAGCGCCATCCCCGCCGCGGCCCAAGCCTTCTCAAGCGCCGGCTGCCAGCGCGTTTCGCTGAGCGAGTAGGACATCACCACCAGGTCCGCTGGCTGCGTTTGCAGCAAATCGCCCACCACCCACTCGACGGCCAACGGCGGTTCCAGACTCTTTCCGAGCCCCACCATCCCCGCATTGGCTTCCACCAGCCGCGCCGACTCGAGCGTAGGAAACTCCGCGGCGGCCGCCCAGGCCACCGTCCCCGGGCCCGAACCCAGATCCAGCAACGTCCGCGGCGAGCCACCGTACTGAGACAGCGCCGCCCGCACCGCGGCATACGTCGCCGGCATACGCACCACGGCGTACGCCACGCGATCGACATTCGAATTCAGCTTCGGCGGCTTCCCCGCCCGGTAGGCTGCCGTCAGCCGCTCTGAGGCGGCCGACAGTTCCGCCAAGCCGGCGCTGTCGCCTTCCCGGTCCAGCGCCGCGCGGAGTGCGTGAGGCAGTTGCACTTAAAGCGGCAGGATCTCTTCGCGCTGCGGATCGAACCGCAAACGCCGCTTCTCCACATAAGCGATGTTGCCCAGGTGCGAAGCCTGCGCCGAACGGTGGCCGATCCAGACGTCGCCGTTCGGCCTCTTGCGCGACTTCACGCAGTCCAGGAAGTTGGCCACATGCTCCGTGGTCGCGTCGCCCTTGTATTCCACCACTTCCGTGGGCTTGTCGCTGCCCTTCGGATAGTATTCGTACTTGCCGCGCGAGATCCACAGCTTGCCTTCGGTGCCGCACATTTCGATCGCCGCGCCGCGCACGCCCGGAGCGAGCGTCGCCTCGAACGTCGCCGTCCACTCCTGCGGATACTCCAGCAGCACCGTGATCGTGTCCGGAGCCGTGCGGCCGTCCTTGTAGTGATAGATGCCGCCCGACGCCACCGCCGCGATCGGATTGTCCTGGTCCATGAACATATGCACCACGTCGATCCAGTGCGTGAACAGGTCAGTCACTTGGCCGCCGCCGAAATCGAGATACGAACGGAAGCTCCAGAACTGCTGCGGATCGTAGTCACGCCACTTCACCGGACCCAGGAAGCGCGCCCAGTCCAGGTTCGAGGGCTGCGTCTGCATCCGCGGCGGCGCCTTCAACAAGTGATACGTATTGCCATGCCACCACGTGCGCGCCAGCGTAATCTTGCCCAGCTTGCCCGTCTTGAAATACTTCTCTTTCGCTTCGAGATAATGTGAGCCGCTGCGCTGCTGCATGCCCACCTGGCACACGCGATTGTTCACGCGCGCGGCCTTCACGATGATCGGACCTTCTTCGATCTTGAGCGTCAGCGGCTTCTCGACGTAGACGTCCTTACCCGCATTGAGCGCATCTACGGCCACGCCCGCATGCCAATGATCCGGCGTCGCGATCAGCACCGCGTCGAGCTCTTTGGTCTCCAACACTTTGCGATGGTCGCTAAAGCCCTTCGCCCCGGTGAACTTGGTTTGCGCCTCGTCCACGCGCTCGGCAAACACGTCGCAGACCGCCTTCACGTCCACGCGTCCGGACCGCTGGAACACGCCCATCACACCCTGACCGCGCGCCCCGGCGCCAATCAGGCCCACGTTCACGCGCTCGTTCGCCCCGAGCACTTTGCTGTAGGAAGCTGCCGTCATGCCGGCCGCCGTCAGCCGGATCCAATCACGCCGTCCGAGGGTATCGTTGGTCATAGCCCTACGATTATCTGCCAAAAAGGCGGCGATTGCTATTCGGGAAGTGCGGCCGTCAAGTCCTGCATCATGCCGCGTTCGCGGCCGTCGAACTTGCTCTTGAACTCTTCGGAGTTGAAGCGCGCCGCGCGCTCTTCTTCGGTCATGCCGCGCAGCGACATCATCTCTTTGCGCATCTCGGTGCGCCGTTCCGCCGGCAGACGGTTGAACTGGCGAAACGCCTGGCGGGCGCTCTTCTGCTGCTCCGGCGGCAGATCGCGGAAACGGTCAATGCGGTCGCGCATGCCTTTGCGCTCTTCCGGCCGCATGTTCTCCCACATCTCCATGCGCCGCCGGAACGTATCCCGGCGATCGGGAGGCAGCCGATCCACCATCTGCTGACGCTCGTCGGCGCTCATCTCGCGCCAGCGATCCATCATCTCCGGCGGTGGGGGGCCGCCCGGACCCGGGCCACGACCCTTGGGCCCAATGCCAGGCAGCCCCAACCGTCCCCCCGGACCCTTAATGCCGATCCGCGGTCCCGGACCCTTCGCCGGCACCTGCGCCCAAGCCGCGCCTAACAGGCCACAGCTCAACAGACCGATCATGGAACTGCGCAACAACATCGAAAACTTCTTACAGCGCGCTGGTGCCGGCCGGCGCGGGCGCCGCCAACACCTGCAGCATCTCCAGATCCTCGAGCACCGTCTCCAAACCTTCGACGTCCACCTTGTCCACCGTCGCCGTTTTCACCGGCGGTGCTTCCACCTGCTCGGTCACCGCCGAGGTCGCGATCGCCGGCTGCTGGCTGAGTTCGCTTACCTCCGGCTGGCTATTGGGCAAACGCACTAACAGAAACGTGATCACGGCGACGCCGGCCAACCCCATCGAGAGCGCCGGGCGCCACGCCCCGGGCTGCCCGCTCTGGAACCAGCCGCGCCACAACCGCACCCACAGCGGATCCTTGTGCTCGGCTTCAATCCGCGCATACAAGCGACGGTCGAAGTCCGCCGACACCGTCAACTCCGCAGCGTCAAACTCATCGAGCGCTGCCCACACCTGCTGCTGGGCCGACAGTTGCTCCCGGCACGAAGGGCACATCGCCACGTGCTCGTCCATCCGCGCCAGCGTATCGGCCGGCAGCGCGCGAGCGAAATAATCCAGGAGGATCTCCGCGTGTTCCCCGCTTTGCATCGGACAGTTCATGGCTTTTCCCTCCTTCATGAATATTTTGCCACCATCAGCCGGCGACGCCGCGGTTCATGTGGGCCAGCTTCGCCCGCAAAGACTCATACGCGCGAAACAGCAAGGACTTCACCGCCGATTCCGAACACTGCAGCACAGCCGCGATCTGGCTGTAATCCATCTCTACGTACTTGTGCATCATCACCGCCGCCCGTTGCTTATCCGGCAGTGACGTAATCGCGCGGCGAATCTCTTCCAGGCGCGCCGTGCGCAGCATGCTCTGCTCCACGTTCGGCCCGACGTCGGCCACCTGCAGCGGCGCGGTGCCTTCCGGCGCTTCCGAATCGAGGCTATGCTGACGGCGCTCGTTCTTCTGATCGCGAATCCAGTTGAGCGCCAGGTGCGTCGTGATGCGGAACAGCCAAGTGGTGAACTTCGCTGTCGGCTCGTAGGTGGCGCGCGAACGATACACCCGCAGAAACACTTCCTGAGCCAATTCCTCGGCCACGGCCTGATTCTGAATCATGCGGTAGACGAAGTGGATCACCGGGGCGCGGTGCCGCTCGAGCAGCAGGGCAAAGGAAGCCGTGTCACCATCCCGGACACGGAGCATGAGTTGGGCGTCGTGTTCGATGGCCGCGGCTACGCTCATGCCTTGATTAACCCCAGCCCTGGCCGAAGGTTGCGGATTTTTGTTAAGCAGGGTCACCTACTCACTTTTCAAACTGCGCACCATCAAGTTCCGAATTGCCTCTTCCGAACTCTGTTCCGCCCGTAAAAGCGCCGCCACCTGAGCCGCAATCGGCATCTCCACCGCGTAACGGCTGGCCAACTCCAAGGCGGCCGACGTCGTATCGACCCCTTCCGCCACCATGCCCATCTCCTTCAGGATATCGGACAACTTCCGGCCCTGGGCAAGTTCAATGCCGACCCTCCGATTGCGGCTCAAATCGCCTGTACAGGTCAGGACCAGATCCCCTAAACCCGCCAGTCCCGATAAAGTTTTGGCCTCGGCGCCCATCGCCACCGCTAAACGTGTAATTTCTGCCAAACCTCGCGCGATCAACGCCGCCCGCGTGTTGGACCCCAACCCCAACCCCTGCACCACGCCCGCCGCAATCGCAATCACGTTCTTGAGCGACGCCCCGATCTCCACGCCCAACGGGTCCGGACTCGTGTAAAGGCGAAACAAAGGCGTCGAAAACGCCTCCTGCACAGCCGCTGCGCCAGCCCCGGCCACCACCATGGCGGCCGGTTCGCCGCGCGCGACTTCTTTCGCGAACGACGGTCCGGAAAGGACCGCCGCCGGCTGCCCGGTCACTTCCTGCATCACCTCGGAGACGCGCTTCAGGCTGCCCTTCTCGATGCCCTTGCTCGCCGAAACGAACCGCCCCACCAACCGCGCTCGCCCGAACACCTCGCGCGTATGCTGCGACGGCACCACGTTCAGGACAAAATCCGCCGCCCCGTCGAGCGTCGTAGTGGGCACCACCGCCTCCGGCAGCCGGAACCCCGCCAAATACCGCGGATTCTCGCGTTGCGACGTCATCTGGCGGACCAGTTCCGCATCGCGCGCCCACAGCTCCACTCGCTCAAACCGCGGCGCCAGACAAATCGCGAGCGCCGTCCCCCAACTGCCCGCGCCCACCACCTTCAGCGTGCTCATCAGCGCTTCGCAAACGAGAAACGGTTCTCCCGTCCCGCCCGCAACCGTTCCCAATTCGAACGATGCCGCCAGATGATGAACGCTCCGCCCACCACCGCCGCGATCAACACCGGCCACGGCGGCTGCACCAGCAGCCAGCACGCCAGCGGGAACAGCAGCGCCCCCACCATCGAAGCCAGCGACACATAACGCGTCACCGCCACCACGGCCGCAAACACGATCACCACCGCCCCCAGCGGCCCGGGCGTCAAATACAAGAAAGCCCCCACAAAACTCGCCACCGCCTTGCCGCCCTGAAACTTCAGGAAGACCGGAAACGCATGGCCCGCAATCACCGCCAGCGCCGCCAGCGACATCCACAGCGGATCGCCACCGCTGGCCCAATCCGCCAGCCACACCGCCACCGCGCCCTTTGCAATGTCCAGCACCAGCGTCAGAATCCCCAGCGTCTTGCCCGTCGTCCGCGCCACGTTCGTCGCCCCGATGTTACCGCTCCCCTGATCGCGCACATCGCCGCCGGTGCGCCAGCGCACCAGCAGATAGCCAAACGGAATGCCGCCCAACAGGTAGGCAGCCAGCAACGAGAGAAGCGGCATCATAGCGGGAAATCCTCGAGGACGGTGTAAGAGCCGGCCCGGCTCTCGTAGAGCTTAAAGCTCGTCACCGTCATGCGGCCAAAATCAGTGGACGGCAACTGCGCGATGAACTGCTTCACCGGCGTCAGATCGACGCTCGCGTCCTTCACGCGCGCTAGCGTCACATGCGGGCGATACGGCCGGTCCTCTACCGGAACACCGATCGCGGCCACAGCTTCCGCCGTCCCCGCCGCCAGAGCTCCTAAAGCCTCCGGCGCCCGCACTGCCGCGAACAGATGCCGCGGATGATGCGGCGTCGGGAACCAGCCAAAGCCATCCACCGCCAGCGGAAAACTTCCGGCGCGCGGTATCGCCCGCAGCGTCGCCTTCAGCTCCTCTAAACGCTCCGCCGGCCACTCGCCGATAAACTTGGTGGTGATGTGCAGGTTCGCCGCCGGCGACCACGCAATCGGAGCCAGCGGCTGCAACGACTGGTACAGCAGTTCGATGTTTCGCCGCACCTCGTAGGCCAGCGATAATCCGGTAAAGAGCCGCATTCGATAATCAACAGTGTAATTCCCATGCGGCCCCTCCCTCGATCTTTCTACGCCCGCCCCACGGTCGAAGTCGCCCGCGGCTTGCTGGGCCAGATCCTGGTGCATGGGGAAACCAGCGGCCGCATCATCGAAACCGAAGCCTACCTGGGCGTGGGCGATCTCGCCGCCCATTCCGCCCGCGGCCTCACGGAACGCACGCGCGTCATCTTCGGCCCGCCCGGCCATGCTTACGTCTATCTGATCTATGGCATGTATGAATGTCTCAATGTCGTCGCCGAACCCGACGGTACCCCCGGCTGCGTCCTCATCCGGGCGTTGGAACCGCTCACCGGCCTCGAACTCATGCGCGAGCGACGCCACCACCATCGCCATCTCGCCAACGGACCCGGCAAACTCACCCTCGCCCTCGGCATCACCCGCGCCCACAATGGCGTCGACTTCACCCGCGGCCCGCTCCTCATCCGCCCCGGCGCCCCACCCGCCGACATCCGCGTGACGCCCCGCATCGGCATTACTCAGTGCGCCGACTTGCCCCTGCGTTTCCTCGCCGCTCCCTAGCTCCGTTCTGGTGAGTTAGCTGTCATAATTTCCCCATGTTCCGCCTTGTTCTTCCGCTGCTGGCCGCCTCCAGCTTGTTTGCCGCCAGCCCCTTTGTCGGCCGCTGGAACTTCAATCTGGGTCAACGGGCCAGTTGGCTCGGCATCACCGAAAAGGGCGGACAGCTCGAAGTCTGGTATCAGCCCACCGGCGGCAACGTCTATCAGTTACAGGACATTAAGGCCGCCGGCAACCACCTGGCGCTCACGCTGGGCAAGTCCACCGACAAAGTCCGCTCGGTGTGGGAGTTGGACGCGAGCGGCGACAAACTCACTGGCAAGCAGATCCGCGGCACCGAGACCATCGCCCTCGAAGGCCACCGCGCTCCGAAGCTGGACCGGCCCATGCCCAAAGCCTGGGCCAAGCCCATCCCGCTCTTCAATGGCCGCGACCTCACCGGCTGGGAACCCATCGGCGCCGCCGCCAACAACTGGGTCGTGGAAGACGGCATGCTCTTGAACCGTGCCAAAGGCGCGAATTTGCGCACCCGCCAGAGCTTCAACGACTTCAAGCTCCACTTCGAAGTCAACGGCCCCGACCACGCCAACAGCGGCTTTTACCTGCGCGGCCGCTACGAAGTTCAAATCGAGTACGAGCCGCTGACCGCCAATCCGCCGGAGCGCCGCATCGGCTCCATCTACGGCCGCATCACTCCGCAAGGCGACCTGCCGCGCCAGCCGGGCACCTGGGAAGTGTTTGACGTCACGCTCGTCGGGCGCACGCTCACCGTGGTTCGCAACGGCGTCACCACCATCGACAAGAAAGAAATCGAAGGCCCCACCGGGGGCGCCCTCAATGGCAACGAAGCCGAACCCGGCCCGTTCTACATCCAGGGCGATCACACCGGCGGCCTGAAGTTCCGCAACATCACCGTCGCGGTGCCCGCCAACTAACGGGCATCCGCCGTCGCCGTCCCGGCAGCGTCCGTCGCCCCCGCCGCCGCCACTGCCGGCGCGCGGTCCGGATAAGCCAGCACATACTTCTGCATCTTCCACTGCCGGCGGCTCATGCCCTTGGACTTGGCCTCCGTCAGCGCCTGATCCGCCTTCCAGGCCGCCGTCTTCATGCGGTAGCAGGCCACCACCGTCCCGGTGCGGTCCTTGCCCAGCTTGCAGTGCACAAAGACCGGCTTCCCGGTCTTCTTAGCGGCTTCCAGCTCCGCGACAGCCAGGTCGATGTTCTCGTGCGACGGCGTCTGATAGCCGCGCAAGGGCACGTTCACAAAGCGCATCCCGAGACCTGCGACGATCTTGCGTTCTTTTTCGACGCCTTCGCCCGAGCTACGCAGGCTCAACACGGTGGCCACACCCATCCTCTTCAACTCGGCGAAATCCCGCTCCCGGGGCTGCGCCCCGCGGTAGATCCCCGGCTCAACTTCAAAGAAATGAGGCAGATCCGGCCGTTCGCCGGCACCCGCCAACCCGTTGGCTACGAACACACAGAGAGACAGTAAAAAAGTTCGACGCACGATCGTTTAGATGTGCCGCTGCCCGCCGGAGTTCCATGCGACACTACTTCCGCGTGTCAACTTATCGCGGACGCTTCGCGCCGTCCCCCACCGGCGATCTCCATTTCGGCAGCCTGGTCGCCGCCGTCGCCAGCTACCTTGACGCCCGCCGCGCCGGTGGCCAATGGCTGGTCCGCATCGAAGACATCGATGGCCCGCGCACGGTCCCCGGAGCCGCCGATCGCATCCTCCGCTGCCTCGAAGCCTACGGCCTCCATTGGGACGAGACCGTTCTTTACCAAAGCCAGCGCGACGAAGCCTATGCCGCCGCTCTCGCCCAACTCGGCGACCTCGTTTATCCCTGCGGCTGCACGCGCAGCGAACTGGGGAACCGTGAGTATTACCCGGGCACCTGCCGCCCTGGTCTGGCGCCAGGCCGCGCCCCCCGCTCCCGCCGGCTCCGCGTCCCCGATCGCGACATCGCCTGGGAAGACCGCCGGCTCGGCCCCCGGCACGAGAATCTCACCCACACCACCGGCGACTTCGTTCTCAAACGCGCCGACGGCCTCTGGGCCTACCAGCTAGCCGTCGTCGTCGACGATGGAGCCCAGCACATCACCGACATCGTCCGCGGCGAAGACCTTCTCACCTCCACGGCCCGCCAGATCTATCTGCAGGAGTGCCTGGGCCTGCCGCGCCCACGCTATCTCCACGTGCCCCTCGTCACCGACGAACTCGGCCAGAAGCTCAGCAAGCAGTCCAAGGCCCATCCGGTCCCCCTCGACGGCGACCCCACCACCCTCGCCGCCGCCTTCCGCTTCCTGGGCCACCCCGCCCCTCCCGGACTCAGCCTCAAGGAGCTCTGGTTCTGGGCGTTGGAGCAAGAGTCCCCTCACGCAACCCATGGCTTGTTGGACGATGACGGCGTAGACTGAGGGAGAGGATGCTGATGGACGCCCTAGCCGAAAAGCTCGATACAAGACTGCGTACCTGGAAGCCGGAGACGGCGGCGGAAGTCCGCGAACGAGTCGCGGAGATGATTGAGCTCGCCGACGAGGACATTCTCGACTTAATGCGCTCCCGCCTCTGTGAGCAGGAAGTCTTGGACCTGCTCGATGAATCCCCGACCCGGTGAGGTTTGGCTCGTCGACCTGGGGCTCGCCGCCAAAACGCGGCCCGTGGTCATCGTTTCACGCGCCGACACCCATGCCCCGCGGGCCTTGGTGCTGTTCGTCCCGCTGACCACGCAGAACCGTCAAAGCGCATATGAGGTCGTTCTCCCGCGTCTCCCGTTTCTCGATCACCAATCGGTGGCGAATGTACAAGGGTTAGGCTCCGTACCCACAGTGCGGCTTGAACGAAAGCTCGGCACGCTCCCACCCGGTGCCCTGTCCGCGATTCAGCGCGCGTTGAAGTTTGCGTTGGATCTTGGGGAGTAACGGAGCCCGAGGCTTGCGCGAGACGCTTGACGCGACTGTTATCCTGAAATAGCTATGGCAGAAATCGCCGAGACGTTCGACGAAGGAGCGCTCATCGCCCGGGCAAAAGCCGGCGATGACACCGCCTTTACCGAACTCCTCAACCGGTATGAACGCAAGATCTACCGGCTCGCCAAGAACATCACCCAGAATGACGAGGACGCGGAGGACGTGCTTCAGGAAGCGTTCCTGAAGGCCTACACCCACCTCGATAACTTCCAGGGCAACAGCAAGTTCTACACCTGGATCGTCCGCATCGCGGTCAATGAGTCGCTCATGAAGCTGCGCAAGCGAAAGAGCGATAAACTGGTTTCGCTCGACGAGCAGGTCGATACCGGCGAAGATATGGTTCCTCGCGAAATCGCCGTTTGGGAAGACAATCCCGAACAGCAGTACACCCAGGAAGAGCTGCGCGGCATTCTCGACAAGTCCGTCGAGAGCCTCGCCCCCATCTTCCGCAGTGTCTTCGTTCTACGGGACATCGAAGACCTGTCCACCGAAGAGACCGCCGAAGCGCTCGGCATCTCCATTCCGGCGGTGAAGAGCCGCCTGCTTCGCGCCCGGCTTCAATTGCGTGAGAAGCTCACCCGATTCTTCCGGCGAAAGGGGGGCAACGAGTTTGCTTTCTTGTAAAGACTTTCTCAAGGAACTGAGCGAATACCTGGACGATTCCACCGCCCCGAACGTTCGTGCGGAACTCGATCAGCACCTGAAGGAATGTCCGAACTGCTGGGTGGTCGCCGATACCACCAAAAAGACGATCAAGGTCTACCGCGATTGCGAAGCCCAGGCGATCCCCGATAAGTTGAAGTCGCGTCTGCTGGCGGCCCTCGAGTCCCGCATGAGGGCCCGAAAAAGCACTTAAGTCCTTTTTTATCAATAACTCCCGGGTTCGTTTCGTCTATGCGGCCGAAAGCGACTTCAGCTTCGCATTCATCGTCGTCCGCTTCAGCCGCAAAATATCCGCCGCCTGCTTCTTGTTCCCGCCCGTCCGCTGCAGCGCCTGCTGCAACAGCCCCAGTTCAAAGCTCCCCACCAGCCGCTCGAAGTCGAGCCCCTCTTCCGGAATCGAGAGCACCGGCACACCCGGCACCGCCGCGGGCCGCAGTTGCGACGGCAGCGGTAAAGCGAAGTCCGCCGCCAGCAGACTCTCCCGCTCGCCACTCAGCGCAATCGCCATCTCCACTGCATTCTCCAACTGCCGCACATTGCCTGGCCACGAATAGCCGGCCAGATAGTCGAGCGTTTCGCGCGGCACCGCCTTCTCCGGTAACCCTTCCATCTGGCAGATCTTGCTCACGAAGTGCCGCACCAGCGCCGGCAGGTCTTCTGGACGATTCCGGAGCGCGGGCATCTCGAGCGGCACCACATTCAGCCGGTAATACAAGTCCTCGCGGAAGCGGCCCTCGCGAATGCGCGCCGGCAGGTCGGCATTGGTGGCTGCGATCACGCGCACGTCGGCCTTCATCGTCTTCGAACTGCCCACACGTTCAAACTCGCGCTCCTGCAGCACCCGCAACAGCTTGGTCTGCAGATCGAGCGGCAGGTCGCCGATCTCGTCCAGGAACAGCGTGCCCCCCTGCGCCTGTTCAAAGCGGCCCACACGGTCCTGCGTCGCCCCGGTAAATGAACCCTTCACGTGCCCGAACAGTTCAGCTTCGAGCAGTTCGCGCGGGATCGCGTTGCAGTTGATAGCCACAAAAGATTGCGCCGCGCGCGTGCTCGCCAGATGGAGCGCCCGCGCGGCCATTTCCTTACCCGTCCCGGACTCGCCGGTCACCAGCACCGTCGCCCGGCGCGGCCCCACCAGTCGGATTAGATCCGCAATCTTCGTCATCGCCGGCCCGCTCCCCACCAGCGTCCGCCGCCATCCCTCCGCCGGCAACACGGGCCTTGTCCGCGCCCATTGCCGCAACTCCCGCCGCAATTCGTCTCCGCCGATCGTCTTCGGCAGCACCCGTGCCGCCCCCTGCCGCAGCAGCCGCCCCGCCCGCTCCAGCAGTTCCGCCGGGGAGCCCGGCTCCATCAGAAACACGACCGGCAGTTGCCGGTCTCTCAACAGCAATTCCCGCAGCAACACCTCGTCAGACTCAACCTGTCCGACCAACACCACATCGAACTCCTGTAAAGACATTTGCTCCAACGCCAGCCAAGGCTCATCGTGATGAACCGTCGCGGCAATTGGCAGACCCGAACCGATGGATAAGAGACGCATGGAGATTGTTAAACCGAACCCTCCATCCATCGGATTCCTGCCGGAAAGTCTTAGAAGAAAAAGGCACTTACCACTCTACTGCCCCCCTGGCGTACCCCCTGATTGTGCGGAGCGGGAGATGGTGGTAGCTTAGTGATAGTCCTCCCATGAGCGGGAGTAATTCAGTGGTAGAATGTCAGCTTCCCAAGCTGGACGTCGTGGGTTCGAATCCCATCTCCCGCTCCATCTTTTCAACAACTTGCAGGCCACCGAGTTCCACGTTGTACTCCGATTACTCCGTTAGTGTTTTAACGGCTCCCCAAGAGATCACAGGATCACCTCGGATTCTAGTCTCTTTACTGCTTCGATCTTCTGCTGAAGATCGCTGACCGAGTAGACTTCCAGACTGACTCCAAGGCCATGCCCGCGTTGATCTGCGGACACCTTGTCATCGATCTTTGCCTTGCGCGACAGACTGGCATTCGTGCGGCGAAGCACTTGAAAATTCGCCCACTCAAGCCCGATCGTCGCGAGTTTCGGTTCCAGGTTCCGACGCCATATGTTGTCTCGGCTGACGGTCGTGACCGCCACTTCCGAGGGAAAGAGAAACGCTTCTGGTGAGCGTCCCTCAAACTGCTTTCGCCACTCCTGCAGATCCTCCTTGGTCCCCGGCGATAAAGCTACGACTCGGGATGTTCGTTTGCCCTTCCGGCCCTTCGGGCTGTCCATTGTTCCCCGGTAGACGCGTTGGTCGATCAGAACTGAATCGTCACCGATTTTGCCCAGACGGATTGCCAGGATCTCTCCAGGACGCATGCCATCAAACAGGGCCATTCTGAACATCAGGCGTTCCCTCAATCCAAGAACCTCCAGCGCTTTCTTGATGTCCTCTTTGGCGAGAACACGCTTCTCCTTTCCGACCTTACAGGCGGGTGTGTAGAGTCCCAGTGTCGGATTCAGATCGACGGCTCCATCGCTCATGGCCATCTTGAAGATGCCGCTGAGATCCCAGCGAAGATGAGCAACGACGCTGTGGGAGTGAGTCGCTGCCATCCTGTCGAGGTACGTTTGCATCTGATCGCGGTTCATATCCGCAATTCGCCGCGTTCCGAACTCGCCGACGAGGTGCAGACTTATCCTGTTCTCCGTTGTCGAGCGGGTGGACTCCTTCCATTTCCGTCGGCAAACCGGCAGGTAAACTTCCTCGACGAACTCTTGGAATGTGAATGGGCGAATTGTCTTCTTTCCCGCCATGTCGTTGAGAGGTTGGAGGATCGAGGCCAGCATGGCTTCGGCCTGTCCTTTTGTGAATTCTGAGCATTTTCCCAGCACCTTGGTCCTGCGTGATCCGTCCTCCCACCACTGCGCCAGCCAGAGTTTGGCCCGGCCGTGTCTGCGTTGACGGAGGCTACCTTTCATGAATCGCTTACGTCGCATTGAATCTCCTGATTCCCTGCGTCCGCAGCGCAAAATCCTGACCTGTCCGCCAGACTAGCATCGACTCTTGCTCGCTTCCAACCATTGATTCAGCCATTCGCGCCGGACAAGCTTCCTTCTACCCAACGCGATGTGGGCGAGTTGAGGAACGCCTGGCACTTTGCCGGCCATGACATTGCATACGTGGGTTTTCGAGCATCGCAGAACTTCGGCGATGTCCTTGATGGTCAGAATCGATTCTTCTTTGATCGTGTCTTGCATTGCGATGTACCTTATGAGTTCACGGCCGAGATAAATGGAATGCCGAACAGGCGAGACCAAGCGAAGAGGCAGGCTTCCTGTACGGCGGGAATATTGGTTTGTCGAGTCCATGCGGCATTCGAGACGCCTACGAGGAGACTCGGCTTTTCAAAGGCAGATTGAAGGACAGGCCAAATGAGCAGTTGCTCGTAACAAATAAGAATGGCGAGGCGCTCTCTCCCGACGTGAATGATTCCTGGTCCAGTCAGGTTGAGGGGGACTCCATCAGAGGGTCCGAAGGGCTTCCACATGCCGACTGGGATCGGGATTCGTTGCGTGAGAACCTGCCGACGCTCGTCGCCGATCACGAGGACTGCATTTTGGAACTCTTTCGAGTGCGCGATCGGTAGGCCTACACCGACCAGAGCAATCCGGTGGGTGGCTTGGAGATGTTCAATCGTCGGTGCCCAGAATACTTCCGTAGCTTCCGTCCAGCGACGAACCGCGCCCTCGGGGAGAACCACGAGCGCGGAGTGGGAGGAATCGATCGCTGTTCGAGCCGCTTCCTCCTTTTGGAATAGGTCCGCCGAGTCCTTCGTGTTGAGCGGCTCAATGGCAGTGGTCGGAAGAGTCGGGCGATAGAGGAGGTTTGCAAGCAGCATAGTGGCCGTCAGAAGAAGGGGTCGGACCGGCCAGACCACCGGCACGAAAGCGGTTGCCGCCACGCCTACCAGTCCAGTTCCAGGAAACAGCAAGCCCGCCGAAAGCAGCGGAGAAGCCCAGCAAATCAAGCCGACTGGAGGCACGGCGCATACAGCCAACGCCAACGGGCATCGCCAAATCCACTGGGCAGAGCGCGCACTCCATAGCAGCGCCCACGGCAACGAAAGAATAGCTGAAGCGAGCAGCCAGATAAGCCAGCCATGCAGGACAGTGCCAGGTGCAAACGCTTCTGTCACTGCAATCGCCGGGGCCGATGCGGCTGAGAAATAGGCAAGCGCCACTGCTGTCGCATTTAGGCGGGTTTGTTGGTGAAAGATGAGCCACGGGACGGCGATGGGAAGCACCAACGCGAGAATTGGTCCTCGCCAGGCTAACGCGCCGATAAGCGCTGCCGTAACGAGACTCATTAGCCATGAAGTAACCATAATGGACGGAGCCTCCGGCGGATTTGACTGGTGTGAATTGGACCCATGTAGCGCGAGTCGTAGCTGCCCGCGTTGTAGCTTGATGCGACCCAGACGGTGCCTTGGGCGACTCCGTATAGGCCATTCGGCCAAGCCCTGAGTGGCCGGCCACCAGCGTCATGCGCGACTGGATAGGTTTTGGGTAAAAGGTAACCATTGACGCTGATGCCCTCCGGACTCACGACCACAAGATCGCCGGGGCGCGCCACGATGGGCTTCAAGAGCGGGACCGCGCCATCCGGGCAAGCGAATCCCGGAGTGCGGTAGCTTCGCGAGGCGGATTCGGATGCGAATGGCTCCGCCGGACAAAACTCGATCAGTTCAGCCGTTTCGTCGGATGTCGTTGTGTATAGACCCAGTGGCAGGCTGTAGCTCGTGTTGACGCGAATACCAAAGGCTACGGCTGCCGCTGAGAGGGTTGCGATGGCGCATAGGGCAGTGCCAACGGTCAGGACAAGATACTTATGACGGCCAAACGGAAGCATCGACCTCGACCTCCTCGACACCGTTAACAGGCGCGCCAGAAGCGCCTTCACGCTGAGGCGTATTGTCAGCGGGTGCCTCTTTGGTCGTTCGAGGCTTCGCGATTAGGTAAACGCTTCGGGCGATGATTTCGTAGACGGTCCTTTGACTGCCGTCTTTTGGAGTGAACTTTCGTGTTTGGAGGGTGCCTTCGACGAAGATGTTTTCTCCCTTCTCGTACGTTGCGGCGATATCGGCAAGGTCGCCGTAGAAGACCAGGCTGTGCCAGTTGGTGTGTTCTTGAGATTGATTGTTGCGGTCGGTATACCGATACCCTTCGGCCATCCGGACGTTTGCGACCGGCGTTCCCGATGGCATATAACGAACTTGGGGCTTGTCGGCGAGGTAGCCCGCCAACTCGATGCGGTTCTTTTGCATTTCAGTCCTTCCTTTCTTCGTGAAGATCCAAGTCGAGTTGCTCAATGAAGCCTGGCTTCGTCGGAACAACTCCGTTCAGTTCGGCTAGAAAAGCGGCCTCCATCGGCGATTGAGGAACGAACTCAGCACGACTGATAACGTTTCTAGTTCGATCCGGAGGCAGTTGTGGTTCGATTCCCGCCTCGCCAATCGCCAGAAATTTGGTTGGCGGAGGAATCTCGGCACGGTGCTTCAGGACGGGGTCGGTGAAGTAGAGAATCTGGGTGCCGTAAATCGGGTGGTGGCCGCTGACGAAAATGAGCATGTCGCCGGGTGCAACGATGCGTTCGTTGGAACCTTCCCCAGTCTTCTTCGGGGGCTTCAGCCGCATCACTTCATCCGGAGTTACAAGAGGACGCTCGACTTGATCCACCGTCGCGCTCATGTGGTTTGCGATAGGCGCCAACCGCGAGCCGGAGAAGTTGAATGTGGCTTTTTGGATTGTCTTGGTCCCAGTCATCTTCGAAAGAAGTTCGGCTGTGTCGAACTGGTTCGGGGCATAGGCAACGCGGACGTGGCAGTTGGAAACGATGCTCTCGTTTGGACCGTACTCATCGACAATCTGCCGAATGTCCTGCGTGATGAGGTATGCCTTCAAGCCGTAGCCAGCCATGTATGACAGCGCGTCCGCGAAGATCTCCATCCGCTTGAGCGACGGAAACTCGTCAACCATGAACAGGAGCCGGTGGCGGTTGCGCTTTTGGGCAACACCTTGGAAGTCCATCCGCTCCGTAAGCCGGTTTACGATCATCGTGAAGATTAGCCGAATCAATGGGCGAAGGCGGATCTTGTCGGAGGGTGGCACGACCAGGTAAAGCGAGACAGGCCGCGTGTGGTTGACCAGATCGTTGATGGTGAAGTCACTGGCGGCCGTGTTCTTCGCAACGAGAGGGTCGCTATAGAGAGTAAGCGCGGTTTTGGCGGTGGACAAGACGCCGGAGAAGTCTTTGTCCTCCTTATCGAGCATTTCACGCACCTTCTCGCGAACCACAGGGTGAGTAGTGGTTCGCTCCCCATCGGGCGTCGTCCATTGATGGGTTCGTTGTGGATCATGTGGGAAGTTTTCCAGTTCGTTCAGGGTGTCGCGGAAGCTCTGGCCTGGCTTGGTAAACGTCGCGGCCAAATCACCCAAACTTGCCTCTCGCCCGGCTGCAGCCGCTGAGTAGCAAACATGGAGGATCATGCCGGTCGTGATGGATGCCGCCGCATCCTGCCAGTAGCGTTCCATCGGGCTATCTTCGCCGGTGCGGACAATCATGTCGGCGACGTTTTGGGCGTCGGACACGTCGCGTGGCGTTCCGATCCGCACTTCAGCAAGGGGATTGAAGCGGGAACCATTCGAGACCTCGACCGGGGAGAATTTAAAGCAGAGATGGCCTGCTTTCACCCGAAAGCCCGCGGTCCTCGCCCAATTCTCACCCTTGATGTCGTAAACGACCGCGGATTCGGACCAAGCCAGCAATGTGGGAATTACCAGGCCGATGCCCTTTCCGCTGCGAGTGGGAGCAAAAGCGAGGACGTGTTCAGGGCCGTTGTGCCGTAGGTAGTGAAGGCGCCGGGTGGAGGGATTGAGCCATCCACCAACGTAGACTCCTTGTTTGGAATCCAGAAGCCCGGTGACTCTTATGTCCGCAACGCTAGCCCAACGCGCAGAACCATGCAGATCCTCGGTATTTGCTGATAGGCTGCGGGCGCGGCGAAGGTTAAGTCCATAGACGATCAGCACCGTGACAGCCGACCCGACGACAACCATCAATGCTCCCGCCAGCAGTGGCTGCTTCACCTGAAGATTGGTAGTGTTGCTGTGCTGGAGGAGCCAGAAGGCCCAAGCGGTGGGCTGGTAGATGGCGTGCCCGCCGTGGATGAACAACGGCGATCCGAGCGCGGCTTGATAGTGGAACTGGAATGCGACGAACTGCGTGGCAGCTACATTCACTACCGCTAGCAGAGCGAGACCGGTCAGCATAGCTGTCCAGTTGTAACCTCCGACGAAGCCGGGATCGGCAGGTGTTCGGTAAACCTTCGGTTCGCTGGGCATGGATGCTTCTTAGCGCGCAAACACGTGCGATCTCTGGCGTTCCTGGTTCGGCTTGAGTTGAGCTACCTGGTTGGAGTAGGAGATCAGAACGTTTTCGGCTAGGGGAGGCGGGCCGGGTAGTAGGTGTTTCTCATGGGCTACCGCGCTCTTAGGACTGACCCTCTGGAAGAGATGATGTTCGGTCTCGCCGAGCACTTCGCCGCGATACTTCCCGGAATCGGTATCGGCTGGATACGTTCTCACCTTCTCGCCCATGACTTTACGGACTGCTTCCTCAGCAGCAGTGAAGGACTCCTTGATCGCTTGTTCGCTTGGAGGGCGTCGGCCGTCTACTTCTCCATCCAGAATCTTCTCGACTTCGATCTTCGCCACGCCCCTTGAACCCACCGGCTCCCGATGCTCGGTTGCGGTCTCCTTCTCGGTGATTGCAACTGCCCCAGCTCCGCGCTCGAAGGAGGCTACGTGCTCCGACGTCTCGGTCCGCAGTTGCTTTCCCCGCTCAAGATCCAGCAGGTAGTCGGCCGCTCGATGAGCGTCTTTAGCGGCACGAAAGATCTCATTCTTGTCCTCACTGAGCGCTTTGATCCATGAATGGACGTAAGCCGCGTGCTGCTCGGGGTTGTGAGGAATACCCCGTTCGGCGGCAAGGAAGACGCTTGCCAGCTCGGCACGGAGTTCCTCCTTTGCGTAGTTCGCGTCGCCGAAGCGGTAGCTTTCGTTGAGGGTCTGACGATTGAGCCGTTCTGGATGACCGCTCCAGTGCGCCAACTCATGAAGTGCCGTTCCGTAATAATCGGCGGCCGATTTGAACGCAGCGTCCGGGGGAAGATGAATTCGATCGGCAGATCGGCTGTAAAACGCCCGGTCGTTTTGATCGTGGACGATCTTGGCTCCAGAGTTCCGAAGAATCGAGTCACCTGTTTCGGCTACTTCCCAATCGGCGCGCTCCTTAGGGACATACGTAGAAATCCCGTCGATCTGCTTGGCATTGAAGACCGTGAAGGCGCGGCGGAGCGGTCCCCGGTAGTCGCTGTTGCCAAGATCGCGGTCGGGGCTCCCTTCCGGAGCTTGCCCTTTCTTGGCTTCTTCGCCAAATTGCCAGAATTCAATCTGGGTGCCCTTCTCGCCAGCACGAACCTGCCAGCCGTTTGCGGCGGCTTGCTTGTAGGTAAGCCAGCGGGGATCATCAAAGCCCTTGCGAGTTCCGACGGCCATCAAGTGGAGGGCATTTCCACCTCGATAGTTCTTCTCCGTGGTGGGATTGAACGGGAGTTGAAGTGATCCTGGCTCCCACGGCTTCTGCCACGGCGCAGTCCCCTTCTCCAACATTTCAATGATCTGATCGGTGACTTCTTTGCGAAAGTCCCTTTTGACCGGGGCTTCATTGGGATTCGAGTCGTTTGCCATGCGTCAGATCCTTTCGTCGAATTCGGTTTCGGGTTGCTCGTCTTCGAAGCCAGAGCCGAGGATTGGAGCGATGCCGCTTTCCTCTTCGGGCGCGACTTCCTGGTCGTTGTTGGCGATTGTCGGGGTTAAGTCTTCCATAGTCATATCTAGCTTGTACAAGCTAGCCTGGTTGCAGTATGCCCTCAGTTGCCCTAGTTGTCAAGTGAGCGAGAGGTCGTCGCAATGGGCTGGCAAGAACAGATGCCGGCTACGCTGAGGTGCGTCGGAGATTACAATTCAAGGCGAATGACCACGCCACAGCCTAGGAATGGATCCGCCGAACTGGCGAAGCTTTGAACCGCCCCGGTTATTCCGGAGGCAGTTTGGTTTGAGTTACGCGGCCTTCGCCGGGCAGTCCAGCGAGGCGTAGTAACGGTTCTCCGCTTCCACCGGCGGGATGTTGCCGATTGGACCCATCAGACGTCGGTTGTTGAACCAGTCGACCCATTCGAGCGTAGCGAACTCGACCGCTTCGAACGATCGCCAGGGTCCACGTCGATGGATCAGCTCCGCTTTGTACAGACCGTTCACCGTCTCGGCGAGAGCGTTGTCGTAGGAGTCACCAACACTGCCCACCGATGGCTCAATGCCCGCAGCTTTTAGCCGCTCCGTGTATCTGATGGAGACGTATTGGCTGCCACGATCGGAGTGGTGGACAAGGCGATTGCCTTCGACCGGTCTGCGTTCGTGCAAGGCCTGTTCTAACGCATCTAAGACAAAGCCGGCATGCGCCGTCCGGCTCACCCGCCAGCCGACGATCTTGCGTGCATACGCATCAATGACGAATGCCACATAGACGAAGCCGGTCCAGGTTGCCACGTATGTAAAGTCGGACAACCACAGCCGGTTCGGTGCTGGCGCATGGAACTGCCGGTTCACGTGATCGAGCGGGCACGGCATACCTTTATCAGAGATGGTTGTGCGGATCGTCCGACCTCGAATCGCCCCTTTTAGGCCCATTTCCCGCATCAATCGCTCCACCGTGCATCGAGCAACACGGAAGCCTTCGCGCAGCAGTTGCCACCATGCCTTGCGCGCTCCGTAGACTCCGAAGTTGCTGTCGAACACACGCTTCAACTCGATCTTCAACGCTTCATCGCGCCTGGTGCGCTCCGGCATCTTCTCCGGATCCCGCTGGCGCGCCGCATGCTCGTGGTACGTCGATGGGGCGATCGGCAACACCCGGCAGATCGGCTCGACCCCATGCTCTTTCCCCTGTTCTTCGATAAAGCCGATCATGGCTTGGACCGGCGGTCGAGCTCCGCCATCGCAAAATACGCCGACGCTTTACGCAAGATCTCGTTGGCTTGCCGCAACTCCCGGATCTCCCGCTCCATCGCCTTCATCTTCTCCGCCACTTCTGTTGGCACACCTGCTCGGGTTCCGCTATCGATCTCAGACCGCTTCACCCATTCATGCAGCGTTGCTGCGCTGCATCCGATCTTGGAGGCCATCGAAACAACCGTTGCCCACCGCGACGGATGATCCTTCTCGTGCTCCAGAACCATCCGCACCGCACGGTCCTTGACCTCGCGGGAAAACTGCTTCGCCTTTACTTGGCTCATTGCTCCACCTTCTCAAGTGTTTGAGCCTCCGGCAATCCCGGGGCGGTTCACTTCTCAAAGAACTGCCGAAATTCGTAAGGGCTGAGCGCCAGCTTGCAAAAGACGCGCAGCTTCTGATCCGCGTAGGGTGGGGCGACTCGCTGAGCCTTCTCGCAGGGCTGCTCCACGCGTGTCGAGAACTCGGCGGGGAATTCCTGAGCGCGGAGTATGACGCTGCCAAAGAATCAAGCGACTCGGTTTTCTTCGCTTTGATGCATTTGCACGCATCCGGTTGTCTGGTGGCGAGCGAAATTCTCTCGCTCTTGGAAAGCGGATATGGGAGGGGTGCAAATGCTCGGTGGCGTTCGCTGCATGAGGTGGCTGCCTATTCGATGTTCATCAAAAAGCAAGGACAACAGACAGCAGTGCGCTATCTGCGTCATTCGCACATCAAGGATTGGGAAGATACGCCCGCCGTTGACGACTTGCTCAAGGCGTCCGGCGGGGAGGGACTCACCCAAGCGGAGCGCGAGATGTTGGAAAGACTCAAGGCGCAACTCTTGCTAATATACGGGCCCGATTTCAGCGGGGGGCATGGATGGGCCAAGGGGGCATACCCGACCAAAGGCCGCCTCGGGTTCAAAGACATTGCGGAGGATGTTGGGCTGGGTTCGCTTGAGATTTTCTATCGGGCGGCTAGCCATGTGGTTCATCCGACGTGGAAGGGGATTCAGGACAACGACGGCCTACCGAGCGAGTTGGCGGACGGAGCGCTTCTTGCTGGACCATCAGAGCACGGCCTCTGGACTCCCGCCATGTTGATGACTCGATCTTTGTATGCCGTAACGCTCTCGTTTGTCCTGTGCCGAGACGCAAATCCTGCCTGCCTGGCGAAGCTGTCGACGCTGAGCGAATTGGTTGAGTATGTCACCGATGCCCTGCGGGAGGCTCGGGACGCCACCTTGGGACCCTGCAATTGTTGAATTGGCTATCCAGCACTCTTCATTGATTCCGCCAAGCCAGCTACCGCCTCTTCGCGCCAGGCCCGGTATCGCGCGTTGCCTCAGCGCCGCTTTTGGATCGACGGGTCTGATCGAAGTGATTTCGCTGACGGTCGTTGCAGCGTTGCAGGGCTCTCAGCTTTTCGTGAAAATCTTGACCAATTCGCCAGCGGCCTTGGGAGTGAGCCTCAGCAAGATCCAGCTTGGCGAGGAAATGAAGGCGCGCGGCGAGATGATGGATGTGTACTTGGCTCAGGCCTGTGCCGTCGATTGTAGGAAGTCGAAGTTCACCCGATCCTTGCGGGTTCATGATCATTCGCTTCCGGATATCTCTATCTAAATTGGTTAGGTGGAGAGCGCTGACTTCGCGCCGTTCGGATTCAATGGCGTCGCCCACAGTGCGGAATCCCAGTTGCTCAGTGCAAATATCTTCGGCATGGCCGCGAATTGAATGTTTGATGACCTCGCGGGGCAAACGGAGATTGCCGAGTGCAGTCACACCGCGGAGCGCCACATGGACGTGCGGATGGCCGGTGTTGAAGTGGGCCACGGCGACCCAGTGCAGTTCTGTGCCAAGTTCCTGTGCGAGCCGCGTCATCAGCTCGCGCGTATGCTTCTTCAAGTCGAGACGCTCTCCGAACTCCGGCGAGACAATCATCTTGAACATTCGCGGGTCACCCGCCTTTTGCCACTCGCCGAGAGTGGCTGATAAAGCAACGTCGCCCCCCGTACTGGAGAATCCAACTCCAGCGCTGTTCGCACTCTCGCGGGCGATGTATCGGCCGTGGGCAGCCCACTGACCCCGCACCTGATTCGGCGAGTAGGTGACCCGGATCGCGCATCGCTGCTTGTGCGGTTTTCGAGGACGGGCCATCGACTTGGCCCCAGACGATTCGCTTCGGCTGCTCGTCATGCGAGCGATCCGCATCAAGCCCTTGAACGCGCTGGACCAAGACTTGCTTTCGTCCCGTACGAATCTCGGTTTGCGCGGCCGGAGCTTGATTGTGGCTTCCTCAGACATCGGAAGCTCCCTTTAGGACATCCAGCAGAGCCGACTTCGAATCTCCCGTCATGTTCTGGGCGACCGAAAGCATGAATCGGTCATACCGAAGCTTGGCTCGGCGTTTAGTCGCATCGAGCGCATCCGGCGGGGGCTCCGGCGTGCAGGTGAGGAATAGCCGCACCAGGCTATCGGTTAGCGCGAAGAGCGCCTGGTTGGCATTGTGGAGCCGGCGAACTTCCTTGGACATCCGATCGATGCTCGCCGCAACTGTTGATTCGAGCTGGTCCTGTTGCGAGCCGTGTTGCAGGTCTTGCTCGATCACGGCTCTAACGTAAGCCGAGAGCGAACCGAACCCACGCGCCTTGGCGCCTCTCTTTGCGGCGGCAAGCTGATCTGGCTCGAAAACGATATTGAAGGGTTGCGTTTTTGCCATGTGGGACACTCCTATAGGACAGGCTAGCTTGTCCAATACAGCCATCTTATTGATATTGAGCTGTTTAATCAAGTAATATCGGCGACCCTCCCACATCCCCCTTTATGTTCCACTATCACCCTCTTATGCTGCATTGCTGTTGTTTGCGGCGCTGGAACCTGGAGCAGCTTGGAAACCGTTAGAACTCCTTAGAATCTCTTGGAACTTGTACAAGCTAGCTTGTATTTCTTCAGAACTTGCTGTACTTCTTTAGAAGACGTGATCTTGATGCCAAAGCCCCATGAACTTCCGCAACTGGCCGAATTGGCCACCGAAGTGCCAGCTCGCCGGATTGGATTGATTCGTTACCTGTGGCCTTCCATTCGAGCCTGCCTTGAAGCGGGCCACACTGTCCGGGCGGTGCAGGCTCGGCTTAACGCTGACGGTTTGCGGATACCGTATTCGACCCTGTGCTGGGCGATCGCGAATTTGAAGAGCTCTGCGCCCACTCATCAGACAACCGCGCGCCAGATTGCCGGAGAAAACAAGTCTGGTCCGGTGGTCGCGAACGATCCGCTTGGCAACCTGCGCCGGATCGTTCAAAGCCGCCCTGGCTTTGACTACTCGGGGACGATGTCGGACGACGAACTGTTTGGAAAGAAATGAGGAGACAAAAGATGGCTTCAACTAGAGCGAATGGGACAGAGATGGATGGCGAGATTCATTTCTCGCTTCAAGGAAAAGGGGGAGTCGGGAAGAGTCTGGTCGCTTCGCTCCTTGCCCAGTATTTTCGCCACCGTCGGAGCATTCCCGTTCGATGTATCGACACCGACCCTGTGAACCAGACGTTCTCGCAGTATCGGGAGCTTGAAGTTGAGAGGTTGGAATTGCTCCGAGAGGGTTCGATTGATCAGCGGGCGTTCGACGGGCTCATGGAGAACCTGCTTACGCAACCGGGAACCTTCATCGTGGACAACGGAGCTTCGACGTTCATTCCGCTCTGGAACTACATGTTGGAGAACAACGCTATGGCGCTTCTGAAGGAATCTCGCCGAAAACTCTACGTGCACTGCGTAATCACAGGTGGGCAGGCGCTTGCGGACACCCTCAGCGGTTTCGCCCGGCTCGCTCAAACGTCCGCTGATCAGAACATCGTCCTGTGGATCAATGAGTATTTCGGGCGAGTTGAGCGTGAAGGACGCCAATTGCATGAGATGCCGGTCTATCAGGAGAATGCCAGCCGGGTCCTCGGGTCCGTCGTGATTCCGCGCCGCAATCAAGACACCTTCGGCCGAGACGTTGAGGATGTGATCACCCGAAAGCTCACGTTACAGGAAGCCATCGATTCGGCTGGGTTCCCGATCATGATGCGGCAACGGCTCAAAGTGATGCAACGGGAGCTCTTCGACCAGTTGGACGGACTGGCATTTCAATAGCGCTATGGACATCAATCGACTGATGGCTGAGGCCATCGCACGCCATGGGGTGAAGTTGGACATCAACGATCCGGCCATGGTGATCGTGACGCTGAACCGGTTGATGCTTGAGGACGCGGTCCACGAAGTAGCCGATGAGATACGCAGGGCAGCTAGTGAATTCGAGGCGGCCGGGGAGAGGCTTCAGAAAGGTGTCGGCACGGCCTTGGCTCGGGAAATTGCTCGGAATGGCAAAGGCGGTGCTTCCGGTACGCACGCGCAGTGGATGCGTTTTGCCGTGACCGCACTAGCTGCTTTCGCACTTGGACTTATTGCTGGGAGGTTGATATGAAATTTCAAAATTGGCTTTGGGTCTATCTGGGGATGGGGGAGGCATTCACTCGCTGGGCCGTATTGCTGTTCTACGGAGCATTCTGCGCGATCGGGTTTGTCGTCATTGCTTTGGTTTCGGTGCTTGCACTGGCCATGGCAGTTCACCGATAGCCTCAATGGTGAGGCGGAGCGAGTGCTCCGCCTCAAAGAAGAGCCTCAAGCGACTCTCCTGCGGATGAAGTCCGGCATGTCGTCGAATCGGAGGACCTCAGAGGCGGTTACGGCGCGGCTCATCTGCACGAACTTCCGCTCCGTCAGGCCGAGCATTTCAGCGATCTGGCTTTGAGCCGGACGATCCGCTTCGGCGTAGCCAGCCAAGATTGAATCACGACGTTTCTGAAAGTGGCGGATTGTGCGAGGTAGCGGGTCCACTCTACGGAGGTAGTCGAGAAGAGCTCCGTTGATGCGGTGCTCGGCGAGAGTCTTCAGCTTGAGATTCCTGGAGGGATCGAAGCGATCCACGGCCTGGATCAAGCCGACGGTACCGGCGGAGATGAGGTCGTCGAGCTCGACCTGCGGGCAACGCCGATGAAGTCTACGGGCGAGCAATTCCACTTGGGGAAGATGATCAAGGATGATTTGGTCTCGGTTATTCATAGCCGGATTGGCCGCTTACGCGGCCACCTCCTGCTTCGCCGAACGGTCGAGGCGGTTGATGCGCTGGACCCGGATCTCGGTGATGGACTTCTTGACGCCGTCCTTGGCGGTGTATTCGCGGGTGTTGAGTTCGCCCGTGATCTGGAGATGAGCGCCCTTGGTGAGAGTGGCGGCGTATTCAGCCAGGCGGCCGAAGATGACGAGGCGATGCCAGGTGGTTTGCGATTGCCGTTCGCCGGATTCGCGGTCCTTCCAGGTGCGCTGCGTGGCCAGCGATAGGTTGGTGAGAGTCGAGTCGTTGCGAGTTTTACGGGTTTCGGCGTCGTTGCCGAGGTAACCGATCAGAATCACGTTGTTCATTTGCTTTCTCCTTCTGCCGCCGTCTCTTGATCGGGGCACCCAAAAGCGAGCGGGGCCGCTCCCAAGAGCGAAGCGGTGAGGCGAAGTGCATTGTTGGGGGGACCGGGCGGATTGTGGAGAGCGATAGCGAACGAACCCGCAGGGCTCAATCCGGCGGGGGGAGCCGACAAAGCAGAACGTAGCCGAGCGCCGGGCGCGGCCAGGCGATAGCCGTCAAGCGAAGCGGTGCCCGATCATGGACGGAAGGCGAGGGGAGATGCAGGGACGTGAGGCTGATATTTACCGGCGATGTCAAATGATCCCTGAACGAATCGACGCCTTGAACTCCAAGGTTAGACGGCCTTGCCTCGATTGATACCCTGAGGACATGTCGAATTCGGTGATTCTTCGCAGGGCACTCGACGAAGGCGATTTGGCTGCGCTTTCGCGCCTTATCACCGAGGATTTGACGATTGCCGGGCGGACCCACGCCTGGGGGGTTCCCTGCCAGATCGGCCCGTGTCAGCCCATCTCGTATCTGGCTCAAGCGCGGTTCAACGGTTTTGTAAAGCACGGGCGAGCGGGTGAGATGACGCGGATGTTGCTCGACGCGGGTGCTCCTGTTGACGGCGATCCGTCTGATGAAGAGACCTTGCTCATCACGGCCGCCAGCTATAACGAGGTCACAGTGGCGCGAACGCTCGTTGATTCAGGTGCGAACCTTGAGGCCATCGGGCATGCGGTAGAGAACGGCACACCGCTCGCTCACGCCATCGAGTTCGGAGCTGTAGAAATCGTTGACCTTCTAGTCGCCGCCGGAGCAAGGATTCGCTCATTCGCGGAAGCTGCTGGGACCGGCAAGATCGACGGAATGCTTGAGTCCAATGCAGATAGCAACGAACGCGCCGCCGCGCTCCGAGCCGCGGCAGTCTGCGACCGGCTCGAGGTCATCGACGAACTCCATGCGGCTGGCGTCCCCCTAAATCAGCTCATCAACGGAGGCACCGCACTCCATTGGGCGGCTTGGGAGGCAAAGGCCACGGCCGCCCGCCATCTGGTGTCGCTGGGAGCTGATGTTTCGGCAAAGGACCCAGAGCACCACGGTACACCCCTTGACTGGGCTCGTCACCGGTCAGGCGAGTGCCCAAATGCCCACCCTGGCGGACACGCTTACGTAATCCGTTTTCTCGAGTCTACGCTCAGAGCCTGATACGCTGCGCGGCAAAAGCGACTCCGCAGCCACACCGATCGGCAATCCCAAAAGTTTTTGCTTGACCCTGGACCTAGGTCTAGGGTCTATGATGAGGGCATGGTGGGCTTGACCATTGGAAAAGTCGCTGAGCACGCGGGAGTGAACGTCGATACGTTGCGTTATTACGAGCGCCAAGACGTTATCGGTAAGCCATCACGCAATGAATCAAACTACCGTTTGTACTCGGAAGACACGGTTCGGCGTGTCCGTTTTGTGAAGCGCGCTCAAGAACTCGGCTTTTCGTTAACTGAGATCAAGGAACTTTTGGAACTTCGGGTGAGCAAGAACGCCAGCTGCGCCAATGTTCGCGACCAAGCTTTGGCGAAGGTTGAATCGCTCAACGAAAAGATCCGCTCGCTGCAATCCATGCGGCGCGTCCTTGTGAAGCTTGCGAATGAATGTTCAGATGACGGACCTGTTGGCGACTGCCCAATCCTCGATGCTCTGGACGAAGAAGGAAGAGTGAGATGAAAGAAAAATCCCTTACCTTGGCGTCGATTCTGGCTGCATTCGGGGCTTCGCTTTGCTGCATCGGTCCTGTGGTTGCGGCGGCTCTTGGCCTAGGCGCCTTCGGTGCGGCGGGCTTGTTTGAAAATCTTCGTCCCTATCTTTTGGGAGTGACCGCTCTCCTCCTGGGCTCAGCAATTCTCCTTCGAATTCGAAGTCAACGCAAGACCGCCTGCGCCGGGGGAGAGTGCGTGCCAACTTCTGCGAATGGATATATGTCAACAACATTGCTTCTCACATCAATAGCAGCAGTCGCTCTGCTTGCAGCTGTTCCACAATTGTCGACTGCATACGTCGGCGGGCGGGTCGATCCTGACTCAACCGCTCTAGCCGCGCAGGACGGAGTCGGGAAATCAGTCGCGACCTTCAAGATTGAAGGGATGACGTGTGCCGCTTGCGCCTCTGGCCTGAAAGCAACTTTGGGTAGAGAGAAAGGGGTTCTGACTGCGGAAGTGAACTATGAAAAGGCTACAGCCAAGATCAGCTTCGACCCGGCAAAGACGTCCGCTGAGAAATTGATTGCTGCGATCGGGCAGCTCGGTTATGTTGCCAAACTGAAAGACGGCAAGTGATGAAGATTGAGCTCTTTTATTTTGGTGGATGTCCGTCGTACCTTGAGGCCGCCAACAACGTCCAGGAGGCGTTGCGCCTTGAGGGGATAACAGAGGATGTCGCGCTTGTGCCAATCGAAAATGAAGCTGATGCGCAGACGAAGCGCTTGATTGGATCACCGACAGTTCGCATTGATGGCCGCGACCTTGAGGGCTCCGAGGCGGACGAACGCGGATATGGGCTCGGATGCAGGATCTACCAAGACGAGCAATCGATTACGGGCTGGCCGTCTGTTGCGCTGGTTCGGCGTGCGCTTCAGCATACATAGTCGTTCAATGCCGAGAGGCGCGAAGCGCCTGCGTCTCAGCCGAAGCTCCGAATCTAGAGACGACCAGAACTTAGCGTCGTTTAGGCAGAGAACCGAATGACCTGCCATCATGATCGGGTCAGGCCGGATGCTCAATCGGACAAATTCAAAGTCGCGGAGACACGAGTAATGCGCCGGTTCTGGAATGAGTGCGTGAGAGTTGCGGGACGCTTGGCGCGGTGAATCTGCAGAGTGCGTGCTAGTAACCTTAATGGGTGCGGCTACCTTATTTACGCCTGAGTGATCCTCAGGAGACACCATTCATTCCGCTTTTTCAGGCATGGGGCGATCTGCTTCTATCTCGCCATATGGCCCATGAGAGCACTGAGCGTTGGATGGAGGGCCTAGCAACTAGGTGGACAGTGCAGACGGCCTGGTCCTGCTTTGAACTGGCTTGCCACTTGGCTCTGGGGCTAGATCCGCTAGACAAATCCCAGCAGTTGTCGCCTGGATTCTGGGGCAATCTCAATAGAAAACTCGCACAACGTAGCCCTTCGATAACGCCAATCGACCATAAGGCGCCACCATGGGACGACTGGCTCCTGATCCAGATGGAGCGACATCCCTTTGCTCACCTCGGTGCCGGCGGCGGGCGTTTCCCTCGGAAGGATGACGCAGATCTTGCGGCTGAGGAGGCCGAGAAGGCAGTACGCCGGTTTCTGAGTCTCGTTGGTGTGCCCGCGCCCCGATGGTTGACTATCACTGGAGTGTCCTGGCCAAGGGACGGACGCCCGCTTCAACGCAATTTTGGTGGTGGCTCGGGAATGGGAATCGGTGGTACGTTGACGATGCAATCCGCGAATGAAGATGACCCCTCCACTATTCGGCTTGCAATCGTCGGGACCGATGGCAAAGAGTCTTGCGATTTATACCCAGCGGGGTCTGACTGGAGACACCGCGTAAACCAACTTCTCGACGGGCTTGGGAGTCCCATATGGGGAATCCGCGTCTACGACCGCGACCAGACTTATCTTGAAGAGCCTCTTTTGATGTGGGGCGCGGATACCCCTTCATCCTGATCTAGCGGCCATTCTCGATCCGAGCTCGGGCTTTCGCAATCGTCCTAGCGCTGTAGTCCGCCTGACGCGCCTCAGAACCCTTCTTGAGAAGTTCGCGACTGTGAATTGCCTGGGTGACCGAACTCGCATCCACTCCATGGGACAGGGCGTATATGGCATACGCAAGGTCAATTCGATTGCCGTCGCCGGCATAAGTCGGATTGGCGCGAAAATCATCAATCGACAGCAGCCGACGATCTGATATCACCATGAGCGGTCTGGCTGCTTCCGCTTCCCGTTCGGCGGACAACT
The DNA here is from genome assembly GCA_965229305.1 of Bryobacteraceae bacterium. Lineage (GTDB taxonomy): Bacteria > Acidobacteriota > Terriglobia > Bryobacterales > Bryobacteraceae > JALHNI01. The sequence goes on along the minus strand of CBDDIZ010000042.1, from coordinate 350,723 downwards.
TCCTTATGTCGGCCAAGAACACTCGAGCTTCGGAGTACGTAGTGGCCCGCTGGTTCCCAACGATCTTCACAAATGGGAAGTCGCCGTTCGACCCTTGGTACTTTTGCTTTCGATTGGTGAAGCCAGCGAGCCGCCCGAAGTGACGCCAATCGGCCGCACCTCGATCCCCATCGAACTTCTCTGCAATCGCGCGGGCGGCCAGAGTAGAGAGCCGCTGGGGCAAGATTTCCCCATGGTTGACCCAGGCTTGGAAGTTGCCTGATGATGTTTCGACGACCAATGCCGGTGCAAAGCCCTCCGCTTTCATCCGCTTGACTGCATCTGCGGTCAGGTCATCAACCATGCTGAGGTGGTGTTCGCCCTTCGGTCGGATATAGATATTGCGGCCTTGCGAGTTCTGGTAGCGAAGCCACGGAACAGACTTGAGAAGAGTGGTGCTGTCCCAAGTTCGCGGGAGCATCTCAGGCTCCTTAGAATCAGAGCCATGCGCGTGCGGCTTGAAGAGTCCGATTTCGTAAACCTCGCAACCCATGGCGGCAATTTGCTGTTCGACTGCTAGCAGCGTGCGGGTTTTCATATTTCCCCCTTGACGTTCGTTGGAAGTTCGGGAATAATCATCGTCATAGCTAGCTTGTACAATCTAGCTGTGCAATAGTCAAGACTGGAGTTTAAAATGCTCGCTCAGACAGCGCCCCCGCTTTCCCTCAACGACCGTGGCCAATCGGCGCGGCTAGACGCAAAGCTCAGGCGTGAGCTCGGAGAAACTGTCCTGCGGGCACTGGCGGATGGCCGGACCGAGGATCTGGTTCTGAACCCGGACTCCCGCCTCTGGGTAAAGCGGCAAGGGGAGGGCTTCTGTTGCATCGGCGAGATGCCCCCAGCCCAAGCTCAAACTGCAATGGGTACGATTGCCGCGCAGAAAGGCACGGTGATCAATCACGACCGGCCCATTCTCGAGACTGAGCTGCCAATTGACGGTAGCCGGTTTGAGGGACTGGTGCCGCCCGTCGTAAGCCGGCCCACCTTCGCGATCCGGCAGCGTCCGCGCAGGATATTTACCTTAGACGACTACGAGAAGGCGGGGATTCTGAGCGACTCGCAGGACCCAATGAATCGCCGCAGGTGGCGGAATGAATTCCAGAAGGCAGTCCGCGGCCTCTCGCATGCAGAAGTGATCCGCGCCGCCATAGCGGAGAAAAAGAACATTCTGATTGTTGGATCGACGGGCTCGGGGAAGACGACGCTGGTGAACGCCATTCTCGAAGCGTTGATCAACCTAGCGCCGAGCGATCGCGTGGTCTCGATTGAAGACACCATCGAATTGCAATGTCCCGTAGAAAACTACGTTGACCTCCGCGCTGTGGGCAACGTGACGATGTTGGACTGCCTCCGGGCCTGCATGCGCCTGAAGCCAACGCGGATCGTCGTGGGGGAAGTTCGCGGTGCCGAAGCTCACGTAATGCTGAAGGCCTGGAACACGGGGCACCCTGGTGGCGCGGCCACCGTTCACGCCAACGATGCCCTCAGCGGCTTGGTACGTCTCGAAAGTCTTGTTGCTGAAGCTACCTCCGCGCCGATGCAATCGCTGATTGCCGAGGCAGTGGATCTGGTGGTGTTCATTGATGAGGAAGCGGATCTCGTGGCTGGCCGCAAGGTTCGTCAACTGCTTCTGGTGAACGGGTACGAAAACGGGCAGTACTCGGTCGAATATCTCTAACCCAAATGAAAGGAAGGACGAATCTTATGAGGTTTTCAAATCGTGGTGTCGGTCTGAACTGGATGCTGCCAATCTTGCTATTGGTCGCGACGCAAGCTGTTTGGGCGGCTGGAGCGGGTGGCGGTGGACTGCCTTGGGAGACGCCCCTCAACCGGGTAGCTCAATCGATGACCGGTCCCGTAGCGCTATCCATCTCTCTCATCGCGCTGATGGTGGCTGGCGGAACGCTGGTCTTCGGCGGAGAGCTCAGTGAGTTCGCTCGACGGTCTTGCGTAGCCGTGTTGGCCATTGCGTTCCTCGTATTAGGGGCGGGCTTTATGACCACACTGTTCGGCGTCGGCGGAGCGGTCGTACTGTAGGCATCGGATGGAGACACCGCGCGAGATCGTCATTCATCAATCGGCGAACCGCCCGCATTTGCTGCTGGGCGGTGACCGGGAGTTAGTACTATTCGCCGCTTTGCTTTCAGCGATGTTGATCTTTGCGCTGGTGACTTGGTGGGGCGTGGTGGCTGGGATCTCGTTGTGGATCGCAGCCGTCGCGGTGCTTTCGCGGATGGGACGTTCCGACCCGATGATGCGCCAAGTCTATCTTCGGCACATCCAGTACCGTCCTTTCTATCCGGCGAAGGGTTCACTGGGACGCGAGACCGCATCGGTTCCGAGGCGGTGGAGGTAAGAATGAGGCTGGCGGAGAACCGTTCACATATTCAGGGACTTGCCGACCTGCTGCTCTACGATTCCATGATCGATGACGGCGTGTTGCTACTTCAGGATGGAGCGCTCCTCGCGGCCTGGTCGTTCCGTGGTCCGGACATGGCATCAGCGACGCACGGCGAAATGGGTGCATTGAGTGCCCGCCTAAATTCCGTCTTGCGCCTCGGAAGTGGCTGGATGATTCAATGTGACGCGATTCGTTCGATGGCTCCTGAATACCCGGCAACTGGCGCTTTCCCGGATGTCGTCACGAGGTTAATCGACGATGAGCGCCGGCAACAGTTCTCCGTCGAAGGTACGCACTTCGAGAGCGACTACTTCATCGCGTTGACCTACCTTCCGCCAGAAGAGAGCGAAGAACGAGTAAAGGGCTGGATGTTCGATGGCCAGCGTGAGTGGAAGTCGAGCGCGTTGCGTGCTCTGGACTACTTCAAAGGGCGCGCCAGTGCCTTTGAGGACATCTTCTCGTCGTTGTTGCAGGCGAGGCGGCTGTCGGCCGGTGGTGCTGGCGATGAACTGTTGCGCTACGTGCATAGGAGCATTTCAGCGGTGGATCATCCAATCCAGTTGCCACAGGTTCCCAGCTACTTAAACGACACCCTCGCATCGCGTGATCTGGTTGGTGGGATGAATCCGCGGATCGGCCAGAAACATATCCGTGTCGTTGCAATAGATGGGTTTCCCCGGCTGAGCTTTCCAGGCATCTTGGGCGCACTCGATACCCTAGCCATCGAATACCGCTGGAACACACGCGCAATCCTGCTTGAGCCCGAGGAAGCCCGCGGTTTGCTCGACAAGACGCGACGCAAGTGGCGAGCGAAAATTCGTGGATGGAAGGACCAACTGCTGCGGACGGAGACGGGTCCAGTCAATCTGTTCGCGCAAGAGATGGCTGTGGATGCCGAGGAGGCTATGGGCGTGGCGAGCAGTGGCGACGTCCAGTTTTGCGTCTATAACAGCGTCATCATTTGCTTCCATGAGCACGAAGATTCGGTTGAGGAATCGGCGGCGCTCGTAGTGAAGACGATCCAGAACCTAGGGTTCTCTTGCCGGGTAGAGAGCGTCAATGCGGTTGAAGCCTGGCGCGGAAGCTTACCAGGGGACGGATACCGGAATGTTCGGCGGGTCATCCTTCACACGCTAAACCTCGCGGACATGATGCCCATCACCGCTGTGTGGGCGGGCGAGAAGAAGAATCCATCGCCGTTAATGCCGTCCGATTCTCCATCGTTGCTGTACGCCGCTACGAGCGGAGCGACGCCATTCCGCTTCAACCTGCACGTCGGTGACTTAGGCCACACTCTAATGATCGGACCGCCGGGAGCAGGCAAGTCTACCTTCCTTGGCCTGACCACCGCCCAATGGTTCCGTTACCCGCGCGCCCAGGTGTTCGCTTTCGACAAAGGCTATTCGCTGTTGGTGCTCACGAAGGCCGCCGGAGGCGAGTTCTACGACATCGGCGGGGAAAAGACGCATTGGGCATTTTGCCCCCTGAAGGAGATCGACACAGCATCCGATGTGGCGTGGGCGGTGGACTGGCTTGAAAGCCTCTGCACGCTTCAGGACTTCAAGATTGGACCACGTGAGCGCAAAGCACTGACTGAGGCGGTCCTGCTCCTTCAGAATTCTCCGACGCGAACGTTAACTGAGCTTTGTGCAAATGTGCAGGACACCGACATTCGGGAGGCGCTTCACTACTACACCCTGGGCGGCGCAATGGGTCACTTGCTTGACGCCGAAGAAGACATGCTGGGAGATGGCAGGTTCCTGACCTTCGAGACAGAGCATCTGATGAACCTTGGCGAGAAGGCCGTGGTAGCGGTATTGCTCTATCTCTTTCGGCGAATCGAGAAACGACTCGACGGTTCCCCGACTCTCGTTCCGCTCGATGAAGCGTGGGTTTACTTGAGACACCCGCTCTTCCGCGAAAGGGTGAGGGAATGGTTGAAGACGCTTCGGAAGTTTAACGGCGTCGTTTTGCTATCTACTCAAAACCTGTCAGACATCTTCAACTCGCCGATCCGCGATGTGGTGCTAGAGTCCTGTCCGACGAAGGTGCTCCTGCCCAATGCCGAGGCTGCGAATCCGGCATCCCGCGAGTTCTACGAGTCCATCGGGATGAATGATCGTGAGGTCGACATTATTCAGAAGTCGATTCCCAAGCGGAACTACTACGTCGTGTCGCCCGCAGGCAGGCGGTTGATCTCGCTCGGACTGGGTGGCGTTGGCCTCTCCTTTGTGGGAATCAGTAGCCGTGAAGAGCGTCAACTTGCGGAGAAGTCGATGGAGGAGTTCGGTGATGACTGGGCTGCGGAGTGGCTCCGGATGCGCGGCTTGGCTGATTGGGCTGAATATCTGGAGCATCAAAATCACGCGAAACGGAGGGTATTGGCATGAATCGGAGACTTTCCCGGCGCGCAGCCATGCTGGCTGCCGCTGCGGCTTTCTTCCACGGTGCGCGGCAAGCGCAAGCCGGTATTGTCGGAGGCTTTGCGACTGAGTGGACGCAGTTGGCGAACAACCTACAACTGATCACAACGTACATTCGCCAAGGCGAAGAACTTCGGCAAAAGATTCTGATGGTGATCGACATGGCCAAGAACACCGCCGAACTTCCGTTCCAAGTCTTTGGCCCGATCATGGCGGAGATTGGGCAGTTGGCCGGAATCGTTCAAAGTGGCCGCTCGCTGGCTTACTCCATGGCGAACCTAGATGCGGAATTCCGGAACCGATTCCGCGGTTGGGGCTACAACGCCCGTGCCTGGTTCACCGACTACAAGAACTGGTCACAAACCAGCCTGGACACGACTCTCGGAACGCTACGCGCCGCCGGCCTTCAGGGCCAGCAGATGCAGAGCGAAGAGGCCGTGCTCCGGCAATTGCGTGGCATGGCCAACTCGTCAGATGGCCGGATGAAGGCGATCCAAGTGGCCAATCAGATCGCCGAACAACAAGTACAGCAGCTCATGAAGTTGCGCCAATTGATTCTCGCGGACCTGCAAAGTAAGCAGGCGTTTCAAGCTGCACAGATCCAGCGTGAGGCGTCCAGCGAAGCGGCGACTGAACGCTTCTTCCGCTTCAACCGGCGAACGGGGGATGGACGCGGCTTTCAAGCTGTCCAATGATGGAGGAATGCGGATATGGACACTTGCAATCGTTCTAATTCTGGTTGGCTGCGCAAAGGAACCTTTGAGCGCCATCGTGGCCAAAGTGGAGGCGGCCGGCGCCGGCGATCTACGGACCGCATCGCCGCAAGCCGTAGAGGCCTGGTTCCGGCAGCACAAGGAACTCGCCGTCGAAGTGAAGCAACTTTGCCAGCCCGTTCGGGAGAAGGCGGCGGCGAACTGGGCCGACTCGACCGAGGGCAAAGTCTGCGCTGCTGCTAGCGTAGCCAGCGCCTTCAACTTCCGGGAGCGGAAAGGCGATGGACGAGGTTTCGAAGCAGTAAAGTAGCGTGACACCTTGAAGCGGTTGTCGCGCTCTGAAAGGAGGAGCGATGACAATCCGCCATATTCTTCGAGGGTCGGCTATCCTCTGCCTCGCATTTTGCCTGTTGAGCGATACCGCTCTCGCGCAAACATCTCCGAGCGCAATGCTGGATCAGTATCGGGCGGTTCGTATTTCCTGGCTGACCACGGCGGCCGGCTACGCGAATCGTCTCTTCGGAATCCTGGCGTTAATCGAATTCGCCTGGACTGCTGCCATCCTCGTGCTCGAAAAGACAGACCTACAGGGTTGGACGGCGGCGCTGATTCGCAAGATGATGTTCATCGGTGCGTTCTTCGCCCTCCTGAGCTTTGGCGCAGACTGGATTCCGCGCATCATCAATAGTTTTCAAATCATTGGGCAGAATGCTTCGGGTTTGCCTTCTTTGGCTCCCACGGATGTCCTCGTGCGCGGGCTCAACATCACCGGTAACCTGTTGAGCGGCGCAGCCGATTCCGGATGGATGGGGAACTTCGGTACGGCTTTGGCTCTTGTCTTCGCCGCGCTGCTGGCCTTTCTGGCTTTCCTCGGCCTCACTGTCCAACTCGTCGTCACTCTCGTCGAAAGCTACCTGGTTGTCGGGGCTGGCTTCATTTTTCTAGGGTTTGGAGGATCTCGCTGGACCGCTCCGTATGTGGAACGCTACATATCCCTCGCCGTTTCAACCGGCGTCAAGATCATGGTCCTCTACCTCCTCATGGGTGCCGGTTTGTCGCTCACCGATGGATGGGTTGCGGCGGCAACGGCGGTTCCCTCTGGCCCGGAGCCCGCAGTTGACGCTTTGGACATTGCAGCCTCCTCAGTTCTGCTCCTGATGATTTGCTGGAACGCTCCGAAATTCACGGCAGGCATTCTTGGAGGCGCGCCTGCTTTTACGGGGGGCGATGCCGTTGGGACGGCGGGCGCGTTGGCACAAGGAGCTTTGCTGGCAGGTACGGCGGTTGCCGGCGGCGTCGCTCTTGGGGCCAAAATGCTTGCCGCAAAAGGCGGCATGTCGGCAGGTCAAGCTGCGGGGATGGGGGCCAGCGGCGCTGCGTCGTCAGGAAGCAATGGTGGGGGAAGCGGTGCGGGATCAGGCGGCGCTGCCCCGAAGCCTTCTGGAGGCGGAAATGGCGGAACGCCTTCTGCTGGTAACACTGGCGGGCAGGTAGCCCCACCGTCGAGATCAGCAGCGAACGGATCAAACGGCGGCGGCGAGGGGGAGAGACCGAAGGGCGCTCAAGCGAACGCGGAGCGCAGTAGCTCGACGCCGCCACCGCCGGAGAAACCGGCAGATCCGAATGCTCCTCTCCCTCCGCCCTCTAGCCGAGCGTCACAACTTGCGGATAGCGGCAAGAAGCTCTCACGAGGCTTGGCGACAAGTACAGCTTTCGTCCGCGCGACACAGGGAGCGGTGCCCTCGGACCACGCGCCACATGTTGCGCCACCGCCCTTGAACACCTCAGGAGATTCGGAGTAGCCCATGAATCAAATCTTGCAAGGCCAAACGCCGTCGAAGAACAGCCCTTATCTTGACGCCCGCAAGGAGTGGGACGAACGGTACGGAAGTCTAATCTCGCGGGCCAACAATTGGCGGCGGGCAGCATTCGTCGCCTTGCTCATCGCATTGCTCGAAACTGGCGGGCTGATCGCGCTGGCCCTGAAGACCAAAGTGGTTCCTTACGTTGTCGCGATCGACAATCTCGGCCGCATGGTCGCCTCTGGCCCGGCGGACCAAACCACCGCCGCGGACGACAAGCTCAAACGGGCGGCGCTATTCCATTGGGTCAGCGACCTGCGGACAGTGACAATCGACGGCGTCTCGCAACGAAAAGCAATTGATCGCGTGTACACCATGATCGCCAGCGGAAGTCCGGCTCAAGTTGAGGTGGGTGATTTTTATCGGTTGGCCCCGCCCCATGAGCGCGCGCAGACTCGAACTGTCGATGTCGATGTCAAAGCCGCGTTCGCGACGAGTGAAAAGACGTATCAGGTGGAATGGACCGAAACCATTCGCGGCTTGTCTGGCCAAGTGGAGAGCGAGGAACGCTGGAAGGGCGCATTCACGATTGCAGTGAATCCACCCAGCGACGAACGGCTGATCCGGCTCAATCCTCTTGGAATCTACGTGACGAACGTCAGTTGGTCGCGAGTGTTGTAGCGCAAAACGGAGGACTTATGAAAAGCATTCTAATTAGCCTAATCGCCGTTGCCGCTCTGTTAGGGCAGCCCAAGCCAGTGGAGGTGAAGCGAACGCCGCCGCCCGTTAAGACGAACTCTCCTGACGGTGTACCTTTACCGGCTAAGTATCCATTCGACAAGTTGATCCAAAGTCTTGACGGGAATGCTGCCCAGCCGCAACCCGGTCCCGCGCCGGTCGCAACTGTAACGGGCCAAAGTCCGGTGATTGATTTGCCGAAGGACTTCAATCCCGCCAAGGACGTGGTGCTTCCCTCTAACGCGAAAGAGGCATTGGCGGTTGGCCAGGCATGGATGAGTGAGAAGCACACGCCTGCACCGGGCAAAGACGGCCGGGTGCTCTACACGTATGGTGCTGGCTTGCCCACCATCGTCTGCGCACCACTTCGGGTGTGCGTTGTTGAGTTGGAGTCCGGCGAGAGGTTGATTGGAGAGCCGCACATCGGGGACGCCGTTCGCTGGATCATCGCGCCTGCGGGAACTGGGCAGGGTGACGGGTTAACGCCAATGATCGTACTGAAGCCGAAGCAGGCCGGTCTCGATACGAACCTCTTGTTGACGACAGATCGACGAGCGTACTATCTGCGTCTCATCTCGAAGCCAGAGGAATACCTAGCGAGAGTGGCCTTCGCGTATCCGGAAGATGAGGCCAAGAAATGGCAAATCCACCTCGCCGGGGAGGAGCAAAGACGGAAAGTGGAGCGTGAGGCCGCGCAATTATCTCCAGTCGATTCTCTGGAGAATCTGTACTTCGACTACCGGATCGAAAGCGTCGATCTTCATATCCGCCCGGTACGGGTCGTCGATGATGGCAAGAAAACCTTCATCCAGATGACACCGGATGCTGCTTCCCGCGAAGCTCCAGTGTTGGTGGTAGTTGGACCGGATGGCCCCGAGATGGTGAACTACCGGGTGAAGGGCGACATGTACATCGTTGATCGCCTTTTTGAGCGAGGCGCGCTGATTCTCGGAGTCGGCAAGAAGGCCCAACGAACTGAGATCATTCGCGGCACTTATCGCGGCAAGCTCAAGACTAAAGGTGATCCGTACGCGCCTGCCGCCGCGAAGCAAGGAGGACAGAAATGAATCCCGTGAAGGATATCGATTCTCCATCCGGCCTTGAAGTAAGCCCCGAACCGCCCTCGCCGGTTAGACTCAGCAAACGAGCGGGGATGGTGGCGTTGCTCGTGGTGTTCGTGGTCGTCGCCCTGATAGGCTACGGAGTCTATACACGGGGACAGAAACAGTTTCAAGTCGGCTTCCAACCTGACGAGTCGCGAGGAATCACGGCGGCGACCGACGCTGGCAGAATCGTCGCCGCCCAGGTGCCCAACCGACCTGGTGTGGCCGCAAGTTCACTAGTCTTGGATACTACCGTTCCGGAGACGAATCAATTGGTCTCACCGAAGGGTGCGGTGCCTCCGCAGGTGTACTATCCCTCAAGCGCCACGTCTCAGACAGTCAACGTCCCACAGTATCGAGAACCCACCCTTGCGGAAAAGCGGCTGATGGCCGCCTATGAACGGGAACAGGAAGCGCTGAACTCGTCTACGACCTCGCGCGATGGATTCGGAGGCGCGGGAAACGGCGCGCCAGGGAGAGGAACACTTCCCACCGCGGCCGGCGACATTTCTCAGATGACTAACCTGCTGCAAGCCATGCAAGGCCCACCCGGTCAGACGAGATCCTCCTCCAACATCCCAAGGGTTTCGATCGGATCAAGCGAGGGAGCCAGTGAAGGCTACGAACCCCAGAACATGCAAGACCGCAAAGAGGCCTTCCTGGCTGCCTCTCGGAAGCCGGAGAAGAGCAACTATCTTGAATCGACGAGGACCGCGCCAATCAGTCGCTTTGAACTCAAGGCCGGTTGGGACATTCCTGCCATTCTCGAACAAGCGCTGAATTCCGACCTCCCCGGCGAGATCAAGGCCCTGGTACGTGAAAACGTCTATGACACGGCCACTGGCCGGTACCTGCTCATTCCGCAGGGAGCACGCCTGGTTGGGTCATATGATTCTCGCGTGTCCTACGGTCAGAACGGAATGCAAGTTGCCTGGGGCCGGATCATCTTTCCCGATGCGTCGTCCATCAACCTCGAAGGAATGGCTGGCCAAGATGCCAAAGGCTATACGGGACTGCGCTACGACGTCGACAACCACTACAAGAGGCTGCTTGGCTTCGGGTTACTCACAAGCCTTTTCAGCGCTTCGTTCCAGCTCTCCCAAAGCCGGCGCGGCGGACTTCTTGGATATCCGTCCGCAAGCGAAGTGACCGGGAGTGCCGTTGGCCGGGAGCTGTCACAGCTCGGCGCGGATGTGACGAGACGAAATCTGAACGTGCAGCCCACCATTAAAGTGCCCATCGGCTACCGGTTCAATGTTCGGGTGAACCGCGACATCCTTTTCGAAGGGGCTTATCGACCGATTACGAACTGAACGGCGTTCGGCCGGCGCGATCGGCACGGCTGGAACCGGAGGCGAGTTAGGTGGTACCGTAATCCCTGTACAACCTTTCAAGAAATCACGCCACGGAAATGCCCGATCCCTCGAAACCCGTCGTCCGTTTGGACCAATCGACTCCCATCAAGAAAGCGAAGAAAACGTCCACGTCCGCGCCAGAGCCCATTATCAAGTTGGCCATCCGGCTGAACGAGGGAGTCAACGAGGCGCTCCGCTCACTGATCCGCTATCGGGGTGACTTGACAGTGATGGCGCTAGAGGCTCTCGAATCGGTTGATCTTGCGACCGTAGCCCTGGTCAGTGTCGATGAGAAGATGGTTCGCGACACAACAATCTCATTGCCGCGTCCACTCCACAAGAAGCTTAAGAAAATTGCGGACGACCGAGGATCTTCAATGAACATTCTCGTGAATACAGGACTTGCATATTGGCTCGCGAAGAAGGGTTCGATAACTTTGCGTTAGTTTGCGCATCCGCAATTCCATCTCGAAGAGTCATGAGGGCACTCCCCCGCTATGGAATTCTCGACGAGTGGGCGATTCATCGGTTCGACTTGGCTTGCCCGCTTTATTCGGTTGTTGCGTTGGCTCCGCCCTGGAATCTCGCCGAAATCCAAGCCGCCGTTCTTACGCAGAAGGTTCCGCTACTGTTCTGCGACTTGATAGTCCCACTCTACACTCACCGAAGGGTGGCGCGAGTCCTATACACAGCCAAAAGATCCTTGTCTTGACAATACCCATAGGGGGTATTAAGATACCAGGTAGGGGTATCCGACCGAATGATTGAGACAACGGACGACGTGGCGGCTTGCGGCTGCGGCACGAATGAGGTCACTGGGCGAAAGGCTCTTGGCGTAGATCCGCAGATCAAGGCGTCAAATCTGAAACGTTTACGCCGCATCGAAGGTCAGGTACGCGGAATTCAAAGGATGGTTGACGGCGACCGGTATTGCGCCGACATTATGATTCAGATTTCAGCAGTTCAAGAGGCGCTCCGGACTGTAGGCCGGGCGCTCATGCGCAATCACCTCACCCATTGCGCTTCCCAAGCGATCTCAAAAGGCACTCCAGAGGAGGCGCGAGCGATGTACGACGAGTTGCTCGACCTGATCTATAAGCATTCGCGATGATCCCCAATTCCCATAGGAGATGAACAACAACATGGAAATCGATCCCATCTGCAATATGAAAGTGGATCCGAACAAGGCGGCTGGCAAGAGCGAGTATCAGGGCAAAACCTACTACTTCTGCTCTCCCGGTTGCAAACAGAAATTTGACGCTAATCCGGCTCAATACGCTGGAAAGTAAGTAAACCGATGGTCACGCCTTCAACACTTGAAGACGTGGCCACCAGATCAGGAAGCGTTCATGCAAGTTGAGAATTTACCAGTCGCGACATCGGGCGCGGAGCCTGAACAGATTGATCCCGTTTGCGGCATGACTGTCGATCCGGCTTCCGCTGCCGGATCTCATCAGCATGACGGCAAGACGTACTATTTCTGCAATCCCTCCTGCCTAGAAAGTTTTAAGGCGGAACCGACGAAATTCTTGGGCGACGCAAATGCATCCAAACCATTGACTCCCGGTTCGGACCAGGTCGAATACATCTGTCCCATGGACCCAGAAGTTCACCAGCTTGGGCCGGGCAGTTGCCCAAAGTGTGGAATGGCTCTGGAGCCGGCGATGTACACCCCTCCTCAGACCCGCACCGAGTATACGTGCCCGATGCACCCAGAGATCGTGCGTAGTGAACCTGGAGCCTGCCCGATTTGCGGTATGGCGCTCGAACCGAGAGAGATCACCGCTGAGGAGGTCAATCACGAACTCATCGATATGACGCGCCGCTTCTGGGCAAGTCTGGCCCTTACAGCGCCACTTTTGGCTTTGATGGTTTCCGAATTCTTTCCGTCCATGCCATTGCAAAAATTGCTTGGCGCAACCGCCGTGTCCTGGATACAGTTCGCGACGGCCGCCCCGGTCGTAGTCTGGGCAGGTTGGCCATTCTTCGAGCGCGGATGGATGTCGATCCGGAACCGCAGTCTAAACATGTTCACCTTGATTGCGATCGGTACAGGAGCTGCTTTCGGCTACAGCCTGATCGCACTCCTATTTCCCTCGGCGATACCCGAATCGTTCCATTCCCACGGTGTCGTGCCCGTTTACTTCGAACCCGCGGCGGTGATTGTCACCCTAGTGCTACTCGGTCAAGTTCTGGAATTACGGGCGCGCAGCCAGACATCGAGCGCTATCAAAGGTCTGCTCGGGATGGCGCCAAAGACGGCGCGATTGCTGCGCGATGGAGGCAGTGAGGAAGATGTTTCGCTTGAAAACGTATCGATTGGCGACCGCCTCCGCGTACGTCCGGGCGAGAAAGTTCCGGTTGATGGAATTGTGCTTGAAGGTAAGAGCGCCGTTGACGAATCAATGATCACTGGCGAACCGATTCCAGTCGAGAAAGAGACCGGCGCGAAGGTGACGGGTGGAACCGTGAATGGCACGGGCGGCTTTGTGATGCGTGCCGAGCGGGTCGGGTCCGACACGATGCTGTCGCAGATTGTCCGGATGGTCAGTGAGGCGCAACGGACGCGCGCACCCATCCAACGCTTGGCTGATCAGGTTTCGAGTTGGTTCGTTCCCGCCGTTCTGCTGATCGCCGTAGCGACGTTCCTGGGTTGGGGCTTCTTTGGGCCGGAACCCAGAATGGCGCATGGTTTGATCAATGCGGTCGCCGTCCTCATCATTGCCTGTCCGTGCGCGCTTGGTTTGGCGACTCCTATGTCGATCATGGTCGGTACGGGTCGAGGCGCGCAGGCCGGTGTGCTGATTCGCAAGGCGGAAGCGCTCGAAGCGTTTGAAAAAGTAGACCGGCTGGTGGTGGACAAGACGGGAACACTCACCGAAGGCAAACCGAAGTTGGTTGCGGTCATCCCTGCGGCAAACCAGGACGAGAAGGAACTCCTCCACTCTGCCGCAAGCCTCGAGAGGGGCAGTGAGCATCCTCTCGCCCAAGCGATACTTCGGGGCGCAGAAGAGAAGGGCATAAAGCCATCGAATGTGGAAGGCTTCACCTCGATCACGGGAAAAGGTATCAGCGGCATGCTGAACGGCAAAACAATCCTGATCGGAAACGCCGCCTTGCTGGATTCGTCAGGGGTCGCGCACGCTGATCTTGACGTTCGTGCGGACGATCTCAGAAAAGAAGGTCAGACCGTAATGCTGGTAGCCATCGACGGCAAAGCGGCGGGGCTGCTTTGCGTCGCCGATCCCATTAAGCCGACGGGCTCAGAAGCTCTCGTGGCGCTTCGAAAAGCGGGAATTCAAGTCGCTATGCTGACCGGGGATAGCCGAGCGACGGCTGAGGCCGTTGCCCGCCAGCTTGGCATTGACGAAGTCCATGCGGAAGTCCTGCCAGATCGGAAAGCAAGCATCGTGAAGGAGTTGCAGGCAGGCGGACACAAGGTGGCGATGGCGGGCGATGGAGTGAATGATGCACCCGGCCTGGCTCAGGCCGATGTCGGAATTGCGATGGGTACAGGTATTGATATTGCAATCGAGAGCGCAGGGGTCACCCTCTTGAAAGGTGATCTGCGCGGCATTGTCCGGGCGCGGCATCTCAGCGAAGCAACGATGAAAAACATTCGACAGAACCTGTTCTTCGCCTTTATTTACAACTGTTTGGGCGTGCCAGTAGCAGCCGGTATACTCTATCCGTTCTTTGGCATTCTGTTGAGTCCGATGATCGCCAGTGCCGCGATGACCTTCAGTTCCGTCTCCGTCATTGCGAATGCACTTCGGCTGCGCCGAACTGAGTTGTGACGGGAGAGTATTGCTCAATGGACAAAATAGGTTTAGGATCAAGGCTGGTGGCAAAGTTTTTCCAACTCGTGGCCGTCGTGCTCATTGGAGCCGTTTTGGGCGGCACTCAATGCGTGGAAATGTGTTCTTTCCTTTCCGTTGAGCGCCAAACTAAGGCTACTCAGGCCCCCGAGCATGAGATGCCGTGCCATCAGAAACACTCCCCTAAAGAGTCGCAGCCCCCGACCAACGATGAGCAATGTTCTCATCACGAGTTAGTTGCGGAGAAGCGCTCCAAGGCTTCGTCGGCTGATGATCTGCAGGGTGTTTCCTTTGTAGCGGTCCGCATCGAAGCTCAACTGGTTCCGGTGTTTTCGTCTTCTCCGCTCCCTCCAACGCACGAGCTTTTTCCGAGATTAAGTCCCCTCTCCCTTACCTCGATCCTTCGGATCTAGGCATTTCCTCGCCTCCACAACCCCAGTCAACGAGACTCAGAGCCCTCGCGAGATAACTTGCGTCTAGGCTCCCATTCGGAAGGCTTTAGCCTGCCATGTTGAGTTTCGGCCTGCTTGAGGTTCTTCGGAGGAAACGGGCGACATGGCCGACGTTCCATTGCGCGCTCCGATCGGAATTCGATCAGTCTCGCGCGGTTGACCGCGCAAGGAAATTTCGCCTCCCAGAATGCAGAAGCTCTCGGGTACGGCGTTTAGATCAGCACAAGAGGATTTGAAAATGACGGAAAGAAGAACGTTTTTTGCGCGCCTGGCATCGATCAGCGCAGCGCTTTGGGCCGGGCGGAACGCAACTGGCCAACAACAAGCGGACCCGCATGCTGGCCATTCCGCTCCTGCCGCTGCGCAGCCAGCGAAACCGCCGGCAACACACAACATGGCGGGCCACACGATGCCAGCTACGGCAGGCGCCGATCCGCACGCGGCACATCGCATCAGCGCGAACCTCCCTGTGGAGATGCCCGACCTTCCCAAGCTGCCGTTCAAGGTGGTCGAGGGAGTCAAGGAGTTCAATTTGATTGCTGAGGTAGTTGAGACTCAGTTGATGCCAGGCCGGCCGATGACCGCGTGGGGCTTCAACGGTTGCGTCCCTGGGCCGACGATTGAGGTGAATCAGGGCGACCGGGTTCGCGTGATCGTCGACAACAGGCTTCCGGAGATGACGGCGATTCACTGGCACGGCTTTGAGGTCCCGATGGAAATGGATGGGAGTGTCGGTCTCGGCCAAGATCCCATCCCTCCTGGGGGTCGATTTGTCTACGAATTCGAACTGCACCAACACGGAACCTTCTTCTACCACTCTCACTTCGCCATGCAGGAAATGATGGGCATGATCGGAATGTTCATCATGCACCCCAAAGAGGCATATGAACCGAAGGTGGATCGGGACTTCGGCCTCGTCCTGCAGGAATGGGCTCTACTTCCGAACAATAATGTCCCGAATACCCTGTCGATGGAGTTTAACTGGCTCAGCTTCAATGGGAAGGCCGGGCCGGACTGTACTCCGATGATCGTCAAGCAGGGTGAGCGTGTTCGCATCCGCCTTATGAATATCGGGATGGATCACCATCCGATTCACATGCATGGCATGCAGTTCGTCATGACGGGCACCGAAGGTGGCCGCGTGCCTCAGCAGCTTTGGTACGACCAGAACACCATCATCGTGGGTGTGGCGCAAGCGCGGAACATCGAGTTCGAGGCGAAGTATGTGGGTGATTGGATGCTGCACTGCCACTTGCCTCATCACATGATGAACCAGATGGTTTCGATGGTCGGCCCAGTGATGCACGGCGGACATGGACTGCATACCGGCGGCAGCATGACGGATGGAATGGGCATGCTCAAAAAGGGCGATGCTCTTTCTGAAGAATTCGGCCCGGCGCTCGGCCGCGGACTCGGAATGAGCGCGGACAGAGATCGAGCGACTTCGCATTTGGTTTCCAGTGGTAGTGGCGAAGTGGCGGCGCAGGTGAAAACTTTAGAACCAGCCCAGCAAGGGCATGAGGGGCATGTCATGCCGAAGGCGGGCGATCCGATGGAGATGTACCCGAAGGACGATCCGGAGAAGAAGAAAGTCCCCGGCTACCCGCAAGACATGTGGATGGTGATGGATGAAGTGATTCCGCCCAAGCCAGAAAACTATGGTCTAAGGAAGGGATGGACGGGTTCCATGATGGGCATGATGACGCTGGTCCGGGTGGTTACGCCCGAAGTTTACGACAAGATCATGGAACTGAAGAGAGCAGAGGACGCCAAGCCGAAGGACAAGAAAACCCCACCGGCGGCACACGTTCATGAGCATGGGAAATAGCGCGAAGATGAACAGACATTTTGGTACGAGGATCTCGAATCCGATGTGGAGCGTTGTTCTGAGTATGGCCTTTGCGCTTTCGGCGCCAGCCCAACAACCTCCTAAACCACCCGAACACGTCCACGAGGCTGCGCCTGCATCGGGCAAGCCAGCACCGGCTGGTGTTGTATACGCTTGCCCGATGCATCCAGAAGTCCGGTCAAACGCTCCTGGCAAATGCACAAAGTGCCCGATGCCGCTGGAGTTAGTAAAGCCAGTCAGCACAACCGAGGCGGCTGGCCTCCCTGCGCTAAACGCCTCCACTGAGGTTGCGGGCCTTCGTCTTGAAGATCTGGAGCGTATGGCTCTCGAGGCGAACCCAACTATTGGACAGGCGAAAGCCATGGTCGACGCTGCGGCCGGACGCGCGCAACAAGCTGGACTTTGGCCGAACCCGACTTTCGGCGCGAACGGAGAGCATGTATCCAAAGTTACTGGTGGTGGGGCAATTGGCGGCTTCGTGGAACAACGATTCATCACGGCGGGCAAGCTAGGGTTGGACCGCAAAGTTGCTCTGCAAGATCAGGCGGTTCAAGTCGAGCATCAGAGTGCGCAAAAACAGCGGCTCCTCAATTCCGTCCGAACCTTGTATTACCAGGCCCTGGGCGATCAGCTTCTGATTCAAGTCCGTTCGGATTTAGCAAACTTGGCGATGCGTGCAGTATCCGTTTCGCAGGAATTGGCAAACGTCGGACAAGCCGACAAGCCCGACCTCCTGTCCGCGGAGACTGAGTCTGAGCGTATCCAACTCGAACTCGTCAACGCCCGCAACGCACGAGAACGAACTTGGCGCCAACTCGCAGCAGTCTTGAACAATCCGTCTCTGAAGCCCACGCTTCTTGCGGGGAACCTCGAGGACTTCCCCAAGCTGGATGCTGACCAAGCTTTAGAGGTGATCTACAAAGAAAGTCCCGAACTTCGAGCGGCTGAGGTGGCGGTGCGTCAATCCGAGTTCTCAGTCCGTCGGGCCGAAGTCGAAAAGATTCCAAACCTCTTTATTCGAGGCGGGCTCCGGAACAATCGCGAGTACGGCGAGGTCGGCCCCCTAGGTCCTACGCAGAGGCGTGGCCTGGAAGGAATTTTCGATGTGGGTGTCGAGATTCCGATCTTCAATCGGAATCAAGGTGGAGTGAAGGCGGCGAAGGCAGATGCCGAGCGCGCCCGTTTAGAAGTACAACGAACGAAGCTCTCTCTGAAGGCGCGGTTAGCGGCAGAGTACAAGGACTATAAAGACTCATCGGCGGCGGTTGAGCGGTATCGGACACGTATCCTCCCGAAAGCTCGCCAAGCGTACGACCTGTACCTCGCCAACTTCCGCCAGATGGCCGGCGCATATCCGCAAGCGCTGATTGCGCAGCGGAACCTCTTCCAGTTTCAAGATAGCTACGTGGCTGCTTTGGTTAGCACCTGGCAGCGTGCCATCGAGATTCAAGGGCTTCTTCTGGGCGGCGGTGCCGATCTGGGGATACCCAAATCAACGGGAATATCTGAGCCCGCTTCCGGCGGTAATGAGCAATAGTCGGCTGCAATGGCAATCCGCTTCTGCGTCCCTGATCGTCACCGCAAAGTGATCCAGATCGCAAGTCTGAAACAACTCAAATACAAAGGATCAAAACAAAATGAAGAACACCATCATGATGCTAATCGCGGGAGCCACGCTGGCGATGGCCCAGCACGATCACGGCGATAAAGGCAAAGAAATGACCATGACGAGTCTAGTGGTAGACACCGGCTGCTACATGTCTCACAACAGCAAGGGAGAGAAGCATGAAAGCTGTGCCACGGCCTGCGCCAAAGCCGGCGTCCCTCTTGCCTTGCTTGACGAAGCCAGCGGTACGCTCTATCTCCCGGTCGCGACCGACCACAAGAATCAGAACGAAAAGCTAATGCCTTTCATAGAAAAAAAGGTCAAAGTGACTGGCACTCTGGTTGAAAAAGGAGGAGTAAAGGGTTTCGCTCTGAAAACCATCGAAGCCGCAAAGTAAAAAGACTGCTCAGTCTAGACTAAGCGGATGGGAATACGGCCGACCTCGAAGTCGCAGTCACTTCCTTCCGCTCCCTATCAACGACGCGAATCTCCCGGCAAGCCCGGATGTCCAAAGGAGAAAAATGATATGGAACGAACTATTACGAATAGACGGGGATTTACGGTCGCAGCCCTCGCGGGTGGAGCCTTCATGTTGCCCCAGTCCAGCACTGCCCAAACGGCTGGAAAACCCCTCAGCAAGAAGCAGCTGAAAGATTTGGTGGCAACGGCCAAAACGTCAGCCGATCATCGCAAGCTGGCTGAACACTATCGAGCAGCCGCTGCTAAGCATGAGGCTGATGCCAAGGAGCACGTGGAACTCGCCTCAAAATACCGAGCCAATCCCACCGCAAGCGAAACGAAGCGCCCCGGAGCTCCGGACACGGCCTCGCATTGCCTTACCTTCGCTGAGCATTGTCGAAAGCAAGCCGCGATCATGACTGAGATGGCAGCCATGCATGAGGAAATGGCAAAGAACGTGAAGTAAGGGGCCTGAGGAGAGTGCCTTGCAATTGCGAGCCGCCGTCGGCGTGAAAGTTCGGCGGCTCTGACTACGGTGTTAGCTCAAGTGACGCGTGCGCTTTGCAGAGCATTCAATCAAGGATGATCCGGCGCGAGTTGCCACATCCAACTTTGCTTCGAGGAGAACTGTTAATGACGAAAAAGACGGTCAAACTTGGGATAGCGTTCCTGCTATCGATTTCGGCGGGTATGTCCACTGCGCCTCCAACGTTGACGGTGTTCAAAACCAAGACCTGCGGTTGCTGCGGGAAGTGGGTCGAGCATATACGCGCAAATGGCTTCAAAGTGATAGTCAATGAAGTTGTATCCACGGGTGAGTATCGTCAGAAATATGGAGTGCCGGAGAAACTTCAATCCTGTCACACGGCCGTCGTGGACGGTTTCAGCATTGAGGGCCATGTTCCTGCCGCCGAAATTCAACGACTGCTTGGAGAGAAACCCAAAATAAAGGGGCTCTCTGTTCCAGGTATGCCCGCAGGCTCTCCTGGAATGGAGGGACCTCGCCATGACGCATATAGCGTAGTGAGCTTCGATAGCGGAGGAATTCTCTCCGTCTACCAAAGGTATCCGGCTGTGGGCCGATGAACCTCACTGAATTGAGCCGGCCCGCGGGGTTCTGCCAAGAAAAATCGACAGAAAGGTATTTGCACAATGTTATTCCCAATCTTCTTAGCCTTCTTCCTTCCCGCCGCTGAATGGACGACTCCCAGCGGTGGTCAGCCAAATCGACAACCCCATCTAGAAGCTCTGGGCAGTGAGATCGCTCTGACTTATGGCTCTGGGGATGGAATCTATTTCGTGGGCTCGAATGACGCCGGCAGAACTTGGAGTAAACCGGTGTCAGTCGCGGAACAAGGAAAACTTTCGCTGGGGATGCGACGTGGGCCCCGCGTCGCTGTCACAAAAGACGCGATCGTAATTACTGCCATCACAGGAGAAAAGGGTCGTGGGGCAGATGGCGACGTGATGTCGTGGCGAAGCGTAGATCATGGAGCCACATGGTCGGCGCCGACAAGAGTGAACGATGTTGCTGCTTCAGCTAGAGAGGGCCTCCATAGCCTCGCAGCGGGTGGCCGGAACATCTTGTTTGCCACTTGGCTTGATTTACGAGAGAAAGGGACCAAACTGTATGGTTCAGTCTCGAAGGATGGTGGCCAGACCTGGTCGTCAAACAGGTTGGTCTATCAGTCGCCGTCCGGATCGGTCTGCGAGTGCTGTCATCCAACTGCGGTTGTGGATAGCGAAGGCGTGATCGGCGTGATGTTTCGGAACTCGTTGGACGGGAATCGAGACATGTATCTCGTCAGATCGACGGATGGTGGCGCGACATTTGGAACCGCGGCAAAGCTTGGGTCTGGAAACTGGAAGCTCAACGCATGTCCCATGGATGGCGGTTCGCTTCTGCTTGGCCCAAAGAACTCGAGTGTTTCTGTTTGGCGGAGAGAAGGCAATCTCTATCTGTCGAATGGCTCTGATGAGGAATTGCTCGGTCCTGGAAGACAACCTGTTGTCACCCGAACCTCAAAGGGGACTTTTGTGGCGTGGACCGAGGGCAAGACCATTCGATGGAAGGAAGCAAGAGCCCATGGTTCAAATGCAATTTCCGAAGAGGGCACATTCTTGAGCCTTGTCCCAATGCCTGATGGCGGGGTACTGCTCGCTGGCGAACGGGATGGAAGTGTTTTCGTCAAGGTGCTTCAGTAGGCATTGGGCTCGGCGCAAGCGCAGGTGGGTGATTTGCGCACTGGGTGCGCCATATGACGCATTCCAGTCTCAGATGTCGTTATGGAACTACGGGCAAACCGGCACGAAACCGCCATAAAGGACTTTCTGGAATGTGGCCCTCTGAATGCATTATCAAGAGTTATGGAAAACCTAAATATGACTAAGATGAGAACGGTTTTATTCTCGATGTTGGTGATCACCTTCGCAGGTGCCTTACTGACCGCTGATGATCGTGGGCTGTTGGGCAAACAGGAACTGAAATCCCTCATCACAAACGCGAAGAGCGCGCAAGACCATGAGAGGATTGCTCGACACTTTGACGCGAAGGCAGGCGAGCTTGAAGCTGAGTCGAAGGAGCATCGTGAACTGGCGGCGCAGTACAGAACCAATCCAACGATGCACGAGAGCAAGCACCCTATGAGCCCTGAAACGGCTGGTCACTGTCAGTATTTTGCGGATGATCTACATAAGGCTTCCGAGCGGGCCCGTCAAATGGCGAACGACCATCGACAGACGGCGAAGCGAGTCGCGAAATAGGAAACTCAGCGACCACACCGGGTTGACTTTGGGAAAAGAAAGGCATTTCGATGATCACAAAGACTCTTGAAATCCTGTTTGCGGTTTGCATCACGTGTGGTGTCAGCTTCGCCGCGCAAACGTGGGCTGGCGAGATTACTACAAGCATGTGCGGAAGGTCGCACATGGACTCCAAGTGCATTCAGAATTGCATTAAGGCCGGCGAAAAATATGTGTTCGTCTGCAAAGGCAGAATCCTCGAGATTAAAAATCAGGACTTCGCCGAACTTGAGAAGCACGCCGGACATCCCGCCAAACTTACGGGCACACTGAGCCCAGACGGGAAGACGGTTACAGTAAGCAAAATTGAGATGAGCTCGACTCGTTGAGGCCGAAGATGGGAAAGCCATGATGTCGAGCCTTAATACGAAATTATCGAGCCCAGATAGTCCTCGAGCTTTACAAGATTCAGGAGCAAATGTATGCGATCAATCCCTCTAGTTATCAGAGCGCCGAGGCGAGCGCCCTCTGCACTCTGTGTCGCTGTTCTAATGTTTGCGGGAGCGGGAACTAGCTTCCCTCAGGCTCCGATGGCTCCGATGGGGCGGCCTGCTCCGGCGAATAGCGGGAGTCAAAACAAGCAGCTTGCAGACCAAATCGCTGAAATGCGCGCCGAGATCGCGAGATTGCAGGCGGCTGTGGACAAAACGGGAGTTGGCAACAAATCGAACGCGAATCAGCCGATGCCAATGGGCTCTGGAAAGGGCATGGGGATGATGGACGGCGAAATGAGCGGCAAGATGCAGGGGATGAAAAGCATGGAGGGCGAGATGAGTGGTATGAGCGCAATGCCGCCCGGTGGAGGAATGAAGGCTCCAGCGAAGGCAATGGGGATGTGCTGCATGGGCATGATGGGCATGCCTCCCAGCGGCAACTCCGGCATGAGTACTCCTCCGCCTCCCCCCGCGATGTCTGGAATGAGTGGGCCGTCTTCGGCCATGCCCGGCCAGCCTGGTGAGTCGCACCTGCTGCATGTTGGCTCTACGGGTTTCTTCCTGAATCATTCGCAACACATCATGCTCACTGGCGACCAAAAAACAAAGCTAAATCGGTTGAAAGAAAAGGCACTGATGGATCAGGCATCAGCGCAACGCAAGATTGATCAAGCCGAGCAAGAGCTATATTCGCTGACTGGCGCCGATCAAGTTGACACTTCGAGAATCCAAGCGAAAGTCGCCGAAATTGAAAAGTTGCGGACGGAACAGAGAATGGATTTCATTCATGCAGTCATGAACGCAACCAATGTGTTGAGCCATGATCAACATCAAGCACTAATGGGGACAATGCCGGCAGCGAAGTAATAGAGATTGTACCTGCAGCTAGAAAATGATCCGCGTACATTACGTGACTAGGAACTCGAATGAAGTGATTGGCTGCTGCATTCGCGCGCCCATGATCGCGATAGTGGCAAGTCTCACCCTTGCGTTGAATGGCGCTGGACAGACCCCGGATGAACATGCCAAGCATCATCAGGCTTCATCGACAACTGATCCCTCAACTGCAACGCCGAAAAGTAACTCGCCAGGCGGAATGGCGGGGATGGGCGGAAATGAACCAACCACGACTCCCGCCGGTGGCATGGCAGCGGGCATGGGCGAAATGATGAAACAGATGGGAGTGCCCCCGCGCAAGGAACTCTATCCGTCGCTGATGGCGCTGCCCAATGAAATAAAACAAGAACACCGGGCTGCAATCGAGCAACTTGCTCAGGAGCGGATGAAGTCTGGCGCGGCGCGCTTGGCGAACGGACTTCAGAAACTAACGGTTTCCTCCTCAGGTGAAGACTACACTGCGATGCAACAAGCCGCGGCTCAAATGCGCGAAGGTCTTGCGGAGTTTGAATCTGGAATTGCGGCGCGGAGAGTGCTCGCTGAGGGCAAAGCACCTCGGAACTTGGCACTCGACTGGTTCAAACGCGAGATGAATCTAGTCTCCCCGGGTTTGGTCGACCAGCCGCGCACGATTCTTGGGGTCACGCCATTTCACCTGTTCACCATGGCGCTGCTCGTCTCATTTGCACTTGCCATGGTGGCACTGTACTTCTTCAAAATGCGCCGTGCGGCAGCGCTATTTGGCCGGATCGATCCCGACGCGGGACCGCCCACCAAAACGTCGGAGCCTGTAGTGCCCGTCAAGCCGCCATCCGACGGCTCGACCGCAGCACCGATTCCCGGCATACATACGGCAGGGTCGTCCAGTCAGGCTCCATCATCATCAGTTCCTCCAAAGGAATCGGCAAAGGCGGCCGATGGGCCCTTGATTTCAAGAGGTTCATCGGCTTCACCTTTTGCGGCCAATTGGAAAGGGCGACTACGGATCGGTAGCATCGTCCAGGAAACGTCAGTAATTAAGACATTCCGGCTATTTAGTCCGACACCGAATCAAGAGATCCCCTTCATTTTCGTGCCCGGCCAATTCTTGAATGTTTCGTTTTGGATTGGCGGCGCGAAGATGAACCGCTCCTATTCCATTTCTTCATCTCCAACCCAGCGCCAGTATGTCGAACTGACCATTCGTCGCGAGCCCAAGGGCGCAGTCTCTCGGCACGTGTTCGACCTTCTCAAGGTGGGGGACGAGATTGATGCCGCAGGGCCGGTCGGCAAATTCACGTTTACCGGCACTGAGTCTGATAGCGTCGTCTTGATCTCAGCCGGCGTCGGAATCACGCCAATGATGAGCATTGCTCGCTACTTAACCGAGCGGTCCTGGCCCGGCGAAATCTTTTTTGTTTTTACTTGTCACTCTCAATCCGACTTCATTTTCGCAAACGAACTCGCAGTGCTCGCGAAGCGGAATCCCTTGTTACACGTACTGGTGACCATCTCCAAGCCGGAAGGTTTGGAGTGGAATGGCCCTAGAGGGAGAATCACTAAGGAATGGCTCGCCAGCTCAGTCCCAGACTTGACCTCTCGCCGTGTCCATCTATGTGGGCCGCCTTCAATGATGGAATCGACAAGAGCCTTCCTTGCCCAATTGGGACTTCCACCCGAGCAACTCAAGACGGAAGCATTTGGCGCGGTCAAGCCCGCCCCGCCTGCTGCAGACGCGAAATCAATCGCAATCTCGCCGGCGACTGGCCCCCTTGTCACTTTCACAAAGAGCAATAAGTCGGCGAAGATCCGAATTGACCTTAAGTCCGGTGATAGTCCCCCAAGGCAGTCCATATTGGAGCTATCGGAAGAACTTGGGATTGGAATTGAATTCTCCTGTCGTGTCGGCACCTGTGGCATTTGTAAGGTGAAGATGATCTCGGGTGACGTTGAGATGGACGTGAAGGATGCGCTCGATGACGACGACCGAGCAAAGAACGTCATCCTCGCTTGCCAAGCCAAACCCATTGGCGAAGTCGCAGTTGAGGCTTAGTCATGAAGAAACGCGAAGCCATCATTGCTACCGGCAGCGTTTCCGTATTGCTATTAGCTTGGCTTGGTTTCTTCTTTCACGAGTCTCCGCGTTTTCCGGGGAGCGGAATAGGCTCTGCCTTCGGGATAGCAGGGGCCTTGATGATGTTAATTCCTCTCGCCTATCCTGTCGCCAAACGGATAACCTTCTTTAGGACTCGAATCACCAAGTACGCATCGCTCCAATCGCTTCTTAAGGCGCATGTCTACGCCGGAATTGTGGGTCCACTGCTTGCTGTCATTCACACTGGACATAAGTTCGATAGCCCTCTTGGAATCTCTCTGACCGCATCCATGTTGCTTGTTGTTGTGAGCGGGTTTGCCGTTCGCTATTTGCTCGCCTATGTCAACCAGGAAATGAAAGACAAGCTGATCCTTCTTCAGACTGCTAGAGGAGATCTCGACCACGCCTGGGGCGTGCTCTCGAACGCACCCACGGATTTGAGAGCTATATCCAAAGCGCCTCTGTTCACCACAGGACTAGCTTCGATTGGAATTCAGCTTCCGTTCGGAGGCCCTGGCGGTGAGGTCATCCGCCTAGCCGAAGGCGTGGCTGACCTTGAGTACGCCGTCAGAACCCATGAAGTCTTCAAGCGTTGGTTTGGAAGGTCTCTGAAGCTGCACATTTTCTTCTCTCTCCTGATGTATCTATTGCTCGTCCTGCACATTGGATCAGGCATTTACTTTGGCCTAAGGTGGTTGCGGTGAAGCTATTGCTGCTATGGATATCGTTGGTTCTCGCCATCGGCGCTGCTGCAATACTTGCGGTATTGCATTTCGCTCCCGCATCCACCGCCCTGAAGCAATTTGTGAGTCCAGGCCAATTGTCCTCTCGCCATTCCTACCTCGGCGATCGATGTGGTTCTTGCCACGAGACAAATGTAGGTGTGACGGCCGCTAAGTGTACAGCATGCCATGCAGGTGCTGAGCGACTCTTGAGTCGACAGCCAACTGCCTTTCACGAAAGTGTTGGGGAATGTGCGTCTTGTCATATCGAGCACCAGGGTAAAGACATTAGGCCCATTCCGATGGATCACACAGAATTAGCCAGGATTGGCGCTCGAATGCTTTCGAGGTCAGCTTTTACCGATGCTCGATCCGGGCCCACTCTCAACTCGCTGGAAAAGTGGTTGAAGATTCGAAATCCCAACCAGTTCGACGAAAAGTCCACGCGGGAGGCGCTCAACTGTAGTGGATGCCACTCCACCAAGGACCGTCACCTGGGATTCTTCGGCAGTGACTGTGCTCAGTGCCACGCAACAACGTCCTGGAGAATTGCCGGCTTCCGACATCCAGGCCCGAGCAATTTGGACTGTGCTCAGTGCCATCAGGCTCCCCCTAGCCATTACAGGATGCACTTCAACATGATTTCAAAAAGGGTCGCGGGCCAGGAAGATGAGCGCGTTGCTGGTTGTTGCGGTGCCGCGAACGTAACTCAGTGCTATCGCTGCCATCAGACCACCTCTTGGAATGATATTCCCGGCGTTGGATATTACAAGCATCATTGAGGAATTCTGTGTAGCAATGAGTACGTAAAAAGCGATCCAAAAAGTGAGGTTTAGCAATGAGTTGTTGTAGCGATGTAATGAAACCAATCGAGGCGTCTTCCTGCTGTACGCCGAAAGACACCGCGGCACACGCCGCGCAGTCGATCCGCAAGTCGGGTTGCGGCTGTGCGCCTGTTGTCGCCGATACAAATTCGCTTGCGCTAGTCGGGGTCGTTACGGAACGTGACGTCTGTTGCCACGTCGCTGCCGAAGACCTGCGCCCTTCTGAAGTCAGCGTCGAGAAGATCATGCGCCCCTTGTCCGCATGTTGCGGCGAAGGTGAGTCAGTTGACGAAGTGCGCCGTAAGCTCCATGAGCACGGCGCAACCACCCTTCCTGTTGTGGACAAGGCCGGCTGCTGCTGTGGCACGGTCAGCGTTCAACATCTCGCCGCGCCGGTGGCCACCAGACCTTAGAAGATCCTGAAGGAACTTCTCGACCGAGGAGTGAATATGCCGCCCAAAAAAACAACGATATCTTCGACTTCTAGACGAACATGGCTCGGCCAGGCCGGAACCTTAGCTGTGGCGGCAAGAAGTGTTCAAGCTTTGGGAGTGCTCGGGGTGTTGAACCGCTTAAACCCCGCGTACGCCCAGAGCAACTTAGTTGCGAGAGATCGAGAGCTCAGCGGAAATACGATCGATTTGACGATTGCTGAATCGGCATTTAGCGTGGACGGAAAGTCAGGTAAGGCGGTGACGATCAACGGCACCGTCCCGGGCCCACTGATTCGGCTCCGCGAGGGCCAGGATGTTACCTTGCGCGTCACAAACAGGCTGAAAGAGCCAAGCTCTATTCACTGGCACGGAATCCTCTTGCCTCCTGAGATGGATGGTGTGCCTGGCGTGAGCTTCGCTGGGATTCCTGCTGGGGCCACGTTCACCTATCGCTTTCCAGTCAAGCAGAGCGGAACTTACTGGTACCACAGCCATTCAGGAAATCAAGAGCAGGAGGGTATGTATGCTCCGATGATCATCGACCCTGCTACCCCCGATCCAGTCAAATACGACCGCGAATACTGCATCGTTTTATCGAACTGGTCTTTCGGCTCGGGTAAGGCCATGATCGCCAATCTCAAAAAACAGGCCGGTTATTTTAACTTCCAAAGGCGAACGGCGAGAGAATTCTTCGCGGACGTCAGGCGAAATGGTTTCAAGCCAACGATGGACAATTACCTCCTGTGGTCGCAGATGCGGATGGACCCCACTGACTTCGCAGATGTCACTAGCCGCGCCTTCAGTCACCTTGTGAATGGAAAATCGCCCAAAGCGAATTGGACAGGATCGTTTCGTCCGGGAGAGCGCGTGCGGCTTCGCTTTATCAACGCTGCTTCGATGAGCATTTACGATGTGCGCATTCCCGGATTGAAAATGACTGTGGTGCAAGCCGATGGTCAGGATGTTCAGCCCGTAGAAGTGGATGAGTTTCGCATCAGCGCGGCGGAGACCTATGACGTCATTGTTCAGCCAACTGACGACCGGGCATACACGATATTCGCCGAAACGAATGATCGTAGCGGCTACACTCGTGCGACGCTCGCTCCTCGTGCGGGAATGACCGCCGAAATCCCGGCACGCCGTCCACGACCGCTTCGCACCATGGACGACATGGGAATGAACATGCAGGCCATGAATAAGGAAGCGGTGTCCGGCGAGAAGAAAATGGCTGGAATGGACCACGGATCAAAGGGCAGTGAGAAGGCGATGCCTGCGGATCATGCAGGTATGCCAGGCATGGCGCCGCCCTCGCCCGTGCCGCCCAGGAAGAAATCGGCTATGGAAGAAATGCCGGGAATGGGAAAAGCGGACATCCCGAGCAGTCCCATTCCTTCCGATATCCCTGGACGAATACCCGTGCCCCACGGTCCAGGAAGCCATGGGACGACCAACCAGACAGTACCTGAAGTGACGCGCAGCCGCCTACACGAACCCGGCACCGGGCTTGGGAATGACGGGCGACGAGTGTTGCTTTACACGGATTTGAAAGCTCTGGACCGCTTCTATGACACTCGAAAGCCAGAGCGCGAGCTTGAGATCCACATCACCGGTCACATGGAGCGTTTTATCTGGTCGTTCGACGGCAAAAAGTTTTCCGATGCCAACACGCCCATTCCATTCAGCTACGGCGAGAGGCTTCGGTGGACCTTCGTCAACGACACGATGATGGAGCATCCGCTACACCTCCACGGTATGTGGATGCACCTCGAAAACGGCGCTGGGGACTACCTCCCGCGAAAACACACCGTGAACATTAAGCCCGCCGAACGGGTCTCTGTGGCGATCACTGCCGACGTTCGCGGCAACTGGGCCTTTCACTGTCATTTGTTGCTGCATATGGAAGCCGGCATGTTCCGTATCGTCGGGGTGACTGGCCCAGACCCCAAGGTTGCCTCATGAGGTTGCTGAGTGTGGGACTGATGTGCGCGTCGGTTTTGTATGCGCAGCCCCCCGAATCGACAGCATCGGGATCACCGCCGAAAGATTGGCCGGCTCCGGTGGAAGACCGGATGCGAAATACCTTTTTGCTAACCGACATCTTAGAGTATCGCCCCAAAGGGAAGAACAGCGACTTTCGATGGGACATGGAGGGTTGGCACGGGGGGGATATCAATAAGCTGTGGTTCAAGAGTGAAGGCGAGCGGAATACGGCCCTTAAGGCCGACTACGACATAGACGGCCAGTTGCTGTATGGACGATTCCTTCGCAAGTACTACGATTTTCAGGTCGGAGTGCGTGGGGAAACTCAAACTTTTCAGGGACGCAACGTCACACGCGCGCACGCTGTGATTGGTGTCGAGGGTCTCGTCCCTTACAACTATGAAGTGGAAACGGCGATGTTTATTAGCCAAAACGGAGATGTGTCGGGTCGATTCACGTTAACCAAAGACTTCTTGCTCAGTCAGCGATGGATCGTCCAGTCGCGTCTCGAAACGTCCGTCGCGGCGCAACGGGTTGAACGCTTCACGACTGGCCAAGGGCTGAACAACATTGAATTCGGGATTCGCGTTCGCTACGAAATTAGCCGCAAGTTCGCTCCTTACGCGGGCCTTTCATTTGATCGAAGTTTTTTCGGCACGGCGGCCATGGTTCGGCAAGAAGGTGGCGACCCGAGTCAGATCCGCTTCGTCTTGGGCGTTCGCATGTGGCGTTGAGCGGGAACCCTACAACCCGCGTAAGTTGACACAGGCCAAGAAAGGAACGTACAGTCAGAGCATGAGGAAGGGCCGGATCATTTCGACGTTGATCATCGCCATGATCCTCATATTGCGGGGTGGTGACTGCGTTCCGTTACTGTTTGCGAACCAGCAAACCAAGGATTGTTGTACCAAGGGCAAGTGCAGCCGATCGCAAAAGGCTGACCCGTGCTGTCAAACCAGCAGTTCGGATTCTGTCCAGCACTTCCAGGCTCAAGAGAAGGTTTCTCTTCCGACCTTGGCTCAAGTAGATTCCATCGCAGTGGAGGTGTTCTCGATCAACCTTCACTCGGTCCTCATTGCCGAACCACTGCTAATCGACACCTCGCCGCCGTTATATTCCGGTCCGATTGCCCGGCTCTCACTCCCACTCCTGATCTAAACCCCTGATCGTGCTTGGCCCGCGTGCGCATTTGCGCGCCTTTTGTCGTCCCCAAGAAACAATCAGGAGGAAGTGTATGCCCGTACCCAAGTGGTCCGGCATGCTCCTATCGGTTCTCGCGCTTGGCTTATTACCCATTCATGGGGAACAAGCCGAAGCACCGCGTGGCCAGGAGCCTGTCGTTCAGTTGGACGATCTCGTCCAGGAAATGTTGAAAAAGAGCCCGGCAATCCGCGGAGCTCAATACCGCGTGGACGCGGCCATGAAGCGGCCATCGCAGGTAAGCACACTGCCCGACCCAAAGTTCAGCATCAGCAATTTCGGGGTCGGGCATCCGATCTCCCCATTAGGTGGAAGCGACTTTGCGTACGTCGGCATTGGCGTCTCGCAAGAGATTCCTTACCCCGGCAAGCTTGGCCTCGCGGCCGAGGAAGCGAAGCGCGGGGCGGAAGCGGATCGTCAAATCTACCGGACTATCGTCCTGAGTGCCACAGCGGAGTTGAAGGCGCTCTACTACGACTGGTTTGGAACCATCAAGGCGATCGAGGTCACCCGCAAGAACCGCGAACTACTTCAGCGACTGGAACAGATCGCCCGTGTCCGTTATTCGGTGGGCAAGGGTTTGCAACAGGATGTCTTGAAGGCGCAAGTAGAACAGTCCACGCTGGCGCAACAAGTGGAATTGCTCGGTCAAAGGAAGGCGACGATTGAAGCGAGGATCACGTCTCTCATCAACTCGGACCGGCCACTGGGCAGACCTGCTGACATTATGCTTTCACCGCTCACCACAGGGCTTGAAGAAGTCTTGGCCTCGCTCGACGCACAGTCCCCTCGATTGAAGTCCAAGCAGGCCATGATCGACGGCCGTGCGGTTGCCATCGAACGGTCCAAAAAGGACTACCGTCCCGATTTTGCCGTGAACGCCCAATGGCTCAAGAACGGCGCGCCGTTCCGCGACTACTACATGCTTTCTGCTGAGGTGAAAGTGCCGTTGTACTTCTGGCGGAAGCAGCGCCTGGGCGTGGAGGAATCGGTGGCTCGATTCCGCGAGGCGCGTGAGGACTATCTCTCGGATCGGCAGGAACTCGTGTTCCAAGCCAAGGACCTTTACCTCACGGCAAAAACCAGCGAGCGACTTCTGGCCCTTTATCGAGAGGGCATCATTCCGCAATCGGCGCTTTCGCTCGAGTCGGCCTTGGCAGGATACGAAGTCGGGAACACGGATTTCCTCACGCTGATGAACAATTTCTCAACGGTGCTCACATACGAGATGCAGTACTACAGCGAGTTGGCTAAGCACGCGCAAGCAGTCGCGCGCCTGGAAGCCTTGGTCGCCATGCCCTTGGGAGGCAACTGGCTATGAAACGCATAGTACCGATTCTTTTCGCGATTCTTGTTGTTGTCGCAGCGGTGGCCGGCACTCTCTATATGTGGCGTCCCGATCTGTTTCTCCGTCCTGCCACAGCGGCCGTAGCAGCCACCAAAACCGAGTATTACTGCCCCATGCACCCGCAACAAAAGTCCGACAAGCCGGACAACTGTCCAATTTGCAGCATGAAGATGGTGAAGCTTGAAAAGGCCGCCCCAGAGATTCACGACCATGCGGAAGAGACTACAGCGTCGACAGTTTTCATCTCACCTGAAAGGCAACAACTCATCGGCGTCAAGACTGCCGTGGCCGAGCGCCGGGCGCTCTCTCGCGAAATTCGAGCCACCGGGAAGGTGGCGTTTGACGAAACCAAAGTTACTCACATCCACACCAAGATTTCTGGTTTTGTCGAAGAAGTCTTCGTCGATTTTGTCGGGAAGCCTGTTCGACGCGGTCAACCTCTCTTCACGCTCTACAGTCCCGACCTCGTCGCCACACAAGAGGAGTATCTGCTGGCACTGCGGTCCAACCAGAGCTTGAAGAACAGTTCGTTCCCCTGGGTGTCGGGCGGCTCGACGAATTTGCTGGAAGCGGCGCGCAAACGGCTTCAGCTCTGGGACATTAGCGAAAAGGAGCTTCGTGAACTGGAGCAGTCCGGCAAGGCGAAGCGCGCGTTGACCATCTACTCGCCCGTGGACGGAGTCGTCACACAACGAGCGGCATATCACCATGGCAAGAATGTGACGCCCGAGATGGATCTGTACACCATCGTTGACCTCTCAACCGTTTGGATTCTCGGGCAAGTCTACGAGCATGAATTGCCGCTGATCCGGCTCGGCCAGTCCGTGCAAGTGGAGTTCCCTGACGGAACGGGCACGCGATCGCGGAACGGACTGGTCTCGTTCATTTCTCCGGTGTTGGAACCCAAGACGCGAACGGCGGAAGTTCGCGTAGAGTTCGCCAATGCCGATATGACATTGCGCCCAGAGATGTACGTCAATTTCATCGCGCGGATCGGCCTTGGCTCCCCGATTGTCGTTCCCGCCGATGCGGTCCTCGATACGGGCAAAGAGCAATACGTTTTCGTGGACATAGGCAAGGGCTACTACGAACCTCGTGCGGTCAAGGTCGGCGAGGAGGCCGATGGTTTTTACTCCATCGAAAGCGGCCTGAAGGCGGGCGAACTTGTCGCCACCGCCGCGAACTTCATTCTCGACTCCGAGAGCCGTCTCAAAGGCGCGTTGGCCAACATGGGCCGGCCCTCGCCTGCGCTGGCCCATGCCGTGTCTGTCCAAGCCTTACAAATCGAGATTCTGGAGCCCAAGACCGGCAAGACTGGCGCGAACCGGATCAGGTTGATGGCGAAGGATGCGCAAGGCAATCCCATCCCCGATGCCGAGATTGAAGTCAGCCTCTTCATGCCGCAAATGGGAAGCATGGCGCCGATGCGATCGGCAGCGAAATTGACGCCGATGGGCAATGGCGAATACGGCGGCGAAATCGAGATTCCGATGGCCTGGACCTGGGAGACCACGGTGACGGCCAAGAGGGACGGCAAGATCATTGGTTCTACTCGAACCAGCATCACGGCGAGATAAGCATGATCAACGCCATCATCGAATACTGCGCCGAGCATAAAGGCATTGTGGTCACCATCACGATGGTGCTGACTCTGATTGGCGTCTGGTCGATGCGGAAGATTCCGCTCGACGCGATTCCCGACCTCTCAGACCCGCAAGTCATCATCTACACCGAATGGCCCGGCCGCAGTCCCAATCTGGTGGAAGACCAGATCACTTATCCCATCGTCTCGGCCATGCTATCCGCCCCCGGCGTGAACGTCGTTAGAGGCAGTTCCGACTATGGCTTCTCCTACGTCTATGTGATCTTTGACGAGGGCACGGACATCTACTGGGGTCGCAGTCGCGTGCTCGAATACATGAGCAAAATCGGCGGCAAGCTGCCGCAAGGCGTTACGCCAAAGCTCGGACCGGACGCAACCGGTGTCGGCTGGGCTTTTCAATACGCCGTTGTCGACAAGTCGGGTAAACACAACTTAGCCGAAATGCGTTCCTTCAACGACTGGTATCTGCGCTATTGGCTGGAGAGCGTGCCGGGCGTGGCGGAAGTGGCGACCGTTGGCGGGTTCGTTAAGAACTACCAGGTAACGATCGACCCCAACCAACTGCTGGCGTATGGAATTCCTATCTCAAAGGTGATGGACACCATCCGGAAGAGCAACAGCGAAGTGGGGGGACGCGTCGTCGAGCTAACGGGCAAGGAGTACCTGGTCCGCGGCCGAGGCTATATACAGTCGCTCGATGACATTGGCAATCTTGCCGTGGCCTCTGATGAAGCGGGAACGCCCATTCACGTTCGCGATGTGGGCCGGGTAGAGCTGGTGCCAGACATGAGGCGCGGCGTAGCTGAGTTCAATGGCGAGGGTGAGGTGACGGGCGGTATCGTCGTGGTCCGCTATGGCCAGAACGTCATGGACGTGATCGAACGCGTGAAGGCGAAGCTGGCCGAAACCAAGACTGGCTTACCGGAAGGGGCCGAGGTTGTCATCACCTATGACCGTTCCGACCTGATTCAACGATCCATCGACACCCTAAAAAGCACTCTGATCGAAGAGCTCATTATCGTCAGCTTGGTGATCCTTATCTTCCTCTGGCACGTTCCGAGTGCGGTCATCCCCATCGTGACCATCCCAATTGCGGTAACGCTGGCCTTCATCCCTATGTACGGCAGCGGCGTCACTGCGAACATTATGTCCCTGGGGGGCATCGCGATTGCCGTGGGCGCCATGGTGGACGCCGCCATCGTCGTCGTCGAGCAAACGCACAAAAAGCTCGAACAGTGGGAAGCACATGGCCGGTCTGGCAGCCCGACGCGCGTCATCATCGACGCAATCAAGGAGGTGGGAGGGCCCAGCTTCTTCTCTCTCCTTGTTATTGCCGTTTCGTTCATGCCGATCTTCGCCTTGCAATATCAAGAGGGCCGGCTCTTCAAGCCCCTGGCATTCACAAAGAATTTCTCGATGGCCATCGCGGCTATTCTCGCCATCACCCTCGATCCAGCCTTGCGACTGCTCCTGATGCGGGTCGATCGGTTTACGTTCCGTCCCCGATGGATGGCGAGCATCGTGAATGCGATCTGTGTCGGCAAGATCCACAGCGAGGAGAAGCATCCGATCAGCCGTCCGCTGATGTGGCTCTATCAGCCGATGGTTCGCTTCGTCCTGAACTGGAAGTGGCTGGTGATCACGCTGGCGGTATTGCTGGTCGTTGCGACTATCCCGGTCTACAAAAGACTCGGCTCAGAGTTCATGCCGCCGCTGAACGAAGGCAGCATTCTCTACATGCCCATCACGCTGCCCAGCATTTCAGTAGGTGAGGCCACGAAGTATCTCCAGATTCAGGACAAGCTTCTCAAGCAATTTCCTGAGGTCCAAAGCGTGTTCGGCAAGGTGGGCAAGGCCGAAACCGCGACAGACCCAGCGCCGCTCAGCATGGTGGAAACTACCGTTGTGTTGAAGCCAGAGAGCCAGTGGCGGACGAAGCCGCTGACGAGGTGGTATTCGAGCTGGGCTCCCGAAGGAATGAAGGTTAGGCTACGAAGGCTCTGGCCTGAACAACGGCCAATCACTTGGGAAGAACTGACGGACGAGATGGACAAGTCCGTGCAGATCCCTTCCTACGCGAATGCCTGGCTATTTCCGATTCGCACACGCATCGACATGATCACTACCGGCATCCGCACCCCCGTAGGGGTGAAAGTGCTGGGGCCAAATCTCGACACGATCCAGCGCATTGGGCTTGAAGTCGAAAAAGTCTTGCAGGAGGTACCCGGCACCAGAAGCGCGTTCTTCGAGCGAGTCACCGGCGGCAACTATCTCGATATTCAAGTGCGCCGCGAAGATGCCGCCCGCTATGACCTTTCGGTTGGGGAGGTTCAAGATGTCATCGAAGCCGCGATTGGCGGCATGCCGGTAACTACGACCATTGAGGGTCGTGAGCGCTATCCAGTAAGCGTTCGCTATGCTCGCGACTACCGCGACAACGTGAGCCAGCTTGCTCGCGTTTTGATCCCGACCATGAACGGCGCGCAGATCCCGTTGACGCAGGTGGCGGATATCACGGTTCGCACCGGTCCCGCGATGATCAAGAACGAAGAGGGTTTCCTGGCTGGCTTTCTCTACGTAGATGTGACGGGGCGCGACATGGGCCGCTACGTCGAAGAGGCGAAACAGTTAGTTGGCAGGCAAGTGACGCTGCCCGCCGGGTATCAACTCGTCTGGAGCGGCCAATACGAATACCTCACGCGCGTGGTCGAGCGGCTGTGGATCGTCGTCCCCATCACCCTGTTCCTGGTGTTTTTGTTGCTCTACATGAATACGGGATCGATGACGAAGACAATGATCATCTTGCTTGCCGTACCGTTCTCAGCGGTGGGTGCGATCTGGCTGCTGTACTTCCTCGGCTACAACATGAGCATCGCCGTTTGGGTTGGACTCATCGCGCTGCTAGGTGTCGATGCCGAGACCGCGGTCTTCATGCTGCTCTATCTGGATATCGCTTACAACCAACGCAAAGCAGAGGGCCGGATGCGCAATCTCTCTGACCTCAAGGAAGCGATCGAAGACGGCGCGGTGAAGCGTCTTCGGCCAAAAGTCATGACCGTTGCGGTCATGTTCATGGGGCTGGTGCCGATCATGTGGTCCGCGGGGGCGGGTTCGGACGTCATGCGCCGAATCGCCGCACCCATGATCGGCGGCATCTTCACATCATTCATTCTCGAACTGGCCGTGTACCCGGCGATCTACGAAATCTGGAAGGGTTTCGAGGTACGAAAACTGAATCAAGGAGAACAATCCACATGAAGCGAATCCTACTGATCGTCGCCCTAGCTGCGAGCACGCTGAGCGCACAGGAATCCGCAAAGAAGCCCGTCAAACCCGAGGCAAAGGTGGTTGACCCCGTCTGTGGGATGACCGTCGATCCAAAGACTGCCGACAAGTCGGTCTACAAAGGGAAGACTTATTACTTCTGCTCCCGTTCGGAAAAGCAGCAATTCGATAAGACCCCAGAGAAGTATGTGGCCAAGAAGTAAGTTTTCAGTCAACAGGCCACGGAGGGTTATCCATGCTCAAAGCAATTGCCTCGTTGTTGCTGCTCTCAGCTGTCGGCGTTCAAGCCGCCGACAGCTTTGAATACTCGGTATTCCGTGATCACCTTCCGCGTAAGGAAGCGGGTCACCTGATGATTTCTGACACGGGCATTAGCTATCGATCCGAAAATCGAAAGACGGCGATAGACATTCCGATGTTGAGCGTGTTCCAAGCCGATCTGTCAGATCCGAAGGTCATTCGAATCGAGACTTACGACATCCTGAAGCAGAAGCTTTTGGACCGCCGGGTTCATGTATTCAGGCTCACCGACGCTATGCCCGATGACGCACTTGCGCGATTCCTGTCCAAGGCCTTGCAGCGCCTGATTATCGGCGCATTTGGACCGGCTCCTCAACCTGAAGCTGCGATTCGCGCTTATCACCGGCATCGCCTGGGCGGCTGCCATGGAACGATCCGGATCGATTCGGACGGCATTGGATTTTTGAGCGATAGGCCCGAGGATTCTCGCACTTGGCTCTATCGTGATCTCGCGACCATCGGCACAATGAACCCATTTCATCTCCGAGTGAGCACCTTGGCCGAGACGTTCAACTTCGATTTGAAGGAGCGGCTCCCGGAGACTGCTTACGATTTCGCAGTGCGGCGCGTATATTCGCTCCCATCAGCCTCCGCAGCCCGCCCGGAAGAGCGCAGGCCACGATAGGAATACATGGATGAGCGTTAATGGTCTCCATGCGAAAAATTGCGGCCCGGAGTTCAGTAGAGGCAGCCGCAGGTATTGCGTTCCCCGCCGTCTGGCGTTAGCATCGAAGCTGGTGAGAAGAGACTTCCGAATCATTTCGCTGGTGCTGGTCGCTTCCGTACTCGGCAGCTTCCAATGTGTTGAGTTCTGTTCTCTCCTTTCCGCCGACCGGCAGGCAGGTGCTCCCCAGGTGGCTGAACCGGAGATGCCGTGCCATCAGCAAAGTTCTGAGAATTCTCCGGTGCCCAATGACGAATCTTGTTCTCACCGCGAGATGGTGGCCGAGAAGCGCTCGTCAGATTCGTACCAACTGGTTACATTGTCGTTTGCAGTAGTAGCGTCGGCTATACCGTTTGACGCTCCACTCCACGAGCGGCTACCGGTCTCACCTGCGGAAAACATCTTCCACACCCTCCATCCTCTCGCCATGGCCTCGATCCTGCGGATTTGAGGCTCTGCTTTCTCGGGATCCTTTAGCCAGTGTCTGGTCGGTCAACCGATCAGTTCATTTTCGTCGGCGTTGAACGGATCCTGAGCCCCCCATCATCGTTAGCTCGCTACGGTTCGTTTGCGAGGAAGCGTACATTCAACTGCACGCGCATTCAATTCTGCGGGTGACGGGAAAGCGCGCACTCTCTCGCGAGGGGCGGTCATGGAGGCTCCCAAAACGATCTGAGGGATGACGGAACGATGGAACGTTCTTTGCCGGACCGGCCTCGTTTGTCGGGCCCTATTGGCAGCCAGAAAAGCAGGGGCATCAGACTGACCCGCGTAGCAAGTCATGAGCCGCAAGGCCGCCAAGATGGCAGTCATGGACGAGGACATGCCAACCATGAAGTAGGTTTTGACAAGCGCAGAGCAAATGAAGTGAAACAGTTGCCGATGGGCCGCCGATTATTGACGGCGGCTGTGGCTGGGGTGCGACGCGCTGGCGGAAGCTCGGCAATCGTCGTGAGCGTACAGGGTTCTTGAGAGGAGTGTAGACGAACTTGAATTGGGTTTTGATCACAGGAGCTTATCCTCCGGACAAAGGCGGTTTGGCGGACTATACGTCCGTGTTGGCGCGCGAACTAGTGCGCCAAGGCGAAACGGTCACCGTGGTGACTGGTCCTTTGGCGACCACCGCCGCTCCCGCTAGCGCGGACCTTCGCCTCGTTACTCTGTCCGATCACTTCGGCTGGCGAGGGTTAGCTGACCTCAACGTTTTGCTAGCCGCGGTACCGGCACCCCGCCGCATGTTTGTGCAGTATGTCCCCCAACCATTTGGTCCGCGGCGGAGCAGCCGCTTTAGGGGCTTGCCACTCACGTTTACTTGGTGGCTGCGCACCCAGCGCCCTGATTTGCCGATCTGGACCATGTTGCATGAAGCCAAGATTACAGCCCCCGCAGGGAGCACCCTTCCCAGAAAATTACTTGCGCGCGTCACCGAACAGATGCTCCGCTGGACTGTTTCATCGTCCGACCGCATCTTCATGGCGATGCAAGCCTGGCAGCCGCACGTAGAAGGATATTTGTCTCCCGGCCAAAAGCTGGAGTTTCTGCCGATCCCCAGCAACGTTGCCACCACCATAGACAAACGCGAGAGCGCGCTCACTCGAGACATCCTGCTCAACGGTCGCGTACGAACCATCGTGGGACATTTCGGTACTTTCTCGAGCGAAGTCGCCAACCTCATGGAGCCGCTCGTCCGGTGGAGCGTGGCCAAGCATCCCGACCGCCAGGTCCTCCTCGTTGGGGATGGGAGCCACGAGTTCGCCCATCGCCTGGGGCCGGAGGCAGCCGGACTGGTGACCACCACCGGCCGTTTGCATGCTGACGATGTGGCACGACATCTGTCCGCCTGCGATTTGATGATTCAACCTTTTCCTGACGGCGCAAGTACGCGGCGTGGATCGATTATGGCGGGGTTGGCTTTAGGGGTGCCCGTGGTCTCAAACTGGGGGCCGTCCAGCGAAAAAATCTGGAAGGAGCAGCGAGCACTCGCTCTCGCGCCTAATCCGGAGTCACTGCCGGGGGCCATTGACGAGTTGTTGGCGCGGCCGGACGAATGTCGCGCACTCGGAGAACGCGGTCGCGTTCTCTATGAAGA
This sequence comes from Bryobacteraceae bacterium, assembly GCA_965229305.1. GTDB lineage: Bacteria > Acidobacteriota > Terriglobia > Bryobacterales > Bryobacteraceae > JALHNI01. Next base: position 311,309 of record CBDDIZ010000042.1, on the reverse strand, counting down.
ACAGTTCTCTTTAGCTCACACGATCCGGGTTCTAAGCGGGTAGCCGAGACGTTCAATTTTGGTTCGAATTGACCGAACAGCTCTCAGAGAGTGCCTACGATCTTATGACCTGGCCCTGTACTCGTTCCCATCCAGGGCTGCTGCCCTATTTTGAATAGGAGAGACATGGCAGGCATACACAAACGAACATTAATGACCCACATTCAAAAGATTCCAGCACCAAATAAGAGCTTGGTACGTCCAAACAGATTGATGAAGTGGCTCCTCACAATTTGCTTGTTGATCTCCCTGGTCGGGGCAAGCGTCGTCTCAGCTTGTCCCGAGATGGGCGAGCAGATGACGGGGTCCTGCTGTTCGAAGCCGACTTGTGAAGACCATCCTTGTGTCCCCAAATTGTGCCTCGCAAAGGCGCCGAACGTGGCCACGGGAGGCGAATCTGGGCCGGATCTGAGCCCCTCTCTTCCACATTTCGCTACTGTCGATGCGGTCGCCAACGTTTTGCCGTCATTTCCAGTGAGCAGTGCAACGGCGCACTCGCTACCGTTGGGCGACCCTCAGGCCCTCCTGCAGATCTTCCGGATCTAACTTGTTCTCCAATCCTCAGTTTTCTGGCGGCCTTAGTAGGTCGTCAGCGGTGAAAGCACCCTCATAAAGCCTGAATTTTCATTTGGAGAAGATCATGAACAAGATCATTGTGAGCCTATTCTTTGGACTTTCCTTGGCGGCTTTTGGCCAGACCATCGCCGGAGGTTCGACACTGTCACCGCTGAGCAAGAAGGAAGTGAAGTCCTTGGAACTGAGGGCGAGTACGCCTCAAGACCATAGCAGGCTTGCGGCCTATTACCGCGCGCAGGCGGCGCAAGAGCGGGTGGAGTCGCAAAAGCACGCGACGGAGGCCGCCTATTTTAAGCTGCACCCGTCCTACCTGGCCTCCAAGCATCCCTTCATTCACGGCACCGAGGCCCATTGCCTCTGGGTGTCGAGCCGCTATGCCAAAGCCGCAGCCAAGTCTGAAGTGCTCTTACGGAAGCACGAACAATTCGCTTCTGCTGCTGGAACGGCAGCCACCTTAAAGCAGCAGGGTGAATGACGCTCCAGTGGAAGCGCTGTTGTGCGGAGGGCCAAACCATTTTGGCCCTCCGTGGTATTTTGAGGGTGTGAGCGCTTCGCTTCAACATCTGTTCCGTCTGGCGGCAGTCATGCTACTGTGCGTGACCGGCGCGGAGCTGTATGCCTGCGAAATTCTTGCTCCCCAAGAATGCGAAAGCTTCGGCTACCCTACGGACAGTGGTGGTTCAGCCGCCGATGACAATTGCATTTGCTGCTGCGCGCACATCATTGTCGCGCAACCACTCGAACTGAAGCCGTCGAATGACGTTGTGCTTCTTCTCGAGACACCCGATCCCGCATTTCCCCAAAACCGAACCCTCACCTTTTACCGCCCTCCCAGAGTCTAGCTTCTCTACTCGCATCAAGACTTGTGAGCTTTAGGAGGTCGGAGTGTATTCCGATAGACTCATTCCTATTTGCACGACCATGGTCGTGTCAATGGTTTGCGCAATGGCGCAGGAACCATCCCCGCCCGACGCGCTGCAATCGCTGATTGCAACCGCGACGGCAAACAATCAAGAACTCGCGTCGTGGAGAACTAGATCGCTAGAAGCGAAGGGGCTTCTCCGTCAAGCGGGTGTGAAGACTCCATTCACGGTAGAGGCATCGACCTCGTCTGGCCGACCGCTAAAGACGGTGGGTGAGGAGGAGTACTCGGCAGGCTTCAGCCGCACTCTGGAGACGGGTGGCAAGCGCGGCCGTCGAGTCGCTGTTGCGGAAGTACGACTGAACCAAGTCGAGAAAGAATACCTAGAGCGGTTGCGGCTTTTCGCCTTTGAGATCAAGTCTCGCTATGCCGATGCATTGGGCGAATCTCTCCGGCTGAAGATTTTCGATGACGTAATCGCTGCAAATCGCCGATCTCTGGAGCTTACACAAGCTAGAGTCGCCCAAGGCGATGCAGCTCAACTGGATCAGACGCTGCTCGAAGTCGAGCTTGCGCGCGTCGAGGCACTAAAGAGTACGGCGGGCGGGCGGCTAAACGCTGCGTTGAGTGACTTGCGCCGCCTCGCAGCGCTTCCAACAGACTCGAATGTGTTGGGCACCACGATTTTCCGCCTCGGCCCGCAAGCAGCGCAACTAGAGAGCTTGATCCCTGTGGCTCTGGAGGCGCGAGCCGATCTACGCGTGGCGAAGCTGATGGAGCAACTCGGTGAGGAGGAACTTCGCCTAGTGGAGGCGGAAGGTCGTCCAGACGTCACGGTGGCCGCACGTTACTTCAAGCGGAACAGCCAGTTTGATGATCAGTACGGCACAACCCCAACCGGGTCATCTGTATTGCTCCGTGACCGCGACGACATTCTGCAGGTCGGCGTGTCTGTACCCATTTTGACGAAGAAGCGCAATGCCGGAAATGTTGAAGCCGCTCAAGCTCGAATTGTGGGTGCCCGGCAAAGAGCTCGCTTTCTCGAGAAGGCTATACCGCAGGAAGTTGAGGCGGCATGGAAACGGTGGACTGCGTCGAGAGAGAGCAGTTCAATCCTCGAAAGTTCTGTCGTTTCCCAGTCGCAGAAGACTCTGGCGATTATCCAGCAAGCGTATCAGCTAGGCCAGTTGCGTGTACTTGATGTGTTGAACGAACAGCGGCGCGTTCTGGATGCGCGCTTTGCCTTGCTTGACAGCCAGATTGATGGCGCAAAAAGCTTCGCCGAACTTGAGCGAGCCGTCGGAGGAGATATTCAATGAAACGACTGATCTATGTCGCCATCGTGTCTGTGGTGTTTTTATCCTGTGGCAAGCGTGAGGCAGAACCCAAGGCCGAGACCGAAGTCCCGAAGGAGGGGGCAGGGGCGCATCCTGACAAGTACATCGAGGAAGCGAATGTGGTTGAGCTTAGTTTGGAAGGTCAGCGCAGGGCTGGAATTGAGGTTGCACCGCTCACAGTTGGGTCTATTGACGAGCGGGTAGTTCTGACTGGCACCGTTCAGCCAATGGACAGTCATTTGACTCAGATCCATCCTTTGGCGCGAGGACGCATCACACAGATCGCGGTCAAAGCGGGTGACCGGATCTCGGCTGGCCAGGTTTTGGCGTCATTCGACAACATCGAGGCAGGTGAATTGACCGCTCAGATAGCAGCGGCGCGTGCAGAGCTTGCGCGCTCAAGGGTCCAACAGGCCCAAGCCAAGCGGCAAGCAGAACGCAGCAGAAGTCTGGTAAACATTGGAGCCGTTCCTACAAAAGAAGCTGAGGCGGCCGAGGCCGAGGCGGATGCTTTGTCACAGGCTATTCGCGCTCAAGAGGCCACCATTGCAGGCATCAATGCCCGCCTCGCTCGCTTTGGCGCAACGGTCGACGCTGGATCGTCGAACTCGATTACCGCTATACGATCTCCTTTCGATGGCGTCGTGATCCGCGTTGATGCAGGACCTGGCGCAGTGGTGGATCCGACCAGCGTTTTGATGTCCGTCGCAGATCTGTCGCGGGTTTACGTTGAAGCGCAGGTTTTCGAGAAGGACCTCGGACGAATTAAGGTGGGGCAGTCCACACAAGTTAGATTCGAAGCGTATCCCAACGATTCCTTTCAAGGACGCATTGTAGCGATCAAAGATATTCTCGATCCGCAGACAAGAACTGCGGGAGTGCGAGTGGAGCTACCCAACCCAGCGGGAAGGTTGCGACTGGAGATGTTCGCGACGATCGAGCTTCCGACAACCGGGACACATTCGGCACTGACAATTCCTACAGAATCCGTTCAGACCGTCAACAAGCGGCAAGTGGTCTTTATCAAACAGGACTCCCTACACTTTGCGGCTCGTGAGGTTCGCACGGCGGGAGATGGCCTAACTCGCGAGGTTGTTTCAGGTCTCAAGGAAGGGGAGTCGGTGGTGGTGAAGGGCGCCTATCAACTAAAGTCCGTGTTCCTCAGCAAAGAAATGCAGGGAGAGCACGAACATGATTGATCGCGTGCTCGCCTGGAGCATTCAATATCGATTCATTCTCCTCGCTTTTGCTGTGTTCCTTGCCGCTGGGGGCATTTACGCTGCGTTGGACTTGCCAATTGATGCAGTGCCGGACGTCACGACGAATCAGGTGCAGATCAACTCCAAAGCCCCATCGTTCACGCCCCTCGAAATGGAACAATACGTCACTTTCCCGGTTGAAGTGGCGATGAGCAACCTGCCCAAGAAGCAGGAGGTGCGTTCGATCTCTCAATTTGGGCTGTCGCAAGTCACCGTCGTTTTCGACGATGACGTCGATATCTATTGGGCGCGCCAACTGGTTATGGAGCGTCTCGCTGAGGCCAGGCAACAACTTCCGGCTGGCGTGGTTCCCGAAATGGCTCCCGTCAGTACGGGGCTAGGCGAAATCGTACAATTCGTCCTCACTGTGGATCCGAAAGCGAAACGGGCGTACAGCCTGATGGAACTCCGCACGCTGCTGGATTGGTTCGTCAAGCCGCAGTTGAGAACCATCCCCGGTGTTGTTGAGGTAAATAGCTTCGGAGGCGAGCAGCAACAGTACGAAGTGCTCGTGGACCCCGCCAAGCTGGTGAGCTACAAGCTCACCCTTCAACAAGTGATCGATGCTCTCAGCCGTAACAACCTGAACGTCGGTGGCGGGTATTTCGAGAAAGCCGGCGAGCAGCAGTTGATCCGCGGCGTGGGCTTGATCGAGAACGTCGTCGACATCGAAAACATTGTGGTGGCGGCCGAGGCCGGCACGCCGATCTACATTCGTTCGGTCGGACGTGTGAACCGCGGTGCCCAGATCCGACAAGGCGCGGCAACCAAGGACGGGACGGGCGAGACCGTTCTTGGCGTGGCGATGATGTTGAAAGGGGAGAATAGCCGTCAAGTTGCAACTCGTGTCGTCGAACGATTGGAGCAACTGAGCAAGGCGCTTCCGCCTGGTGTCCGGCTTGATCCTTTCTACGACCGCCGTCACCTTGTCGATCAGACGGTGAATACGGCGGTGAAGAACCTAGCCGAGGGTGGACTAATCGTTGTCGCTGTACTCTTTTTGTTCCTGCTCCAGGTCCGTGCGGGACTAATCGTTTCTGCCGCCATCCCGCTGTCCATGCTAGTGGCCATTGCGGGCATGCGGTACTTCCAGATCTCTGCGAATCTCATGAGCTTGGGCGCAATCGACTTCGGCCTGATTGTCGATGCGGCGGTGATCATCGTGGAGAACTGCGTCCGGCGTTTGTCGATGCGAGGCCGGGAGTTAGGTAGACAGTTGACACCGGAAGAACGGCGCAGCACGATCCTATCGGCCAGTGTCGAAGTCCGTAAGGCTGGTCAGTTCGGCGAGATCCTCATCATTGCGGCCTACCTGCCGATTGTGTCCCTCGTAGGTATTGAGGGAAAGATGTTCCGGCCGATGGGATTCACGGTAATCCTGGCACTGGCGGGGGCGCTCGTCCTCAGTCTCACGCTGATTCCTGCTCTTTGCGCGATTTTCTTAAAAGAGCCGACTCAGAAGAACGCAGAAGCAGCGCACCACGACGAGCACGCGGATGAGAACCCGGTTATCCGCATGGTTCAGCGCGCCTACCAACCGGTTCTGAACTTCACACTGCATTACCGCTGGGTGACTATCGCAGTGTCCCTTCTGCTCGTCGTGCTTTCCGGGTTCTTGGCGACTTCTTTGGGCTCAGAGTTTCTTCCAAAGCTTGAAGAAGGGGCGCTCGCGATTAACGCGGTCCGCCTGCCAGGCGTTTCTTTGCCGGAGGCAGTAAAGATGACGAACTCGTTAGAGCGTGCGCTCCGCGAATTCCCCGAGGTGACCACGGTAGTCACTCGAATCGGGCGTCCGGAGATAGCCACTGACCCGATGGGAGTGAATGCTGGAGATACCTATGTTCTGCTCAAACCACAGGACCAATGGACCACAGCCAAGACACGGGAAGAACTGGTTGAAAAGATTGAGGAGAAGCTGCGGCAGTTGCCCACGATGAACTACACCTTTTCGCAGCCTATCGAATTCCGCATGATGGAGTTGATCGAAGGCGTTGGTTCACGATCCGACGTGGTGATCAAAATCTTCGGCGAGGATCTGGAAGAACTTCGCCAGCGCGCCGAGGAGGTTGGAAAGGCTCTCTCGTCTGTGCGTGGTGCTGCCGATCTGAAGATCCAACAGGTGACAGGCCAGCCGGTCTTGAGCATCAAGATCAATCGGGAAGCGATTGCGCGCTACGGCATCAATGTGGCCGAAGTGCAGCAATTGATCCAGACGGCGATTGCCGGCACTGAAGCATCCACAGTACTGGAAGGCTTCAAGCGCTTTGACTTGGTCGTAAGGCTCGCGCGGGAAGTGAGAACAAGTCCGAAGGACTTTGCAAATCTGCTGGTGAGTTCGCCATCGGGGCAGAAGATTCCACTCAGCCAGCTTGCCGAGTTCCGGAGTGAAGAGGGGCCACTCGAAGTTAGCCGCGAGAACGGCGAACGGCGCATCTCGATCGAAGTCAACGTCCGGGGCAGGGACATCGGAAGTTTTGTTGCCGATGCCCAGAAGCGGGTGGAGCAGGCAGTTAAACTGAAGCCTGGCTACCTAATGCTCTGGGGCGGGCTATGGGAGCACTTGGATTCGGGGCGGGCGCGACTTATGATCGTCGTTCCGGTCACGTTCCTCCTGATCTTTTTGCTGCTATTCGTCACGTTTCATTCCGTGGGACAAGCTGCGCTAGTTTTCACGGGGATTCCCTTTGCGGTGACTGGTGGTGTCTTTGCGTTGCTCTTGCGCGGTATGCCGTTCTCGATGAGCGCCGGGGTAGGATTCATCGCTGTATCTGGAGTCGCTGTCCTAAATGGTGTCGTGATGATGTCTTTCATCAACCACAATCGGCAAGGTGGCCTTACTTGGATTGAAGCGGTCCGCGTTGGGGCGATCTCGCGCCTACGTGCAGTTCTGATGACCGCTTCGGTCGCTAGCCTTGGCTTTCTGCCGATGGCCATCTCAACGACATCGGGCGCTGAAGTTCAACGCCCTCTCGCCACAGTTGTGATTGGCGGTCTCGTGACATCGACACTGTTGACGTTACTTGTTCTGCCGGCTCTTGTAGTCGCATGGGAGAACAGATTCCAACGTTCCGAGGAGGAGGCATCGAATGTCCGTTAAAGAAAAATCCATCGCGCTGAAGATTAACGGCATGGACTGTGCCGAAGAGGTTGCGATCCTGAAACGGGAGATCGGCCCCCTGGTCGGTGGTGAGAACAATCTCGCCTTTGACGTACTCAAGGGACAGATGACAATTCTTCCAACGGCTGGCGCGACCGACCTAGAGCCAATTCTCCAGGCCGTGGGGCGCACTGGAATGAGCGCACAGCCCCTTCAAATGGATCGTGCGGCTCGTCTGGAAAAGCAAAGTTGGTGGGAGCGACATGGCCGGACTGCGCTCACCGCCCTTAGCGGAGGCCTGACCCTGTCAGGCTTTCTGCTGCATCTGGCGTTCGCCCGGACGCCTGCGGAGGCCTTCGGGTCTGAAGGTTTGGGCGTGGAATCGGTTGTCCCGGTACCAGTGCGGATTTTCTACTCCCTCGCCGTACTCGCGGGTGTCTTTCTCGTGCTGCCGAAGGCTTGGTTTTCGCTTAAGCGCCTGCGGCCGGACATGAATCTGCTCATGACGATTGCAGTTTGCGGCGCGGTAGGAATCGGTGAGTGGTTTGAAGCAGCGACGGTGTCATTCCTCTTTGCGCTTTCGCTTACGCTCGAATCTTGGAGTGTGAGCCGGGCCCGTAAAGCCATTGAGAAGCTTCTCGATCTAGCCCCGTCCACGGTTCGCCTACTTGACTCCAGTGGCGCAGTTACCGAAGTCCCCGCAGATTCCGTCCCTGTGGGCTCGGTCTTTCAGATCCGCCCCGGCGAACGTTTTGCACTTGACGGCGAAGTGATTCGCGGAATCAGCGATGTGAATCAGGCCCCGATTACCGGCGAAAGCATAGCGGTCACCAAAGAAGTTGGTTCGGGCGTCTTCGCGGGAACCATAAACGGCGCCGGGGCGCTTGACGTTCGTTCTACCAAGGCTAGTGGAGACACCACGTTGGCCCACATCATTCGCTTGGTGGGAGAGGCTCAGCAAAACCGCGCGCCCTCAGAACAGTGGGTGGACCGCTTTGCTCGCTACTACACGCCAGCTGTTCTGGTTGTGGCGATTCTAGTGCTCATCGTTCCAACGATGGGGCTTGGACAACCTTTTCTGCCTTGGCTCTATCAGGCATTGGTGCTACTGGTGATTGCCTGTCCTTGCGCTCTCGTCATTTCCACGCCAGTCAGCGTCGTCGCCGCGCTCGCCGCAGCCGCGAAGAATGGCGTGCTGGTGAAGGGCGGAGCGCATATGGAAACGCCCGCAAAACTGCGCGCCATCGCTCTTGATAAGACCGGAACGCTCACCGAAGGTAGGCCCACAGTCGTGAGTGTTGTCACGCTCAGTGGCCATACGGAGACCGAACTGCTGGAACGCGCGGCGGCTTTGGAGTCCCACAGCGATCATCCGCTGGCGCGCGCCATTGTCGAGTATTGCCAGGCGAAGGGAATCCGGCCCCTTCCCGCGGAAGAGTTCTCGATCATTGCAGGCAAGGGCGCCAGCGGTCGATGGAATGGCCGGGAGTATTGGCTAGGTTCTCATCGGTTTCTGGAAGAGCGGAATCAGGAAACACCCGAAGTTCACGAGCAATTGGAGCAACTCTCGCGTGATGGCCGCGCGGTAGTCGTGATCGGCAATGAGTCTCATGTCTGTGGTTTTTTCGCGCTGGCCGACACCATCCGCCCAGAGTCAAGAGGCACAATCGAGAGGCTGCATGCGGCTGGTGTCGGTAGGATTGTCATGCTCTCCGGCGACAATCAGGGAACAGCGGAGGCCATCGGGAAGCAGGCGGGGATCGATGAGGTTAAGGGCAATCTGCTTCCCGCCGACAAGGTCACCGCTATTGCGGAACTGGTCGATCGCTATGGGGTGGTGGCCATGGTTGGTGACGGCATCAATGACGCACCCGCGCTGAGCCGCGCCTCCCTCGGGATCGCCATGGGCGCGGCGGGAAGCGACACCGCCATGGAAGCGGCTGACGTCGCGCTCATGTCCGATGACCTGTCGAAGTTGCCGTGGCTCATTCAGCATTCGCGCCGGATGCTGGGCGTCATAAAGACAAACATCGTTCTCTCGCTCGCCGTCAAGGCTGTCTTCGTCTTTCTCACCATGTCGGGCCACGCGTCTCTCTGGGCGGCGATCGCGGCGGATATGGGCGTGTCACTGCTGGTCATCTTCAATGCCCTCCGCCTGCTTCGCTAGAGGGATTTGAGGAACGACAACAGCGCGGCCCGGTCGGCGGGCGGCAACTCGCGGAATCGGGAAATGATCTTTTCCGCTTCTCCCGCATGCCTGCGTATTGCGTCTTCGATGGTGGGCGACGATCCATCGTGCAGCAAGGGCCGCCGGAGCCGCAGGCCCCATAGTGGAGGCGTACGGATTTCCCCAGCCTCCGCCGCGGCTTGTTCAATCCCGTCACCAGTACCCACGTCATGTAGAAGCAGGTCGGAATAGAGAGGGACCGTTTTGCGATCGAAAACGGGATTCACGTTCGGCGAGGTGGCCAGCGCGGGCGTATGGCATGCCACGCAGCCAATCTCCCGGAACAATGACTCGCCTTGCCTGGCTTCAGCGGTCAACGGCGCGCGGTCGATCGGCGCCAAAAAACGCATGAAGTTCGTGAACTGATCGATGCCGCGAAGTCCTGTCCGCCGATCGCGCACATCTTCCATCGCGCGCTTGGGGCTGCATTCTGTCATCGTGGCCTCGTCGATCCCAAGCGCAAACTCGTTGGGCAGAAGCTCGTTCGTTATGCCCATCTCGTTTCGGTAGGCGTCAGCGCTGAATGCGAGAAGTGTCGCGTGTTGGGACTTCCAACCAAAGCGGCCGGCCCGGCGGCGGCCGTCTTCGAGGTCCTTCACCCATCCAACTCGTCCGCTAACACCGTCGCCGTTCCGGTCGTCGGGATCTGCACCGGCTTCGATGGTATCGTCCGCTATCGCCTCGATCAATCCATCGCCGAACAAAGGCAGTGGCATTCGCCGCGCAATCACATTCGCGTTTTCCGGCACTTGAACCTGGCAAAGATGATTGGGGATGGAAAACAGATGACGAAGCGTGCCGCCGCCCAAGGCGTGGAACTTGCCTTGTTCGTCCACGTAGGCGGCGTGCACTTCCGTCATAGCGGTAATGCCGCCGACAGCGGGTACGCTGTGACACGACGCGCAGCTTGTACCGTTGAAGGCAGGCCCTAAGCCCTCGTCCGCCGTTTCAACTTCAGAGAAGTCATCCAGGCCAGAACGGAACAGTTCTAGTTCACGGGGAGTGATGCCCCGCAGTGGCGATCCCGGCGCTAGGAGACCAGAGGATTGGCTAAACGTGAGCGTACACAGTACAAGCGTGGCGGCGCATGCCAATTTCATGACGGTTCCTTACTTGACCACGATCTCGCCACGCATGATGTTGTGGCCCGCGCCGCACGGCCGCGAACACTCATAGGCGAATTTGCCCTTTTCGCGCGCCAGAAAACGGACGCGCGCTTCGCCCGCGCCCGAGGGCGGAATCGCTACATCGATCGCCGTGCCAGGGATTCGGAAGCCATGATCCGTATCGTCGCTAGTCAGGATGAACTCGACAAGCTGACCCTGTTTGACCGTCACCTTGCTCGGATTGAACGAGAAGCGTTCCGCCGAGATGTTAACCGTACGATCGGGCTTGGTGGCGTTTTGCCCTGCCGCAGCAAAGGGCAACCATCCCAACAGATGTCTTCTTGTCATCATCAGAACCACCACCCTAATCCAAGATTGATGCCATCCACCGGCCGAACCACGGAACTGTGATTCCGGTTCCACGAGTAGTCGAATTTGATAGCCACATCCGGCACCGGTTTGAAGGTCAGCCCGGCGAACCAGGAAGAACGATTGAACTCTCCTAGAGGCTCAAAACCGGCCGCCATGCGATGTTGCGTGTTGTACTTTTCGTACCGCGTGAAGAAGGCCAAATCGTTCCGGTAGCGCTTCCGGAAGACGTGATACGCGGGCTCGAAATACCAGCCAAGCATGTGTGCGCCCACATTCGGATTTACACCCGTTCGGCGCCCGAGTAAACCGTTCAACTCCGCCGTTCGCGTGACGCGGGTATGGGCGTATAGCCCGCGGAGGTCAAAGCGGCTTACCGTATAGCGCCCGTCAAAATTGACGATGTTGATCCGTGGGTTAATGCCAGGAAGGTCGTACCCGGCGTGGCCCGTATAAAAGCTCGAGCCCAGCAACAAACGGCGCACTCCGCCGTACTCGAGCCGAGCCACTTTCGCGGGGTTCCGCATTGAGGAGTCGAATCCACTGCTCTTTCCGCCGGCAATGCCTCGTTCCGCATCGAAGAATCGTGCGTTCAAACTGGACGTCACGTAGGCCCGGTAGCGAAACCCGCGCCCAAGGTCACCCGTGATTCCCGCCCCCAACTCACGCCAGGTCGTGGGCACGATCAGTGTTTCGACGAACGGACGTTCCACGCCATGAAACGAAGGCGGCTCGTGACGCTCATTGACGATCCCCACCGGCGTTAGCAACATGCCTGCGCGGAAACTGAGCGCTGGCTTCCAAAAGAAGTCGATGTAAGCCTGTTCCACCGCCAGTTCGCCGCTCGGTTCGCCTCCCGCAACCAACGATCTCTCAATCTCCACTTCGCTCCAGAATTTGATCCGGCTGGAGAAGCTGTGACCAAAAAGTAGGACGAACCTGTGAAAGTCCGGGCGAAGAAAATCACCTCGGTCCTTATTCGCATGAAAGTCCATGTATCCGGCCACCGGCAAGCGCGTCTCACCGTCAGTGGATTTCTGGTAGTCACCTGAGACCGAGACAGCTTGGAGCGCATTCGAGGATGCGGCGGATGCGGAAGGCGCGGCAGACACCACGGAGGCCGCAGCCGTCGCGGTAGGTGCGGCTCCAGCCTTGAGTTGTAGCAACTCGTCCATTTTGGTTTCCAGTGCCTTCAGCCGCTCGGCTAATGCGATTTCCGGACCAGAACGAAAGTTGGGGTCGAGCGCCTTCATCTTCCGTTCCAATTCCACGATGCGCGGCTCCAAATCCGGTTGCGGTTGAGCGATCAACGGAACGCCGCAGAAGAGCAGCGTCATCAGCCAAAGATTTGCCATGTTTACCATGCTTGAGTGATTTAAGGACAATACGGTGAACCCTAAAACTAAACTATGGTTAACTGTTTGTCAAGTACCTTAGTTATTGGCGATGATTAGAGAAGCCGCGCCCGCTGCATCGAACGACGTGAAGCTGACGACCTCAAAAGAGAACTATTTGAAAGCGATCGCCGAGGCGGCGGCGGAGGGCGAGACGGTTATTGCTGCATCCCTTGCTCGCTGGCTGGAACTCTCCCCGCCTGCCGCGACGATGGCGCTCCAGCGATTGAAGCGTGACAAGCTGGTTCAGATTTCCAAGGAAGGCAGGGTTTCGCTAACGGCCGAGGGTGAACAAATTGCCGAACACGTAATGTGCCGGCACCACTTGATTGAACGCATGCTGGCCGAGATTTTCGGAATGGAGTGGTACTGACCTGCCCCCCGAAAACTCGACCAGGTAAAACTAGAGAAGCTCCCAGATGAAAGGAGCCAGGAGAGATGAAGAAGAGCCGATACACGGAAGAGCAGGTGATTGCGACGGTGAAGCAGATGGAAGCGGGACGCAAGGCGAAGGAGCTAGCCCGCGAACTAGGCGTCAGCGAAGCGACGCTGTATGCGTGGAAGTCGAAGTACAGCGGGATGGAAGTCAACGAGGCCCGACGGCTGCGCGAGTTGGAGCAGGAGAACGCGCGACTGAAAAGGCTGGTAGCCGACTTGTCGCTCGACAAGGACGCGTTGCAGACGGTGATCCGAAAAAACGGCTGGAGCTTGTAGGACGAAGACAGGATGTGGCGCTCGTGATGGCCGAACACGGCTTCAGCGAGCGTCAAGCCTGCAAGCTACTCACGGTGGATCGCACATCCTATCGCTATGAGCCGCGGCCGGACCGCGATGCCGGGCTGCGGCAAGCCTTGGTCGAACTGGCCAAGCAGAAACCGCGGTTCGGTTACCGGCGGCTCGGGGCCTTGCTCGCCAAACGAGGCTGGCACGCCAATACGAAGCGGATCTACCGGCTCTACCGGGAAGAACATCTGGCCGTCCGCCGCCTGAAGCGGAAGCGGCTCCAACGAGCGGCGCCGCCCATCTCCACACTCACCGGCGCCAATCAGGAGTGGGCGATTGACTTCGTCAGCGACTCGTTGGCGACCGGTCGCGGCTTCCGCGCCTTGACCATCGTCGATTGCTACACGCGGGAATGCCCGGCGATCGAAGTGGATAGTTGCCTGTCGGCCCATCGCGTTACGCGAGTGTTGGAACGGGTGATCGAACAGCGAGGCGCGCCGCAAGCAATTCGCTGCGACAACGGGCCAGAGTTCACGTCGCGGCATTTCCTGAGTTGGTGCGAAGAGCGGAAGATTCAGTTGGTCTTCATCGCGCCGGGCCGGCCGATGCAGAACGGGCACATCGAGAGTTTCAACGGGAGGTTCCGCGACGAGTGCTTGAACGCGAGCTGGTTCACCACCCTCGCCGATGCCCAACGGAAGATCGAAGCCTGGCGGGAGGACTACAACACCGCGCGTCCACACTCGGCGCTCGGCTATCTCTCGCCCGACGAATTCGCCGCACGACTGCCGTCGCGCGGGGACACTACAGAACTGAAGCAGGGAAAGGGGGCTCAATCGCCCCCCCCTTTCCCCACACCCCAATCCCCGCTGCCGGTAACGGCGGCTTGACGAGGTACGATGAACGAGCTTTTCTAGTTATGGTTGGTAGGAAGTTTGGGGGCAGGTCAGTACAAGGTTCACGATGAGGCCGAGCAACTAGAGCATGCCGTTTCGGAAGACTTCGAAGCGCGCCTCTTATCGGTTCTGGGACCAGGAACAGCTTGTCCCCACGGCAGCGTCGTAGGCGCAGATTCTGCTGATGACCGCCGCAAACGAGGCTGGGTGCTCTTGTCGGACATCCAGAGGCCGCAAGATCTGGTTGTTGTGAGCGTGTACGAGCGAGACCGCCGTCTGCTTGAATTCCTTGAATCACTTGCGTTGAGGCCAGGTGCCCGTTTCCGATGGCTGAGCCGCAACTATGATGAAACTCTTGTGCTCTGTGTCGCGGATTGCACTATTCATCTCGGTGGGCCTGCGGCCCGTCGAATTTGGGTGAAACCCTATGATCGTGCCTCTACTAAGGCGTGAGCAGGCAGCCCAGACGAATTAGTCACAAGAACGGCGAGGTGTACGGAACGCTCCGAGCGAATTGCCAATATGGCAGACTTCACTGCGTGATGTGTTTCAATTGCCAGGATCTCTGGCTCAAGGGCATCCGACTCGAGCCATGCTTCATAAGCTTCAAACGTGCACAACAGTAGATCCACCGCCTGATCGGCAGATATGGCAAACGAGAGAGTAGAGCCCGCTCTGAGTTCGAAGGCGTAAACAGACTCGCCGTTGACGGGCAATTCCAGCACCTCAAGAATGGCGTCCGGCGTAACAGAAGGCGCTAGATGACGCGTCTCAGCAGTTGGCACCAGTTCGAGGAAAACGTCCTGCAGATAGAGTTCCTCCATCAATACTTCGGCCCCCTATTGGGTAAGACGCAAAGGAAACTTGAAACCTGACCGACGAAATAAGAATCTGGAAATTGTCGGCTAGCCGCATGAAGCAGCAAGAACCCTTGGGACCTCAGCCAAAGCTCAAACTGCTTGACGAAGCTGGTCAGCCGCTCAGCGAGCGGATTCATGCGGTCTTCCTTCCGCTGGAAACCAGATTTCGCCTGAAATTCAAGGCTATTGACGATGAGGCCGTCGTCAGAAACCTGTTCGACCAAGCCGCACAGATCTACGCGAAGCGAGACGCTGGGCAAACAATCGATAAGCCCCAAGGCTTCGCGTGGAAAGTCCTATGCAATCTGGCAACCTCGATTCTTCGCCGTTCTGAAGAGATGGTAATCAACGGTTCCATCGATGGGCTCTCCGGGGAGCGAGTTCTTGTTGAGCTGTCCGCTGTCAGCGGAACTCCCGATCAGATCGTCAACCAAGTCTACGCGAGGGAGATTTTCGAGCAGCTCAGCGAGATTGAGCAGCGATGCGCAACGCTGAAGACGCTTGGCTTCTCCAGCAGTTCGGTTGCCCAGGCGCTAAACATGACGGCCGGATCAGTGGACAAAACGATGCAACGAATACGAGACCGGCATCGCCCACGGTCCGTAGACGTGCAAAAGCCCGACCGCGGAGGCTCAAGTTCTTGAGATGCGATTTCCGGAAAGCGCCCTATAATTATTGAGGTTCCATGCCGAAAGAGGATGAATTCAAGCCCATACAAGACATGCTGGCGCATGCGAACCCCAATCCACAGAGGATAGGCTGCCCTGGCGACGAGGAATTGAAGGCCTTGGCGCTCCGCGAGCGCGCCGCGCATGATCCGCTCTACGTTCACGTCTCCCAATGCTCGCCTTGCTACGTTGCGATCTGCGAACTTCAGAACAAGTACGGCGTACATATGGAAACGAACCCTCGCGGAGTTTGGCCATGGTTGGCTCTCGCTGCCGCACTGTTATGCCTGGTTGCAGGTAGCGCTTGGTATTTCACCGGATCACAGGTTGCCCCGGCGCCGCCGCTTATTGCGAAGTCGCAGAATTCATTGCCCTCTACAATTCTAGACCTGCGCCCCTATGCGGTCGTTAGG
Source organism: Bryobacteraceae bacterium (assembly GCA_965229305.1). GTDB lineage: Bacteria > Acidobacteriota > Terriglobia > Bryobacterales > Bryobacteraceae > JALHNI01. Next base: position 295,483 of record CBDDIZ010000042.1, on the reverse strand, counting down.
AGTGATAACAATCGGAGTTCCTCGGCTCCCCTCGCCATGGAGCGTGGCCGGCAAAACGTGACGTTGGTATTGCCGGTAGCTTCGGCGGATGGACAATACTCGCTGAAATTGCTTGATGCGAACCTCTCGCCGCGAATGACGTCCAACCCGACTGCGAGGCTAGCTGACGGTGTGACTAGTATCGCTACGGAGTTGGATTTCACCGACGTTCCAGTCGGCCGTTACACGCTCGCCCTTAAGCGCGAACCCGAAGATTGGCGATACTTTCCTCTCGTTGTCCGCTGAGCGAAGGTCACATCAAGATCTGGAGCGCTCTTGTCAACTGTGGGTCTTGCCCCTTGAGAAGATCCTCTGGTTTCAGGGGTTGAACGGTATCCGGCACAATGCCCCGTCCTTCCAATTTCGTTCCTTTCCAAGTGTAATAGGCACCCACTGGCAGCGCGACACGATAGCCGTGGCCAACTTTGAAGGAACTCGCCGCAACGAGCTTGCCGGGAGTTTGGGTGCCGACTATGTGGGCCAATTTGTATTCCGAGGCAAACGCCGCAACCATTTCGCTCGCGCTCGCTGAGTGTTCATTCACAAGCATAGCCACCCTGCCATGATGCGTAGCAGGCCCAAGCCCCTCCGAAAACACCGAGACGGAACGACCGGCAAGGCCGAACTTGATGATGAGCGGTATGATGCCCAGTTTACTGGCCGGAATCTTGTCAAAGGTCGGCAAAGATTCTTTGCTCAATCCCTTTTCGATCTGTACCCGACCAAACGTGTAGCCGACGCCACGTTTGTCCGCGCAGAGGTGACTCATGAGCCTCAAGCAGCCGATACCGCCACCGCTATTGCCTCGGAGATCAATCACGAGTCTCTCCGCCGAGAGGGATGCAATGGCTTGACTGATATCTCTCGCCACATCGATGCCAAGCATGCCCGGAAACATGCTCACGGAGATGTACCCGATTCCGTTATCTATGCGGCGGCTGTTGACGACCTGAGTAGGAACAATCAAGGGCCTCTTCTTGCTCTGAGAAGCTGGCACCGACATACGCGCTTTCATCGTTGTTCCGTCGGCACGGCGAATGGTCGCCTCATGGTCCATCGCGAGGGCGAAGCTCGCAACGTTAGGCGGGACAATCTCCTCGGAGTTCAATTTCAGAAGCACATCGCCTGGCTTGATGCCAGCGTTCGCGGCAAGCCCGCCCGGATGCACATCTTGAAACATCCACCTCCAGCCGTCAACGGTTTCGGCCTTCATGACGGTGGCAGCAATTGCGATCCTTCCTGGGCTCCTAGGGCGGGCGCCCTGAAAAAATCCAATGTGGCTCGTCCCGAGCCGCTGTAGCAGTTCATTCGTCTTTTGCTCATACTCATCTGCGGTCACGCTCTTGACGATCGAGCTTTCGGCTTCCTCGGCGAAACGTGCCCAGGGCACACCGTTCATCGCAGGATCAGCAAATTTCGATGCGGTGGTCGCGACGAGTTTCTGAAAGACCGTTCGCCGCTGTGATTCATTGAGAAATGACATTCTACTCGCTCTCCTACTTACGCATGAGGACCGGCTCGGACCCTTCCCCAAAGAGAATGAAGCCGCTCCAGAGCTTCGGCGTCGCGGCCTTGCCATACTGCCGGATCATTGTGAGCTTCGCTTGTTGGAGCGCGACGCTCTTCACCTTTCCCTTCGCAAGCTCGCGATAGAATTCCGTCATCAATGCCAAGCTGAACGTATCATCCGCGTTCCAAAGATTCGCGACCACCGCACGTGCTCCCGACGCGAGAAAGGGTCGAACCAGACTCGCTACTCCGTCTTGGCCGAAGAGCTTGCCGCTGCCGGTGTTACACGCCGAGAGGGTGACCAGAGACGCCCGGATTTGCAAACCGAGCACTTCACGCGCCTGCAAGAGGCCGTCCTCTTTTGTGTCGGGCTTGAGGGCTAATGCGGAACGCTCTGGAAAGCTGGAACTCAATAATCCGTGGGCCGCAAAGTGCGCGACGGAAAAGTCTCGGAGCGGCAGGCTCTTTAGCGCCGATTCTGTCGCACCTTCACCCGCCAATACGCGATTCCCTGCGTAAGGTAGTGCGGCAACCGTAAGCTTGGCTTCGGCGTTTGCTGCGGGGAGCGCAGGTAAACTCAACCCATCCACGTCGTAAATTCCGCGAGCGACTTTTCCGAATCCTGCTGCTGCTTCTGCCGAGCGAGCTTCAGGAGAAGCCGCGACAGCCAGCACCGCGCCTGGCCTTGGTGATTGGGCTTTCCGCCGGATTAAGTAAAGGGCCGTCGCCGAGGGCAAATAAGTCACGGCATGCGAGTTCAGCAATCGAGACCCATGTGCATCAAACAACAGTTCGAACGGGAGCCGGTTGAGATCGCCGTCTGGCACGACGATGATTCGGGCTTTCGAGTCGAGACCGGGAATTCGAACCAGATCGGCGAGCTGCGGGATGGTGATGAGATCGTCTCCCGCTTGTATCGCTTTCCATGCGCCTCCCACGCTCTGCTTGAGCGCTGCCTTTCCTGGGAGCTTCTGTATAAAGGCTCTCTCGCGGGTTATCACCACCAGCAGTGATGCGGGCTCGTCGAGAACATACTCCAGTAGCATTTCGTCCGCGGCCAAGCACTGGCGAAGGTCTGCCAGGCGAATGGCTTGACGGGCACCTTGGAACCTTCGGTCTTTATCAGCTTGCAGCGAGACCGCCATCATGTCCGATTCGGCGCGAAAGATCTGATCCAAAATCTTCTGTCGAGTGGCCGCACCTCTGGCCGACCATAGCTGCATCTGCAATCCCGTCAAGCGCCGCTCGCCCACCTTTGCCGCTTGCGCCTTTGGTTTTTCGCCCTGGCCTCTGTCCATAAGCAGGTCAGTGACGGCTCTTCCACGAGCTTGTTCAATGATGGGTAGAATTCTGTCGGGACCCGACCCGGCTTTGAGCTCAACGCGAATACGTGCGAGAAATACGTCGTCCATAACCCCCACCAGACGGGACTTCACCCACGGGCTCCAGACTCCCGCCAAGAGCCCTTCGGTGATCTCGGCAGCTTCTTGCAGTAGCCTTCGCGCTTCAACGACACGCCCTTGCGCCAATTCGCTTTCGGCGAATTTAGCGAGAAGCCGGGGTGTCAAAAGCCGCTCCTTCATCGCCCGAGCCACCTCAACTCCCGCGCCGAATGAGGCTGCCGCATCACCCTTACGACCCAGGGCCAATTGCAGGCGACCGAGGTCAAGATAGATCTCAGCTAGGATTCGGTTCGCCGAGGCGCGGCGGGCAAATTCCGTTGCCTCCAACAGGCGTTCGACTGCTTCCGTGCGCAGCCCGGCCGCCTCGGCCAGCAGCGCGTCCTCGCGCAAAAGCTCTGCTTGATAGCCCAAGCTTTCATGACTCCGGGCAACGGCGATTGTTGGCGCAAGCAACTCACGCGCTTCCTTGATTCGGCCAAGCTTTCGAAGTGCGCCGACTTTACCCGAATATGCGAGCAGAGGATAGCGCAACTCCTCTATCGAACTGCCGGCGGCCAATGCTCGATCAAAGTATTTGAGTGCTTCCTCTGGCCGACCGAATTGGATAAATCCGTTGCCAACGATGCTCAGCCATCGGACCACGGATGAAAGGTCCTTCGACTCCTCCGCCTTCTTCAGCGCACTGGCGATCAAGAATAGGCCTTCGCTTGTTTTCCCTTGTAACGCGGCCACGAGGCCCAACTCGCCATTGGCACGATTCATCCAAAGTTCATCGTTCAGGCGTTTGGCGACCGAAAGCGCCTCCTTCCAATCCTGTTCGGCCAATAGCGCATCAAGGTCCTCGTCGGTCTCTCCCTTGAGAACCAGGCACCTCAACCGGATTCGATCATCCGACGTGGCCAATGGTGATTCCAAGATGTCAGCCAACTCTTGCGAGACTTCCGCAATCGAGCGTCGTGGCAACTCCCCGCGAATGCGGCCAAGCTTGGCGTACAAGGCGTTGCGGGAGTCGCCGGACTGGATGAAGCCCTTTTCTGCATCAATAAAGAACGGCTCCGCCCGAGCCCAGGCGCGAAGGTCGGCTAGCCGATCGGCTTTCGCCAAAGCCTCGGAAGGCGAAAGGGTTTGACCCTGAATCGACGAAGTGAGAAGTACCAGTGAAACAAGCAGGCACACGCGCATCGTTGTCCTCCGAACGGCATTCGCCGCAATTCTTCATAGATGCGTCCGGATGGTGAGGTGTGACAAAAATTGCACCACTTAGATTGCAAAATCTTTCCATGATGAGGGACTCCCGCTTTCTCCCGCCCATAGGGGCGGCGCGGTCGGACCAGCCCAGACTTTTCAACATTTCAACAGCGTTACACCATCCGACTACTGGTATCCCCTACAGGCTCTATAGGATATAGAGAGCGCACGCAAAGTCCCGCGATGCCGCACGCAAGGTCCCGTGAGCGGATGCCCAAAATCGCACCTAAAAGCCCGTGGAAATCCCGGTTGTCCACAAGCGCACGTAAAGTCCCGTCCTTTTAAGCCCGGTGGACCACCAACAGACCGATATGAGCGCTGCGAGATCGATCTGTTGGCGAATGTTAACCTACCCTCTCCCGTTTTCGTGGTAGCGCTCAATGAGCGCTTCGGCCAAGTAACACTCGTTGCAAATAGTGGATGCCCCCGGGGTCGGCGCTCGTGACGCTATGATCAAATTGAGTTCGAGGCCCTCGGAGGGTCTAAGGGAGAATTGTATCAATGCGATTCATCTGCTTCTCGTCCGGAGCCCAACGCCGATATCGCGACGACATCGTTCGTGTGATGGCGACGCCAGGGGACTGCGAAATTACGTTTCGGTACCGCCTCAAGTACCTCGCCCATTCTGTGCAAGAGCACGTTAAGGCAGGACGCATCAGCCCAGCGGACCAAGTGCTGATCTGTTATCTGGATCAGTCAGACAAGACGAAACCTGTAGATTTCATCCCCATACGCTTCGCGACGCCTCTAGAAGCTCCGGTGATTGGAGATTTTGTGGTTCTGCGGATGAAGGTAGGAAAGTTCGCATATTCTGCAGACATTGCTGCTTTCAACCGTGAGATTCAGGGACGGTCGGGGGAGGTTCCTAAGTGGCCTGAAGGCGGTGATGCACAGTTTGCAACTGGAGCTTTCTGGGTCGAAGTAGGCGACTATCCGAAGTCGGTGGTTGAATCCGTGTCCAATTCTGATTGGCAGAATGTCGTCGGCCAATTGCTGACGCGGACAGACTTCGCTACTACAGGGCCTTTCTACAAAGTGGTTGGGGTTCAAGACCTCAATAGCAGGGCTGCCGTAGAAATGAGCGGCGGACAGTATGAGTTGCAAGGGGCTAGGGAATACGAACTCATAATCGATCACTTTTTGCCCGGTGAAGCGACGAGCATGTACCAGCTTGAAACGGCTTTATCGGGCGATGCGTTGACCTTCATCACCGGATCTACAATGCAAATCGACTCGCCCTATGACCGACATTGGCTTCGCTTCAGAACCAAGGAGCCGATCAAGAGTGAACGAGCCGTACTAACGGTTAACAAGAAAGCCAGTGGGGAAGATTCGGCTGTGCAATTTGATTTGCCAATCAGCGTTCAAGGCCGACTCGCAAAAGCAATTTGGATCGGCATTGCCGTTGGGCTCTTGTTGGCGATTCCGCAGATTACTACTGTCTGGATAAATCCGGCGTTCTCGACGAAGCCTCTTGAATGGCTTATCGGCCTTGCTTCGTTCATATGGGTCTTTAATATTGCAGTTGGCATCGCGGCGGCATTAAACTTTCGCAAACCCATCTAAGGAAAGTTCGAGCAGATCGATTGAACGGCCTCGTCTGTTGCGTCAATAGATCGCCCAGCATCAGTTTGCAATGAGGAGCGTAACCTCGATTGCCTCCCCGATATCAGAAATAGCTCGCCACTTTGCCTTTCGGAGATTCGAGCCTATCTTGGTTCCAAATTGGTCATGGGAGCCCTACGGCTCAAGGAAATGGAATTCGTAATAGCGGTCTGGAGGAATCGCGTATCTGGAAGCGGACAGAATCAGTTGCTGATGCATCTTTTTGAACACGAGAGTGATGTCGGTGGGCTTGAACCAGAAGAGTCGCGACCGGCCAGACCCATCAGTTACCTTGAAGCCGATCCCGATCCGCTTGCTTCTCCGGAAGAGCGAAAACGCACCGTCGGTCATATCCCATACGTCATCGAGATACTCAGGAATGAAAATATTCGCTTTGACCTTCTCTTCATCGACCACAATGCGTTTACGCCGTGGCCGCTTGCGTGTGACTGCTTCGATGTCTGCGTCCGTGAACGGCTCAAGCCCACGCACGATCCCGATGCCGTGGCGATGCATCCAGCCTACTCGCAGTTTTCTGAAGCGACGGAAGATGTCTGGAGTGGTTGGTGCGAGTTCGTCCAGCACTGCCGGTATGTCTGAATGCAGCATCGCGAACACCGTCTTATGGCGAATGGTGCCGCCTTCGTCCTTCCAGGTTCGGTGAACGTCCAGGACTCCCGAGGCCTCGCCGAAGTGAAGCGTGTAATGCTCGTCTCGGCCCTTCGCAAGGGCGACGACCTTGCCCGTTCCGACTTGCAGCACGAAATCACCGACCTCGATGCCGGTGGCTCCGTGCGGAAATGAGAACGTCCTTGGCATGGGTGCAAGCGGCGTTAGCACAGCGCCGCCTTAAACTCCCAAGCGCTGCCTGACATCGCGGGTCGCAGCAGGAAGATTGCCCCGAACCAGGAGTTCGTTCACTACGATGAGCTCCGGGTCATCCATCGGAACCGGCAGGTCTTTGAGCGAAGGCGCTGCCGGGTGATCGTTAGTCAGCGGCGCGGAAAGCGCTACTATCATGCGCGTGCCGCTATCCGTGGTGGCGAGAATCGGCACGGACACTTGGCCCGCCCCGGCGATAGTTATCTTTGCGTCGGCCTTAAAGGCGATACCATCCAGGCCTTGTCTGAGAAGGTCGTTGTAAAGAAGCGTAGTCGAATTGCGAAGCCTCGCCGCATCGAATTCAGGCAAATGATTCGTGAGCAGGTACTCCACCAGTTCTGCACCAACATGTCGGTCCAGTAGGCGGTGCTCGATCTTGTTCTTGAAGCTGCGAAGGCACCGGTAACAGGACGCGTCGCAGTTCTCGGGGCAGGTCGTCATCAGCTTGAGGGCACGCTGAAACAGTTCCTTGCCGCAATCGACCAACTGACTGGCGAACCCGGCACCGCCCGGCAACGTGTCATATAGAAAGATCTCGGCCTTCAGCCCTTCCTTGCCCTCAGCGGTGAGTGAAGGGCGATATTCGGCCATCAGTTCGCCGGGTTCGATTTCCAGGATCTGGCTGGCTGCTTTCGCCAGCGCCTCACTCACCGTACGCAGAGCGACATCGGTGGGATACTGGCCGGGCCTTAAGCGAAGGGGCGCTTCAACGCTCATCGAGAAGAGGGCAATGTCGGTAATGAAATCCGTTCCGAGCACAATGTGCCGCGTGGTCCCTGCCCCTTCGCAGTTGGGCTGTTTTTCGTCTGGGTACGGCTTACGGTGTGTTGCGGAAAGAAGCGGCGTTTGTTCACTGCTCGCTTCGATGCGTCCGCACTTCACGCAATAGGAATAACCCTCGCGCTTTGGCCCAGTGTTGGATACGAGAAGGTGCTTGCGCTCCTTCAGGACGCGGATGCGAGTGTTGACCTCCGTCCACTTCGTCTCCTCGGAAGGTGTCTGCATGGTCAGCTTTGCGCGCGTTGCGTAGCTGGTCTCGGGCATATCGTCGGGCGAGGTGACTGCTTCTACTTCGACGGGATGCGCAAAGCCAGGAGGCCGGAGCCAGTACTTGGCTTCGCCAAAGGTATTTGCCGATCCACAAGCCGGGCAATCCTGTTTGTCGCCGCGCTGGATCTCACCGATGTTGAACGTGCGCGCAAATCCGCACGCATTGCATTCGCAGTAGAGTCTCTTTGCTTCCCACGCGCGGAACCGTTCGTCCGGCATCACGGAATACACTGCGCCCGAGACATAGCATTTCCCCGAGATCCAGATTTGCTTGCCTGGGGCATATTGCGTCAGTGCAATCGGCAGCCCTTGGGACGGAGCGAAACGCATAATGGGCCGGAACCGGTTTGACCGCGCGCTATCGAAAACGTGGAACGTAGCAACGTCGGTCGGAAACGCATACCGGGGAAGCACGCCGCGATACAGCAGGCGGTCCAGCAATTGGCCGCTGTTGGGGGCCTGCGTCGGATTCTCCTCATCCTCTTCGGGAGAATCTTCGGAAAGGTCATCGTCTTCCGTTGGAGCGTCGTTTTGTTTCTCTGACGGGAGGGCTGCAATCGCCTCAGTGATGGCGGCAATGCAATCCTTCTTGAGTTCGCCGAGCAAAATATCGCGATCCTGCTTTGAGAGTTCAATTGGTATCCAGGATGCAACCCGGTCGCGAAGCGATTGCTCATTGTCTGAAAGCCATTCTTTGAGGTCGTGAATGTTGAGAATGGACTTATCCGAACGAAATTCTGACACGCTCCCGAGTACGGAGAACAGGTCGTGGCGCTGCGTTGTGTCCACATTGGGCAGGCGATCCTGGTGATAGTTCTGTAGCAGGAATGCTCGAATGTGGCGTCGGGTGATTTCGCGGTTGTCGAGCGTGAGCTTCGGGTCGATCACATCCCCACGGATCATTCCATCGGGCTCGGCGAAGTAGTGTTCATCGTGACTGTCTGCACTCCCGAAGGCGACAACAGTTGCAACGGCATTTCCTCGTCGTCCGGCGCGGCCCGAGCGCTGTTGATAGTTTGCTCGGCCCGGCGGCATATTGCGAAGTGCGACACCCGATAGTGCGCCAATGTCGATACCGACCTCCATGGTCGTCGTGCTCGACAGCACGTCAATGGCCGTGGCGCGGCGTGCTTCTTTGCCCAGTGCGGGCGCAACATCCTGAAACAGTAACTCGTTCTCTTCGGCTTTGGAAAAAATGTCCTCATTCTGCGGTGCGTTGAGTTGCGCGGTGTGCTCGGCGGCGATGAGCGCCATGGGCTCTTGCGGCGGATTACCAAGTGCGGCCATCACTGGGCTTCGGTAATAGCCTTTGCGTGCCAGAAATACCGGATCACTTTCAGGATCAAGAGCCGCGATGTCGGTACTGGTGCAGTCGAGGCAGTGCATGATGCCCGGTACAGGTCGGTGAACCGACTTGCAGGTCGTGCAACGAACCCATGCGCCATCGAAGAGCAGCGAAAGTTCTCCGCCACGGAGTTGAAATTCTCCGCCCATGTCAGTGGTGAAAAAGGACAGAAGCTCCGGTGTCCATTTTTCGTTAAAGAACTTTCGGGCTGCCTTGTCCTTTATGACATTGTCCATGGCATCAAACTTGCCCTTGCCCTTCTTGCCCTTGATTGTCACGCCCTGGGTACTTGGGCGGTTCCACCACGAGGTCGGCATTCGGCTGAGCCAGAACCCGTTGTTGCGCCAACACCTGAGCCACGCGCGTGCGAGAGCCACTTTGCTTTCGGGAGTCTCTGCCAATCCGGGGATGTTTGGAAGCTTCTTCAGTTTCGCGGTCAACTCGCTGCGCTCGCAGATCGAGGCAAGGGCCAGCGCCTCAAGCCCCAAAAACGGATCGGCAACGGTTGTCACGATGTCTTCGAGAAGCGCCTGCGGGGGATTCTCCGAGCGTATTTTGGTGAGTAGAAAGAGTAGCCCGTAGTCGGTATCGGCAGCGCCTTCTGTCACTGCGAGTTCAACGGTGTCTTCGGCGGCAAAGCTTTCGGCATCTTTCAGTTCGGGCCTGAGGCGCACACTGAGTTTCTTGGATGCCAGCAAAATTGCCAAGTAGAGATCGTCAAGACTCAACAAGGGTTTGATCGGCGCGACGGTCTCAAGCCGCTTGTATCCCCAGGCGATGAGCGATCTCAGCGAATCCCTGGTCGAGTACATCTGGAGGTTCGGCGCGAGGCGCGCGGCAACCTGCCGCGAGTCCGAAAAGACCAGGACTTTACGTCCGCGAAGCGGAGCGAAACGGCTCGGCTTGCTCGAATTTGGTGGCTGGATCTGAATCTGTTTTGCAACAAGTGCCTGGAAGGGTTGATCGCCTTTGGTTTGGTGGTCTTGTACGGTCGTTTTCCCAAACCGGGCGGTCTTTCCACAGCATGCGCACGGAATGAATTGACCGCGCGCTTCCAGGCTCTGATCGACATCGCCATCATCATCGACCGGCGGCGTTGTACGATCGGGTCGCAAATACACAGTCCGCATGCGAGGGCCGTGCTGGTTCGGGTTCACGCGTCCGGTTTCGAGGTCGTAATCCGCGGGCTCTGGGGGCCGCGCCTGATTCGGTTCCTCCAGAAGCATATCGAGGGGAAGTAAGGGACTCGATTCACCTTCATCCATCCGCAAGCGCCGACCGGGCTCAGACCAAAGTGCAGAAGGACTGTCTACGTCATCGGTATAGGCGCGGGCATACGCTGTACCGCAGAACCTGCATGTATACAGTTCATGAACGCGGGCACCGCATTCGCAGCGTTCGCGCGGCTGGCTAAACATCTTGCCGCAAATGCCGTTGCGTTCTTCTTCGGCGACTTCGCTGCATGAAGAGTCCATGCAGACCCACAATCCCGCAAGGCCACGAAAGAAGTTGTGGATGCGGCAAGGCAGGAGGCCTGGTGCTTTAGGGTCTGTCCGCGCAATGCTTCCAAGCGCCATCAATACGGTCGCGGCGGCATCGGCCTGCGTGCGGGGAACATCGGGAAACAACTCATGGCCAAGATCGGCGACTGGCCGTGCCTGCTTCATGGTGTTGTTGATGAGAAGACCCAAAGGAGGGAATTCCGATAGGGCTTGATAAAGACGCGATTCCAGGGTGCCGACGCTTGGTACGTGCCGGTAATCCCACAGCGGACCCAGCATTTCAGCACGTTCCTCATCATTGTCCAGACTATAGAACTTGACCAAATCAACTGCCGCGAGAATCTCCGAGTCGCGTTTGGTTCCTTGCGCCGCGTGCGGCCTCCATGCGAATTCGCCTTGTATAGGCACGAAGGTATTCGCTGGAAGTCCAGTCAGTTGCCCGCCGAACAACGGCGCGTAGTCTGCATCCTTAAAGCTCGCCGTGGCGCAGATGGCTTGCATACGCTCCGGCGGAATGTTCAGCCGGTCTCGCAGTCGTCTCAGCAGGAGCCCGACCTCCGCGCCAGCCGCACCTCGGTAAAGGTGCGCTTCATCCAGGACCACCAGGAACTTCTCCGATGGGTTCTGCTCCAACCAGGCCTTGGTCTGATCGAAAATAGGCCTCTCGATAGGCCGCATGAGCATGTATTCGAGCATCGAATAGTTCGTCACCAGCAGATCGGGCGGCGAAACCTGAACCTCGCTGCGGGTCAGAAGCTCCACGTCATCGAGTAGCGTAATGGCGCGGCGGAACGCCCCGGTAGTGCGATCTTGCCATTCCGTTCCCTTCGCTCCGAACCATGCGGGCAAGTCAGGCTTTGCGGGCCATTTGCCTCGCGCCTTCAGATCGGCCAGAAGTTTCCGCGCTTGCTCCTGCTCATCAGACGCGGGTCCTTGCGCGCGGCGCTGTATTTCGACATAGAAGTCGTCGAAGGCTTTCAGCTTGCCCGAGTCTTTTTCGCGCGTTCGGATTCCCGCATAGGGAGTGCGGCTAGTGTATCTGGCAAAGCGAGGTGGGCGGCCCGCCCACTCCTTAAACAACGTCACGATGCGCGGATCGCTGAAGAGCGCACGCAAACGACCCAACTGGTCGTTCACGAGCGCATTCATTGGGTAGAGAATCAGGGCGCGGATTGCGGATTGCTGGCGAAAATCCGAAGGACGCTCCTGCGCTTCGCGCGCAAGCTTTCCCATAATCGGGAGCAGGAACGATTCTGTCTTACCGGAGCCCGTTCCGGTCATTACGAGAAGGTTCTTTCCCTCGGCAAGGGTGTGCCGGATGGCCTCGGATTGGTGTTTGTAGGGCGGGTCGTATAGCAACGCAGGCAGACTGCCCGAGGGTTTGGCAAGAACGGAGTAGGCTTTGAGCGCAGCGGGGGGCAGTCCCTTGATTGCGGCGAACCGCTCGCCGCTCTGATAGCGTGGGGTGGATTCAAGGTAAGGGATCTGGTGGATGACACCGGGACGGTCGAGAAGCTCTTTTCTCTGTTCGATCAGGGCTGACGCGCTAATGTGGTATGTCGCTTCGATATAGTCTCGTAGCGAGCCGTGGAGTTGCTTGATCGTTTCTTGAATCGTTTGCGTCATGCGTGCCTCGCCCTTTAATCTTCACGCACGAGCCAAAGGCGCTCGCGCAGGAACTCTTCTTCCGATATCACTTCTCGCTCCGGTATCCAATAGGTGAACAGACATTTCTCGCGTTGAGCCGGGTGGCCGAGTACGGCCAGTCGGCGTTCTGCCCATAGCGGGAGGGGTGAAAAGAAATCTAGATAAGCACCGCCGGTTGCGTTCCGGCGACGGTAGGCCTGTTTCCGCCCTAAGCCGTCGTCGATAGCCATTTGCAAATGCCATGCGACATCACATCCGCGCCAGCGTGTTCCTTTCAAGGGCAGATCGAGAAACTTCGTCACTGCACCATTGGTCACGGCGGCGAAGCCCCAAAGCGGCGACCCATGCGCTTGGGGTCTGCGGGCGACGAACTGCCCGTTCTCAAAGGTTGGACTAACCCAGCGGCTTGCGTAGTAATGAGGATCGCGCGCCGGATCAAGAATCAGGGCATCGGCTATCGCGCCGCTCGCTGGTTGCTCCAGCAGCTTTGCGATCATCGTCTCGCGCATATGTATGGCCGTTTCTGCCCTTGGAGTTTTGAGCCATGCTGACTGGGAAAGCTCCAGCCAACCAAGATCGCGCAGAACTCCTGCCAGGTCTTCAGACGGTTCTGGTTTAAGGAGGCGAACGACACCTTCATGCGTGACGCGCGCCGCAAGCACCGAAGGCAATGGCGTGACTTCATCTGGCGCGATACCAAGTATGAACACGCTGCCGCCGGGCCTTTTCACAAAACTGGGCGGCGCGGCGAACACGGAGGTGCTCCTGACGGTTGGGTCATCCGTCGTAACTTGATTCAGTTCGAGCAAGTCACCGGCGATGATGAGCTTGCCCGCAACATCAGCCAGCCGTTTCTCAACCGAGTCAGGGCCATCGACAAGAAATTGGAGTCCTTCCATGACGGAGGCAATCAGGGTTAGCGTGGAGCAAGGGCACAAGATTCCTGCGGCGCGCCGGAGGAGCGCCGCGAGCAGTGCATCGTCCATGAGTTCTCCCGAACTGGGCAGGCCCATGCGCTCCCGGTTGGTTCTGAGAACCGATTCGCGTGAAAGTTCTTCGATCACCATTTCCACCTCGGGAATATATTGCCGAGCGGCCCTGAATCCTTGCTGGCAGCAAGTAGCGCTACCAGCCTCGCGCCGCGCAGGAGGACACTTTTCGCTTTGAGGTCTTGAAGCCATCCGGCCAGCACCGCTTCCGGGACCGGCGGCAGTTCATGTGGGTGACTGGCGAATTGCAGAGCAAATTCGCAGATTCCTGGCTCCGAACAGATCTGATAGCGAGACGCAACGCTTGCGAACCACAGCTTGCCGGGGACGGTTCCCTCGTTCATTCGTTCGTACTCGCGCCCAAGGACGACGGCGAACGAGTGGGGTCCTCCGACGGCTCGCTCAAGCGTTTGCCTGGAATAGTTCGAGTGGTTGCCCGCCAGATAATCACTCTCCGCTTGCGCCCATTGCTCACCGCAGAGGCGCGCGTACAGCCGGGCGACCAGTCGCTGTGCGATGCGGTTCCGGCGGATCTGGACCAAGGGTCCAAGGACTCGAGCGTCGCTCAAGCGTTTGATTGCTTCCAGAATGTTTGTGAGGGGAACAGACTCTCCGGCCAGCGCGCCAAGGTCCGGCTCGATCATCAGGTCCCCGAACCCCCGACCGCTACTCGGAAGACTGACCGTAACCGCATCACCGAACCGGCCAAGCGTGGCCTCGAAGAGACCGCCGGGCGTGGGGACTTCAAACCCCGCAAGCATGCTACCCGTATCGAGAATGGTGGGAGCCGTGGGGTTTGCAAAGCTGAAGAATCTACATTCGGGAATCTGGTCGCCGCCGGTATCGTCAATGAGACGCACCGTGGTTACGCGCTGGGTGTTCCGGCACACCCAGCGGAGCGGTTTTACGTCGCGCTCCAGGCGAAGCGTATACTCTCCGAGTTCGTCACCTCGGACAACGAATCGACCGGATGTGGCTTCGAGGTACGTCCAGGTCCGGCGATCATCCGCCACAAAAGGTGAGAATTTCTTGGTCCAGTCTGCGGGCGTGACCGGAAGCTCGAAGGAGCCAACCTGCTCCGAGAGTAGTTCCTTTCCATTGGCGGCGTGGAGGCTGATGGTACAGGTGACGTGGTGCCCTGCCGGGCCGAGAACATTTACGCCGACATTGCCCTCCCAGAAACCGTCGAGGTTCGTCGTATCCGAATCCAGCACGACGGCAAGTCCAGAATGCGACGTGGTTCCGGGATTCCAAGGATCGGGCTCCCGAACATCAAGAATGACCACACCCTCTGCCGGAGGCGATGGAGCAAGGCCAGCAGCCTGTGTCTGCCGCGCCTTCACCGAAAGTGTGTGCCTGCCTGCCAGTAGAGGGGCGATCTTCACAAACACCGGGGTTCCCACGGCGGAAGGTCTCAGTGTAAGTTCATCCCCGCTGTCCAGACGAAGACTGTAGGACTCAACGGGGTGATCGTGAACGATACCGAAACATGGCGCTTCAGACGTGAGCCATTCACTCCGGCCTTCGCCATCGAAGCCGCGCGCAGGAAGTCCGGCGGGCCAGACTCGGACGGTTCGACTGACTTGCACCCCCCACTGCTGAAGTATTCGTGCTGTCTCAAATGAGATCGTCTCCGGCAGAGTCAGCAAGGCCGCATGTATGCCTCCGCAATCCACTTTGCAGGTCGCAAGGAACGGATGCCTTGACGTGAACTCAGCCTCGCTGAGCAGGATGTATTTCCTGCCGGGCCGGGCGATGCGGCCCGCAATCTCCTTGGCGAGTCCGTCGCGGCCAATGCGGCATAGCCAGGTTGGTCCGGTAGACAACCGGGTTTCGTGCGCTACCCACTGACTTAGATCCGCGTCAGATCGCTCGAAAAGAATGAGCGGTGCGCCCGAGCCGGGCCAGCGCTTCAGCACCCTGCGCCTTGAGCCCGAAAGGAGCCAGCCGGAGGGGAGCCATACATCGCCGGTCCCGGCGATCTTGCAGCGCGAACTGCGTAGCGCAGAACTGAGCGAAGGCTGCAACCTCGCGGCCCCGGTAAAACTGGGTATGTCAATGACCACGGACCATGTGGAAGCCGATGACCGCCGGAGTAATAATGTGGGGCGGATGCGCGGCGGCGTTCGCGCGGCAGAACTGCCAGCGTCCCGGTCGGTCTCCCGGTGAAACAGTGTTTGGCCGTGTGCCCGCGCTGCGCCCTTTAAGCGATCGGCGACCAGCCGCCGGGTTTCGCCCAGCCATTGCCGGGTGCTTTGAACCTCTTCAAGATCGGCGACGAGCCTTTCGAGCGTTGGCGGATAGATGGGGCTATCGCCTTCCAGCATCCGGTCGCTGAGGAGTGCCAGGACAATCCGGCCTGTCAGTTCCTGCTGTTCCAGAAACTCTCGAAATCTCGCTGAGGAGTCCCAGGCATTGGCTGCAAGAAGCGCACCGACGGCAGCGGGGCGGATCGTTTCAAGATGGGCTAGCTGGTAGCGCAGTTCGTAAAGCGTCCGTGCGAATTGCCACTGAAGGTATTTGGGGAGGATCGCGTGGGTGATCGGCCAGGCGATGATCGAGAACCATTCGGCCCACGGGCCGGACGGCTTGACTCCGTTGTAGGTGGTCTGGAACTTGGTGAACCAGGTTCGGAGTTGGTCGCGCCGCGTGGACGTTACTGTCTGCCTCCAGCCGGGAGTGCGCTGCTCAAAAGACGACCAATACTCGTCGCCGTCGTAGTCGTAGCCGAGTTCGGTGGCGTAAACGACCCAAACCAACCAATGTCGCCCCAGCTTCCAGCCGTCCACCAGCTGGGCATGCAGCAAGTACGTGATCTCTTCAAGCTCATCGTCCGTCAGGTCGTGCTCAAGGGCAAAGAGCGGAAAATCGGAATACGCGCGCACCGACGCGAGTTGCATGAAATGGCTCTGCAACCGTTCCTGCCATTGATCGAGCGTCATTGCCATGATTGCCCAGAGATGCGGTTCAACCGAGTTTGCGGATCACAAGTGGGGTATTGTTGCCGAGTTCACGGACAAGCGATTTGATGTTGTCACGGTCCCAAGTCTTGTATTCGGGCATTCTCTCCGAGCGAGGGAGCATCCAGCGCTCGATCGCAAGGTTTGCCACCTCGTCGGCGGAGCGAAGCGAGGACAAGTCCGGTCTGCCCTTTCCCGTTTGCAGAATGGTCACGGCGTTATCGGCAAGTTTGCTCAGAAAGACTTCGCGCTGAATGCCGTGCCTTAGCAGATCGTCTTTGAATCCGAGCGCTTCGAGGGCTGCGCGAGTAGTCCGCATGCGCCAGTTTGGGCCTTCGCCGAACTGGTGTTGATCCGCGTAGGCGTGACCGCTTTCGCGTAGGTAGTCGCGCAGTTCGATGAAAAGGTCGTCGGGGATGTGGAAGTGACCCCAGCCCCCGGTGTAGCCGATGGGCGTGAAATACTCCGTTCCGCCTAGCTTCAGGCGGTTATAGACCGACGACCGCCCCATGGACGACGATGTCGTGACAACGAGTAGCCGCGCTTTCTTCTCCTGCCCAGATATGATTCCGGTGGTCTTCCCATAGGCCTTCGTGAAGTGATCGTAGACATCCCGGCTTCGAACCAGACATGCGACGAGTTTCCCTCCGAGTAGCGAGTTGTAAGGCGGAAGAGCGCCGAGGACATAGGCATCCATGATGTTGACCAGCCTCTCTCCGCGTGCTTTCACATCCCATTCGATGAGGTTGTCTCTCACGGAAAGATTAAACACGGGATCGCCGATGGCGATAATGCCGATTAGCTTTCCATTGTTCTCGTCCCAAACGAGGAATCGTAATCGCCGACCGAATCCATTGGAGACGGGCACGGACCACGTCAAGGATGCGAGGCGGAACAGGTCCCCTTCCCATGAACTGCTGGATATGGGCTGTAGCACCGGCGAAATCTTGGCCGGGTCCACATCCTGCCCCGAAGCGAAATGCTTTAGCAACTTTGGAAGTTTCTCTGCCAAGAAGGTCTTGTTCAACGCTAGCCGGTCATTTCTCTGCGCCGTGTGGATTGTACGGACAACATCTTTTCCGGTCCCCGGTGGGACCAGAGCGCCCTTCTCGTCTTTCTCAAACCCAAGCGACTTGAGATGACGGCGGAACCGTTTTTTGAGGCTTGCCTCGCGCGTGGAAACAGTGATGAGTGTTGCTCGGTTCTTTCCCATGGTGTCCCTCAGACGGTGTAGCTACTTTTCATTTCGTTTCCACCCATATGCCGTGACGGCCAGAACACGGCCCTCCGTTGGTGTCTTTGTGAGCGCGAAGCGTTGCATCACGCTTGGAGTGTTCGAATCGCTTGCTGCATCTGCTGCATTGATAGATATAGATCGGCCCCTTCCTACTCGTTGACGAGGGCACCGGTGACCTAAAACTCGTGACGCGCGGAGCGGTCATAACCATCGGCGCGGAGATTGGACCCATTGGAGTCAGTTCAATCGCATAGCTCGGCACAAATGTTTGTTTGGTCGCCCGCGCCGCGCGGATGCGATCCAACCGGTAACTTCGATGGCCAGCGCCGTCGGCGCGTAGGGCGTGGAGAATAATGTCCCCAGCTTGTGTGCGCCGCATGGAGTACGGCTCGATAAGACGAGTGCTGCGAGTTCCTTTTTCATCAACGTAGTCGAGTTCCACGCATAAGCGATTGGATGCGGCGAAGCGAATGACTTCAATCGGCGCAGAGCTTGCCATTCCGGGCAGCGCAATTGAACCGGCCGGAGGCCGAATGACAACATCACCGGCTCCCATCGGATAGGCAGCCATCACGGCGGTTTGCGTCTGGTGTTCAAGCCAGGCAAACAACGCGGGGAGTTCGCTCCAGAATGCCTCTACCGGCGGTAAGGCGGGCAATTGATGACTGAGCATTACCTGCCAGTCCGCTTCAAGTTCGTCACGAAGCGGCGCGAGCGCCTCAAGCGTCGGAAAGGAGATCGACTTGTAGGCGCATTTCTGGATTAGGGCATCGCGGATTACCGTGGCAGCGGGATGAAACTCATCGTGCCTGAAGAGGTTGATTACGTCGTAGAGGTCTCTAGGGCGGGCGCGCTCGGCCAGAGCCCGAACTTTCTCGGCGAATACTTCTTCGTAGCTGTAGCAGCGTGCGTGCATGCCGCCAGATGGCATGTCGGAGTACGGATGCGAAACCGGCCTGTCTACCGGCGGCAATACGAGCACCTCGTCGAACGTCAAATCCAGCTTGATGCGCGGAAGATCGCCGGATGCGGGCGCTATCGGCCCACGATACGAAATCCGGCCTTGACCGGCGGGATGGCCTCGGCGATTCTGGAAAACCTCGAAGTGAACCTTATCGGGCGGAAGTTCAATGCCGGTTTGTTCATACACCCATGCAGCGATTTCCCGAAAGGTCGGCACCAGGAAATCCAGACTCAGATGCGCTTTATCGGGCAGCGTGAAGTCGAGGTCTTCCGAGAAGCGATAGGTTTCGAAGTAGCACTTTTTTAGGCAAGTGCCACCTTTGAAAACCCAGCTATCTCTCAGCGTCGGATGCTGAAAGATTCCGGCAAGCAGCCAACCAAGAACATAGTCCTTTTCGATCACGTTCGGCAGCAGGCCAAGATTTCCTGCGCTTGCAAGTAGCTCGCGGCGATCAATCACGCGAAGACTCCCGGTCCCAGGTTTTCGGAATCCACAAGCGCCACGCCTTCACAAGCCGTTTGCATGGCATCGCCGGATCGAGTTTTGCATTACCTTGCGTCAGCCGCTCGTGGCAAGCCTGCACGAGTTGCTCATTGGCGGGTTCATGCGAGAGCAGGAATCCCAGTCTCTTGAACACGGCACCGTTTCCGAGCTTGTCGCCGTATCCAATGAGTGTTTCGGCATTTGCTTCGGGGTCACGCAGGTACGCCCGCAGGCACTGATTGACATGCCGGATGCCGCCGCCCGCAGTGGGATCTGCGAGCATGTCGATGATCGTGCGGTGTTTGTCCGAGATTGCGACTCGCGCCTGACCTCGCCAGAGCGTCTTGGTTCCAAAGAGCGCATCTTCCGAGATATGCGTGAGTTGGAATGAGGCACCCTGCACGGTCTGCTCCTTCTTGCGGAAGGATCGGGCCGTAAACACGAAGATGCTGCGGAAGAGCTGCTCGGTTAGGTCCCAATGCTCAGCTGCGGTCCAACCACCGATATAGGCCGGTGCGTACAGCGCTGGAACCAGCACCCAGGGATCTTTCAGAACTTGTTCTGTTGCTAGTGCGTCAAGCGGGATCGGCGCGTAGATACCCCGCCCAACACGCTTGAGCCAGCCTTGTTGCTGCCATCGCGACAACAGCTTTGCGGATGTTGAACGATCCGTTTGAAGCGCCTTCATCGCGTCTTCAATCGTCACCAGATCCTTAGCTGTTTGTAGAACAGCGGAGAGCCGGGCGCGGGCCTGGGAGGAAAAACGGGGCGCTTTGTCGTCTGGTGCATGCAACATGCCTAAACTCTCGTTGTTCGTGAATTATAGCACTCGTAGTATACCCGCTGAGCGGACAATGCCAGAATAAAGGTATATCAGAGTTCCTCTTTTTCCTGTTCTAAGCAGCTTTGGTATACCGAGGATACTCAAGAACAGAAAGCAGTTGGTAGAATCGCCAGCGGTCTTGCGCTGCATGCCCAGAGGGCAGTCTCGTACTGCCATCATTCCCGTGCCGCATCGCACCTATCGCAGGGCCTTCGGGCGGGCGTATAAGCCTCCACTCCATTACAGAGGGCACGCATTCGGAGCTTCGGAAGTTGATGAATCCATTAGATCTTGATTCAGCGCTATGAATGCCGTTGTTCTTTATTTCAACTTAAGCGCACATTCAAGCTGGACGCGCGGGTTCCGGATGCTGGCCTCAGTGTAGGGGTGCTGCTGCCCATCATCGGTAGGTCATTACAAAAATCCTAATCAAACCGTACGCCAGATTCTCGCTGCGGGAGGATGGACTTGGCGTGGTTAACCAGCAGTGCTCGGCCATCGCTCGAAACAACCGCCGGGCAATCAGGCCAGAGCCTTCGAATCGAATCCAGCCATTGATCCAGCATCGCCCGGAATCGGCGTGGTCGCGAGTACTCCACACAGCCGAGTTGCTGGGCCAATCCAAAACTACCGAAAAGCGGAATCCGCTCGGGACCCTTCGACGAGAAGCAGCGATAGGTCAGCCAAACGAATAAGTCAAGCGCTGCGGGTGCGCATGCCAAGACTTTGACTGCCTCAAGATCGGCCGGAATTGAATGCTCTGATATCTCTCGATAGAATTCATCGCTGAGCACCACCACGTTGGCGAACTCCCCTGCCAAGGGTGCCTGTTCTGGGTCGCGGTTGTACCAAATCTGCGCCTCGGAGAGAAAGTTGAACCGAAAACGGTGGATCACCTTTGCGGCTGATCGATTCGATTCAGTCCCGAAGAAAATCGTCGCCCCAAAAATACGCTCGAACGCAGAGACCAGACGCCGGTATTCCTTGCCGCCCTTCGCGAGACCAAAAGTGTCCAGGAGTTCCGCGGCTGACTCAAACCGTACGATTCGGCTCTTCTGCCGGATTGCCATGGTTGCCAAGAAAATCGGAATGAGTCGATCCTGACCAAACGGCAATCCAAATTCCGGATGACCCGTAATCTGAAGAGTGAAGTGCCCGTTCCGGCGCTCAAAGAGCAGTTGACCTTCCGGCGGTCGCCGGATCGGAAGCCCGCAGAGTACGAACGGCCGCGCAGTAAATCCCAGCGTCTGCGCCGCGGCTTCGCGCTTCTCCCGAACAAGGCAGATGCCCTCGGCCTTCTTGAGCTTCTGCTTCGAGACGAGGAACTCTCCATGCGTTTCGCGCAGGACGTCGCCGGCTCTTGCCAGTCCGCGATTTTCGGAGCATACTTGCCCCATGGATCACCTCTTTGAAAAGGCAATCCCGCGTTCTCAGGGACACGTCCTGAACGAAGTAAATCTTGTACTCCGATTACTCCGTTTAGGCGCGTTTTCGGGGACAACGTGAAAACTCGGCGTATTTCTATGGTCAGGATTTACGCCATGGACGCAGAAGTTCTTTATTTCCAAATGACGTGCAAGTTCCCAAGCTGAACGTCGTGGGTTCGAACCCCATCTCCCGCTCCATCTTTTGGTGCCTTCCCCGAACAATCGCGCCGGGGTCACGATAGCCGCGCCAAATGTAAACACCTTTGATCACAAAAACTACTACGCTTGAAGCGGAACTTGGCCGCAAGCCGGATTCTGGATGACGACCTGGGTGGCGGTAACGTCTTCGGATGAATCCGCGGGCGGACGCGTGGGAAGGTCCGGGAGGTGGGTGTTCCACCATTGGGCGGCGGCTTCGTCGGTCCAGGCGCCGGCGAGTTCGAGGCGATCGAGGCGGCGGCTGAGTTCCTGCGCGTCGCGCGGACGGTTGGAGGGGAGTTTCTCGAGGCAGGCCATGATGAGCTGCTCGAGGTCAGCGGGGATCGGCTGGCGGCATCGGGAGGACAGCGGCACCGCCGGGCTCTGGACGTGAGCCATGGCCAGGGCGGTGGCCGAACGTGCGTCAAAGACGAGTGAGCCGGAGAGCAGGAAGTAGGCGACGCAACCCAAGGAGTAAAGGTCCGCGCGGCCGTCGACGCCCGGACTCCCCAGGGCCATCTCCGGCGGCATGTAGGCCGGGGTTCCGGCGACGGTGGCTTCGGCCGACTCCTCGCTGGGGTGATGGAGGCCGGCGGTGCTTTTGACCAAGCCGAAATCGAGGACCTTGGCTAAGTCGTGTTCCAGGCCGAAGCTGCACAGAAAGATGTTCTTCGGTTTGATGTCGCGGTGAACGAGGCCGGCGCGGTGGGCCTCGCCGAGCGACAGGCAGAGTTGGCGCAGCAGATGGACGACACGCGCCGGCGGGAGGGGGCCGAAGCGGTCAACGAGGGTTTGCAGGTCCAGGCCGTTGAGCAGTTCCATGACGTAGTAGAAGGCGCCTTCCTGACTGACGCCGAAGTCGTAGAGGGCGACCGTGTGACGGCTTTTGAGGCTGGCGGTGACGCGGGCCTCGCGTTCAAACCGCCGGCGCAACATCTGGACGTAGCGGTCGCTTTGGAGGGCGAGGACGTCGGGACGGATGAGCTTGATAGCAGAGTCCCGAGCCAGCATGCGGTGGCTGGCGCGCCACACTTCGCCCATGCCGCCGCGACCGATCTGGTAGTGAAGCTGATAGGCGCCCATCTCCTCCGCCTGCTGCTGCTTGAGCTGCAACCGTATCGCCCGCTGATTGAGGAAGCAGACCCAGAGGCCGCACAGAACCAGCGGCGCCATCCAGGCAAGAAGCCGGTTCGGGGGCAGCGGGGGATAGCCGTGGAGGCCGCAACTGACCAGATGCGCCAGCAACCACGTGAGCGCGCTCCCCAGGGAGCCCAGCAGCGACATGAGAGGCGTATTGGGAATGAGGATGCCGCAAAGGCTGATCCAGACGGCGACGTTCGAAACGCCGCGCACCAAGCCATCCTCCATCGGCAGCGTGTTCTCGAACATCGAGATGCCGAAGGCGATGACGACCTGATAGAGCACGCCAACGTTCAGGAAGGCTTGCTTCGAGAGCACGCCCGCGCGGCCGAGGAGCATGAAGCCCGCGGAAAGCAGCAGGATCGCAAGCCCCACGGTGCGAATGGCCGGCGTGCCCTGCAAAGCCTTGATCTCGGGCTGCAGCAACCCTTCGACAGCGAAGAGGCAAACCGTGGAGGCCGCCGCAATCAGAGAGACCCAAACCAGCCGCGTCGTGGCCTTGTCGAGCAAGGCGGGCGGTAGCGTGAGCTTGAAAGGATGGATGGCATCCGGGGGAGGCGAACTGGCTCGAGTGAGACGCATGTCAGCAGGCGCTCTCCTCGAGGACTCGCTCGACCTCGATGGTCTCGCTCTTCGGCGGCTGAGTGGGCTGAGGGGCCTCCCACGCCACCCACTTCAGGTCGCAGACAACGATGGCGTAGACGACCGGCACCAGGACCAGCGTGATGACGGTGGAAAGCGTGAGGCCGCCAATCTGGGCGTAGCACAACGGCTCCCAGAGCGGGCCACCATGCGAAGCGAGCGGAAATAGCGCGATCACCGTGGCTCCCACCGTAATCAGCACCGGACGCAACCGGACGATGCCCGCATCGAGCAACGCCTCGCGCAGCGGTGCGCCTTCCGCGTGGCGTTCTTCGATGAAATCGAAGAGGACGATGATGTGGCTGACGATGACGCCCACCAGACTGGCGATGCCGAGGAAAGCCATGAAGCCGAAAGGGGCATCCATCAGCCAGAGGGCGAAGAGCGAACCGGCGATGCCATACGGAATGGCCGCAAAGACGATGAGCGGCTTGATGGCGTGCTTGAACTGCATCACCAGCGCGAGGAAGATCGCGACCACCGAGACCGTCATGATGACGGCCTGCTGCTTGAAGGACTTCATCTGTTCCTTGTATTCGCCGGCGATCTCGAGCCGCATGCCGGGCGGCAGGGCCGCCTCGAGATCCCGGATACCGGGCATCACTTCAGCGAGCAGCTCGGAAGGCAAGCGGCCCTCGGAGGGGAAGGCAGACACAGTGATGGTGCGGAATTGATTCAGGCGCCGGATCTTGGCGGGCTGCAGTTCGTAGGAGAGCTCGGCGAGTTGCTTGAGCGGGACGGTCTGGCTGCCTTGGCTGGAAGGGACATAGAGATTCTCAAAGTCCGCCACCTGCGAGCGCTGCTCGAGACGCAGTCGCGCAACGACGGGAATGTTCTGATCGCCGTCGCGCAAGGAGGCCACCTTGATGCCGTTGAAGGCGGCCATGGAAGCGTTGGCGACGTCGTAGTTCGAGATGCCGGCGAGGTTGGCGCGATCGGCGTTCACCTTCAGCAGGACGGCCAACGTCTCCTCGCCCCAATCGTCCCGCACACGGGCCGAAGAGGCCTGGCGCAGCAACTGTTTCAGCTTTTCGGCCTGCGCACGCAGCTGCGGGAGGTCTTCGCCGGAGAGCCGGATTGCCACGGGGACGCCCACCGGCGAACCCGTTTCCAGTGGGCGGACGTCGATGCGAGCGTTGGGGATCGAGGCGGAAAGCACGCGTTGCAACTCAGGCAGCAAGTGGCTGGTGTGATGCTTGTCGCGCGTCTTGACGAGGACCTGGGCGTAGTTGAGTTGCTGCGGCTCGGGCGCGGCCGACGACCAGAAGCGAGGTCCGCCGCCGCCCACCCAGGAGGTGACCGATTCGAGGACGTGCGGCTGGGCGGTTTGGAGGATGAGTTCCTCGGCGCGCCGGGCGGCATCCTGGGTGGCCGCCAGCGGCGCATCCTCCGGTAGCCAGACGTCGATGTAGGCGAGGTACTGCCGGTCCTGCGGGAAGAGTTGAGGCTTCAACTCCGAGCCGAAAAAAAGGCCAAGGGCCAAGACGGCGAACGAAGCCACCAAGGTCTTCCAGCGGTTATCGATCGCCCAGCCACCGAAGCGGTAGTAGAGGGCGGCAAAGCCGCGGGTACGCCGCTGGGTGGCATCGGGCTCCGTCTGGCCGCGCAAGAGGTAATAGCCGAGCATCGGAATGAAGGTCATCGAGACGAGGCGGGAAGCCACCAGCGAACAGGTGATCACGATGGGCAGCGTGTAGACGAATCGGCCGGTGTCGCCAGTGAGCAGCAGGAACGGCAGGTAGGCGACGATGTTCGTGATGGTGGCGTAGAGGATAGCGTGCGCCAATTTCGTAGGACCGAGCCATGAAGCTACCGTGCGGCTTTGTCCTTCGGCGAGCCCGCGTTTGATGGCGTCGCCGGCGACGACGGGATCGTCGACCAGCAGGCCCAGGGCAATGATGAGGCTGGCGATGGAGACTTGTTGCAGGTCGACGCCGAGAAGCTGCATGAGGCCGAAGGTCATGGCGAGGGTGATGGGGATCGAGAGGGCCATCAGCGCGGCCGAGCGCCATTCCCAGAAGCCGATCAAGGAGATGAGCACGACCAGCGCGATGGCTTCCCAAAGACTGCTCATGAAGAGATGGACGTTCTCAGTGACCTGTAAAGGCTGGTCCGAGGTGCGGGCCATGACGAGGTCCGCGGGGAGGCGACGGCGGAGGTCCGCGAGGTTGGCATCGACGGCTTCGCCGAAAGCGCCGATTTGTTCTCCGGCGCGCATTTGCACGTCGAGCGTGATGGCGCGCGAGCGATGCCAATGTCCCTGGGCGTCCACCCAGTTGTAGAAGTTCAGGAAGCGGAGCGGGTTCACGTAACCGCGCTGCACGTCCACCAGATCGCGCACGTAGACGGGTCGCGAGCCGGAGCCGGCCGAGACCAATACATCGCCGATCTCCCGCTCATCGCGGAACTCGCCGCTGGGCGAGACCAACAGGTTGCGGCCGCCAGCATTGACGACGCCCCCGGGCATGGTGATGTTGCGGCCCCCGAGGGCCTGCTTCAACATGCTGGCGGAGATCCCTGAGGAGGCCAGCCGTTCCTGAGAGTAGACGAGTTCCACCTGCTGATCGACGAGGCCGGAGCGGCTGACTTTGGAAACCTGGGCCACAGTCTTGAGGCTTTTTTCTAGCTGCTCCGTCATGAGGTCCAGCTCGCGAAAGGTGTACTTGTCGCCGGCGACTTCATTCAGCGCGGCGCGGGTGGCGTCCGGGTTTCGCACCAAGAAAGGCTTCCAGGTATCGGGATGGAGGTAGGGCCGGAGGGAACGGTCGTCGGCGAAGCGGTGCAAGGCATGGAGAATCTCGGGATCGGAGAGGGTGGTCCGTCCGTCGAGCCCCACGAAGCCGGGGCCTTCAATCACCTTGAGGTCCTCGAGGCCGGCCTGTTGGGCGAAGCTCGCCTTCGTGGCCTCCGCCAAGCGGCGGGAGGCGGCCGTCTCGAGCGAGCGGGGGAAGCAGACGACGAAGGTGAAGCGACTTTGCCCACCAGCGCGAGCCTGCTCGATCGCCCGGCTGATGTCGCGCGCGCGCAGGTCGAGGTCGATGGCGTCGGCACTCGGGCTAGCCACGGTGAGCATGAGGGCGGCCGTGTCCCCAAAGTCTTTGACAAAGTTGATGGGCCCGGCGCCTTCGGGCAAGTCCGCGATGCCGTCGAGCTTCAGCTTGATGTCGTCAAACTGCTTGCCGGTATCGTCGACACGCTCGTCGAGCTTCATGTAGACAAAGGCCATGCCGGAGCGGCTGACCGAGCGAATCTCGGTGACCTTGGTGTTCTGCGCGATGGTGGTTTCGAGGCGCTTGGCGATCAGCTGTTCGATCTTCTCGGCCGGCATGCCGGGCCAAGGCACGGTGGCGAGAGCTTCGCGGACGGGCACGTCGGGGTCCTTGCGCTGGGGCATCTGGAAGTAGCCGTAGATGCCCCACAGCATGGTGAAGATGAGCAGCACCCAGGCCACCTGCCGCTGTTCCACAAAGAAGCGGGCGGTGTTGTGCGTTTTAGCAATCAACTCTTGGTCGGATTGGTGTTCCATGGTGGTGGGGCTCCTTAGGGAATCTGTTTGATCCGTTCGCCGTCGGTCAGTTGCAGGCCGGCGCTCGAGACGATGCGTTGACCGGGCTCCAGCCCGGAGGTGACGATCACGGCGCTGCCCTTTACGGCTCCCAGACTGATGGGCTGCAGGCGAACATGGTCTGCGCCGTGGCGCGTTTGAATGGTGTAGACGCCGTAGCCGTCGCGGCCTCCCGGCAGACCCTTCACTACGGCGGCCAAGGGGATGGAGGGTTGCACGTCGCCGTTCTCTTTTGCTCCGGCGACGACCGTCGCTAGCATGCCGACGCGCAAAGCGCGGGCGGCGTTGGGAATAGCAAGCTCGACGGCGAAGACGCGGCTGGCAGGGTCGGCCGACGGAGCAATGCTACTGACGCGACCGGTGAAATCGTGGTCTGGAAGCGACTCGACTTTGACGGACAGAGAGTCGCCGGGCTGGAAGCTCGCCAGCGCGCGATCGGGAACGCCGAAGCTGACCTTGGCGAGGCGGGTATCCGCGAGCACGAAGGCCGGTGAGCCGGCGCCCACGAGCGAGCCCCGCGCAATCCGCTTCGAGATCACAACACCGGGGAAGGGCGCCGTGAGCATGGTGTCAGCGAGGGAGATCGACGCATCCTGCTGCTGGGCACCGGCGCCTTGAATGCGGGCCTTCTGCGATGCGATCTGCGCCACGATGGCTTGGCGGCGGGCGAGGGCAGCGTCGCGGCGGGCTTCGACGGAGTCAAAGTCGGCCTTGGTGAGGGCCTTTTCGTTAAACAGACTGACGGCGCGATCGAAGTCCTTGGTGGTCTGCGCCAACGAGGCTTCGGACTCCGCCAGTTGCGCCTGCAGCGCGGCGAGGGCGGCGGTGGCATCGGCAGTGGCGGCCTGCGCGTAGCTCACCTTGGTTTGGTACTCCGCCGGACGCAAGCGCGCCAGCACCGCGCCGGCGGCGACATAGTCGCCTTCCTGTAGCTCACGCAGCCGCCCGGTGGCGTCGCGCGTGACGCCAAGCTGTTCCACATAGCCGGCGACGCGGAAGGCGAGGTCCACTTGCGTATCCGGCGCGACGACGCCGGAGTAGCGGACTTCGTTCGAGACAGTGGTTAGCTCAGCGGCCACAGTGCGCACGGCAGTGATTGGTTTTTCGGTGGCTGCCTGATGAGTGTTGCAGCCGGTGAGCGCGCCTGCGGCGAGCAGGCTCGTGATGATAAAGACGGTTCGTTTCATTGGTCTTCTCCCATGGCCATTTCGAGGTCGGCTCGCGCCGACCAATAGGCGATCAGTGCTTTTTGTGTGCGGTCATTGGCCTGGGCCAAGTCGGCTTGAGCGCTCAGGACAGTCTTGAGGAGGGCGGCGTCGTGACGGAATCGAGCCTTGGCCAGGCGAACCGATTCCAGCGTGCTCTCCTGCGAGGCGCGGCTGGCGGACAACAGGACGCGCGCCTCCTGCATCTTGCGGTACGCGCTGCCGACTTCGATGCGGACCTTGTCTTCGACGTCCCGCAGCGTGAGGCGAGCCTGCGCGACGGCGTTCAGTTTCTGCGCCATCTCCTTGCGCCGGCGACCCCAGTCAAAGGGTTCAAAGCTGGTCTGGACGCCGGCGATGGCGATGTTCTTCGGCAAAGAGCTCGACATATTGAAGGCGGAGTAGTAGTTGACGGCGAGGCTGACGTCAGGGATGAACTCGCTCTTTTTCTTCTTCCAGTCGAGTTCCGCCGCTTGTATCTTGAGCCGCGCTTGTTCAATCTCAGGGCGGGCGCCGACGGCTTTCTGGCGGGCGGAAGTCAGTTCAGGGATGGCGGATGCTTCGAGGGCGGCCTCTACTCGGAAGTTCGTCTCAATCGGACGTCCGAGTAGGGAATTTAGTTGTTCCTTCTGGG
This sequence comes from Bryobacteraceae bacterium, assembly GCA_965229305.1. GTDB lineage: Bacteria > Acidobacteriota > Terriglobia > Bryobacterales > Bryobacteraceae > JALHNI01. Next base: position 266,986 of record CBDDIZ010000042.1, on the reverse strand, counting down.
TGGCGAGAGGACCGGATAACGAAACCTGGTCGTACTCGGCTTGCAGCAAGCGGGCTTTGACGTCCAGCAGATCGCCCTCGAGCGCCGTGCCGGTTCTGACGTAGTGCGAGGTCTGATCTCGCAGTTCCCGCAGCAAGGTGAGATGGTGCTCGACGGCGTCGAGCGAGCTTTGCGACTGCAGAATCGAGTAATAGCCCTGGCGGACCTGCTTCACCGTCTCCTGACGGCTGAGGCGCACTTGCTGCCCGGCGATCGACTTACTCACCTGCAGTTGTTTGATGCCGAGGCCGATGCGGTATTGCTGGCTGAGCGGCAGGGCGGCCTCGCTTTGAACAATCGCCGTGGGCTTGCGCGGGGAGGAGATGTTGGTGGTGGTTCCGGGGATGGGTCCGGTGCTGGGGTAGTCTCCGAAGGCGCCTTTTTCGAAGGTGAGGGTGGGACGCATCAGCATGATGCCGGTGGTGGTACTGAGCTTGAACTGGGCGAAGCGCCTGGTTTTAGCCGCGGCGATTTCGAGGTCGTATTCGCTCGCGGCCAATTGGGCCTGTTCGATCGAGCGGTTGTGGTTCAAGGCCAGACTGACGGCCTCTTCCAAGGTGAGGGTCTCGGATAGCGGGGCGGCAAATCCGGGGCCGGTCCAGCAGGTGAAGCAAATTAGCCCCGCCAGCCTCAGTTTTAGTTTCGATGGGCGCACTTTGGCCTCCTCTCATAACCGCGGCCTCTGGTGCACGCGGGCTTCTCTGTTGAATTTGGGTGAACGGCCTCGCGCTCGCGACGCCTTCCGCCTGATGATGCGCAATCGTTCGACGAAAGCTATCATCGGTCGAGAAAAAAGAAGGACGCCCGTCAGCGGCCTGGCGAGCGTCCTGATTGGTGTCGGCGAGTCGCTTACTTACTCGTCGAACCCGGCGGATAGTTCTTGAACATCTTCGCGACGGCCTTCTGGAGGTTCGCGAAATTCTTGTCCGGATCCTTCTTGATGTCCAGAGTCTTGCTGACGGAAGAGCTCCAGACCAGGCGTTGGGACGACGCATCGTAGATGTCGACCACGAGCTTGCCGACTTCGATGGTGGTGGAGGTGACGCGACCGGTACCGAAGAACCGGGGACCGGTGCCGAAGGCCTCGAACTGCTTCTCCTGATCGACGGCGGCCTGATAGACCACCTGAACGTCGGCGCCACTGGCGACCGGCTGCAGGCCTTTCAAAGCCATCTGGGCGTCGACAGCCCGTTTGATGTTCTGGTCCATGAGCTGGTTCGGAGCCTTACCGGTCTTCGAGTCCACCCATTGGTAGGTCTTGTAATTGCTGAAGTTACCTGAGCGATCGTAATCGAACTTCACCTCCTGGGCCGAAGCCATGGCGGCAAGACACACGATACCCATCAGAATCATGCGATTCATTTTCATTTCTCCTTAAGTGTTGAATGGTTGGTTGAGTTAGTGGATAGTTAGGCCGGCGAGACGCACAAAGTCAAAAGACTCTACGTTGACGACGATGTCCTCTTCGGGCATCTGGACCGTCATCCGCCGCATCACGCTGGGGCCGGTGGGAAGCTGTTCATATACGATGGCGACCTTGACTGGGTGGCCGTCATGGAGGGTCTTGATATCGACCCGGGTGATGAGAAAAGTAGAAGGCTCGACGACGATATCTGCCTCGTCGACGGGCAGTAAGATGGACCGGGCATGGACGCGTAAGGCGGCTGGCCCCTCCCAGATTTCGCCGCGTTCGATCGCGCCCGCCAGCTCGCGCGGGTTGGCATAACGGAAGGCAAGTTGCAGCGTCTCCTGGATGTCGTCCTTGACCTCCGCCACCTTCCGGGCCTTCAGTGGCCCGTAGTGCTTCTCGGCGGGCTTGACGAGTACCGTGCGCACGGGTTGGCCAGAGGCGTCGAAACGGACTTCCTGGACGGTGGGCTCGAGACGATGGCCCTTGCGAACGACGGTGATCCGCTGCTTCCACTGATACTGGGCGACCTGTTTCGCGTTCGCGCCCAGTGCCATCTGCAGCCCCTGTTTCCTGGCAGACGAACCGGTGGGAGCGGCAGAGAGAAGCGGCACGAGGACGGCCGCGATGATCGTTGTTGTAACTCGAATGTTCATGAAGCCAGTGTGCGATTTGGGCAAAAAGAATTGAAGTGTCATACGGTGTGGCGCGGCCATCAGGATTGCTCCAGGTGGCACCGGATGCGCCACGCCTGGGCCAGGTGACGGCGCTCATGGGCGAGCGATAAGTCGCAGGCGAAGCCAAGTGAGCTGCGCAGCGGCGGCAGGATAGGCAGCGTGATCCTGGTGCGCTGCAGATCGAGGTTCGCGCTGGCGCGGAGCCGTTGCTCAAGGCCGGTGTGCATCTGCTGGAAGCGCTGCAAGGTTTCTTCGATGGAATGACGCGCGGAGGGCGCGAGCGCCGGCGGAGTACGCCGCTTCATTCGAGAGGGATTCTGAACCCAAAGCAGCAAGCCGCGCTGCCAGCAGGAGTAAGGAAACGAGGGTCCGTCGCGATGCCTGGCCACCAGCGAAGCACCGTCCCAGTTCAGCAACAGAGCGTGGCCGGCGAGGATGAGATGTTCCAGGCAATGGCCGATGGACCAGCCGCCAAGCCGCATCGGAGCGTGGAAGTGGCCGGGGTGCAGACCGCCAGTCAGACCGCGAAGTTCAAGCGCAATGGCGGCCGCCGAGCGCCAACATTCCGCCGGATCGAACGAACTCCTCACAGTGTTCATGCCACTGGTGGATGCGCAAAATTCGGGCGGCAGCTATCAATTGATTGTGGCGGGACGTTCGAGGGCGGCTTTGACGGCGGCGAGCCTTCGGGTAGCGAACTCGACGGCGAGGCCGCGCGCCTTCCAGTCCTGCCAGAGAGCGAGGCTCTGCTGGTTCCAGGTGCGCGATTCGTGGAGCCATTGGAGACGAGCGTCGCGCGAGGCGCCGGGCTGCGACGCGAGGCGCCAGTAGTAGTCGCCGAAGGCTTCCAGTTGGTCGGCACGGTCCAGGTGATGGTAGAGACTGCTGCGTGCCATTTCGAGGACGCGGTCAGCGGCGGCGAGCCCATCGCGGTAGTGCGCTTCCGCCTGCTGGCGATCGCCCAGATTCAAGTGGGCCAGGCCGGCCAAACGGTAGGCCTGACTGGTACCGCGGCGGATCCAGATGCTGCCGGGCACCGACGTTTCCAGGTACTTCTGAATCTCGATGACGCGGGCCAGCTTGGAGAGCGCGTCGGCAGGCTGGCCCAAGCGGAGGAGGACGCGGCCTTCGCCGATGAGGGCATCGGCCAGGGCACCCGTGTTCTGAGTGTTGCGCGGCTCGGCGGCAGTGAGTTCCATGGCGAGTTCGTTCGCCTTGGCGTAGTAGGCGAGCGCTTCGGCAGGCTGCGTTTCGGTGAGCAGAAGTCCGAGGCGGCAATACGAGTCGGCAAGGTTACGGCGGGCACTCAAGTCGCGGGACTCGCGCTCGGTCAAGCGTTCGCCGAGCGAGGCGGCGGCGCGGTACTGCGCCATCGCTTCGGCGGTGCGCCCGAGGTTGGGAGCGTCGGGCGCGCCGAGCAGGTCGCCGAACAGCCGGTGGACGCCGATGAGGCCATAGCGTTGTTTGTCGCCGGTGCCCGGCACGCGCAGCAGCCGCTCTGAGACGGCAAGCGCTTCCTGAAACGCGCGGCGGGCCTGCTCGAGCTGTCCGGCATGCGCGTAGGCGTTGGCGAGTTGCGAGGAGGCATCGCGCAAGGCATTGAGGGGTGTCTGAGTCGGGTCGGCGGCGGCCCACTGGCTGGTGATCTCCACCGCTTTGGAGACATTGGCGAGTTCCGCTGGAAGGTCGCCTCGATGCTGGTCGGCGTCGGCGAGGCGCAGATGAAGTGACGACAGGCTATCGGGACTTAGTTGTAAGCCATACTGCGCCGAAGCCTGCGTGGCCGCCTCGCGAGCCCGGCGCAGATGGGCTTCGCCGGCCGCGCGATTGCCCAAAGTCTCTTCGACGATGGCCGCTTCGACATGCGAGATGACGAGGGCCTGGAAGGCTTCCGCGCGCGTCTCCTCGCGGTTGGTAAGTTGTTCGAAAATGGCCAGCGCTTTGCGCGTGTGTTCGCGGGCGACGGTGGTGCGGCCGAGGTTGGCATGAAAAGGATGGCCCTCGATGGCGGCGACGCGGAAGTAAGCTCGGGCGATTTCGAGATCGAGCCGGGCGTCGCCAGAGTCCTGGGCGAGACGGTCCAGGTATTGGGCGACGGTTTGGACGATGGAGACGCGAACGGGCATGGAGCCGGGGAGGCGCTCAACCTGGTCGTGGAGGTCGTAGAGCAGTTTGCCGGAGAGTTCGCGAACGAGTTGGAAGCGGCGCTCGGCGCGCCGGGCCTGGATGGTGGTGGTGGCGATGCCCGCGAGGAGGCTGACGGTGACCAGGCCGGCGGCGGTGACGGCCAGGCGGTTGCGCCGGATGAACTTGCCCGCGCGGTAAGACCAGCGGTCCTCTTGCGCGGCGATGGGGAGGGCTTCGAGGTGACGCCGGATGTCTTCGGAGAACTCGGCGGCCGAGGCGTAACGCCGCTGCGGCTCCTTCCGCAGGGCGGTGAGGACGATGTTGTCGAGGTCGCCGGCGAGTTCGCGTTGGAGGCGTCCGCCGGCGGCGAGGCTGGGCTTGATCGGCTCGGTCTCGACGATGATGCGCTCCATGTCAGCAGGCGAGTTGGAGGGTAACTGGTGCGGGCGCCGGCCAGTTAAGAGTTCGTAGAGCACAGCCCCGAGCGAATAGATGTCGGTGGCGGTGCTGATGGAATCGCCGCGCACCTGCTCCGGGCTGGCGTATTCCGGGGTGAACATGCGGAACTCGCGCTGGGTGGCCGTCATTTCTCCGAAAGTCCCGGGCTCGAGCGCCTTGGCGATGCCGAAATCCAGAAGTTTGGGGATGCTTTCGCGGGTGGCGAGGATGTTGGAGGGCTTGATGTCGCGATGGATGACCAGATTCTGATGGGCGAACTGGACGGCCTCGCAGACTAGGCGGAAGAGCCGCAGGCGTTCCGGAATCGAGAAGTTCTTTTCGCGGCAGTAAGTCGTGATGGGGATGCCGTCGACGTACTCCATGACGAAGTAGGGTAAACCGTCGCCGGTGGCGCCGCCGTCCATCAGGCGGGCGATGAAGGGGTGCTCGAGCTTGGCCAGGATCTGCCGTTCGCGCTGGAACCGGGCGAGCATGACGTCGGTATCCATGCCGCGTTTCAAGAGCTTGACGGCCACCTGCATCTGAAAGGCGTCGTCGTCGCGGACGGCCTGATAGACAGCGCCCATGCCGCCCTGGCCGATTAACCGGGTGAGGCGGTAGGGGCCAGCGCGTTGCCCCTCAAGACCAGCGGCGGTGAGGGCCGAGGCGACGCTTTCCTTCATGCCGGTGTCGATCTCGATGAGACGTTCGTCCGGCACGTCGCAGGCGAGCAGGCTTTCCACTTCGCGATGTAAGTCACGGTCGTCGCCGCAGGCGGCCGCGAGAAAGGCGGGCCGGTCCGCCGTGGGAAGGGCCACGGCGCGGTTAAAGAGCTCGTCGATCTGGCGCCAGCGGTCGTCGGTCACCGGGGGATCATCCGGCCGGCGCTTCGCCGCGCATCGCGCGACGCAGCCAGGCTTCGGCCAGACGCATCTCGCGCATCACGGTGATGCCGGCCACGCCGAGGGCTTCCGCCGTTTCCTCGACCGTGCAGCCACCGAAATACCGCATTTCGACGATGCGGCATTTGCGTTCATCGAAGACGGCGAGCTTTTGCAGAGCCTCATCCAAGGCCATCAAGTCGTCGTTGGCGGCGCGCGCCGGCAGATACTCATCCTCCAGGCTGATTTCGGCGACGCCGCTACCGCGTTTGCCGGCGCGATGACGCCGGGAATGGTCCACCAGAATCTGGCGCATCACCCGGGAAGCGACCGCGTAGAAGTGCGCGCGTCCGTTCCAGGCGGGGGACTGATCGCGAATCAGCCGCAGGTAGGCTTCGTGGATCAGGGCGGTGGGCTGGAGGGTGTGGTCCGGCCGCTCGTGGCGCAGATAGTTCCTGGCGCGTAAGTGAAGGTCCTGATAGACCAACGGGGCCAGTTCGTCGAGGGCGGCTTGATTTCCTTGGCTCCAATCCACCAGGAGCCGAGTTACATCCATGGACACAACGCCGACAGAATATCATGCCGACTTATTTTTTTCGCGAAACATGCGGAAACGGTGTCCGGCGGTGATAGCAAAAGGCGGGAAATTGCGCATCTACTCCCAGCGGAGCCTGTAAGTGGAACGGGTCCCCGAGAAAGGCGAACCATGACTGCCAACCGAAAGACCGCCGTGGCGCTGCCCCCGCATCTGGTGCGGGCAGAACTGGACAGTATTGTGGCGAGCGACATCTTCGCGCGGTGTCCGCGGATGCAGCGCTTTCTGTCCTTCGTGGTGGAGGAGACGCTGGCCGGCCGGGCGGCGGAGCTTGGCGAATACGGGATCGGGCTCGCGGTTTTCGACCGGGACGATGCGTTTCAGCCGCAGTTGGATCCGATCGTGCGGAACGATGCGCGGCGGTTGCGCATGAAGCTGTTTGAATACTATCGGCAGCCGCGAGCGCACGAGGTGATGATCGAGATTCCCAAGGGCGGCTATGTGCCGGTGTTTCTGCCGGGTCGCGATCCTGGCCCTCGGGAAACGAGTGCACCTACGGCTTCAGTGCGAGTGGCCGTGCTGCCGATTGAGGTTCGTTCCAACGACACCGAATGCCCTCCGTTCGGCGAGGCGCTGGGGCTTTCGCTGACGGCGGGCCTAGCCGGCGTGGACGGCGTGGAGGTGGTGGCCCATGGATACGTGCAGCAGCAGGATGTGCGCCAGACCGCGCAGGACCTTCGCCTGACGCATGTCATCCAAGGGACCGTCCTGGGCGCGGGAAACCTTCACCGGGCCATGATCCGGTTGATTCAGGTGACGGAGGTGACCCAGCTTTGGTCGGCCGAGTATGAAGTGGACCTCTCCGATCTGCTCGGTGCTGAGTTCGGCATCGTCGCCTGTACGATTCGCGAAGTGTCTTCGCGTTTGCAGGACGCGCCGGCCACCGGGGGCCGGCTGATTCTTGTCGCCTGACCCCTCGCGTGGGCGTCGCCGCTAGCGGCGCCGACCTTGAAACTGCGGCCGTTGTTCGATCGAGCGATGGCCCTGGGAGCGAGAGCGTTCCGCCAAGTCAGCGTTGCGACTGCCCCGGTCGCGCGCGGCGGCTTGCTGGTGCTGGGCCTCCGCAGCGCTCTTGTCCATCGCGTTCCAGGAGCCATTCTGGTTTTGATACCACTGGCCGTTGTCGCGCTTATAGACGTTGCCGTTAGCTCCGGCGTAGATGTCGCCGCTGCCGCTCTTCGCCAAGTATCCGCTGTTGCCGTGCGCGCCGGAGACGGCGACGCCCGCGCCGCCCTGGGACGTTTCACCAGCCGCGACGGCGCCGCGACTGCCGGAGCGGTAGCCGCCGCGAGCCCAGTCCGAGCCGTTGGTCACCACACCCTCGCCCCAGCTGCCATAAGGATTCGAGGCGCGATAGCCGGCGGAGTAGTTGCCGGTGCGCGGGTTGTAGACGGAGGCCGCGCCGTAACCACCGTAAGGGCCGTAGACGGCGGCGCCGCGCGCGTAGACTCCGGTGGCGGGGTTGTACCAGGCGCTGGCGCCGTAGGTATAACAGGGCGAAGCCCAGTAGACGGGGGCAACGGCGGGGGCGATGGCAACGTAAGGCGCGTAGTAGTAGCCGGTGCCCCAGACGACCACGCCGTGGCTGACATAAGCGCCGCTATAGCCGGCCGTGTAGCCCACGACGATCGTGGAGGGCGTGGAGGCGTAGACGCGCACGTAGGTGACGTTGTACTTCGGCGAGCTTTCGGGAATCGTGTAGATCTCCGGCGGCACGCGGTCGGCGGTCTGCCAGGGTCCGGTGGCTTGCGGAGAGACGAACCAGACGCCCTGCAGGCAGAGGTAGTAGAGATCGCCGACCTTGAGCACGTCATTCGGCGTGTTACGGGCGTAGGAGACGGACGTGCCGGCGATGGGGGTGAAGTCCGGCGTGCCGGCGTATTGGACTTCGGCCTTGGCTTGAGCGCGATTGACTTCAGCGGTGCGCGGAATCGTCGCCAGCAGCACGGCATCCTCCGCCTCCCGGGTGCCGGGCACGGCGGCGAGAACGTGAGCCCGAGGATGGTCGGCGGGAATGCGCCGGAACGCGGACGGCAAGTTGGAGGAGGCGTAGGTCCAGGGGCCTTGCAGCGTGGCGGCCTTGAACCACCGGCCGGAGGTGAGGTAGAAGTACGACGCGCTCGTGGACTCGAAGAAGAGGTCGCTGCCGGTGTTGATGACGGAGGCCAGCGCGGTGACGCCGATGGGCGCGAGTTGGGGCGGACCTTCGGTGACGATCAGTTCGGCGGGGCGATCGACCACGATCACCTTCGGCGGCGCGACACCAGGCTTGGGCGCCGCATGGCGGGGCAGGTCCGCAGGCACGGTGGCCGGAAAGGTGTAGGCGCCATGCAGGTCCGCCGCCTTGAGCCAGACTTCGTCATGCAGCAGGTAAAACGCGTGGGAAGCCGGATCCTGGTACAAAGGCCAGTTCGTGTTGACGACACGGCGGAGACTGCTGTTGTCGACGTTCGCCAGGACGGGGGCGCCGTCGACGATGACCAGGATGGCGGGTTGCGCGCTGACGTAGATGGGCGGCGGGTCCGTGAGGACTTTGGCTTCCACCGTGGGGACTTCGGCGGCGCGGACGGAGGCGAGCAGACGGTCGAGTGACAGCACGACGGCATCGGAGGGCATCAGGTGGCCGGCCAAGTCGGCGAGTTCCCGCGAGACGCCGCCGGGCGAAGCGGGAAAGCGCAGATCGAACTTACGGACGTTGCGGAGCAGGACGATGCGGCGGTCCACGTCGACGATGGTGTGGCCTTCAAAACGGAGCGTGCCGTATACCGGTGGCTGGCCCTCGACGGTTCTCAGGGTGAAGGCGCAGCGCCCTTGCAGGATCTTGAAGTCGGTCCACTGGTCGACTTGCGGTTGATGGACAGTCAGTTCGGCGCCGTGTTCGGCGAAGCGGCGCGGCCAGCCGGGGTCGCTGAGTTCGGTGGGCGAGCCAAAGGCGCAAAAGGCGGAGAAGGCCAGCAGGGACAGTTGCTGGACGAGGTGGTTGAAAGAGTTGTTCGTTTCCATGGGGCCAGTGTGCGGCTCGCTGGCGAGGTGGGCCAAGGGTGATACGGTGTGATACGCGCGCCACCGAGCGAGCTGGTTTTCGTGATGGCGAATCGTGCACGGACCTCCTTACGGGCGAAGACGAGGTGAATTTCAGCCTTCGATGCGCCTGCACGCGAAACTCCGCACCCGCAAACCGCGTTGAGTAAACGAGAAGATGACTCCTCCGAAGCGGCTCGCGTACCTATGCCTGACTTTCGCCTGCGCCAGTGTCCCGCCGGCCGGGGCGCAGGTGCCGCGAGCCTCCCGGTTGCGGTCGTCCATTAGCAGCCGTACGACGGTGGAGTTGCCGCAGCACACCAATCGCTTAGCCCGCGCGGCGGTGGACCAAGGCGCAGTGGCGGCGTCCATGTCCTTGCCCGGGATGACGCTCAATTTCAAGCCCACTCCGGCGCAGCAGGTGGCGCTCGACGCCTTACTGGCCGATCAGCAGAACCCGGCTTCGCCGCACTACCGCCAATGGCTGACGCCGGAGGAATTCGGCAACCGCTTCGGACTCAGCCAAAGCGACTACGATCAGGTGGCCGATTGGCTGACGGCCGAAGGCTTCACTGTCGCTCCGGCCACACGGGGGCGGCGCTGGATCGGCTTTCAGGGAACGGCCGCGCAGGTGGAGAAGACGTTCGGGACGCCCATTCATCAGTACGTCGTGGACGGCGAACGCCATTACGCCAATGCGGCGAACCCAAAGATTCCAGCCGCACTGGCGGGGATGGTGCTGAACCTGCACGGTCTGCATGACTTCCGCAAAAAAGCACGCGCGCGGCAGGTGGCGAAGCAGCCCAACATCAATCTGGTGGATGGCAGTCATGCGCTGGCACCCGATGACTTCGCCACCATCTACAACGTCGGCCCCCTCTATGCGGCGGGCTTCGATGGCACGGGCCAATCGATCGTGGTGGTGGGACAGTCCAATGTGCGCGCCACCGACCAGGCGGGCTTTCGGACACGGTTCAATCTGCCGGCGCAATCGTTGCGCACGGTGCTGGTGCCGGGGGAGCGGAATCCCGGCGTCGTCTCCGGCGACGTGGACGAAGCGAACCTCGATATTCAATGGGCGGGAGCCGTGGCGCGCGGTGCCAACATCATCTTTGTGTATGCGAACAACGTAGACACCTCCACGCAATACGCCATCGACCAGAATCTGGCGCCGGTGCTCTCGATGAGTTACGGCATCTGCGAGATGTATGATCTGGTGGACCTGCCCGCTGAACGCGCCCTGGCACAACAAGCCAATGCCCAGGGCATCACCTGGCTGGCCGCCAGCGGCGACGTGGGTGCCACGGATTGTGAAGACCGCGGCGGCAACCTCGCCCAAACGGGCCTCTCGGTCGACACGCCGGCCAGCATTCCCGAGGTTACCGGGCTGGGTGGCACTGGCTTTGAGGGCTTGCCCGGCGTGCAGTACTGGTCGACCTCCAATGCCAGCAATGGCGCATCTGCACTCACCTATATTCCGGAAGTGGCGTGGAACGAAACACTGACGGAGGGCGAGTTCTCCTCAGGGGGTGGCGGCACGAGTGTTATCTTTCCGAAGCCGGCGTGGCAAGCGGGTACGGGAGTTCCCTCGAGCGCGTATCGGCATGTGCCCGATCTGGCGCTGAATTCGTCCGGCGGCACACCGTACCCCGTCTACAGCCAGGGAAGCATCGGCTACTTCTATGGCACCTCCGCGGCGACGCCAGCGATGGCCGGGCTGGTGGCCATTCTGAATCAGTACGTTGTATCCAAGGGCGTGCAGAAGCAGGCTGGGCTCGGCAACATCAACCCCGGCCTCTACCGGTTGGCGCAGAACGCCCGCAACGTCTTCCATGACGTCACCCGGGGCAGCAATGCGCAGCCGTGCGCCGCCGGTTCGCAGGATTGCCGCGCGGGCACCGCGGGCTTTGCCGCGGGCGAGGGTTATGACCGCGCCACGGGCCTGGGCTCGCTCGATGCGAATGCCTTCGTCGCCGCTTGGAGCAATTCGCCGCCCACGGTCTCCATGGTGGTTCCTTCCATCGATCAAACGCCCGCCTTTCAGGGTCCGAGCATCGCCGACAGTCCAACGCCGAATACCACCAGCAACTGGGTCTTCACACTTGCGCTGACCGAAGAAGCCGGCATCGGCACCACGCTGACGGGCTTTTCGATCAACGGGACGCCGGGCGACCTGAGCCGCTTCAGCGCCACGACGATCCCGGCCCGTGGCTCGGTACGCGCCGAGAACCTCGTACTAACGCCCGCGCAGGTCACCGCGCCCGCCACCGTGTTGTTCAACTTCACCGGTGTCGATGCGAACGGCCAGACCTGGTCGCGCGATCTGGCGGTGCCGTTCCAGACGCCCCAAGTGAAGATGCGCGTGGCGGGAACGATCAATGCTGCCTCCGGACAGCAGACGTACGCGCCCGGCATGCTGATCTCGATCTTCGGCACGCAGTTCGGCAGTTCCACGCAGTCGGCTTCCGCCATTCCGCTGCCTTCGATTCTGGCGGGCTTCGAGGCCTTCATCGATGGGAATCTGGCGCCCCTGTACTTCGTGTCGCCCGGGCAGGTGAACGTCCAGATCCCGTACGAAACGTCCGCGGGCACGGTGAAGATGTTTGTCGGAAATCCTTATGACAGCTCGGCGGCGGTGAGCCTGCAGATTGCGCCCACGGCGCCGGGCATCTTCGCGTCGAACGGCGCGCTGGTGCCGTTCCCGAGTGTGGCGCGGGGCAGTACCAGCACGCTGTTCATCACCGGCGAAGGCAAAGTGTCGCCCGCGCTAGCCACCGGCACCACGCCAGCCACGACCGTGCCGGTGGGCAACTTGCCCAAACCGACGGCGGCCGGCCGGAGCGTCACCGTCGGCGGACGGACGGCGACGATCGCCTTTATCGGGATTCCGCCCGGCTTGGTGGGCGTGACGCAGATCAACTATGTGATGCCGCCGGACGCGCCGCTGGGCGTGCAGCCGGTGGTGGTGACGATTGGCGCGGCGGCGTCGCCGCCTGTGAACGTCACCGTCACTCAGTAGGCGCCGGCAGGACAATGGCCGGGGAAACGAAGCTCGTGCCCTGTAGCGCCGCTGCCAGTGCCGTCGGCAGGTCCTCCACACCGGAGCCTTTCAGAACATAACCGCAAGCGCCCAACTGCAGCGCGCGGCGTACATAGGCCGCGTTGCCGCTGGTGCTCACCATGACGGCCCTCGCGCGCGTTCCTCGCGCCACCAGACGCTGCAGTGCCTCCAGACCGCCGAGCACGGGCATGGCGACGTCAATCACCAGCAGGTCCGGCTCGAACTCCGCCACCGCGTCGAGCAGTTGCGCGCCGTCCCGCACCAGGGCCACCACGTCGTAAGCCTCAGCGAGAATCTCCGCCAACTCACGCCGGAGCTGGTCGCTGTCGTCGGCCACGATTACGCTGTATCGATCCATGACACCGCCCAAGCGCACATCCCCAGAAGTGTACTCTTTCACCAGTTGCCTCCGAGCCTAACCTCGTTCGGGCTTCGTTGGTACTGGGTGTTCACCTAGTGGTGACGCGCCTATACTGACTCCATGCGGCGGCTGCGGGATCTCAACTTTGCCGGGCTGGCGCTGTTGATGTTGGCCTTGCTTTTGCTGGCGGCCAACTTGGTCGTCGCCTACCGCACCGCTCAGACGTTCCCGATCGCCACCGGCCTGCTGCTCATGCTGATACTTCTGGTCGCGGCCATTGCGGTGGAGCGGGACCGGCGCCAGCACGCAGAGTTGATTGCCGGGTTGCAGCGGAAGGAGAAGCGGCTTACGCAGTTCTTGGACGCGCCGGAAGCGGGGTGCACGTTCCGCATGGGACCGGACAGCTCCAATGCCCTCGAACACTCGCTGCGGCAGGCGCGGCACGACTATCGGGTGCTGATCGACAATAGCCCGGACCTGATCTCGCGCTTCGATCCGAGCGAGCGGCTAGTGCTGGTGAACCAACGCTGGCTGGCTGCGACGGGCCTGAGCGAAGAGCAATTGATCGGCAAGCGCGTGGACGAGATCGGCTTTCCGCCATCGTTCTCCGCGCCGTGGGTGGCCGCGCTGCGGCGGGTACTGCAATCGGGCCAGCCGGAGTCCGCGGGCTTCCAGGTGCCGTCGGTGAAGGGGGAAGCGCAATGGGAAGTGCGCATGGTGCCGGAGTTGGGCAACGACGGCGCCGTGCAATCCGTGCTGGCGATCGGTCTCGATGTCACGGAACGCCGGCGGGCGGAGAAATTGGCCGACGAGCGAGAATCCATCATCGCGACGATGTTCGAGATGGCGTCGCAGGCGATCCTCGGCGTGGATCGTCAGGGGACGATTCAGCTGGCGAATCGCATGGCGATGGAACTGTTCGGGCGCGAGCGGGCGGAGTTAGTGGGGCAGCCGCTCGAGACGCTGGTTCCGGAGCAGCATCGGCAATCGCACGTCGCGCATCGCGAGGCCTTCGCCTCCGCCCCGCGGCGGCGTCCGATGGGCATCGGGCTCGAACTCGCGGCGCAACGCAAGGACGGCTCGACCTTCCCCATCGAGGTGAGCCTGAGTCACGTCGAAACAAGCCAGGGCTTCATGGCCGTGTGTTTCGTCACCGACATCACCGTGCGAAAGCGCCAGGATGTGGCCCTCCAGGAGAACCTCCGCGAGCTTCAGCAACTGAGTACGGCGCTACTCACCGCCGAGGAGGATGCGGCCCGCAAGATGGCGCGGGAACTGCACGACGACATCTCGCAACGGCTGGCGTTTCTGTCCATGGAGATTGGCCGGGTGGCGGCCCAGCCGCCCTCTGCCACGGACCTGGTGCCTTCGCTGCGCTCGTTCCAGACACGGATTCTGGAAGTCTCCGACGGCATTCGCCAACTCTCGCACCAGATGCATCCGGCCATCCTGGACGACCTCGGGTTGAGCGCGGCGCTCGAGGCTTTGTGCCTCGACATGGAGCGGGCCGAGGGCATCGCGGTTTCGTTCGAAGCCCGAAATGTGCCGGACCATTTGGGCGGCAGCCTGGCGCTGTGCCTTTACCGCGTGGGTCAGGAGTGTTTGCGGAACGTCTCCAAGCACGCGCATGCCGAACACGCGAACGTCGCCCTCGGGTATGCCAACAGCCGGATGACGCTCGTGGTGACTGACGACGGCGTGGGCTTCGATCCGGCAGGGCACCAAGGAGGTCTGGGAACGTACTCCGTGCGGGAGCGCATCAAGGCGGCGGGCGGCACGATTCAGGTGGAGTCTCATCCGGGCAAAGGCACGCGCGTGGTGGTGCAGATTCCCTGGCCGGTCGCAGAGCGTTAGGCGCCGTGTGCCATCGCCATTTCTTCGTCCGTTGTTTCCGGCGAAGTCGCGGTCTCGTGCCGCTCCTGACACTTGACGCACCGCTGCGCCCAGGGCACGGCCTGGAGCCGGCGCGCGCTGATCTCCTCTTCGCAATCGACGCACAGGCCATAGTCCGGCTGATCAATTCGCTGGAGGGCTTGCTGAATCTCGCGATACTGGCGCGTGCGGCGATCAATGCCCCGTAGGGCAAACTCGCGGGCTTCGTAGGCCTGAATCTGGTCGATCACGTCAGCGGCCGGTTCTACACGAGCCTCGTCCCATCCTTCTCCCACAGACAGTTGGCGGCTCGCCTCCAATAGCTGGCGCTTCAACTGACCAATCTTCACATCCTGCCTCATGCCGAATCTGTCTCCTTGCGCAGTGGGGTGAGATCACCATCCGGGTGATCCGCCTGATCGGAGAATAGGATGGAGCGGGGGCCCGGGGACACTCGGAAATCTCCTAGTTTTGACCTGGGGTGGAGCCGTTTGCCGAGCGCGGGAGCAGGAGCATGAAGCAGCTCCCGGCGCCCACATCGCTGGTCACCGACAGGCCGCCGCCGTGTGCCAAGGCGACTTGGCGGGCGATCGCCAGGCCGAGTCCGAAGCCGCCGGTTTGGCGGTCGCGCGACGCGTCCACCCGGTAGAAACGGTCAAAGATGCGCGGTAACTCCTCGGCCGGAATGCCGATGCCGGTATCGGAAACCAACACCGCCGCCTGGTCGCCGCGCTCCTGCGTCTCCACAGTGATCACGCCGCCGGGTGGAGTGTACTTCATGGCGTTGTCGATGAGGACGGCCACGGCGCGGCGAACGCTATCGCCATCCACCTCAGATGGCGCGGGCTGCAGTCGCCGCACCACGCGGAGGCCCTTGTCTTCGAGCAGAGGCTGCATCTCTTCCACTAATTCGCCCACCAGTTGGGCGACATCGACAGGCACTTTCTTGAGCGGCGCCTCGGGCACCTGCGCCCGCGCCACCGCCAGCATCCCTTCGCTGAGCGTCTGCATCCGTTGCGCGATCTCCACCACCTGTTCGAGCGACTGGCGGTATTCTTCGTTCTCTCGCGCACGCCGCAACGACAGTTCGGCCGTGGTCCGTAAGGCCGCCAGCGGCGTGCGCAATTCATGCGCCGCATCAGCCGTGAAGCGCTGCATGCGCAGGAACGACTCTTCCAACCGCCCCAGCATTTCGTTCCACGCCTCCGCCAAACGGCTGATCTCGTCGTGGCTGCGCATCAGCGGCAACCGCGCCGAGAGGTCCGCTGCGCTGATGCGCCGTGCTGCCTGCGTCATCTCATCCACCGGTTGTAACGACCGGCTGCTGACCCAATAGCCACTGGCCGCAATCATCGCCAGCAGCAACGGCGACGACCACAGCAGCAGAAACCGGATCTCGTTCACCGCCGTATTCACCGGCTCCAGCGACGCCGACCCCGTCACCCGATAGCGCGTGCCATACAAACTGAACTCATGGCTTCGCGTCAGCACACCGGGCGGGATCGGATCGCGCCGCAGCAGCAGGTGCCCCTGGTCATCGGTGACGTGCAAATAGTGCCCTTCCGGCTGCGTGAACGCATACTCGGCGATTTCATCGGGAATGATGGACGCCGTCGCCGGGGTGGTCTCGCGAATCAGGAAACGCTCGAGCGCCTGCACGCGCTTGGTAAGCGCCTCGTCCACGCGCGCGGTCATGCGCTCGCGCATCAATGTGACGACACCGGCGCCCGAAAGGAACAAAGCCAGAAACAGCAGGCCGCTATAGATGAGAGTGAGTCGGACGCGGATCGGCCACATGCGCTTAGTTGCGGTGATCCCGCAGCGTGTAGCCCACGCCGCGCACGGTGTGGATGAGCTTGGGGTCTCCGGGCGCGTCGATCTTGCGTCGCAGCAGATGGACGAAAGTATCGAGCGTCGCATTCTCCACGTCCGCGCCAAAGCCCCACACGGTTTCGATGATCTGCTCGCGCGGCACAATCCGGCCCGCGTTCCGCAATAGCAGTTCGAGCAGGTTGTACTCCGTCTTGGTGAGTTCGATGGCGCGCGGGCCGCGCTTCACCTCGCGCGTCATCGTGTTCAGGCTGACGTCCGAGGCCTCCAGCACTAGGTTGATCGGCGCCGCGCCGCGGCGAGCAATGGCGCGCACCCGCGCGAAGAACACATTGAGATCGAAGGGCTTGGTGAGATAGTCGTCGGCGCCCAGGTTGAGCCCATGCACCACGTCGCGATTCGTATCGCGCGCCGTGAGCATGAGCACCGGAGTGTCGCAATGCCGTTGCCGCAGTAGGCGCACCACGCCAAAGCCGTCGAGCCCGGGCAGCATCACGTCGAGAACGATCGCGTCGAAGACGTGGGCCAGAGCAATATCGACGGCAGCCAGGCCGTTGCGCTCCACCACCACCGAGTCGCCTTCTTCGCGCAGCGCCCGCGACACGAGCGCGGCCATCGTCGCGTCGTCCTCCACCACTAAAATGCGCATCGCTCTCCCATTGTTGGCCAGCAAGCTTAAGATTTCCTAAAACATTTCTGAAGGAAACCTGAAGCTAGGCGTGTTTCTCTGGACTCAGTATGAAACGTACCGGGGACACAACGGCAAGCCGCGGCTGGGGCTTCGCTTCGAGCAAAGCCCTTTGGGCGCTTGCGCTCGCCGCGGCGACCTTATGCGCCGATGACGAAGTGACCGGTAAGGAGCTGCCCAAACGCTTCGTTAAAGACGAAATCACCATCTGGACCAGCCCACTGCGCAAGAGCAGCTACGACTCGCGCGCCGTGAAGAAGTATCTGATTCCGTTCAGCATCA
Source organism: Bryobacteraceae bacterium (assembly GCA_965229305.1). Classification (GTDB taxonomy): domain Bacteria; phylum Acidobacteriota; class Terriglobia; order Bryobacterales; family Bryobacteraceae; genus JALHNI01. Next base: position 249,706 of record CBDDIZ010000042.1, on the reverse strand, counting down.
TCACCGCGACGTTAATTGCGACCGATCGCCACACCGCCGACGCGCTGCCCAACTCCACTGACCAAACCCGCTGGAGCGGACGCTTCTCGCAAGGTGGCGCCTGGTACTCGCTGGCCGGCGCTTCCGCCGGGACGCTGCTGATCGGCCAGTTCGGCGGCAACCCGAAGGCCCGCGAAACCGGCTGGCTGGCGTTCGAAGCGCTGGGGCATGCCCAAGTGGCAACCTTCGCCATCAAGCAGATCACTAACCGTGGGCGGCCACTCGACAATGACCAGCGGGGAGGATTCTGGCGCGGCGGTACGTCGTTTCCTTCCGGACACGCCGCGGGCGCCTTTGCCGTCGCCACGGTTTTCGCCTATGAGTACCGTGACAAGCCGATCGTCCCGATCACGGCGTATTCGCTAGCCAGCCTGGTGGCGATCTCGCGGGTAGGCGCGCGCCGCCATTGGCTTTCGGACGTCTTCGCGGGCGGCTCGCTGGGCTTCATGATGGGCCGCTTCACCTACAAGCGCCATCATCCCGGGCAAGGTCAGCCGACGTTGAAAACAGCGCTGACGCCCGAGGTGGGCTTCGGTCCTTACGGGCCGGGGTTAAATTGGACGTTCGGCCGCTAGGCGACGGCGAAGCCGGCCGTGGTCAGTTGCTGGCGCAGGCGCTGGGCTTGCTCTTCGCGCAACGTCGGATATGGGGGGGTGCAGGCGCCGCAATCGATGCCGCGCCATTGCAGAATCTGCTTGAGCGCGGGGAAGAGCGGATAGCCCAGCACGATGGTGATCAGCTGATTGACACGGTCCTGCAAGGCTCGCGCCTCGTCCCATCGGCCCGCCCGCGCCGCCCGGTAAAGCTGCACGAAAAGTTCGGGTTCAACATTGTAGATGCTGCCGATGCCGCCATCGGCGCCCATCAGCAGACCCGCGGCCAGCACTTCGTCATGGCCGTTGAACACCAGCTTGCCGAGTTGTTTGAGCCGGTTGAGCGTGTAGAGGTCAAAGCTGGTGAACTTCACGCCAATGACGTTCGGAATGGCGCAGAGCGCTTCGATCTGGGCGTAACCGGCCACGGCCGGCGCTGAGGCGGGAAAGAAATACAGGATCAGCGGCAAGGTGGTGCTGGCCGCCAGTTCGCGATAGTAGGCTTCGATGTCAGCGAAGGAGAACGGCCCCGCGGGCGCAATGCTGCTGATGGCGTGAGCCCCGGCGCGCTCGGCGTGGCGCGCCAGCCGCGTGGCGGAGGCGGTGGAGTTCGCGCCGACATGCACGATCACTTGGCGGTCCGGCGAGAGCTCCACCACGGCGCGGGTGAGCGCCTCGCGCACCTCCAGCGGCAGCAGCAAGCCCTCGCCGGTGGAACCAGCCACGTAAACACCATCGGCGCCAGCGCCATAGAGACCCTTCAGGTGCAGCGCGAGCGAAGTGCGATTCAAGTCGCCCTGCGCGGTCAACGGCGTCAGCAGGGCGGGAAAGATACCAGCGAATTGAGCGGTCATGCAGAAAGGCTGTAAGCGCGCGCGCCGCGAAGCTCAATCACCAGGCGAACGTCGCGTCCGCGCAACGAGGCGAGCTTCGCTTTTTTCCAGCGCGGGGTGTGCCGCACACCATCGGCGCGCAGCGGAATCGACTCATCCAGCGAGAAGCCGTCAGCCTCGAGGAGGCCGACGCGGGCTTGTCCGCCACGGGCATCGAGGTTGAGTTGGAGGTCGCCGTCGAGCCGGATGGGCCGCGTGACGATGGTTGCGATCTGGTCGCCATGGGGCGCGACGCAAGCAAAGCCATCGGGCCTCGTGCGCGCCAGGCACAGAAAGCCATCGCGCCAACCCGTATGCGGACCGTTGCTCGCGCCATAGTAGATGCGCACTTCGTTCTCGAGGAACACGGGGCCGGTGCCCGCGTACACGCAGCCCGAATCGGGCGCGCCGGCCGGGCCTTTGGGGATCAACGGCGTGCCGGGTTCCAGGCGCTGCCACTGAACCGAGTCCGTACTCCAGGCGAGTTCGCAGTGCACCGTATCGGTGGGCACGTGGAACATCATGACGAAGCCCAGGAACAAGCCTGCATGCTCGAAGATAGGCATGGCGTAGGTTTGGCTCTCGGGATGCGCCGGCTCGGCACGCAGGATCTCGACGGCCGGCGTCCAGGTGCGGAAGTCTGTGCTTTCGGTGCGGCCAACGAGACGCTGCTTCGCGGGCCGATCCCAAAGCCGCGTGATGCCGACATAGCGGCCGAGCGTGGGCGAGTAGATGGCGTTGTTGTGCGTGTCTCCGATGGCGCCGATCGCCGTGAAGGGTACCGGGTCGGTCCAACGCAAGCCATCGGGCGAGAAGGCGCCGGAAGTGCTTTTGCCTTGCAGCAGCATCTTGTAGCGCCGCGCGGGATCGGTTTCGTGCGGGTCAAAGTAAATGCCCGCGCCATGCGGCCCGCGCGCCACCAGATTGTTTTGCTTGGAGCCATTGAACTCCACCAGGCCCAAGGCGGGTTTGGTCCACTTCAGGCCGTCCTTGGACGTCGCGTAGCAGATGCCCATTTCGCGGCCCTTGCCGGGGCGATAGGGCTGGGTGGCCCAGTCCGCGCGCTTGGTTGTACTCGCCGAGGGATCGACGATGAAGGGGCTATACCAGCATTTATAGAGCTTCTCTGCCGGGTCCCAATACAGGTTCGGGTAGAGGTTGTCGTAGCGAACTTCCCAAGGCTGATTCTCGCCGAAAAGCGGATTGTGGCTGTCCTTGGTGACGGTGCCGACGCGCAGCGAGCCCTTCTCCACACGCTCCACGACGCGCGGATCGAGAAACAGGCGCGTCCGGCGTTCGGCCCCGCGAACCAGTGGGCCACCCGCGAGAGCGGCCAATAGTTGACGACGATCGAATGGCATTAGAAACGTAGCCTCGCTTGGAATTGGAGATAGCGGTTGGGCGCTTCCGTGGTGGACGTGATGCTGCCGAAGGTGGTAGCCACCGGGTTCGCGTCCGGGTTCGAGAAGATCGTGTGATTCATCAGGTTCAAGGCGTCGAAGCGCAGTTGCAGGCGGAAGCGCTCGGTGATGGCGAACTCGCGCTGCGCATTCGCGTTCCAATCGTTCATCGACGGGCCGCGCACGCTGTTGATGCGCGTGGGGAATGCCCGCGCATTGTAGGTGCCGGGCGCGCGAGCCGCCGCGCGCTCGAAGTTCGCCGTGTTAAACCACTGGCCGATGGTCCGCGGACCATTGGCGATGTCATCCAGATTGTCGCCGTAGTAGAACAGATTCGGGAAGTCGATCGGTGTACCCGTCTGGTATTCGTACGTCACACCCACCTGGAAGCCGCCAGCGACTTTCGAAAGCCAACCGTGGCTCGCAAACTTGCGGCCTTTGCCGAACGGCAGGTCGATGACCGTCGTGGTGGTGAAGCGATGCGGCGCGCCGTAGGCCGAGGGACGGCGCGTGGGGCTTTCGTCGAACTCATTCACGTAGATATCGGCCGTCTCGGCCTTCAGCCGCGTGTAGCCGGAGTTGATGTTGATGCCGTGTGACAAGCGCTTGGTGTAGGTCACTTCCAGCGCGTGCGCCCACACCTGGCCCACCGACGCAAAGCTGTCCGTGACGCCGGACATCTGCGGATACGGGCGCAACAGTGCGTTTTTCGGAATCGTCGCCGACGTGAAGAATGAGAGCGTGCTCATCTGCTGATACACGGCCGGGTTCGATTGCTGCAACGACGCGAAGTTAGTCAGACGGAAGGGATTGGCGACGTTCTGATTCATGCTGCTCGTCACGGCGTCGTTGCGCACGTTGCCCGTCGCCCAGTATTGCCCAGGCAGCGCGTTGTTGTTACGGGCCACGTAGACGTCGTTCGCGTAGTTGCCCGTGTAAGCGACTTCGATCAGATCCTTGGTGCCGATCTGATGCTGCACTCCCATGCGCCAGCGCTGATTGCGCGCCCGATTGATGCCGTAGCCGGTGTAGGCATAAGCACGGCCGGCAAAGGCCATGGAGCCCATCGCATTGCCCACGGGCGAATCGAAGCGTGTGCCGTCGCTCCGCACGGGGAAGGGATCGGTGAGCGGCGAGACGCCCGCCGCGGGATTGCCTACCAGCCAGTTCGCGCCGAAGTCGTTGGTGAGATTCGTGGAGGTCACGCGGCTGTAGCCGAACTGATTCGGCACCAGGTAGCTGGCATTGAGCGAGTCGTAGAAGACGCCGTAGCCGCCGCGCAGTACGGTCTTCGAGCTCAACTGATAAGCCGCACCGAGCCGCGGCAGAAACATCAATTGGCCGTTCCAAATGTTGCGGCCGCCCGAGGTCTGGCCAGCATACACCGTACCGCCGCGCACCTGGAAGCTAGCCGCCGGCAGTTCGGCCACCGGGCTGTTCGCATACGCGGCGCGAGCAGCGGCGGTGATCGGCAGGTCGAGCGACGAGTTGAAGTCGGCGAGCGAACGGTCATAGCGTTCGGTGAGGCCGCCTTCGTATTCGAAGCGCAGACCGAGGATCAGCGTCAGGCGGTTCGACACGCGATACGTATCCTGCGCGTGCCAAGCATACGCCGGCGTATGGACGGCGTAGCTCGCGTTGGTCTCGGCCTGCAGGGAACTCGGCAGGCCCATCAGGAACGAGGCCCAGCTATGGCCGATGCTGCCCGCGGGCGTCAGCGTATCGTCGTTGCGCCGCGTGAACAGATTGTCGAACGTGAACGAGCCGGAAGTCAGGCCGCCCCCGCCACCGGTGCGCAGATATTGGCGCATCTGGAAACCGCCGCTCAGCGTATGCCGGTTGCGGATGTGCGTCATCGTGGCGCGCGCGCCGTAGAGCGCGGCTTTGGCCGTGGTGGAGTAGGTGCGGCTCAACGCGCGATAGCCGCTGGGCGTCACCACAGGCAAATGGCTTTCCGCGCCGGCCTTTTGCGCGAGGTACGCGGGCAAGCCGGCGTCGGTGGCGTTGAACTCCTTCGGCACGGTGCCCAGCAAGCCTTCCTTGGACTGATTGGCCGAGAAGGCGAAGTCGAAGTAAGTGGTCGCTCCGGGCGTATACACCCAGTCGATCATCGCGGCGCGCGTGCCGCGGTTCAAGTCGTTGCTCTGCAGGCCGGGGAGCGTTTCGTAAGTCCAGTCCGAACGGTCTTCCTGATAGTTGTGATAATTCCACCGGCCGAAGAAGCGATGCTTCTCCGAGTACTGATAGTCGACGCGATTGCTGAGCGCCGTGAAGTCGAACTGCCAGGGCATGCGCGTGGCGATGTAGTTATTGAGCGGCTCCTGCGCCGGATTGGTCGGATTGTTGTTCGGCGTGGGCAGCAGCGAGTCATAGCGCTGGCGCATCGGGTTGATGATGCGGCTGGCCGGAATCACGTTGCCGGGGATCGGCTGGCGGATGTAGTTGGTGGGCCGCGCCGGATCCCGCGCCACGGTGAGCGGATCGTAGAGCTGATAGCGCGTGGGGTCCACCCGCAGCAGGTCCGCAAAGTTGCCGGCTCGATTGGCAAGCGTGGGCACCGTCACGTTGATGTTCGATGTCGTTTCCGTCAGACGCTCCTTGGTGCCGTTGTAGTTGATGAAAAAGAAGAGCTTGTTGCGGCCATTCATCACTTTCGGAATGACCACCGGCCCGCCGAAGCTCACCGAATAGTCGTTGGTGCGGCCCGGCGCCTGTGGATTCTGCCCGCGCAGCTGATTGGCCAGCGCCGTGTTGTTCGCCGCCTCCGCCGCAGCGATGCTGCGGTAGTAAGCCTGCTTGATGAAGAACGGAGTCGCGTTCCAGCGCTGCTGCATGTGCTGCCACGTGGCCACGCCGTGATAGTCGTTGGTGCCGGCTTTGGTCATCAGCGACATGCTGATGCCGGAGGCGAAGCCCACCGACGGGTCCAGGTTCGACGTTTCCACCTTGAACTCCTGGATGGCGTCGGTGTGCGGCATGAAGGCGATGCGGCGATTGAAGCCGACGTTGGGCATCCCGTCCATCAGATAGTCATTGCTCGAATCGGTGAGGCTGCGTCCGCCCACGTTGCCCGGCGTGAACATCACCGTGGTGACGATGGAGGCCGAACGGTGCGACGTCGTCCGGTAGCCGCCGCGGATCTGCACGCCCGGCGTGAAGGCCGCGAGCAGCACCGGATTGTTGCGCGCCACGGGCAGTTCATTGATGCTGCGGTTGTCCACCACGCGGCCTGAGGACACGCCGTTGGTCTCAATCAACGGCGCCTCTTCGTTCACGCTGACGGTTTCGGCCACCGAGCCCACCTGCATCGTGAAGTCGATCGGAATGCGCTGCGACACGTTCAGCTGGATGCCCTTGCGCAACGCCTTGGTGAAGCCTTGCGCTTCGGCGCTGATCTGATAGTTGCCGGCGAGGAGCAGATTCGCTTCGTAGTAGCCGGACTCATTCGTGCGGAACGTCATGGCGACGTTCGTGTCCGTGTTGGAAACGACCACGGTGGCATTCGAGATGGGGGCCGACTGCGGGTCCGTCACCCGTCCAAAGATCATGCCGCGGGTGTCCTGAGCGGGAAGCGACAGGCAGAACGCGGCCAGAAGCGGGAAAAGCCTCTTCGACAACATGGTGGAGATCCTCTCGATTAAAAAAGCTGAAGCCTGGAACGCATCGATCATATAATCGATAATCAGTGATGTCAATATCCTCGATTGATTGATCGATAGTAAAATCGATAATATGATGTTGCCGAAAGGACCTTTGTTTGCTTCAGCTTCTTCTCTGCATCCTGCCTGCCGTCACCCTCGCCGCTGAGGTCCTACCCAACGGCATTGAGCTGCCCGCCGCTTGGCCGCCCAAGAACGTCGCCACCCGGAAGTATCGTCCGGTCCCCTATTTGCAGAACCGGCCCGCCGTCCTGCCGATCGACCTCGGCCGCCAGCTCTTCGTCGACGACTTCCTGATCGAGTCCACCAACCTGCGGCGGACCTTCCACCGCCCGGTGCCCCATCCAGCCAGCCCCGTCCTGCGGCGCGAAAGCGAGAAGGAATTCGCCACGCCTTTCAGCGATGGCATTTTCTACGACCCCGCCCAAAAGCAGTTCCGCGCCTGGTACCGCTGCGACCGTAACACCTGCTACGCCACGTCGCCCGACGGCGTCACCTGGACTCGCCCGCAGCTCGACGTCGTCCCGGGCACCAACATTGTCCACCCCGGTCCGCGCGATTCGGCGACCATCTGGCTCGACCTCAATGAAAAGGATCCCGCCTTGCGCCACAAAATGCTCGTCTTCACCCGCGTCCGCGAGGAGAACGCCATCGAATTTCGTGCCTCTGCCGACGGTATTCACTGGAGCAAGCCGCTCGGCCGGGGCCGCACTTATCAGAAACCGCACTACGACCGCAGCACGATGTTCTTCAACCCCTTCCGCAATAAGTGGATCTACAGCATCCGCCTGAGCAATGTGGGTGGCATGGCCGCCCCGGAACTCGAAGACGGCCTGGGCCGTATGCGCATGTATAAGGAAGTGAACAACTTCGCCGAGGGCTGGAAGGACCGGGCCGAGCTGACGCAATGGGCCTCCGCCGACGAGCGCGACGTGCCGCACCCGGACATCAAGGTGCTGCCGCAGCTCTACAACGTCGACGCCACTCCCTACGAGAGCCTGCTGCTGGGCCTGTTCAACGTCTGGCGCGGCCCCGAGAACTGGGACATCAAGGACCGTCCCAAGCGCAACGAAATCGTCCTCGCCTACAGCCGCGACGGCTTCCATTGGGACCGGCCGGACCGCACGCCCTTCATCGGCGTCTCCGACGAACGCGGCGCCTGGAACTGGGGCAACGTCCAATCCGTCGGCGGCGGCTGCCTCATCGTCGGCGACCAGCTCTACTTCTACTTCAGCGGTCTGCGCGGCAATCCCGAAAGCCTCCCCAAGAAGAACGCTGACCAGGACGCCTCCATGGGCTTGGCCGTGCTGCGCCGCGACGGCTTCGCCTCGATGGATGGCGGCGCCGACGGCACGTTGCGGACGCGTCCGCTCACCTTTAGCGGCCGGCACCTGTTCGTCAACGCCGACGCCTCGCGCGGCGAGGTGGCCGCCGAGATGCTCGATGCTCAAGGCCGCGTCATCAAGGGCTACGAAATGGCGAACTCGCTTGCCGTCAAGACCGATGGCACACGGCTCGCATTACACTGGAAAAACCGTAAAGACCTCGCGGCGTTGCGCGGTCGGCCAGTGGCGATCCGCTTCAAAGTCTCTAGCGCCAGCCTGTACGCATTCTGGGTCAGCCGATCGGAAAAGGGCGGCAGCGGAGGCTATGTGGCGGCAGGCGGCCCGGGCTTTGCGGGCACGCGGGATACGGAGTAATTGAGGCGCTATGAATTCGAAGGGAGCTAGCAGTCGGGTCGAGAAGGTCCGGTCGCATTTGCTGCAGGCGATTTTTAGCGGGAAGTATCCGCCGGGGTCGCCGCTACGCGAGACGGGTTTAGCGCGTGAACTGGGAGTGAGCCAAGCCACGGTACGCGAAGCCCTGCAACGGCTGGAGCATTCGGGCCTGGTGACGCGCACCGTGAATATCGGCTCGGCGGTGACGCGTCTTTCGCCGGCGGACGTCCAGGAGCGCATGGAGCTTCGTTCGCTGTTGGAAGTGCGGGCGGCGAAGGCCGCGGCGGAGCGCATCGGCCCGGCGGAGATGGCCGAACTCGAACGCCGTCTCGCCGTCTTTTCCGGCTTTATGAACAGCGACGCGTATTTCGAGTCCGCCCAGGCCGATCTCGACTTCCATCGCTACATCTGGCAATGCTCTGGCAACCAGACCCTCTACAAGCTGCTCGATCAGCTCACCGTGCCGCTGCTGGCCTTCGCCAGCATCGTCCTCAGCTACGGCGGCGAACATCTCGCCGACGTCGTGCACGCCCATCAGCCGCTGGTTGACGCCATCCGCCTGAAAGACGGCGGCCGCATCGAGGACGCGTTCCGCACCGGCGCCGAAAGCTTCTACAAGGAATATCTCGGGAACGGCTCTCGCTTGCGCAATGCGATGGCGTTTGGGCTGCTCTCGGCCGAGCCGCAACGCGAAGAGTCGCACGCGCGTTAGCGGAACCCGCCAAAACGGCCCCTGATACACTAGCGGTCAGGGACCCCGTATGAATCCACTTTCCCGCCGCTCGTTCTTCCAAGGCGCCGCGCTTGCCGCTTCGGCCACTCGCGTAATGGGCGCCAATGACCGTGTGCAAGTCGGCATCGTGGGCCTCGGCGGCCGGGGTGCGGACCATCTGCGCACCTACCTCGCCATCCCCGGCGCGCAACTCACCGGACTCTGCGACGTCAACCAGGCCGCGCTCGAGAAGAGCAACGCCGCGATCACGCGCGAGAAGCAGCCCAAGGCCAAGGAATTTAAGGACATGCGCGAGATGTATGCGTCGAAGGACATCGACGCCGTCTCCATCGCCACGCCCAACCATTGGCACGCCCTTGCGATGATCCGGGCGGCCGAAGCCGGCAAAGACGTCTATTGCGAAAAGCCCGCCAGCCATAACATCTACGAGGGCTACCGGATGGTGGAAGTCGCCCGGAAAACCGGACGCCTGGTGCAGATCGGCTCGCAGAGCCGCTCCACGGGCCACAACATCAAAGCCATGCAGTTGCTGCGCGACGGCATCATCGGCAAGCTGTACCTCGCCAAAGGACTCTGCTTCAAGCGCCGCAAGTCGATCGGCCGTACACCCGAAGAACCCGTGCCCGCCGGCATCGACTGGGACCAGTTCTTAGGCCCCGCGCCCAAGCGCCCCTTCACCTGGAACCGCTTCCGCTACAACTGGCATTGGTTCTGGGACACCGGCAACGGCGACATCGGCAACCAGGGTGTCCACGAGATGGACATCTGCCTGTGGGGCCTGGGCAAGACGTCGCTGCCCAAGTCCGTTTATTCCACCGGCGGCAAGTTTCTCTACGACGACGACCAGGAAACGCCGAACACGCAGATCGCCACCTACGACTTCGGCGACGTCGAGATGCAGTTCGAAGTCCGCGGCCTGCTCACGGGGCCTGAAAGCTATCTGCTCCGCCGCGGCACCAACACCGTCGGCAACATCTTCTTCGGCGCCGACGGCTATCTCACCATCGATAGCAACGGCTTCCAGGTCTTCAAAGGCGAAGGCAGCGAAAAGATCATGGACCAAGGCCCCATGCCGGTGGGGTACGACACCAAGGCCCACATGGAAAACTTCTTGAACGCCTGCCGCTCCCGCAAGCATGCGGACCTGAACGCCGACATCGAAATCGGCGCGCGCGCGGCGGCGCTTTGCCACATGGCCAACATCAGTTATCGCGTCGGCCGCAAACTCAACTGGGACGACGCCAAACGCAAATTCAACGACGCTGAGGCCGACAAGCTCATCACGCGCGACTATCGCAAGCCTTACGTCGTATAAGTTCATGTCACAACCACGCATCCTCACGACGACCGTCGGGTCCTATCCGGTGCCCGATTGGCTCGCCGCGCTCCCCAGCGAGCAGGCGCGCCTGGACGCCACGCGCGTCGTTTTCGACCTGCAGCGCCAGGCCGGCATCGACCTGCCGACCGATGGCGAACTCTACCGCTTCGACGTCAATCATCCCGACACCAACGGCATGATCGAGTACTTTATCCGGCCCATGGGCGGCATTCGCACCCAGGTCGGCCGCAGCGACCATGAAGCCTTCGCCTCCAAAAGCATCATGAAGTTCCGGCGCAAAGCCGCCGGCGTCATTGAAGGCCCGCTCACCGAGGGGTCGCTCAATCTGCTCGGCGATTGCGAGCTCGCCGCTTCGGTTTCCGGTGGCCCCTTCAAGTTCACCGTCACCAGCCCGTACATGCTGGCCCGCACCCTGCTCGATAACCACTACGGCGATTTCGAAACCATGCTGATGGCTGTCGCCGACGTGCTCGCCGACCAGGTCGCCGACCTGCCTTGCGACTGCGTCCAGGTCGACGAAGCCAACATCCCCGGCAACCCCGAACATGCTCCGATGGCCGCCCGCGCCATCAACCGCGTGCTCGCCAAAATCAAAGGCCGCCGCGCCGTTCATCTCTGCTTCGGCAACTACGGCGGCCAGACGATCCAGGCCGGCCACTGGGCCACGCTCGTCGAGTTCCTCAACCAACTCACCGTGGACCATCTCGTACTCGAACTCGCCCATCGTCCGCTCGACGACTTGGACGCCTTGAAGAACGTCGACGCCAAGATCACCATGGGCCTGGGCGTCATCGACATCAAGGTCAATCATGTCGAAACGCCGGAAGAGATTGCCAAGAAGATGGAAACGATCGAACAGCGCATCGGCCCCGGCCGCCTCGGCTGGGTGCACCCCGATTGCGGGTTCTGGATGCTGAAGCGCTCCGTCGCCGACCGTAAGATCGCCAACCTCGTCAAAGGGCGCGATCTCTACCTGGGCCGATGAGGGAAGCGCGGCAGGTGACTCGCTTTGCGGCGATCACCCATCCCACCTACTTCCTGCAAAGCTCTTTCTATCCGGAAGGCGGGATGTTCTTCATCTCGTACGAGTCCGGGAGCGCGCAGCTCTGGGAAACCGATCCGGATGGCTTCCGCCAACTCACCTTCGGTCCCGGCATTCATCCTTACTCGCCCGCGCTTTCCCCGCGCGGGGACGAGATCTTCTTCACCCGGCAGGGGGCCCTTTGGGCCCTCCGCCGCTACAACCTCGAAGAACGCCTGGTGGCGGACTTCGCCGGCGCCTCGGTCGGCGAACCGTCGCTGAGCCCCGATGGCGAATGGCTCACCGCCGCCATGAAGCGCGATGGCCAAAACGGCCTTGCCGTCGCCCGTACCGACGGCTCCGGCGGCCACTTCATCCCCTACCCGCGCACCGTCATCCACCCGCAGTTCCATCCGCTCGAACCCGAATGGATCGAATTCGCCGGCGACCCGGCCCCGCGCATGCACCGGATTCGCCGCGACGGCACCGGCCTCGAGTGTCTCTACGAACATGCGAACGACGAGTTCGTCGTCCACGAAACCTTCCTGGGCCGCACCGGCGATCTCGTCTTCACCGTTTGGCCCTACAAGGTCTGCCGCATGGATTGGACCACGCGCGACATCAAGACCATCGCCGACTTCAACGCCTGGCACATCGCCCCCAACACCGACGGCACGCGCATCCTCTGCGACACCAACCACCCGGACCTCGGCATCCACCTCATCGACGTCGCCACCGGCGCCCGCGAGTTCGTCTGCCCAAGCCTCGCCTCCAACGGCGGCAGCCAGTGGAAGACCTCCCGCTACGCCCTTCCGGAGGACTTCGCCGCCGCCCGCAGCGCCGCCAAAGCCGAAGGCACCCTCAGTTGGATGGAAGCCGCCACTGACACCGTCTATGGTCCCCAGTGGACGCATCCGCACCCGTCCTGGTCCCCGGATGAGACGCGCATCACCTTCGGCAGCGATCGCACCGGCACCACGCAGGTCTACGTCTGCGATTTGGCCTAGTTCATGAATTCATGATAAAATTCATGACAGATACCCGTGCCGATTAGCATCAAGAATCCGGAAACCGAAGCGCTAGCGCGCGAACTCGCGGCGCTGGAACATACTTCATTGACCGATGCCATTCATGAAGCCTTGAAACTTCGTCTTCAGCAAGTTCGCCCCGGTCATCGTTCTTCCTTCCTCATCGAGAACGTACGCGCCATTACGGGACACTACGCCAAACTTCCTCGGCTCACCGCAGCAAGTGACGACGAAATCCTGGGCCACGATGAACTCGGCCTCCCCTCACGCTAGTGGTCATTGACACCTCAGCCGTTCTGGCAATCCTGCAAGAGGAGCCGGAGGCACTGCGCTTTCTGCAGTTGATCAGCGAAGCAGACTCGCCTTGCATCTCCACCGTCTCCCTGCTCGAAGCGACGTTTGTCGTCGAATCCCGGACCGGCCTGATGGGCCGCATGCTGCTCGACAATCTTGTCCGGGAGCTCCGTCTGGAGATTGTTCCGTTCGATGCCGCACAGCTCGACTTAGCCCGTTTGGCGTTTTCGCTCTACGGAAAGGGCCGTCACTCGGCTTGCCTGAATTTCGGCGATTGCGTGTCCTACGCCCTGGCGAAACATCGAAATCAGATCCTTCTATTCAAAGGCAGCGACTTTTCCCAGACTGACCTCCGCCTCGCTTAACCCGTGCTAAAGTTTAGGCAGGCTCGGCGAGTTAGGCGTGACCCGCAGGTGCTTCTGATCGTTTATGAGCCATACGGCACCCGCTGTCTTGCCCATCCACGCCTTGCTTCGCACGGAAACGGCTGCCCTGCATCGTGCCGTCGAATCGCACCTGGACCTGCTCCGCCCCTCCCTCACCCTCACCGGCTACGCCGAAATCCTCAGCCGCTTCTGGCGCGTCTATCAGCCGCTGGAAGCCGCCCTGGACCCCATTCTCGCCGCTGAGTTGCCTGGCTACTATCCCGACCGCCGGCGTCTGCCCAGCCTGGAAGCCGACCTCGCCTGGCTCAAAGTGGATCCCGCCGGTCTGAGGCCGCATCCGCACGTCCCCGCCATTCCTGATCTCGCCGCCGCCCTGGGCGCACTCTACGTCATCGAAGGCTCCACGCTGGGCGGCCAGGTCATCTCGCGCCACCTCCGGCTGCAATTCGATCTCACACCCACCCGCGGCGCGTCCTTTTTCTCCGGCTACGGCGAAGCGACGGGCGCCCGCTGGCGCGAATATCTCGCGCTCCTCGCCCAGCACGACGACCGACAGCGGCCAGAAATTGTGCAAGCCGCGCAAGACACCTTCCGTTGCTTCCTGGAGTGGGCATGACTCAGCCGCCAGTCGACCTGACCTCCTGCGAACGCGAACCCATCCACATCCCTGGCAGCATTCAGCCCCACGGCTTCCTGCTCGCCATGCGCCCCGGCACCTTGCGCATCCTCCAAGCCAGCGCCAACTGCGCCAACTGGATCGGCCAGGAAGCCAGCGCCCTGCTCGGCCATACGTTGACCGAGATCGCGCCGGACATCGCTCGGCTCCTCAATGAGGGCTTGCGCAGTCTTCTCGCCGGCGAAGAACCCCGCCACCTCGGCATCGTGGACTGGAGCACGCCGCAAGGGCTGCAACGCTTCGAGGCCGTGGCCCATCGCAGCGAGAACACCCTCATTCTCGAGTTCGAATCGCTGGTCCCGGCGCGGATCTCCTTTCAGACGCTCTATCCGGTGGTGCGCTCGTTCATCGACCGCATGAAGTCGCTGCAGACGGTGGAAGCGCTGAGCGCCCTGGCCGCCGAAGAAGTCCGGCAACTTACCGGCTTCGACCGCGTCATGGTCTACCGCTTTGACCCGGAGTGGAACGGCACGGTCATCGGCGAAGCACGCGGCGAAGGTGTCCCGTCGTTTCTCCATTTGCGTTTCCCCGCGTCCGATATTCCGGCGCAGGCGCGCGCCCTCTATGTGTTGAATCGTTTCCGCATGATCGGCGACGTCGCCTATCAGGCCGTGCCGCTGCAGCCCGCCCTGCACCCCGACACGCAACAGCCGCTTGACCTCAGCTATTCCAGCCTGCGCAGCGTCTCGCCCATCCATGTCGAATACCTCAAGAACATGGAAGTCGGCGCGTCCATGTCGATCTCGATCATCACGCAGGAATCGCGCCTGTGGGGCTTGATCGCCTGCCATCACAGTTCGCCTCGCCGAGTGTCGGTGGAGACCCGCATCGCCTGCGACTTACTCGCTCAAGCGCTCTCTGTGCAGCTCCAGGCCGCGGAGCTCCACCACGAATTACAGCAGCGTCTACACTACAACGGACTCGCCGCGGACTTACTCTCCTTCATGTCGCAGGAAGAGCAATTCATCTACGGCCTTACGCACCACCCTTCCGAGTTGCTCGAGTTCGGCGAAGCCTCCGGCGCCGCGGTGGTGTTTCAGGACCGCTGCGAACTCTTCGGCCACACGCCTTCGGCCATTGACTTAGAGAACCTGCTCACGTGGCTCATCGAGCGCGGCCAACCCGAAGTTCTCCACACCAACCATCTCGCCTCTCTCTATCCGCCGGCCGCCGCGTATGCGGACCGGGCCAGCGGGCTGCTCGCCATCGGCATTTCCAAGCTCCATCCGAGTTACGTGCTCTGGTTTCGGCCCGAAGTCGTCCAGACCGTTAATTGGAGCGGCAATCCCGCCAAGGCCGTCCAGCCGGCACTGAATGGCGACCTGCGCTTGCATCCGCGCAAGTCGTTTGCCATTTGGGAGGAAACCGTCCGACAGCAGTCTCTGCCATGGGAAGCCCCCCGCATTGAAGCCGCCATTGGCCTCCGCAATGCCATCGTCGGCATCGTCTTGCGGAAAGCGGAAGAGCTCGCCGGCCTCACATCCGAACTGCAGCGTTCCAATCGCGAATTGGAAGCCTTCAGTTACTCCGTCTCCCACGACCTGCGCGCCCCCTTCCGCCACATCACCGGCTATGCCGAGTTACTGCGCCGCACCGCCTACGAGCGCCTGGATGAACGCGAGCGGCGTTTCATCGATAGCATCGTGCACTCGGCGCGCTTCGCTGGCACCCTTGTCGATAACCTGCTCGGCTTAGCGCATGTGGGCCGCGCCGAACTGCATCCCCGCGCGGTAGACGTGGACAAGCTCGTACGAGAAACGATTCGTTCGCTCGAGTTCTCGGACGCCCGCCGCATCGATTGGAAGCTGGAGCCATTGGGCACCATCGTCGCCGACCCGGTGCTGTTGCGCCTCGTCTGGCAAAACCTGCTCGACAATGCGATCAAGTTCACCGCGCGCCGCGCGACTGCGCAGATTGAAGTGGGGGATGAAGCGTGAGACGTCGCGCAACGTCTATTGGGTACGCGATAACGGCGTGGGCTTTGAGCAAGCTTATGTCGACAAGTTATTCGGTGTTTTTCAGCGCCTCCACCGCATGGAGGACTTCGAAGGAACCGGGATTGGCCTTGCCAACGTCAAAAGAATCGTCACCCGCCACGGCGGAGAAACGTGGGCGGAAGGCAAGCCGGATGAAGGCGCGACTTTCTTTTTTTCGCTGCCTCGGAGTCAGGAGAATCGATAACTCGTGCTGAAGCCAATCGTACTGGTCGAAGACAATCCCAAGGACCTGGAACTCACCTTGATCGCGCTCGAAGAAGCTCGTCTGGTGAATGAGGTAGTGACCCTGCGCGATGGCGCCGAAGCCATCGACTATCTGTCGTGCCAGGGGCCGTGGAAGGATCGCGAGCGCGGCAACCCCGCTGTCATTCTGCTGGACATCAAACTACCCAAGCGCACGGGCCTCGAGGTCCTGGAGTTCATTCGTAGCCAGCCGGAATTGAAGCGGATTCCCGTGGTGATTCTGACCAGTTCGCGCGAAGAATGCGACGTCCTCCACAGTTATGAGTTGGGCGTGAATGCCTATGTCGTGAAGCCGGTGAGCTTCCACGATTTTGTGAAAGCGGTTCAGGAGTTAGGCGGCTTTTGGGCGGTGCTCAACGAGCCTCCGCCAGGCAGCATCCGGCCGATGGTGAACGATAGCGATCATGCCTGAGGACGTTAAGAAGTTCTCAATTCTGTTGGTCGAGGACAGTCTCCTCGATGCTGAACTCCTGCTGGAGGCCCTCAAGGCCTCCGGGTTACCTTTTGAAGCGCGCCGGGTCGAAACCGGCGACCGCTACAAAGCGGCCATCGCCGAGTTGTGCCCGGACGTCATCCTGTCGGACTATTCCCTGCCCGACTTCGACGGCCTCTCCGCCTTGAAACTCGCTCGTGAGCTCTGTCCGGACGTTCCGTTCATCTTTGTGTCCGGCGTGATGGGCGAAGAGATCGCCATCGATTCGCTCAAGCGCGGCGCGGTGGACTATGTCCTCAAGCATCGCCTCGGACGCCTGGCCCCCGCCGTCGAGCGTGCTCTTCGCGAAGCGCGCGAACGAGCGGAACGGCATCGCGCCGAAGTGGCCCTGCAAGGCACCGCCGAACGCCTGCGCATCGCGCTCGATGCCGCCGGACTCGGCATGTGGGAGATGGACATCGCCACGGGCAACCTGGAAGTCACCGAGACCTTCCTCCAGAACTTCGGTCAGCCGTCGGGCACGCTGCTCAACTACGAGATCTTCCGTACCCTCGTGCACCCGGAAGATCTCCCGGACGTCGTCGAGCGCGTGGAGCGCGCCGTCCAGCGCGGCTCTACCTATCAGGCCGAGTACCGTGTGCTCTTCCCCGATGGCAGCATCCATTGGGTGGCGGCGCATGGCCGCGTCATCGATCGCACGGCCAGCGAATCGGGCCGCCTGGTGGGCGTCACCTACGACATTACCCAGCGCAAGGAAAACGAGCGCAGTCTTGAGAAACAGGCGCGCGAACTGGAGATGCTGAACGTCGACCTGCGCCAGCTCACCTACGCCGCCACGCACGATCTGCAGGAACCCGTGCGCATGATCTCGATCTATTCGGAACTGCTCGCCCGCCGTCACCAGACGCAAGGCGATCCCGAGATCGACCTTTACTTCGACAACATCCAGACCGGCACGCGCCGCATGCAAGCCCTGTTACGCGACATGTTGGCCTACACGCAGATCGGCTATCAGTCCGACCGTGACCAGTTCGTCGACCTCAACCATGTCGTCACCAACGTCCGCCGGCTGATGTCGCTGGCCATCCGCGAAGCGAGCGCCCGCATCGACGTCGGCGCGCTACCCACCGTTCGCTGTGCGGACTCGCAGATCAGCCAAGTGTTCGAGAACCTCATCGGCAACGCCCTCAAGTACCGCCGCGGGCAGCCGCACATCCGCATCGATGCAACGCTTTGGGAAGGTGAGTGGGTGATTTCCGTGGCCGACAACGGCCTCGGCTTTAAGGAGGAGTACGCCGAAGTCGTCTTCGGACTTTTCAAGCGCCTCTACAGCAGCGAATTCCCTGGCACCGGCTTAGGCCTCGCGATCTGCAAGCGGATCGTCGAGCGCCACGGTGGCCGAATCTGGGCCAAGTCGCGCGAAGGCGAAGGCACCACCTTCTACTTCACGCTGCCCGCGGAAAGCTAGGCGCGAGGCTCGCTCGGGAAGACGGCTTCGAGCGCCGTATACACCGAAACTGCCTCTTCCAGACGGCCCGCCAAGCGCAACGCCTCGGCAAGTTCCCAACTCGTCTTCGCCCACAGCCGCGGATTCTGCTCGAGCGTCCGCACCTCGAGCGCCGCGCGGAACGAGCGCACCGCATGCGACGGCTGCCCCGCGTGCACCTGCGCCATGCCGAAGTTGTGCTGCGTGGCCGCCCATTCGTTCGGCCATTCTTCCGGCGTGTACACTTCCAACGCCCGGCGATAGCCCTCCAGTGCCTCGGCGAACTCGCCCTGCTGCTGTCGCGTAGTCGCCAAATTCGACTCCGCCAGCGCCCAATCGCGCGGATGCAGTTCCCGTTGATACACCGTCAACGCCTCCCGATGACAAAGGGCGGACTCATTCAACAGCGCATCCCGCTCACCCGGCGTCGACGCCAGCCCCGCCAGCGACCGCAACGCGCTGCCCAAATTCGTCTGCGCCGCCGCCCAGGCCTGCGGCCACTGGACCGCCGTATAGACCTTCAGCGCCCGGCGGAACGCCCCTGCCGCCTCCTGGTAGGCCTCCGGCCCGGTCGCCCGATCCAGCAGCGCGATCCCCAGGTTATTCTGCACTTCCGCCCATTCGTACGGCTCGGACTCACGCGTCAGCACTTCGAGCGCTGCCCGGTAACACTCCGTGGCTTCGGCCACCTGCCCGCCGTCGCGCAGGGCATTGCCTAAATTCGAGGTCAGCGTCGCCCAGCCGCGCGGTGAGTCCTGCCGCTTCCTGACCGACAGCGCCTCGCGATAGCAGTGCACCGCCCGCTCGAGCGTCGCCCGTTCACCGGAACGCACCGCCAGGTCATGCAAGGTGATCCCGAGATTGTGCTGAGCCAACGCCCACTGCTCCGGCATCTGCGACTTCGTGTAAACGCCCAGCGCCTCTTCGTGCGAGGCCACGCTCTCGCGCAATTCCTTCACCGACGATTGCGCCGCCAGCTTCCGCCACGCGCTCGCCAGATTCAGTTGAATCGCCGCCCACTGGTAAGGAGCGCTCTGCCGCGTCCGAATCTCGAGCGCGTGCTGGTACGACGTAATTGCGTCCAGCAGGCACGAGGAACTCTCTTCCCCCGCCGTCCGCTCGGCCAAGCTGCGCAACGCATTGGCCAGATTGTTGTGTGTCATCGCCCACTGGCGCGGCCACTCGATCCGGTTGTAAACGCCGAAGCACGCCCGCAACGCGAGCGTCGCCTGCCGCAGATGCTCCGCACCTGCCTCGCCTTCCGTTCGCGCCGCCAAGTCGATCAGCGCCACCCCCAGATTGTTGTGGATCGCCGCCCATTGCTGCGGCGACTCGTCCTTTGGATGAACCTCGAGCGCCTCGCGGTACGCCCGCACGGCGTCTTTCAAATGACCAACCGACTCCGGCCCCGCAGTCCGCTCGGACAGATCCTGCAGCGAGTTCGCCAGGTCCGTCTCCAGTTGGCTGCGCGCCGGCGAAGCCGGTAACCGATCCAGAATCTCTTCGTACTCGCCCATCCACTGATGCAGCATCGGCAGCGTCATCGCCGGAACAGTTTGCGGCTGTAGCTTCCAGTTCGGTATCAGGCGAGCGGCAAACGGCAGCAAAGCTCCCAACGGGATTCCGGCTACGGCTACGGCCAGCAGACGTTCCGCCGCCGTCCAGTCGGCCGCCCCCTCCGCCAAGGTCACCGCCGCCCCCACCGCCACGGGGAGAACCGCGGCGGCCAAGGTCACCATCGGTAAGTGGGTGGCCGTCGGCCTTTGGTGAAATCGGATCTTCATTGGGTCACCCCACACGGGACGCATCGCTTTCGCGGAGCCTTCAATCGTGAGCACAGTAGCCATCGCCATCCTCCAACGGCTTCTCCGCGGTACAACCCGGTACAACAGTACGGATCCAAGCCAAGTCTTTGGCTTTTGACGGCGACTGCCGGGCGATTTAGGTACAGGTGTCGTGGCGTGCGCACGGGATTTAACAGAAGGACCCTGCTCTTGTGGGTACTATCGCGGAATTGTCGACCCGGCAATAGGACCCCTCCAAGGAAGTATCAATTTGGAACGAATTTTTACGACGTTTTTTTAATCCGGAACTGTACTGGTACGGTGAACCGTTCTCTCCGCCAACTCCCCGCAAAAGAACCCGTTATCCGCTCACGGATTTCCTCAACGCCGCCCCAAACTCACCGATAAGTGAATCCATGCGCGTCGCTTCGCTAGAAGTTCAAATCCTCGACAAGTTAACTGAGCTTCCCCCGTTTTCACCTGTTCTGGTCAAGCTCCTCGGCTCGTTTAGCCAAGACAACATATCATGCACCGCCCTGGCGACGCTGATCGAGCAGGACCCCGTCCTCGCCGGCAGCGTTCTCCGCCTGGCCAACTCCGCTGTCTATTCGGTCCGCGAACCGGTGACGTCGATCTCCTCCGCCATCAACCTGATCGGCATCGATCGTCTGCGGAATGTCGTCACCGCGCTCTCCGTCAGTCAGATGTGGAAGAAGCTGCCGAACGCCGAAGGCTGGTCCACCGCGGACTTCAACGAACATGGCCTCGCCACCGCCATTCTCGCCGGCGCGCTCGCCGAAGAGATGGTGAGCGACTTCAATGAAGGCGCGTTCCTCGCCGGCCTATTGCACGACGTCGGCAAACTGCTCATCGTCATGGCCGTGCCCAACGAGTACCGCGAAGTCTTACGGTGTTACAACGTCGAACCCGGCAAGAAAACCTGGATCCAGTGCGAACGCGAAGTGCTCGACACCGATCACGCGATTCTGTCGAAGCTCGCGCTCGAACAATGGAAGGTGGCCGAGCCCATTCGTCAGGCCGTCGCCTGGCATCATGATCCGGAGCCGCGCAAGCTCAGCAAGATCGTGGCCCTCGCCGATCAGCTGGCCAACGCCATTGGCTACTCCGTCATGACGCCCACCACGCTCATCGACACCCCGCCAGCCGAAATCCTCGAGCGCTTGCTCAAGCCGCAGAACCTGCGCCTCAAAGCTTCGGACTTGCTCGATCACTTCCGCATGGAGATGGACGTCATTCGCGGCGCGCCCCGCACCCTGCGCTCCTAAGCGCGCCCGCTGCGCTTCTGCCGCAGACCTTCGCGATAGCGGGCAGCCAGCTTCGCCGTGATCACCGGCATATCCCAATGCCGCTCCACCTCGGCGCGCGCCCGCCGCGCCATTGCGCGCGCCGGCTCGCCGTCCGCCAGCAGTTCCACCGCAAAGCGCGCAAACTCGGCCGGATCGTCCGCCAGCCGGCAGAGTTCGCCATCGCGCTCCGCCAGCCCTTCCGCCCCGATGCGCGTCGATACGGCCGGTATCCCCGCCGCAAACGCCTCGAGCAGCTTCACCCGCACGCCCGACCCCGACAGAATCGGACAGATGAAGCCCGCGTATCGCCCCAAAGGCTCGCGCACATCCTCTACCCGGCCACGAATGACGATCGGATCCGCGCCTTCGAAGTGCGGCAACGCATGCCGATCCGGCGGCGCGTCGCCCACGATCACCAGCTTCGCCTGTGGCCGTTCCGCCAGAATCCGCCAGAACACCTCACGCAAAAACCAGAACAGCGCATCCTGATTCGGCTGATGCCGGAAGCTGCCAATAAACAGCAGCGTGTCGGCCTCGCGGCCGTCTTCGCGATAGTCGTAGCTCGAACAGCGAATCCCCGCCCGCAAGCCCGCTTCCACCTTCGGAGCCAACTCCGGCGCGAAGCTCAGCACATAGCGCCGATTCGTCTCCGTACACACCTGCGCCTGATCGACGCGCGCCAACATCTGCAGCTCAAAACGAAACGCCCGCAGATACTCGAACATCGCCGGCAACTTCCCCAGCCGGCTGCCGGGCTGCCGCAACCCGCGCGCGATCGATTGGAAGTAGACGTCATGCTCGAACACCGCATTCAAGAGCCGCCGATAGTCGCCCGCATACTGGCCGATGTTCGTGTACTCAAGCTGCAGCACATCCAACTGCTGCACGTAGAGCTGCCGATGAATCAGCCACTCGAGCTCGGGACTCGAAAACTCGCGCACCGCATACGGCTCAATCGAGCCCAACTGCTTCGGCTTGCCTTCCAGCCGCACCAGGTGCGACACGGACCCGCAGATCTCGCGCAACGGCTCATGCGCCGCCGCCTCTTCCGGCGCATCCAGCAGCGCGATCACATGCAGCCGCGTCAGGGGTGCCAGTTCCCGCAGCGTTTGCGACATGAACACCGCGCCGCCATGCACCGGCGGCTCGATCGGATACGGCGAGACGAACAGCACGCCCGGCTTCTCCACCTCAGCCGGCAACTCCGCAAAACGATCGCGGAAGTAGCCGCCCAGCGGACGTTTGAACGCTTCGTCGTCGCTCACCTCACTTCGCGACTTCGCTGCCCAACGCGCCGCCAGCGCCCCCGGCAATTGCAGCGTCGCCCGCGCCAGGCCCGCAAAGGTCGCCCGCTCCGGCGAATCGCCAAAGAAGACGCTCAGCGCGCTCCCGCACCACACATACGCCAAGCTCTCAAGCAGCTTCCGCCAATCCGCGATGTTCTTCCAGACAAACAGAATGAAGTTCTTCTTCAGAACGCCCTGAATGTACTCCTGCGAAAACTTCTTGCCGATCGTCCCTCGATGCTCGTGCCACACGATACTGCGCGGCTCGTAGTAAACCCACCAGCCGCGCTTCCACGCCTGATAGCCCAGGTCGGTGTCTTCCAGATAAAACGGACGCAGCAGTTCGTCGAAGCCACCCAACTCAAGGAACTTGTTGCGATCGAACGCGCACGACCCGCCGCCGCCGTAGAAGCAAGGGATGCGCTCCTTCAGGTCGTCGTCGATGCGATGCCGCACGCGCAACCCGCCATCGCCCCACCAGCCCTGGGTCAAGCCCGTCTCTTCGCGCTTCTTCTTCGGGTCAGGGAAAAAGATCTGGCAGGAAACCGCAAACACCCGCGGATCGTGAAACCCTTCGAGCAGCGGCGCGAGAAAGTCCGGCTCCACTCGCATGTCCGAGTTCAGCAGCACGACGATGTCGTTCTTCGCCGCGCGGAAACCTGCATTGGACCCGCCCCCGAAGCCCAAATTCTTCTCGAGCGCCAGCAGCTTTACCTGCGGAAACCGCTCCCGCACAAACTGCGCACTGCCATCGGCGGACCCGTTGTCCACCACCACCACTTCATTGTCCGGATGCCCCGCCAGCGCCTCCACCACGCTCGGCAGATACTTCTCGAGCAAATCGCGCCCATTCCAGTTCGGAATCACCACGCTCGCCGACGCCCGGTTCGGCAGCTTGTCCTGACGCGGCTGCCGCTTGCCGAACACCGCCCACAGCAAGTCCGCTACCGCGAACGCCAGCAATGGCACCACCACCAGAAACGGCGACAGCAGCATCAGCGGCAGCGCCCGCAGCACACGCAAAGCCAACTTCATGGATTCTGCTGTACCGGACCCAGCCCCAGCGTGCGCCCCAACTTCACCCACCGCGACGCCCGCAAGCCATTCAACTCAGCTTCAATCGCCAGCATCTGCTTCTCCAGCCGGCGCGCCCACTCCGTCCGCTCCACCACCGTCTGCTCGGCCGCATCCAGCAGCTTCACCGCGTCAGCGAGTTCGCCCGCGCGCGCGTCGTAAGCCGCCCGCACCTCCGCCATCTCGGCGGTCAAACGCGCCTCCAGTTGCGACGCCCAGTCCACCACCTGCGCCCGTCCCGCCTCGGACTCGGTCAACCGCGCTTCGTACTCGCTCACCACCTCGCGGCCCCGCGCCTGCTCCGCCGCCAACTCGTTCTGCATCTCGCTGACCCGCTGCTGCGAAGCCTTCCAGCGTTCATCCATTTCCGCCGCCCAGCGATTCGCCTTCTCGAGTTCCGCCAGCAACGCCCGATGCTTCTCCACCAGCGCCGCATGCTCCGCGCGACTGTCTGCCAGCCACGTGTCCTTGGTCGTCAGTTCGCCGGCCAGCCGGCCGATGTGCTCCTCGCGCTCCTTCAGAACATTCGCGCTCGTCGGCAGATAAACGAACGTCGGCCCGCCCGTCTGCGGACTCGCCGCGCACACCGCCACAAAAAAGTTGCCCGCCCCCGGATCCGGCAGCGACCCGTCCAGCCGCGCGTCCACATTGGGCGAGCTCTCCACCGGCTGAAACACGATGCTCGCCGCGTGGTTTTGCACAAACAACGCCACATGCGGATACACCTCATGCAGCGCCTCG
Source organism: Bryobacteraceae bacterium (assembly GCA_965229305.1). Lineage (GTDB taxonomy): Bacteria > Acidobacteriota > Terriglobia > Bryobacterales > Bryobacteraceae > JALHNI01. The sequence continues at coordinate 225,597 of CBDDIZ010000042.1, read as the reverse complement.
CGAAATTCCTCGAACGTGAACTCATGCACGTGAAACGGATTCGGCCCCGAATCCGCGCGCGCCTCGGCGTAATACTTCTTATTCGGCGTCGAAACGATCAACTGCCCGCCCGGCGCCAGCACGCGCCGCGACTCGCGCAAAAAGTCCGCCCAATCGTCCAGGTGCTCAATCACCTCGAACGCCACCACCAGATCGAACGAGTTTGCCCCGAACGGCAACTGCGATGCCGTCCCCTGCACCCGATCGCGCACCGGCGTCAGGGCCAGCGCCTCGGCGGCAAAGTCCAACGACACCGTGGTCTTCGCCGTCTGGCTCAGCAGTTCGGATCCATACCCCGCCCCCGCGCCCACATCCAGCACCCGCCGGAACCGCGACAACCGGCTCGCAAACAAATACCGCGCGTAATGTTCGTTCCACAGATCGGGGTCCACTTGGCCCGGAATCACGCGCTCCCCGGTAAACTCAGCCAAGCTTCACCTCGGACCCCTGCTGCAAGCGCGCATTCACCTCCACCCGGCACGGCAAGTGCAGATATCCATACACCTGCCCCTCCGAGTGGCCCATTTGCAGCGAAATCGCGTTGTCGATCCAGTCGCACATCTTGTAGTGAGTCAGGTTGCCGTCGGCGATAGCCGGAGAAAAGGAAAAGGCGGACGGGTAGAGTTCCGGTAAATCCAAATGGAAGTCGACGGTCACCACGTCGCCAGCCTCCATCGACTCCAATTCGATATTCTCTCGCAAAGTGTTCGTCCCCGCGAAGTCCAGCCCCAGGTGATTCCGCAGCATAAAGCCGACATTCGGCTGCCCCACCGGCTCGTTCGCCCGCACCGATATCCGCACCACGCAGCGCGAGTTCGGCTCAAGCACCGGCAACGGCCGGCCGTTGGCGTCCAGAATCGCAATGCCGACCACCTCGGCCCGCCGGTCGCCATGCCGGTGATCGACGTTCGGAATGTGCGTCACCACTTCCGGCGCCTCGATCTGCGTCCGCCGGCCCGATGGAGCCACCGGCTTCAGTTCCAGATAGGCGGCATCCTTATCGGCCATCGCGGCCAAATAACGGCCCACCACCGCATCGGTCGGCCCCAAGTCCCGCACCTTGCCATGATCCAGCCAGAGCGTTCGGTCGCCAATCGCCTTCACGTCCCCCATCGAATGCGACACAAAGAGAATCGTCACCCCCTGCTGCCGCAATTCGTGCACCTTGCGTAAACACCGCTGCCGGAAATAGATGTCACCCACCGCCAGCGCTTCGTCCACCAGTAGAATCTCCGGATCCACATGAATCGCCACGGCGAAGGCAAGGCGAACCGTCATGCCGCTCGAATACGTCTTCACCGGCTGTTCCAGAAACTCGCCGATCTCGGCAAACGCGACAATCTGCTCAAATCGCGCATCGATCTCCTGGCGCGAAAGCCCCAGAATCGCCGCATTCAGGTAAACATTGTCCCGGCCGCTGAATTCCGGATTGAACCCCGCCCCCAATTCGAGTAACGCCGCCACCCGGCCTCGGACCCTCGCTGTCCCCATCGTCGGCGCCAGAATCCCCGCCACGATCTGTAAAAAAGTGCTCTTCCCTGAGCCGTTCTCCCCAATCACGCAGAATGTCTCGCCCCGCTCCACCGTCAGCGATAAATCCGTCAGCGCCCAGAAGTCGCGATGGCGCTTCAGACGGTTAAACGTCGCCAGTTCTTTCAAACGATCGCCGGGAGAGTCGTAGATCGAGTAGCTTTTGGAGACGGAGGCGAACTCGATAATCGGGGCAGACACCAACTTGCAGGCTACACCAGGAGTCGCTTCGGCTGGTAACGGAACTTTTTCACTCTGCCGATAGTACTTTCGATTGACCCGCAACTGTCAGGTTTTCCAACCACTTAGCCGATTTTCCCCAAAATCGCCCTCCCCCACAAAGCGGGTAAGGTCTCCCCTCATCGCCGCCGCAAGCAACCCCTAAGTACCCATACCAGTTAAGTCATCGGTACCCTTGTGTCCTGGCCACCTGCAACCGATGCTACTTTCAGGGACAACTCTATACCTATGGATCGCGCCGATTTAGAACAGTGGAGACCGAAAGAAGTCGCCCGCCTGCTGGCGCTGGTGGAAACGGAGCGCCGTTACTACCAGGAGATCGTCGCGAATGTGCCCGTCGGGCTACTCGTCGTCAACGCCGACCTCACCATCGTCTCAGCCAATAAGTATTTCCGCAAAATCTTCGGCCTCAAGAGCGATGACGTTCTGGGCCGCCGTCTCGAAGATTTGCTGCCGGTTCCCGGTCTGGGCGAACGGGTCACCGAGGTCATCGCTACCTTCAAGCCCAAGGAACGCAGCCCGATCTCCGCCAAGATCACCAGCGAAGAAGGCACCCGCGAAATCAGCGGTTTAGTCGGCCTTCAGCCGCTTCAGGGCTGGGAACTCGATGCCGGCCAGGAAGTCCTGGTCATCTTCCAGGACCTGACGGCCTTTGGCGGCCTGCTGCCCACCCCCGCTCCCATCGTCGACACGGTCGCGGAACCAGTCGCCCCGGAGACTGCCACCGTCCCGCCCGCGCTCTACTCCATCGTCAACGACATCGACGCCATCGTCTGGGAAGCCGACGCCTCCACGCTCCGCTACCAGTTCGTCAGCGAACGCGCCGAGGAGTTACTGGGCTACCCGATCCACGTCTGGCAATCCACCGAAAATTTCTGGCGCCAGAAGATCCACGAAGAAGACCGCGACCGAGTCAGCGATTTCTACCGCCACGCGCAGGAAGCCGGCACCAGCCACGCTTGCGAGTACCGCGCCCTCGCCGCCACCGGCTCCGTCCTCTGGGTCCGCGAGATCGTCCGCGTTCAGCGCGACGAACACGGGCTCGCGCTCAAGTTCACCGGGCTTACGCTCGACATCACCAGCCGCCGCTCGGCCGACGAACAGTCCGGCCAGTCGCAAAAGGTCGAAGCCCTGGGCCGCCTCGCCGCGAAAGTCGCCCACGACTTCAACAACCTGCTCATGATCATCTCGGGCTATGGCGAAGAGTTGAAGAGTTCGCTGCCGCCTTCGAGCCCCCTGCGCAACGACATGCAGGAGATCCTGCAAGCCGCCGAGCGCGTCTCGGTCCTCACCGGCCAGCTCCAGCAATACACCAAAAAGATCGTCCTCGAGCCGCAACTGGTTGACCTCAACCAACTCGTCCGCCGCCTGGAGCCCGCCCTCAAGCGTCAGCTCGGCGACGGCGTGCAACTCCGGCTCGATGCCCAAGCCGATCAGGCCACCGCTCAAGTCGACCCCGCCCAGATCGAAACCGCGATCCTCAACCTCGCCTCGCACGCCAAGTACGGCATGCGCGCGCTAGGCCGCCTCACCATCTCCACGGCCGACCTCGAACTCGACCAGGACTACGGCACGCCCTCCAAGAGCGGCAGCTACATCCTGATCTCGATCGCCGATAACGGCCCGGGCATGGACCCCGAGAACCGTACCCGGCTCTTCGAACCCTGGACCGCCGGCGACGAAGCCCTCCGCGAAGAGCGCCTGCTGGTCACCCAGGCTTACAACATCGTCCGCCAAAGCGGCGGCGACCTCGCCGTTTCCAGCCAACCCGGCGATGGCACCGCCTTCCGGATCTATCTGCCCGCGGCCGCTCCGGCCGCCGTCCCGGCCCAAACCAATCCGCTCAGCAATCTGATGCCGCCCCCGATCGAGACCACCGCGCCCACCCCGGCGCCGGAACTCGACCCGGAAACGTCGCTCGAAACCATCCTGGTCGTCGAAGACGAAGCCGGCATCCGCGCCCTCGTTCGCAAGATCCTGCGCCGGCAAGGCTACGTCGTCCTCGAAGCCAGCAACGGCGATGACGCCCTCAAGATCTGCGCCGCGCACAAAGGCAAAATCGACCTGCTCGTCACCGACGTGATGATGCCCCGCATGTCCGGCCGCGAACTCGCCGACCGGCTCACCCAACTCCGCCCCGAACTGCGCGTGCTCTACGTCTCCGGCTACACTGACGACGCCATGCTCAGCTCCGGCTCGTTCCCCACCGGCACCGCCTTCCTGCAGAAGCCCTTCACCTTGGGCTCCCTGCTGGGCAAGGTTCGCGAAGTGCTCGACCTGGGCCAATCGCGCCGCGCCGCCAACTAACTCACGCGCCGCTGGGCATCCACCAGCAGCCATAGCAGCGCCACCGTCAGCATAAAGGCCGCCGCAAAGTCTAAGGCGGCCACCCAACCGAACCGGCTCGCCAGCCACGGCGTCAGTACCGGCGAGAGCGCCCCGCCCAGGTTCGTTGACGTATTCAGAATGCCGGCCAGAAAGCCCGCATGCCGCTGCGACAGATCGTTCGGAATCGTCCACGTCGACACCGCCACCACGCTGTTGCATCCCGCCGCCAGCGCCAGAATCGCAATCGCCCCGTAAGCCTCTTCCCATCGCGAACCCATCACCAGCAAGCCGCACGACACCGTCGCCGCCACCACCACTGGCGTGCGTCGGCCCCACGTCAGTCCCCAACGCTTCACCAACCAGTCCGATAGCGTGCCGCCCAACGGCGCCCCCGCCAGAATCGCCAAAAACGGCACCGTCGACCAATAGCTCCCCGCCATCACCTCGAAGTGCCGCACCTGCACCAAATACAGGAAGAACCACGTGTAGAAGATGTACGTCACGTAGCCCTGCATGAAGTTCGCGATCGTCAACGCCGGCAAGCTCCACGACGCAAACGCCCGCCAGGGGAACGGGCCCGCCGCTACCTCCGGCTCGCGCCCCGCCTGAATCAAGGCCAATTCCGCCGCATTCACGCCCGGATGCTGTGCCGGATCCTCCGCCGACTGCGAGTGCCACAACGCCGCGATCGCCACGCCCAACAGCCCGCACACCACAAAGCACAACCGCCAGCCCCACTGCGTCATGATCCACGCAATCACCGGCGGCGTGAACGCTCCGCCAATCCCCACCGCCACCAGAAACACGCTGCTGCCGCGCGCCCGCTCCGGCGCCGACATCCATTTGCCGATCAGCTTGTTCGTGTTCGGCAGCGCCGGCGCTTCACCCACGCCGATCAGAAACCGCACCACCCACAACGACATCACGGCGCCCACCGGCAGCAGCGTGGGCGCCACCGCCGTCAGGGCCGTAAACGCACTCCACCACACGATCGCCGCCGTCAGCACCCGCCGCGCTCCGAAGCGATCGCCGAGCCATCCCCCCGGCGCCTGAAACAGCGCATACCCTAGTACAAACGCGCTGAACAACGTCCCGATCTCGACGTTCGTCAGCCCATACTCCTGCTGGATGTACTTCGCCGCGACGTTCATATTGAAGCGGTCAATGAACGTCAGCGTCACCACCACCAGCAGCAGACCGTACAGCCGCCAGCGAATCGCCGTTGGTTTCGTCATCCCTTAGCGCCGCGCCGGCAACTGATAGCCCGGCTTCACCGTCTTGGTGCGATACAAACTCCCGCCCGCCGTAATGTACAGCGTCGTCGCTTCGGACCCTCTACCGAATCCCACATTCGTCGGCCGTTCCGGCGTCGGCAAAAACGCCAGTTCCTTGCCCTCCGGCGAATACACGCCCACGCCGAACCGCTTCTCATTGCGCACGGCCGCAAAGATGTTCCCCTCGGCATCGCACACCAGCCCGTCCGGACCATCCTCGGGCGCATAGTTCACCAACGTCTTGCGAAACGTCGCCGTCCCATCTGGCCGCAGGTTGTACGCCGACAGCTCCATCCGCCCCTTCCTTGCCGGCACGCCCTTCGGCATCTGATCGAAGCCCATCAGCCCGTCGTCGTTCGTCACCACGTACAGCGTCTTCTGATCGGGCGACACCGCCACACCATTCGGCTTGCTCGCATCCGTGATGATCCGCGTCACCTTGCCATCCGGGTCCAGCCGATACACCGCCATCACCGGCTGCTCCATCGGCTCCCGGCCCAGATAGCGCGGGTCGCTAAAGTAAATGCGCCCCTGCAGATCGATCGCCACGTCATTCGGCGAGTTGAACGGCCGCCCTTCGTACAAGCCCGCCAGGATCACGCTCTTCCCCGTCGCCAAGTCCGTTCGCGTGATGCGCCGCCCGCCATAGTCCGCGCCTTCGGCCACCACCATCCGCCCCTGCGCATCGAACTTGATCCCGTTCGACATCCCGCTCGGCGACCGGTACACGTTCGTCTTCCCCGTCTTCGGATCGAACCGCAGAATGTGCCCCGCCTGCATGTTCGTCTCTTTCGTGAATGTGATGTCGCTGAAGAACACCGTCCCGTCCGACGCCACCGCCGCTCCCTCGGTCAAATGACCGCCCGTATACAGCTTCTCGAGCTTCGCGCCGGGAACAAAAACTTGTGCCACCAGCTGGAACGACATCAGGCAAAGAATGAGTCTCATACCGGTCCGCGATATTATCACGAGGAGTTTATGAAGGCTTGGCGATTCTACGGTTTTGGCGATCTACGCCTCGATGATGTCCCCACCCCCGAACTGAAGCCGCGTCACGTGCTGGCTCAGGTTCTCGTGGTGCAACCCAGTGTGACGGAGGCCCAACTGGCTGCCGGCATCCCCACCCTGGCCTACGAAAAGATCAAAAAGCGGCTGGAGACGGAAGCGCCCGTCCAGCTCTTCGGCCACGAGTTCTGCGTCCGCATTGTGGAGGTCGGCCCCGGTGTCACCCGGTTCCGCGTCGGCGACCGTGTCGCCGCCCGCGCCAAACTTCCCTGCGAAAGCTGTCCGCTCTGCGACTCCGGACGCGGCCACCTCTGCCGTAAAGGACCCATCATCGGCTTCCAGCTTCCCGGCTGCTTCGCCGAGTACGCCGTCCTGCCTGAGATCGCCCTCACCCACGTCGACGAACGCATCTCCGACAACGAAGCCGCCTGCCTGCAATCGCTCAGCGACAGCGTCGCCTCAGTCGAAACCGCGAACATTCAGATCGGCGATTCCGTCGCCATCTTCGGTCAAGGCAGCATGGGTCTCGAGTGCATGCAGATCGCTCGCAACAGCGGCGCCGGCCGCATCATCACCGTCGATGTCCGCGACGAGGCCTGCACCATGTCGCGCGAACTCGGCGCCGACGATTCGCTCAACGCCCGCACCACGGACCCCGTCGCGGCCATTCGCGACCTCACCGGTGGCAACGGCGCCGACATCGTCTTCGAATGCGCCGGCGGTAGCCCGCGCCAAGGCCTCTCCGGCGTCAAGAGCGTCATGCAAGCCGTCGACGCCGTCCGCTCGGGCGGCAAGATCATCGGCGTCTCCTGGTTTGGCGCGCCCTTCGAGCTCGACATCGACCTCCTGCGCGAACGCAGTCTCCGTTACCTGTTCCCCGACATCAGCACGCTCGAGCACCTGCAGCACACCGTGAACCTCGTCGCCTCTGGCCGCGTCCGCCTCAAGCCCACCATCACCCACGTCCTCGACGGCATCAACGAAGTTCCCAAAGCTTTCGAAATCACCGCCAATAAAGGCAAATACCAGGCCATCAACCCGGCCCAAGTCAGGATGGCTCAATGATCGACGCCCAAACGACAAACGACCTGCTCCGCTTCGGCACCGGCCCCGTCAGTGACGCGCTCGGCAAGCGCTATGGTCTCGATCACGGCATCCGTCCCTGGTCCGCCAACCCCCGTATGGCCGGCCCTGCCTACACGGTGGAAGTCCACACCGCCGACATCCTCATGGTGAGCAAAGCCCTTTCCGAATGCCCGGCGGACCACGTCCTGGTCATCGCCGGCCACGGCGAGTGCAACACCGCTCTCTGGGGCGGCCTCACCACTATGCTCGCCCTGCGGAAAGGCGTCGCCGGCGTCGTCATCGATGGCGCCATCCGCGACCTGGCCGACATCCGGCCCAGCCAGTTGCCCGTCTTCGCCCGCGCCATCGTCCCCAATGCCGGCGGCGCCGAATACGTCGGCCACCTCCAAGTCCCCGTCAGCGTTGGCGGCCAAGTCATCCATCCCGGCGACTGGCTCGTCGGCGACGACGACGGCGTCGTCGCCATCCCCGCCGCTCGGCTCTCCGAAGCCCTCACCGGCGCCGCCCGCATCGTGGCAGCCGAAAAGCGCATCGCCGCCGCCATCGATGCCGGCGAAGACCTCGGCCAACTCCTCCGCATCGACGAAATCATCGAACGCAAGACCAAGGAAGTCTTCGTCCCGCAGTTACGCCTCAGCGAGTAAGCCTTCAGCGAAGGGCCTGCCGGCGCCGCCGCGCCTCGAGCGCATCCGGCTGTAGCAGGATCGCGCGGTCATAAGCCGCCCGCGCACCCTCCCGATCCTTCAGCGCCTCGCGTGTGATCCCCAGATTGATCCACGCGAGCGCGTAATCGGGATTCGCCGCCACCGCCCGCTCCAGCACCGCCAGCGACTTTCGTAACTCGCCCTGCACCGCATAAGCCACCCCCAGCGAAGTCTCCGCTGCCGTTTCACGCGGCTTTAGGCTGAGCGCCTTCTCAAGCACCGTCACCGCCTCGCGCGCTTCGCCCGCCCGCACCAGCGCACTGCCCAGCGCCGTCCAGCCGCCGGCGTCGCGCGGATTCGCCGCCACAAAGCGACGCAGTTGCCCCACCGTTGGCGCGCGCGTCTCCGCCCGCTCCTGACTCAGTGCATCGGCCGTCGTATAGAAGTTCCTAAGAGGCCCCGCATAAGGCGTCAGGTCCTCGCGCGAAGGATCCGTGAAGCGCGGTTCGCGCTGCACCCGATGCTCGGTCATGCGCACATGAATGGCATCGGCTGTCCGGCGCTTCGGCATATGGCAAGCCGCGCAATCGCCCTCCACATGCGGCTGCGTATGGCAGCCCTGGCACGCCCTCGCCTTCACCTGCGCCGTGTGCGGCTCATGACAAGTGGTGCACGTCATCTTCCCCTGCGATTCCTGAAAACAACGCGACTGCATCAGTCGATAGCCGGCGTGATTGATCTCCAGGCGCTCCTCCTCCGCGACGGCCGCAAAGTACATCTTGTAGTCGCCCAACGGCTCTCCCGGACGATAAGAGAAGACCTCGCGCCCCGGCCTCCGAAGTGAGTCCGTGAAGCGATTGGACGTCGTCTCGAGATGACACTGCAGACAAACGTCCAATTGCCGCTCCGCCGGCAGCGTCCGCGGATTGAGGATGTTGCCGCGTCCCGGCTTCTGCCGATGCGCCGCACCTGACCCGTGGCACCGCTCACAGCCGATTGGCTCCGGACGCGCTCCGTTGCTGTGGCAGAAGAGGCACGCCTCCGACACTTCGCGCCGAAAGTCGAAATGCCCGGCGTGATCGTAGCCCGGCGACATCGCGTAGCCCGTCAACTCCCGATACCAGGACACCGGCAGTTCGAACAGCCGCCCCTGCGCCGTGCGATGCAGATACGTGATGGCGTGATTGCCGGAACCCACCGCGAAATCCGCTGTTCGCTCGAGTAAGTGAATCGGGCGACCCTCTCCATCCACCTGGTAGCGCGATATCGCCCCACCAGTCATCACATAGTGCCGGTTCGACGCCTTGTGATAGTAAGTGCCTTCCCGCAGTACGGGCCGCTCCGTAATCGAGCGGCCCATACCGGTCTGCCGATAGACGTTCACCACCGCCGCATGACACGGCAAGCAGTCAGCGCCCGGTTCGCTCGCCTCAGAACTGAATGCGAGCGCCCACCATAAAGCTGCGCGGATCGCGCGCCGCGGTAACTCGGCCGAACGTCGCCGGCGTGAAGAAGCTCGTCCCCACCGAGGCGAACTGGGTGTGATTGAAGACATTGAAGCCGTCCGCGCGCAAAGTGCAACGAATCTGTTCGGTAATTCTGACGTTCTTGGCGAACGACATATCGAACTGATTCCAACCCGGGCCCGACAGGATGTTCCGCGCCACCGGCGAGAACGTCCCGTAATCCGCATCCGTAATGGGCCGATACGCCGCCGCGTTGAACCACTGACTCACGCTCCGATTCGCCCGATCGAGGAAGGGCGTCGTCGTCGCGAACGGACGTTGCCGAGTCGACGCCCCCACGCCCGCGATGTCGCGTCCCAGTTCCGGGCTGATCGGCAAGCCGGTGCGAATCGAGACCACACCGGAATACTGCCAGCCTCCCAACACTTTGGCCATCAGGCTCTTGCCCGCGCGGCCCCAGGGCAGCTCCCACACATACGACGTCACGAAGTTATGCGAGGCGTCGAAGCTCGCCCGCGCCCGCTCGCCCGAAGCGTTCTGCGTGTTCGGATAGAAACCGTAGATCCCACCTGTATAGTCCGCGTTGTCGATCGCGCGCGACCAAGTGTACGCCGTTTGAAACATGAAGCCCTTCGCGAAGCTGCGATTCAGCGACATCTGCAGGCCGTTATAGTTCGACGCATAACTCTGCTCGCGATTATTGATCACGCTCCAACCCTTGTAAGGCCGGTTCTGATCCGCGTTGAAGCCCGGCAGGCCACGCGCCACACCCGCGCTCGGCAGCGGCTGATTCAAATCCTGCGTCCGCATCCAGTGCAAACCACGAGAGCCCGAGTAACCCACTTCCAGCACCATATTGCCACCCACCTGATGCTGAATATTCAAGTTATATTGCTGCGAGTAAGGCGTAATCTGATTCACGTCGTTCGAGCCCAACGTGATCGGCAAATCGTAGTTGCGCGTCGAACCACCGCCCGGATTCGAGAGCGGCGTATTCGTCACCTGCAGGAGCTCGGAGAACGGCGGATTGCCCGACATCAGAATAAACGCGCCCAAAATCTCGCGCGACTTGAACATGCCGTAACCGCCGCGGATCGCCGTCTTGCCATTGCCAAAAAGATCATAGGCAAATGAGAAGCGGGGCACAAAGTTCGCCTTGCGATTCCGCCAATACGAGCTCGGATCGACCAGGCCGTTGAAGCGATTGCCAATGCCTCGCGTGATGCGGCCCGCGCTATCGATCTGCACCGCCTGCGACGGCTGATACGCCGACGAGAGGAACACGCGATAGCGGTTATCCGGCTCATGCGCCGCCGGAAAGAACGAATACCGCACGCCCAGATTCAATGTCAGATGGCGCGACACCTTCCACGAGTCGTCCACATACGCCTCAAACGAATTACGGCGATTGTCATTGAAGGCCACCGTATTCGTCTCGCTGTAAGCAGCCGCCCGCCCTAATAACAGATCCGCAAAGGCATCGCCCACACCGCCATTCAGGCCGGTCGAGCGCCCATCGAAAGTAAAGTCGCCAAACACGTTCGTGTTCGTCGGCTCAAACTTGATCTCATACGAATAGGCGCCGCCGAACTTGATCGTGTGCGCCTTCCGGATCCAGGTCATGCCCTCTTTGAAGTCATAGATCGTCTGATAGTTACTCCACGGCGTCGCATTGTTCAAGCCCGCATAGCCGACAATCGAGCTGATCGTCGGAATGCGATCCGGCACCTTGCTGAGATTCAGACTCGTCAGCGGATAGGTCGACTCGGTGTCCGCAAAGAGCTGTGGAATATTGATGCCCGTCTTCGTCGGACTCACATCCGTCGGAAACTGCTTGATGCGGTTATGCGACCGCACAAAGTTGAAGTCGCTGATCAACGTCGGCTTCAGCGTCGAATTGAAGTTCACCGTCAGGTTGCGGGCCGGCGTTTGATCCTCCCGCGTAAAAATATCGAACCCCGGTCCTTCCCGATACCGCGACCGTCGATACTCCGGAGTAAAGCGCACCATCAGCCGATAGTTATCACTGAAGTTATGGTCCACCCGGAAGTTTTTCTCGTCCGTGTTGTCGAAGCGCCCTTGTAGCGCCGTCCAGTTCTGACCGGCCGAGTTGGAGAAATTCGGACTGGGATAGAGCTTCGCGTAAGCAGCCCCATTGGCATCGATCCGATTCGTCGGAATCACGTTCCCGGGAAAAGGCTGGCCACTCAAAGGATCGTAAATCGCCCGGCTCAGGCCAGCGAAGTTGCCGGCCCGATAGGCATCCGTCGGCAGCACCTGCGTGAAGCGCTGCTGACGATTCTCCCGAATATAGCCCAGCAGCACGAAGAAGAAGGTCTTGTTCTTGCCGTTATAGACCTTTGGAATGTAGACCGGCCCACCCACCGAGCCGCCAAAATCATTGCCAATGAACGGATCGCGCACCGGCGAAAAGTAACTCCGCGCGTTCAGTTTGTCGTTGCGATGGAAGTAATACAACGAGCCATGTAACTGATTCGTACCGCCCTTGGTGATCACGTTGAACTGCGAGCCGCCGCCCGTCCCAAACTCCGCCGAGTAGTTGCCGCGAATCGCCCGGAACTCCGCCACTGACTCGATGTTCGGCGCCAGCGGCGATCCCCAGTTGCCCCCCGTATCGATGTTGTAACCGCCATCGATCAGCCACGCGTTCGCCGTCGGCCGGATGCCATTCACCGCCGAGTTATTGTTCCGCCGGTCATAAGGCGTCGTCGACACCACCCCGGGCATCAGCAGCGCAAACGGCAGCACGTTCCGTCCGCGGGAAGGCATGTTCACCATGTCCTTGCCGTCGAGTAATTGGCTGGTAGTGCCGGTGGCGACGTTCACCGTCACCGCGCTCGCTTCCACCGTCACCTGATCGCTCGTCTGGCCCACATCGAGCGAGAACACCAGCTTGCGATTATCATTCACCCGCAGCAGCACATCGCTCACCACCGTCTTCTTGAAGCCCTTGGCTTCGGCGGTAACCGTGTAATTGCCGATCGGCAAGAGTGTGATCGAGAAATTGCCGGACTCGTCCGAGTTCGTCCGCCACAACCGCCCCGTCCCATTGTTCTTCAGTTCAAGCGTACAGCCCGGCACCACTGCCCCGGTACTGTCCTGAACCACCCCAAAGATACCGGCCGTGACTTCCTGAGCCATGGCTCCGGCAACCAAAGTCGCCGCGAAAAATCCGCAGCGCACCAGCAAACGCATAAAGCCTCGCATATCAATCTCCCCTTAAGACGACAACAACGCGGCGTGAAATCCACTGGACAAAGTGGCAGTTGGGGAACGCCCCCCAAAGGCAGAAGAAATCCGTTTTTCAAAGAACAGCGCGGTAACGGATTTTAGTCGTCGATCATCGCACACCCTTCGCCACGGTGGCAATCCGTCCCGCATTTAACATCCTTCACCCCTTTCCCCTCACCCTTTTGCGGCTCTCGTTACACCGCCTTCTACCGGCCTTCGCCGGAGGCGACCTGATTTCATACACCACAAAAGCGGGGATAGACATCTCCCCGCAAATCAAGTATCTGTAGGGACTTAGCACAGGAGGACTTCCCCCATGGCCAAGTGTGGCGACAAGAGCGTTCAAACGCTTAACAGCAAGGGTTATAACGTGGTCAAGCTCCCACGGGCCGGCATCGAGCCCATGGATATCTTGGGCAAAGACAAAAAAGCCACTGAGTGGCTCGGCCCCTTGGCCGACGTCTGGAACACGCGCGCGGCACTCCCGGCGCCAACCACTGTCCCCTCGATGGACATCTCCGGTCAGCAGACCAACTCCATGGACGCCGCCATCGGCCTCAAGCTTCTCGGCAACGTCCTCGCCGCCTTCGGCGCCTCCACCCCGTCGCTCGACACCGCCTACAAGAACGCGAAGTCCCTCACCTTTACTTACGGCCAGGTCACCTCGACTTCCGTCAAGCCTCTCCAAGCCGGCAACTATCTCGCCAACGGCACGCTGAACGGCACCAACCCCATCGTTCGCCATTACATGCTCGAGAACGACGCCGACGCCTTCCTCATCTTCGACGTCCTCAAGTCGAGCGAAATCTCCGTCGTCGCCAAGGACCAGCACGGCGCCGACATCAAAGTCGACCTCGGCGTTGTCCAAAGTATGGTGGGCGCCAAGGTCGGTCTCGCCTGCGCCAGCCAGGGCGACACCAAAGTCACCTACAAAGGCACCGAGCCTCTGACGTTCGCCTTCCGCGCCTTCGAGATCTCCTTTGATCAGGGCGTGTGGCGCTTGCAAGGCGCCGGCACCGACAATGGCCTCTCCTTCGGCGCCGCGGTGGGCGGCGAATCCGAGCCCTCCGGCGACCCCATCGTCATTCCCGCCAACGGCCTCCTCAACCTCCAGTGAGCGCCGAGTACACCGAACTCGAGATCTACATCCGTTCGGGCAAACCCACGGAAAAGGAAGGTTCGTCCCGCCACGACGTCGAAGCCAAAGTCGACGGCATGGGGTTATGGCGGGACGAAATCATCCTCGACGAAAACGAACTCAGCCCGCTCGAGGACTCCCCGCGCGACTACGGCGCCTGCCTGGAAAAGCAACTCCTCGGCGGCCGCCTCAAGCTCGCCTACGAGCGCGCCCGCGGCACCCGCACCGGCAAAGTCCGCCTCCGCCTCCTGCTCGATAGCGCTCCGGACCCGCGCCATCAATTCCGCTGGGAGCGCCTCTTCATCGGCGCCGACCCCGTCTCCACGTCGCCCCTCACGCCCTTCTCCCGCTACCTCCTCGACGAACGCGCCACCCCCCGCGCGCTCGACGTCCCCGACGACGGCGTCTTCCACCTCGTCGTCGCCATCGCCAATCCCGCGAATCTGCCCGGCAGCCTCGCCCCCGTCAAAGTCCAGGACGAACTCCGCGCCCTCGCCCGCGCCTTCCGCGACATCGGCAATCGCTCGCTGTTCCGGATCGTCGTCATGCACAACGAAGCCGCCCTGGCTCCCGACCTCGAAACCCTGCTCGATGAGATCCAGGCCCGGCGCGTCCGCGGCCCCGTTACCTTTGACTCGGTTCAGCTCGAGTCCCAAAGCGCCGACGGCCTCCACCTCATCTGCCACGGCAAGTTCGACCGCAAGAACAACGCCGGCTACCTCTATCTCGAAGACGCCACCGGCCAAGTAGCCCGCGTCGACGACGCCACCCTCGCCAAGCTCAACAGCGGCCACCTCAAGCTCGTCTACCTCCAGGCCTGCGAGAGCGGCATGCGCGCCAAACCCGTCGCCGGCGAAGGCCTCGACCCCAAGGAAATCAGCATGGTGGGCGTCGCCGCCCGCCTCGTCGAATCGGGTATCCCCGCCGTCGTCGCCATGCAGCAGCCCGTCGAAATGGACGACGCCCGCCGCATGACGATGGCCTTTTACCAGTCGCTCGTCCGCGACGGCTACGTCGACCTCGCCGTTAATGCCGGCCGTCAGGCGATCGCCTCCGCCGGCGGCGATCGCTTCTCCGTCCCCGCCCTCTACATGCGCCTTCGCGACGGCCGCCTCTGGCATGCCGACCCCTTCCGCGAAATGCTGCGCGCCCAGGTCACCGAATGGGAACACACGCAGGACATGAAGCTCCCCGTGCCCCTGCGCGCCACCAAGTTCGATGACGCCGACCACCGGCAGGCCCGCGGCAGCTACGACGTCACCGAACTCGCTCTCAGCCAGTTAAAGGACGACACCGCCCGCGTCATCGTCCTCGCCGGCACCCGCGGCTCCGGCAAAACCGCCGTCCTCGACCGCGTCGCCTGGCGCCTCGCCAAGGACTTCCTCGAGAAAGACGGCCAACTCGTCCCCGTCCGCTTCGCCCTCACCGACGTCGCCGGCCACGCCGACCTTCTCCGCTTTGTCGAGATCCGTCTCCGCGCCCAAACCGGCGCCGCCAAGTACGGTGAAGTCTTCACCCAACAGCTTCAGTCCCGCAACATCGTCCTGATCGTCGATGGCGAAGAAGACGTCGTCCCCGCCCGCCGCGCCGACTTCCTTCAGGCGCTCCAACACCTTCCCTCCGGCGTCCAGCTCATGCTCTCGGTCGATGTCCTCGCCCTCGAAGATTGGCGCCGCGCCCAGGGAGGCTTCGACCATTGCTGCCCCACCATCCTCCACATGGAGCGCATGGAGCGCCCGTCAATCATGCGCTACCTCACGGATCTCGAGGCCTCTCAAGGCAAGAAGTCCGAACCACTCGCCGCCAAAATCCAGCGCAACCGCTGGTGGGACCTCACCGGCGAAGCCTGGATGCTCCGCCGCATCATTCGCTATCAGGCCGATGGCCTCAACAATCGCGCCGACCTCTTCGGCCGCGTCACCGCCGAGCGCATCGGCCAACTCGGCTTGGGCAGCGTCACGCCCACCTGCGCCGAAGAAGCCGCCGCCGCCATTGCCTGGCGTCTCCAGGAAACCCACGCCGAATCTCTCTCGGGCCGCAATCTGTACGAAGTGCTGGACCACGTTCGCCGGGAACGCGAGTTCAACCGCACCGAGATTACCAGCGCTCTCATCCAGCCCTGCGAACTGATGCGCCGCAGCGGCGAAGACGGCGTCCGCTTCTCCTACGAAGGCTTTCAGGCTTACTACGCCGCCCGCGCTCTGCTCACCGCGCCGGATCGTGAACGCAAACTCGACGGCATCATCGCCACCCTCGGCAGTTCCCGCCATCTGCGCCTCTGGGAAGACACCTTGCTCATCCTCGCCGGCCTCATGGACGACTTTGACCAGGTCCTCGTCCGCATCCTCGCCGGCTCCTCCGCCGCCAGCGGCGAACAGGTCTATCTCGCCGCCAAGTGCTTTCTCGAAATCCCCGCCAAACGCCGAGCTACTCCCACCCTCCAGGAACTAGGCGGCCTGCTCGTCGACACCCTCATCTGGCGGTCCCACCCCAACAACGACCGCCCCATCGTCGACCGCAAAAAAGCCATCAAATGGCTCACCGAAATCGAAACCGGCCTCCCCGCCCAGGACGAACGCGCCATCGAGAACCTCGTTCATCTCGCCTGCGACGAAGTCAGCAAAGATTGGAGCGGCCGCCAGCGCTACGAGTTCTCCGGCATCCGCATCGAAGCCTTGAACGTCATGCTCGCCCGTCGCCAAGCCGTCGGCGACTACGTCCTCGCCAAGCGTCCCGACCTCATCCAACTCCTCCACGCCTCCAACGACCTGCTCGATAACCAAAACCCGCAGCCCATGATCCACCTCATGAAGCGCGGCAACGCCCACGAGTCGCCCCTCGCCGTCTTCGCGCTCGGCCTCTCCGGCCACGACGTCATCGACACCCTCGCCGAAACCAGCCGCAACCTCGACATGAACACCGAGGTCCTCTGGGCCATCGCCGAAATGCTTCCCCGCCTGGACCCCGAGCAGACCCTCGAAAAAGCCATCCGGCCCATGCTCTCGCTCAAGCCCAGTTCCCGCGTCGCCTACATGATCAACAAAGTGGGCCGCAAGCAGGACGACACCGACGCTTACCTGATGCGCGCGCTCGCCAGCGGCGATCCGCGCGTCATTGGCCGCGCCCTCCGCACCCTCGCCGATCAGGGCGACGAATCCATGCGCGCTCCCTGCGAAGCCATCGTCAACGGCGATTGGGCCGCCGTCCGCACCGATGGCCGCATCAAGCTTCCGAAGAACGATCCCGACCCCGACAACACCCAGTCGCTCCAGCACGCCGCTCTCGAAGGGCTGCGCTCCATCGGCGACACCGGCTCCATCAAAATCCTCCAACGCGCTTGGCTGAAACTCTCCCCGATCCTGAGCCAATTGAGCTACGACGTGGCCGAGAGCATCTATTGGCGCCTCACCGAAAAGAAGAACTGAGAAGAAGCCTCCTAGAAAGAAGGACCCCATGCCATTCCTCCCCATCCCCGGCTCCAGCGAAAAATACGCCCTGCTGAGTTTCGACGCCGCTGGCCAAGAAGTGCCCGAAGGCGGCCGCCTCTTCTCCGACACCCTCCTCGAGCAAGCCAAGCAGGAGCAGCCCACCAACGTCTTCTTCTTCAGCCACGGCTGGAAAGGCGACCTCCCCGCCGCCATCGACCAGTACAACCGCTGGATCGGCGCCATGGTCCGCCAAAAGGCTGACCGCGAACGCATGGGCCCCAACTTCAAACCCATGTGGATCGGCCTCCACTGGCCCAGCCTCCCCTTCGGCGAAGAGAATCTCGGCGCCATCAGTTTCTCCCCCGCCGATCCCCAACTCGAAAAACTCCTCGACGAAGCCGTCGCCCACTTCGGCGGCGGTGACGCCGTCCGTCAGCCCCTCGAAGTCATCTTTCGCGCCAGCGTCGAAGACGCCGGGGCCGTCGAAGTGCCGCCCCCTGTCCTCCAGGCCTACCGCGACCTCGCCCAGGCCATCGGCTTCAACGCCGGGGCCGGCGCCGGCGCCGCGCCCGATGAAGAAGGCGAAGCCCTCGATCCCCAAGGCGCCCTCGAAGCCACCAACCTCACCGGCGCCTCCTTCGGCCTGGGTGACCGGCTCATGAGCGGTCTGCTCAGCGGCGTCCGCCAGCTCTCCTTCTGGACCATGAAGAAGCGCGCCCGCACCGTCGGCGAGAACGGCATGCACCGCTTCATCGCCGCCCTGATGAACACCACCCAAGCGCGCGTTCACCTCATGGGCCACAGCTTCGGCTGCATCGTCACCTCCTCGATCATCGCCGGTCCGAACGGCAACACGCCGCTACCCCGCCCGGTTAACTCCGTCGCCCTGGTCCAAGGCGCTTTTTCCCTCTGGGCCTTCGGCGACCAGGGCCAAGTCCCCGGCTCGGTGAAGCGCGGCTACTTCAACCCCGCCCTCCCCAAAGCCGTCAGCGGACCTTTCCTCACCACCCAGTCCCAACACGACACCGCCGTCGGCGTCTACTACCCCGCCGCCGTCTTCCTCGATCGCGACGTCTCCTTCGCCCCGGCCAATCTCCCCAAATCCGGCGCCATTGGCACCTTCGGCATCCAGGGCACCCAGCTCGCTCAAACTCTCCCCATGCTCGACGAGAACAGCGATTACAGCTTTGAAGGCGGCCGCATCTACAACCTCACCAGCGACACCTTCATCAAGAAGATGGACGGCGCCTCCGGAGCCCACAGCGACATCGACGGTCCCCAAGTGGCGCACGCCATCTGGCAGGCCGCCCTCGCCTCCCAGCTCAAGGAGATGGCCACCCATGGCTGAGTTCGACCTCGAAACGATGCCGTTGCCCTTCGGGGTAACGGCGTCGGGCGACCTGTTGAACGAACTCACTGACCGCGAAATCGCCCACCTCGACCCGCTGCACCCCGCCGCCGCCGACCGCGCCCGCAACGCCGACAAACTCGTCTTCGCCCAAGGCGTCAAACCAGAGCGCCTCGACAGCGCCGGCTGGGGCATCGTCTTCCCCCGCGACATCGACCCCGCGATCAAAGACGCCCTCGCCCCGCTCATCGAACACCGCCGCCGGCAGGTCAACAACGAAGACCTTTTCCAGATCTTCGAAAACGAACGCGGCGTCCGCCCCACCGATTCCCCCAAAGGCTGGGTCCAGCGCCACGGCGCCGACTTCATGGAAGTCGAACCCACCAACGGCGTCCCGCTTTATCTGCTGCTCATCGGCTCGCCCCGCCAGATTCCCTTCGAGTTTCAATACGCCCTCGACAGTTGGTGGAACGTCGGCCGCCTCGACTTTGACCAGCCCTCCGACTACGCCGCCTACGCCGCTCACGTCATCCGCTACGAAACGCAGGCCCAGGTCGCCAACCGCAAGGAAGCCGTCCTCTGGAACGTCAAGAACCCCGGCGACAAGGCCACCGGCCTCCTCCACAACCTCGTCGCCAAACCCCTCGCCGAAGGCAATGGCAAGCTGCCGCCCGTCGGTAAGAACTCCGGCTTCCGCGTCCGTCCCCTCTTCGCCGAAGCCGCCACCAAGCAAGCCCTCGCCGGCGTCCTCGCCGAGGATCCGCCCCCGGCGCTCCTCTTCACCGGCTCCCACGGCATGGCCTTTCCCGCCCTCGACCACGCCGCCCGCCGCGAACTCCAGGGCGCTCTCCTCTGCCAGGATTGGCCCGGCCAGGGCGCCCCGCTCGAAGCCCACTACCTCACCGGCGCCGAGATTGAAGCCGACGCCCATCCCTTCGGCGTCATCCATTTCCTGTTCGCCTGCTACGGCGGCGGCTGCCCCCAATTCGACGACTACCAGCGCGACCTCGACGGCCAGAAGAAGCCCCTGCTCGACCAGCCGATCACCGCCCGCGTCCCCCAAGCCCTGCTCAAGAAAGGCGCCCTCGCCGTCCTCGCCCACATCGACCGCGCCTGGAACTACAGCTTCCAATCCGGCACCGGCCGCGGCCAGTATCAGGGCTTCCGCTCCGTGCTCGATCGACTCTTGGACGGCGAACGCATCGGCCAGGCCACGGACTCCTTTAACCAGCGCTGGGGCCCCCTCGGCAACGAACTCCTTGACGTCCTCCAACGCAAGAACGTCGACAACGAACCCATTCCCACCGCCGCCATCGCCAACCGCTGGGTCGCCCGCAACGATGCCCGCAACTACCTCATCCTCGGCGATCCTGCCGTCCGGCTCCGCGTCGAGGACATGGCAAACTAGCCCGTAGTGTTTCGCGGAGGTTTTCTATTCGCGCTCGCCGGTGCCTTGCTCGTCGCCTGGCGTTGGTTCACTGGTCTCCGCACCGGTTTCTGGATCGATGAATGCGGCGCCTACTGGCTCAGCCGCCATCTCCCCGATGTCATCGCCCCGCCGTTCACCCCTCGCACTCTGAACTTCGCCTACGCCGCTCTGCTCAGCCTCTTCAACTGGGCGGACCCGCCCTTTCTCGAACTCATCGCTCGCCTGCCCTCCGTCCTCGCCGCGCTTGCCTGCGCCTGGGTCCTCTACCGTTTCGCCGAACAGGCCATCGGCCCCGGCACCGGCTGGCTCGCCACCGCCGTCTACCTCCTGCTCCCCCACACCGCGGACTTCGCCACCGAAGCCCGCCCCTATGCCCTCGGCCAACTGCTCTTCGCTCTCGCCCTCTGGACCCAATGGACCTGGCTCCGCACCGGCCACCGGCTCTTACCCCACCTCGCTTGCCTCATCGCCCTCGTCTATCTGCACCCGTTCTTCCTCCTCGCCTGGCCCCTCTGCTGGCTGATCGCCCTGGCCAACGCCTCCGCCCCCCGCGGACGCTACACCCTGCGCCTCATCACCGCCGGACTCTTCCTGCTCCCCTACTTCTACGTCCTCGCCAATCTCCACCACACCGCCGCCACCGCTCCCTACCTGCCCCAACCCACCCTGCGTGCCCTCATCGGCGGACTCCTCCAAGGCTGGGTCGGCGTCGCCCTCCTCGCCCTTCTCCTCGCCGCCACCCTCCTCGGCGAACGCCCCACCCGTCTCGTCCCGCCCCTCGGCGCGCCCTGGTGGGCCGCCATCGCCGTCGCTTGGCCGCTCTCGCTCTACGTCCTCGCGCGCCTCACCGGCAACACCGTCTTTGTTCCTCGCTATTACGCGCTCTCCGCCATCGGCTTCGCAATGTTCGCCACCGCTCTGCTCAGCCTCTGGCGGACCGACTCGCGCCGTCTCATCGTCGGACTTTGGGCCGCCCTCTGCCTCTCGCCGCTCATCCCCAAACTCCCCCCGCACCACGGCCAGGACCTCCGCGTCCTCGCCACCTGGGTCGAACAAGCCGGCCGCGGCTCGGTCCCCTGGTTCGCCCCCAGCCTCTTCATCGAAGGACGCCTCCCGGACTCCACCCCACCCGACGTCCGCCTCCAAACCAGCAACTTCAGCCACCTCACCACCTACCCCGTCTCTAACCCCCTCTTCCCTCTGCCCTACGGCTTCCCCATCTTTGCCCGCCCCCAAGTCGAAAAACAGCTCGACGGTCCCTGGCGCGCCGAACGCCAAATCGTCATCGGCCCCGCCGAACCCTTGCCCACTTGGGTTCGCGAAGTGTTCTCTGTTCGCGGCTTCCGCGAACAGCAGTTAGGCGTCATGTACCTCTACGAACGCGACTAGCCGCTCACTCCTGCCGCAGCGCCACCATCGGATCCACCAGCGTCGCCCGCCGCGCCGGCCAGTAACAAGCCGCCAACCCCACCGCCAGCAACACCAGCGATCCGCCTCCCAATACCCACGGATCCACGGCCTCCGTCCCGAACACCATCTCGCTCAGCAAGCGCCCCAGCGCCGCCGCGCCCGTCACGCCGATCGCCAGGCCAATCGCCATCAACGTCAGCCCCTTGCCCAGCACCATCCCCAACACCGCTCGCTGCGACGCCCCCAGCGCCATCCGCAATCCCACCTCCCGCGTCCGCTCCGACACCACAAACGACAACAAACTGAACAACCCCGCCGCCGACAGCAGCAGCGACATCACTCCCGCCACTCCCAACATGCTCGAGAGATAGCCCAGCCCCACCAGCTCATCCCGAATCGCCTTCTCAAACGTCCGCACCGCGTACAACGGCTGCTGCCCGTCGATCCCCGCCACTGCCCGCCGTACCTCACCCGCCAACTCCGCCGCTGCCCCGCTCCGCGGCCTCACCACCACCGTCACCCGCGCGTCCGGGCTCTGCGCATAAGGCAGATACACCATCGGCTGCGGATGCCGCAGGATCCAATCGTGCAGATAATTGCTCGACACGCCCACAATCGTCGCCCACTCGCCGCCACCCAAACGAAACCGCCGCCCGATCGCGTCTTCCTTCGCAAAATAACGATCCGCCAGCGCCTGATTCACCACCGCCACCCGCGCCGTCTCCGCCGTATCGCTCGGCTCGATCAAGCGGCCCCGCCGCAACGGTACCCGCAGCACGGGCAGCAATTGCGCATCCGTCCGCTCCACCAACACCTGCGGACGCTCGTTCGGTCTTCCCAGGAACCCCTCCCGCTCGAATGCCCCCATGCGCCAGTCACTCGAGTACGGCAGCGTCGTCGTCACCGCCGCCTCGGCCACGCCTGGCGACTCTCGCAAACGCTCCAGCAACCGCGTCGTGAACTGCTCCCGCGACGTCGCCGTCGGATACTTGTCCGGCGGCAGAATCAGGCACGCCGTCAACGCCCGCGCCGCTTCGAACCGTCCGATGTCGCCCCGGAAAGTCGCCGCGCCCTTGGCGATCAGCAATCCGCCCGCCAGCAGCACCAACGCCAGCGCCACTTGCACCACCACCAGCACGTTGCGCAGCCGGCCCCGCTCCGGTCCGCTCATGTTGCGGCCGCCATCCTTCAGCGCCTCCCCCAACCCCAGACCGCTTGCCCGCCACGCCGGCCACCCTCCCGCCACCAGACTCGCCCCCATCGACAACGCGCTCGCATACCACAGCGCCCGCCAATCCAGCCCCATCCGATGCCACCCCGGCAGAAACACCTCCACCTCCGGCGGCATGTTGCCCCGCATCAGATCGATCATCCACATCGCCAGAAACGCTCCCAACAGCAATCCGCCCAAACCCAGCACCAGACTCTCTCCCAGCACGTTCGCCGCAATGCGCCACCGGCTTCCGCCCAACGCCTGCCGCAGCGAAAACTCCCGCGTCCGCGCCGAGATCCGCGCCACCTGCAGATTCGCCACATTCGCGCACGCCATCGCCATCAGCAATGCCATCGCGCCGAGCGTCAGCCGCATGAATTCCGCCGTAAACGCCCCCGAAATCATGTCGCGAAACGGAAACACCGTCGCCCCCCGTCCCCGATGCGTGTCCGGATAATCCCTTGCCAATTGCCGTCCCCACAGTTGCAACTCGTTCGCTGCCTCGGCCTCCGACACCCCGGGCCGCAGACGCCCCACCACGTTCCACTCCAGCCGCGTGCGATTCGCCCGGACCGCCGGCGTCAACGCCATCGGCCGCCACACTTGCGCCAGCGTCGGATACCGCAATGCCGGCGGCGCCACCGCCACCACCGTATGCGGCACACCGTTCAACCGCACCTTCTGCCCGATCACATCCGCGCCCGCGAACCGCCGCTGCCAGAAGTCGTAGCCCAGCATCACCTCGGCCCGCTCACCCCGCGGATCGAACGCCGCTCCGCGCCACGGCGCCACGCCCATCACTTCCAAAAAGTTCGGCGTCACGTCGACCGACTGCACCCGCTCCGGCTCGCCCGCGTCCGTCAGGTTCACCGTCGAAAAGTGCAAAGCCGCCACGTTGCTCAACGTCCGCGTCTGCTGTTGCAAGTCGAAATAGTCCGCCGGCGCAAACTGAATATCGGCGAACTTCGTCCCCTCCGGACCGCCATGCACGGTCACCAGCCGCTCGATCTCCGGCAAGTCCAGCGGATGGAACACCAGCACGTCGGTGACCGAGAAAATCGCCGTGTTGGCCGCAATCGCCAGGCCGAACGCCAGCACTGCAACCGCCGTATGCCCCGGCTGCTTCCGCAGCGACCGCACCACCTGCCTGATTTCGCTCATCCGGTCACCGGCAGCACGCCGCGGGCCGCACCCAAGTTCCTGAATCTGCGCGCGCGCTCACCACCAGCGGTGTGCGCTTCTGGGAAACTCCGTCGCTGATCGCGACAGCCGCTACTCGTACCGCAACGCGTCGATCGGATTGATCTCGGACGCCTTCACCGCCGGGTACAACCCGAACAGCACGCCCACCGCCACCGATACCGTGAAGGCGATAATCACCGATTCCGGCGTCACGATCGTCTTCCATTCCGCCGTCCGCGCAATCAGCCAGCTCAGAAAGAAGCCGAACGCCACGCCCAGCAAACCGCCGCCCGTGGAGATCATCACGCTCTCCGTCAGGAACTGCCGCACGATGTCCTTGCGCCGCGCCCCCGTCGCCCGCCGCACCCCGATTTCGCGCGTCCGCTCCATCACCGTCGCCAGCACAATGTTCATGATCCCGATGCCGCCCACTAACAGCGAGATTGCCGCAATCGCCACCATCACGTAAGTAAAGATCGTCTGCGTCCGCTTCTGCTGCTCGAGCAAGGCCGCCGGAATCGTCACCGTAAAGTCCTGCGTGTTGTTGTGCGTCGAGTTCAGCACCGCCGCCACCACCTTGGCGACCTCCACCGAATCCGCCTCCGCCTTCAGCCGCAAATCGATCCCGTCCAGCGGATCCTTCAGGTAACTGCTCATGTCCCAAAACCGGTACTGGAAGCTGTTCAGCGGCACATAGACGATGTTGTTCAGATCCTCCATCTTGCCGCCCGCTCCCTTGCCCGACGTCGACGGCACCGATTCGCCCAGCACCCCCACCACCTCCAGCCACGAATCATTCAGCTTGATGTGCTTCCCCACCGCCGGACCATAACCCAGCAAACTCACCTTCGCCGACTGCCCCAGCACGCACACCGCCGCGCTCGAGTCATCCTGCGCCTTCGTAAAAAACGCTCCCTCCACCGGCCGCAGATTGTGAATCACATCGTAGGAAGGCCGCACGCCCATCAGCTCCGGCGTATCCGCCGACGGCTTCGGCAGCACTCGCGACGGATGCAGCGTCCGCCGCGCCGAGAGCGTCTCCAACTGATCGATGTTCGCCTCGAGAATGCGCACGTCGCGCTCGGTCAACCCCGGCGAACTCCGCCGCCGCTGCTGCAGTTCCTCTTCGCTCGTCGCCGGCCGCGAATCGATCAGCACGTTCCGCACGCCCAGTTGCTCAATAAACCGCAATGACTCTTCGCGCGCCCCCGCCCCGATCGACAGCATCCCGATCACCGACCCCACGCCAAAGATAATCCCCAGCGCCGTCAGCAGCGTCCGCGTCTTCTGCGCCCGCAGATTGTCAAAAGCCAGCCGAACGTCCGTGATCATCGCGGAATCGCCTGCAGTGCGCCGCCCTTCTGCTGCGTCTTCTTCGCCATCTCACCCGGATTCGCCAGCGCCACTTCCACGCCTTCCTTCACCCCGGTGATCACCACCTGACTCTCGCTCCGCCGCTCGAGCTTCACGTCCTGCGGCGTGAACCCCTTCGCCGACCGCACATAGACGAACTTCCGTCCATCGGCTTCGAACAACGCCTGCGACGGCACCCACAGCACGTTCGGCATCACTCCCGTCACGATGTTGAACCGCGCGCTCATCCCCGGCCGCAACTGCGGATCCGGATCCGTCAGCGCAATCCGGCACTCGAACCGCCGGTCCCATGGCGGACCCGTCGTTCCGCCGATCGCCTTGATCTTGCCCGCAAACCGCCGCCCCGGCATCGCCACAATCTCCACCATTGCCGACTGCCCTTCGGCCAGATGTCCGCGATCCAATTCCCCAATCCGCGCCGACCCCTCCCAGCTCTTCATGTCCGGAATCTGCGCCACCCCCTTACCTGGCCGCGCCTGATCCCCCACCTGATACGGCGGCAGATACATCCCCCACCGGAAGTTGCCCTCGTCATTCGATTGCACAGCGACATACCCGCTCGTCTTCGCCGTCAACGTCATCGACTCGATGTTCTTGCGCGCCGTCTCCGCCCGCACCTTCGCTCGCGCTTGCGCCGTCTCCTGAATCGCAATCCCCGTCACGGCCGTTTTCCGCCGGTTCTCCAGATCGCTCTCGAGTTTCTGCAAACGGTCGCGCGCCGCGTCGACAGCCAGTTCGTTCTGCCTCGCCGTTAACCGCGGCAGAATTTCGTTCCGCTTCGCTTCGAGTTCGGCCACCTTCAAATCGGCCTGCGCCTGCAGCAGCGCATAACGAATCTCCTCGATCTTGGCTTCGCTCTCCGCCTTCGCCTGAATCACCTGCTGCTCGGCTTCCGCCAGATCCGCCTCCGCCTCGCGCAGCTTAAAATCCTGCTCCGTCGTATCGAGCTTCACGACGGCGTCGCCCTTGTGCACCAACTCGCCGTTCTGCCGCAAAAACGTAATCGCCGTGCTGCCGCTACCCGTCATTGGTACGGTCAACATCTCCGTCGACCCGCCTTGCAACTCGCCCAGCGCGTTCACGTTGAACGTCACATTAGCTCGCTTCACCGTCGTCATCGGAATCTCCGGCGCCGCGGCCACTGGCGTCAGATTCGGGCCCAATTGGCGATAGGCATAGTAGCCGCCCCCGCCCACCGCCGCGGTCATCACCACGATCCACATCATTCGTTTCATGACGGCCCCTGCTGCTTCGCATCCACCACCGGCTCGGCCAACGCGACCTTAACCCCCGCCGGCACGCCCTGAATCGCAATCTCATCCGGATTCCGCGCCAGCACTTCCACCTCGCGAGCCTCATAGCCGCCCGCCCGTTCCACATACACAATCGGCTTGCCGCGCCGCGTGAACAACGCCTTCGCCGGCACGCTCAACGCATCGGGCAGCTTGCTCAGAATCACGTCCATCCGCCCGTTCATCCCCGGACGCAACCGCGGATCCGGCTGCGCAATGTGCGCAAATCCCCGGAAGCTCCGCGTCGGCGGCCACTCAAAGCCCATCTCCGTCAGCGGCGACATCTGCGTCAACTTTGCGTCGAACGTACTCTCGGGCAGCGAATCCACGCGAATGCGCACCTGCTGCTCCAGCGCCATCTTCCCGCGGTCGATCTCTTCCACCTTGCCTTCCATCTCCAGCGTCGCCAGATCCGGAATCTCGGCGATCACGCCGCCCGGCCACACCTGATCGCCCACCTTGAATGGCTTCGCATTCATCCATCCCTGCGAGTAATTCGGCAGATACACCACCACGCCCGTCAGCGGTGCATTCACCTGCATCCGCCCCAGCCGCGACTTCGTCAACTCCACTTCATCGGTCGCCTTATCCCGCTGCCGCTTCAGCGACGCCACCTTCGCCTCATTCGACACCTGGTTGAAGTTGTTCTTCGCTTCCTGCACTTCGTGCTTCTTCTGCGCCAGGCCCAGATCCACCTGCGCCTCTTCGCCCTGCAGCCGGCTCACGATCTCCTGCTTGGAGACCTCGAGCTTCGCCCGCTCCACCTGATAGCGCGTCTGCGCCGTCTCCACGCGATCCTGCTCGGTCGCCAGCGCCGCTTCGGCAATCGCCTGATCGAGCGCCGCCTGCGCCTGCTTCAGCGCCGCTTCCTTCTCTTTCAACTGCTGCTGCGCGCTCGACGGATCGAAGCGCACCACCGGATCGCCCGCCTTCACCGCCGCGCCGGTCGGCGCCAGCCACACCAGCCGCAACTCGGGCACATTCACCGGCGCCACGATCTGCACCGACCTCCGCGCCTTCAACTCGCCCCGGCACCGGATAATCACCGAGAACTCCCCGCGCCGCACTGGCGCATTCGGCAATTCATCCTTCGCCTGCACCGTCATATAGCGCCACGCACCCAGGCCACCCGCGCCAAGCAACAGCACGCCCAACAGAATCTTTTTCATTCGATAATCACCGCCGCCGATAAGTCAGGCAGTAAGCGCGGATCCGTCCCCACCAACCGAAAACGCGCCGCAAAATTCTTGATCGGGCTCCCCAACGCCGACGACGCCACCGGACTCGCCGACTCGAACCGCCCCTCGAACTCCACCTCCGGGTAAGCATCCAGCCGCACGCGCGCCTTCGTCCCCGCCTTCAACGCCACCCCGTCCGGCTCGCCGATCTGCGCATGCACTTCCATCTCGCTCGGGTCGAACAGCTTCAACATCGGCTGCCCGTTCCACAGCTGATCGCCCTCCTGCGCATGCCCCATCGACCCGCCCCGCCAGATGTTCTCGAGCGCCACCATCCCCGCCAGCGGCGCCTTCACCACCAGCTTCTCCGCATTCGACTTCGCCCGCTCCAGCGCCACCTTCTGCCGCTCCTGCTGCAGTTCGATGATCCGCAGCGCCGCCGCTTCCACCTTCATCCGGTACTCGTGGATCTTCCGCAAGCTCGCCACCCGCGCCCGCGCGCTCTCCGCCTTAGCCTCGTTCTTCGCCTTATCGATGTCCGCCAGAATCGGACCCTTCTTCAGTTGAATCTCCGCCTTCGCTAAGTCCGCCTCAGCTTGCTTCAAGTCCGATAGCCGCTTCTCGGCCTCGCTCCGGTTCGACGCCACTTTCTGCCGCACCTGATGCCCTAAGTCGTCGTATTTAGCCTCGGCCTCGAGCGCGTCGTCTAACTGCTTGGTGCGATCAAACTCCGCCAGCGTGTCGCCCTCCTTCACGTATGTGCCGTTTGGGACCAGCCGCACCAGCGTCATGCGCCCGCCTTGCCCCGCAATCTGCGGCACCTGGATGGAAGATACTTTCACCGCGCGCACCAACCCCGTCGCACGGATCGCCTTGCTACTCACCGCCGCCGGAGCCGCTACTGGCGCGGTCGCCGACGCACCCACGGCCTTCACCACCACCGGCGTCGAGCGCCCGCAGCTACCCAGCAGGAAAATCAAATGCAAAAATGCCAGAAGTCTCATGAGGCCATCTAACAAGCGTTAGACGCCAACTTCTGGCATTTTGTTTACCAAACTACGAAGAAATATTAAGTCGTCCCAGAATGTCCGAAAACGGACACTTACTGACTTACGTACACCGTACTGTAAGGCAACGGCAAGAATCCCATCGCACCCACGCCCGCCCCGGCGGCCGTCATCGGCGCCACAAACTTCGCCCCGTTCCCTTCGTTCGCACAACCCGGACACACCGCAAATCCGAGCCCGGCTCCCGCCCCCGCCCCGATCGCCATGCCCAGCAACCCGTTCCGCATCCGCTTCCCGGGATCCGCCACCTTCACCCGTTTCACCTCCGCCTTCGCCACCGCTTGTTCGCCCGCCTTGGTGCGCACCACCACTGCCTGGTCCGTCGCCGAGACAAACGTTCCCTTGTAATGCTCCGTCTTGGTCACCACTTCGACCTTCTGTTCCGGCGCAATCCGTTGCACCGCATCCCAACCGGCGGCCCACATCACACTCGCCGCCAGCCAACAACTCACTGCGAATTTCACGTTTCGTTACCTCACTCAACTACGCGTAAACCAACCGCCACTCAGCTCAAGTCCGGTAGATTACACGAACGAGGGCCCTCTTCGCCACGACCGCCACCAACGCCTCGCCCACGATAAACTGACAACGACCATGCCCACCACCCGCCGCGCCGTCCTCCACTATCTCCTCGCCCCCCCGCCCCCCACCGACATCCGCATCCTCTCCATCACCCCCACCTTCGAAGACTTCTTCTACCGCACCCCCTACATGTTCGGCGGCCGCAAAGTCGACCGCGTCACCATGCTGAACGTCACCTGCGAAGTCGAAAGCCGCTCCGGCAAACGCGCCCAGGGCTTCGCCGCCATGAGCCTCGGCAACCAGTGGGCCTTCCCCTCCCAGAAGATGAACTACGACCAGACGCTCGACGCCATGAAACGCCTGGCCCTCAGCATCGGCGACATCACGCGCGCCCACAAAGACTACGGTCATCCCGTCGACCTCAACCACGTCCTCGAACCCCAATGGCTCACGGCCGCCGCCGAAGTCAGCGCGAAGGACCCCGAGCGCATCCCCAAGCTCTGCACCCTCGTCACCGGCAGCCCCTTCGACGCCGCCGTCAGCGACGCCTACGGCAAGCTCCATAACCGCAGTGCCTACGCCATCTACGGCCGCGACCTCCTCAAACACGACCTCGGCCACTACCTCAGCCCCCAGTTCAAAGGCGAAACCCTCCAGCGCTACATCAACCCCACCCCGCGCCCCTTCGTCTATCTCTTCCACAGCGTCGGCGCTTCGGACCCGCTCACCAAGGCCGACGTCAAAACGCCCCTCAACGACGGACTCCCCAATGCGTTCGAAGAATGGATCGCCTTCTCCGGCCTCGAACGCGTCAAGATCAAACTCAACGGCGGCGACCTCCCCGCCGACCTCAACCGCATCCTGGCCATCGACCGCATCACCACCCAGGTCCAAGCCCAACGCAACCTCAAGCAGTGGTTCTATTGCCTCGACTTCAACGAGCGCTGCCCCAACGTCCAATACCTCATCGAGATCCTGCGCAAGGTGAAAGAAGCCACGCCCGCCGGCTTCGAGCGCATCCAGTACGTTGAACAGCCCACCCAGCGCAACCTCCAGGCCGACCGCTCAAACGTCATGCACGAAGCCGCCAAGCTTCGCCCCGTCGTCATCGACGAATCGCTCACTGACCTCGAAACGCTGTTGCTCGCCCGCGAAATGGGCTACACCGGCCTCGCCTTGAAAGCCTGCAAAGGCCAAACCCAAAGCATGCTCATGGCTGCCGCCGGACAGAAATTCGGCATGTTCCTCTGCGTCCAGGACCTCACCTGTCCCGGCGCCGCGCTCGTCCATTCCGTCGGCATCGCCGGCCACGTCCCCGGCGTCGCGGGCGTCGAAGCCAACGCCCGCCAGTATGTCCCCTCGGCCAGCAAAGCCTGGGAACCGCGCTACTCCGGCCTCTTCCAACCCCGCAACGGACGCCTGAACAGCGGCCAACTCAACGGCCCCGGCCTCAGCATTCGGACTACTGCCGCCGGTTAAGACCCGTAATCCGGAAGAACGGCTTGTCCTTCTCCGCCGGATCCTGCACGAACTCCTGGCTCGTCTTCGCCGGATCGTAGTCGCGCCACAGCCAGATCATCTCCTCGGCCATCTCCACGTTCCCGCCATTGCGCGAATGCGACCCGTTGCCCCAGGTCATCTTGAAGTCGTAGCCCTTCATCTTCAGCGAATTCACCAGCGCCAGATTCGTCGCCGGCCACGACCCATGATCGTTCTCGAGATCCCCGAACCCGTCCTGCATCCACACCCGGATGTTCTTCTTCGGCGACTTCCGGATCAGATACGGAAAAATCTCGCCGCCGTCCTTGCGCGTCAGCCCGTCTTCCTTCCGCTGCCACTGAATGCTCGTAAAACTGCCGATCCGCAGCAGCACGCGGCTGAACTCTTCCGTCCGCCACCACGCCGCGTTCAATGCGCAAATCGCCCCCGACGAGTCGCCCGCAATCGCCCGGCTGTAACCGTCCTTCCGCAAGTTATACGTCTTGGCGACCTCCGGCAAAATCTCCTCCAGCACATAGCGCGCAAAGCGATCGTCCACCGAGTCGTACTGCACGCTGCGCAGCCGCTGCTGCCCCTTCAAGCCCGGCGACACCAGCACCTGCACCACTACCGGAATCTTCTTCTCGTGCGTCAGGTTGTCCCACACATTCAATGCCCGCGACCCCGAATCCCGGTTGATGTGCACCTCGCCGTCGGTCCAGAACATCACCGCCGCCGGCGTCCCCGGCTGATACTGCGCCGGCGTATAAACCCAATAATCCGCCTGCATCCCGTCGTAGATCCGGCTCGTATGCGTCATCTTCGGCGTCAACTTGCCTTGCGGCACCCCCGGCTTCAGATAATGCTCCGGCGTGTAGCCCATCACGTCGTTCCGTCCGCCGAACGGCTTTCCGTCCACCAGATAGTTGAAGTTGTGCGTCCGCCCGACGGCCAGCTTCGTCGTCGCCACCCAATGCCCGCCCGCCTTCTTCATCCGCGGACCCGCCTCGTCATTGATCATCAGCTTGGGTTCCTTCGCCGCATCCACCGCGAACAGAAAATCCGGCCCGTGCGACAGATACGCCACACCTTTCGCGATGTCCTCCGGCTTCATCGAACTCACATCCTTCACCGTCGGCGCCTGCCCGCAAAGCGTAACCGCCATCAAAAACAAAGAAAAACGCATCATCAGCACCAGAGCTTATCACCGCACGCGGACGCTATACTGAAAATCCTCATGCGCCTGTTCCTGCTACCCCTGCTCGTCTTGCCCCTGCTCGCCCAAACGCCACTTGCCCAGACAACGATCATCCGCGCGCAACGCCTCCTCGACGTCGCCACCGGCAAAATTACCTCGCCCGCCTCCCTCGTCGTCACCGGCCACACCATCTCCGCCATCAATCCCGCCACCCCGCCCGCCGGCGCCACCGTCATCGACCTCGGCGATGCCACCCTCCTCCCCGGCTTCATGGACATGCACGTCCACAGCACCATGGGGTCCTCCACCACCTTCCGCAATGAGATCCTTTCGGAAGATGGCGCCGCCGCCGCCCTCCGCTCCACGCGCTCCCTGCGTCTGATGCTCCTCGCCGGCTTCACCACCGTACGCGACCTGGGTCAGGAACATACGGCCAAAGAACTCCTCGCCGTCTCGCTCGGCAAAGCCGCCGACCAGGGCTGGATCGACTCGCCTCGCATCGTCGCCTCCGGCCATCCCATCTCCATCACCGGCGGCCACATCGACCCAGAAATGAGCGTCGGCACCACCCCCGGCCTCCTTCGCGCCGGCACCGACCAGGGCATCGCCGATGGCCCCGACGAAGTCCTCAAAGCCGTCCGCGCCCAGATCAAAGCCGGCGCCCGCGTCATCAAGATCTCCGCCACCGCCGGCGTCATGTCCATCGAAGACACCCCCGGCGCCCAGCAGATGTCGGACCTCGAGATCCGCACCGCCGTCGAGGAAGCTGCCCGTCACGGCCTCAAAGTCGCCGCCCACGCCCATGGCTCCGAAGGCATCCTGGCCGCAGTCAAAGCTGGCGTCGCCTCCATCGAACACGGCTCCCTCCTCACCGACGAAATCATCGCCCTCATGAAGCAGCGCGGCACCTTCCTGGTTCCCACCACCGGCCTCGCCGATACCATCGACCTCAGCAACGCCCCGCCCGTCGTCCGCAAGAAAGCTGACTATATTCTTCCTCTCGCTCGCGCCAGTCTTCGCCAAGCCGCGCTCGCCAACGTCAAGATCGCCTTAGGCACCGACGCCCCGCTCGTCCCCTTCGGTGAAAACGCCAAAGAGTTCGCCGCCATGGTCGATCGCGGCCTGTCCCCGCTCGAAGCCCTTCGCGCCGGCACCGTTAACGCCGCCGAACTGCTCGGCGTCCGCGACCGCGGCCAACTCGCCCCCGGCCTCCTCGCCGACATCGTGGCCGTCCCCGGCAATCCCCTCCAGGACATCCGCGTCACCGAAAAAGTCTTGTTCGTCATGAAAGGCGGCCACGTCTACCGCCAGCCATGAAAGACCTCACCCAGGGCTCCATCCCCAAACATCTGCTGCAACTGGCGAGCTTCATCGCCATCAGCATGCTCTTCCAGACCCTGTATTACATGGTCGACCTCTACTTCGTCGCCGGCCTCGGCCCCTCCGCCACCGCCGGCGTCAGCCTCTCCGGCAACCTCGCCATCGCCGTCCTCGCCCTCACCCAGATGCTCGGCGTCGGCACCTCCAGCCTCATCGCTCAAGCCGCCGGCCGCAAAGACCGCGACTCCGCTCAAACCGTCTTCAACCAGTCCTTCGTCCTCTCCGCCATCGTCGGCTTCCTCGTCCTCGTCCTCACCTTCTTCCTCCGCGAACCCTACCTCCGCGCCCTCTCCACGGACCCCGCCACCGTCCAGCAAGGCTCCGCCTACCTCCGCTGGTTCGGGCCCGCGCTCGCCCTCCAATTCGGCCTCGTCTCCATGGGCTCCGCCCTCCGCGGCACCGGCGTCGCCAAGCCCACTATGATCGTCCAGATCATCACCGTCGGCCTCAACTGCCTCCTCGCCCCCGTCTTCATCGCCGGCTGGGGCACCGGCCACGCCTACGGCGTCGAAGGCGCCGGCATCGCCACCTTCATCTCCCTCATCGTGGGCGACCTCGCCCTCGTCCTCTACTTCTTCAAGCTCGAAACCTACGTCACCTTCGAGCCCGCCCAGTTCCGCCCCCACTTTCCCATCTGGAAAAAGCTCCTCAACATCGGCATCCCCTCCGGCGGCGAGTTCGTCCTGCTCTCCCTGCACGTCGCCATCATCTACTGGATCATTCGCGACTTCGGCCCTGCCGCACAAGCCGGCTACGGCATCGGCAGCCGCGTCATGCAGGCGATCTTCCTCCCCGTCATGGCCATCAGCTTCGCCGTCGCCCCGCTCGCCGGTCAGAACTTCGGCGCCCGCTCCGCCACCCGCGTCCGGCAAACGCTCAAGTCCGCCGCCCTCATCGGCACCATCGTCATGGCCTCGGTCACCATCCTCTGCCAGATCTCGCCCGAGTCCCTCATCCACTTCTTCACCAAGGACCCCGCCATCGTCACCTCCGGCGGCGAGTACCTCCGCATCATCGCCCTCAACTTCGTCGCCAGCGGACTCGTCTTCACCTTCTCCGGCATGTTCCAAGCCCTCGGCAACACCTGGCCTTCGCTCGCCAGCTCCATCGCCCGCCTCTTTGTCTTCTTCATCCCCGCGATGATCATCTCCCGCCTCCCGGGCTTCGAGCTCCGCCAACTCTGGTACTTGAACGTCTTCACCGGCCTCGCCCACGCCTCGGTCGCCTTCTTCCTTCTTCGCCGCGAAATGGACGAAAAGCTCCAAGGACTCACCTAGCCCATGTCCGACATCCACTTCCGCATCACCCTCGCCGACCCTCTCCCCGGCATCGACTACGCTCTCCAGAAAGGCAGCGGCCACCACTACGAGTGCGTCCAACTGCAGCGCTCCGGCTCCAGCGACCTGACGTTCGAATTCACCGCCACGCTCAAACCCGGCCCCGACCTCGGCGGACCCTTCGTCCAGGGCCCCAAAGGTGCCCGCTTCGTCTACCTCGACCTGGGCACCGCCGCCGGTCAACACGGCTCTGAATGGTCCCGTCGCCTCAAGATCCCGCTCACCCTCCCCAGCGCCCTCGCCCAACCCGGCGCCACCCTCGTCACCACCGTTCCCGGTCGAGGGAAAGACGGCACGCCCTCCTGCGCCACCGTCAAACCCTTCGCCGGTTGGCAACCCGCCTAGTTCGCCGTCTTCATCGCGACTTGCAGCGAGAACGTCGGGCTCCACATCCCGGTGCGCACATCCCGCTGCGCCCCGCCCCGCAATCCCACCGTCACCCGCGGCGACAGCCGCATCGACACATCGGCCTTATACGCCCACAACTGCTCCGCATAAGGACGCGCCACCGAAAGCCGTTCCACCACCACCGACGTCACCAGCCACTCCTTCCAATACTTGAAAGGCTGCAAGTAAGTCGCATGCTGTCCGAACGCCGGCCCCTGATTCAGCCGCCGCTGCGTAAAATCATGCTCGGCCAGCACCCCCCACGGCCCAAAACCCAACCGGGTGTACAACCCCGTCATCGTCCGATGCCCCAGGTGATCGCTGCCGCGCAAGCCATTCACGCCCACCACGGTCTTGCCCTTGCCAAGTAAGTCCACCTCCGCCATCAACCCGCCGCCGGACTCCCGCGCCGGACGCAACTCCCGGTAACTCGGCAGAAACGCAAACGGCGCCACCAGATACCGCTTACCCCAGAAGAACGCCTTCGCCTGCGTCGGCACATCGTAATAACCCAGCCGATTGCGCGCCTTGATGTAAGTCGATTGGTCCACGATGATCAACCCCTGCGGCAATTGATCGCGCCCTACCCCGAACTCCACACCTTCCTTCGGCCGGTAACTCAACATCGCCGACGCCACAAACACGCCGCCCGGCGTCACCGCCGGATCGTACGCCTTCGCCCGCCGCACAATCGGCTCCGGCTCCCCACCGACGATTGCTGACACCCGCCAACCCTTACCCAATTGCGTCACGTTGCGATAGAAGAAACGGCTCCGGTTGATCCCCGTCCACGGCCCGTTCGTCACCGTGTTCAACTGCTCCGACGTCACCACGCGCAGATCCTGATCGATACGCCCGCCGGCCCGCAGATACTCGGCCCACTTCCGCGTGCTCGGCTGATACTCGCCGGCCCGCCAGCTCTGCGCCGCATCGATCCCCTTGCCGTACACATTCAACAACCCTCCGCCCTGCGGATTCACATGACAGGAAACGCAGTTCGGATACCCCAGCCGCACCATGTTCGGCAACGCGAACACCGGCCACGTCATCATCAACAGCAGGAAGCAATGCTTCATCAGCGCTGGCTCCGCACCGCGAGTTCTCGGGCCTGAAACTCCAACTTCACCTGCACGTCATCCACCACGCACACGCCCAGTTGGCACGGCGGCTCCACCCCAAAAGCCGTCAGCTTCAACGACCCCTCCCCGCTCACCTTGAACATCCCCTGCCCCGCCTGCTTCACCTTCAGCGTGATCGCAAACGGCTTCGACATCCCCCGCATCGAGAACGCCCCCTGCACCTGGCAAGTCGTCTCTTTGGCACTCTCCGGCGACGGACA
The DNA here is from genome assembly GCA_965229305.1 of Bryobacteraceae bacterium. GTDB lineage: Bacteria > Acidobacteriota > Terriglobia > Bryobacterales > Bryobacteraceae > JALHNI01. The sequence goes on along the minus strand of CBDDIZ010000042.1, from coordinate 189,032 downwards.
CTGCAGTTTGCCCGCCGTAAACTTCAGTTCCGGCAGACGCTCGCCCACTGCGAAGATCTTGTTCCGCATGTGCTCGTCCCGCAGCGACATGCCCGTGCTCAACGACTTCGGATCCACCCTCGCCTCCAACTGCTCCACCATCAGGCGATCGCCCGCCGGCGTCGCCAGCACTTGCCCCGACAACGCACTCGATTGCCCATGGATGCTGATCGCCCCCAGATTCGTCGTCGCCGTGAACTTCACCGAGCCCGCCGTCGTTTCGTAGCTCCGCACCGGCGCCTCCGCCGCCCACGACACCATCGACAGAGAAAAAGCGAGTACAGACACACGTGTCCTGTTCATGTTGGTTACCTCTTTTTTTAAATTGGGCTGGCTTCGCAGCGCGGCAAAGCCAGTGAGTCCCAGCTTAGTCGCTTTCGGCGAAATTTCAATCCCCACTGAACGCGGTTTAACACGTCTCAGGGATAATTTCCGCTCTGTGAATTAGTGTTTTTTGAGGAACTTACAAACTTACCGAGAACGCGGGGGGAATCGCCTCAAACGCAGTGAGGTGCGAAATTAATGGTGAACTTACCGGGCAAATCCCCTACCGCACACCCGCCAAAGTAAGGACGGTCACCAGCGCCACCTGAGCTGCTTGCACAGCCTCGTCCTTCTGCACATCCACCCACTCATCGAGCGCATGCGCCCGATCGCCCTTGCCGCCGCGCCCCATCGTGACCGCGGGCAGCCCCAGGCTCATCGGAAAGTTCGCATCCGTGCTCCCGATCTGATAGCTCGGCGTCAAGCCAAACGCCTTCACCACTGCCGTCACATCTTTGATGATGGCGCTCTCCCGCGACGTCTCCCCCGCCGGTCGATCGCCAATCAGCTTCACCTCCGCCGTGATCTTCCCTTGCGCCGTCGAACGTGCCTTGTTCTCTTCCTCCACCGCCGCAAACACCAGCCCCTGGAACGTATCCACTAACTGACTCAGCTCATCCTTTGCTTCGCTCCGCAAATCCACTAACATCGACACCTCATACGGAATCGAATTCACCGAAGTCCCACCGCTCACCGCCCCCACGTTGTAAGTCGTCTTCGGTTTCGCCGGCACCTTCATCTGCGCAAACTTCGCAATCGCGTTTCCCATCGCAAACGCCGGGTTCACTAAGCCAAAGGCGCCGTAGCTATGTCCCCCCGGACCCTTGAACGTCACCCGATACCGCTTGCTCCCCGTTCCCCCGTTCGCAATCCGCCCCTGCTCCCCGCCATCGAACGACACAAACTGCTTCACCCGCCCTGCATACTTACCCTTCGTCAGTAAGTACTTCACACCCCGCAAATCCCCCTCGCCTTCCTCCCCCACATTCCCCACGAACAGCACGTCCCCATCGGTCTCGAACTTCGCCGCATCCATCGTTCGGATCACTTCGAGCAGCAGCGCCAACGCCCGCGTATCGTCCCCCACGCCCGGGGCCGTCAGCCGCGTCCCTTCGCGCTTCACCCGCACGTCCGTGCCTTCCGGAAACACCGTATCCAGATGCGCCAGCACCGCCAGCAGCGGACCATTCCCCCGCCCCTTCCGCACTCCCATCACATTACCTTCCGCATCCATCTCCACATCCGTCAGGCCCAGCCCGCGTAGCTTCGCCAGATACGCCTCCGCCCGCACCTTCTCCTTGAAGGGCGGCGCCGGAATCTCCGTCAGCTCAATCAACTCGCGCACGAATAAGTCGTAGTCGGTTTGCAGAAAAGCCGTCGCCTTCGCGTACCGTGCATCGTCGCGAATCTTTTTCACCCGCGCCTCCGGCGATTGTCCCCACACCATCAGCCCAACCAGAGAAAGCAGCAGCGTCCGCATCCTACACATCATCGCAGGGTGATACGCTACCCGCATGACTCGCCGTACCCTGATGCGCCTCGCGGCCACGCTCCCCGCCGCCATCACGCCCCTCGCCACTTACGCCGCGCCCCTCGCCAAGACAGTCAAAATTACGGCCGTAAAAGCGATGCAGATCAAAGGCATCGCCGGCAACTGCCTCATCCGCATCGACACCGACGCCGGTCTCACCGGCTATGGCGAAGCTGGCGTCACTGGCCCCATGGCCCGCGCCCGCATCGAAACGATGAAGCAATACCTCATCGGCCGTGACCCGCTCGCCATCGAGGTCCACTTCCATAACCTCACCACGCTGATGCACACCTACATGGCGAACGTCCCCACCATCAGCGGCATCGACATGGCCCTCTGGGACCTCGCCGGCAAGATCACCGGCCAGCCCGTCAGCAGCCTCCTCGGCGGCCCCTTCCGCGACGCCATCCAACTCTATTCCCACGGCGTCGGCATGAACATGCTCGATAAAGGTTCCTGCCAAGCCTTCGCCGCCCGCGTCAAAGCCCAGCCCGAAGGCTTCACCACCTTCAAATGCGACATCCACCCGATGATCGGTGTCCAGATGGGCCGCTACATCAACGGCACCCTCGACGGCGCGCAAGTCCGCCGCGTCGCCCAGGCCTATCAGAACGCCCGCGAAGCCCTCGGTAACGACATTGAAATCGCTGTCCACTGCCACAACGAACTCGACCTGCCCAGCGCCCTCGCCGTCGCCAAAGCCGTCGAACCCATGAACCCGCTCTTCTACGAAGACCCCATGAACCCCGCTTACTCCGATGGCTGGCTCGCCCTCAAGCAAGGCACCCGTCTCACCATCCTCACCGGCGAAAAGCTCGAGATGGTGCAAGGCTTCAAGCCCTTCATCGACCACCACGTCGCCGACATCGTCCACCCGGACCTCGCCTTCTGCGGCGGCTTCACCGGTGCCAAGAAGATCGCCGACTACGCCGCCTTAAGCCGCGTCCCGGTGGCCTTGCACAACGTCGGTTCGCTCGTCCTCTGTTACGCCAATGCCCACTTCGGCGCCTCCATCCAGAACTTCTACCGCTCCGAAAGCGCTCTCGGCCGCCCCACCCGCTACATCGAAGGCATGGCCGCCGGCACCCCGCCCGAAGTGAAGAACAGCCGCCTCAAGCTCCCCGAAGGTCCCGGCCTCGGCCTCGACATCAACCCGGACTTCCTCAAGAAGAATCTCGTCGCCGGCGAGGAGTACTGGGCATGACGCACGACGAACTCCGCACCTGTTACGCCCCCGCCATCGAGCGCGCCCGCCTCAAAGTCCTGCGCCGCCTCGATGACCACTGCCGCAACTTCATCGCGCTCTCGCCGTTCCTCTGTCTCGGCACCCAATCCTCGCAAGGCGCTGACGTCACCCCCCGTGGCGACGCGCCCGGCTTCGTCAAGATCCTCGACGACACCACGCTCGCTCTCCCCGATTGGCCCGGCAACAACCGTCTGGACTCGCTCGAGAACATCCTCGAGAACCCGCAAGTCGGTCTGCTCTTCTTCGTCCCCGGCGTCGACGAAACCCTCCGCCTCAACGGCTCCGCCCGCATCACGACTGACCCGGCCGTCCTCGCCCTCTGGAATGTCCAAGGCAAGCAGCCCAAATCAGCCTTGCTGATCACCCTGCACGAAGCCTTCCTGCATTGCGCCAAGGCCCTCATGCGCTCCCATCTTTGGGACGAAACCTATAAGGTGAATCGCGAAGTACTACCCTCCTACGGCCGCATGTTGAAAGACCAGATCGACGTCGCCGACTCCGCCGAACAAATTGAAAAGATGGTCGCCGAAGGCTACCGCGACCGTCTCTACTAACTACCGCGGATCGCCCAGATCGTACGCGTCCGTCGCCACCAGACGGACGCGATAACGGCCCAGGTTGTTCTGCCAATGCCCGTTATCGTTCACCGCCATCATCAGGCGTCCGTTGCCCAAACCCTGCTTCAGCGCCATCTTCCCCAGCAGAAACATCTCGCCCGTATTCACGCGCCCCACCAGCGCGCCGAACGGCTGCCCGTCCACCAGATTCGTCTTGTAGTTCGGGCCCGGCTTCTGCAAGCCATCCGGATCGGTCGCCCAACCATCCGTCTCCCACGACAACCGCGTAAAACCATTCGCCTTCGTATCGATCTTCGAGCCTTCCACCAGTCCCACACCGGTATCGAACCACTCGATCTTTGTGCAGTGCTCGAGCGAATGCACCTCCACGTTGCGCGTCACTGACTTCTGCTTCACCGCCAACCGCCGGATCGTCGCCCAGTTCAACCCCGCTTCATCAAACGCCTGCACCTTGCCCCGGATCGTCTCGCCGTTGGTCAGCCTCACCATGCTCAGCGTGCGGTCCAGTTGATCGGCATGGCTGGGAATGATGCGCTCGAACAAACGATAGAGCGGCTTCGGCTCGTGCTGATCGGTGTCCTTATAGGCCTTCAGCAACGGCGTCATCACCGGCAGACCGATCGCCACCAGTTCCGCAGTCGCCGCATCGCGCGCCGCGCGATCGGCCCCCTTCTGATCCGCCGCCGCCAGAATCGGCAAGTCTTTGTCGATCTTCGCCTGTTCGCTCGCCGACGCCGCCTCGCCCGAATGCACCGACAGAATCTGCGCCAGTGGAATCGTCCGCGCATCCACCTTGATGGCCTTCAGGTTCGTCGTCACTTCGCGAACCTGGCCTTCCTTGTCGAGCACCAGCACCGTGGCGGCTTGGGCCACACACAAACTCAAAGCGGCAAGCATCAAACGCATAGCCGCTAAAGTATCAGGTTTTAGGGAAGCTTCGTCTCCACCCAATCGAGCATTCGCCGCTGCCCCTCCACGTTCCCCAGCGCCGCTTCGATATTCACGTACCGCACGCCCAGCTTGGTGCACAGTCGCGAAAGCGACCCGTCATCGTCCGGCGGCGCCTTATCCTGCAACACCACGTTAAACGGCGACGTCTTCAAAATCGCAAAGTCCGGCCGGCTCGTCGTCAGCATGAACTCATGCGGATTCTTCGCATCGGCCAGCGACACCTCGTCGGAAATCGGCACCTCGGTTTCCACCGAATAACCCGCGCTGTTATTGTGCAGCGCGATCAGCAGCCCGCCTTCCGGCGGCAGAATCGCCTTCACAAACTTCTTCCGGTCGCGCTCCAGATAGATCAAAGCATTCTGCAACTCGGCTTCCGCATAATTCGCATTCACCCGCCGCAGACTCCGCTCGGCGCCCTCGCGCGAAAACATCCGGTTCGGGTCGATCTGCAACGCCCCCACCGGCACCTGCCGCTCCAGGCTGTTCACCGTAAAGCCCGTGCCCTTGTACTTCCGCATATGGTCGTACAGTAATTCCCGCGCCGACGTCTCATTCCCATGCACGTGGAAATAGCGATGGTGCGACTTGCCGTTCCGCACAATGTCGAACCGCACGCCGGCGATCTTCTGGTTCTTCGGGTTGAACGGCCAAAACGGCCAGAAAGGTACCGCCGCGCCGGCCAACCACTCACGGCGGGTGGAATCAAGACTCGATGACATAATGGCCAAGAGGTAACCTCCATGATCGCAGAAGCCCCGTCGACTGTGCCCGCCAGTGAACTGAACCCCTGGATCTCCGCCGAGACCCGCTTTAATCAGGCGGCCACGCTGCTTGGCCTCGACGATGGCATGCGCAAAATGCTCGCCACCCCCACCCGCGAAGTCACCGTCGCCATCCCCGTCCTGCTCGACGACGGACGCCTCGAAGTCTTCACCGGCTATCGCGTCCAGCACTCCATCGCCCGCGGTCCGGCCAAAGGCGGCATCCGCTTCGCCCCCGACGTCAACCTCGACGAAGTCCGCGCCCTCTCCAGTTGGATGACCTGGAAATGCGCCGTCGTCAACATCCCCTATGGCGGTGCCAAAGGCGGCGTCATCTGTGACCCGTCCATCATGTCCGAGGCCGAACTCGAACGCCTCACCCGCCGCTACACCTCCGCGATCATCGAAATGATCGGCCCAGAAATCGACATCCCTGCCCCGGACCTCGGCACCAACGAACGCATGATGGCCTGGATCATGGACACCTACTCCATGAACCGTCGCCAAGCCACCACCGCGGTGGTCACCGGCAAGCCCGTCTCCCTCGGCGGCAGCCGGGGCCGCACCGAAGCCACCGGCCGCGGCTGCATGATCGTCTGCCAGCAAGCCCTCGCCCGCCTCAAGAAAGAACCCAGCGAAGCCGAAGTCATCATTCAGGGCTTCGGTAACGTCGGCGGCATGGCCGCCCGCCTCATGGCCAAAGCCGGCTTCAAGATCGTGGGCATCGTCGAGTGGGACGGCGCCGTCTACAACCAGCACGGCCTCGACGTCGAAAAGCTCACCCAATACCGCCGCGAAACCGGCTCCATCATCGACTTCCCCGGCGCCGACAACGTCAACAAAGACGAAGCCCTCACCCTCGAGTGCGACATCCTCCTCCCGGCCGCCAAGGAGAACGTCATCACCTCGCGCAACGCCCCCCAAATCCGCGCCAAAGTCATCTGCGAAGGCGCCAACGGCCCCACCACCCCCGGCGCCGACCCCATCCTCCGCGAAAACAACATCTTCATCATTCCCGACATCCTCGCCAACGCCGGCGGCGTCTCCGTCTCCTACTTCGAATGGGTCCAGGACCGCATGGGCTACTTCTGGAACGAAGAAATGGTCAACCAGCGCCTCGAAGAAATCATGGTCACCAGCTTCAAAGACGTCGTCGCCTACGGCGAGAAGCACAACGTCGACAACCGCACCGCCGCCAATATGCTCGCCCTGGACCGCGTCGTCGCCGCCATCAAACTCCGCGGCATCTACGCCTAGCGCCACTCCGGGGGACTGTCCTCGCTGGCGTCGGCAGGGCCGTTCCCCACCCATATCCCCATTAGAACCAATCATTTACCATGAAGCCGCTTCCCTCCATCTGCTAACCTGTAATGAGGGCGCCAAACGCCCTCGCTTCGGGGCGCGACTTTCACAAGTCGAATCAAATCAATAACTCCCGGGTTCGTTTCGTCAAATTGCTATCCTGAAGGTTCCAGCATGCTCCGCGTTCGCTTCGCTCCCTCACCCACCGGCTACCTGCACATCGGCAGCGCCCGCACCTTCATCTTTAATTGGCTCTATGCCCGCCACAACGGCGGCACCATGATCCTTCGCCTCGACGACACCGACGTCGAACGCAACACCCAAACCTCGATCGACTCCATCTTCGACGGCCTCAACTGGCTCGACCTCGGTTGGGACGAGTTCTACCGCCAAAGCGAACGCCTCGAACTCCACCGCGCCGCTGCCGAAGCCATCCGCCTCAAAGGCCTCGCCTACCGCGACTTCACCCCCGCCCGCACCGAAGACGAACCCGCGGCCGAAGGCGGCTGGCTCTTCAACCCCGGTATGCGCGAACTCTCCGACGCCGAAAGCGACCGCCGCGCCGCCGCCGGCGAACCCTTCGTCCTTCGCTTCCGCGTCCCCCGCGACGAAAACCAAAAGCACGTCGTCGCCTTCCACGACGCCGTTTACGGCAAACAAACCAAGCTCGCCAAGGACATTGAGGACTTCGCCCTCCTCCGCTCCAACGGCATGCCCACTTACCATCTGGCCTCCTGCGCCGACGATGCCGATCTCAAGATCACCCAGATCATCCGCGGGCAGGATCACCTCACCAACACCTTCAAGCACGTCCTCATCTTCGAAGCTCTCGGCGGCGAAACGCCCAAGTTCGCCCATCTGCCGCTCCTGATCGCCCCCGATGGCTCCAAGCTCTCCAAGCGCAAACACGGCCCCGTCGTCAGCGTCACCACCTATCGCGATGCCGGCTTCCTGCCGCACGCTTACGTGAACTTCCTCTGCCTGCTCGGCTGGTCCCCCAAGAACGATCGCGAGCAAATGAGCCGCCAGGAACTCATCGATGCCTTCGGCTTCGAAGGCATCAACCGTTCGAATGCCGTCGTCAATTTCTCTGAAGAATCGCCCATCGATGCCAAAGCCCTGTGGCTCAACGGCCAGCATCTGCGCAGCATCCCTCTGGACGAACTGCTGCCGCTCATTCAGCCTTCGCTGCCGCCGCAGCCGGACGAAGAACGCTTCCGCATCGCTGTCGACGCCGTGCGCCAGCGCTTCACCTCGCTCCACGACTTCGCCACCCGCGGCCGCGCCTACTTCTTTGACGACTTTGAAATCGAGCCCACCGCGCTCGACAAACTCAATCAGCCCCAAGCTCGCGAACTCCTGCGCGAACTCGGCGACCGCCTCGCCGCCCGCCCCGACTTCACCGAAGCCGGCTGCGAAGAAGAACTTCGGAAACTCGCCGCCGACCGCGGCGTCAAACCCGGCCTGCTCATCAACGCCAGCCGCGCCGCCCTCAGTGGCCAGGCCGTTGGCCCCTCCGCCTTCATGGTCTTTGTCTGCATCGGCCGTGAACGTGCGATCGAACGCTTGAAGAAGGTTTAACTCATGACGATCCTAGGAATTGGCGGCCTCGAAAACGACGCCGCATGTGCCATTCTGCGCGACGGCGCCTTTCTCGGTGCGCTCGAAGAAGATAAGCTCCGTCACACGCCGCCCGGTCAGTTGCCCGATGCGGCCCTCGACGCCTGCCTCGCGCTGGCCGGCGCGACGCCCGCCGACATCGGCTGGATCGCCATTGCCCGTCCCTTCGATACGCGCCTCCACCTCGATCTGCGCAGCCGCTTCCCCAAGGCCCGCATCGCCCTGGTGGACCATCACCGCGCCCACGCCGCTTCGGCCTACTTCCTGTCTCCCTTCTCCGAAGCCACCGTCCTCACGCTCGACCGCAAAGGCGACTCCCGTTGCGGCGGCCTCTGGCACGGCCAAGGCACCACGCTCACCCTCCGTCAGGAAGCCGTCTTCCCCGATTCGCTCGGCGAACTCTACAGCCGCGTCACCCGCCTGCTCGGCTTCACCCCCAACGCCGACGAACACAAAGTCCAATGGATGTCCGCTGCCGGACAGCCCCGCTACCGCGACCAGATCGCCGGCTTGATCGAATCCAGCGCCGGTAACTGGGCGCGCCTCGATGACCTCGGCAAGCTCGACCAACTCGCCGGCGCCGCCCCGGAAGACGTCGCCGCCTCCCTGCAGAAAGTGGTCGAAGAGACCGTCATCCGCCTCGCCGGCCAGGGCGAAAACCTCTGCCTCGCCGGCGGCCTCTTCCAGAACGCCATGCTCGTCGCCGCCCTCGAAAACAGTGGCCACTGGAAGCGCGTCTTCGTGCAGCCCGCCGCGGGCAACGCCGGCACCGCCCTCGGCGCCGCCGCGAACGCCTGGCACGAATCGCTCCGTGAAGCGAAGCGCATCGCTTTCTCCACCATGGCCTTGGGCCCCAGCTATTCGGCCGAAGAGATCAAGCGCGTCGTCGAGAACTGCAAGCTCGGCTTCCGTCTGCTCCCCACCTCGAACGACATGGTCGCCCAGGTCGTCGCGGGCCTCGCGGAAAACAAAATCGTCGCCTGGATGCAGGGCCGCATGGAGTTCGGCCCCCGCGCGCTCGGCTATCGCAGCATCCTCGCTTCGCCCCTTGACCCTTACGCCACCGAGAACCTGAACGAGTTCATCAAGCACCGCGAAGGCTTCCGCAAGTTCGCCGCCTCCGTGCCCGCTGAACTCGCCGGCGAGTACTTCGAAGTCGGCCAGAACGCCGGCCATCTCGCCACGCTGAGCCGAGTGAAGCCCGCCTACCGCGACAAGTTCGCCAGCGCCATCCTGGGCGACGGCTGGATCCGCCTCCACGCCGTCGACGCCGCCGAGAACCCCCTCTATCACCGCCTGCTCCTCGAAGCCGGCAAGACGCTCGGCCTGCCCGTCGTCTACAACACTTCGTTCAACCTCTTCGGCGACCCCATCGTCTGCACTCCACGCGACGCCGTCCGCAGCTTCTACTCGAGCGGCATCGACTCGCTGGTCATCGGCAACTTCCTCCTGGAGAAATAATCCAGGGCCCCTGAACCCGCTAAGATCGGAAGACCAAGTGATCGAAGTGGATTCGTTGAGCCGTAGCTTCCGGGAGAAGAAGCGCGGCATCGTTCACGCCGTGAATGAAGTCAGTTTCGAGGTCGCCCCCGGCGAGATCTTTGGGCTTTTGGGTCCGAACGGCGCCGGCAAAAGCACCTGCCTGCGCATCCTCGCCACGTTGCTGTCCCCCACCGGCGGACGCGCGCGGCTGAACGGCTTTGACGTCGTGACTGACGCGCCCCGCGTGCGCGAGTCCATCGGCTTTCTCTCGGGCGACATGGGCCTGTACCCGCGCATGACGCCGCGCGAGTTGATGCTCTTCTTCGGCCGCCTCTCGCAGGTCCCCGAGCCCGAACTCAAGCGCCGCAGCGGCGAACTGATCGAGCGCCTCGGCATGCGCGACTTCGCCGACTCCCGGCTCGACAAGCTCTCCTCCGGCATGAAGCAAAAGGCCGCCATCGCCCGCGCCCTGATCCACCATCCGCCGATCCTCATCTTCGACGAGCCCACCGCCACGCTCGACGTCGTCACCTCCGGCATCGTCGAGAGCTTCATCCGCGAAGCGCGCCGCGACGGCCACTGCATCATCTACTCCACGCACATCATGGAAGAAGCCGAGTATCTCTGCGATCGCATCGCCGTCATCAACGAGGGCCGCCTCCGCATGACCGGCACCATGGACCAGTTCCGCGCCGCCACCGGCAAACAGCGCCTCCGCGAAGTCTTCCTCGACCTGCTCGATCGCGAGGTGGCCTAGCTTGCGCCTCTCGCTCGTCCTCACCATCCTGCACCGCGAAGTGATCGACCTGCTGCGCGACCGCCGCACGCTCGTCACCATGATCCTGCTGCCGCTGGTCGCCTTCCCGCTCATCGGCCTGGGCGTCAGCAAGTTCATCGAAATGACGGGCAAGAAGTCGGAAGCCGAAGCCACCACCGTCGGCGTTCTCGCCTCGGCGTCTTCGCCCGAAGTCACCGCCGCCATCGCCCGCGCCGGCCTTCGTGCCGTGGTGCAAGCCAACCTTCGCGACGCCGTGGAACAGAAGCGCGTCGCCGCCGCCATCGAGCAGGAAGGCGCGGAGATCCGCATCCTGTTGGACGCCACGCGCGGCGCCTCCACCATGGCCGGCGAGAAGCTCCGCGGCGCCTTCGCCGAAGTGAAGGAAGAGCGCGTCCGCGCCAACCTCACCGCCGCCGGACTCCCCGCCACCGTCCTCACCCCCTTCGCCGTCAAGCGCGTCAACCTCGCCAGCGACCGTAAGATGGGCGGCTTCATCTTCGGCACCCTGCTGGGCTACATCGTCATCCTGCTGATGTTCTCCGGCGGCATGCACCCCGCCGTCGACATGACCGCCGGCGAGAAGGAGCGCAAAACCATCGAAGCCCTGCTGGCCTCGCCCGCCTCGCGCGCCGAAATCGTCCTTGGCAAAACGCTCGCCACGGTCGTCGCCCTCTACGCCACGGCCTTGCTCACCCTGATGAGCCTGTTCGTTTCCATGCGCAGCAGCACCATGATGGACAATCCCAAGCTCAGCGCCATGTTGGGCAACGCAGTCTTCGACGGCCGCACGCTCGCCCTCCTCATCCTCACCGTCTTCCCCGTCGCCCTGATGGCCGGCGCCCTGATGATCGCCATCGCCTGCTTCGCCCGCGGCTTCAAGGAAGCCCAAAGCTACCTCACGCCCCTGCTCCTGCTGGTGATCCTGCCCTCGCTGCTGGGCGGCCTGCCCGGCATGGAGCTGAGCCCCGCGCTCTCGCTGATCCCCATCTTCAACGCCAGCCAACTCCTCAAAGCCATCCTCCAGGGCGACTTCACCTGGGCCACCTTCCTGATCACCTTCTTCGCCAACATCACCTACGCCGGCATCTGCTTCTTCTTCGCCGTCCGCAATTTCGAGAGCGAAGAGATCATGTTCCGCACCTAACGGACGGTTCGTTAAACTGGAGTCTGGTGGAACTTCAGAAGCAACTCGAAAAGATGAAAGCCGACTGGGATGCCCGGGCGAAAGAAAACGCCCGCTATTACGTCCAGACGGCGCAGGAAAATTGGAGCGACGAAGAGTTCTTCGCCTCCGGCGAGCAGACCGTCCGCGAGCAGATCCTGAACGACATGATCAACATCTGCCAGGGCAAGCCGCCGAAGGAGATGCGGGTGCTCGAGATCGGCTGTGGCGCCGGGCGGGTAACTCGTGCGTTAGCCAATGTCTTCGGCGAAGTCCACGCGGTCGATGTTTCCGGGGAAATGATTGCCATGGCGCGGCAGGCGCTGCGGCATCATCCTAATGCTCACGTTTACCAGAATAACGGCATGGACTTATCGCCCGTGCCGGGGCAATTTGACTTCGCTTTTTCCACCATCGTTTTCCAGCACATTCCCAGCCGGGAAGTGATCGAGAATTATGTCCGCGAAGTAAATCGGCTATTACGGCCGGGGGCGCTGTTTAAGTTCCAGGTCCAAGGCGACGCCTCAATGGAAACTCAGCCCGATGATACTTGGCTCGGCGTGCCGTTCTCCGACGAGCAGGTGGTGGAGATGGCCGAGCGCTGCGGCTTTGAACCCCGCCATCGTCATGGCGCCGGAGAGCAGTATTTCTGGCTTTGGTTCTTTAAGAAGAACTAGTTTCAGCCTGCGGCTGCTTGGCTTTGCGCCGCGACTCCCAATACTGCCGCATGCGCGCGGACACTTCCGCCCGCTCCTCATCCGACATACTCTTGCGGCCCCGTTGCTTCTGCGGCGGCGCCACTTGGCGTTTCTGCATTAATTCCAACTGCAGAATAATCCCGTTGATCCGGTCGCGTTCAGCCAACAAATCGCGGATGGCTTTTTCAAGGTCCATGGTTACCCAGACCCTTTTAACATAACCGAAATTTGCGCCTACTTGTTAAATGCCGTCCGCTATTTCAGGAGAAATGGCCACTGCGAGATGAACCGATAACCGAACTTCGCCACCATTAACCAAACGGTAATCCCGCCGGTGAGCACTAAGGGCAGACCGATCCAGAGAATCACCTTCAGCCACGGGAAGCTCTTGCCGTCGCGCTTGAGCGTGAGAATCCAGCCCGCGAATACGCCCACGAAGTACAGCAGAATCATGGGCAGCGAGAAGATCATCAGGTTCACCACGTCGGGTGTGGGCGTGACCACGGCGGCCACCACCACAATGCCCAGAATGGCGTAGCGGGAATGCTCGATCAGGAACCTCGGCGTCGTCAGCCGAAGCATAATCAGGAAAAAGATCAGGATCGGAATTTCAAAAACGATGCCGACGCCGAGCGTCACGTTGATGAATAGATCCAGATATTCGACGATCGAGATCAGCGGCTCGACCTTAATATCCTTACCGACGCCTAACAGAAATTTCAGGCCAAAACGGAAGGCGACAAAGTAAGCGAATAATCCGCCACTAATAAACAGGCCCGCCGAAGTCAAAACAAACGGACCGGCAAAACGACGTTCGCGCTGATACAGCCCCGGCGCCACAAAGCTCCAAACCTGCCATAACACCCAGGGCGAAGCCAGGAAGATGGCGGCCAGCATCGGCAGCTTCACATAGATGGTCATGAAGCCGTCGATCGGGCTTTGTTGAATCAGGCGGGGGGCAAAGCCCAGGTCGCGCAACGCGGTTTCGGCGGGCTGCTGCACCAGTACCCACATCTGCGGCGCAAAGATGAGCGCCAACATGAAGGCGATACCCAAGCCGGCCAAACACTTCAGTAGCCGGCTGCGAAGTTCCTCGAGATGCTCGAGAAACGACATGCGGAGCATGCCGTCATCGTCTTCATCGTCATCACTACTGGAGCTGGAAGATCCCGACGACGGGGGTGGCGGGCTGGCGACGGCAGGTGAGGCCGTACCGCCAGCTGATTGATCGGCGTCCTGATAAGCGGACGAATCGGGAACGATCGACGGCGACTCGCCGTCGGGATGGATTTCTTCCGGCATGTGGTTTCAACGTTCCGAGTGTTCTCGCGTTCCGCGGGGCGGAGGCTCCAAGCGCATTAAGCGACGACCGCGGGCCCGCGTGGATTGCGCGGACGCTGATCGCCTTCGTTCCGGTTTTCACCGGTTTCCGAGCCAATGGCCACGGTGCCCTCCGGACCGGACGGCGGCGGGGTAGCCGCCGCCACATCGGTGGCGGGGTGCGAGTTGTCGGCGCCCGAAGATGCGGAAGCGCTTACGGTGTCGGCGGTCGTTTCGGAGAGAGCGGTTTCCGTGGAGCCGGTGCCTTCAGAGTGATACGAATAGCTGTCGTAGTTATCGTAGTAAGCATCATTTCCGTACCCGTTCCCATCGTGATAATGGTCATGCGGATAGTCGTTGGCCGAGGTGTTGATCTCGTCCACGTGCTTCTGAATTTCCTGCTTAACGGTAGAACTCTCCCGTTCGATCGCCTGCATTTCGCGGTCGAACGTGTATTTCAGTTCGTCTCGAGCGCGGCGGAATTCGGTGAGCGCTTTACCAACGGTCTTGCCGAGTTCGGGGAGTTTTTTCGGCCCGAACACGACGAGCGCGACGATAAAGATGATGATCATCTCTTGAACGCCAACTGGGCCCATCGAATACCTCCTTACGTTCCTGATTGTAGCGCAGACCCCCTGATGCTCGGGACACAGGCTTGATATGATCTTGGCGCAATGACACGGCGGCAACTCCTCTTCGAAGCTGGCGCGGGCATCGGCGGACTCGCGCTCGGCGACCTGCTGGCGGCGGAACGCCAAACCGGCCCGCACTTCGCTCCGCGCGCCAAAGCCGTCATCTCTCTCTTCATGATGGGCGGCGTCTCTCATGTGGACAGTTTTGACCGCAAGCCCCTGCTCAACAAGTACGCGGGGCAACCCCTTTCGGGCAAAGGCGACGTCGTCGTGCGGCAAGGCCATCCGGGCCCGCTGATGCCGAGTCCGTTCACCTTCCAACGCTACGGCCAGAGCGGTTTGGAAGTGTCGGAGTTGTTTCCGAACATTGGCGCGCGCGCCGATGAGCTGGCGGTGATTCGCTCCTGTTATTCGAAGTCGAATGACCATGTGCAGGCCGCGTACGCTCTTTCGAGCGGCGTGATCCGGATGGGCCATCCGAGCTTGGGGTCCTGGGTGACGTACGGGCTGGGTTCGGAATCGCGCAATCTGCCGGGCTTTGTGGTGATCTACGATGCGCGCGGCGGCCCCTTCGGGGGACCGTCGAACTGGTCGGCGGGCTTCATGCCCGCGGCCTATCAGGGCACGGTGTTCCGTTCCGCGGGCGACCCGATCTTTGACCTGCGCCCCGCGGCGGGCGTAAGTGAACAGGAGCAGCGCGCGCGGCTCGCGCTCCTAGGGAAACTGAACACGCTCGACGCGGCGGACCGCGCTTCGGACACCGAACTCTCCGCCCGCATCTCCTCTTATGAACTCGCCTTCCGCATGCAGGCCACGGCGCCCGAAGCCGTCGACATCACGGCCGAGACTCCGGCCACGCGCAAGCTTTATGGCCTCGACAATGCGGTGACGGAACCGTTTGGCCGCCAGTGCCTGATGGCGCGGCGCTTGGTGGAACGCGGCGTGCGTTTCGTGCAGCTCTATCACGGCGGGCTCGGCAATCAAAATACCGACACCTGGGACGCGCATGACGATGTGCGCTCCAACCATACGAAGCACGCGGCCGAGGTGGATGCGCCGATTGCGGGTCTGATCGATGATCTGAAAGCGCGCGGCTTGCTGGACTCCACGTTGGTGGTGTGGCAAGGCGAGTTCGGCCGCATGCCGATCTCGCAGCGCGGCCTGGGGCGAGACCATAACCCCGGCGCGATGTCGATCTTCATGGCCGGCGCGCGCATCAAAGGCGGGCAAGTGATCGGCTCCACCGACGAGTTCGGCTACAAGGCTGAGGAACAGCCGGTAAGCGTCCACGACCTGCACGCCACCATCCTGCACCTGGTCGGCCTGGACCACACGCGCCTCACCTATCGCCAAAGCGGCCGCGACATGCGCCTCACCGACGTCTACGGCGATCCGGTGAAGCAGATCATCAGTTAGCGCGCCGCAGTGCGTCGGCACGGAGCGTCCATTGGTTAAACTCACTCCGACTGAGCCCTCCATGATTGGGCGCTTGCTATCGGCAAGGAAACTTTTGATCGGGTTTTGATTCTGACCGCCTTCAGCGTTCCGCCACAAAAACTAACTGGCTGATTTTGCTAACGTTCTGTCAATTGCCCCGGCTCGATTGGTCTTGATCAGGTTTTGATTCCGCAGTCTTCACCCTTCAACAATGGGCGTAGAATAGCCGCATGCGTTATCTGTTTGCCGCGGCGATGGCTGTGGCCGCGTTGATTGCGGCGGAGGGTGCGAAGAAGTGGGAGACGGTGTCTGCCCTCGGATATGAGTGGGAGGTGCCGGTAGCCGCGGAGTGGAAGGCGGAGCCGAACCTGCTCGAGATGCTCAAGATCGGTCCGGCGAAGCCTGAACCGCGACGGCCGATGCAGTATGCGCTGGCCAAGACGTCGCCGTTCAAGAAGGTGACGATGGAAGTCGAGGTGAAGCGGACCGAGGGCAAGTCGTTGATCCTGGTCTATGCGTGGCAGGACGCGGCTCACTTCAACTACGCGCATCTGTCCTTCGATCGCGCGGATAAGCAGGTAGTGCACAACGGCATGTTCCATGTCTATGGCGGCGAGCGCGTGCGGATGAGCAATCGCCTGGGCGACTCCACGCTGCCCACCGAAGACTGGACCAAGGTGAAGCTGATGGTGCAGGGCGCGCATGCGTGGGTGGAAGTGGACGGCAAGAAGAACCCGTCGATGGAGGCTTACGACCTGAGCCTGACGGAAGGGCGCGTGGGCGTGGGGTCGTTTTTTGAGCGCGGCTCTTTCCGGAACCTGCGGATCAAGGGAGAATAAGAGGCTCATGCTGCAACTGGGATTCGTAAGCGCGATCCTGCCGGATCGGTCGCTGGAAGAAGTGGTGACGTTTGCCGCCCGCGAGGGCTTCGATTGCGTGGAGGTGATGTGCTGGCCGCCAGGCAAAGCGGAGCGGCGTTACGCCGGCATCACGCATATCGACGTGGTGGGCTTCACCAAAGCGGATGCGGCGCGCGTGAACGAGTTGATGGCCAAGCACGGCGTTTCGATCAGCGGCCTGGGCTACTATCCGAATCCGCTGACCGCCAATCTGGAAGAGGCGAAGGTCTATACCGAGCACATCAAGAAGGTGATCAAAGCCGCGTCGTTATTGGGGCTGGGCGTGGTGAACACCTTTGTGGGCCGCGACCATACCAAGAGCATCGACGATAACTGGCCGCGCTTTTTGAAGACGTGGCGCCCGCTGCTGAAGTACGCCGCCGACCACGGCATCAAGATCGGCATTGAGAACTGTCCCATGTCATTTACGAAGGACGAATGGCCGGGCGGCAAGAATCTGGCGATCTCGCCGGCGGTGTGGCGTCGCATGTACGAAGACTTGCCCGATGCGAACTTCGGCCTGAACTTCGACCCGTCGCACTTCATCCTGCAGCACATGGACTATCTGGCGCCGTTGCGCGAGTTCAAGGACCGTCTGTTCCACGTGCATGCCAAGGACGTGCGCATCGATCTCGACAAGCGCAATCAGGTGGGCGTCTTCGCGCATCCGAATCAGTTCCACACGCCCAAGCTGCCGGGCTTTGGCGACGTGAACTGGGGGCAGTTCTTCTCCGTGCTAACGGAAGTCTATTCGGGCCCGGTGTGCGTGGAAGTGGAAGATCGCGCGTTTGAAGGATCGCTCGAGGCGCGCGAGAATTCGCTGCGCGTGAGCCGCAACTATCTGCGCCAGTTCATCGCATGAGCAACCTGGCTCGCATCGGCGTGGCGATTGACGCCGACCTGCTGCAGCAGTTCGACGACTATCTGGCCAAGCGCAACTACGCCAATCGTTCGGAGGGCTTTCGCGACCTGATTCGCGACGCCCTCATCACCGAGCGGACGGAGAAGCCGAATCAGCCGGCGGTGGGCACACTCACGCTGGTGTATGACCATCACACGCGCAGCTTGAGCGAGAAGCTGACGGCCATGCAGCACGAGCATGCCGACCTCGTTGTGTCGACGCTGCACGTGCATCTGGACCATCACAATTGCCTGGAAGTGCTGGTGCTGCGCGGGCCGGCGGGACGCATTCGCCAACTGGCCGAGGGCATCATCGCCACCAAGGGCGTGCAGCACGGCCGACTGACGATCACCACCGCGGACACCGGGCCTCATCCGCACCCTCATCCGCACCCCCACCATCACTAAAAAACGCCGTGCGATAGAATCCGGAGTCATGAAGAAACTCTGGATCCTGTGCCTCGCCCTAGCCCTGCCGATGGCCGCGGCGACGATTGCGACGGCGAAGCCGGAAACGGTGGGTCTGTCGCCGGAGCGGCTGGGCCGCATCGCGGACACGATGGAACGGCACATCGCGGCGCACGACATCACGGGGGCGGTGACCCTGGTGGTGCGCCGGGGCCGGGTGGCGCATCTGCAAACGCACGGGTTGATGGATGTGGAAGGCAAGCGGGCGATGGAGAAGAACGCCGTGTTCCGCATCTGGTCCATGTCGAAGCCGGTGGCGGCGGTGGCGATCCTGATGCTGATGGAAGAAGGCAAGGTGCGGCTGAACGATCCGGTGTCGCGCTTTGTGCCCGAGTTCAAGGGCTTGAAGGTGGCCGTGGCGCAGGAGCGTGCACCGGGCACGCCGGCGAATACGCCTCCGCCTTATTACACAGTGCCGGCGACACGCGAGATCACCGTGCAGGACTTGCTGACGCATGTTTCGGGGCTGGGCAGCGGGCCGATCGGCAGCTCAGAGATGGCCAAGGCGCCCAAGCAGCCGACGGATGGCATCGGCGAAGTGGTGCCGCGCATGGCGGGCGCGCCGCTCGAGTTTCAGCCAGGGTCGCGGTGGACGTATAGCCCGGGCGCGGCGTTCGACACGTTGGGCCGCGTGGTGGAAGTGGCCTCCGGCCAGCGCTTCGAAGTGTTCCTGCAACAGCGCCTTTTTGGGCCGCTGGGCATGAAGGAGACGACGTTCCATCCGGAGGGCGAACTGCGGGCGCGCCTCGTGACGAGCTATCATCGCGCCCCGGACGCGATCACGCGCCTGGACGCGAAGAACTTCATGCTGAACATCTACGGGCCGAACTACTCGTCGGGTGCGGGCGGCTTGTACTCAACGGCCGAGGACTACGCGATCTTCGCGCAGATGCTGCTCGATGGCGGACAGTGGAACGGGCAGCGCATTCTGAGCCCGCGCACGGTGGAACTGATGGCGAGCGTCTTTGTGCCGGACACGATGCCGGGGCGGGCGCCGGGCCGCGGCTTCGGCTTGAGCGTGCAGGTGGTGAGCGATCCCGTGGCGGCGGGTCAACGGGTCTCGAAGGGCAGCTTCGGCTGGGATGGCGCGTTCGGCACGCATTTCTGGATCGACCCGAAGGAGAAGGTGGTGGGCATCATGATGATCCAGACGGATAATCCGAACCGCCAACTCGATCGCGACTTTGAGAACGCCGTGATGCAGGCCATCGTCGAGTAGCACCAACCGGAGCCGCCCCCTTACGATAGAAGAGGATGCGACTCTGCTGTTCGCTGGTGCTGGCCGTGGCCGCCTACGCCTTCCAGCCGCCTTCCCCGCCAAATGGAAACCTGGAAGGGCGCGTGATTGACGCTGCCTCCGGCGCGGGCGTGGCGGGCGTGCGCATTACGCTCACCCAGATTCCCATCGTGATGGGCATCAACCCCGGCGTGGGCATGCTGGGCAACGACTTCTACGACTCGACGCAAATGCCCGCCACCCGGACGGGCCAACGGCCGCCGATCGTGCTGCAATCCGATGCCGAAGGTAAGTTCCAGACGGCGCTCGGGCCGGGCCGTTATCAGATTCGCGCCGATCGCGCGGGCTACGTCGTCGTGCCGTCCGGCATCACGGTGCTCTCGCTGATTCCGGGCGAGAGCCTGAAGGGCGTGGACTTGAAGCTGAATCGGCAGGCATCCGTCAGCGGGCGCGTCACCGACGCCGACGGCCGGCCGCTGACCATGGTGCGGCTGCAGGCGTTGAAGTGGACGATGTGGGGCGGCACGAACCGCCGGATGCTGACGCCGCAATACAGCACGATGACGAACGAGCGGGGCGAGTATCAGATGCCGGGGCTGGGTCCGGGGCAGTATCTGCTGGCGGCGACGCGGACGGTGGCTGAGCCGGCGAGCGAAGTGGACGGCCAGCGGATGGCGTATGTGCCGTTATTGGCGCCTGGTGTAGTGGATATCGCCTCGGCTCGCACACTCGATCTCGCGCCGGGCACGGTGCTGAAGGATGTCGATGTACGGCTGAAGCGCGTGCCGGTGTACGACGTCAGCGGGCAGGTGAGTGGCGCGGGCGGCGCGGCCATGGTGACGCTGATGCCGCGCGATCAAGCCCTGCAATTGGCCATGAGCCAGCACAGCGCCACGAAGAGCCAGACGGACGGCACGTTCGTGCTGCGCGATGTGGCGGCCGGCGAGTATCGGTTGCGGGCGAACGGCATCGGCTTGCAGAACGAGATGCGCGGGACGGGGCAGACGGCGGTGACGGTGGCGGGAGCCGTGCGCGACGTGCGCCTGTCGGTGGAGAACAATCTGACGTTGAAGGGGCGCTTGCGCGGGGAAGGGGATTGGGCGCCCGAGTCGGTGACGCTGTATCTGCAGCCGCTGAGTTCGGTCTCGGGAAGCCCGGCGGCGCGCGTGGGCCCGGATGGCCGCTTCACGGTGACGCCGATCGAGCGCGGGACGTATCGCGTGATGGTGTATGGCTTGCCGAGCGGGTACTACGTGAAGTCCGTGCAGAACGGCGACGTCACGACAGCGGATCGGCTGGACTTGGCACAGCAGCCGCCGGGCGACGTGATCGTGACGCTCGAGGACGGCACCTCGGAGATTGTCGGCAAGGTGCTGACTCCGGCCGAGAAGCCGCTGGGCGACGTGCAGGTGGTGGCTGTGAACGCGGCGGGCGAGATGGTGCGCAGCGGAACGACGGTGATCGATGGGGCGTATCGGCTGGTGGAGTTGCCGCCGGGCGAGTATCGGGTGTTCCCCGTGATCGACGCCGATCTCTCGGATCCGGCGACGTTCGAGCGGCTGCTGTCCGCCGGTGCCAAGGTGACGCTGGGCGCCGCCACGCGCGAAACCAAGCATCTGATCGTGCGCTGATTTGCCGGCGCGGCGAAAATTGCGGATAAAGTAAAGAATGACCATTCGCCGTCGCGCCTTCCTTCCCGCCGCCCTGGCGGGAGCCGCTTTCTCCCAAACCTCAGGCCCGTTGAACCGTTTGAAGAATCGCAAGAGCGAGGCGGTGCCGATTACGGTAGACGAGCGACGCGCGCGCCAGGAGAAGGCGCGCCGCCTGATGCACCAGCATGGGCTGTCCGCGATCTGCCTGACCGGCGGCACGTCGCTCAGCTACTTCAGCAACGTGCGCTGGGGCAATAGCGAACGGCTCTTCACGATGGTGATTCCGGTGAAGGGCGAGCCCTTCTACGTCGCGCCGAGCTTCGAAGAAGAGCGTGCCCGCGAGCAGATTGCTACCGGCCCCGGTGGCAAGGATCCGCGCGTGCTGGTGTGGCACGAGGACGCCGATCCCTATCTGCTGGTGGCCAAGGGTCTGAAGGAAAAGGGCATCAGCACGGGCAAGATCGGCATGGAAGAGAAGGTGCCGTTTGTCTTCGCGGACGGCATCGCCAAGGCATCGCGTGGCATGACGGTGGCGAGCGCCACGCCCGTCACCGCCGGTTGCCGCGTGGTGAAGAGCCCGGCCGAGTTGGCGCTGATGCGGCTGGCGTCTTCGGTGACGCTGGCCGCTTATGAAGCGGCGTACCGCTCTTTACGCGAAGGCATGACGCAGGTAGAGTTCAGTGCCATCGTGTCGGCGGCGCACCAGAAGCAGGGATTTGTGGGCCATGCCGGCGTGCAGACGGGCGAGTTCTCGGCGCTGCCGCATGGCTCGGCCAAGCCGCAGGTGATTCGCGAAGGGACGCTGCTGCTGATCGACGGCGGTTGCACAGTGGAAGGCTATCAGTCCGACATCAGCCGGACGTTCGTGCTCGGCAAAGCGAGCGACAAGATGCGCGTGATCTTCGACCACGTGCTGAAAGCGCAGACCGCGGCACTGAAGGCCGCCAAACCCGGCGTGGCCTGCGGCGCCGTGGATGCGGCCGCGCGCAAAGTGATTGAGGACGCGGGCTACGGCCCCGGCTACAAGTACTTCACGCATCGCGTGGGCCACGGCATGGGCATGGACGGGCACGAGTGGCCCTATCTGGTGAAGGACAATCCGCTGCCCATGGAGCCGGGCATGACCTTCAGCGACGAACCAGGCATTTATCTGCCGGGTGAGTTCGGAGTGCGGCTGGAGGATGACATGGTGATCACGGCGTCTGGCGCGGAGTTGATGACGCCGCAAAGTCCTTCGATCGACCGGCCATTCGCGCTGGCCTAGTGGCGGGAACCGGCGGGCTGGCGCCGGAGTCTATGGCGGGGTGAAAGGCGCGGGTGTTTTAGCAGCGGGGTCGATCCTTCAGTTCTGCCTGCTGATGGAGGTCGGCGATCCATGGACTTGGCTCGTCCATCCGTGGGCCTTGGCGTCAGTCCTCGCCCTGTACGTCGCGGTCCTTGGCGCAGCCGTGCTGGGGCATCCGGACGACAGCGCGATGGAGCGAGCATTAGGTCCGTGGCCGGCTTTCGTTATCCGCCGGCTCCTGATGCCCGCTTGGGCGGGGGGGTGGTTCGTCGTTTTCGTCTCGATGTTCTCCTTCTGCCTGGAGCGATCGTGGATGCTGGTCCACGACTCCTCAAGTCCGGTGGAGAGGATCGTCGCCAGCGTGCTTTGTCTGGTGTTGGTGGCGCCGGCGATTGGCGATCTCGCGACGCTGGCCCGTACGTCAGTGCTGCCGCTGAAGGTATCGCTGGTGGCGGTGATTGGACTCGCGATCTCCGCGAGTGCTGGCATTGGCCGATCGCTCGAGCGAATCGAGAGCGATGGGGTGGCCCCTTGGAGCTCAGACCTTTGGCATTGGCCCGCGCTGGATCGTCCGCTGATGCTGATGGCCCTGCCGCCGCTGTTTCTCCTCGGGCCCTCATTGGCGGGCCCGCGCCGCGGACGGCGACTGCTGCTGGCGGTCGCGTTGCCGATCGTCCTGGTGACGGTGGCGGCCATGGTGACCGTGGGCGGAGGCACGTCGCTGGGCGTGCATCGGAAGCTCGCCAGCTACTACTCCTACGCCGTTCTTGGCCATCAATATGGCTGGCGTAAGCTGTTGATTCTTTCCTTCACCCTCTTGATCTCGATGCGGCTGGCGGCGCACTGGTGTGCGGAGGGCGTGCCCGGTCCGCCGACCAGGACGAAGCGTTGGGCGGTGGTGGGGGCGCTGGTGACCGTCGCCCACTTCAGCGATGTTTGGAAGCTACGCATTGTCTGCGATTGGCTGGCATTTCCGCTTGTCCCGCTCGCCGGCGCGCTGGCCGCGTGCGCGTTACGGCCGGGTTCGACGTCGCCTTGGCGGATGCAACTCGCCTGGCTGGCCGGTTGCCTCGCCACGGTCGTGCCGTATTGGCAGTCCGAAAGATACGCGACTTACGATCATGTTCTGCTGGGCTTCGTCGTCTCCTTCCTGACTGCTCTCGTCGCCCGCTGGACCGTCCGCTCGAAAGAATCTTCGCGCGTTTTGCCGCTCACTTGCGAATAAGCAAGTATGAGTGCATCAGTGCGCGCGTTGCGGCGCCTTCGAGGAGCGTTCGGACGGACGTTGTTCTGTCTGGTCGCGGCTTGGCCAGGAATTGGCCAAGCCCAAATCATCACGACGATCGCGGGAGGGAAGCTCTTGGACGGCGCGACCGCGGCAGAGTCCAAGAGTCTGGCCATGCGGGCGGTGGCCGTGGCCCGGATCAGTGAAACGGACTTTTACTTTAGTACGCGCGACGGCGTGATCTATAAGTCGGCCTCGGGCACGCTCAGTGTTTATGCGGGGTCGGAGGCCGGCGGCGGCTCGGCGGCGGAGAACGTGCCGAAGCAGAGCGCCCGGATCTCCGCGGAGGAGCTGTTCCTGGCTCCCGATGGCACGCTCTATTTTTCGGATGGCTTTGCGAAGATCCGGAAGATCACGCCGGGCGGCTTAGTCCAGACGGTGGCGGGAACCGGCGTGGAGGGCGATACGGGCGACGGGGGCTCGGCGCTGGCGGCGCAGATTTACCAGCCAGGCAAGATGGCCCTCTTGCCGAACGGCAATTTGCTGTTCTGCGAGAGAGAGAAACACAAAGTGCGCATGGTGACGCCGGGCGGGATCATCTCGACGTTTGCGGGCACCGGCATTCAAGGAAGTGGAGGCAACGGGAATTATGCCACCGACGTGCGCCTGAGCCTGCCTTCGGCGCTGGCCGTGGACGGGGACGGCAACGTCTACATTGCCGACTCCGGCAACTTCAACGTTCGCCGCGTGCGGACCGACGGCGTGATCCTGCCCCACCTCACTTCGCCGATCAACTTCGCCCCCGCCGTGCCCGACGATTCGTTGATTGGACCCTATGGCGCGTATCTCTACTTCATCTCGGACCTCGCGTTCGCCCCAAACGGCGATTTGATCATCGCCGAAGCCGGCAATAATCGCGTCCTGCGTTATCGGGCCAACGGCGGCACGCGCCGTCTGGCAGGTAACGGCAGCGACAACGCACCGTTTGACGTCTTACCGGCCAAATCCGCGCCTCTGCAGGCGATCAGCCTCAGCACCCTACCGAGCGGCGACGTCCTGCTGGCCACCGGGCTTCGGATTCTGCGTTTGAACACGGCGGCCGAGACCGTTTCGCTGGTGCATGGCAATAGTCTGACCACGTCGAACGGCTCTGGTCCGTTGAACTCCCAGATTCTTGGCATCAACGGCTCACTGCGGCTGCAAGGAAGCGGCATCTATTGGGCAGACACGATGGACTGCATGGTGCGACGGGTGGATCTGCTGAATCCGGCCATCAGCGTGGTGGCCGGCATCCCGGGCAAGTGTAAGGCGAGCCCGTTGCCGGACACAGTCAGCAATGCCTCTTTCTCCACCTTGGGAGGACTGGCGTTCGATGCCGGCGGGACCCTCTATGCTTCCGCATTTGAGCAGATCGTCCTGGTTGGAACATTGGGATTTGTCGCCACGGTGGCGGGTAATGGAGAGTTGGGATACAGCGGCGACGGTGGATCGGCTCGCGTCGCCTCGCTCTGCTCAACGGGCAGCCCCCGAGCGGAGCGGGACGGGGCGGGCAACTACTACTTCTACGACTGCCTGGGCCGCCGGATCCGCAAGGTCACTCCGGCGGGGCTGATCGCGACAGTGGCGGGCAACGGCGTCACCGGCTTCGGCGCAGAGAACTCGATCGCCACGAATCAGCCCATCGGCAGCGTGCAAGCCATCCGCGTGGACTCCCAAGGCAATTTGTTCTTCAGCGAGCAGATCAGCAGCGCTGTGCCGGCGACGAGCGCGGGGCGGATCCGCAAGCTGAATCTGGCGACCGGGCGCGTGAGCACGATCGCGGGCAACGGAGTGGCCTATGGGTACGACGGCGACGGCAACTACCTGGGTTCGGCGGGCGATGGCGGCTCCGCTCTGCAAACTCCGGTGTACGCGAGGGACTTCGCCTTCGGTCCGGACGGCTCGATCCTGTTCGCCGACCCACTGAACAACCGCATCCGTAAGATTGACTCGAGCATGATCGTCACCACGGTGGCCGGCAACGGGAGCCGAACCGATTCCGGAGACGGCGGCCCGCCGCTGCAGGCGGGAATCCCGTTCCCGACGGGCATCGAGGTCGATTCGGCGGGCAATGTCTATGTGGCGACGACCCGGCGGATTCGTCGCTTCAGTCTGCCGTTACCCGCAGCCCCTTTCGTGGGCAGCCAGATCTCGTTTACGAAGTCCGGTTACGCGGTGAATCGGGCGACGGGCCAAGTGACGCAGACGTTCACCGTCAAGAACAATGGCCCCTACATCGATCATCTGCGGGTGGTGCTGGCGAATCTGATGGGCACGACGCTTTTGAATGCGGCCGGGACGCTGACAGGAACCGGTTGGCCTTACGTGGCTACCGGCCCGCTGTACCCGGGCGCGACAGTGCAGGTGACCCTCACCTTTAGCCCCGTGAACCCGAGTTCCATCTTCTACACGCACGTGGAGTTTTATGCGGGAGGAACTCTCTAATGCGCCTTCTCTCTCTCTTTCTGCTGGCGACTTCGCTTTCCGCGGCGCCGATCATTCTTTCGCTCTCCTCGCCCACGCCGCCCACGGCGGCGGGGTACTCCTATGCGATCGAGTTCCAGTTGAGCGACGGCGATGGAGCGCCCGGTACCGCGTACGCCACCATTGCGATGATGAGCCTGACGAATATTGACCTCCAATTGGGCGACGCGCAAACGGCGGGGCCGGTCTCCGGGCAACTCGATGGCTCGGGCGTGACGCTTGAGGATGATCCATTCGTGGCCGTGTTTCCGTTCGTCACGTCGTACTACCTGCCGTTTCTGCACAACCCGCCGGGCGGGGCCTTCGCCTTCGTGCTGTGGATCGATGCGCAATCGCTGGCGGACCCGCTCAACGGCACGGAACCGCTCTCGATCTACCTCTACGAGACGAGTCCGACGTTCGAGTCCGTGCGTACGACCGGGTCCGGGGCGCTGGTGCAGATCGAGTTATCGAGCGCGGGACAAGTCCTGACGACGTTCCCGTCGGATGCCTCAGGCGGCAGTTACTCGTTTGAGGTGGTGACGCCCTCGAACGGCGTGCCGGAGCCGGGATCGTGGTGGCTGGTGGGTACGGCGATCGCCGCTTACGGCTGGCGGCGTCGGCGTTGAGTCGGAGGACTCGCCGCGCTGAGCGGTGAGTCCTCGTTCCTTACTTACCCGGACAAGGCGGCTCGTGGTATCGTGACCCGAGATGAGGGCGGACGGCAGCGACGAAACCACCGAGCAATTTACTCGGTTGTTTGAGCGGGCTCGCTTCGGCGATCGCCTGGCCGCGAACTTGGTTTATGGGATGGCCATCCCGCGCTTGCGCGCCGTGGCGCAAGCCATGCTTCGGCGCTATCACTTACACCGCACCTTACAGCCGACAGCGCTGATCGCCGAGTTATTCGTGAAGATCCGCGGCTTCAACGTGCACATCGCCGACCGCGAGCATTTCTTTCATTTGTCGGCGCGCGCCATGCACCAGGTGCTCACCGATCGTTCGCGCGCCAAGGCGGCGCGCGTGAACCAGAACTCCACCGTCTTCGATGAGTTCTTCGTGGAGTTGCGTTCGACGACACCGGAGTTTGTGCCGCTGGTGGAGGACTTACTCAACCGGCTGGCGCGCATTGACCGGCGGGCGGCGCGGATGCTGCGGCTGCATTATCTCGAAGGCTATACGTGGGACGAGGTCGCCGAGCACACCGGCGTCCCGAGGTGGAAGGTGCGCGAAGATGCCGAGTTCGCCTTGCAGTGGCTGCGCGACCGCTACGCTTAGCGCGCCCGAAGCAGAGCGGCCAACTCGGCCGTCCATGCACCCGCATCTACTGGACGGCGCAACGGATCGGGCACAAAGGCCCGGCCCAGGACTTCAGCCATCGCCGCGGCCTTTGGCAGCCCGGCATCAGCGAGGGTCTGCGTCAGTTCCTCGGCAAAGCCCGGCGACGCCGACGCGACGCTCAGGTCGGCGAGGCGCTTGCCCGTGAGCATCTCCAGGATCACCACGCCCAGCGAATAGACATCGCTCGCCGCGGAGTAGTGCATGCTGAACTGCTCGGGCGCCATGTAGTAGACCGTCCCCGCCAGCACCTTGGTTTGCGCCAGGCCCTCGTCCCGTCCGAAAGGCGCGGCATTGCCGAAGTCGATCAGCACCGCTTGCCGATGCCCGTCGCGGCTGGTCACCAGCACATTCTCAGGCTTCAGGTCGCGATGGACGATGCCGCGTCGATGAACTTCGGCGAGCGCGCTCCCCAGTTGCCCGGTCAACTCCGCCGCGTGGACCTCCGCCAGCGGACCCGTGCGCAGCAGTTCGCGCAGCGTGGGCCCCAGCAGCAACGGCGTCACCATGCACGGCTGGCCGTCGGGTTCGATCCACGCATCGAGCAGCGGCAACACGCCAGGATGCTGCACCGTGCGCAGCGCGGTGACTTCGCGAGCGTAACGCTCCTTCACCCAAGGCGTCTCCGCCGTGGAGCCCTCCAGCAGCTTGACGGCGACGCGTTGACTCGTGCGGGTGTCGAGCCCGTCATAAACGGTGGACAGACCGCCGGTGGCGAGCACACGCTCGAGCCGGTAGTACCGGCCCACGGTCTGATCGACCTTGATCGCGCGGACGAATTCAGCGGGCGACGCGCGGTGCCGCGAGCGATGCAGTCTGCGGGCGAAGCGGTAACGCACGCGCTCCACCCACACGGTGCGACGCATCAGCCAGCCGAGCGCACCCAGCCCCCCGGCGCCACCCAGGATCCAGCCCCATGGCCAGCGCGTCCAGAAGGTGTCGACGCGAAAGTGATAGGTGAGCGCGGCCGCGGGCTGGTTGGCGGTGTAGGCGATCTCGAGACGGTAAGCGCCGGTGGCGAGGTCGCGAAGTTCGATGCTGGAATTGGGGGCCGGTCGCCAGGCGGTATCGCGCGGCAGGAGCCGGTAGAGGAACGGCGTGGCACGGAAGGCGGAGGCGTCGAGCGAGGCGACGTTCAGCAGGAGACGGTGGACGGGCAGGTCGTACGCGCCCGGTGCTTCGCGCGGGGGCGAGATGGCCTGGTCATTGAGTTGGGCCAACGTCAGACGGGGGCGGGCCGCGAGGCGCGGAGCCTTGAACCACTCGGGGCGAGGCGAAAAATGGGTGACTCCAGCGCCGGTCATCCAGAGGCTGCCGTCGCCGTCTTCGAGCATGGAGTGTTGGTCGAGGTCGGAGGAGGTCATGCCGTTGGTTCCGTTCAAAACGAGCCACTCATGGGGAGCCACATGGGCGCCGTCCGTGATCTGAAGCGACTCGGGCGTCCCCCGCAGAGTCCAATGCCGGCGGTCGCGTAGCATCCGCTGCGTGGCGGGGGGCAGATAGCCTTCGTCGGCCGGGAACGGCCGGGCGCGCCATCGGACTCCGTCCCGCCGGAGGCGATAGAACACCCCGCGATTGCGGTTGCAGAGCCAAAGTTCGTTACCGTCTGGGCTGACCGCGAAGTCGCGGATCTCGCCGACGGAGCGCTCGACGTCGAGGGGGGACCAGACATCGCTGGCGTCGATCCAGCCCAGGACTCGGCCCGCGGCGAGCCAAAGGCGCCCATCAGGTCGTGGTTGAATGCCGCGGACGCTTTGCAACGGCTCGTGCCCCTGCAAGTTGATGGGCAGGGGTACCAGTCGAAAACTTCCCGAGGGATCATCGAGACGGAACAAACCGGCCGCGGCGCCGACCAGGATGCGGCCTTTCGCGTCCAGCGCGAGTTCGTAGCAGCGGATGGGAGCGCTGTGCAGCAGGCGTCCGTCGCGCGAGAAGTGCATCAGTTGGTCGGTAACGAGGGTGGCCGCGAGGATGGTGCCATCCGGCAGAGGGAGAAGGCTCCAGAGATTCGTCGCCGCCGCTACGCGGGTCCAGGTGCGGGTGTCGGCGTTGAGGCGGTAGAGCCCGTCGTTGGCCGTAGCCAGCATCCCGCCGTTCGCTTCTCGGGCGAGGGAGCGCACGGTTTGCCCGTGAAAGTCGGAAGCAGGCCAGCGCTCCCAGCCGGCCTCCGGGATGATCTCGGTGAGCCGTGAGTTGTCGGAGAAATCGCGCCAGAGCCGGCCTTGGCGATCGACGTAAGCCACGCTGGGCGAAGAGTCGAGCTCGTGAGGGCGGTAGTTAGCGTTCCCGGTGAGGTCTTCGATACCGTCGCCGAGATACCAGAGCCGGCCGCGGCTGGTGAGCAGATTGGGGAGCACGGGGAGCCCAATGTGCTGCGTGTTCCGGCTCAGGCGGCGCGTGGTGCCATGGCGAAAGACGGTGTTGCGCCGGCCGAACCAGTATTCGCCGGGGCGGCCGGGAGCGAACTGGTAGGCTTCGCGCGCTTCCTGCGCGGGCAGCGGAGCGATGAGTTCGCCTTGGGTGGCGCCCCGCCGCAGACGATACCCGCCCAGCGGACCGGCGTACCAGGCGTCTCCTTGCTCATCGACGATCGGGCTCAGGTGCGGACGCGGCGTGAGTTCCGTGCGGCGGCCGTCCGGCGTGAGGCGATAGAAGCCGGTGTCGGTGACCACTAGAGCGTCCGCCCCGTCGGAGGCCAAGCCCAGCAGCGGCGCACGATCCTCGATTTCGAACTTGCCCTGAGCAAATCGCGCCAAGCCCTGCGCGGAGCCGACCCAGATCGTCTGGGTGCCGGCGTCCGCAGCCAGCAGGTGGGCCGTCGAGAAGGGGAAGGCGGGCAGGGGAGTGAAGCGGACGCCGTCGAAGCTGAACAGACCTTCCGCCGCGGCGAGCCACAGGTCCTGCTGCGGGCCCGCACCCACGGCACGCGCATGGACACCGGGGTGCGCGTAGGTCCGGAAGCGGAAGGATTCGCCGCGCTGCGCGGCGAGCAGGCCCGCCCCCAGCAACAACAGCACGGCACACTTCATCGCTCTCGATCGTATCGTTCCGCGGACACACTTCACCTGTCAGGTGAATACGAATTTGGGAGGGGAAGAAGGAGAAATGAAAAAGCCGGAGCCTGGCGAGGCGGCCAAGCTCCGGCTTTCCGAACGGTTAGGACTTCTTAGCAGCGACTTCGACGCGCGTTTGCGCCCGCTTGAGCGCATTGAGCGCCCGAGCGATGTCGACGTTCTCCACCACATTGCTGAGGCGCGATTGCGCGCGCTTGAGCGACTCTTCGGCCCGGGCCCGGTCAATGGCATCCGGGTTCTCGGCCGCATCGGTGAGGACGCGCACGAGGGTCTGTTGGACTTCCACCCAACCGCCGTGGATGGCGAGGACTTCCGTCCGGCCATCGGCCGTCTTGTAGCGCAGCACGCCCGAGCTGAGCGAGGAGAGCAGCGCCGCGTGACCCGGCAGAATGCCGAGTTCGCCTTCGGCGCCGGGGATCGTCGCCTCCGTGCAGGTGGCCTGAATTGCCATCCGCTCCGGCGTAGCGACTTCGAGTTCGAAAGTGGCGGGGTTGGCAGCCATCGGCTTAGCCCTGCTTCATCTTCGCGGCTTTTTCGATCGCTTCTTCGATGCCGCCCACCAGGTAGAACGCCTGTTCCGGCAGATCGTCGTGCTTGCCGTCGCAGATTTCGTTGAAGCCGCGGATGGTGTCCGCCAGCTTGACGTACTTGCCCGGGAAGCCCGTGAACTGCTCGGCGACGAAGAACGGCTGCGACAGGAAGCGCTGAATCTTACGAGCGCGCGACACGGTGAGCTTGTCTTCTTCGGAGAGTTCGTCGATACCGAGAATGGCGATGATGTCTTGCAGATCCTTGTAGCGCTGCAGCACACCCTTGACGCGCTGGGCGCAGTCATAGTGGGCCTGGCCGACGATGCGCGGATCGAGAATGCGCGAGGTAGAAGCGAGCGGATCCACGGCGGGATAGATGCCGAGCGCCGCGATTTCGCGCGAGAGGTTCGTGGTGGCGTCCAGGTGGGTGAACGCGGTGGCCGGGGCCGGGTCGGTGTAGTCGTCGGCGGGCACGTAGATGGCCTGCACCGAGGTGATCGAACCGGTCTTCGTCGAGGTGATGCGTTCCTGCATGGCGCCCATTTCGGACGCGAGGTTCGGCTGGTAACCCACGGCGGAGGGCATGCGGCCCAACAGCGCCGACACTTCCGAACCGGCCTGGGTGAAGCGGAACACGTTGTCGACGAACAGCAGCACGTCCTGGTTCTGTTCGTCGCGGAAGTATTCGGCGACCGACAGACCGGTCAGACCGACGCGGAGGCGCGCTCCGGGCGGCTCGGTCATCTGGCCGTAGATCAGCGCGGCTTTGCTCTTGGTGTAGTCGTCGGGATCGATGACGCCCGATTCCGACATTTCGAGCCAGAGGTCGTTGCCTTCGCGGGTTCGTTCACCCACGCCGGCGAATACGGACACACCGCCGTGCGCTTTGGCGATGTTGTTGATCAGCTCCATGATGATGACGGTCTTGCCGACGCCGGCGCCGCCGAACAGGCCGATCTTGCCACCCTTCACATAGGGCTCGATAAGGTCGATGACCTTGATGCCCGTTTCGAGCATCTGCGATTCCGTGGACTGATCCTCGAACGAGGGAGCCGGCCGGTGAATCGGATAGAACTTTTTGGCCTGCACCGGACCACGTTCGTCCACCGGCTGGCCAAGCACGTTCAGCACGCGGCCGAGCACTTCGTTGCCCACCGGCACCGAAACCGGCGCGCCGAGCGATTCCGCCCGCATGCCGCGCACCAGACCTTCGGTGGGCTGCAGCGCGATGGTACGCACGCGGCCTTCGCCGATGTGCTGGGCAATTTCGCAAACAATGTCGATCGGCGTCGGCACGTTGAAGCCTTCGCTGGTGATGCGGACGGCGGTATAGATCACCGGCAGTTGCCCGTCGGGGAACTGCACGTCCACGGCGGGTCCGGCGACCTGAATCACTTTACCAACTACGGGGGCTGTCGTAGACATATTAATTTCCTATTCCAATGCAGCGGCGCCGCTGACGACTTCGATGATTTCCTTGGTGATGCTCGCCTGACGCACCCGGTTCATATAGAGGGTGAGCTTTTCGATCACGTCGGCGGCGTTCGAGCTGGCGGCGTCCATCGCCGTCATGCGGGCGGCTTGTTCGGCCGCGATGGATTCGAGAATCGCGCGGTACACGCTGTTCTCGACATACTTGGGCAGCAGCGTCCCCATCAGCACATCCGGCGGCTGCTCGTAGATGTAATCCTTGGGTGCTTCGCCGGAGTCCTTGATCTCGATCGGCAGGAGCTTGGTTTCGGTGAGCTTCTGCGCGATGACGCTCTTGAACTCGTTGTAGATGATGTAGACGGCGTCGATTTCGCCGTTGATGTAGCGATCGGTGACCAGGCGGGTGACGGCTTGCGTATCGGCAAACGTCAGCTTCACCACCTTGTTGACGAGCCCGATGTGCTCGCCCGACAGCGTGGCGCGCTTGGCAAAGAAGTCGCGGCCCTTGCGGCCCACGGCTTCGATGTGGACCACCTTGCCTTCATGCAGCTTCAGGAAGCGCTGCGCCGCTTTGATGAGGTTCGAGTTGAAGCCGCCCGCGAGGCCGCGATCGGCCGTCACCAGGATCAACTGGATGCGCTTTTCTTCGCGCACGGCCAGCAGCGGCAATTCGCCCGCTTTGTCGTCGCCGCGCGCGGCCGCCGACACGCTCGCCAGCATCTGTTCGAGCATCGCCGTATACGGGCGGGCGGCGAGCACGCGCTCCTGAGCGCGGCGCAGCTTGGCCGCCGAGACCATCTTCATGGCCTTGGTGATCTGCTGCGTGTTCTTGACCGACCGGACGCGCCGGCGGATGTCGATTAAGCCCGGCATGGGTCTACTTCTTCAACTCCGCCACGAAGCGGGCCTTGAATTCCTTCAAGAGCGCGTGCATATCGGCTTCGAGTTCCTTGGAGATTTCCTTCTTGTCGCGGATCGTCGAAAGCACCTTATTGCCGGTGTTCTCGCAGTAGCGGAAGAGTTCGGCTTCGAAGCGGCCGATTTCGTTGATCGGCAGATCGTCGCAGTAGGCCTTGGTGCCGGCGAAGATGATGAGCACCTGCTTTTCCATCGAGAGCGGCGAGAACTGCTTCTGCTTCAGGATTTCCACCAGCGCTTTACCGCGGGTGAGCTGCTGCTGCGAAGCGGCGTCGAGGTCCGAACCGAATTGGGCGAACGCGGCGAGCGCGCGGTACTGAGCGAGTTCCAGACGCAGCGAACCGGCCACCTGACGCATCGCCTTCACCTGGGCGCTGCCGCCGACGCGGCTCACCGAGATACCGACGTTCACGGCCGGGCGGATGTTCGAGTTGAACAAGTCGGCTTCGAGGAAGATCTGGCCGTCGGTGATCGAAATCACGTTGGTCGGAATGTAGGCCGACACGTCCGAAGCCTGCGTTTCGATGAAGGGCAGCGAGGTGAGCGAACCACCGCCGTTCTTATCGGACAGACGCGCGGCGCGCTCGAGCAACCGCGAGTGGAGGTAGAACACGTCGCCGGGATAGGCTTCGCGGCCCGGGGGACGGCGCAGCAGGAGCGAGATTTCGCGGTACGAAGCGGCGTGCTTCGAAAGATCGTCGTAGATGAGCAGGGCGTGCTGGCCGCGGTCGCGGAACCATTCGCCGATGGCGGTGCCGGCGAACGGAGCGAGGTACTGCATCGGGGCGGGGTCGGACGCGGTAGCGGCAACGACGCAGGTGTATTCCATGGCGCCGGCTTCTTCGAGCGTCTTGACGACCTGCGCCACGGTGGAGCGCTTCTGGCCGATGGCGACATAGATACAGAACATGTCGCCGCCCTTTTGATTCAGGATCGTGTCCAGGGCGATAGCGGTCTTACCGGTTTGGCGGTCGCCGATGATCAATTCGCGCTGGCCGCGGCCGATCGGGATCATAGCGTCGATGGCCTTCAGGCCGGTCATCATCGGCTGCTTCACGGGCTGGCGAGCCAGCACGCCGGGCGCCAGACGTTCGACGGGGCCGAACTCGGAAGAGTCGATCGGGCCTTTGCCGTCGATCGGCTGGCCGAGCGAGTTCACGACGCGGCCAATGAGGCCCTTGCCCACCGGCACCGACATGATGCGGCCCGTGCGGCGGACTTCGTCACCTTCTTTGATGTCCTGATAATCGCCGAGCAGCACGGCGCCCACCTGATCTTCTTCCAGGTTCATGGCGATGCCGGAAACGCCCTTGCCGAACTCGATCAGTTCGCCGGCCATCACCTGCTCCAGGCCGTAGACGCGGGCGATACCGTCGCCCACCGAGATTACCTGTCCGGTCTCGCTGACGTTGACCGCGGTCTCGTAATTCTCAATCTCACTCTTCAGTAGTTGCGTGATTTCGTCCGCACGAATGGCCATGGGAATCCTTTGTTACTCGTGTACCAGCTTACGGCGCAGCGTTGCCAACTTGCCGCGCACCGAGCCGTCGTAGATCATCGATCCGATTTTCGCCACCGCGCCGCCGATCAAGGCGTCGTCCTGTTGGTAGGAGGCGAGGATCCGTTTGCCCGAAAGCCGGCCCAGGGCCGCTTCGAGCTGGGTTTTCTGTTCCGGCGCAATCGGTTGCGCCGTGGTGATTTCGGCGCGCGCCACGCCGTGACGTTCGTCAACGACGGCCTGGAAGGTGCGCCTGATTTCTTTCAAAATGCCGATGCGGCCGTGATCGCTCACGACCTTGAGCAGGTTCGCGGTCACCGTCGAACTCCCCATCCGCGCCGACAGCTTTTCCAGCAGGGCGCGTTTGGAGTTCAGCGAGACGGCGGGCGAACGGAGAATGCGAACCAGATCCGGCGACGTGCTCATCGCCTCCAAAACGGCATCGAGTTCGGCAACCACTTGCTCCGGTTGAGTGGTGGACTTCGGCGCAAACACCACTTCGGCGAGGGCGCGCGAGTATCGACTGGCGACAGCTAGCGACATCGTGTTCTAGTTTTTGACCTTTTCGAGATCCTGAATAAACGCACTCACCAGGCCGCTCGACTGGGCGGGCGACAAGGTGGAACGGATGCGTCCGGCGGCGAGTTCCACCGCCAACGCCGCGGCATGCGCCGACAGCTCCGCCCGCGCCTGCTTGGAGGCGCTGGCAATTTCCTGCTCGGCCGAGCTTTGCACCTTGGCCAACGCTTGCGCGGTTTCGGCTTCGATGCGCTTGGCCTCGTTCTGCATTTCGGTGCTGGCGTCGGCTTGGATCTGAGCGATTTCTTTGGAGAGGTTCGCAATGCGGGCTTCGATCGAAGCGGCGCGGGCGTCGGCTTCCGCCTTCGTCTGCCGGGCGTCGGCGATGTCCTTCAGAATGCCGGCGGCGCGTTCCTGGAAGAACGGGATGCCCTGCTTCACGAACAGATAGCCCAGGCCGGCCATCAGGATGCCAAAGTTCACCCATTTCCACATGGTGAGATCGGGCTCGGGGGCGGCTTCGTGCTCGGCGGCCTTCTGCGCGTGTTCGCCGTTGGCGGCGGCATGAGCGTCCGCGGGAGTGGCGTGCTCCTGGGCCAGGCAGAGTCCGGCCGCAGCCAGAATGAGAATCAGTTTGGCCATCGCGTTAGGCACCCTTCAGGACGGTGGCAGTGATTTGGGCGGCCAGCGTTTCGGCCTGCGTCGTAAGCGTCGCGCGAGCCGCGTCGGCTTCCTTGGCGATCTGGGCGCGAGCGTCGCGCACCTGAACCACGGCTTTTTCGCGCGCGGCCGCGATCGTCGCGGTCTGCTGGTCGGCCCACTGCTTCCGCTCCGCTTCCACTTTGGCGAACACCTCGCCGCGGGCGGCGCGAAGCTGGGCTTCGTACTGCGCCACCTTCTCTTCGGCCACCTCGATCGACTTCTTCGCCTGCACCCGCGCGCCCTCGGTGGCGGCACGCCGATCGGCCAGCACCTTCTCCAAAGGCTTGAAGAACATGCTGCGCAAGTAGAAGAAAAGGAAGATTACCAGGATGAACGTCGGGATGGCTCTGAGCAAAATTGCGCCGACGTCGCTGAGCATTTGGTCCATGTATTTTTACGACTTGGGAAAAACGGGCTGCCTCTCGCAGGCGGTTCGACCCAACCCTAACATTAAAGTTTACGCAAATCAGTGGGGTATCGGCAACTCGACAGAATGTCGCACCTCCGGAGCGGGCAGTACCCGGTGCATTGCGGTACTGTAGTCCTCATGCTGAGTGCCCTCTTGCTCGTCACCCTGGCGGCGGATCTGAAGAAGGATCTGGTGCTGCACGCCTCGTTCAATCAGTCGGTGGACGCCGAAGTCTCCGGCGGCGACCGCAAGCTGTATTCGGCTCCGGATTACAAGCAGTTAGCGGCGGCGAAGGCCGGTCTCGCCGGCACCACCGTCGCCCACGAGAAGGGCGCCCTGCGCTTCAAAGAAAAGAACACCAAAGCCGTCTACTTCAAAGCCGACGGCATGTCTTCGACCTCCGGCACCATCAGCTTTTATTTACAGCTCGACCCCAACCTCGACCTCGCCCCCGGCTACACCGACCCGCTTCAACTCACCGACCGCGACTACAACGACTCCGCCCTCTGGGTCGACTTCACCCGTGACGACAAGCCCCGCCACTTCCGCCTCGGCACCTTCGGCGTGCTGAAGTCCTGGAATCCGCAGGATCTCGCCCCCGACAAGAACCCCGCCTTCAACCAGCGCCTGGTGATCGTCAAGCAGCCGCCCTTCGCCCGCGGCCGCTGGACCCACGTCGTCATCACCTACGACAAACTCGGCTCCGGCAACGGCGTCTCCCAGCTCTACCTCGACGGCAAACTCCAGGGAGCCTCCGGCGTCGTCAAAGAACCCTTCCAGTGGGCGCCCGGCCAGGCCACGCTCCGCCTGGGCGTAAATTACACCGGATTATTGGATGAAATCCGCGTCTACAAGCGGGCTCTCGATGCCGGCGAAGTGGCTCAACTGGGTCGCGAGAGCACCCCGTCCGCCCAGTAGATTTCGGCTCCCTTTCCGAAAAAAATCGCCGCCTAAGGTCACCTGAGGCGTTTTACGGCATTTTTCTTTCACCCCACCACTTCGTTAGGGTGCCTTCGCAAAGCTCTTAGATTTTCTTGACCACTTCCAAATCGTGGCTGATTTCAAAGAATGCCTTTAGAATCAGCCTTTTTACATTACACCTTACACTCCAATACGCCGGATTCGCCGGTGCAACCACCCGAGATCGGCTACGCGATTCACCCGACCGGAATTGGGCATTTTCTCAGGTAATTTACCCCCCGCGGATCCGTTGACTCCACGCCAACTCAGGCGCATGATTGCCGCATATTTACACGCTTTACGCGCTTCGAAAGCTGCCGCTTTTCGACTCGGCCGGGTAGAAAGTCGGGCCTCTTCTAAGCCACTGGCGAAGACAGTCATCTGGAGTTTATTTATGAAACAATTCGTCCTAATTGGCCTGCTTTTGGCCTTCGCCTGCGGCGCCGCCAGCGCTGCCCAGTGCGTCGTCGGAACCTTCTCGGCCTATGAGGCGTTGGGGGCCACCGGCTGCGAGATCGGCGGCGTGAATTTCAGCTATTTTGACCTGTTGGTGACCACCGTCGTGAACGCCAACAACATCGGCGCCGGCCAGATCATCGTCACCCCCAGCGACGGCCTCAACGGCCCGCAACTGAACTTCTCCGCGAACTGGGGCGCCAGCGGTCTGGCGGCCAGCTACCTGGCGACGCTCTCCTTCCGCGCCACCACCAGCGGCGGCTCACTTTACCTGAGCTCGAGCAGCCTGACGACGGACGTCTCGCGAACGGGCGCTCTCGGCATCGCGTCGGTGGCGGAGGTGAACTGCCTGGGCGGCTTGCTGAACCCCGGCGGCACGCTGTGCCTGGGAGGCGGCATCACGGCCACCGGCACCGCCATCGCCAGCCTGTTGAACACCAATGTGGCGGCCTCCATCGGGCCGTTCAACAACCACGTCACCATGGTCGACGTCGTCAAGGTGATCTCGCTCACCGGCGCCATCGGCTCCAGCGCCAGCATCAACAACATCACCGAAAGCTTCGGCACCAGCGTGCCCGAGCCCTCCAGCATGTTCCTGATCTCGAGCGCCGCTCTCGTGCTCGGCGGACTGCGCCGGTGGAAGAGACGCGACTAGCGGCCCTTGGCCAGGCGATCCGCCAGCAGCGTCGGCAACCCCGCTGCCCGGATCGCCTCCTGGGCCTGTTGCACCGGATACGCCACGCGCCGAAACTCCACCCAGTTCGTGCCGGATTCGTAGATCGCGTAAGCCGCCCGCGGATCCTGATCGCGCGGCTGGCCCACCGACCCCGGATTGATCAGGCACCGCGTATCCGGCTCCCACTCGTACACGCTGCGCGTTTCTGTCGCCGGCACCCGGGGAATCACCTGCACCCGGATGCGCCGCAAGCTGAAGCCCCCTTGCAGATGCGTGTGGCCGAAGAAGCCGAAGTCAGGCTCGAGATACTCGAAGGCGTCGGCCGCGGCGTTGCCGGTGATCAGATACTCATCCTCATCGAGCGGCGAGCCGTGAATCAGCGTGAAGTTCTCGAGTGGATCCGGGCCCTTGGGTAACGCCCGCAGCCAGGCGCGGTTCTCGTTGGTGAGATGTTCGATGGTCCAGACGGCGGCGGCCTGCGCGTAGTCGTTAAACCAGTCGAGCCCGGATAGCCCACACGCCACGCGGTCATGATTGCCCCGCAAATTGCGGTCGACATGCGCGCGCGCCCAATCCACCACCTCGTTCGGCGAAGCGCCGTAACCGACGTAATCACCCAGGCAGAGGATGCGGTCGTAGTCACCTTGAGCGTCGGCCAGAACGGCTTCCAGCGCCGGCCAGTTGCCGTGAATGTCACTCAGCAGGAGATTGCGCACAGGGCGAGAGTTCGTTTCCAGCCTGCCGGCTAAGCCAGCATCTGCTTCACCACTTTACCTTCCACGTCCGTCAGGCGGAAGTCGCGGCCCATGTGCCGATAGGTCAGCCGCGTATGGTCGAAGCCCATCGTGTGCAGCATGGTCGCTTGTAGGTCGTGCACGTGCACCGGATTCTCGACGATGTTGAAGCCGATGTCGTCGGTGCGGCCGATCACCTGGCCGCCCTTGATACCGCCGCCGGCGAGCCACATGGAAAACGCGAGCGGATGATGGTCGCGCCCGGCGCCGTCGGGGTCTCGCGTGTTGCGGATCTCCTGCATCGGCGTGCGGCCGAACTCGCCACCCCACACCACCATCGTCGAATCGAGCAGGCCGGTGCGCTTCAAGTCCTTGAGCAGCGCGGCCGTCGGACGGTCGGTGATGTCGGTGTTCTTCTTCAGGTTGATGTTGAGCTTGGTATGGTCGTCCCAACTCGCGTGCATGATCAGGATGAACCGCACGCCGCGCTGCACCAGCCGCCGCGCCATCAGGCAGTTACGCGCAAACTGATCGGTAGGCGCCTTGCCCACGCCGTAAAGGTCCAGCGTCTCCTGCGACTCTTGCGACAAATCGCTCATCTCCGGCGCGGCCGATTGCATCCGGTAAGCGAGCTCATAGTTGGACATGCGCGAAGCAATCTCGGCATCGCCGGTCGTGTCGAGCCGCTGCTGATTCAGGTCGCGCACCGCGTCGAGCCCAGCGCGCTGCATGTCAGCAGACACGCCCGCCGGATTCGACAGATACAGAATCGGGTCGCCGGTGGAACGCAACGGCGTGCCCTGGAACGTGGACGGCAAAAAGCCCGACGAGAAGTTCGTCGCGCCGCCCGACGTCCCCGCCCCCGACGTCAGCACGACAAAGCCCGGCAGATTGCGCGACTGCGACCCAAGGCCATACACACTCCAAGCGCCCAGCGTCGGCCGGCCGATCTGCGTGGAGCCGGTGAACATCAGTAACTGCCCCGGATGGTGATTGAAGGCGTCGGTGTGCATGGAGCGCACCAGGCAGATGTCGTCGGCGCAGGACGCCGTGTGCGGAATCCAGTCCGAAAACTCCGTGCCCGCCTGGCCATGCTTGGTGAACACCCGCGGACTCGCCAGCACCGCCGCATTCGGCTTGATGAACGCCAACTGCATCTGCTTGGTCAGCGATTCGGGCAGCGGCTTGCCATGCCACTTCTGTAACTCCGGCTTCGGGTCGAACAGGTCGTACTGGCTAGGGCCGCCTTCCATGAACATGAAAATGACGCTTTTGGCCTTGCCCGGAAAATGCGGTTCGCGCGGCGACAGCGGATCGACAGACGCCGCCCCCTGGGCCTCGCCGGCGAGTAAGTCGCCCAACGCCATGGTGCCAATGCCGCCGCCCACAGTTTGGAGAAAGCGGCGACGAGCTTGAACGGCTAAATATTGCTGGTAGTCCATACTTACTCCCGGGTCATGAATTCGTCTAAGTTGAGTAACACGCGGCCCACTCCCACCCAAGGCGCCAGGGCCGGCGCTGCGGGCATTAGCTTGTCCGCGCTTTGATCTTTGGCCACTAAGCTTGCCTGCGTATCCAGATACTTCGACAAGCGCTCGCGTTCGCCCGGCGCCGGATGACGGCCCAGCACTAAGGCGAAGGCATAATCGAGCTTGCGGTCGGCCGGTGCTTCGCGGTCCACGCGCATGGCGAGCGACTGGGCCGCTTCGAAAAAGACGGGGTCATTCAACAGGTTCAAGCTCTGCAGCGGCGTGTTCGACGGCC
This sequence comes from Bryobacteraceae bacterium, assembly GCA_965229305.1. Classification (GTDB taxonomy): domain Bacteria; phylum Acidobacteriota; class Terriglobia; order Bryobacterales; family Bryobacteraceae; genus JALHNI01. Next base: position 147,994 of record CBDDIZ010000042.1, on the reverse strand, counting down.
GGCGGCGCGAGCAGGCGACGTTCGAATCCGGCGCGTCGAAGGTCATCAATTGCGCGTAGGGCGTGGTGCGCTGGAAGTGGATGTAGAGTCCGCGGCGGTAGCGGTCCGGCCCCTGGCTTTCTTCCCACTTGCGGCTGCCGTAACCGAGAGCCGTGACACTGGCGGGCTGGGGCGGCATCACGCTCGGGCCGCCGATCTGGTCAGCCAGCAGGCCGCTCGAAGCGAGCGCCGCGTCGCGAATCAGTTCGGCGGGCAAACGCAGCCGGTTCTGGTGCGAGAGCCATGTATTTTCCGGATCGCGATCCTTCAGTTCCGGCCGTGCATTCGAACTCTGCCGATAAGTGGCGGAAAGGACCATCGTGCGATGTAAGTGCTTCATGCTCCAGCCGCCTTCGCGCAACTCGACGGCGAGCCAGTCGAGTAACTCGGGATGCGTGGGGCGATCGCCTTGCGTACCGAAGTCTTCGGACGTTTTGACGATGCCGCGGCCGAACAGCTCCTGCCAGGCGCGATTGGCGATCACGCGCGGCGTCAGCGGATTCTCGTCGCTGGTGAGCCACTTGGCCAAGGCAAGGCGCGGCGGCTCAGAACCCGGCTTGAAGGGCGGCAGCACAGCCAAAGTGCCGGGCTTCACCTCGAGCCCGGCGCGCTTGTAATCGCCCTTCAGCGCAATGTGCGTGGGCTTGGCCGCCGGATCAGCCGCCATCACGTAAGCCTGCGTGAAGCGGGGCAAGGTCTGCTTGAGTTCGGCGAGCTTGGCGCGCAGCTCTTTGAACTTGGCGAGCACCGCCTGGTCGCGCGGCAAGTCCGGCCCCAGATTCGCCACAAAGTAATCGGTGAGTAAGTCCGCTTCCCGCGGTGTCCGCTCGGCCAGCGGCTTGGACCAAAGTTCCTGGCAGCGCTCCACCATCGCCGTGCACGACGTCACCCAGAAGTCCCACTCCAGGTTATTGCCGGGGTTGCGGATCGCCTTGACGAACTCCACTTCGAAGCCGGCCTGCAGCGCGGGCACGTTGTACTCGTCAAGCAGCGCCTTACGCTTGGCGTCGTAAACGGGCTTGGCGCGCAGCCAGGGGCCGAGTTCACCGGGCATCGGCGCGTCGATGTCTTCGTGACGCGCGGCGTCCATAAAAGCGAACAGTTGGTAGTATTCGCGCTGCGAAATGGGGTCGTACTTATGGTCGTGGCATTGCGCGCAACCGGCCGTCAGTCCCATCCACGTGGTGGCGATGGTATTGGCGCGATTCACGGTCTGCTCGAAGCGGTCTTCCTGACGCGACACGCCGGCTTCGCGGTTGTAAAGCGTCATGCGGTTGAAGCCGGTGGCGACGCGCTGCTCCACGGTCGCGTTGGGCAGCAGATCGCCGGCCAGTTGCTCGATGGTGAACTGGCGGAAGGAGAGGTCGCGGTTCAGCGCGTCGATCACCCATTGGCGATAGCGCCAGGCCCAGGGACGGACGAGATCTTTCTCAAAGCCGTCGGAATCGGCATAACGGGCGAGATCGAGCCACGGGCGCGCCCAGCGTTCGCCGTAATGGGGCGAGGCGAGCAGACGGTCCACCACTTTCTCATAGGCGTTGGGCGAGGAATCCGCCAGGAAGGCTTCGAGTTCCTGCGGCGTGGGCGGCAGGCCCGTGAGGTCCAGAGAAACGCGGCGTAGCAAGGTGGCTTTGGGCGCTTCGGGCGAAGGCTGCACCCCTTCCTTCTGTAACCGCGCGAGCACAAAGCGATCGATCGGGCTGCGGACCCAGGCGCTTTCCACCGCCGGCGCCGCCGGGCGAGCCAACGGCTCGAAGGCCCAATGCTTGATCTTTTTGGGCGCGGCCGCCACCGGCGCGGCCGTTTCGTTATGCTTGGCGCCGCTATCGATCCATTCTTTGAGCGTGGCGATTTCAGCCGCGGTGAGCCGTGCCCCGGCCGGCGGCATGCGCACGCCGTCCTTATCGGATTGCACGCGCTCCATCAGCGGGCTTTCGCCGCTCTTGCCCGGCACCACCGCCGGACCGGTATAGCCGCCCGCGAACATGCCGGCGGGCGAATCGAGGCGTAAGCCGTTGGTCGCTTGCGCCGCCCCATGACAACCGGCGCATTTGCGCTTCATCAGCGGAGCCACATCTTTCGTGTAGTCCACCGCCGCCAGCATGGCGACGAGCAACACTGTTTGCATATCTATATTATGAGGGATGGTCCGAGGAGGACCACCGCCATGACTACGCCTCCGCCCCTGGTGACGCCGCCGGTTCCCGACGGCCCCAAGAAGACGCCGGTTTGGGTGTGGATTCTCGCCGCCGTCGGCGGGGTGATTCTGTTGGGCATTGTCGCCTTCGGGCTGCTCAGCTATTACGTCTTCAAGAAGGTGACCGAAGTCGCCACCAACCCGGCCGCTGCCGCCGCGTTGATCTCGAAGATCGACCCCAACCTCGAAGTGCTCGACGTCGACGAGAACAAGAAGGTGCTCCGCGTCCGCAACCGGCAGAACAATGAAGAGGTCGTCATCAGCCTGGCGGACCTGCAAGCCGGACGCCTGAAGATTTCGAAAGAAGGCAAAGACGGGCTGGAATCAGTGGAGATCGGCGGGCAGGTGAAGCTGCCGAGTTGGATGCCGAAGTACCCGGGCGTGGAGATGAAGGGCATCGGCGCCATGCGCAGCGATAAGGAAGGCGACGGCGGCATGTTCACGTTCGAGACCAGTGACCCGGCCGACAAGATTCTGGCCTTCTACAAGGAAGGGCTGGAGAAGAGCGGCTTCAAAGCGGATGAGTCGGCGCAGGTGGCGGCTGGCGCGTCCGTGCTGATGATGAAGTCCGACCACGATGGCGGCGCGACGGTCACCATCACGCCAGGCTCCGGACACTCGAACGTCACCGTTCTGTATGGACGCAAGTAGCGGGTGCTATACTGAACGCTGTACGTCCATGATTATCCTTTTGACCATTATCCACGTCCTGGTCTGCCTGCTGCTGATCGGCGTGGTGCTGTTGCAGAGCGGCAAGGCCGCTGACATCGCCGGCGCTTTCGGCGGTATGGGTTCGCAGACGACCTTTGGCCCGCGCGGCGCAGCCACGCTGCTTTCGAAGGCGACGACGATCGGCGCTGGCCTGTTTATGGTCACTTCGCTGAGCTTGGCCATCCTGCAGACGCGGGCTGGCGGCGGTGGCGGTTCGGTGCTCGACCGGAATGCTCCGGCGGCTCCCGCGACCAAGGCCCCCACGAAGGCCCCCGCCCCGCAGATCCAGATCCCGACGGCTCCTCCGGCGGGCGGCAACGCGGCTCCGAAGGTGGAAGTGACGCCGGTTCCTCAAAACGCGGCGCCCGCGCAGGCGAATCCGACGCCCGCGGCTCCCGCCCCGGCCAAGAAGTAGTAAACTAGAGTTTCCACCTGCGGAGGTGGCGGAATTGGCAGACGCACTAGCTTGAGGTGCTAGCGAGTAACATCGTAGGGGTTCAAGTCCCCTCCTCCGCACCATAATTCTGAATAAGGCGGCCTTCGGGTCGCCTTTTCCGCTTTTAGGCGGCCGGCAGTACGAGCCGGGCGGAGAGTCCACCGCCCGCAGCCTCTGCGAGCGTCAACGAGCCACCGTACAATTCGGCGAGATCGCGCACAATGGCAAGCCCCAGGCCCGACCCCGGCGTCGCCTCATCCAGACGAACGCCTCGGCGCAAAGCCAGTTCGCGTTCGGCAGGCGTCAGGCCGGGGCCGTCATCGGTGACGGCAAAGACCAGCGTGCCGGCGTCGCGCGTCACCTCCACCCGGACCGTGCCGTTCGCCCAGCGGCAGGCGTTGTCGAGCAGGTTGCCCAGCATCTCTTCCAGATCCTCGAGCTGAACCCGGGCCACGGCTTGCGGCGCAACGCCGGCCGAAAGCGTCAGGCGGCGCTGGGCGTGGAGCTTGTTCATGGTCCGCAGCAGGCCGTCGACGCAGACCTCTGCCGGCGTGCGCGCGGTGCCGTTGGCGCCGGAAGCGACGGCGCGGGCGCGCGCCAGGTGATAGCCGACTTGGCGGTCCATGCGATCCACCTGTTGGGCGAGGCTTTCGGCGAGCTCAGTTTGACCGGCGTCGCGCGCCCGGTCCACTTGTTGGTTCAGCAGGGCGAGCGGCGTCTTGAGGCCATGGGCGAGGTCGCCGGCCGTGGCGAGTGCGCGCTGCACAGCCTTCTCGCGGGCTTCGAGCAGCCGGTTCAAGTCGTCCACGAGGGGTTGCACCTCGCTGGGATATTGCCCGGCGACGCGCGGCTGTTCGCCGCTGCGGACGGCGGTGAGTTGCCCGCGCAAGCCAGCGAAGCGCGCCAGCCCCTGGCGCAGCAGCAGCACACCAGTGAGCATCATCAGGAGGCCGATGGCGATGGGCAGCCCCGCGTCGTGGCGGTTGAAGCGCGGAAAGACGTGGAAGAACATCACCGAGACGAGATGCAGCAGCATCAGGAGCCCAGCGGTCCACAGGATCGACGCGACGATGAGGGTGGAGCGCAGGGAGCGAAGGAGGATCACGAGGCGGGCTCCGCCAGGCGATAGCCCAAGCCACGAACGGTTTCGATGAACGCCGCGCCGAGCTTGCGCCGCAGCCGGGCGATGAAGACTTCCACCGTGTTCGAGTCGCGGTCGTTGTCGAGCGCGTAGATGTGGTCGATCAGTTCGCTGCGCGAGACCACTTGGCCGCGCCGGTGCAGCAGATAGGCCAGCACGCGGAACTCATGGCTGGTGAGCTTGACCGCGACGCCGCCCACGGTGACTCGCGCCGCTCGCGGGTCGAGGGTAAGCGCACCGCAGCGCAGCTCCGCTTGAGCATGGCCACTGGCGCGGCGGATGAGCGCGCGCAGCCGGGCGAGCACTTCCTCCATACGAAAGGGCTTGGCGACATAGTCGTCGGCGCCGCTATCGATGCCTTGCACCTTCTCGTGCCAACTGTCGCGCGCGGTGAGGATCAGCACCGGCGTTAGTAGGCCGGCTTCGCGCCAGCGGCGCAGCAGCGTGAGCCCATCGATTTGCGGCAAGCCCAGGTCGAGCACGATGGCGTCATAGGTTTCGGTGGCGGCGAGGTAGTCGGCGCGGGCGCCATCGGTGGCACAGTCCGCGGCATAGCCGGCTTCGGTGAGGGCCTTCGCCAGTTGGGCCGCCAGCCGAGCTTCGTCTTCTGCGATCAGGATGCGCAATCCACTCCGTTATAGCGTAGGCGGATGAACGGGAGTTGAACGGCGCCGTTCAGGTTGCATTCAGGGGCGGCGAGGCAGAATCTGTTCATGATGACGACGATCGATTTCGGCTACCCCTGGTGGCTGAGCTATGGACATGTGGCGATTCTGCTGCCCGCCTTGGCGTTGACGGTGCTGGCCTGGAAGCGAGGTTGGTCCAAGTGGGTGCTGGCAATGTTAGGAGCGCTGACGTTGTGGTCGCTGGCGGCCGCGCTGGTGGTGCGTTTCGCGATCGACGTGAACAACGTGCCGGCGTTGCCGACGGAGAACTTCCTCACGTCGGGACAAGGGCGCGTGCTCGACATCGGCGCCGGCACCGGGCGTTCGTCGATCATGACACTGCAGGCGCGGCCGCAGGTGACACTGGTGGCGCTCGACCTTTTCGGCAAGTCCTTCGAGCAACACTTCGGGCCGAGCGTGACGCCACAGGAAAGGCTGCGGGCCAATCTCAAGCTGGCCGGAGTCGACTCCCGCGCGACCATCGAGACGGCGGACATGCGGAAGCTGCCGTTCGAAGCCGCGTCTTTCGACGGCCTGGTGAGCGCCTTTGCGATCGACCATCTGCGGCGCGACGGCATTGTCGAGACGCTGGGCGAGGCCGCGCGGGTCACCAAGCACGGCGGCGACTTTCTACTGATGGTGATTGCGAACGAGCCTTGGGCGCGGTTCAGCTTCGGACCGCTGCTGGCCCACGGCGGTCCACGCGGCGCCGACTGGTGGGGCGGACGGCTCAACGAAGCCGGCTTCGACGTCCGCGAGCACGGCACCCGTCCGCTGACGCTCTATCTGCTGGCGCGGCGGCGTTAGAAAGCAAAAACCCGCCGGAGCCCGAAGGCGCCGGCGGGTTTGAGTTTCGCTGGAGGGCGAGGAGTGGCTTAGTACTCCATGCCTTCCGGACCGTGGCCACCGCCCGCGGGAGCGGCCGGCTTCTTCTCCGGAATCTCGCAGATCATGGCTTCGGTGGTCAGCATCAGGGCGCTGATCGACGAGCTGTTCTGCAGAGCCGTGCGGGTCACCTTGGCCGGGTCGATGACGCCAGCCTTGACGAGGTCTTCGTAGGTGCCGTTGGCGGCGTTGAAGCCGAAGTTGGCGTTCTTCTGTTCCGCGCGGATCTTTTCGACCACGATGGAACCTTCGTAACCGGCATTGCCCGAGATCTGACGCACCGGCTCTTCGCAAGCGCGCTTGATGATGTTGATGCCGGTCTGTTCGTCGTTGTCTTCAGCCTTCAGGCTTTCGAGCACCTTGCCAGCGCGGAGCAGAGCCACGCCGCCGCCGGGGACGATGCCTTCTTCGACCGCCGCACGGGTGGCGTGCAGAGCGTCTTCCACGCGAGCCTTCTTTTCCTTCATTTCGGTCTCGGTGGCCGCGCCGACCTTGATCACCGCGACACCGCCGGCGAGCTTCGCCAAGCGTTCCTGCAGCTTTTCACGATCGTAGTCCGACGTGGTTTCGTCGATCTGGGCGCGGAGCTGCTTGATGCGGCCTTCGATGCCCTTCGCGTCGCCGGAGCCGTCGATGATGGTGGTGTTGTCCTTGTCGACCGTGATCCGCTTGGCGCGGCCGAGGTCTTCCAGGCGAACGCCTTCCAGCTTGATGCCGGTCTCTTCCATGATCGCCTTGCCACCGGTGAGGATACCGATGTCTTCGAGCATGGCCTTGCGGCGGTCACCGAAGCCCGGAGCCTTGACGGCGCAGACGTTCAGCGTGCCACGGAGCTTGTTCACCACGAGGGTGGCGAGCGCTTCGCCTTCCACTTCCTCGGCGATGATGAGGAGCGGGCGGCCGGCGCGAGCGATCTGCTCGAGCACGGGCAGCAGGTCCTTCATGTTCGAGATCTTCTTCTCGTGGATCAGGATGAAGGGCTCTTCGAGCACGGCTTCCATGCGGTCCGGATCGGAGATGAAGTAGGGCGAGAGGTAGCCGCGGTCAAACTGCATGCCGTCCACGGTCTGCAGTTCGGTGGTCATGGTCTTGGCTTCTTCAACGGTGATGACGCCGTCCTTGCCGACCTTCTTCATCGCGTCGGCGATGATGTGGCCGATGGTGGAGTCGCCGTTGGCCGAGATGGTGCCAACCTGAGCGATCTTTTCGTCGTCCTTCACCTTCACGGCGAGCTTTTCGACTTCCGCCACGGCGGCGCCCACGGCCTTTTCGATGCCGCGCTTCAGAGCCATCGGGTTCGCCCCGGCGGCGACAGCCTTCACGCCTTCGCGGAAGATGGCCTGAGCCAGGATGGTGGCCGTCGTGGTGCCGTCACCGGCCACGTCGGAGGTCTTCGAAGCCACTTCGCGCACCATCTGGGCGCCCATGTTTTCGAGGGGATCGCGGAGCTCGACTTCCTTCGCCACGGTGACACCGTCCTTGGTGATCGTGGGGCCGCCGAACTTCTTCTCGAGGACCACGTTGCGGCCCTTCGGGCCGAGGGTCACCTTCACGGCGTCGGCGAGCTGGTTCACACCGCGCAGGATCGCCTGGCGGCTCGCTTCGGAATAAACAATCTGTTTAGCAGGCATGTTTTTGGTCTCCTCTGAATCTCGTTACTTGGTCAGCACGCCGAGGATTTCGTCCTCGCGCATGATCAGGTGGTCGGGCAGATTCGGCACTTCGCTGCCGGAATACTTACCGAAGAGCACCTTGTCGCCCACCTTGACGTCGAGAGCGGCGAGGCTGCCATTGTCCAGGCGCTTGCCCTGACCCACGGCCAGCACTTCACCCTTGGAGGGCTTTTCCTTGGCGGAGTCGGGAATGATGATGCCGTTGATGGTCTGCTCAGCGTCGTCCAAGCGTTTCACGACGATGCGGTCATAGAGCGGTCGAATGTTCATGGATACCTCCAAACGAACGTAGTTGGGAATCAATCTGATCGGAGTGTCGGCCGGCACAGCAGCCGCGAGTTACCGAGAAGAGCGTTGACTACGAGCTCATTTTTAGCACAACAGCTAAAAGAGTGACAAGAGAATTTTGTAAGATCTTTATTTACAATCAGTTAAATTTGTAACAAAATGCCACAGCGGGGCATTTCCCCACAGAAAAATATGCCACCTGGAACGACTGGCGGACCCGTACTAGCGCCCAGGGGAGGCAGTTTGCTAATTTTCTTGACGGAAGTGACGAAACGAACCCGGGAGTCGTTGATTCGATTGAATTTCGCCAATCGAGAAGCCCAGGAGGCCAGTCGCTGGGCGTTTCCCCACCTCAATCCACGACCTGACCGTAGCACGGCGCGTGAAAATTTCGACCGCCGAGAATCTCGACATAACTTGGTAAATATTTGCGGCGGTGAGGTTTACAAGCCGAACAGAAGGTTCAAATGCGCGGTGAACGCCTTACCGCAGACAACGGGGCTTGGTGCGTTCTCCCAGTGCCAAACTAGTGATAGGCTTGAACCAAGGTCCCCATGGAAACCTATTACGCCAATCTCTTCGCCTATCGGGTCACCGGTAATGAACTGGCTCTTGAGTTTGGGACCTTTTTCCCCGGCGAGGATAATCGTCAGGCTCCCGGGTACGATGACTTCGCGCTGCGGGTAGTTACCCAGCCCGACTACATCCCTCATCTGATCAAGCTGCTGCAGGATGCCCAAGTAGCATTCGAGGCGGCAAAGGCGCCCGTGAAGAAAACCAAGTCAAAGCCGCGGGGCGCAGCCAAATGATTTTGCCTGCCTCACACCAGATGTTGCCGTTGGGCCGCCAAGGGAAAACAGGTCAATGGATCCCGCCGGCGCTGTTGCGCAAAGTGGATGAGGCGTTCGCGTTCCTGGAGACCGTGGACAAAGAGGATCGGCCCTCGGCCGAAACCTTGAAGCGAGCACGCCGCTGGATCAGCAATTGCGACCTGCACCATCTTTTCTCTTTGACCGCGTTCGGTCGTTCCGTTGCCATTCGCTGGATGTGCGAGGGACGCGTGGTGGTGCTTTCGATCAAACCTTCCAAGAGCGATACGGTCTATCGCGCTGAAACCGTCGACGGCGCGCTACAGTCGCGGCTGTTCGATGCCACTCCGGATCAACTTCGTGACACCTTACAGTGGTTGGCCGCCCGTGCCCGACGAAATCCACGGACTTCGCGGCTACAGAAACAATACATTTTTCCTCGCGTCGCCTAGGCAACCCACGGCGGAAGCCTTTCTGCTTCGCCCGAAAGAAAAGGCGCTGTCGCTCCACTTGACGGGCGAGGCGGTACGCAACGGGCTCGCCGTAAAAGGCATCTGCGCGATTCAGGTGGGCCGGGTCCGCGCCTGCGCGGTTCGCTCACTGCGCGTTGAGCAGGACAGTATCACCCATCTGTCGGTGCTCGGGATTCCGAACTCGACACGGGAGGAGCAGGCGGCTCGCGACGTAGCCGAGTATCTCGCAGCTCAGGCGGTGGACCGTCCCGATTGGCAGCAGCTTCCCTAGCGACTGGAGGCTTTGCTCAGCACCGGGACCGGCTTCACCGGCTCAAACAAGCCGAACGAGAAGATCGACGTGGCCGAGGCGATGGCGATGCGTTGTTGGCCGTCGACGGCGTAGCTGATGGGCGAGGCGGTGAGCGGCTCACCGAGGTTGAAGTGCCAAACGTTGGCGCCGGTTTTGGCGTCGAGGCCGACCAGATGGCCGTCATCGTCACCGAAGAAGACCACGCCACCGGCGGTGGAAACGGTGCCGGCCCAGCTTTCGCCGGGGCCGGTCATCGGATACTCCCAGACGCGCTGGCCGGTGAGCGGGTTAAAGGCGCGGACGAAGAACTGGCCGAGGTCCTTGGGTTTGGGGCCGGCGCCGCCGCCGGAGAAGCCCTTGTTGGGCTCGGGCTCTTTCGACGAACTCGTGAAGATGTCGCATTGCTCGAGCGTGACGACGTAGAGCAGCTTGGTGACCGGGTTCCAGGAGGGCGACATCCAGTTGGTGGCGCCGCGGACGCCGGGGCAGACGCGGTTGCCCGCGGGCGTGGGACCTTTGCCGGGCACTTCGATGGGCCGGCCTTTGGCGTCGATGCCAGTGGCCCAATCGAGCTGATCGACCAGCTTAGTGGCTTGGAGGAATTCACCGGTGACACGGTCCAGGACGTAGAAGAAGCCGTTGCGATTGGCGTGGAGGACGAGCTTGCGCGGCCGCCCTTTCCAGGGCAGATCGACGAGGACCGGCCAGGCTTGGGCGTCCCAGTCGTGCGAGTCATGCGGGGTGAACTGGAAGTGCCATTTGAGCTTACCGGTGTCGAGGTCGAGGGCGAGGAGGGAGCAGGAGTAGAGGTTGTCGCCGGAGCGCTCCTGGGCGTTGAAGTCGGGCCAGGGATTGCCGGTAGTCCAGTAGAGGGTGTTGGTGTCGGGGTCGTAGGTGCCGGAGAGCCAGGTGGCGGCGCCGCCGAATTCGACGAGCTTACCCCAGGTCTCGCTGCCGGGTTCGCCTTTCTGCGGGACGGTCCAGCGACGCCAGAGTTCTTCGCCCGTGACGGCGGAGAACGCCGCGACGAAGCCGCGCATACCGGTATCGCCGCCGCCCACGCCGACTAAGACCTTGTCCTTAACGGTGAACGGAGCCATGGTGGCAAACACGCCGTCGTCGATGCTGGCGTACTGCTTCTGCCACAGGACCGCGCCGGTGCGCCGGTCCAGCGCGGTAAGGAAGCAATCGGCCGTGATGAAGAAGACGCGATCGCCGAGCAGGGCCGCACCGCGATTGACGCCATCCTTCTTCGCGCGGGCGTCCTTCCAGCGCCAGATGAGCCGGCCGGAAGCGGCGTCGAGGGCGCGCAGTTCGTTGTTGGCGGTGACGTACATCACGCCCTGGTAGACGATGGGGTTGGTGCGCAGGCCGTCGGCCTTCTCAATCTGATGCACCCACTTGGGGACGAGACTGCCGGCGTTGGCCGTGGTGATCTGCGTGAGCGGACTGTGGCGCTGGCCGCGGAAGTCGCCGGCGACGGTGAGCCAGTCCGCGTTGGGGCTGCGGAGCAGGTCTTCGTGCTTCACTTGGGCGAAAAGAGCCAGCGAGGCGAAGGAGGTGAGGAGGAGGCGCATGGCTTACTTTTTCTCCGGTTTGTCGGCGGGGCGCAGACTTTGTTTGGCCAGGTAGGCGACCAGGTTGTCGAGGTCGGACTTCGCCGGATATGGGCAGAGGCCAGCCCTCGGGCAGGTACTTGGGGTTGGAGGCGTATTGCGGCGCGCGGCTTCGGCGGTCGACTGTTGCGAGTAGCCGGGCTTCACGAAGCCGTCGCGGTCCGGACTCGAGCGGGGAGATCTGGCAGATGGACGGGCATAGCCTTGGCCAGAGTTGATGTGGGAACTCTGCCGTGGGTGGCGTATTCGGGTTGCTCGCCGGGCCGGGGCGCGGTATTGGCGAAGGCGGTGACTTCGGCGCGCCGCACGAGCTTGAAGTTCAGGCGCTCTTCAAAAAGCTGGGACCAGGGGTTGTTGGGCGTGGCGCCGTAGAGGATGACGTTGCCTTGCTGGAAGTCGCGGCCGGCGAGGTTGCGGGCATGGCGGACGACGACTTTTTGCGGGTCGGGAACGGCGCGGAGGACCCGGTCGACCGAGCCGGCGGCCCCCATGGAGACGAGGTAGCGGGTGGAGAGAAGGTCCCAGAGGCTGGTGAGGCGGGGGTCCTTGAAGTCGGTGGGGCGCTCTTTGTAGGTCTGATTGATGTAGTCGTCGAGGGGGACGGGGCGGTGGGCGAGCCGGGCGAGGAGGACGAAGGCGTAATCGTCGGTGACGAGCTGGGTGGGCTCGGGGCTGGCCATGACGAGCGAGCCGGTGAGGTTGGGGGCATTGGACCGGGCGGCGGCGGGGGCGCGGAGGAGAAGGAAAGCGTTGAGCGCGAGCGACGCCGCTAAGGCGCCGCCCAGCAGCCAGCGCCAGGGAAAGACTTTCGCCGAGGGGGACGACACCGGGCTGGCCACGGCTTCGCGGGCGGTGAAGCTCGCGACGTAAGACCCTTTGGGGATCTCGATGAGCCAGGGGTCGGTGCGGCCTTCGGTTTCGTAATACTCGGCGAGCTTACGGCGAAGCTGGCGGACGGACGAGCGGACGATGCTGTCCTCGGTGGGGATGTAAGCGTCGTTGCGCTGGAAGACGGCGCGGCCGATCTCGTACTCGGTGAGGCTTTCGTGGGCGCCTTCGAGGGAGTGGGTGGCGACAAAGGTGAACAGTTCCCGGATGCGGGGCGACTTCTCGAAGGCTTTGCTGGACTCGATCCGCTTGACCGCCGCGAGACGTCCGTCCGCGTAACTGCCTGTGATTTCAGCGTGTTTCACAGGTGAAGGCGGCATTTTCACATTCCCTCATCGCTTCCGACTGGCCTATCATATCCCAAGAATTGCTTCGTTCGCCGGTCTCCATGTCGCACCTCACCCGCCGTCAACTCCTTCTTTCCACCTCTCTGCTAGCCGCCCAGAAAGCGCGCCCGAACATTGTCTACATCCTGGCCGATGACCTGGGGTGGGGCGATCTGCGCTGTTACAACGCAGCGTCCGCTGTGCCGACGCCGAATGGCGACCGGCTGGCGAAACAGGGGATGCGCTTCACGGACATGCACTCGCCTTCGGCGGTGTGCACGCCGACGCGGTACGGCATTCTGACCGGGCGGTATTGCTGGCGGACGTCCCTGAAGAAGGGCGTGCTGAACGGGTATTCGCCGAACCTGATCGAGACGGGGCGGCTGACGCTGCCGGAGATGCTGCGGCGCTCGGGCTATTACACGGCCGGCGTCGGCAAGTGGCACTTGGGTCTGGGTTCGGCGGCGAAAACGGATTATGCGCGGCCACTGCGGCCGGGTCCGGTGACGCATGGGTTCGACTACTACTACGGCATCCCGGCGTCGCTCGATATGGACCCGTATGTCTACGTCGAGAATGACCGGGCAGTGGAGCAGCCGACGAAGGAAACCAAGGGTCAGAACGCGCCGCGCGGGGTGTTCTGGCGCGGCGGCGGCATCGCTCCCGGCTTCGACATTCCGCAGGTGTTGCCGCGGCTGACCGACAAGGCCGAGACGATCATTAAGGAGCGGGCCAAGCAGCCGCAGCCGTTCTTCCTGTATTTTGCGCTGACAGGTCCGCATACGCCGTGGGTGCCGTTGCCGGAGTTCCAGGGCAAGTCGCAGGCGGGGACGTACGGCGACTTCGTGGCGCAGGTGGATGCGACGCTGGGGCGCGTGATGAAGGCGATCGACGAGGCGGGGATCGGCGACAACACGCTGCTGGTCTTTACCAGCGATAACGGCGCCGACTGGAAGGTGAGCGACAAGGAGCAGTTCGCGCACCGGGCGAACGCGAACTGGCGCGGCGAGAAGGCGGACATCTGGGAGGGCGGCCACCGGATACCGTATCTGGCGCGCTGGCCCGGCAAGATCAAGGCGAACACGACGAGCAATCAGTTGGGCTGCCTGACGGACTTTATGGCGACGGCGGCGGCGATCGTCGACTTTCCGCTGCCGCGCGAGGCGGGCGAGGACAGCTACAACCTGCTGCCGGCGTATCTGGGGCAGGCAAAGAAGCCGCTGCGGCCGAACATTGTGCACCACTCGATCGACGGAGTGTTCTCGCTACGCGAGGGTCCGTGGAAGTTGGAATTGGGTTTGGGGTCGGGCGGCTTCAGTCCGCCGAAGACCGAACCGATGGTCCCCGGCGGCCCGGCCGGACAGCTGTATCACCTGGGCAACGATCCGACCGAGAGCAAGAACCTGTGGAATGAGCGACCCGAGGTGGTGAAGCGACTGACGGCGCTGCTCGAGCAACAACGCCAACAAGGCTATAGCCGACCCCTGTAGAAAGGCAAGACCTGAACATGATGCGACTTTTGATTCTTTTGGCGGCGATGACCGCGGCGGCTTGGGCACAATCGGCTGGCGGTTCGATTGTGGGTTCGGTGCGCGACTCGAGCGGAGCGGCGGTGGCCGGAGCAACCGTGGCGGCCACGCAACTGGAGACGGGTCGCGAACGAACAACGACCTCGAACGAGAAGGGCGACTTCGTGCTGAGCAATCTGGCGCCCGGGGCGTACAACTTGTCCTTCACGGGTAGCGGCTTCAAGACGAAGGTGGTGCAGAACCTGACGCTGGTGACCGGTGCCGACGCTATCCACTGGCGAGGTGCCGCTCGAAGTGGGCGGCACGACCGAGACGGTGACGGTGAGCGCCGATGCCGCGCTGGTGGATACGCGCAGTTCAGAACGCGCGGGCTTGATCTCGGCCGATCAGGTGAGCCGGCTGCTGGTGCGCGGGCGCAACTTTACGGACTTGTTGCAGACAATGCCGGGTATTGTGCAGACGACGAAGTCGCAGGACTTGAGCTCGGCGACGAACTTCTATGTGATGGGCAATCGACAGACGTCGAACAATGTGACGATTGACGGCGTGCCGGCGACGGACATGGGCAACGGTTCGCAGTTGAAGCTGACGGTGAGTCAGGACGCGGTGGCCGAAGTGAAGGTGGAGACGAGTAACTATCAGGCGGAGTATGGCCGGATGGCGGGGTCGAATGTGATTGTGGTGACGAAGTCCGGGACGAAGGAGTTTCATGGACTGCTGAGTTACTTCAAGCGGCATGAGCAGTTCAACGCAAACGACTTCTTCAATAACCTGACGGGTATCTCGCGTCCGCGCTATCGCTACAACACGTGGACCTATAACATCAGCGGACCGGTGATGATCCCGAAGCTATTCAACCGCGATCGCAACAAGCTGTTCTTCTATTGGGGACAGGAGTTCTGGCCAACGGTGACCAATCAGACAGGCAACGTGACGGTGCCGACGGCGCTGGAGCGGGCGGGCGATTTCTCGCAGACGCTCGATCAGAATAACCGGCTGATCACCATGCGTGATCCGTACAACGGCAACACGCCGTTTCCGGACAACAAGATTCCGGCGAACCGGCAGAACGCGAGCGGGTTAGCGCTGTTGAAGATGTTTCCGCAGCCCAACTTCCTGAACCGGGCGATCTCGGGCGGCAACTACAACTATGTGTTCGCCGCGACCGTGGACGCCCCGAAGCAGACCAATACGGGGAAGGTGGACTTTTTGCTGAACAGCAAGAACACGATCACCGGCACGTTCAATACGTTCAGCGACGATCGCGAAGGCAGCGTCGGGTTGCCGAGCACGGGCAGCTTGAACTGGCCGCTGATGGTGAAGCGCTACTACACGCATCCGGTGAGCGTGGCGGCGCGGTGGACGTCGGTGCTGTCGGCGACGGTGGTGAACGAAGCGACGTTCGGGTTCCTCGATCAGCCGGCCCGCGATACGTTCTCGGACTCGGAGCTGGCGAAGATTCAGCGCGACAAGGTGGGCTTTACGGTGCCGCAGTTCGCGCCGTCGGCGAATCCGCTGAACATCATCCCGAATGCGACGTTCGGCGGCGTGCCGGGCGCGGCGAATCTGGCGGCGGAAGGGCGCTTCCCGCTTTACAACGACTACTACATCTACACGTGGTCCGATAACCTGACGGCAACGCGCGGCAGCCATACGATCAAGGCGGGCATTTATCTGGAGCGCTTTATGCGCAATCAGAAGAAGGCCGTGGCGTTCAACGGGACGGTGGACTTCGCGCAGAACGTGAACAATCCGCTGACGACTGGCTATGCGTATGCGAACGCGGCGCTCGGCACGTTCAACCAGTACACGGAGGCGACGGGCCTGGGTTGGATGAACGTCAACGCGTGGGACACCGAGGCATTTATCCAGGACAACTGGAAGGTGAGCCGGAAGCTGACGCTCGACTTTGGACTGCGCATGTACTGGATCAAGCCGATGACGGAATCGGACAATCTGATTTCGGCGTTTGTGCCGGGTAACTACGACGCGCGCGTGGTGACGAATCTGGTGCGGCCGGCATTGGTGAATGGGGCGCGCGTGGGCCAGGACCCAGTGAGCGGGACAACTTACGCGGCAGCACAGATCGGGGCGCTGGCGCCGAGTAATCGGAACTCCTTCAACGGGATGGTGCAGGCCGGGACCAACGGTTTGCCGGATTCGATTCTGCAGAATCGCGGCGTGCAGTGGGGCCCGCGCGTGGGCTTTGCGTATGACTTGCGCGGGAACGGCAAGACAGCCATTCGCGGCGGGTTTGGCACGTTCTACAACCGCTTCTTCACGGAGACGTTTTTCGGGAATATGATCGCGCAGCCGCCGTTGGTGCAGACGCCCATCATCACTTACGGCAGTTTGTCGACGCTGAATAACTCCGGCGGCCTGGTGTATCCGTCGAACGTCTACGGGCCCGATCTGCAGGGTAAGCTGCCGATGGTGATGAACTACAGCCTATCGGTGCAGCATGAGATCGCGCCGAAGACGGTGCTGGATGTGGCGTACGCCGCGTCGCTGGGCCGGCACTTGGTGTGGTTCCGCGATCTGAATCAGATTCCGCTGGGGACGAACTTCCTGGCTTCGTCGCGCGACCAGACGACGGCGTCGAGCCCGCTGCCGGCGCCCTTTCTGCGGCCGACGAAAGGCTACAACGCGATCTATTCGATGGAAGGCGCTTCGAGCTCGAACTACAACTCCCTGCAGGTGACGCTGCACCGGCGGTTTGCGAACCGGCTGCAGTTCGGGGTGGCGTATACGTGGTCGAAGGCGATGTCTTACAACGACAACGATACGGACGTGGTGACGTCGCTGATCAACCAGCGGTCTTATAACTATGCGACCGCGGGCTTTGACCGGACGCAGGTGGCGAACATCAACTACATCTATGAGCTTCCGTCGACGCCGTGGAAGAATCCGGTGACGAATCTGTTCTTGAACGGGTGGCAGGTGTCGGGCATCACGAGCTATTCGAGCGGGGCGCCGCTAGCGATTGGCCTGACGACCACCAACGGCGCCGATATCACCGGGACCGCGTCGCTTACGCCGCGCGTGAACGTGGCCGGCGATCCGAACCTGCCGGGCGACCAGCGGACGTTCGGGCGCAACTTCGACACCAGTGTGTTCAAGCTGCCGGCGGTGGGCACCTACGGCAACGCGGGGCGCTTCAGCATTCGCGGGCCGGGCATCGCGAACTTCGATGCGTCGGTGGCGAAGAACTTTACGCTGTATGAGCGGTTGCGCTTCACGTTCCGCGCGGAGGCTTACAACGTGTTCAACCATACGCAGTTTGCAGGCTTGGATACGACGGCGCGGTTCGATCCGGCGGGTCAGCAGGTGAACGCGCGGTTCGGCGCGTTTACGTCGTCGCGCGATCCACGGCAGATGCAGTTCGCGTTGCGGTTGAGCTTCTAGATGATGACGCGACGGACTCTTCTGGGGAGCCTGGCCGCTCCCGCGCTCACTGCCGCGGCGGCGCGGCCGAATGTGGTCTTTATCCTGGCCGATGACCTGGGGCATGGCGACTTATCCTGCTACAACGCCGAGTCGCGAATCCAGACGCCGCAGTTGGACGCGCTGGCGAAACGGGGCGTACGCTTCACCAATGCGCATACGCCGTCGGCCGTCTGCACGCCGACGCGCTATGGCCTGATGACGGGCCGTTATGCGTGGCGGACGCGTTTGAAGCGCGGCGTGCTCGATGGGCTGGACCCCTCCTTGATTGAACCAGGGCGCGTGACGATGGCTTCGTTGTTGAAGGGCGCCGGCTATGCGACGGCGTGCGTCGGCAAGTGGCATCTGGGCATGGATTGGACACGACGGGACGGATCGAAGATGCCGTTTCGGCCTGACTTCAACGGCGGGTTCCGCGATGGGCGGGACGTGGATTATACGAAGCCGATCGGCGGGGGGCCGCGGGCGGCGGGCTTCGACTATTACTTCGGGATCTCGGCTTCGCTCGATATGTCTCCGTACTGCTTCATCGAGAACGACCGCGTGACGAGCGCGCCGTCCGAGCCGACCCCGGACCGGAAGGACTTGTTCCTGAATCAATCGCCGGGCGTGACGCCGCCGGGCTTTGATTTACGCAGTGTCCTGCCGGAGAGCGGCAAGAAAGCGTGCGAGTTCATCGCGAAGCAGAAGGGGACGCAGAAGCCGTTCTTTTTGTACATGCCGCTTTCGGCGCCGCATTTGCCGATCGTGCCGAATCCGGAATTTGAAGGCAGGAGCAAGGCCGGGCGCTACGGCGACTTTGTCGTGGAGATGGATCACGTGGTGGGCCAGGTGCTGGCCGCGCTGAAGGCGAATGGCTTTGAGCGTGACACGCTGGTGTTCTTCAGCAGCGACAACGGCGGGCTGTGGCATTGGTGGGAGTTCGAAGAGGCCGATGACGTGAAGGCCGGCAAGACGACGCCGCGCGGGAAGTATGTGAAGGACTACGGCCATCAGAGCAATGGCCATCTGCGCGGGACCAAGGCGGACCTGTGGGAAGGCGGCCATCGCGTGCCGTTGCTGGTGTCTTGGCCGGCGCGCAGCAAAAAGGCGCTGGTGAATGAGCGGCTGGTGTGCCTGACGGACGTGATCCGCACGGTGGCCGACCTGTGCTCGCTGCCGTTGCCCCAGGACGCCGCCGAGGACAGCATCAGCATGGCCGGCCATCTGTTTGGCGGCGTTCCGAAGGGCAGAGTGCGGACCGACATCGTGACGCATTCGGTGCGCGGCGAGTTCGCGATTCAGAGGGACAACTGGAAACTGATTCTGAAGCGCGGGTCCGGTGGGTTCTCAGCTCCGCAGACGGTAGCGGGCGAGCCGGCTGGGCAACTCTACGATATGGCGAAGGATCCGCGAGAGACGAAGAACGTCTACGCGGAGCATCCGGAAGTGGTGGCGTCGCTCGCGGCGTTGCTCGAACGGTATCGGTCCGAGGGGCGGTCGGCTTAGGCCGAGAGAATTTCGCGCAGGCGGCGGCCGACGATTTGCGGCTCGCCGCCGCGCATCATCCAGACGGAGATGAGGAGCTTGCCTTTGCCGGGGCGCTGGACGTGGATCGGGGGGTCACTCTTTTGGAGCTGCTCGACGACCTGATCGGCGGTGAGGCTCTTGGAGGACTCGTCCCATTCGACGGTGACATGCGGGACTTCGTTGGCGATGACGGGGATGTGCCGGTCCGTGGTGATGCCTTTGACGCCTTTGAGCGCTTCGCGAATCGATTTGACACGGGTTTCGAGCTCGGCGTATTCGGCGGCGTGGTCGACTTTGAGGTAGCGCTCGACGGCGGCGAGGACGCCGCATAACTCTTCTTTGCCGACCTTCATGCCGCGGCCGATGCCGCCGAAGGGGGACATGGCAGGCAAGGCGGCTTCGATGAGGTCTTTGCGGCCGAGGAGGAGGCCGGTGGTCTGCGGGCCGCGAAGAGCTTTGCCGCCGGAGAAGATGACGAGATCGAAGCCTTGTTCGGTGTACTTCCAGAGGTTCTCTTTGGGCGTGGCGTCGCTGGCCGCGTCGTTCATGGTGGGGACGCCGCGCTGCTTGGCGATCTTGAGGAACTCTTCGCGCTTGATCTGGCCGTCGGGCTCGCCCTTGTTCAGGAAGAAGAGCATGCCGGTACGTTCGTTGATGGCGCTCTCGAGTTCCTGGCGGGTTTCGACGGTGACGATCTTGGCGCCGCAGAGCTCCATCTGGTGTTCGTAGCCGGAGCGGTGCAACTTTTGCTGGATGACTTCGTAGCGGATGCCGTCGCGGCCGGGGAGGGTGCGGAGCTTCTTGGGGTCACCTTGCGAGAGGCAGGCGGCGGTGCCGACGGAGATGGCGGAAGCGGCGCCGCAGGTGACCATGGCGGCGGGGGCTTTGAGGAGTTCGGCGATGCGGTCGCCGACCTTCTTTTCGAGTTCGGGAAGCGGCACGAAGTAGCGCGAGGCTTCTTCCATGGCGCGCAGTACTTCGGGCGGCATGATGGAGCCGCCGAGGACGGTGACGACGCCCACGCCATTGATGACGGGCTTGATGCCGAGGGCGCTATAGAGGGTGGAGGGGCTGGTGGCGGTGAGGCCGGTGGTGGCGGGCGCGGCAGCCGCAGCGGCTCCGGCGGCGGGGAGGCTGGCGGCGGTTTGCAGAACGCGGCGGCGGGAAGGCTTCATTTGGCAATTATAGATCCGGCGGGCGGCTTCAATAGAGAAACCGGTTGGCCAATAGGGAACTGTATGATGGAGCAATCCCGATGCGCTTTGCTTTTTTCCTTCTCACGACTGCACTTTTGGCCCAACCGCAGTATGACCTGCTGCTGAAGGGCGGCCACGTCATCGACCCGAAGAACAAGATCAACGCGCCGCGCGACCTGGCGATCAAGGATGGCAAGGTGGCGGCGGTGGCGGCCAACATTCCGGCGGCGCAGGCGCGCAAGGTGGTGAGCGTGGCCGGTCTCTACGTGGTGCCGGGGCTGATCGATCTGCATGCGCATGTCTATGCCGGGTCGCAGGGCAAGGCGCTGGCGGGTGGCGAGAGCAGCATCTATCCGGATGCGTTTGCGCTGCGGGTGGGCGTGACGACGGTGGTGGATGCGGGGTCGAGCGGGCGGCATAACTTCGCGCACTTCAAAGAGACGGTGATCGACCGGGCGCGGACGCGCGTGCTGGCGCTATTGAATATCGGGGGCGCGGGCATGCCGGGCGATAGCCATGAGCAGAACGTCGGTGACATGGACGCGAAGGCCGCGGCAGCGCTGGCGCAGGCGAACCCGGACATCATTGTCGGCTTCAAGGTGGCGCATTATGCGGGTCCGGATTGGACGCCGGTGGAGCGGGGGGTGGAAGCGGGGACGATCGCCAAGCTGCCGGTGATGATCGACTTTGGCGAGTTCCGCACGGAGCGGCCGTTTCAGGATCTGGTGCTGAAGAAGCTGCGCGCGGGCGATATCTATACGCATTGCTTCTATGCGCCGGTGCCTTACTTCGATGGCGCAGGCAAGTTGCTGCCGTATCTGCGCGAGGCGCGGAAGCGCGGCGTGCTGTTCGATGTGGGACATGGCGGCGCGGCGTTCGAGTTCCGGCAGGCAGTGCCGGCGGTGAAGCAGGGCTTTCCGCCGGATTCGATTTCGACGGATGTGCACTCGGGTTCGATCAACTCGGGGATGAAGGATCAGTTGAATGTCATGTCGAAGTTTCTGAATATGGGGCTGCCGCTGGACGACATCATTTACCGGTCGACGTGGAACCCGGCGCGGATCATTCATCGCGAGCAACTGGGGCACTTGTCGGTGGGCGCGATTGCCGATGTGGCGGTGCTGCGCGTGGACAAAGGGCAATACGGCTTTGTCGATTCTTACGGCGCGAAGATGGACGGCACGCAGAACTTAGTGAACGAGCTGACAGTGGCGTCGGGCAAGGTGGTTTATGACCTGAACGGCCGGACGCGCGACTTATGGGACAAGCTGGGCAAGTATCAGGGTTTGGGCGAGCCGTACTGGGATGGCACGCGGGGGTCCTGGAAGGCGACGAAGGTCACGAAGTAGTTAGCGGGCGCGGTAGGTGCGCCAGAGTTCGAGGATGTTGTCGGCTTGGAAGCGGATGGTGCGGTCGTCGAGGACGGTGGCGCCATGCCGGAGCTCGGCGTCGACGGAGAGCGAGTTGCGGGTGGTGTACTCGATCTGGAGAGTGACGGGTCCGGGGACGAGGTAGGGGCGGATGGAGCCGATCTTGGCGACGCTGCGGCGGGCGGCTTCGCGGATGAGATCGCGGGCGGCGGGGGCCGAGAGGCTGATGCAGGTATAGCGGGCAAGGCCTTCTTTGACGACGGCGAATTCGGCATTGGGGACGATCTCGCGGAGTTCTTTGGCGGCGGCTTCGTCGCCGCTCAACATGATGACGGGCGTGCCAAAGTGGCCGGCCATTGCGGCGATGACGTCGATCTCGCCGACGGGTTTGCCGTTTAAGAGCATGTTCTGAATGCCCAGCGAGTTATAGCTGTGGGCCATGATGCCGGCGCGGATGTTGGCCTTGCTGTGCTGGCCGACGTAGGCGACGGCGGAGAAGCGGCGGTCCATGAGCATGGCGGCGCCGGGGTTGCCCATCACGAGGCGGGCTTTGGGGTGGATGGTGAGGGTGGAGAGGGTTTGGCTGCCGTCGTGGCCGTCCCAGACGATGACTTCGTCGGCGCCGCCGGCGAGGAAGCCGTCGACGGCGGCGTTGATTTCGCCGGTGAGAAGCTGGCGCATCTCGGGGTCCTTGGGATCGGTTTGATCCTGCCGGCAGACGCCGCCCACGCCTTCGGCGTCAGTGATGAGGAAGATGGTTTTCTTCGGCTGGGCGAAGAGGGCGGTAGCGGCGGCGAGGAGAAGGAAGAGGCGCTTCACGAAGGCATGATCGCATGGGAGGCGAGGAGCTCAGGCAAGGTGCAGCTCCGCTTTTTCGACTTTGATGAACTCGGCGGGGCGGAAGACGCCGCGGGTGGCGACGCGCAAGATGAGCCGGTTGGCACCTTTTTTGACCTGCCCGGGCGCAAGGACGAACTCCAGGCGGGTGAGGGATTGGGAGGTGACGGCGCGATGGTGGTGCTGACCGCCGGAGACCGGTTGCGGGCCGGGGGAGAAGATTTGTGCGTCGGTGTGGGCGGGATCGCGAAGAGTGGGAGTGAGCGGCGTACCGTTCCACTCGACGGCGATGGTGTCATCAGGACGCAAGGCAAAGAAGACCAGATGGAGGCGGGCGGGGCGGGAGATGTCCTCCCAGACGGCGAGTGTCAGTTCTTCCGGCGCTCCGTGATTGGCGAGTAAGCAAGGCAGGAGCGCGTCGTCGTTGCGATTGAAGTAGCCCTCGGCGTAGGGGTAACCGCCGCGGCGTTCGATGACATAGAAATGGGCACGGCTCTCGAGCGTGGAGAGGGCGCCAACTTCCAGGTTGGCCTGGCCCTGGGAGGTCGGTCCGGCGAGGGCACCGACGGCGAGAGCCGCCGCTGGTGAAGCACTGGACCAATTGAAGGTGCCGACGCTGTGGGCACCCTGACGCAGCCAGTTGCCGAAGACGCCGCGAAAGAACTCGATGGGCGGATTGCGATAGCCGTCGGTGGCATGCCAGTCGTCGAGGGTGGGCTGGAGACGGACCGGCGATTTGCGGGTGAGGTCGCGGAAGGCGGCGAGGTCGACGTTGACAGTGCGAGAGCCCAGGGTGAGGATGTCGACGAGGCGGCGGTCGACCCATTGTTCGACATCGAAGCCATCGATGCGGCACCCGCGGAGGTTTTCGGGGATGCGGACGGCGAGCAGAATGGGATGGCCGCGTTGAGCTGAGCGGCGGAGCAGGAGACGGCGGACCATGGTGACGAACTGGGTGACATCGTCGCGCTGGGTCCATTGGCGGCCAGGAGGAAGCACGGGGATGTGGCGAGCGAAGTCCAATTGGAGTCCGTCGAAGTCGTAGCGGCCGAGGAGTTCATCGAGGAGGGACAGCTTGTAGTCGCGTAAACCTGGGGCGGCGAGATTCCAGTTTCCCTGCCACCACCAGGAGCGGATCACCCAGTCCGGGTGGGCGCGCTTGACGGGGTTGAGTATCTCCATTTCGGTGCCGCCACCGATGCGGAAGCCTCCCAGGCCGCGCTCCACTTCACTGACGCGATGGTTCCAGAAGCAGCGCAGCCGGCGTTGGTGACAGGCGGCGATGAGGCGCTCGATGTAGTCGATGCCCTGATCCCACCATTGACGGAGTCCGGGATGATTCCACTGCGGCAGGATGCGGCTGGGGTAGGGCGAGAGGCCTTCGTTCGAGACGTCAAGACAGAAGGTGTCGATCTGGCTACCGGGCTCATCGGCATAGCCGAAGCGATACGCAAGCCAGCGGTCGATATCGGTGCCGTAGAGTTGGGGCGGATCGAAGGCCGAGGTGTCGCACTGAAAGAAGATGCGTTGGGGTGTGGCGAGAGCCTCGAGGTGCGGCCGCGGAAGATCAACCCGGAGGCTTTCACCGTGAACAGTACGGCTGGCCACCAGGGGGGCGCCCGCCAGAAGGATGCGGCGAGAAATCATCTTAGAAAACCAGGCGCAATCCCAACTGCAGTTGGCGCGAGGAGTTGGCCGTATTCAGGACGCGGCCAAAGTTCGGGCTGCTGGCGTTGAAGGTAGGGATACCGAAGACGGGATGGTTGGTGGCATTGAAGGCTTCGGCGCGGAGTTCGGCCATGAGCCATTCGCGCGGATGGAACTGGCGGAAGAGTGAGGCGTCGAGGTTAAAGGCGCCATCGGAGCGAAGGATGTTGCGCCCAGAGTTGCCGAAGGTAAAGGCCGACGGGATGGCCAAGGCGGTGGTGTCGAACCAGCGTTCGACGGTGGGCGCGGAACGGACGGGGTTGCCGACGAGGTTGAGGCGCATGTACTCGGAGTTGGCGGTGTTGGCGATGTCGCCACTAACGCGGGCCGAGTATGGCTGGCCGGAACGAAGGGTGACGATGCCGTTGACCTGCCAATCGGCGAGCAGGAGATTGAGGGCCCGATGAGGCGTGCGGAGAGCACCTTGGCCAAAGGGCAATTGATAGACCCAGGCGGTGGTGAGGAAGTGCGTGAGGTCCGTGGCGGAGACGCTGCGATCAGCGGCGAGCTGGTAGGGATTCTGGACGGAGCAGCCTTCGACACCGAACCAACCGGAGCAGCCCGAGTCAATGGACTTGCTCCAGGTGTAGGAAGCGAGGAAGGTGAGGCCCTGCTGGAAGCGGCGATTGAGCGAGAGTTGGAGGCCGTGATAGGCACCGTTACCCCAACTGCGGTCGTAGTTCATGGGAACGATGTAGGGGAACAGGGAACGGTCGCGGGCGTTGCCGGGGCCGGGGGTTTGGGCGACGTTGTAGAGGCCGCCAACGGCGAGGCGACGGCTCCCGGAGCCCACGTAGTGAGCCGAGAGGACGGTGCCATCGACGATTTGATGCTGGAGCCCGAAGGTCCATTGGAGAGCGTAGGGATTCTTCATGAGGGGGTCGGCGAAGAACTGATTGCGGGTGAAGGGGGTGGCTTCGGGCGTGAGGCCGTTGGTGTCGCCGGCGAACGGGTCAGTGGCACGAACGTTCGGGAGCAGTTGCGTGGTGGAGGGGCGATTCAGGTTGCTGACGATTTGCTGGGCGAGACTGGGCCAGGAACCTTGGACGTTGGTGGAGATCTGTTCGATGCCGGCCCAGTTATCGAAGGAGACGCCGAAGGAGGCGCGAAGGGAAGTGGCTTGACGCAGGCGGTAGGCGAGGCCCACCCGCGGCTGGAGGTTGAGCTTGGAGTCCTGCCGGAGGCGTCCGTCAGGAGAGACGATCACGTTAGCCGGCAGGGCGCCGTTGGGGGTGGGGATGCAGGGCGCGCGGCCGCGTTCGGCACAGGAGGGGACGGCGCGCTGGAGAATGTAGACGCCGCGGTTGAAGTCCATGGTGCCGACCTCCTGATTGCGGTCTTCTTCACGGCCATATTGCGGCCAGAAGCTGCGGTCGTAGCGGAGGCCGAGGTTGACGGTGAGTTTGGAGGTGGCGCGCCACTGGTCCTGGAAGTAGAAGCCGAGGAGGTTGCGCGGGGCGCGGCTGATGATGGCGTTACGGCGTTGGGCGTTGTCCGGAAGGTTGAGCAGGAAGGAAGCAAGCGCGCTGCCGGTGGAACCGGGAGCCTGAGGATCGGCGCTTTGGGCCACGATGAAGTTGGCGCTGGCGGTGTTCGGGACGATCATGACGAGGGAGCGGATCCAGTCGACACCCAACTTGAGGCTGTGGCGGCCGATGGTCTTCGAGAGGTCGGCCCGGTATTGGTAGTTCCAGGCTTCGAGCGGATTGAGATTTTCGCCACCACTGAAGAAGTCGGCGACGTTCATGGCCGGGATGAGTTCGCTCTGAGCTCGAAATTGCGGGCGAAGGCATCGGCGAAGCGGACATCGCGGACGAAGTTGGCAGGCAAGCCGCTGAAGCGCGTAGCGAGGTCGTCGAACTGGCGGTTGTGCCCGAACTGGAGTTGCAGGACGGTGGAAGAGTCAAAGGTATGGAGCCAGGAGGCGCCGATGTTGCGGCTGTCGGTGGTGTTGTAGGTAGGCAGGGAGGGCCGGCCGCCGGAGGTGGTGACGTCCGAGACGCGGCCACTCCAACGGAACCAGACGTTGTCGCGGACGCCGAAGGTGTGGTCCACGCGGGCGTGGTACTCCTCCTGATTCTGGCGGAAGGGTGAGTTATCGACGGCGTTGCGGTCGGCGACGCCGGTGGCGACGGGGGTGGGGAGGGTGGAGCGGGCGTAGAGGAGCATGCCGGGGTCGAGCAGATTGGCGGGGAGGCGATTGGCAGGGAAGGGATCGCGGAGGAACTGGCCCGGACGGGAGGGATCGAGGCGAGTGGAGAAGGGATTGTAGATGGCGCGGTTCCAATCGCTGAGGTCGCCATTGAGATTGGCGGGGGTGGGGACGCGGTAGTAAGTCTGATTGGGGCGGCGCAAGCGATAGCCCTGATAGGCGAGGAAGAAGAACGTGCGGTTCTTGCCCTGGTAGAGCTTGGGGAGAGTGAGGGGGCCACCGGCGGAAGCGCCAAACTGATTCCACCGGAAGGGGGTGACGGCGGGCTGAAAGAAGTTGCGGGCGTCAAAGGCGTCGTTGCGGAGGAACCACCAGCCACTGCCGTGGAGGGCGTTGGTGCCGGACTTGGTGGCAACGTTGACGACACCGCCCTGAACGCCGCCGAACTCGGCGAGGTCATTGTGGGCCTGGACTTTGAATTCCTGAATGGCCTCGACGATGGGGGTGACGATGTAGTAGTTCTGATTGGCGCCATAGTTGATGACGCCATCGAGCAGGAAGAGATTGCTGCGTCCGGTCTGACCGTTGATGGAGGGCATGACGACGGTGCCAACGGAGCGGAGGGGACCGGTAGCATTCTGGGCCACGCTAATGGGCGAGACACCGGGGGTAAGCGCCAGCAACTGGGAGAAGTTGCGGCCGTTGAGTGGGAGATCGACGACGGGCTTTTGGGTGACGACGGTGCCGAGTTCGGCAGTGGAGCTTTGGATTTCGACGGCGGAAGCGGCAACGGTGACGGTTTGGTTGACGTCGCCGGCAGTGAGGGTGAGGTCGAGGGTAGCGGCTTGATTGACCTGGAGGGTGAAGGGTTTAAGGCGCTGGGGGGAGAAGCCGGCGCTCGAGGCTTCGAGAATGTAGGAGCCGGGAGGGACGCTGGGGAAAACGTAAAGGCCGGCGTCGTTGCATAAGGAGTTCCGCACGACGCCAGTTTCCGTGTTGGTGAGGACGATGGCGGCGGCCGGGACGGCGGCGCCGCTCGAATCGCGGACGGTGCCGTTGACGGTGGCGGTGGAGAGTTGGGCGAAGTTGGGCGCTGCCCAAGCGAGGAGAAGAAAACCAGGGAGGAAGCAACGGGGCATGAGGTCGACGGTAGCACCCGGCGAGCGGCCGGAAGAGTGGCTTGACCGTCATTTGACGGTTAGGAGCGATTTATTTTCAGTGAGTTGGCGGGAGCCAGTGGAGGCGGACGGTCATGGAGTGGTGGGACGCATCTACCGGGCGGTTCAGCAGAAAACGGCCGTCCGGGAACACAGCGTAGGGGTAGCGCATGGCGGAATAGGAGTAGGCTTTGGCAGCGAAGAGGGGTTGAGGTCGGCCGATGGAGACCTCGCCCGCGGCTAGGCCGATGGAAACGGCGTTGAGGATGCCTCGGGGGGCGAGGTAGTAAAGCTGACGCCCGTCGGCGCTCCAGAGAGGGAAGGCGCCGCCGTCGCTCGAGACCTGCCAGCGGCGGGTGGAGGAGCCATCGACGAACTTGAGGTAGACCTCTTCGCGGCCTGAGTGGTCCGAGTTGTAGACGACGAGGCGTTGATCCGGCGAGAGACGAGCCTGGCGCTGATTGCCGTCCTCGACGGCGACGGGGATGCGGCGGACGACGCGCGTGGGGCTGTCCAGGGAGAGCTGAAGGAGCCAGACGTCGAACATGGTTTGTGGGCTGCTTTCGGCGGTGAGGAGGAAACGGCGATCGCGTGACCAATCCTGGGGGAAGTCGGCCTGGTGAGGGCCGTCGACGAAGGGGCCGAGCTTGGCGTCCTGAAAGTTGAGGATGCGGAGGCCCATACGGGTGCCCTGGCGGGTGGAGAAGATGAGGCCGGCGCTGTCGGCGGACCAGGTGGGGTTGAGGTCGTTGGTGGGGTCCGAGGAGACGCGGACGCGGGTGAGGCGAGCAAGGTCGAGCGTCCAGAGGTCGCTGGTGCCGAGAGAGGGGTCGCGGCGTTCGAAGGCGAGGATACGGCCATCGGGGGAGAGGCGAAGTTCGCCGAAGTCGTCGGGTGGGAGGGTGGCGAGTACATCTCCGGCGGGGGAAACGGTGGTGGGGCGGGTGAGGGTGGCGGCGCCACGGACGAAGACGAGGGCGGCGGGGCCGGAGGCATGGAAGGCACCGCCAGTGGAAGAGGGGAAGGGCAGTTCGGAGGCGAGGATTTGCGGGTCGCCCGCAAATTCGGCTTTGTCGAGATGGAAGGGGCGGACGGTGAGCGCACCTCGTTCGGTGTAAAGCAGCCAGCCGGGCCCGCCAGCGGCGGACGGTACGACGAGTGGAGCGGTAAACTCCTCAAGCGAGAGGAGTTGGCGCGGAGGGGCGCCGGCCAGGCTACCGACCCAGACGCCAGAGATGCCCTTTTTCAGGCTGCCGTTGTAATAGAGGAACTGCTCGCCATCGGGCAGAAAGACCGGCCAGCGGTGAACGGTTTCCTGCCGCGCTTCCGCCAAGGTGGAGGCGAGCCGTAGCTGACCGCGATCGGCAGCGACGGCCTGTAAAGGTCCAGACGAGGAGGAGGCAAAAACGATGGTGCCGTTGGGGCTCCAGGAACCGCCCCGGGCGAGGGCGGCTTCGCAGATGACTTGAACGGGGCCATCGGGCAGGGTGATCTTTTTGAGCCGGTGATCGGCGAAGAAAGCGACGTGTTTGCCGTCGGGGGACCAGAAGGGGAAGGCGGCATCTTCGGTACCGGCCAAGGGGCGAAGAGTGGCCGAGGCGAAGGAACGCCACCAGAGGCGGCGCAGACCGTCGGTGTCGGTGGCGGGGACGACGAGCGAGCGCGAATCGGGCGCGACGACGCCAATACCGGCGTCGAGATCGAGCCGGAGGTTGCCGGGGAGATCGATCGAAAACTCAGCGGGCAGGACCGGGGGTACAGGGCGGCGAGAGATGACCAGGCCGGCAAGGAGGCTGAGGAGAGCGACGGCAGCGAAGGCCAACGGGAGACGCCAGCGGAGGGCAGCGGGAACGGCGGGTGGTTCGGCTTCCGCGCGGAGAGAGAAGTGGGGTAGGTAGGAGGCCGCGGGGAAGGTCGACGACGATGGCATCGCGGGCGCCTTCGCCGGCATAGTAAGTGGAGAGAAGGGCGCGGAGGCGGTGGGCTTGGGAGCGGACGATGTTGTCGGTGCGGGGGTCGAAGTCCTTACCACGCTGGAAGACCTCCACACCGATGGCGTACTCCTTCAGTTCGGCGACATCACGGCCGGCGAGGTGATGGTCAGAGACATACCGGAGAAATTGGCTCAGCTTCGGCGAACGGCGAAAGGCAGACCCGGCCAAGATGCGTTCCAGTTGCTCACGGATGTCGTGGGGTGAGCATGGAGTCATATGTTGGAGATTCGGCCATGATTATCCCACGGCCAGGGCGCGGGCACATATGCCGGGGCGGATGTTGGCGAGGAGAAGGAAGAGGCGCTTCACGAAGTCCTGATCGCAATGGAAAAGGGGGGCGAGCCAGGAGGCCCGCCCGAGCGTCCGCGAGCGGCGTGGGGACCGTTAACCCAGGCGGCGACGGCGGACGAAGAGGGCGACGGCGGCGGCGGAAGTGAGGGTGAGCCAGGTGGCGGGTTCCGGGGCGGCGGTGTCGGCGGTGACCTGGAAGGCGCCGGAAGTAAGGCCCGGGAACGTGACCTGGTTGACACTGGAGATGCCCTGCTTGTCGAGCTGATTGTTGCGAGCCCAGACGTAGACGCCGGTTTCCTGGTCGGGGACGGCGAGGCGCAGGAAGTAGTCGGTGCCGGTGGCGAGGGTGGGGTGGAGGACGCTCGCGAGGTGGACCTCAGTGAGGGCGAAGGCGTTCATCGCCGACGACGGGGCGGTCCAGGTTTCGAGGGTGACGAAGCCGCCGAAGGTGCCCTGGATGAGGCTGACCTCAAGAGGCCCCGTGGGCGGGCTCGCCTGCCGCCAGAAGAGGGGCAGGATGATCTCGTTCAGGATGCCGGTGGCGGTGACCTGAAAGCCGGAGGTGAAGTTTCGCTGAGACGCGAGGTCCTCCCCGAGTGACGAATAGGCCGGCGCTGACGGGCCGAAGTTCGAATAGACGATGGTCGAGGCCAAGGCGGGCACTGACCAGAGCAACAACAAAAACTTGCGCATGAATCTCCCTGTGTTACGATTCCGGACGGCGCTCCCCCAAACATCCTCCGAGGCGAGGCGCCGTCTTCTCGATCGTTTACGAATACATGAGCCAGTGTGCGGCGGTTGAAGGCGAAAACTGGAGTTAGGAGGGTGCTGTTAGCCGTTGTGAGCAGTGGTAAGTCGTTATGAACATTGAGCCGGCGGAAATCCTGGCGCAGCTCGACCGGATTGCGAAAAGCGAGGGGTTCGCCAAGGCGGACAAGCTCCGCGGGTTCCTGCGTCTGGTGGTGGAGAACGCTTTGCAGCCGGAACCGGAGGTGCTGAAGGAGTACGCCATCGGGGTGCGGGTGTACGGGCGGCGGGAGGATTACGACCCGCGGACGGACTCGACGGTACGGGCGGAGGCGGTCCGGCTGAGGACGCGGCTGGGGCAGTATTACGACGGGCCGGGGAAGGACGATCCGGTCCGGATCGAGGTGGCGAAGGGGAGCTACGTCCCGCAGTTCGAACGGAGGGCGGGGGCGGCGCCGGTGGTGGAGCGGCCAGCCGGGAAGGGGTTCGGTTGGTGGGGAGCGGTGGCTTTGGGCTTGGTGGCCGTGGCGGCCGGGGGTTGGTGGTGGTCGCGCCTGAAGGGGGAGCCGGTGGTGGCTCCGGGCCGTTCGGGGATCGAGTCCGTGGCGGTGTTGCACTTTACGTTGCTGAATGCGGGCACGGAGATGGAGAGCAAGGCGCGGGAGATTCGGGGCGAGTTGATGGCGGCCTTGGCGGACGTGCGCGGGGTGCGGTGGTCCGGGAGCGAGGCGCAGGTGCGCGGGCAGGGTCAGCCGGAGGATTGGGCGGAGTTGGGGGCGCGGTTGAAGGTGGGAGCTTTCCTGGGGGGAAGCGTGAGACGCGAGCCGGGAGCAATGCGGCTGACGGTGAACCTGATTTCGGCGGACGGCTTCCAACTGTGGGCGGAGACGTTCGAGCAGAAAGGGGGCGAGGACGCCGGTCTGCAGCGGCAGACAATTGAGGCGGCCGCGGGCGGGAGTGCGGCGGATGTTGGGGAAAGACGGCCGGCAGGCCAGGCGTTCGCCGGAGGCGGTGCAACTTTATCTGGCGGCGCTGCGGGGTCAGCAAAACGGGGCGAATCTGCCGCGGGCGGAGGCGATGGCGCGGATCGAGAGCCGGGTGGCCAAGCTGCGGGAGTGCGTGAAGCTGGACCCGCAGTTTGCCGAGGCTTGGAGCGCAGTGGCGACGGGCGAGTTGCAGTGGGGCGAGTTCCGGCAGCCGGGTTGGCTCGAGCATTTGAGCCGGGCGCGGGAGGCGGCGGAACGGGCGTTGGCGCTGGAAGAAGCGCAGGAGGAAGCGCACGCGACGCTGGGGGCGATCGACTTTCTGTATGCGCTCAAGTTGAAGCCGGCGGCCGAGCACTTGCGGCGGGCGGTGGAGCTGAATCCGCGAAACGGGAACGCGCACCAGTTGTATGGGTCGGCGCTGGCGTTGCTGGGGCGGTTCGGCGAGGCGATCGACGAGATGTCGCGGGCGCAGATCGGCGCGCCGGATGAGGCGGGCATCAGCATTGGGCTCTCGAATGTCTACTTCAACTGGCGGCAGTATCCGAAGGCGGAGTCGGCGGCGCGCGCGGCGTTGGAGCAATCGTCCGGAGCGACGGCGACACGGACGAAGGCGCATTGGGCGTTGGGGATCGCGCTGCAGGCGCAGGGGCGAGTGAAGGAAGCGGAGGCAGAGTTGCGAAAGGCCTTGGCGCTGGACCCGAAGGATTCACGGTCGACGGTGGCGTTGGCGCTGTTACTGGTGCAGACGCATCGCGAGGCGGAAGCGGCGGAGCTGTGGCGGCGGGGCGAGGAGACGTGGAAGGCGTGGGGCGGGTTGGGGCACACGTCGCGGGCGTTCTTTGAGGTGGCGAAGGGCGAGTTTACGGCGGCGGTGGAGGAGTTATGGAAGGGGTATGAGGCGCGGGAGGGCGGGTTTCCGTACTTTCTGGTGGATCCGCGGTTTGACCGGATTCGGGGCGAGCGGCGGTTGGTGGAGTTGGCGAGCCGGGTGGTGGGGGATTAACGGACACACCTCGGGTGTTGGCTTTGGCGGTGGGCTTTCGGGTGGCGAGCGGGCTGGGGGTTCAGAGAGCGGGGGCGGGGTCAGCGGAGGGGGATGGGCGTGGGGGCTAAGTCATTTGGTTGTTTGGGGTTGGGAGTGGAGTTGGGTTCGTTTGGGGGAAGCGTGTTTTCGGGCTGGGGCGGGATGGGCTGAGGGACGGTGGGGCTGGCGGGAGCGGATTCGCGTTGGGCTTGGAGGTTTCTGAGTTCTTCGAGGCAGCGGCGGTATTGCCGATGGAGTTGGGCATCGTAGCGTTGATAGAGGCGGAGCAGGTCGGCGGAGTGGGCGATGCCGTGGGCGAGGTGGGCGGCGGAGTCGGCGAGGGGGAGGGCTTTGTGAAGTTCGCCCTCGTGACGGGCCATGGCGATTTCGATTTGGGCGGTTTCGGCGAGCCAGAGGCGCTGTTGACGCCACTTGGCGTAAACGGCTTCGGTGAGGAGGTCGTATTCGTCGCGATGCTGGGGGCGGTAGGTGGCGACGTATTCGGCGAAGAGGCGGATGAAGCGGGCTTCGTCTTCGGAGTGGAGGAAGTGAGCGGCGCTCAGCGGGTTCGAGAGGTGGTGGGTGATGGCGTTTTGGGCGGACCGGGCTTTGCCGTCAGGGGTGCGGGGTCCGGTGGACTTGAGGGCGTTCTGGCGGTTGGCTTCGAGGCGGCGCGGGGAGATTTTCTTTTTGCGGGACATACGGTGACTCCAGGGTGAGGCTCGCCAGGCGGCGGGAGGGCGAAGGGCGACGGCGCGGCGTTTCGCTTCTACTTCCAGGGTAGCGAGGGGGAACAAGGATCCCGGGTGGGTGGGGCGCTAAGTGCCTGTAGGGAAATGGGTTAGAAAAGTGAAAAATGCTGTGATCGTCTGGCGCGGACACTGGCAATCTCCGCGATAAGCAAGCGAGCACTCGGGTTGAGGTGGCCAGCAGGAGGCCGCTCGACGGGATGACGCGACGGGCCATGGACCGCGAACGGCACTGACGTACCCCGCGCCTACCGGCGCGGGCTGGACGTCTTTCCGCCACGTTGCCTCGTTCGGGACTCCGGCTCCAAGCCCTCTGGCCGGCCACGCTCGAGACGGTGTACTGGTCAGAGTGGCTTTGACCGATAGTCAGGACCCCCGAGCATGCCTCAGCGGAGGTTCGCCGCGTTCCTGTGGCGAGTCAAGGCCCCTAGCCTCAAGGTGCTTACCTGGGGATATTGAGTCCTTCACCGGGTTGAAGCAGTCGGTCATCGATTCGTTAGCCCACCTCGCTGGCGAGCCTTCTTTGGCGCTTGGCGGTCTCTCGGCTCAGTTGAAGTTAGCGGCTTGATGGAATCACTTCGGATGACACGTTCGTCATTTTTGCGACTGGCAACACCAAGGCCTTGTCCATCACGCCTATCGACAAACGCCAGACGCCTTTCGTTCTTTGGTCATCCATGAACGTAGCCAGGTACTTCCCTTCACATCTGACCGAAATGGCGAACTGGCCTTCTGCGTCCACGGGCGCAGACCTGACTTCGCCGGTGGCCTCTTGAATCATCACGATCCTCCGGAAGGAGGTCGGCGCGCCGAGAGCACCCACAATTCGACCTTGAATTGTATCTGCTAGAAACTCCATCGCGAGGTCTCGGGTACAAGCAGTCACCTGAATTCGAGCAACGGTGCTCTTCGGTCCCTCTCTTGGAAACAAGACCTCGCCGTACGCTAGCAGCTCGAGCCCTTCGGGTCGGCCGGGCAGGGCACAAGACAGTCCGACTCTTACTCTTTCGCCCTGCGATACGACAACGGTAAGAGGACCGGTGATCTTTGCCTTGATTCCCACTCCGGCTTTAACAGACACCAAACGGCACTGCACAGCTACTCCGTCTACGCTAATGGGATAGATTCTAACCTCGCTGTCGACGGCACACACGCTACTCACCGAGGCTAGGCCGCAGGCAATTAGAAAAGCAGCTTTTATTAGGTATTCGAAGGTCATCGTTCAACTATCTAAAGTATCGACTCACTCTACAAGCTCCGCAGCTTTGGGTATCCGAAAGGGATCCGGATAGCAAGGCCTATGTCCGTCCTGGCGCAGTCGTCAGGGCCGACAGAATTCGGGCAGATCATTGCTTTCCCTGAAAACCAACATCGCCCCATCCACCTCCCTCAGCAGCCGGGCAGTAAATCCGTTCCGGCCAAGTCTCGTGAGGGCCAATTGCCCGGCCTTCCGGGAGATCACGTAGGGCCACTGCACGGAGACAACGCCCGTGACCTTCTCCCCAGGCGTGTCAGATAAAGAGTCGAGTCGCTTCAACTCCCTTCTATCCATGTTCAGCACCCAAAGCTGATTTTCGTCAGCAGCTCTGAAGTCCGTTCCCTCGGCGAAAACAACACAGCGGGAGCCGAGCCAGCCCACTGCCTGGGACCAGTCTTCCCCTTGGGAGTCGGCCGGGTATTCCAATGCAACCGCGCCGTCTGCGGCACGCAGCACTCGGAACCCTGTTTCGAGGTTCACGTAGAGCAGACTCTCATCAGCGGACCAAGTCGGAGTATGTGCAAAACCAATCGGCGCACCTGACTTGTCTGTTGTCCCCTGAAGAACCTGGCTGCTTCCCCTGACTTGATCGAAGATCACCGCAACCCCGGCCGCCTCGACAACATCCAGGTGGCGCGTTGAACTACATGGCCGGGCAACGAACGCGAGCGACCTGCCTGAGGGTGATAGGGCAGGATCCGCGTATACCTCGAACTCGTTTCTTGCAAATGGCCCCGGCAAGAAATGTTGTGCCCAAGTCAGTTTCCGGGGCCGATCACCGCCCGGCAGAAGGTATAGATCGCCTCCTCCATACGGGTCGCAGCGATGGCGAGTTGCGACGCCGACCGAAGCACTGCGATTGACGGAGAAGCGATCGTACTCCGAGATTCTGAACGGCAGGTCCCGGACCACGTTAGACGCCTCGTCAAGAAGTCGAAGCCCATTGCCCATTCGAACAATGAGAACGGCCGGAGCGCTCTGCGCGTGCAACGCCGAGGCTAAGACGGTGAGGATGCCGAAAATAGCGAGCCTGGTGTATCCCATCTATTTCTTCTTGCTGGCTCTCGGGTCTGTCTTCGGGTGTCGGTCAAGGTCGGCGCAGATTTTGTCTGTACCATGGCCGAGCCATATTCTCTCGGCTCATTGTTAGGACGGTAGCACGCGTTGGCCCTTTTTCCAATAAAGGGCCGATTCAGTAAGTGGTGTTAGGATCGCATTGCGCTTTTGGGCGGGGTGGATATGCGCCGGGTCTGCAATTCGTGCACGGTGGAGTCCAACCGCAGGGAGACATTCTTGGGGAATCTGCCTAACCGCTGGGCGGAGTGGAGCGTATTGTCCTCCGAGGAGTCCAACGAATGAAGTTAGTCTGTCTATCCCTGCTTGCCCTGGGACTGGCCGCGCAGATGCGCGACAACACCGAGAAGACGATGGTCTGTGAGACCAAGGAACGCTATGGCGACCGGGCCCGGTCCTGCAAGATCACGGAGCAGACGCTGGGAGCGCTGGGCCGATTGACGATCGAGGCCGGGCACAATGGCGGAGTGATGGTGAAGGGGTGGAACCAGGGGCAGACGCTGGTCCGTGCGAAGGTGGAGACGTGGGCGGCGACTGACTCCGAGGCGGCGCTGATTGCGAGCCAGGTGCGGGTGGACTTTGGCGGCGGGACGTTGCGCTCGTCGGGCCCGGAGAATCTGCGGGAGGGCGGTTGGGCGGTGAGCTGGGAAGTGTTTACGCCCCACCGGACCGATTTGCGATCGACGACGCATAATGGCGGCGTGCACGTGACGGACATCAATGGGCGGCTGGAGATGACGACGCATAACGGCGGGGTCCATGTGTCGCGAGTGGCGGGCGATGTGACGGCCAGCACGCACAACGGCGGCATCCATGTGGAGTTGCTGCCGAATGCTCCCAACGGGCAGCTTTCGTTCAATACGCATAACGGCGGCATTCACCTGGCGATGCCGCAGAACGCCGCGGCGCGGGTGCATGCGGAGACCAATAGCGGCGGCATCCATTCGGCGTTCCCGGTGCCGGAGTTGCAGACGCGCGATCGCCGTCCGCACCGCAATGTCGACTTCACGATCGGCGGCGGTGGCCCGTCCGTAAACCTGCGGACGCACAACGGCGGCGTTCACATTCAGAAGATCTAAGCTGCACTCAGGCGGGAGAAAGGGGTGTAGGATGGCTGCAGACCGGAGCCATCCTATGAATATTCGCCCCTTGTTGCCCTTGACGAGCCGTTGGCTCCTTCCTATGGTCCTCTGCGCGGCTGCCCCGGTTCAGGCGGCCGATGTGGATTTCTCGAACTTTCGACGGATTGAGGCGCAGTACATCGCGGCGTTGGGAGACCCGAAGGCGACCTCCGGCAACGGCGCGCAGACGTGGGGCATTTGGAGCCAGGACCCGGGCCCGCGGGGTTGCAACCTGGACCGTTACCCGCAGGTGAAGGCGGCCGGCGGTGTAACACCCGCGAAGTGGAAGTTCGACGCGGCGGACTGGTGGCTGGAAGAACATGGCCTGATTATGGAGAAGCCGAACTTTCCGCTACCGCCGGGGAAGTATCTGGTGACGGGCGACCGCGAGGTGACCAGCGTGCTGACCATTCATCCCAAGGGGAAGGACG
This sequence comes from Bryobacteraceae bacterium, assembly GCA_965229305.1. GTDB lineage: Bacteria > Acidobacteriota > Terriglobia > Bryobacterales > Bryobacteraceae > JALHNI01. Next base: position 110,979 of record CBDDIZ010000042.1, on the reverse strand, counting down.
GCAATCAGCGGTGGGAGCTCGCCAACGGCGCGAGTCTGTACGATGTCACCCATCTGGCGTGCCGCTCGGCGCGCTATACGCCGGGGGCGGGCAACAACGCGTGCTCGCCCGCCAACGTGCGGACGACGGGTTTTCCGGTGACCCCAGGGGCGGAGATGCCGGCGGTGGACGGGTGCCGCAAGCAGGACTATACGGTGCTGATCGTGATTGGGCTGCCGGCGGCGCGCTGACACTGCGCTGAGTGCCGGCGATGCAACGCGCTACAGGCTTTGAACCGGAGTGCTTCACCCAGATGCTGCATCTCACCGATGGCGAGTCCGTGGCGGGGACGCTGAGGGAAGCTGGGATTCCTGGGGTGGTGGCGACGTATGGAGACCTGATGTACGAGGGTCCGGCGCCGGCGGGCCTCGATGAGGCGGCATGGTGCGACGTGCGAGCGCGGTTCATCGGGGAAGCGGGGTACGCCACGCTCGAGGAGGCGCGCCGGTTCATGGACGGCTGTGCGGCGACACTCGCGGCCTGCGCCCAGCACGAAGAGGCCGTACTCTGGCTGGACGATAAACTTTCGAACCAGTTGATTCTGATCCGGGTGCTCGATTGGTTGAGCCGCCGGAACTTCGCTGGCGGGCTGAGCTTGGTAGGGCGGGCGCCTGGCCGAGGTTTGGGCGCGATGACCGGGGACCAACTTGCCGCGCTGGCTGAGACTCGCGTGCCCGTGGACGAAGCCCAAAGGCGAAGCGCGCGGGCAGCGTGGAGGGCGTTCACTTCGCCCGAGCCGACCGAGATCGAGCGCTGGCTCGCGACCGATTCTGCGGCTTGGCCGTTCCTGGGTGCGGCGCTGCGGCGGCAGTTGGAACAGTTCCCGTCGGTGGATGGCGGCTTGTCCCGGACGGAGCGGCAAGCTCTCTCGGTGCTGCAGGAGCAGGGTGCGCTCTCCGGCGGCCAACTCTTTAGGGCGGTGCAGCGCCAGGAGGAGCCAGTGTTCATGGGGGACTGGTCGTTTTATCGGACGATGTCCGAACTGGCGGCTGCCCGGTATCCGCTGGTTGCGGTGTCGAACGCAACGCGAGACGGCCTGGGTGAGGTGAGGATCACGGACGCGGGACGCAAGGTGATCGAGGGGCGGGCGGACCATGTCGACTTAAACGGGATCGATCGCTGGATCGGCGGCGTACACCTGAAGGGTGACCAGGCCGCGTGGCGTTGGGAGCGCGCGGCCGGGCGGGTGATTCGCGGGCTACCGGGGCCGGCGGAATAGGCCGCCGTAGATGGCTTTGCAGAGGATGTGATCCGGCCGGGGGGCACTGGCGCCGCAGCAACGGGTCATCGAGGGAGGACTCGAGCGGGCTCGAGTCACGATGGATCTGTTCGAAAGGTTGCCGGGCCAGGATTCCGGCACGAATCCGCATGATTCGCACGAATCTGAAAGCATTGCCGCCCCGAATCCGCATATGGTGAGGGTATGTCTCAGAAGCTCGCAGGAAAGATTGCATTGATCACTGGCGGTAGCAGCGGAATTGGTTTGGCTACCGCGAAAGAGTTCGTCGCACAGGGCGCCTACGTCTTCATCACCGGCCGGCGGCAGAACGAACTGGATCGGGCCGTTTCCGAAATCGGCGATGGCGTCACCGCGGTTCCGGGGGACGTGGCAAACCTGGCTGACCTGGACGCCCTGTTTGCCATCATCAAGGCACACGGGGGCGGGCTCGACATCGTATTCGCCAATGCGGGAACCGGCCAGTTTGCGCCGTTGGGAAGCATCACCGAGGAGCATTTCGACAAACAGTTCGACCTGAACGTGAAGGGACTGCTTTTCACCGTCCAGAAGGCTCTGCCGCTCTTGCGGGATGGCAGTGCGATCGTGTTGAACGCTTCGATCGTGTCCGTCAAAGGCAATCCGGCGTTCAGCGTTTACAGTGCGACGAAGGCCGCCGTGCGTTCGTTCGCTCGCACTTGGTCAGTCGATCTTCGCGAACGCAAGATCCGGGTGAACGCGATCAGCCCGGGGGTGGTGCCCACCGCGGGGTACAACACCAGTCTTGGAATGAGTGCCACGCAGGTGGATGAGTTTGTGCGTGACACAATCCCGGCTATTCCTATGGGCCGGCCCGGGACGCCAGAGGAAATCGCGAAAGCGGTGGTTTTTCTGGCATCGGACGACAGCAGCTACGTCAACGGGATCGATCTGTTTGTCGATGGCGGGCTGGCGCAAATCTAAGTTCCCGAAGGCGCGGCCGTCAGTAGGGCATGACGGCCGCCCGCCGCGAGAGAAGCCAGGCGATACGCTCCTCAACTTGGCTTCGTGGCAGGGAACGTTCCCGGAGCGGAAACCCTACGTAGTCCTGGTAGAGATAGGTGGTTCGGCCGTCCGAGGCGAGCACCGCCGCCACGAATTCCACTGAGGCGAGTCGCGACGGTATGTTGGCTCCGAACCAGCGCGCGTCCTCTTGCTGTCTCCATGTCACCAGAGAGAGCATCGCACCCGGCGGATAGTTGCGGTCACCCTTGGTGCGAGCATGCGCAAGGGCGCGCTCGTTGCCGAACAGGGTCGACATGGTCGCGTCCGTCGGGTTCAAACCTGAGGTGATCACGCCCCAACTGCGGGGATCGACCGGAATGTCACCGGATAGGGCGGCTGGAAAGTTGAGCGCCGTGGCGACTCGCGGGTTCGGACGCTGGCAGGCCATCATCAGTAAAGTGATCGCGGTGACGAGCGGTCCGAATCGCCTCATCTTCTGTTCCTCGCGGACGGAATGGGCATGGTGAATACGTAATCGTTCGCCTGGAGCGGAGCATGGCAGGCCACGCAATCGTTCGCGAAGTCCGGCCCATTTCCGAAAGGGGTCAATCCCATGCCGTTCCATTGCGCCCAACCCCAACCCGCAGTGGAGGCATACTTCACCCGGTCTTTGATCATCAAAGCGACGTGAACGAACTCACCCGCGGTGACCGTGCCATGCTCGGCGGCCTTCTCGCGCCAGACAACTTTGGCCAGGATGGCGCCGTCGGGCCACGGGTTTATCCGGTGCTCAGCGATGGCCTTGGTCGCCACCTCATTGGCGAGAATCTGGCGTAGGGTACGGCTATCCCGTCGCTCGGTGCTGCTGATCGCATTCCAGTTCCTGTAGTCCGGGAGAAACGCGATACCGTTTAAGGCGTTCTGCACCGGCGTCCGCACCACAGCCGCCGTCGTCGCGGTTGGGATGTTCACTCCGGGCTCCCAGTCCTGGGGCTCGAGTGACACCAAATACTTCCGCAAGATCGCGAGTTGCACCGGGGTGACTGCCGCTTCGGGATGCAGGCGAGTGTATCGTGGCAGAGGCATCGCGCCCATTTGGATGTGATTCACTGCCTCGAACAGGACCGCATTCTGACGAGCCACGGGCTCGGCGCCGAGTTGGGAAAAATTCAGGCGAGCCCGCGCCTTTTCGACATCGTGTACCACCAGTTGGTACACCGGAACAATCCAGTCGAACCACGAAAGCCGGACTTCGTTGGAGTGACACGCGTAGCAGGAGGTTCGTAGAATGTCTTTCACCGCGCCGGGCGCCTGCAACTCGGCGGTCACCGGGGGGTGCGGAAGTCCCGGGCGGAGCAATTGGGCAGCTCCGAGTGCAATACCCATACCGACAGCGAGCCGTGAGACGATGCTTTTCGTCGCGGTGGTCATCGCCGGCTCCTGGCCGGGCGATGGTCGCGGCGTCCGGCCACGGAGTATTGGTACACAAGTGACCGGAGCGCGGGCAGCGGGTCGTCCGATAGTTCAATGCCGTCGATGAGGTGCGTGGGATCGAACGCCAGTTCCCGCTCAGCAGCGACGCTGTCGGCGACCACCGAAGCGATGGTGATGATGCCGAGTTCAACCTTCCTCCGGTCGTCAGGCCACACGATCGAGCTGTCGTTGGTCGGGTCGCCGTCGTTCGGAAGTTGCAGCAACAGGCGAAATCGCGCGGGAGCCGCCGAAAGTCGGCGGGGCAGTTCTTCGCTCAGGAAATTCGGTGTCTTGTTCTGAAGCGCGGCATCATCCAGATACTTCCCACCCTCCACCGGAACGATCTGGTACCTGCCGACCTGTCGACGGCCGCGATCGTTGACGAACACGAACGCGTTGTTGGCGTAGTAGGCCTCGGTCGCGAAGCTCACGGGAATCGGCTTCGGATCCTGCACGAACTTTAGCGCTCGAGGATGTGCACTCAAGAACTTCTCCAGCGGCGACGGATGGGGACCAGCCGTGTCGGTTGCGGCTTGTGCCTTCACGAGTTCGAGGAACTCTTCGCCCGTACCGACGAGAAAGCCGTTATGCGAGAACGCCATGATGTCGGTCCCCCGTCCGACGGCAAATCGAATCGCCATCCCGCGCGGGGCTGCTTCCGGAGAGTTGTCGGCAACCGCGGTATGGGGCGCGCCATCGGAAAAACGTACCGTGATCGCCACACTCTGGCCATTGAAGTGTAGGGCTCGAGAGATCGCGGCGGCGCCGGGCGAGGCCTGAAAGGTTCCCTGGCAAACGATTCCCTTCGCGTGGACATAGCGTTGGTGAGCTTTGCCGCTCTGCCCCTGACTCATCACCTCAGCAATCTGCCGGCTCAAGTCCCCCAGGGAAGATTGCGCGACGGCGGAACTGGCCAAAAGGATAAGACTCGCGAGGCAATACACGGAAATCCTAGTTGGTTCGACATTCATGGTGCTCGTCTCAGTCCGCGCTCTTGGGCGGGGCATCCGCCAGCGTCTCCGCCAGACCATACCCGGAGCTCGGTTCTGGGTCTTCATGTGCAGGGCGAAGATATCGGCAAGCAATCGGCGTAAGTCCGGCGAGACTGCCGCCGCCGCTTGCTTTGCCAAACCGTTCGTTAGCGTGTCGTGGCGATGCATGGTGTCCTATTCCGAGGCCATAGCGGCTAGCGATTCGACCGTGGCGATCTTTTCAGCCAGAACCTGAGGTAAATTGTGGCGAGCCTGCAGATAGGCGGCACTGTTGTAGGAGATCCGGGTGCGGCCTTCATCGTCCGCCCAGACCAGAATTTTGAGCGGTAGGTCAATAGCGATCGTCGGCGACGCCACCATGAGTGGAGTGCCCTCTCTCGGGCTGCCGAAGATCAGTAACTTGGTAGGCCGGAGAGGCAAACCCACTTGGCCTGCTTCTCCACCGTGATCGATAACGGTAAAGAGTTTCGCGCCCTTGGCGCGAAGTGCCTCTGCGATGTTCCGTACCGTTTGGTCCACCGATCGCTTACCCGGCACGGTTACAACGCCAGAATGGCTGCACTGTGTCATCGACCTCTCCTGCGCACTGAAGCGAGCTGTATTTCTGTTGCTTCACTGTTTCTCTGCGGTTACCACTCCGCCGTTGCGACGCCGGCCATATAAACGCGAACCCAAATCGCGGCCTGCAATTGCAGGGATTTGCACCAGGCGCTATGCATTCTGTCCACTTCCGCTGCCGAATGGGCCTTTGCGCCCAAGTACGGCTTGATCGTCTCGTTCATCACCGCGATGAAGGCGATGATGTCGCCCAGCGGTACGTACGGGGTGGATCGAACGCCGTCGACTTGATTTTTCTTCCGGCTGGTATGGCGCAGAGCAATCTCTTCCTGGTAATTGATCCAGTCCTGGTCATAGGGCCGAAGGCACGTGTCAAGAATCCACTGCCGGAAACGAAGATTGCTCTGTGCCGTGTATTCGGGAAGGGAATTGCCTTCCGGCGTTCGCGAGTGGCGCGCGAGATGCGGAATGCTGCGGATGATGCAACCGCGCCAGTGTTCGACCACCTGGGCGGTTTGATCCGCCAGCACTTCGCCTGCGAGCCGTAAATACCGTTCGTCATCGCCGGTGAGCCCGACACTGGCTTTCAGTTCCGCCAGTTGCCGCAACGTTACGGCGGAAGTAGCGACTTCGGATTTGCCATAGGTGTAGCCATAAATCCCGTCAGCCACCTTGTCCATAGATCAAGCTCCTTTGCTCAAGCCGCTGCGATGTCCAACTCCTGGTTCCGGAACGGATGGAAGCGTAAGCGGTCAAACTGCTCGGGGAGCGGCAGGCACGAGCCGGCGGCCACACTCTCGGCTGCCCAGTCGACAATCGCCTGGTACTGCTCAAAACGTTCGATCTTGCCGAGCCAGGTGTCAGTGCCGGCAGCGGAGACCCGCACCACATTCGGCAGGTCGCAAGGACCGAGGCAGTTGCTAACCGTGAGCTGAAGGTTCTTTAGTAGACCTCGCCGCCGCCACTCTTGCTTCAGCCAGTCGATCGGCACCTCCGGCTTGCCTCGCGTCACCGCGCCGCAGCAACAGCCTGAGCACACGATCACTTGACCGATCACCAGACGCTTCGTCGTAAGAGCACTCTGTACTTCGTCCATCGTAGTCTCCCTAACTGCGAATGAGCACGACGCCAATCCACAAGCTATACGCCGCGGTCAGCACTCCCAAACCGCCGAAGAGGATCGGTTTTATCTTGGAAACGGAGAAGACCGAGGTGGCGACCGTGGTGAGAAACATGTTCGAGACGAACATGGCGGCCGCAAATACCAGCAGGCCTAAGACCCCGTTGCGGAAGCCTCCTAAGTTGGAAGCAATCAGCAGCATCGACAGTTGTGTCGGCGTCTCCGCGCCGATGCCGTGAAGAACGCCAAGACCGAGAGACGATTTGGGCCCACAGCGCTGGTCTTTCACCGAAGGCGTCTTCCGATGCAGATGCAGCCTCTCGAAGAGCCGAAAGATAGCTTGCCCCCGGCTGACCGGTGTTCGGCCGGAGAGCAGGGTGACAAGCACATAGAGACCGAACACGACTAGAGTGCCCCCAACGACTCGCTGCATCCAGAGCGCGAACGTCTCGGGCAATGATTGATGCAACCCGATGAGAGCGATTCCGATCAGACTGACCGTGGCGGCGTGCCCCAGCGCATAAAGCATCCCGCACCGGGATGCCTCTCCGGCCGAAGGTTGCAGACTGGCGATGTCGGAGATCGCCGCGACGTGATCCCAATCCACGCCGTGCCGCAGACCCAGCAAGGTGCAGGACATCAATGCGGTTGCCAGGTTCATCGCGGCGGATCACAGGCTTTCGATGTGGCCGATCGCGCCGCCACTTCATCCATCTTCAGCGACAGTTCTTCCGGCGTTAGCACCTGCTTTTGAAAGAGAATGTTCGCAAAGGCAACGGTCCAACGTTCGTAGTAGGAGAGCTTGCCGATGAGTTCGCTGCCGAGGGACTCCACGCCGCGACGCTTCTCCTCCGTACTGATCAGCTTGTGGTAATCGAGCACGTCGGCAAGTGCGTGGCAGCGCTTCTCCCAAGGCTGCAACTCGTGATCCCGTAGGTCAATCCGGTCGGCTGGAAGTCCGCCAATGTCATTCGGGAGTTGAGTAACAAAGTGTTCAGAAGGGGTCATGGTGTTCTCCTGTGGCTGACGTCGACCACGGCCACGCCGATCATGCAATCGCGCGTGACCAGTGAGGCGAGATCTTCTTCGCTCCAACCCTCGGTTTCCGGCGGACGCAGCGGTAGCACCAGAAACCGAACGTTGGCGGTGGAGTCGCTCACGCGGATCTCGACGTCGTCCGCGATCACGGTGCCGAACTCCGCAAGCACGGCTCTCGGCTCCCTTACCGCCCTTGCGCGATACGGTTTCTGCTTGTACCAATCGGGCGGCAGCCCCAGTACGGGCCGGGGGTAGCAGGAGCAGAGCGTGCACACGATCAGGTTGTGTACCTGAGCGGTGTTCTCCACGACGATCAGTCCGGTATCGTCGTAAAAGCTGATCCCGAGTTCCTCACATCCCGCGCGGCCGTCGGCAAGCAGCCGCGCACGGAAATCGGGATCGACCCAGGCCCTGGCCACCAACTTCGCGCCGAGTTCCGCGGTTCGCGAATCCAGAACCTCCAACTGCCGACGGATCTCGGCGGCTTGGATGAATTCCTTCTCGACAAGCAATTCGCGTATCGCCGTTTCCATGACTTCGTAATAACTCGGAGCGCCCTCGGGCTCGTTGATCGGCGTGTGGTCGTGTGCATGCATCTATTCGTCCCTCTCCAGCCAGGTTTCGAACACTTCAATTCGCAGGTTGTCATTGGGCGATCCGGTATAGCCGGGCCACAAGTCCGACAGCGGAATCGCGACCCGGTAGTAATAACGCTTCAGCCCCGCATTACGACCGAAGCCCTCTTCCTCATTGCTCACCGCGCGCGGCCTGATCACAGCTTCGACTTTCGCGCCCTTTCCGCGGATGTAGCGGGGAACGCGATAGTGCCCCACCGGAAAGCGGACAGAGATTCGCACCCGATCGCCGGGCTGGAAAAGCGGGTCCTCACCGGTGAAAGTCACGATGTTCGGAAGTGTGGGTGCCGTCATCGACTCGCCTCTCGTTTCTCTTCGGCCCGGCAAGCGATATCCACCGCAAGGGACATGATCATGCCAATAAGAAAGCGCATGCGTTCACGTGGTCAGGCCGCGACAGCCTCCGACTTTCCGAGGAACTCGAGCAAGTCAGCGTTCACCTTGTCCTTGAGCGTGGAGCACATCCCGTGCGGCGCACCCTTGTACACTTTCAGAACAGCGCCTTTCACGATCTTCGAAGAGAGCATCGCTGAGGCGCCGATCGGAACGATTTGATCGTCGTCGCCATGCAGGATCAGCGTGGGGATGTCGAACCGCTTCAGGTCTTCGGTGAGGTCCGTCTCCGAGAAGGCTTTGATGCAGTCGTATTCAGGCTTATGCCCCCCCATCATTCCCTGCAGCCAGAAGAAGTCGCGCAACCCCTGCGAGACGTTGGACCCGGTGCGGTTGGCTCCATAGAACGGAGCGCTCAGTTCTTTGAAGAACTGCGCCCGATCCGTCAACATGCTGGTGCGAAGTTCATCGAAGGCCGCAATGGGTAAGCCGCCGGGATTCTTTTCGGTCTTGAGCATCAGAGGCGGGATTGCGCCGATCAGCACGGCCTTGGCGACTCGCGCGGTGCCGTGGCGGCCGATGTAGCGGGTGACTTCGCCGCCTCCGGTCGAGTGTCCGATGTGGACAGCATCGCGAAGGTCGAGCGCTCTCACGAGGTCGGCCAGATCGTCCGCGTAGGTGTCCAGGTTGTTTCCGTCCCAGGTCTGGCCGGAACGCCCGTGACCTCGCCGGTCATGGGCGATGCAGCGGTAACCTCGCGCGGCAAGGAAGATCATCTGATCCTCCCACGCGTCGGCAGTTAGAGGCCATCCATGGCTGAAAACCAGGGGTTGTCCTTCGCCCCAGTCTTTGAAATAGATTTCAGTATTGTCTTTGGTCTTGATGGTCGGCATAAGTACTTCCTCTCTGTGGTCGTCGAAGGTAGTCGGCGCGCTAAACGCCTGCGTAAACAACGGCAATGAACGCAGCGGGGCTGATGAGAAACTGACCCCATCTCGCGTCATACTCAGCGGTGGGTTTGGCTGCCACAGTTTGCGCTAAAGTGCGGCCTTGTTTCTTCAACGCCGCCACCGCTGACCGAACGTTAACGAGCATGTCCCGGTAGGCAACGATATCCGGCCGGCGGCCGACGGGCCCATGACCGGGGATCACGATCATCTTGTCAGTGACGAGATGCAGATTCGCTTCCGCAGCTTGAATCTGTCCGTCTATGCTGCCGCCGGTGGAGTAATCAATAAACGGGTAGTCGCCGTTCCACCAGGTATCACCGACATGGATAACATCGGCCTCCGTAAAGTGGACGTAGATGTCGCTGTCGGTATGAGCCGGCCCGTAGTATTTCAAGACCAGCTTCGTGTTATTGCGCTCCATTTCATAGATGGAAGCGAACTCGGTAGAAGGCAGTGCTCCGGCGGGAGCAGCTGGAAATGTCCAGTTCCATCCTTCGACGCGGGTAGCCACCGAAAGGCGCTGGCGAACATTCCGATGAGCGGTAATCGCCGCTCCAGCGGCATGCAGCCAGGCATTACCGTCGGTATGGTCCAGGTGCCAGTGAGTATTCACCAGATGCCTGATCGGCTCCTCGTTGATTGACGCCAATGCTTTTGCGATGGTCGGCCGCGAGACTGATAAGCCGGCATCCACGAGTAGCTTGCCATCCTTGCCGGTCAGGACTGCGATATTGCCACCGGAGCCTTCGAGAACCGAAATATTCCGACGGAGAGGACGGACGGTAATTTTCGCCTTAGCTGCGGCGTTCACCATCGTGGGAACGACTCCCTCTTCCTTGGCGAGGAGTGAGTCCTCCGAGAACGTCATCACTCCGGCCGTCAGTCCCGCGAGTTCAAGAAATCTCCGGCGCGTGGCCGGTGCTGGTGCGGGTTGTGTCATCGTCCATCTCTCCTAACGCTTGAGGTGTTTCCGCAGTCCTGTGTTTTCCTGCGCCAAACGTTCCGATCGAGTTCTGTGTTCAAGATAGAGGAAACAGCAAAATCAAGCTTTCGAGAAAGTGCGATTCTGCCGAGATGGTGCGACGACGACATTTCACTCCTCCACAGGCTCCGCAGTAGGGGAGAAGATCGCCCCTTCAGCCGGAGGCGGGATGCGCCGAAGCTCATCTTCAGCGCGAAACCAGTCGTCCTCAGGAGTGTCTGCCGGGCATCCCCTCTCCTCCCAGAGACGGTATGCGAGTTCTCTCACTTCGTTGTCGCTCGGTTGATTCATAAGTTGGATTTGTCCTCTCTTCTGTTGGGTGTTCTCTCGAGATCGCCTAAAGCGACTCTGGGGTCAACGGCGGAAGTCCGCGCGAACTGTTGGTTCCCAGCCTGGATTCGCGCTCAGCCTGCGAAATGCCGCCGAGTGACAAACAGACTGTGACGGTGACCGCTGTCCGGTCGCCGTCTAGCTGTTGCGCCGAAACGCACCTGGCGTCAATTCAAGGCGTCGTCGAAAAACGCTCGTCATGTGTGACTGGCTGGCGAAACCGCACGAGACTGCCACATCCACAATGCTGGAACCGGCTTGCCTGAGACGCTCCTGGGCGCGGGCGAGACGGAGCTCCATCACGTACTGATGAGGGGTTAGGCCTGTCGCAGCCCGGAACATGCGCAGAAAGTGCGCCCGACTATAGCCGCTCTCTTCGGCCAGACTCTCCAGGCTGAGGTCAGCTTCCAGATTCGCTTCGATCTTCTCGCGTACGCGGCGCAATACGCGCGGGAGAAGAGCCGGCGCGCGCGTAGAGGGCCGGTCGATCGGCGTATCCAGGAGAAGAAATCGCGTCGCGAGAGCATGCGCGAGTGAATCGACATAGAGTCGACCGAGAGGCTGGTGCGATTCGAGTTCATCGAGGAGCAGGGCCAGGATGCGCTGGATCGCCTTGTCCTGTAGAGCGGCGCGGAAGCAGGCCTCCCGCGGTGGACGATCAAGCTCCCGACTCACATCACTGACGAAGCCGCGTTCCAACGCGCAATGGATCAATTCGACAGGTGCGGGGAACCTTAGTTGAGGTAAAGGACCTGCAGGCGTGGTCATTATCGTGGATGGACGCGCGGAGGTCCGCACTACGTCGCCTCGCCAGTGGCGGTACTCAAAGTAACAAACATTACTCAGAAACATCGAGATCACGTCATGGTTCGCAACGTCGGATCGCCGCTCTCCGCTCGAACTGTAGTGCCTTTCGAGAACGATGCCGCGCCATGCCAAAGGCGCGCTCGACCGCAAGACCCGAACCGGTGAAGGCGACATGAGAAGAAGATTGGGTGACGAAGCGGGTTCAGCAGCTTCGCCGATCAATGAGAGTTCCAAGGCGCCGTCTCTCCTCTTTTGAACGTTCGACTTTGACTGCTAGCGGGTCAAGGTCTGGTTGCATAACGCCTGGGCGAGCCGTTCTTATGGGAGCGCTGGCGAGTTTTCTTGCAAACCGATCAGAATCGTAGGCGAAGGCCAAACTGTAAGGAGCGGGATTGGCCGATCTGAAACGCGGGGTTCAGTTGGCCCTGTACGTTCTGCAATCCGAGCACACTTCCGAGTGACGCGCTGGAATAACCGAACTTCGTGGCGTCGAGCCCTAGAAATGTGGTTTGTGGCGAATTGAGGAAGTTTGTCGGACCAGCGAAGTTCGGGTGATTGAAGACGTTGAATGCATCGGCGCGAATCTGAAGACTCACGCGCTCGGAGAGGGCGATCCGACGCTCCAGGGACAAATCCGTTTGCCACGCGCCAAAGGCTCGCACAACGTTGCGCCCGAGAGTCCCCTGGTCGGCGCCGGAGGGGGGAACCGCAAAAGCGGCCGGATTGAGTCGCTTTCCTCCGGGATAACCCGAGCCATTGAGATAAAGGGGCTGCCCCGCTACCACATCCGGGCGAAGAATCAACTCGCTGTTCGCCAGCTTGGTAACACCAACATCCAGCGGTGGCGCGGATCGCGCGATGAAAATGAAGTTCGCAGCCCAGTTACGAAGTAAGGCCGATGCAGCGCCTGCATTCGGAGCCGGCAACTCCAAAAGGACTGCTCCACTTAGGCTCTGCCGAATGTCGAAATCGGAAGAGCCGCGGTTGACATCCGGGTGGAGGTAGCTGCTCAAGCCCGCGTTGATCGTATCGTTCGAGAGATTATCGATCGAATGGGACCAAGTGTAAGAAACCAATCCGCGGACTCTTCGAACCAGGCGGCGGTCGAACTGCAGCTGTAACGAGTGAAAACTTGAACGATACCGGCTCGTCCGGATGTAGATGTAATTCGATGGAGCCACGGGCGGGGATTGCAGCGTACCGGTGAGGTCTCGTCCGGCCGCGCCGACATAAGCCGCTGAGAATGTCTGCGGGCCCAGGGCCTGCTCGAGTGTGACGTTCCATTGGAAAGTTCGCGGAGGCGTATAGCCCGGCGCCGCCGCGATTTGATACACCAGCGGCGTGACGATCGGAAGAACATCCGAGGCCGCAGGGCGCTGTCCGAAAGGTGTATTGAGATAACCCAGATAACCTTGGGGCTCGGCATACCGTTGCGTAAACCCGTTTTGTCCCGTGTCATAGAACATCCCGGCTCCGGCGCGCAATGTGGTTCGTACGTGTGGCGCGTCAAACAGTTGCCATGCCATCCCGATCCTGGGGGCGAAATTCCCGAACTGGGTCGGGTACAGACGTTTTCCGGGTGACAGAGGGGAAACCTGTGTGAAGTCCTGCAGGCTCGAGAGCTGATTGAGAAACAAGGCATGGCCGCTTTGTACGGCGGGCGCCGGGTTGATCTCCCATCGCGCACCGTAGGCCAGGGTCCAGCGACGAGTTGGCCTCCAGACGTCCTGAGCGAAGGCGGAAAAGGAAGGGATGCTATAAACTACCTTGCCCAGCGAGCGGGATTCGAAGACGATGGCGGTGATGTCCGAGTAGGTGCCCCCGGTATAGATACTGCTCCCGAACACGGTCGTAGAACTGAGACGCGGCGGCTCATCGACTGGTGAAATCCACACCAAGTCAATTCCAGCCTTGAACTGATGGGTGCCGCTTACCCAGGAAAGGCTATCCACCCACTGCAGCTGGCGCGCGCGGTTACTTGATTTCAGGCCAAGAGAAAACGTGAGGTTCAAACTCTGAATCGTGGTGGAGCTATCCACTCCTGAGTAACCCGTAGGGAACAGCGCGGAATCAAGAGGGCGCTTGGCGCCACCATAGTGGTCAACGTTATCCCGCACCATTACGTCCTGGCTACTCGCATTCCAACGCATTTCATGTACCAGATTTGGACGAACCGTTTGGGTAAGACCGACGGTGAAAGTGCGTGTCGTGATCGTATAGCGTTGCGTATTCGCGAGGTTAGGAAAGGGTCGATCGTTCGTCTCTGACGGCGAATCGTTGTAGCGGGCAAAGAACGCAATCCTGTCGGAGAAGGAATGGTCGATCTTCAGCCCATAGGTTCTTTGATCCTGTTTCAGCCAACCGGTACCGACGAAGAGTCCGAAGCCCGGAGTGCTCGCCTCAGAGGCCGGCGGCGGTCGGTTGGGCAATGGAGCGGCACTGAGTAGAGCAGCAAGAGTGGGGGGGGCATGATCGCGCGTCTGCTCACTGGGGACCAAAGTCTGAACGGCGCCGCGCGGCTGGTGCAATAAGACATCTTCCACCGAGACAAAGAAAAACGTTCGATCGATTCCACCATATACCCGAGGTATCAGAACTGGCCCGCCCAGCGAGCCACCAAAATTATGGAAGCGGAGGGCCGGTCTCGCCACGCCGTGGTAATTATTGAACCAACCATTCGCATCCGTAGCTTCATTTCGCAAGTACTCAAACAACGATCCGGCAAAGCGATTCGTTCCTGAGCGGGTAATCAGACCGATCTGTCCCCCCGGGACGCGGCCGAACTCAGGGGCAAACGACGAAGTTTGGATGCGAAATTCCTGCAGAGCCTCCGGCGAAACCAGATTACTGAAGGTCCCGAACTGGCTTAAGGCGGGCAGATTCGAAGCGCTTAGCCGGCCGCTGAAATTCGTGTTGCCGAGGCCTGTGTCGGTGATGGCCCGCGCCGCAAAGTTAACGCTCACACCATCAATCGTGAAGTAATTGGAATCGCTGCGTTGGCCATCGGTGACGAACTGACCTCCGGCATTGCGCGCCGAAACCGGGACCAGGGATACGGCGGGCGTTAGTCCGATCAGCGTTTGAATGCCGCGTCCGTTTAAGGGCATCCGCTCGAGCAACCCGCGGTCGATCACCGTACCGATTGAGCCATCCTCGGTGCTGATCCGCGACGGGTCAGCGGCAACCGTAACGACAGTCCGTGCGTCGCCAAGCGCCATGGCGAAGTCCAGTCGAGCGTTTTCTCCCACTCTGAGAGTGACTCCTTCACGGATAAGGGTCTCGAAACCAGCCGCCTGAACAGTGACCTTATATAGGCCCGGTTTGAGCGAGGGAGCGGTATAGATTCCCGATTCGTTGGACCTCGTCACTCGGCGACCACCTGTGAGCTCATTGCGGATGGTGATGTCCGCACCCACGATGGCCCCCGACGTGGGGTCCTGAATCACGCCGCAAAGCTGAGCGTTTTGGCACACGACAACGCCAGCGGAAAGAAGAAGGGCAAGCGCGAGTCTACGGGCGGCCATGGGCATTGCCGCCGGCTAATTGGCGGATGCTACCGCGCACGGTGGCGTCGATGCTTGAATGGTCCTCGATGAACTTTCCGAAAACGGCGGCGGGCGGCGGGCTGATCGCTCGCGCGCCAACCACCAGCTCGGCGATGAATGTATCCTGCTCCTGCACCTGCGCAAGAAGTAAGCTAACGCCGCTTCTCCAGCTGTCAATCGCCGGCGGAGATCCGGATCCGGAGGCGGGTATCAGTTCGACCAGCCGCTGCAGACCCCGATTGGCCCGGCCGAGCTCTTCCAGATGCCCGCGCACCATGGTACGAAGCCTGGTCTGCGACTCCGAACTGAATTGTTGTTCAGCCGCCGGCGGGTATCGATCCGCCAATCGCTTGAGCGCCCAGACGTGCGAAAGAGCCGTATCCGACGCCGCGAGACAGCCGTCAACGAACGCCTGCCGATCATCCCGGGCTGGAAACGCGTCAGCGAGCTGGGTTCTTAGGAGAGGATCGGATGACTTGGTTTGTGGACTGATGGTGCGAGCAGTTCGCGAATCTGGAGATGCATTCGGAAGAGTCCCCGGCGAGCTGAGTAAGAGCTGAACATGCGGGTGAGCGGAGACGGCCCCTTGGATTGCGTCGGCGCGTTCTCGCGAACTGACAATCCCACCTAGAATCACCCGATCGGCTCCCCTTTCGATGGTAAGATCCTCGCCCAGATCCCACTGGTGTCTGAAAAGAGTATAGCGGAGCTGTAATTCGATTTCGTCGAGTTCCTGCGCCGAGACGACGGGCTCCTCCTTGGGAGGTCTGGCGGGTGCGAGTTGTGCAGTCTCACCGCGTGCCGGCGCCCGTTGCGTCGTCAGGGGCTGATCGAGAATTTCGAAGGCGATTTCTTTAAGATCCAATTGACGATGATCGGCGAAGCGCAGATGCTGTTCGACAGGATGGAAATCCTTCTCACGGATGACCATGGTGGCCGCCTGAACAAAGTCGCCCGCGCTGACCGTCTCGATTTTCAAGAAATCTCCCGAGCGCGAAACGCGGTCTTCTTTGTCCTTTAGCCCCGCCCGCCAATTGACGAAACCCTCGGCTGTCAGCGGAGCGCTCCAGTGCAGAGGGTCGAATGGCGAGCCCCACGCGGACCGAGCGATGGGCTGACCCACTACCCACTCGAACTCTTGGACTGTCGTTCGGTTTTCGCTCTGAATCTCTACCTTCTGACGAGCAATCCTCACCGGTGCCGCACCAGCGCTGGATTGCGGCGGATTCTGCGCAACCATGGCGCGGGTCAACAACTCGCCGGCCGTTAAGGTGGGTGGATGGAACACCTCGGTCCACAGGAGGACGAGCACCATTCCTGTCGCCACAACGCTAGCCCATTTCACTTGCCTCGACAGAATGAAAGGCGGGAAGAGCTTATGCCGGATCCTGGCGAATAGACCGACCCGTGGCCTTTCCCCGGCCACGGCTCGCAACTGCCCCGGAAACCCACCATACTCGTTCGGAGGCGGCTTCAATGACGGCAGGTACCGCTTTTCGCGATATTCGATGAAGGCGAGGATGCCGCGCTGCATCTCTTCCGATCGCGCGCGGCAGTTCCAGCAATTCCCCAGATGCTGTTCGATTTGGGCGGACTCCTCGGAGGGCAGTTCTCGTTCCAAGGCAAGTAGGAGCTGATTCTCGTCCGGGTGCCCGTCCGTCGGAAAGGGGACTGGCTTGGTCTCACGATTCATGCGGATACCTCGGCTTCAAACTCACGCGCCAACTTCACGGTTGCACGCCGTACCGCATCTACCACGGTGGACACGCTGATCTCGAGTATTTCCGCAATCTCGCGGTAGCGGAGTCCTTCGGCGCGCAAATGCAGGCACTGGCGCTGCAGCGGTGTCAGGTTGAGAACTGCCATGTGCAATCGGTCAAGACGCTCCTGTTGCAACAGGAGTTTTTCGGGGTCGGCGTGACGGCCAGATCTGGATTCTTCGATCTCGTTCCAAGCGGATTCGTCCAGATCCTTTTCATGGCCCGCGGCGCGGTTTTTGTCGATGGCGAGATGATTCGCGACCGTAAACAACCACGCCTTGGGATTATCAAGTGGCCGATTGTCCTGCAGGTGACGACACAGACGCAGGAATGCCTCCTGGGTCAGATCTTCCGCTCGCGCCGCGTCGTGCGTCTTTCGCAGCAGATAGCGGAAAACCGGCGCCCGAAGTTGTTCGAAAAGCCCAAGCACCTTTTGGCTCAGCGTCATAGGAATGCCGGTCATCTTCTCGACTGCCGAACCCAAAAAGCCCGCCGAGAGTGCGTCGTTTGTGGGCGTGTCGGGCTCGAACATGCGGCTGACCATACTACATAACGAGTGGGCGGGCGAATTTTGTGTGTCGTTGGCCAGCGAAGATCGTGGCGGTGGGCAGTATCAGGTCAATATTGCCGGGGGGGGACTTCAGCCGGCTCAATCGCGAGCCGGCTATCGGTTTGAGCGAGCGACCTTCCCTTACCGGGGCCGGCGGAAGAGGCCACCGTAGACGGCTTTGCCGAGGATGTGACCTTGGATCGCTTTGAGGACGTTGGCGCGGGTCTCGAAGGGGTCGCTGGTGGGCTTGATGTCGAGCTTGGTGTCGAGGGCGTAGAGCTCGAAGACGTAGTGATGAAGGGGGCCGGTGGCGGCGGCGCCCGGGCCGCGATAGACGGGTCCGGTCGCGCTGATCTGATAGCTGCCGTCGGGGAGTTGCGAGCCGGAGGGTTCGCCTTCGGGCAGGCTGGTGGTGGTGGCGGGGATGTTCCATCGAACCCAATGGGGCTGGTCGTCGGTGGTTTTGTTGCGGGCGAGGTCCAGGTCGTGGAAGTGGAGGAAGAAGCTCTGAGTGCCTGGGGGCGCGTTCTCCCAACTGATGGCCGGCGAGGTGCCGCCACCAGGTGCGGCGCCGGGAGCGGCTTGGCTGAACTTGACGGGGATGCGGCCGCCGTCGGGGAATCCGGGGATGGTGAGGGTCATGGCAGGGGTCGCGGGGGCGCTTGGGGTTTGAGCCGGGAGCCAGAGGGCAGTGGCGGCGAGGATGGGCAGGTAGGGGAGCAAGCGCATGGGACTATCCTAGCTCGGGGGCGGGTTTCCGGGGGCGTAAACAAAACGTGGGGTTGGCGCACACTGTTATATTTCATGTGTCGAGTCGCCGCCATGCTGCACAGATGCCTCTTTGCCGTTGCGCTTTCTTTGGGTGCCGCGACGCCGGAGGAGCTTTTTCGCGAGGTGATTCAGCCCACCCTGAGCCGGGATTGCCAGGGGTGCCACGGGAAGCAGCAGGCGCTTTCGAAGCTGGACCTGTCTTCGAAGGCGGGGTTGCTGAAGGGCGGCGCGCGCGGGGCGGCGATGGTGCCCGGGAAGCCGGACGACTCGCTCCTGATCCAGGTGCTGGAAGGGCGAAACAACTTGCAGATGCCGCCGGGCGGGCCGAAGCAGCAACTGCCGGTTGCCACCCGGCAAGCCTTCCGCGCGTGGATCGCCGCGGGCGCCGTCTGGCCGGACATTCAGCCGGAGACCAAATGGAAGCTGAGTGAGGCCGATCTTTGGCCCTACCGGCCGTTGCGGCCGCTGAACCCGGCCAAGTCGATCGACGACTTTCTCAACGCGAGACTCAACCCCAAGTTGACCTCGCCGCGGGCGGACCGCCGGACGCTGATCCGCCGCGTGACTTACGACCTGACCGGGCTGCCGCCAACACCGGAGGAAGTGGATCGGTTCGTCAATGACAAGTCGCCCAAGGCGTACGCGCAACTGGTGGAGCGACTGCTGGCTTCGCCCCGCTACGGGGAACGCTGGGGGCGCCATTGGCTGGACATCGTGCGCTATGCGGACACCAACGGCTACTCGAATGATTTCGAGCGTCCGAATGCGTGGCGCTACCGCGATTACGTGATCCGCTCCTTCAATCAGGACAAGCCGTACGACCGCTTCATCCGCGAGCAGGTGGCGGGCGACGAGATCGAGCCGGCGAATCCGGAAGCGGTGATCGCGACGGGTTTTCTGCGGGCGGGGCCCTGGGAGCACACGGCGATGTCGGTGGAAGCGGTGACCCGGCAACTGTTCCTCGACGACGTGACGCACTCGACGGTGAATGTGTTTCTGGGGCTGACGCTAGGCTGCGCGCGCTGCCATGATCACAAGTTCGATCCGATTCCCACGAAGGACTATTACGGCGTGCAGGCCATCTTTGCCTCGACCGAGTTCGCGCGGGCGCCCGCACCGTTTCTGCCGGGCGAGAACACGGCGCATCTGGACGCGTTGCAGGCGCAAACCAAGGCGCGGTACGACCGCACCCTCGCGAACGCCAACCGTTACCGCGAACTCGCGGCCAGGAAGCTGATGGCGCGCTACCAGGTTTCGCGCCTGGAGGATCTGCCGAAGGGGGAGATGGAACGGGCGATGAACACGGGCGAGGGCCTGGATCCCGAGGAGTTCGAAGAGTACAAGCTCTACCAGAAGCACTCGCAGATTTACCAGGAAGCGCTGGATCGCTACAAGGCGAAGGCGTTCGCCGTATCGAGCGGTCCGTTGGATGGCGCGACCGATGGGGGAAGCGCCCTGCGGTATCCGAAGCGAGCGGCGTACAAGCCTTTGCCCGTGCATATCCTCCCGGGAGGCAATCTGCAGAGCCCGGCCGAACCGGTGCAGCCAGGCGTGCTGAGCGCGATCGCGCAGTACGGCGCGTTGCCGCCTCCGGAGATTCCCACCACCGTCGCTGGCCGGCGGACGGCGCTGGCGAACTGGATCGCCGACGCACGCAATCCGCTGACGCCCCGGGTGATCGCGAACCGCGTTTGGCAGTATCACTTTGGGCGGGGAATCGCCGGCGATGCCAGCAACTTCGGGAAGATGGGGAAGAAGCCGACCCACCCGGAACTGCTCGATCACCTGGCGGGCAGCCTGATCGCGAACGGCTGGAGCCTGAAGGCGCTGCATCGCCTGATCCTCACTTCCGAGGCGTATCAGCGTTCGAGTAAGCCGGTGGATCTCAAGGCTCTCCAGACGAGCGACCCGGAGAATACGCTGCTGAGCTTTTTCCCGCCGCGGCGCCTGGAGGCGGAGGAACTGCGCGACGGGATTCTCGCCGTGAGCGGGGAGTTGAATCTCGAAGCCGGCGGACCGGGCGTGTTCCCGCAGATCAACGAAGAGGTGGCGCGCCAGCCGCAGCATCGGATGGGCAGCCTGGCGCCGGCTTATTATGCGCCGAGTCCGCAACGGGCGCAGCGCAATCGCCGTACGGTGTATACGTTCCAGCAGCGAAGCCTGATCGACCCGTTCATTGAGGTGTTCAACGGCGCGGCGATGGATCTGTCGTGCGAACGCCGGGAGGCGTCGACGGTGCCGACGCAAGCGTTCGCGCTGCTCAACAGCAGCCTGGTGAACGATCTGTCGTTCTCTCTCGCGGCGCGGCTGGAGCAGGAGGCGCCGACCGTCGACGCGCGCTTGCGCCGGATCTTTGCGTTGGCCTATGGCCGTCAACCGGAGCCGACGGAGTTGACCAATACGCTCGCCCACTACAAGCGGATGGTGGCCTATCATCGAACGCATGCCGTGGCGCCGCGGGCGCCGGTGAAGCCGATCGTCCATAAGATCACGAGCGAGCTGACGGGCCGGGTACAGGAGTTCGTGCAGCCGATGGACGAGCAACCGTACGAGCACAATCTGCATCCTTCGGAGCTACGGCCGGAGGCGCGGGCACTGGCGGACGTGGTGCTCGCGGTGTTCAACTCCAACGAATTCGCTTACATCTACTGACATGCCACGCCGACTGATCCCCACTACCTTGAATCGCCGGGAGCTCCTGTTCGGAGCGGGCATGGGCCTGGGCGCCATTGCGCTGCATGCCGCAACCCACTCGGCGCTGACGCCGAAGGCTCCGCATCATGCCGCCAAGGCCAAGAACTGCATCTTTCTGCTGATGGAGGGCGGGCCGAGCCATATCGACACGTTCGACCCGAAGCCGAAGTTGGAGCAGTTCCACATGACGCGCTTCCAGAAGGAGCGCAGCAAGTTCGAAGCGAACATGAACACGGGCGAACGGTATTACGTGAAGAGTCCGTTCGAGTTCAAGCGGGCGGGCAAGCTGGGCATCGAGATCAATACGCTGTTGCCCAACCTGGCGCAGTGCGTCGATGACCTGTGCTTTTACCGGGGCCTGAAGGTGGAGAGCGTGAACCACCCCACGGCGCTTTATCACCTGAATACGGGGAACCAGTTCGGCGGCGACCCGGCCGTGGGAGCGTGGGTTTCCTATGGGCTGGGCACGCTGAACCAGAATCTGCCGGGCTTTGTGGTGCTGCCCGATGTGGCTTATCCGCAAGGGGGCGCAGCGAACTGGTCCAGCGGCTATCTGCCTCCGCATTACCAGGGCACGCCGTTGCGTGCGGAAGGAGCACCGATCCTGGACATGAGGCCGCCGGCTTATGTCGCGCCCGCGCAGCAGGCGGCGAACCTCGCGTTTCTGAAGGAACTGAACCAGCATCATCTGGCCAAGCATCCCGAGCACGACGAACTGACGGCGCGCATTGAGAGCTACGAGTTGGCGTTCCGCATGCAATCGGAGATGCCCGGCGTGGTGGACCTGGATCGCGAGAGCGCAGCCACGAAGGAGCTCTACGGGATCGGGGGACCGGATCGCGACGCCGATGCCCTGGGGCGCCGCTGCCTGCTGGCCCGGCGTTTGGTGCAAAACGGGGTCCGCTTTGTGCAGATCATTGTCGGCGGTTGGGATTCGCACGACTACATCGAGAAGGCCCACGGCTCCCGCTTGCGCGCGATCGACAAGCCGGTGGGCGCGTTGCTGAAGGATCTGAAGCGTAGCGGCCTGTTGGACCAGACGCTGGTGGTTTGGGCGGGCGAGTTTGGCCGGACGCCCGACAATGGCATCCGCCGGGGCAGCACGTCCTGGGGCCGCGATCATAATCCGAACGCGATGGCGGTGTGGCTGGCGGGAGGCGGGGTGAAGGCGGGATCCATGGTGGGCGCGACCGACGACGTGGGCGGAAGCGGCGTGGCCAACGTGCACCATCTGCGCGATTTTCATGTGACGCTGCTGCATCTTTTGGGCCTGGACGACTCCAAGCTGCGCTATTTCCACGCCGGCCGCGACAAGCAACTGAGCCAGGTGGGCGGCCAGGTGATTCGGGAACTGCTGGCTTGAAGCCGTCAGCCAAGAACGCCACGGCCGTGGTGACGGAGCTTTTCGAGTCGTGGTATTCGGCGATGGTGCGCTTCGCCGCGCGTTCGGTGCATAGCGAAGAGCTTGCCGAAGAGCTGGTGCAGGAGGCGTTCACGGAGCTCTACAAAGAACTGCGGGCAGGCAAACGGATCGAGCATCCGAAGGCCTGGACCATGCGGGTGATCCGACGCCGGGTTTGGCGCGAATACGCTGCGCCGAAGCCCGAGTCATTGGATGTTGTCCCGGAGCCACAAACGTCGAGCCCGATGCACCAGGCGGAGCTGGCCATGCTGTTGAATTGCCTGACGCCGCGCGAAAGCGACGCGATCCTGCTGCGCGCCGCGGGACTCGGCTACAGCGAGATCGCGGCTGAAATGGGCATCGCCACGGGGACGGTGAGCGCGCTGCTCGCCCGGGCGCTGCATCGTCTGCGGGAGGTGGCCGCCGCCTCGCAGCAGATCCGGGACGCGAAACCATGACGCATCCGAATCGAGCGCGGCTGCTGGCGTATCTGGATGGCGAACTGCCGCTGGCCGAACGTCCGTTCGTGAAGCTGCACCTGCTCCGGTGTTGGTCCTGCCGGGCGGCTTGCGATTCGCTGGAAGCGGGCGCCCACCGCTTCACACGCGCGCTGGCTGAGCCGGCATCGCCCCGCGCGCGGGCGCGCTTTGAGGCTTGGCGCTGGCGCTATGAGCAGTCGCAAGCGTCGGTGGAGCCTGCCCGCTCCTGGCGACGATTGGTCCCCCTGCTCTTCGCCCTGCCGGTCGTCATGGTGGGCCTCTTGGCCGCGTTCAGGCTCTCGGCGCCGCACGAGACGATCGCTCCGCATGGGGCGTCGCCCGCGGTGCCGGATTTCGCTTGGGCCGTTCCATCGCCGCTGCCGTCTGTGACTCCGGCGGTGGAGCCGGTGCCGATTGCTCTCGAACTGGACGTCCATTATCGGGTGCACCGCATCGGCGTTTGCGCGGCGGAACCGGTGTTGATTCTGAAAAAACCTCACGGGCCGATTGAAGTGTCCGTGCTGGCGCCTCCCCCGCAACGGGAGCGCGAAATCCGGCTCGCGTTGTCCGAGCTGGTTTCGGCGAAGCGGATTCAGTTGCGAGTAACTCCCGCGCCGGAGGGCGTGCTGCTGGCGGATGGGGTGGGCGCGCCGGCCAGCAAGGCGCCAATCTCGCCAGCGATGTTGGAGAGCGAGATCCCTGGACGCTTCGCGAATTTTTCTCAAGCGGCCTCGACCGCGCTGGCGGAGGCCGACCGGCTCTACGCGAACGCTTGGGCCTTGAAGCGGCATCAGGAGCTCGTGATTCCCGCCGAAAGTCAGGACTCCAATGCCTTCTGGCTGAAGCACTCCATGGTGAACGACCATCTGAAGGAGCTGCGGCGGTCACTCGCGGCCATTGAACGTGAACTGGCGCCGATCCGCCGGACTTCGCCCGTGGTGGAGAGGCTCAAGCACAAGCCGGTGTTCGATTTGGCCAGCCAATTCAACACGCAGTTCCAACACTTTCTTCAAGCCGAGGCTCCGGGGGACCTTGATGCGCAGGCCCCGGGGTCTGATGAGTTGTGGGCCACCTTGCAGGCTCTCGAGATTCAACTGACACTGCTCGAGCGGAACAGCAGCGCGGCTCATCCGAGGTAGGCGTGGGCCTCCGTCCGGGGTGGCGGGCGCCCAGGTAACTGACTTTCGATTTTAAAAGATCTGGCGGAGCGGGCTGGACAGACTGGTGTCGGAACTGCCGCTCACGCGGGCGAACGAAGACGATTTACGAGGCGAACACTCCCGGGAACCCGAGAGGCGAGATCGTTTATTTTGAGCGAGATCGCCGGGTTTGTTTTCAATTTTTATATTTCTTTTTGAAGGCGGGGTCGACGAGGTGGTCGGGGGTGTCGAGGTCGGCGGGGTGGGGGTTGCGCCAGCCACGGTGGGCGTTGACGGTGTCGGTGACGGCTTGGGAGACCTCGTCAAAGACGTCTTCGTGATGTTCGAGGACGCGGATGATCGCGTCGTTGATGAGGGGCCAGAGATGGTCCTGGGGCGGGGAGAAAGTCGGGTGGCTCTTGACCAGAATGAGGCGGTGGTCGGGGTGCTTTTGCTTGAGTTCTTCTTCGTCGGCGCGGCGGCGGGCGTCGCAAAGGGCTTTCCACTGGGCGGCGGGAAGCTGGGTCCAGTTTCGGCCGGCGTGGTGGTTGGGCACGGGGATCGAGTACTAATCGATGTCGGTGTAGGCAGTCATGACGGATTCCTCCTGGCATGAGAGTAGCAGGGGTGGTTACGGCTCTCTGGGTGGGTTTGGGGTGGTTGTGTTTTGTTTGGTTGGGGTTACGGGGATTGAATTCGTAGGGAACGGGTGCTTGATGGTTTCCCGTTTCGGCGGGTGCCCGCATGGGCATTGATGGGTGCCGGCAAAAGAGCTGAGATTCGCAGGCTCGGAATCCACTGATTGCTCGAACTTTCGGCGCATCGACCCGCAGTGCCTTGCGGCGCTTGGCGACTCGAACGCGACATCGCGTGGAATTCCGGCCCGGTGGTGGCCAGTCCGCACTGCGCGGCGGCAATGGCGGGCTCGGGCGACGATGCGGTCTCAGACCAGATTTACGTCGACATAGGCCGGGGCGGCGGTGACTGATGATGACGAGATGCTGGTGGTCGAAAGCAAGGAGCAGCCGTGGATGGAGACGATGCGCTGGTCGGCGTGTCCGCCGACGGGGTCGACAAGCAGCGGCAGTCGTGGTCGGTGAAGAAGACGGACTGCCCGCGTTTGTCGCGCGGGGTGATGTTCAGGAGTGGCCCGATGGGGCGAAGCGCGGCTTGGAGAACATTTACTGTTTAGTGGGTTTTCAGGTATTTCTGGGGGTTGCATGCCTTCCGAGGGGTCGGGTGCGGGTCTTTTGGCGGGCGGCGTTTGACTTGCGGGTACCGGCAGGGGAGATCGGGGGTATGAGTGTCTCTGACCCCTAGCGCCGGTGGCGTGGTGGCATCGACAGCCATCATCTCTGAACGCCAACCTCGCGTCATACTATCGAACGTGGTTCCGTATGCAATTCACGAGGTGCCGCCCGGAGTTGCCGAGAGCATTGAACCGTTGGGTACCAAGCGGAAGTTTTGGTATCGACATCCGGACTTCGGCCGCTGTCTCTGCAAATTGACGAGGCCGGGGACCGGCGAAGACTGGTCAGAGAAAGTTGCCTGCGAATTGGCAGCGCTCCTTGAGCTTCCTCATGCTCACTACGAAATCGCGACCTTCGACGCGAAACAGTGTGTTATCACAAAGAATTTCGTTGATGTGGGTTGCACGCTCATTCACGGCAATGAGCTGCTAGGAAACGTAAACTCCTCCTACGGCGAAGCGAACATCAGTCGCTTTAAACAAGCTGCTCACACGCTGGAGGCCATCGCTGATGCGTTGGAACAGTCTGCGTGCGAACTGCCTCTTCATTGGCGACCGATCGGTAGGCTTGGTAAGCCAATCGAAGTCTTTGTCGGATATCTTGTGCTTGACGCGCTCGTGGGAAATACGGATCGTCATCACGAGAATTGGGGGATCATCGAGGTAACGGAGGCAAACGCACGGCGGCATTTGGCCCCCAGCTTCGATCATGCGTCTTGCCTTGGATGCCATTTACGTGATGCGGAGAAGGCCGAGCGTCTCCGCACCAAAGACGTTCAGTATTCTGCAGAAGCGTATGCCAAGAGAGCTCGTTCTGCTCTTCACGCAAACAGTCTAGAGGACCGGCCCATGAAGGTGATGGATGCCTACGCTCAGGCTTTAGAACGATGGCCGAAGGCGGCCCGGACGTGGGTGGAGCAGGTAGCAGCACTTCGACAGGACGCGATGGAGCGGGTGGTGGAGGCGGTGCCGGAGGAACGTATGACAATGCGAGACAAAGAGTTTGCTCTTCGCATTTTGAGTCACAATAGAGGTGAGTTGATCAGGCGGATGACTGGATTATGAACCGACAAGTTTTCCTCGCGTGGCAAGATCCCGAACGGCGGAGTTGGCATCCCATTGGCCGGCTTCAATCAAACGGGAGACGCTTCTTGTTCGTTTACACGCATGGTGCACTTGTAGCCAAGGATACAGGACGATTCTCACCACTTGCGGCCTTCCCTAGACTCGATACGGTCTATCAATCGAGTACACTTTTTCCGCTTTTCGCCAATCGGCTCATGCCGAGCTCTCGCCCGGACTATCCCGAGTTCCTCCGTTGGCTCAACCTTGGAGACGCAGATCCTTCGCCACTGGCCGTTCTGGCGCGTAGTGGGGGACAGCGGGCCACCGACACCTTAGAAGTCTTTCCCTGTCCGGAAAAAAAACCCGATGGAAGCTACGAGACCCGATTTTTTGTGCATGGCCTGCGGCACATGCCTCCTGAGTCGACTCAGCGTGCAGCATTGTTGCAAAGCGGCGATCACCTCTTGCCCATGTGGGACTTTGGCAACCAACATGATCCTTACGCGCTTGCCTTGAGGACTTCCGAGGCGAACCCAGGAGATCTGTACTTAATGGGGTATCTGCCACGATATCTAAGCCGCGAAGTTCTTGAGCTTTTGCGCGGCGGGAGTTCGCCAAAGGTGCAGATCGAGCGCATCAACTTGAGTCCAGCGCCAATCCAATTTCGAATCCTATGTCGCCTCAATATGCGATGGGCTGAAGACTTTCGACCCTTCAGCGGTAGAGATTACCAGCCGCTGGTTAGTGACTCAGACGAGGATCTGTCGCAACAAGTTGCTTAAAGGAAAATGGGCTGCGTTGCGGCGTCGGCGCTGCGACGCACGCTAAACCGTTCTGGTACACGAATCCTGCCAACAACTACGAGCTCGTCAGAGGCGTTCGTCTGAATTGACGGACGGCCTTGAGAGCCCATGCCGGTTCTAGTGCGATGCGTACACTTTTACTTATCGACGGCGTGAGATAATCACCGTCCATGGTCAACACGTATCGGCTGGAGATTGAGCCAAAGATTGATCGCGCTAAAGCGAAGTTTCTTGCTCACGACATCGACCTGTTGCGGGTCAATTCGAGTGAACGTTCAATGACCCACCGACTGGCTTACTGGCTAGAAGATGAATTCCTTGGCTGGAACGTGGACTGTGAGTACAATCGTCGCGGCGGTAAGGATATAGCGAAAAGACTGGCGCTGCCGAACTGGCAAAAGAAACATTGCCCGGACGAGGACCCACCCACAGCGTTCCCAGACATCATTGTCCATCACCGGACGTTGGGGAGAAGGAAGAACAATCTGCTTGTAATCGAGGCAAAGAAGGATAACGGCAGCGTTGCGTTCGATGAGGAGAAGCTTACAGTGTTCAAAAATGATCCGCAGTACGGCTATCGTCACGCGGTTCTTTTGACGTTCCTTACGGGATCGCAGCCAGACATCGTGTTCGTACCCTTCTTAGCTAAACAACCGCCACGGTGAGGTTATTCGCGTGTATCTGCCTTCGGTGGTTCAGCCGGAGCGTGGGCGCGCACGATGCCGCCAAGGATGCCTAGGATGAAGGTGAACGCTTCCCACGCCTTCGGCAGGTCGCGCCAAAGCAACAGCATCAATAGGAAGATGACGATTGGGCACGTGGCCACGTTGCCCGCAGGTTACGATTCCGAAGTGCAGTATTCTGTCGGATATGAACGATGCGAATAGCATCATCAGGTATCATCCGGTCATCGTCGAAGGACGATACCGTATTGTGGAGTGCGACATGAGGGAGATAGAAGACGAAGCACGTAAGCTGGGCGGATACTATCCCGGCGGATCGTATGAGACGAAGGAGCAGTGTCAGGCAGCCATCGACAAAGATCCGACCGGAAAAACCTTTTCCTTCTAAATTGTTTCGAACTTACACAGATTCGAAAGCACATACCGGCGATGGTGCAAGCGGGTGTACGGCGGGAGGGCCTGTGATTACGCGGGGTGGGGCTGCCGTGGCTTAGGCAGAGATTTGTCGTTAAGCTCGTCGAATGGCCGGTCCCTTAGCTCTTGCCTGTCCGAAGCAGATCGATGGCTGTCCGAACCCGATTCCGGTACTCCTCACTCTGTCCGCCCCTAAACCACGAAGTCTGATGATTCCACGACGTTCTCAGCTCGCGCGGAAATAGCTCTGCAGACGCGCCGAAATAGGTATTCAGTGTGCCATCCGACATCCATGATGTAGACATTCCTCCGACTTCGCGGCACCACATCTCCGTGAAAAGGATCGCGTAGTCGATACGCAAGGCGACGGGCGGATGTTCGGCGCGAAGGTCGGACTCGACCTGGCGTTTTCCGGCCCAACGTGCACAAAACTGGATCATGAGCGCAAGAAGAAAACACGACAGGACCGAGTTTTCCAAGGCTTTTGTTCCTGACATTTTCAACCACAGCGATGCAACCTGTCTGCCTTTACCCATGAAAAAGTATTCCAGCCCGTGATAGATGGCGTATCCGTCCGCCTCAAGCTCCTGCGCTTGGGACAGCGGCTCGCCTATCTCTGCAGCATGAGGCTGCTCATCAGCCAAATGACGCCGGACGATGTGCGAGTACTCATGAGAGATCACGAAGGAAAATTGCATGAGCGAGATCAGTTGCGCAATCTCTCGCAAGCTCGCCGCTGGCCCTATCTGCAAAGTCATGAAAGCCCGCTGCTGTTGTACGAGCCGGTCGGAAAGCCCCAGAATTTCGTCGAGCATAGGTTTCGTCATGACAATAAAGCCAAACTCGGAAGATTCAAATGTGTGGGCGGCAGCCTCCTTGTTCTGGACTCGCACCAATTCAAAATGAAGCGGCGGCAAAACCACACCGCCGGTGGAATTGATTCCGATATCGGCGAACTGCTCATTGGCCCAATCGAAAAACCATCGGTACGCCTCATCAGTCGCGAGAGCCTCGACAGCGACTCGTCCGAGGATGTGATCGTACTTCCTCTCGCCCCGCCCACGCTTCTCATAGAGGAATCTCTCGAATGCAATCTCGGGAGGGGTTGACCTGTCCGGAAAATCCGTCCACCTAAACTAGAGTTTCCAACAAAACCTTCCTGCCTGTCCTTCGCCCTATATTTCAGCTTCGGGCTGCGGAATCCTCGGCGAGTCAAGGCCGCGCGGGAGCGCGCCCGCAGGGTTGCCTTGAGTCGTTGGGGATTCCGCGGTATCAGTCTGTTTGGGGGCGAAGGACAGCCTCGCGATAAAGTCGCGGGGCGCGAGGTTGCCGAGCGCGCTATGGGGCCGCTCGACGTTGTAATGCCGCCGCCACTCACCGATGATCAGCCGGGCTTGGCTCATCCTCGAGAAAGCATGTAAGTTCAGACATTCATCGCGCAATCGCCCATTGAAGCTCTCGACGTGCCCGTTCTGCATCGGTCGACCCGGCTGGATATAAAGCAGCCGAATCTGCTGCTCCTGACACCACTTCGTCAACGCCCGCGAAACGAACTCGGGCCCGTTGTCACAGATCACTTCTTCGGGACGCTCGCCTCGTTGCTCGACCAAGCGCGCCAGCGCGCGCTTCACCCGTTCGCCCGACAAACTAAGATCGATCTCCAGCGACAAACATTCGCGCGTAAATACGTCGATGATCACCAGCACGCGAAACGGTCGGCCATCATTCAATCGATCAGCCACAAAGTCCATAGCCCAGCGTTGATTGGGCCGATGGATACACGTTGCGGCGAGTTTCGGCCGCACCAGTCGCTTGCGTAAGCGCCGCTTCACCTGCAGGCGCTCCTCGCGCCAGATCCGGCTCACGCGATGTCGGCCGACTAAGTGTTTCTCGGCTTTGAGTAACTCCCAAATACGACGCAGGCCCCAACGCGGATGCTCCTGCGCCAAGGCGCGGATGCGCAGGCGCAACGGCTTGCTCCGATCGGGTCGGCACTGATAACGATACGTGGCTCGCGGCACCACCATCAGCCTGCAGGCGTGACGCTCGCTGGTTGCATACTCGCCCAGCACATACGTCACGGCCGCTCTCTGCTCCGCAGGCTTCACCACTTTTTTGAGACCACGTCCTTCAGGATGCGATTGTCGAGCGACAGCTCTGCCACCAGCACCTTCAGCTTCTGGTTCTCGTCCTCCAGCGCCTTCAGGCGCTTCGCATCACTCACTTCCAGCCCACCGTACTTCGATCGCCAGGCGTAGAACGTCGCCGGGCTGATCCCCTGCTCCCGGCACAGATCTTCCGTCTTCCGACCACCCTCAGCTTGCCTCAAGATCGCGACGATTTGCTCCTCGCTGAACCGACTCTTCTTCACCGTCTCTGTCCTCCTTCTCCTTCAAGGTTTCCAGTTTACGGTGGACCGTTTTCCCGGTACAGGTCAGGGTGTCAACAGTCTGAGCGCGGGCATCACGGGCTCGTACCTGTGTTGTCTCCATACCGCATCAGTTATACGACGGTTCGACTCTTTCAGCAATCAATAGCGCTTGCCCCACCGCCAGGGCTTTATGACGAACTCTTCACTCTTGATGCTGGTTAACCGACAGGCCAACGCGTGTCTTAGTTTTCGCACTTACATCACGGGGGCTTGGGTCGAGCTTGGGGCAGACGGGTATAAGGCATGGCCTATGCCGGATTTCATGGCCTATGTCGGACATGGCCTGTGGCTCGCGCACGGCCGCTCGCATGAGCTGAATCCGGTGCGGGCGAAGCTGGTGGGGTCGGCGGAGCGTTGGGCTTGGTCGAGCGCGCGGGCGCATGTGGAGAGTGTGGATCCGACGGGCGTGTTGTGTTTTGAGCAGTTTACGCGGTGGTCGTTGGATTGGGGGGCGTTTTTTGCGGGCGCCAATCGAGGCGGAGAAGGTGGCGGCGGCTTGGGAACGGGTGCGGTCGGGGTCGGTGTGGAATCGGCCGGGGTGGATGTTGGAGGTCGCGAAGGAGGTCGCGGGGCGGGCCGTGGGCTGAGTTGGGGGTTTTAGCTCTGGAGGCGTGGCCGGGTGGATGTGGTTGACATGCCTCCCGAAAACTCTACCAGGTAAAACTAGAGGAGCTCCCCCCACGAAAGGAGCCAGTAGAGATGAAGAAGAGCCGATACACGGAAGAGCAAGTGATCACGACGGTGAAGCAGATGGAGGCCGGGCGGAAGGCCAAGGAGCTATCGCGCGAACTGGGCGTGAGCGAAGCGACGCTATACGCCTGGAAGTCGAAGTATGGCGGCATGGAAGTGAACGAAGCCAAACGGCTGCGTGAACTCGAACAGGAGAACGCGCGACTGAAGAAGCTGGTGGCCGACCTGTCGCTGGACAAAGACGCGCTGCAGACGGTGATCCGAAAAAATGTATGGTCCGCCGCCCAATTGCAAGCGAGAAGTGCGATGAGTTTGGTCTGCGTAAATGTATCCGGCCTGTTGGTGGGCATTACCCTGGCCTTGATGAGTATCCGCGCGCGCCTCGCCTCATAACGGCTGCGGCCTTTTGTGTGGGCCAGTTTTTTCGTCAGGTTGGGGGCGCGACGGTTGACCGTTCA
Organism: Bryobacteraceae bacterium; assembly: GCA_965229305.1. GTDB lineage: Bacteria > Acidobacteriota > Terriglobia > Bryobacterales > Bryobacteraceae > JALHNI01. The sequence continues at coordinate 79,389 of CBDDIZ010000042.1, read as the reverse complement.
TTCATCAATTCTTCTGCTCGCAAAACCTAGGTGGGTTCGTAATCTGGCTTCGGCCTGATTGTGGATTCTTTCGCCGGTTTCAGGCGCTGGTCAAGGCCGAGCGGAGCGAGTTTATCGAAGAGCCTTGAGCGGCGTCTGAAACTGGCGTAGCCAAGGTGGAGAGGCCGAAGCCACCGCTCGATGGCTGATCCATTCGGCGATACGGCTGAGGTGGACCCCAATCGTTGGACAAGATAGTAAGGACTGGTTAGGTGCAGAGCGGGCTGTTGACGTTGCCGGTGGTCAGACCGGTCGAGGTCGAGTATACGATAAGCGGTGACTGAGCGGAGGATAGGGCAACGCTGGGAAGCGACCCGAGCGCCGGCTCAGTTCCGGGAACCCTTTGGGGCGGCCAACGAGCCGCCCCTTGGGCCCTTAGGGTTCTTGGGAGCAAGCGATAAATCCTGGGGGTGCAGGGGGCGAAGCCCCCGCCCGTCGATTGGCTCATGAGCCGAAGTAGACCTGGGCGGGAGTGGCGTAGCCGAGCGCCTGATGCGGACGCTCGTAGTTGTAGAAGTGGAAGTAGCGCTCCAGGGCGAAGCGGAGTTCGCGGCCGGAGGCGAAGTCGCCGGGATAAATGAGTTCGTACTTGACCGAGCGCCAAAGGCGCTCGATGAAGACGTTGTCGAGCGCGCGGCCGCGACCGTCCATGCTGAGCGCGATCGCACGGCGCTGGAGCGGAGCCAGGAAGTCGGCGGACGTGAACTGCGCGCCTTGATCGGAGTTCCAGATCTCGGGTTGGCCGAAGGCGAAGGCCGCTTCGAGCGCCGCCAGGCAGAAGCCCGTGTCGAGCGTGTTGGAGAGCTCCCAACTGAGCACGAAGCGGCTGTGCCAGTCCATCACGGCGACTAAATAGAGAAAGCCGTGCGCGAGCGGGCAGTACGTAATATCGGTGCTCCAAACGTGGTTCGGATGAGTGATCGCGACGTTCCGCAGCAGGTAGGGGTAGATCTGGTGACCGGCTCCGGGCCGGCTGAGACGCGGCTGGGGATACAACGCCTCCAGGCCCATGAGGCGCATGAGACGTTGGACACGTTTGCGATTCAGTTCGAGCAGCACGGCCACCCGGCGCGAACCGAGAAACGGATGCTCCAGGTGCAACTCGTCGATGCGCCTCATGAAGCCGAGGTTCTCGGCGGACTCCGGTTGTGGCTCGTAGTAGAAGGTCGAGCGCGGCAGGCCGAGCAGCGCGCATTGCTGCCCGATGGTCAAGTCTGCATGTCGAGGATCGATGCATCGGCGCAAGTCCTCAACGGAGCAAACCAGCTGTTTTTTTGAGAAAGTCCAACTCGACTTTCATCCGGCCAATCTGCCGGAAGAGCTCTTCCTTCTCCTGGTCGACCACTGGCGCGACGAGGCCAGACTGCGGCTGGAAGAGTTCCGGCAACAGGTCGAGCGCCTGCTTCTTCCATTTATTCACCAGGTTGGGATGGATGTGAAACATCTGCGCGATTTCGCTGATCGGGCGATGGCCCTTCAGGGCTTCGATCGCCACCTTCGCTTTCAGGTTGGGCGAGTGGGTCTTGCGCGTGCGCGGCATGGGTTCTCCTTCATTTTCCATGCCGCTCTCCACCTAACGGAAGGCCTTAATCTTGTCCAACTTTTGGGGTCCACTTCAGGCTCCTGCCGATTCAGAACGACCCAAGCGATCCGCGCGAGCTTATTGGCCATGGCCACACCGGCGACGTTGGAATGTGTCCTGGACTCCAGCTCCGTGAGCCACCGACCGAAGGCGTGCGGCTCGCGGGACACACGATGTTGAACGGAGCGTCCACCATGAATGAACAGCCATCGAAGATAGGTGTTGCCGTGTTTGCTGATCCCAAGCAACTTGCTTTTGCCTCCTGTAGATGCCTGCCTGGGAACGAGGCCCAACCATGCCGCGAACTCCCGGCCACGACAGAACGCAGACCCATTGCCAACAGCAGCGACCACGGCGGTGGCGATCAGTGGTCCGATGCCCGGCACAGTTTGCAACCGAACACAGGCCTCATCCGTCGCTGCGATCATACCGATCTCACGGTCCAACTCTGCGATTTCGGTTTCGATCGCGCGCCACTCCGCGACGGCGCTCGTTAGTAGACGAAACATTCGAGGAGCCAGTTGCGCTTCGGCAGCCGCCAGAACTACCGGCATTCGTCTCAACAGGCATTCCCGACCGGTACGGACAACGATTCCACGTTCCAATAAGAAGGCCCGAAACTGATTGATCACAGCGGTTCGGCGTTCCACCAGCCGCTCACGTACCCGATGAATCGCCTGCAGATCCAGTTGATCTTCAGTCTTGATCGGCACGAAGCGCATCGTCGGACGCTGTGCCGCTTCCGCGATGGCCTCAGCGTCCACGTAGTCATTCTTCTGGGACTTCACAAAGGGGCGAACGAACTGAGCAGGAATCAGCTTGACCTCGTGGCCTTGGCTGACAAACAGCCTCCCAAGATAATGCGCCCCGCAACTCGCCTCCATCGCAACCCTGCTCGACGGCGTGTTGCGCATGAACGTGATCAACTGAGGACGTGATAGCCGCTTCTTCGTGCAGATCACTCCATCTGGGCGCATTGCGATGAGATGGAACACGGTCTTGCCAAGGTCGATTCCGATGATATTCATTGTTGGTCTCCTTCCCGCATCGTCCCGCACTACGTCCTGCGGCGGCGGACCATCTCATTACGGGTGGAGCTTGTAGAGCAACGGCGCGATGTGGCGCTCGTGATGGCCGAACACGGACTGAGCGAGCGCCAAGCCTGCAAGCTTTTGGAAGTGGATCGCACCTCCTATCGTTACGCACCGCAACCGGAGCGGAATGCCGAACTGCGGCAAGCGCTGATCGAGTTGGCCCGGCAGAAGCCGCGGTTCGGATACCGGCGCCTGGGAGCCCTCCTGATCAAGCGTGGTTGGAAAGCCAACATGAAGCGGATCTACCGGCTGTACCGCGAAGAGCATCTGACGGTGCGCCGACTGAAACGCAAGCGTCTGCAAAGAGTCACGCCGCCGGTTTCCGCGCTAACCGCGGCCAATCAGGAATGGGCCATCGACTTCGTGACCGATGCGCTGGCCACCGGCCGCAGCTTCCGTGCGTTGACGATCGTGGACAGCTTCACCCGCGAATGTCCGGCGATCGAGGTGGACAGTTGCCTATCGGGACATCGTGTGACGCGGGTGCTCGATCGCGTGATCGAGCAGCGAGGCACGCCGGCCGCTATCCGTTGTGACAACGGCCCGGAGTTCACCTCGCGGCACTTTTTGAGTTGGTGCGAAGAACGGAAGATCCAGTTGATCTTCATTCCGCCGGGACGGCCCATGCAGAACGGCCACATCGAAAGCTTCAACGGGAGACTCCGCGACGAATGCTTGAACGCCAACTGGTTCACGACCCTCGCCGACGCCAAACGTAAGATCGAGACGTGGCGGGAAGACTACAACACCGAGCGTCCTCATTCGGCGCTGGGCTATCTCTCGCCCGAGGAGTTCGCCGCACGATGGCCATCGCGCGGGGACACTACATTGCTGGGGTGGAGAAAGGGGGCTCAAGCGCCGCCCCCTTCCCCCACACCCCCATCCCCGCTGCCCGAGACGGCAGCTCGACGAGGTAAGATGATCCAGCTTCTCTAGTTACGTTTGGTAGGAAGTTTGGGGGCAGGTCAAGTCAGCGAGCCTAATCCCTCGCAATCTCGCTGAGCTTGCGATCCCAATCAGTTTGAAGGTTGAATACCGAGTTGTTGCTGATTTCAGAAATTTGATTGTAGCCAAAGGAAACTTGGTACGTGTATTGGCAGAGCGCCGCAGGATTGATGGATTGGGAAATGTCCTATTTGTAATGACCCTCGAACTGCTGGAGCCAGAATAAGGTTCTGAATGCCTCTGGAGAATAGATCGAGCGCGCGACATTTGGTTGGCTGCGATTGACTTATATGTACTAGCCTATGAGTCGGGCATGATAGTCTCCCATAAAACAGACCTCGAACATGGGCTCGCTGTACAAGAGCGCTCTGGCCGAGAGCAGGCCAGAGCGCTCTGACAGCAACGTGAAACGCATTCTCCTCTCTCGTGTGATACTCTGTCGCACGTGTCGGGATCACCTATCCGCGCTGATTCAACCGTCTGGGAAAGAGTCAATTCCGGAATACAAATACTGGGGCGGCTGCTTGAGGCTTCAGGAGATAGCCCACCGGAAATGACAGTTGTCCTTTTAGACTTGTGTATCGCCGCAAGCAAGTCGCTAAAGGCTATCGAAATGCTTTCATCGGCCAATCTTGAAAGAGATGCTCTGACCATTGCTCGCTCTGTCTTCGAAACGGCGATTACGGCAAGGTACCTGCGCTATGATCCGAGCCAGCTCCCACTCTACGTTGGCTTCACGAAAGTGATGCGTAAGAAATTCTTAAACCAGCAGATTGCGCAAGGTCGAACATATCCAGCAGAGGTTGTCGCCGAGGCAGATGGCGAGTACGCGACAGTGGCTGGCGTCTACGGGAAGGAGCTTCGATGGAACAAACACCAGCTAAAACAGATGGCCGAATGGGTAGGGCTTGTCGATCAATATGAAGAAGCATATCCCATTCTGTCTTGCGCCACGCATGCTGGCCATATGCTGGTTAAGTCGTGGGAGGGTGAGGAGAATTCGGAATTGGCCGACCATTTGGCGTTCATGTACTTCGCTCTATGTCTCCATGAGCTTAACGAAGAGCTTCGAGCAGGACTTGATGATGAGATACAAGCCCTACTGATGGTCTAATTTTCGTCGGCGAGACCGCTGGGGGTTAGTGGAGCTAAGTTAATATCATCCAACCTAAGCCTTCAACTCCTCAAGCTGCTTGGTGGCGATGCCGATGGGGCGGTCGATGGGGATGCCGGCGCAGGCGAGGAGGGTGGTGAGGAGGTCGCCCTGGTTGCCCTTTGTGTCGGCGAAGTAGCGGCCGGTTTTGATGGAGCCGCCGCCTTTGCCCGCGATGATGAAGGGGAGATTTTCGCGAGTGTGTTTGTTGCCGTCCTCGAGGCCCGAGCCCCACATCATGAGGCAGTTGTCGAGTAAGCTACCGTCGCCTTCGCGGAGGGCGGCCATCTTTTTGACCATGTAGGCGAACTGGGCGATGTTGAACTCGGTGATGCGGGCGATCTTGCGGACCTTTTCCGCCTCGTTGTTGTGGTGGGTGTTCGAGTGGTGCTGGTCGTTGAAGCCGAGTTCGGGATAGGAGGCGCCGTTGGGGGTGGAGCCGATGTAGGTGCTGACGCGGGTGGTGTCGGTCTGGAAGGCGAGGATGTTGAGGTCGCACATCACCTGCATGTATTCGCTGCGCTTTTCGCCTTCGGGGATGCGGATTTCGATGGGGGGCGAATCTGAGGCGTGACGCCGGCTGGAGCGGACGCCGGCTTTCTCGAGGGCGGCTTCTTTCTGGCGGTACTCGATGGCGGCGATGCGGCGTTCGACGGAGCGGACGCTATCGAGGTACTCGTCGAGCTTGCGCTGGTCGGAGACCGGGAGGGTGCGGCGGAGGTCGCGGGCGCCGCCGAGGACGATGTCGAGGAGGCTGCGATCGAGCGTGCTTAGCTTCGACGCTTCGCGCGCGCTGGCTCGCTCCTGTTGATTCAGGTCTTCTTTGTTGAAGAGGCGATAGAGGACATTGCGCGGGTTGACTTCGGCGGGGACGGCTTGGGTGGGGGAACGGAAGCTGCAGTGCGAGTAATAGCCTTCGTTCAAGCCTTCCTGGTTCTCCTTCCAGGTTTGGGGCATGGTGGCCAGTTCGAGCGACGGCAAGGCGGTGAAGGCGCCCAGGTGATTGGCGGCAATCTGATCGGCGGAGATGGCGATGTTGATCTCGTGGCGCTTGTCGGCGGCGGGCAGCATCGCGGTGAGCCAGGTGGAGAGTTCGAGGGCGTGGGGGGCGCCGTTGAAGGGGGCGATGGGGACGCCGGAGATGCCCTTCATGAGGACGCACTGATTCAGCAGGGGGCGCAGGGACTCGAGCGCGGGCGGCGGCGAGGAGAGGAAGCTCTCCGAGCTGGCGGGCCAGAACTGGTCCATGATGACGCCGTGAGGCATGTACATGAAGCCCAGGCGCACGGGGGGCTTACCGGATTGGCCGGAAGGGGTGTCGGCCCAGCCGAGCGAATCGAAGAGCGGCAGGCCGAGCGAGACGCCGAGGCCTTTGAGGCAGGCGCGCCGGTTGAGGCGGGGGGACGAAGGAGTGCTCATGGGGTGGTCCTCGGGTCTGGTTTTTCTAACTGGGGTGCTTCGATGCGGCGGTGGGTGAAGGGGTAGCTGGCGACGACGGCGTTGATGACGGCGCGCATGCGGTAGCCGTCGGGGGCGAGGCGGCTGAGGATGTCGTCGACGACGATTTCGTCGTAGCCTTCGAGCTTGCGGCCGAGGGCATAGGCGAGCAGTTTCTCGACGAGATTGCGGGCGACGTCGGCATCGCGGCGGGAGAGGATGGCCTTGAGGTCGGCGGGGCCGGAGAAGCGGTGGTTGCCGGGAAGTTCGCCGGAGGAATCGATGGGCTGGCCGTTGTGGTCGCGATCGCGCCAGCGGCCGATGGCATCGAACTTTTCGAGGCCGAAGCCGATGGGGTCGAGGATGCGGTGGCAGTTGGCGCAGACGGGATTGGTGCGGTGAAGTTCGGTGCGCTGCCGGACGGTGAGGTTCTGGACGGCGCCCTGATCCTGCTTGTCGAGAGCGGGGACGTCGGGCGGGGCGGCGGGCACCTGTTCGCCGAGGACTTGTTCGAGGACCCAGACGCCGCGCTTAACGGGGCTGGTGCGGTTGGGGAACGAGGTGGCGGCGAGAATGCCGGGCATGCCGAGGACGCCGCCGCGGTTGGGGTCCGCGAGGCGGACGGGGCGCATGGCGGGACCTTGGACCGTCTTCTCGAGGCCGTAGAGGGGGGCGAGGGTGCCGTTCAGATAAGTGGTGCGGCTATCGACAAAGCGGATGACGGGGTCGTTGTCGCGCACGATGCCCTGGAAGAAGAGGCGGACTTCGTCGTACATGGACTGGCGCATCAGCGCGGTCATTTGGGGGAAGAGAGCGGGATCGAAGACCTGGCGCTGGAGGTTGCCGACGCTGAGCCACTGAGCGCCGAAGCCATCGAAGAGGGCGCGGGAGCGGGGATGGTCGAGGAGGCGCTTGACCTGGGCCTGGAGGACGGCGGGCTCGTGGAGTTGACCGCGATCGGCGAGGGCGAGGAGTTGGTCGTCGGGCATGGTGGCCCAGAGGAGGTACGAGAGGCGCGAGGCGAGCTGGTAGTCGTCGAGCGGGACAATGCCGTTGACGGGCGCCGGGGTGTTGACCGAGGTGGCGGGGGTGATGAAGAGGAACTGCGGCGAGACGAGAACCGCCTTGAGCATCAACTGGAGGGCTTGTGGGTAGGGCAGTTGGTTGCGGACGCCGAGGTCGAAGGTGGCGAGGAGGACGTCGAGTTCGGCATCGGTGGGGGGCCGGCGGTAAGCTTGGCGAGCGAGGGAGCGGGCGACCCGGCGGGCCGATTCGCGGGTCTGTTGGGCGGGAGGGGGAAGGGGGCCGAAGAGGCGCTTTTCGAGTTGGGTACGGCGGGCGCCGGGCGGGGCAACGGTTTGGCGGAGGATCTTGTCGGCGATGGTGAGGTACTGCTCGAGCTGGAGCGACGATAGGGAATTGAGGTAGCCTTGGCCGCTGACTTCGTCCGGGAGGCCGTTGGCGACGGCGGGGTCGACACCGAGGAGGTCGTGGAGGGTGTTGGCGTACTCGGTTTTCGTGAGGCGGCGGATGACGAACGGGCCGGGGTCCTTGTCGCTGAGGTATTTCAGCTTGGGAAGCCACTGAGCGAACATTTGCCGGTCTTCTTCGTCCGGCTGGGGCGCGCTCTTGGGCGGCATGTCATGCGCTTTGACGCGGGCGTCGGCGCGCTTCCAGTGTTGGGTGAAGGCGGCGTGGCCGGGAGTTTTGAGGGCGGGCGAGAAGTTGACGCCGCCGCGGGTGGGCCGCCGGTTCTGATGGCAGGGCAGGCAGTAGTTGGTGATGAAGGGCGTGATGCGTTCGCGAAAAAATTGGTCGGCATCGGCCTTGAGGGCGTCGGAGTTCGCGGCGCGGGCGTGGCCGGCGGAGGCGAGGCAGAGGATCAGGCAGGAGGCCCCGAATCCCGGCCACTTCGATTTATAACGGGTCGCAACAGCAGCGGCCATGGTGGGGGAATACTCGATGCCGAGTTTATCACGGGGTGCCGGTTGGGCGAATCGGTTAGAAGTTCAGGCCGCCGTCGATGATCATCTCACTGCCGACCATGTAAGCGGAATCATCGGAGGCGAGATAGGCGACAGCGCTGGCGACTTCGCGAGGGCGGCCGAAGCGATGCGCGGGCACCTGACTTTGCAGCGAAGCGGCGACGCTGTCGAGTTGCTGGGCGGAGAGGCCGAGCTTGGAGTAGAGCGGCGTTTCAATGGGGCCGGGACTGACGGCGTTGACCCGGATGCCGCGGCCAATCAGTTCGCCGGAGAGGGTGCGGGCGAGGGAGAGCAGGGCGGCTTTGCTGGCGCCATAGACGCTGGTGTTGGGCATGCCGAGGTGGGCGTTGATGGAGGCGTTGAGGATGAGGGAGGCCGGGTTCGCAAAGAGCGGGAGGAGAGCCTGGATGAGGAAGAAGGGGCCGCTGAGGTTGGTGCGGATGGTGTGGTCGAAGGCTTCGGGAGTCCAGGCTTCGACCGGCTTCAGCTCGGCGATGCCGGCGTTCAGGAAAAGGACGTCGAGTTGTCCGAAGGCGCTTTGGATTTGGGCGGCGAGGGCCGTCTGGTCGGCGGAAGCTGCATCGGCGGTGAGGCAGAGGACGGCGTCGCCGAACTCCTGACGGACGGCCGCAAAGGAGGCGGCGCTGCGGGCCGTGATGGCGACGCGGGCTCCTTCGGCGACAAAGAGGGCGGGCGGTTTCGAGTCCGATGCCGCTGGCGCCGCCGGTGATGAGGGCGCGTTTGTTGGTGAGTTGAGCCATGGAGTCTCCTTGGGGTGAAGGGCGACGGCACGACGGGGGAGCAGGCCGACCCAGGTGCTCTTAGGGTAGCGGAGGATGGCGAAGTGGGGGGGGAGGCCGCGGGTGCAGAGTTCGAGGGAGAGGGGGTGATGGGTAACTGCTTCATGGGACGCCCGGAGCGAAAGCGAATCGCCACAGTCGCAAGTTGACCGAACTCGAGACGCGGTGGGGTTCGCCGTTGACCCAGCAATTGACAGGAGTGCTGCGACGTGGACGAGGAGTAAAAGAAGAGCTCTAATCGGGCACCTTCCCGGCGACGGGCTAGTTCTCCGAAGGACGCTCGAGGTGGTCGATGACGATGAACTCGCGCGGGCCGCGGGTGGAGGTGAGGCGGAGGCCGAGCTGTTCCTGGATCGCCGTGAAGACGGAGGGAAGGCTAGCGGAGTCCGGGTTAGGGGGAAGTTGGGTGCCTTCGGCGGAGAACTTGAGGTTGATGGAGAAACGGCCGGTGAGGCCGGTTTGGTTGAGAGCGGGGCGGTCCAGGACGAGGTTGAGGAGGCTGAGGAGCTGGTCGAGGTTAGCGCCTTCGGCGACGATGGCGGGCGGGTTGAATTTGACGAGCATGCGGCAGTAGGCGGCTCCAGCGGGTGGGGGTGGAGGGGGACCGGCGAGGTCGCGCGGGAGGTCGAGGCAGGTACCCGGGACGAAGGGCTTGAGCTTGGGGCCGCCTTTAGCGAGAGTCAGGCCGTAGACCGGCATTTGCCGGGTTTCGCGGTGGAGCCGGAGTTTGAAACGGTCCTCGAGCAGGACTTGAAGCATGGGTCCTTGCATGAGGGCGGGCGAAGGTTGACCTTCGGCAGTAGCTTGGATCTGAAAGTGTTCGGAGCGCATCCAGGCGGGGCCACCGACGATGGGGATGATGTTATTGAGGCCGGCACGCCCTTGGGCGAAGCGGACATAGGCGCGCTGGATCAGGCCGAGGTGGCGTTCATCGACCAGAGGAGTGCAGTCGATCATGAGGCGCCCGGGGGAGGTGGGGCCTCCGCCCATCAGACGGCCCGGTTCCACGTGGCAGGGCCGAATGGAGGCGACGTCGAAGCGGGGGACGGACTGCGCGACGCCGAGGGCGATGGGAAGAGAGACGGCCGCCAGGGCGGCTGCGGCCAGCGCGAGCTTCCTGATCAGGTCCAAGCGGTGAGAGCGGCGATCGGCCAGGATGAGGGAGACACGACGCTTGAGGTTCGCCCCGGTGACGCCGGCGGCGCAGGCCAGGGGGGACTCGACATAATGCTTGCAGATGCCGAGGATGGCGTGGGCGTAGACCTGCGGCTGATGGCCTTGGCTGACGACGGTTTCGTCGCAGGCGCGCTCGCGTTCTTCGATCAAGCGGGCGCCGATCCACCAGACAACGGGGTGAAACCAGAAGAGGGCTTCGACCAACATGTGCAGGGCGGCGGTGAGGTTGTCGCGACGGCGAACGTGGCACAGCTCGTGGGCGAGAACGCTTTGGAGTTGGGGCGGCGTGAGGCGATTGAGGAGTCCGGCGGGGAGTAGGAGGACGGGCTTCCAGATGCCGACGACACCGGGTTCGAGCAGACCGGGGGTAGAGCGGACGGCGATCGGCACGGGAAGAGAGAGGGTGGTGCCGGCGCGGACGGCGGCCCGGATGGTGCGCCAACCGCGCAGGCGAACGACCACCACCACTGCGAAGCCGCAGGCCCAGAGAAGCGTCGGAAGCCAGTTGGTGGGCTCGGGGGCGGCGGCGAAGGCTATGGGTTCCCGGAAGGGTTGAGCCGTTTGGAGAGCGGCGAGCGTCAGCGCCGGAGAAGCGACGGCGGGGGGCGGCAAGTGGGCGCCGAGATCCATTAACGGAGCGAAGGGAAGGAGGAACTTGAGCGAGGCAGCGAGCCAGAGGGCGTAGCGGATCGCCGCGCGGTGACGCCGGAAGGCGAGGGTGAGCAGGCCGACGGCGACGGCGAAGAGGGTGGACTGCCAGAGATGGTTCATCATTTGGCTTTGCCTTTCTCCAATTGCTGGATGGTCTTTTCGAGTTCGCGGACATCCTCGAGGGTGAGTTTGCCGGCTTCGGCAAGTTGGGCCATCATCGGCTGAGCGCGGCCGCCGAAGAAGCTGAGGATTTCGTCGAGGAGGCGGTTGCGGGCGACGTCGCGAGCGACGGTGGGTTCGAAGATATGGGCGTTGCTGATCTTGCGGACACGGCGGACGGCTTGCTTGGCTTCGAGCCGATTGACGATCGTTTGAATGGTGGTGTAGGCGGGTTTGGGGTCGGGGAAGAGCTCGTGGATTTCGCGGATGGAGCCTTTGCCGAGGGACCAGAGGGCTTCGAGGACTTGGAGGTCGAGTTTGCTGAGTTTGGGCGTCATCTACTACCTTACGGTAGATCCTACTACATCGCAGTAGACCATGCAAGGGTGCGTGGGAGAGGCGATCGCTTCCCTTATCTCCGCAGTAGGCGGGCGAGGCGTTGGACGCGTTGGGGGTCGCGGGAGGCGAGGTTGGTGTTTTCGTGGGGGTCCTGGGCGAGGTCGAAGAGGAGGGGGGTGCCGGCGCGCTGCCAGCCTTGGATGTATTTGTAGGAGCCTTCGAGGACGAGGCGCCAGTCGTCCATGCCGCTGAAGACGTGGGGGCGGAGGGCGGCGCGGTTGCCGGCGAAGACGGGACGGAGGGAACGGCTGTCCATGTTCTCCGGGCGGGGGACGCCGGCGTAGTCGAGGAAGGTGGCGGTGAGGTCGAGCGTGGTGGCGGGGTCGTGAAGGGTGAGGCCGGGTTTGACGCCGGGTCCGTGGGCGATGAGGGGGACGCCGGCGGAGGCCTGGTAGGGGTGGCGTTTGTTCCAGAGGTTGTGGTCCCCGAGCATTTCGCCGTGGTCGCTGGCAAAGACGATGAGGGTGTTGGCGGCTTCGCCGCGTTGTTTGACCTTGGCGACGAAGTCACCGACCAGGCGGTCAATGTTCTCGATCATGGCGGCGTAGTTCTGCCGGACGAGCTGGTGCTGGGCGGGGGTGAATTCGGTGGAGCGGTTGGGGGGCGGGAACGCGACGCCGCGCCAGCGCTTTTCCATGCGGGCGGTGATGTCCCAGGGATCGTGGGGGCCGTTGAAGTTGACCTGGAGGAACCACGGTTTGTTCCGCGGGGCGGCATCGAGGAGGGCGAGCCCGTTGCGGGCGATCCAGTTGTCGCCGTAAGAGGCGTCGGGGAGGGGGGTGGAGAAGGTGTCGACTTTGCTTTTGCGGCGTTCGTAGTCTTCGACGTGGGCGTGGGCAAGGCCGAGACTGTCGAGATAGGCGAGGAACGGACCTTTGGGACGGCCGGCCTGGGTGAAGGCGCGGGTGCCGTCGTGTTTGCCTTCGTTGTCGATGCCGTCAGAGAAGCCCCAGTCGCGGATGAGGCGCCGGCCGTCGAGGCCCCAGTCGAGTTCGGGTTTGTGGAGGTCGAACTTGCCGCAGCCCATGACGTGATAGCCGGCGGAGCGGAGGAGCTGGTAGACGGTGGTTTGGTCGAGGGGGTAGTTTTCGCGGTTGGAGGGGACGCGGCAGCGATCGTATTCGAGGCCGGAGGCGAGGCAGGCGCGGGCGGGGGCGCAGAGGGGAGCGGGGGTGACGGCGCGGGTGAAGCGAAGGCCTTGGGCGGCGAGGCGTTGGAGGTGGGGGGTGCGGACGGGGAGGGTGGCGTGGGGCTGGATGAAGTCGTGGCGGAGCTGGTCCGGAAAGAGGAAGAGGATGTTAGGCGGCGGGGTGGGTGCGGCCGCGTGGGCGGCGGTGGCGGCGACAGTCGTTTGGAGGAAGGCGCGGCGTTCGAGGGGCACGGCCTTATCATATGGCGGAAACGGCGAAGCCGGTCCGTGCGGGGGCAGAAGTCGCTAGCGATTCGGCGCGGATTGGTCGCGGCGGCGGTAGACCAGAACGGCGGTAGCGCTGAGCATCAGAGCCCAGGTGCCAGGTTCGGGAACTTCGGAGGTGGGGGTGAGCAGCACGGCGTGCGGCACGCCATCGATCATGGCGGTGGCGGCGATTTGGCCGGAGCTGTTGATGCTTTGAGCGTCCAGGATGTAGGTGGTGGAGTCCGGACCCAGCAGGTCGTTCAAGTCCCACATGGCGTTGCCATCCCAGTAGAAGCCCCGGGAGCCATCGATGGAGCCGACGATCTGACCAGCGTTGTTGATCCCGAAAGCCTTGCTGGCGTAGCCGTCGAGGGCGCCTAAGTCGTGCATGGTGGTGCCGTCCCAGTAGAAGGCATGCTCGTCGAAGTTGACGTCGGTGGCGTAGCCGGCCACGTGTCCCAGGTCGTTGATGGCGAGGCCGAAGCTCTCGTCGCCGCCGGTGAGAGTGCCGAGGTCCACCATCTGGGTGCCGTCCCAGATGAAGGCGCGGACGCAGCCGCAGGCGATTTCGGACCAGCCGGTGACCCAGCCGGCGTTGTTGATGGCGTGGCCGTGGCTGAAGGTACCGCCGAGGGTGCCCAGGTCCTGCATGGTGGCGCCGTTCCAATAGAAGGCATGGGTTTCGGTGTCGACGTCGTCGCTGAGGTCGCTTTCGCCGGTGGCGTGGCCGGAGTCGTTGATGCCGATCGCGGAGCTGTAAGAGCCGCCGAGGGTGCCGATGGATTGCATCGTCGAGCCGTTCCACACGAAAGCCAGGGTGTTGCCATTGGCGTCATTGCTGTCGCCCGCGACACGGCCCAGGTTGTTCAGCCCCCAGCCGAAGCTCATTCCGCCACCCAGGTGGCCGAGGTCGTTCATCTGCGTGCCGTCCCAGAAGAAGGCATGGACTTCGCCATTGACGGAGCTGAGGCCGGTGACCTGGCCAAAGCTATTGACGGCGGTGGCGAGACTGAAGCCGCCGGGGCCGTCGAGGGAGCCGAGGTCGACGACGGTGAACATGGGGGCGGCGGCGAGGGGCGCGAGTACAGCGAACGCGCCGAGGAGCAGCCTGGGGAGTAGGTGCATTGAGGGGAGTATCGGCGCGAGGGGCTAAAGGGATTATATGGTTTTAATCTACAATTCAAACAGCGCTACCGAATCAGGTCACCTGCAGTCGAGCCAGTCAGGAGAACGGGCATGAATCGCTTCTATCGATGGGCGTTGCTGGGCGCGCTGTATGCGGCGAACATCGTGGCGGGCCAGCCTATGTTAGAGGAGTTGCTTTCCCAAGCAGAAGCGAGAGTGGCGGCGGCGAACTTTCAAGGGGCGTTGGCGACGCTGGAAGCAATGGAAGCGGAGTTGAAGTCGAGCGGGGCGCGCTTCACCCCGGAGGATCGGTTGGCGGCGAGGAAGGCGGGCAAAGGCCAGGCGATGCCGGGCCCTTGGCTTCAGCAGATGCGGGCGGCGTTCGTGGCGCATGACTGGAAGGGGATGGCGTTCGCGTTGGAAGCGGCGAAGGTGGGGGTGTTCTATAGCGACCGCAGCGCTCCGCCGGAGGTGCGCTATCGCAACGCGAAGGCGATCGTGGAGGCGACTCCGACAATCGAGGCGCGGCACACCCTCGCGAAGAGGGCCTACGAGACGGGCCGGCATGCGGAGGCCCTGGAGCACGCCAAGGCGGTCATCGAGCGGTTGGAAGCAGGCGCGAAGCGGGACTTCGATCGTTTGCGGCTGAGTCAAGCCTACACGGTGGAGGGCGCGGCGTACCTGGCGCTGCAGGACGTGGCTCAGGCGAAGAAGTCCTTACTGCGTTCCGGGCAAGTGATTCCGAGAAGCTCCAGCCTGATTATGGAGCCGAATCTGTTTCTCGCAGAACGGCTGCTGGATCGCCTCGAGTTCGAAGCGGTGAGACAGTATGTGGCGGAATGGCAGAAGACGAGGGTGTGGCCGCCGGGCGCGAAGCGGTTGGTTGAATGGGAGGCGGCGCTGGCGAGCGGGCGGCGTCCGGATTTCGGAGGCAGGGGTAAGGAGCTCTTCTAGTGAGCTCGGCATGACGACCGCTTCGGTACGGTTCACGCAACAACGCCGGCCGCGCTGGGGAGCGGGGCCGGCGTTAGTCGTGTTGGGTGAGTGGGTTAGAACTCGATGCGGGCGACGAGTTGTCCGGTGCGGGGCGTGGGCAGCGAAGAGCTGACGCTGTTCGAGACGATGCCCGTGTAGTTGAGGAAGCCGAAGCCGCCCGTGAGGAGGCCGGCCGCGGAGCGCGTGGGCGGGACCGCGGGGCTGCCGGTGGACGGAGCGGCGAGCGAGAGGTTCTGGTTGAAGAGGTTGAAGAACTCGGCCCGCAGGCTCAGGCCGACTCGCTCCTTGATGCGGAACTCTTTGCCGAGACCGCCGGAGATGATGGGGCGGCGCTGGGCGCGGAAGTCATCGTAGAAGGTGATGTTGCTGCCGGGGACGCCGGCGGCCTGATCCTGCCAGGCGGCGGGATTGAGGATGGTTTCCTGGGTGGGGTCGATGCAGCCGCAGTTGGGGTCTTTCAGATAGAGGGGCTGGCCGGCAACGCGCACTTGGCGGGTGTAGCCGGTGGCGACGAAGGAGCCGATGGAGTTGCTGGAGCCGGGAGCAGCCAGCAGGGCGCCGCTCTGGAAGGTGCTGATGGTGCCGAGCTTCCAGCCGGCGAGGAAGCCGCGCGCCCACTTGTTGTGCTTCATGAAGCCGTAGGCTTGCGTGGTGTAGTTGACGCTGAGGCTGGCGATGTTGGGGACGTGATTGGGCGAGAGGCCCTTGAGGCTGGACCGGTCGTAGATGTTACCGGAGTTGGTGGAGTTGTCGAGCGTCTTCGAGAAGGCGTAAGAGAAGGTGGCGGTGAGGCCGTAGGAGTAACGCTTGGTGACCTTCATCTGGAAAGCGTCGTACCAGGTCTTGCCGAGCGGGGCCCAGAGCTGGCCGATGCTGCTGAACTGCGGGTAGGGCCGCAGACTCTGGAGGACGGTGCCGTTGGTGGGGAAGCCGGGGTAGGGCAGCTTGAAGCCGGCCGCGACGGCGCCGGCGGAAGTGATGGTGGAGTTGAGCAGGGCGCGGGTGCTGGCACTGGTGAGGTCCTGGAGGCCGTAGCGCGCGAGCGTTTGCGGGGTGACGGCGTTGTAGTTGATCAGATTGCCGACGGAGTAGGCGCTATTGCCGCCGCCGCCGGCATTCTGCCAAACGGTGCGGTTGCCGAGGTAAGAGGCTTCGACCACGATGCTCTTGCCGAGTTCGCGCTGGAGCGAGATGCTCCACTGGTTGACGCGCGAGGGGCGGCCACCATTGACGTCGACCAGGGCGGGAGCGGCCTGGACGGCGGCGCCGGAGATCACGTTCAAGCCGGGATCGTAGGAGGCGCCGTAGAGGAGGTTCTGATCGAGGCGCAGGGGGGCGGAGATGAGGCCGGAGGAGACGCCATTGCCCGGCGAGTTGAAGTTAATGACGTTGAAGCCCATGCTGGCGGTGGAGGGAGCCACGGCGGTGGGCGAAAGCGGGCCGTAGACGAAGCCCCAGCCGGCGCGGAGGACGGTCTTCTGGTTGAGCTGGTAGGCGCCGCCCAAGCGGGGGGCGAAGGCCTTCTTATAGGACGGAACGAGGTCGCAATTGCAGCGGCCGGGTCCAGAGCCGGCGTAGATGACGGCGCCGAGCAAGCCGGCGGCATTGGGGTTCGGCGTGGTGGGGCTAAAGGTGGCTTGGCGATCCCAGAGTTCCTTGAGCGGCCCCTGGTAGTCCCAGCGGAGGCCGTAATCGAGCGTCAGCTTGCGGGTGACTTTCCAGGTGTCCTGAGCGAAGAAGGCGATGGAGGAGCGGCGATTCTGCGGGTCGGCTCGATTGCCGAAGGAGGCATTGTCGTAGAGGCCGAGCAGGAAGCTGGCGTAGGCGTTGCCCACGCCGGTCCCGGTCGGGAGGACTTGCCCATAGAGCGGTTGTCCGGTCTGGGAGCCGCTGAAGTTGAAGGTGGGCGTGAGGTTGTTCTCGTTGATCTGGGTGGTGGTTTCGAGCTTCCAGTCGCCGCCGAACTTGTAGGTGTGGTTGCCCTTGATCCAACTCAGGTTGGCGACGCCGGTGGCCTTTTGGTCGAAGATCAGCAGGCGGTTGCCGGTGCCGAAGGCGACGGCCATGCCGCCGAGGACGCTATCGCCGACGGCGTTGATGCGGGGGAAGCCGGTACCGGGCGAGCCGGTGATGCCGAGTTGGGTGAGGTCGAATTGGGAACTGACGGGCGGCACGGTATCGGGGTTCTTGTAGCGAATGAAACCGGCGCCCAGGTGGAAGAGCAGCGTGGGCTTCAAGGTGTGGTCGTAGTTGACGCGCACGGTGGTGCTGCGGATGTTCTGGATGCGGACGCGGGAGAGGACTTCGGGGAGGCCATCGACGCCGTTCGACTTATCGGTGTTCTGCGCGCCCCAGTACCCTGAGATCTTGCTGCTGTTGCTGAAGTTGTGATCGATCTTGAGCGAGGGGATCTGCTGGAGTTTGTAGAAGGCGCCGGATTGGGCGAAGTTATTGACGTAAGCGTCGTTGCCGATGTTGGGTTTGGGGAAATAGCCGAGGATCTTGCGCGCGGTGGGATCGATGCGGCTGGCCGGGATGACGTTATTGGGGAAGACTTCGAGAACGCGGCGGCCCTGGCTGTCGATGACGGCGGTGCTGGGGTCATAGATGGCGTTCTGGATGATGGCGCGGCCGGCGAAGTCCGTACCGAGATTGCGGAAGTTGGTGACGGCGAGGTTGTTGCTGAGGTTGCCGTTCAGGTAAGCGGAGTTGGGCACGGTGGTGGTGCCGGCGTAAAGGCTTTCGCGGTCACGGTAGCGTTCGAGGTTGAAGAAGAAGAAGGTGCGGTTGCGGCCGTCGTAGACCTTGGGAATGAAGACGGGTCCGCCGAGCGAGCCGCCGTAGTCGGCGAGATGCTTGACGACTTTGATGTGCTTACCGGTGCCGTCGTTGGTGAAGGGGATGCCGGCATTGAGGAAGGTATTTTCAAAATAGAGATAAGAGCTGCCATGGAGCTGATTGGTACCGCTCTTGGAGGTGAAGTTATAAACGCCGCCGTTGCCGACGCGGCCGAACTCGGCCGAGAAGTTTGAGGTTTGCAGGGTGAACTGCTCGATGGCTTCGACGGAAGGCTGTAACTCGTCGGAGACCTGGGTTTGGCGGGCGCTATCAGACTCCTGACCCTCGAACATGATCTTGAAGTTATTCGAGCCGCCGTTGATGGAGATGTTATTCCAGCCATTGAAGGTGGCGCCGGGGGTCATTTGGACGAAGGAGAGCGGGTTGCGAATGGCGCCGGCGCCGATGCCGAAGTTGATGGGCAGTTCGGAGATCTGTTTGCCGGTGATGGTGGTGGATTGCTCGGCGCTTTCGGTTTTGAGGAGCGACGATTCGGCGGTGACCTGGACAGATTCGGCGGCGGTACCGACTTTAAGGACGACTTCGACGCGGGTGGTGACGGCGACCTGGACCTGGATGTTCTTTTGCTCGAAGGCGCCGAAGCCGGCGTGAGAGACCTTGAGGGTATAAGTGCCGGCGGGAAGGGAAAGCAGCGTATAGTTACCAGTGCCGGTGGTGACCGTCTCGCTGGCCGCGCCGGTATTGTTATTGGTAATGATGACTTGTGCACCAGGAATTAAAGAACCGGTGCTATCACTGACGGTGCCGGTGACGACACCACGATCACTCTGCGCGAGCAGGACGAGCGATAAAGCAAACCACAGGCTGACGCGGCCCAAGACCTTCATTTTTGACCCTCTTTTCGACCTAAGCTGGCGTAACTATAGCACAGCGAAACGTTTCATACGAGTGGTAGAGGAGGCGGCGCACACGTGTTCGCGGGCATTGAGAAGTGTTTTTAATTTGTAAACGGATGAGTGAATAACTGAGGCGTGATTAATCGCCTTTTTCGGGGTGCAGATGAATCACGAGGCGAGCGTAACTGCCGGCCGGTTCGCGGCCGTATTCGACTTCGTCGACCAAGGCCTGGATGAGGAACATGCCCATCCCGCGAGGAGTCTCTTCGCCGCTGATTTTGCGATCGATGTCCGGGACGTGGAGGCTACCGGGGGCGACTCCGGGGCCTTCGTCCTGAATTTTGACTTCGAGAGAAGCGGCACCCATGGAGAGGGTGACGACGACGGCGAGTTCTTCGTCGAGGTGGTTGCCGTGTTCGATGGCGTTGATGCAGGCTTCCGCGACCGCGGTTTTAAGGTCTTCGATCCGATCGAGGGTGAAGCCCATGAGCTCGGCGACGCTGGCGGCGGTGTTCATGGCGACTTTCTCGAAGCCAAGGCGGGTGGGCAGACGGAGTTCGGTGATGAGGGGTTCGGGATTCATTGCGCGCCTCCGCGGTAGAGATAGAGGGCGGTCATGTCGTCGGTTTGGCGGGCGTGGCCGGAGAAGTGACTGAGGGTGGTCCAGATATCGTCGAGGAGGTGGGGACGGGGCTGCGGCTGAAGGAGGGCAAAGAGGCGCTCTTCGCCGAATTCTTCGTCGCCGTGGAAGACTTCGGTGAGGCCATCGGTATAGAGCAGCAACTGGTCGCCCTCTTCGACGCGGAGGGTTTCGGCCTGGTAGGTGCGGCCGGGCAGCATACCGAGCGGGGGACCGCTGGCGCCGAACAAACGGGGTTCGCCGGCGGCACGGTGGAGGAAGGCCGGATTGTGGCCCGCGTTGACGATTTCAAGTTGATGGAGGGCGGGGTGGAGACAGCAGAGAACGGCAGTGACGTAGCGCCGGCGGGCTTCGACGCCTTCCTGCCAGTGCAGGGTGTTCATGCGCTCGGCGATTTCGGTGAGGGCAAGGCCGGCGCCACACATGGCACGGAAGCTCGAGCGGAAGGTCATGCTGATCATGGCGGAGGCGAGCCCTTTGCCGGCGACGTCGGCAAGGACCATCATGAGGCGGCCGTCGGGCAGGGGGACGACGTCGATGTAGTCGCCGCCAACTTCGTAGCAGGGGGTGGAGCGGACGTTGAGCGCATAGCCAGCGACGTTGGGGACGGATTGAGGGAGGAGGCTGCGCTGGATGGCGCGGGCGGCGTCGAGGTCGGCGCGGACGCGTTCCCACTCGATCAGGCGTTCGTGATGCTGGGCGTTGCCGATGGCGAGGGCGGCCTGGTGGGCCAAGCCTTCAAGGAAGTCGGTTTCTTCGAAGCTCAAGGGCTGGGGGCGGTAGGTGACGAGGTGGGCGATGGTTTCGCCGCGCTCGCCGTGGAGGGGAGCGGCGGAGTAACCGGGACGGTCTGGCCATTGGGACCAGTCGTCGGGGAGGCGGCCGTGGAGGTGGGACGAACGGGTCCCTAGATGGTCGCCGGCGGAGGTGAGCAAGGCACCTTCGGCCTCGAGCTCTTTGGCGGCGATTTCAAGGGTGAGGGCGAGCACCTCGTCGAGCCGGATGGTGGAATGGACGCGGCGGGAGGCTTCGAGGAGGCCTTGTACGCGCGCGAGTTTTTGCTGGAGTCCTACGGTTTCGTCTTCGCCACCGGCCCAGAGCATCGACATAGTTTCTCGCATTTCGGTTTGACGGATCCTTGACGCCGCCGACCGGGCGGATTGCACGCGAATGGCCAGACGAGAAATAAGAGACTTAGCAGGGCAGGGGCCGAACGGATGGAACCTTTTCGATAGGGGCACTATCCGAAGGGATAGCACCCCGGGCTTTTGCTGAAATTCGGTTTTCAAGGAACAGTTCGGTTTTCGTGGAACAAGGCGGTCCGGGTGAGAGGCGACTTGGGGTTCTCGGGTTCCCCGGGAACCTGAGAGGCGAGAGCGTTTATTTTGAGCGAGATCGCCGGGTTTGTTTTCAATTTTTATTTTTCTTCCGGAGATGGCGAGGGGTTTCGAGGCTGACGGGGTGGGGGCTGCGCCAGCCGCGGTGGGTCGCGCGGACGGACTCGCGGACGCATTGGTAGACCTCGTCGTCGAGCAAGGGATGCTTTTCGATCACCGCGCTGATAGCGCCGTTGATGACTGGCTTTCGATGAGGAGGAGCCGGCGGTCCGGGACTGGAAGCGCGTCGTTAATGGAAGTCAGGTAGGCGGCATGGATCGGTTCTCCCACGACGAGAGTAGCAGGGAGCCGGAAACGGACTAGGTGAACGAAGCGAGCCAGGATGAGTGTTTTCAAGAGGGTACGAGCAGAAAATTCGTGGTGAACGGCGGGAAGGCTTCCGATGCGGAGTCGATCTCGAAGGCGATGCGGGATAGGAAGGGCCAGTTTTCGCGGTGTCTGAAAGGATCGGGGGCGGCGCAAACGGGGGTGGACTCGCTTGCTTGCGGGCGCGGCGGGAAAGGCCAGCGGGTTGAGCAAGGATCGGGCACTTTCGGCGTTCGAGCGGGGTCGATAGAGGCGTGCGATTCTGGGTGACGGTCTGGCTGAGTTTCAGCGTGCTTTGCGGGCAATCGCTGGTGCCCGAGAGAGACCTGCCGTCGCGAGCGCTCACGTTACTCGGCGCGGAGAGCGTGCGGGAAAAGGCATGGGGCGCCTATCTGTGCGGGACTTTGCAGGTGGCGGCTTGCCGGGCGCCGCTGGTCGCGCAGTTGGAACGAGCGGCTTCGCTGGTGGGAGTAGCCGCGGAGGGGGAGGAGTTCTTCCTCGTGCAGTCGCTATTGGAGGGGCTCATCCGAGTAAGGGCGGAAGTTCCGGCAGACCTGGCCCTGCGGTTCTGGCCACGCTGGAGGGACGAAGTCATGGTCCTGCTGGTGCTCGGTCAGCCAAATGAGGAAGAGTTGTTGCGGCTGGAGGGAAACGCGGACCTGACGTATGCGGAATGGCAGGCAGTGAGTGACCGGCTGCTGACACGACGGTCGAAGCCGTTCTTTCTCCGGATGCTGAAGCAAGCAAAAATCGAGCACATTTTTATCGTGGTCGATGGAGGCACCCGCAGTGGGATTCCAGGATGGATTGGAGATGGAATACTGCCGGTGTCGACGACCCGACGCGTCCCGGTCGGTTTCCCACCGATTGGAGTGTACGAACTAACGAGTCATGCGCGTCCCTTTGGCACGCTGCTATCTGAAGGGCCGTGCGGGACGGTGCATTTCGAACGGGTGGAGATTCGAGAGGAAGGGACACCGACCTTGCCGCGCCTGCGGTTTCCAGTCCGTCCGACGATCGAATGCCGCAATGCCTATCTGGGACAGTTCGCGGGGATCGCGCGGCCTTACCGTGACCGAATTTTCCGGGGTTCAACTGAAGTTCGCTGGGTGAGTGCGGCGGGCTTGGCGAAGGAAGCAACGACGGCCATGGATGCCCAGGCGGCCTCGCTGCGTCTGGTGTTGCGCCAAGTCGGGATCGAGCCGCTGGTGGATCCCGCGACGTTTCGGGTTGTGATCATGCCGCAGGTCGTCGACCTCCGCGCAAACAAGAGTGTCCCGCTGCCCCGGATCGGGCTCCGCGAAGTCGGGCTGCGATAGTCTCGGGCTGCCCGGATGGGTGGCGGGAGTGGTGCGGCAAGGAAAGCTGGCGTGGGTGGGCTGGGCGGACATCGAGGGGCGCGTCCCCAGGCAACGGGACCCTATCATCTTCCCCTTGATCTTCCCCCGTGGCCTCCGTGACGAAGGCCTTCTCGGATGATGCGGCGTTTCTTTCTCGTGCCGGACATGGCCTATGCCGTCAATAGGGGCGCTATCCGAAGGGATAGCACCCCGGGCTTTGCTGAAATTCGGTTTTCAAGGAACAGTTCGGTTTTCAAGGAACAGTGCAGCCCGGGTTAGAGGCAGCTTGAAGGTTCTTGGGTTACCCGGGAACCTGAGAGGCGAGAGCGTTTGTTTTGAGCGAGATCGCCGGGTTTGTTTTCAATTTTTGTATTTCTTTTTGAAGGCGGGGTCGACGAGGTGGTCGGGGGTGTCGAGGTCGGCGGGGTGGGGGTTGCGCCAGCCGCGGTGGGCGTTGACGGTGTCGGTGACGGCTTGGGAGACCTCGTCAAAGACGTCCTCGTGGTGTTCGAGGACGCGGATGATCGCGTCGTTGATGAGCGGCCAGAGGTGGTCCTGGGGCGGGGAGAAAGTCGGGTGGCTTTTGACCAGGATGATGCGGTGGTCGGGGTGCTTTTGCTTCAGTTCTTCTTCGTCGGCGCGGCGGCGGGCGTCGCAAAGGGCTTTCCATTGGGCGGCGGGGAGCTGGGTCCAGTTTCGGCCGGCGTGGTGGTTGGGCACGGGGATCGAGTAGTAGTCGATGTCGGTGTAGGCAGTCATGACGGAGTCCTCCTGGCATGAGAGTAGCAGGGGTGGTTACGGCTCTCGGGGTGGGTTTGGGGTGGTTGCGTTTTGTTTGGTTGGAGTTACGGGGATTGAATTGGGCGTGATCGGGGTTGGAGCCCCGCATCGGGGACGGGGTGGTGCCCGCAAAAGAGTTTGAGATTTTTGGGGGCGGGAAACCACTAGTTGGTATGCGTGGTTTGCGTAATTTTCAGGCGGGGCGGTTGTATGGCATTACTCAGCGGGGCAATAAGGGGCAATGGGTGTGCCGGGATGCGGAGGACTTCGGGCGGTCGTTTGAACTGATGCGGAAGTCGACGGCGCGGTATGGCGTCAAGGTGCATGGTTGGTGCTTGCTCCATAATCATGGGCATTGGATTTTTGAGGCTTCCGATGCGGAGTCGATTTCGAATGCGATGCGGGATATGCAGGGGCAGTTTTCTCGGTATCTGAACCAGAAGTATCGGGCGGCGCCGTGGTTGTTGTTTGGGTCGCTGGGGGGATCGCGGCGGCGCAAACGCGGGTGGACTCGCTACTTGCGCGCGGGGCCGACGAACTGGTCGCCGCGGTTCGATGCGCAGTTGTTGAGTGACTTGGGGTTTAAGTCGTTTTTGCGGTACGTGGAGCTGAATCCGGTGCGGGCGAAGTTGGTGGGGTCGGCGGAGCGTTGGGCGTGGTCGAGCGCGCGGGCGCATGTGGAGGGCGCGGATCCGACGGGGGTGTTGTGTTTTGAGCAGTTTACGCGGTGGTCATTGGATTGGGGAGCATTTTTGCGGGCACCGATCGAGGCGGAGAAGGTGGCGGCGGCTTGGGAACGGGTGCGGTCGGGGTCGGTGTGGAATCGGCCGGCGTGGATGCTGTTGGTCGCGAAGGAGGTCGCGGGGCGGGCCGTGGGCTGAGTTTGGGGTCTTAGCTCTCGAGGCGTGGCCGGGTGGATGTGGCGATGGCGAGCTAGGGTTGCGGTCGGTGGACATTTGGCGACGGGCGGGCCGTGGGGGCGGTCGGTGCCCTCGCTTGCGTCGGCGGTCCCCGCATCGGCGTCTCTTTCAAGGTGCCGGACATGGCCTACGCCCCCGGACATGGCCTACGCCCCCGGACATGGCCTACGCCCGCCTACGCCCCGGACATGGCCTACGCCGGACATGGCCTACGCCGGACATGGCCTACGCCCCGGACATGGCCTACGCCCCCGGACATGGCCTACGCCCCCCGGACATGGCCAACGCCCCGGACATGGCCAACGCCCCGGACATGGCCTACGGGACATGGCCTACGCCGCCGGACATGGCCTACGCCGTACGGGAGCGACGACAGCGAGTCGGAAGAGCGGGGTCTGTGGCCTTATTCAGTCACTGCAGGAGCGGAGCAGACTGAAGCTTGCTGCCCCGCCGATTGCTGCGTGACCGGTGATGTCGCGAAAGGCGAAAGGCTTGGATGCAGGACAGCCCAGGCATCGCGAGCAACGCAAGGGTGAACGTGACCAATGAAGTTTGTGAGCAGTTTACGCGGTGGTCATTGGATTGGGGGGCGTTTTTGCGGGCGCCGATCGAGGCGGAGAAGGTGGCAGCGGCTTGGGAACGGGTGCGGTCGGGGTCGGTGTGGAATCGGCCGGCGTGGATGCTGGAGGTCGCGGGCGGGCCGTGGGCTGAGTTTGGGGTCTGGGGCTCTGGAGGCGTGGCCGGGTGGATGTGGTGATGGCGAGCTAGGGTTGCGGTCGGTGGACATTTGGCGACGGTCGGGCCGTGGGGGCGGTCGGTGCCCTCGCTTGCGTCGGCGGTCCCCGCATGGGCGTTTTTTCTGGTGCCGGACATGGCCTACTCCGGACATGGCCTATGGGACCAACTTGATTTCATCCGCACACTCACCGTCATCATTGCACTATCGTCAGCTGCGGCAAGGCAAAATCGCTTGGAGAAATACCGATGTCGCTAATTTGGGCAGCGTTCAACTGCTCGACGCTTCTCCGAAGCGCGTGAGCGAACCACGCCCACTTAGACAGCTCGTTCAATCGCTTTTCCATTCCAAGCTTCTTGACATTTGCGGCCACCGTGTCCGATATACTCTGGGGCCATGTCTTTAGGTCAGTGCCGCTTTTGAAATCGTCCGGAACCATTAGTAGCATCTGTCTGTAATAGTCGAACTCGTAAAGCCCGTCACATGACTGGAGAACGAATTTGGCAAGATGCGGCCTCCAATAGTCGTTCTCGGTTATTGTATGAGAAAGCACGACCCTTGGATATCTTGCGGTTTCAGACTCCAGTTTGTAGGCATCCACCAGACCTTCGCCAAATACAATTCCTCTACCGTGATGCAGCTTACCTATCGTCGCTCCTCCTCGAATCATGAAGCCGATCGAAAGAGCGCGCGCGGCAATTCGGCTGATCAAACTCACAGACTGATGCATCACAACATTCGGGATGGCATGATCACCAAACGATTGGAACTTCTTCTGCAGTTCATTAAGCGGAAAACTGAACAGAACGTGGTCTGAAAATGCACTTACTTCGGGAGTAGCAGCGTAGGAATTCACTTGGCCGGGAACTAGCTCTTCTTGGCTAGCGCTGAATGACCCCTTGAGGGAGGCCACATCAACTAGCAGTTTAAATATTCGCTGATGGCCCGCCGCATGGACATTTTTGCTCACCTCAGCAAATCCGATCAAATCGATAAACACCGTAAAGTGATCGCCGTATGCGCTGGAAACTTCTTCGACCGATTCCATATCTATCTCTGGTCTGCCTATTCTACTTCGACTGGAACCCGTCTGGCAGATGGGACATTCGATGCTACAGGTGCCGACTTGCATGCGCGGGCGAAGACGTATCAACGCTAGCACACATCTCGCTTGTGACCACGTCACCTATGGCCAAGATGCGGACATTCCCTACAATCGGGCCTAGCGCTCTTACCGACCGAAATAGTGTACTTTCAGTCTTCCCGCCGCGATGACTTCCCCGTCTAACGCGGTCCCACGCGGGTCAAACGGTAGTTCTGCGGTGCCTAAGGTGGTAAGATCCAGATTGCAAATCGTCGCGTAACGACCGAACCCTCCAATCACCCGGACGCGAGTCCCCTTGGCCGGCTTACCGTTTTTCCAGCTCACCGACATGGTATAGTCCTCGTGTTTCCATCGGCTCGGACGTTCGCCCACCGATGGCGCGGCGAAGTCTTTCCACAGCGCATACTGATCGGGCGATGCCCAAAAATCGGGCTCATCAAGGTCAGCGCTATTCAGTCGGAGCCAATCATAAAGACCATCGGTGTCTGTGATGTCTGCTCTAAGATGCTCGCTTGCCCACACTGCGCCCGTTCGAGATGAATATCCGGCTTGACAAAGAAGAGCGGCTTGCACGAATGGAGTTCCATATGTTAACGCGAATGCCGGGCCATCTCCAAGCGCCTCCACGCGTGGATGGTCGGTTGCGATAGCTTGGACGCGGACAGCTTCGGCTGCCCAGACAAGCTTAAATACCGCTCCATCCTGGACAAACCTCAGTACCTTTTGTGACTCCCTTGCTCCACGATCCACCAGGATCGTCGCGAAGCCAGTTCCTCGTACCCATGCCGAAAGAATCGCTTTCCAATCTTCAGGTATGCCGCTCACTGCAAAGAACGGTTCGGCCATTACGATCTCAGCGAAGATATTCGCTGCTGCACAGCCCGCATCCACGTCGCGATTCTGAACTGCCGCGTTGAACGCACAAAGGCTATCAACCAGCGCCTCGAGGTTGTCGTGAAGAAATAGACCCGGCTTCCGTCCCAGACCCGCGGAATAACATGCTCTCCTCTGTCCAGCCGTTGTCGTGCTCCACAACCACTCTGCACGGGAAACGAGCAACTCCCGTTGGATATGCCGCTGTACCTCACTATCGTGAGCCAACGTCCGCTGCCACAGAGACCCATTGAGTACTGTGTCAAGGATTGTGGCGACGCTCGAAGTGGTAGTCTCTAGATCATCGACTAACGACAAAATGGCGATATCTAGATCGGCTATATACCGCTGGAGGTCGGGTTCGAATCCGTCCTCCTCTTCTTCAATCGCGAAGCTAGTTACCCGCCCGTCCTCCCACAGCGCGCGGTTGTTCAAAACATACTCGAGAAACTGTCCGCCTGGATGGCCTAGCAAGCTTCCCAATTGGCGTGCGAGCGCTGCAATCAGGAGAGCCAATCCGCTTTTTAGTCTCTGGCCACGAGACTGTTCGGCGAGCTGCCCAAATAAAGTGTGCTGTTTTTTCTGGTCTGCCGCTGCAAATGTTGGCAACACCGCCAAGCCGTCCAAGTCAACATAGGCTCTTCCAGCGCGCCCCACTACATTTCCAAACTCGGCAGGCGAAATGGGTACCCATTCACCGCCCTCATAACGCTTGAGTGAGCGGAACAGGAGCACGCTACAAGCGAGATCAATCCCTTGAGCGAGAGTTGGAGAAGCCACCACGACGGACAGTTGACGAGCGTCCAACAGCTTCTCGATTGCGTCCAGATATGGCCGCGGGAGCGATCCGTGGTGAGATCCGACGCCCACTTCCAGAGCCGCCAGGACAGGGTGATCAGGGCCCAGCCATTCTCGCCCGATCGCCCTCGCGATGGACAGGTTCTCAGCTTGCGGAACCTTGATGTCGGTCAAGTACCCCTGGTCGAACATGTGGCGGAATTCGCGCGCAAGCGTTTCGACTTGACTGCGTTGTGGGCAATAGACCAACACGCTGTGTCCGTCGCGCGCGAACGTGTTCGTGGCGCAAATACAGAACTCCAGATCGGATGCTGGATACGGTTTCCTTCTTGGCTTCAGCGGCGCTTGGCCTTCTAGAAACCTCGGCACAAATGGTTTCTCGCCTTCGATGAACGATAGTTGCGCTGTCGCGGTTTGGGATCTCCAATCGAGCGTAGCCAGCCGCAGTCTGGTCGGGCGCCACTGAACGTGAATGAAATCGCCTTCAGCGTCGCTCCGAAGCCAACTCCCGAAATCCTTGAAATGAGGGTCGTCTGGATTGAACATCGCTGAAAGGCATACGATTCTTCGGGTTTCCGCATCCTTTCGACGCATCAACCCTTGGATCAGTACCTCATAGCGAATTTCACGGCTCCCCAGTCCAATCATGTGGCCTTCGTCGAAAACTATAAGTCCAATGTCGTCTAGCATGCGCGCGTCTTGTCTGAGCGCGAAGTCGAGTTTTTCAGGCGTCGCGACAACAATCCCTGCGCTCGCCAAGGTTTTCGTGTCAACTAGGGTGGCGCCACTTGCGCCGTAGAGTGATGTCACAGTTGCACCCAGTGGAACAAAGGTGCGAGCAAGCAATCGCTCAACCTGCGCCGACAATGCCCGCAAGGGCGTCACGTATACCACGCGTTTCCCGTCGGCGAGGCAGCGCAAAATGCACAGCTCCGCTATGCGTGTCTTTCCTGCGCTCGTTGGGAGCGCAATGACAAGATCATCAGCAGGATCGATTGCCCGCTTCGCCGCAACCAACTGCGATGGCCATAAGTCGATATGTGGAGGCTTGCGCGTGCCGAGTTGGGCGATGAAGTTTCTGCGCAACTCTGCCCATCGTGCTGGAAGCCCACCACCTTCACCAGATGGGATTCGGATATGAAGGCTGTTGCCCCAGAGATCCAGTAAGAGATGCTTCGACAACGTTGCTGTCCACCAAAGCGGTACGTTGCCAATGGCAGCCGAAGACGTAACGACCGATGTGAGAAGCTCGATAGCGGAGCTGAACACAGGAAACGTGCCGAACATCAACGAAGTGTCGGCTAGGCCGAGCGCCCGGTAATAGCTGCGATTCAGCGCTATCAAGACCGCCTCATCGGGACCGAACTCGTCCCCCTCGTCGGCGAGCCGCGCGGCGACCTGCTCATCAGTATGAGCAGCGGTATTCAACCATTGAATGATGTGATCTCTGAAAGAAAACAAGTCACGGCGGAGCAATAGCCCCAGGGCACGTTCCGATGACGCAAGATTCTTGGTTAAGCTCTGGACTGGCAGCAGCGAAAATGATCTGGCCGCGAAGCCTGCGAGGTGAAAGGCGGTGGCGCTAACAACGAGGTGGCGTCCTTGGTCGCCATGTGAAGGATCGCCGCGCCGAACCGCAGATTCTATCGCCTCGGCCGCAACGCGTAGCGCTTCGGTCGTTTCGAACTGTTTGGATGGCGCGGGCAGACGGTTTGCGTCTCTTAGCTCAAGCGCCAGCGCGAGTATTCCGTACCCAAAATCGAGTAGGTCCGAAGTCAAAACCGGCGAGAAGTCCGGCCCGGCTTCCGGTACGATCCCATTCTTCCAAACCATTCCTCGTGCCAAGCCTCGCGCCAACAGCCTCGCTCTTGCGTTGGGTTCGATAAGCAGGTCTAGCTGCTCGGCTATTCTCTGAAAGTCAAGCGCCATTGGTTTTGTAGACGGCGGTAATGAACTCGCCGTGGTCCTTGATTACAATTGCGGCATTCTGTCGTTTGATGCCCTTATGCTTTGATTTGGGCGCCTCAGCGAGATGCTTCGACGGGTCGGTTCCCGATAGTGCAAAGATCATATGGGTAATGTTCTTCGCAAGCATCGTACCCTCGCATTGGAGATCCTGAAAGACCTTGGCCTCGGAATCACGGCTTTCTTCGTAAAGACGTTTCGTGATAAATGCGAGAGTTGAGGGGTTCGGTCGCCCATCATGTAGATCTAGTGAGTCCAGCGCTTCTTTCGCGACTCCTTTCGCAAATGTTGCCCGGCTTTTGCATTCTCCTTTTAGGACTAGTGGTGGCATCACGGAAATATCTAGGGCGATAATGTCGTTGCCATGCATCGGCATCTGACGATCGCTCTTCCACCTAAGCTTGTTGAAGGGAACCACAAAGTCGGTTTCTGAATTCACATATTCGGTAGCCAGCAGTTCTCCAAGATCGCCTGACTGAGTGCGTTTGTTGCCCGGCAAGCTGTTGGCGATTATGTTCGCTGCTTGAGTATATCCTCCGGCCTTTAGGATCGTGTCTAGCCCCACGAAATGCTCACCAAGAAGCGGCTTGAGTGCCGCGAGCCCTTTTTTCCTGGAGCCAGGCTTTTCAGTATACAGGCTGACGCCTTGGTTCTCTCCATTCTGAAGCCAGTTGGAGAATAGTGTGCTTTTTCGTTTTTGATTCATCATTTCCGCCCAGCTACGCTAGCAATCCCTCTATGGCCTTCCTCGGTTGACGTTATCCGCTATCGTAGCTGAAATCCAAACACGACTGGGCTCGTTGGGCGACAACGGCTTCCGCCTAACGCATTGATGTAGTCCATTGTTGGCGATAACGTCTCGGCAACCGGATGACGCTTGCCTTTGCCAAACTCTATCTCGAAGGCTCCGATTACTGCCGCCGAAGTCCTCAATGATCGTGTGCTGCCCTTCTGTGACGAGCACGAAGTCCGCGTCGAGCACTTACTCACAGGCAACCACCAGGGCTACGCACTCGCGGCCGCACCCCGCTCCAAGCCTTCTTGGACGGCAAACCCTCCACCTCTTCTCAGGATGCTGCCGCCTAAGCTAAGAATCAACCCACTGGACCTCCTCATTGTGTCCGGAGATCCTCCCCTAACTGCACCTTGGGGCGGGCAGCCCGGTCACGAGGAGGTGAGTCGGCTTGTCACGAAGCGTAAGAGGCGTCGTTCTATTTCACGAAGGTACTCCTGGTCCACTCGATCACCTGAGCCCAGTCTGGCGAGTTGAAGTAACTCTCGGCGGTCTGTTCGAACATCTGCATCGTCGGGGCGGAATAGTCATCGAGGGCGACGGAGGTGGGCAAAGCAGGGTTTAACCGCATGTACCGGCTGTTCGGCCCGCCTCCTTCCAGCAGTTGATGGCACAAGGCATCGGTGCTGGCGGAAACTCCGTCCATCATGGCGTTGAGGAGGGGGAAGGCCGGAGTGGTGTCGTGGCTCTTCAGCGAGGCCCAGCGGTTGACGCCAAAGCAGAGCCGATTGTCGAGAGTTGGCGGCAGGCTGGCGTTGGTTCGGCCGGTACCGATGGAGAGGAGCGCCACGTTGGACAGGGGTTGGCCTTGTTGAATGGCCAGGCTCACGGCCAGCGCCGCGGGATTGTTCGCAAAGAGTCCGCCATCGCTACACCAGCCGAACTGCGGATGGCAATAGGGAGGAAAGTAGACCGGCGCCGCCGAGGTAGCCAGCGCCGCATCGAAGAGCCGGGTGTTGGCGCCGGGGGAGCCATCGAAGTTGTCGATGACCAGCGGTTTCCAGGAAGCGGGATTGGCCGATGGATCCG
The DNA here is from genome assembly GCA_965229305.1 of Bryobacteraceae bacterium. Taxonomy (GTDB): domain Bacteria; phylum Acidobacteriota; class Terriglobia; order Bryobacterales; family Bryobacteraceae; genus JALHNI01. The sequence goes on along the minus strand of CBDDIZ010000042.1, from coordinate 48,075 downwards.
CCAGTTGAAGGGTGGCCACCATGACTTTGGACGGTAACGCGGAGAGCAGGGGGTCGGCGGGAATGAAGGACTCGAGCAAGGTCAGCAGCGAGGGCGTTCCGAGGTTGTCGAAGAGCACTTGGAAGAGTTCTTTGGCCGTGGCGCCGGTGGGGTCCGCGGGCTCAAGGGGAAGGCCGCCCGCCACGGCGCCGGCACAAGTGAACTGAATGCCAAGCGGATTGAAGATCTGCGAGCCCGCATTCTGGTAGAGCTGGACGACTTCGTCAATGCTCTTGCCTTGAGCCAAGCCCAGCGCGATCAGGCCTCCGGTGGAGGTGCCAGCAAAGAGATCGACATGGCCGTTATTCGCGCCGAGAAAGCCGCACTCGCTGTTCAAACGCTGCAGGATCAAGCTCGACAAGTATCCCCGCATCCCCCCGCCGTCGCAGGCGAGGATCAGGTACTTCGCGGGATTTTGGGCCTGGGCGAGGGGTTGGTTCGGCAAGAGAGCGCCGAGCGTCGAGTATTTCAGAATCTCTCGTCTGGTTAGAGTCATGGCTTTTCCTGTGGTCAGCGAACGCTATCGGGAGCGGGGCGCCGAGGTGGCCGGCGGAACTCGACGACGCCGGTAGATGCCAACCCCGCACATACCCAAGCCAGAGGTGAGCATCAACGCCCAACTCGCAGGTTCGGGGACGGGGCTGTCACCGGTGAGGCGCGAGATCCGGACGCTACCGAGGAGGACCTCGTTATTGGCGGTGATGGTGAACGGCGTGATCACGCCAGCGGCGACGGATCGAGTGATCTGGTAGGCCGTGAACGGGGAGTTGGCCGGTACGTTGATCATGTCCGGCGATCCGAGTTCCGCCAGCACTCGGGCGTTCGAAGCACCACCGGCGAGTTGAAGCTCGACGGTGTAGGTGCCGGACTCGAAGGTCCTGGTCGAGGTCAACAGGGCGGTGACGCCCTGCTCGACGGGCATCGCCAGGCAAGTGGCGCTGGAGGAACCCGCAATGAAGCACGGATTGGCGGGGTCGTTGGCGATGCCGCCCAGGTAGAAAACGTTTCGGTCTGAGACGGAGAACGTATCGGGTGACCCCACGGTGGAACCGGCGGGGGTGGGGTAGGTGGGCGACCCATTGCCAAAATCCGTGTTGAGGGCGAGCGCCGCGGCGTGAGCCGATACAGTGGAGGCCGCACACAGTAGGCAGAGCGCGACGAATCGATCAGCAAGTTTCAGTTGAATCATTTCATTTCTCCTGTCAGGGAAGATGGGTGGACAGCGCGGGGTGAGGCGCGCTGCCGTGGGTACCGCGCAATCTGTCTTCAAAAATCGCGGCGGGTTCGCGAAGGAGCCGCGGGCGCCACGGGCCGGTACGCCGCACGCCTTCCTGTACGAATAGGGCCTACCGCGGCCCGAAAAATTATCAACGGAGCGAAATTCGGGCCGCGACACGCCCGTGCAGTCTTTTGGCCGTCCAGTTACTTGGCCGTCCAGTTACTTGTCCGTTATAGGTCCCAAGCGCCACACGAGGCTCTGCGACTGCGGCACAAACTCCACGTCTCCGGGCGAGGAGGCAGAGGGTGAAGCGGCTAAGCTGCTGAATACAGGTGCGATGCGAAAGGTGCCTTCGCCGGATTCCTGTAGCAAGAACGTTTGCGTCGACAAGGCTTCGTTGCAACCGAACAGTTGGAGGCGACCGGCTTGCGCTTCCGCGCAACGGCCGGAGGCGGCGTCGATGAAGCGGACGGGCGCATGGGGGGCGTCGCTGGTCGGAATGATGAGCCATTTCTGCGCGGGATGGGCGGCTGCGGCGGCTAGAGCCGAATCGGCGCGGCCCTGGGCCTGCCAAAGCGCGGCGGCGCCGGCGGAGGAAACGGTCGTCGGCTCCACGACCTGCCAGCGGGCAATCTGGTTGGGAGGCAGGAGGTTCCTGTCGACCAGCCGCAGGCGGGTTTCGCCCGGCAGGGTGGAGAGGGCGAGCCGCGGCCAATCCGGCAGTACCAGGTAGAAGTAGGATCCGGAGGTCTCGAGCGTGAAGCCCTGGGACTGCTGCGAGCCGTCAACGTTCGATTGGCAGGCGCCTTGCGAAACGTCGTAGCCGCGGAGTTCCACGCACAATCCGTTGTGCTCGTTGCGCAGTTGGTAGACGGTGACGCCGGCCCGCTGGATGGGCCAGAAGATCCACTGATCCAGGCGGCCCGCGCCCGCGGGCAAGGTATGCAGTTCCGCACCCGGATAGTCCAGGTTGCCTTGCAGCGTCCACAGCCGGGTGGTCCCTCCGGCGTTCGAGGTCACCGCGCCGCGGCGATAGGAGCCGGAAATGCCGATCTCGCCGTTCCGTTTGATCCAGCCGTAGCGCGTGCCGTGATCCAGGGGAAACAGGGAGGTTACATCGGAGGTATTCCCGCCGGTGGACCCGAGAAAGGCAGCGTCGCCATAGGTGGTGATTCCGCCATCCTGGTTGAGCATCCAGTAGCCGTTGATCACGCCGGCCGCGGTGCGGCTGAGTACGAGCCCGGTGTAGTGGCGTTTGTAAGAGCCGCCCGTGGAGCCGAAGAAGACAGCATCGCCGCGGGCGTGGACGCCGCCGTCATTCTTCAGAATGTAATAGCCCTTGCCCGACGGGGTCGGCACGAGGGCGGTGGCCGTGATTTCGTAGGCCTCGATGGCGTCGCCGTAGGGTTGGGCGGTCCCAGTGGTCCACACCTGACCGCGCTTACCCAAGGCCCATAGTCCCGCGCCGTCGGGAGTGGCAGCCGCGAAGGTGATGGACTCCCAGTCCTCCGGGACGAACGGATAGTTCGTGCAGTACTTCAGGTGGCCGGCACACAGTTCGCGAGCTTGGCCTCGGGCGTGAATCGAGCCGCTCCGGCCGACGACCCAGTAGCCGGTTTTGCCTGGAACGGCGACGATGGTGCCCGGTTCGTTCACGCTTTCATATTCCGGGGCGCCTCCTCTCGATTCCGTCCTGGCGGTGTCCACACCGGTGTGCACTTGAACCCAAGTGCCTCCGTTCGGTGCCTGGGCCGCGCTGGTGAGCCATACGACGCCGTCATAGTGGGAGGCGTGAGCGAGGGGCGCCAGGGTAGCGAGCGCAAGGATAGCGGGGGCGACCAAACCGAAGAGAGACGGAGCATGCGTCTTCCCGTTCTTAACCTTTGGTTGTTTTTTGAAGTGCGTCATGAGGCTAGCTTGGGCAAATTCGCGCTCGGGCACCATGGATGGGAGATGACTTGGGTCTCAACCGGTAGGCGACGTCTTTTCAGCTACCTACAGACTTGGAACACTTCTTCGGTTGGCCAGGAGGGCGGGTTCGTTCATTCGCTCGTCATCTGCGGTGGGTAGGATACAGGACGTGAGTGGAAGAACTATGATGAACCCTTGATTCACAAAAGCTCCATCTAGCCAGCCAGTCGACGTGGCCAAATGCATCATCAGGATAGCCATCGTCGACGCCAACCACAGAGTCAGCAACCCGCAACTTTCGGCTTCATCGTTCCGGCCTGGTGGGAAGACCCTGGAATCAATTTCTCAATGCGCTCCTGGGCAGCCTGTTTCAGCTTGGTAGCGGGGTTAGCTATTCCGCTCGAATGAGGACCAAAAGCCAGTCGGCGAGAACGGAAGCGGCCAATTTGCGATCGAGAAGATGATGGCAAAGGAGCCACCCAACAACAGTTCGGGCTTCAGCACCACTTGAGGTTCATCGAAATCGCTAGCGGGGTAGGTGGACGTCCAGCCGAAGGGGAAGCCGAAGACCAACACGAAGAGACCGGTGGCGATCAATAGTCGGGGGATCAGGAGGCGGTGTCGCCAAAGACGTCCCACAAAGGGAATCCGCAAGAGCAGGCCAGCGACCAACGCCAGGCTCGTGGCGAGGCTGCTGAACAAAGCCGCCATGATGGGTTGGAACAAAAGCGAAAGGACACCATCGTAAGCGGTGAGGACCATCGCGACCATGTAGATTACCTAGCCGACGGCTAACGCTACGCCGGCACAGAGCAGCCTTTGCAGCAGTCGCGAGCTTTCGGCAAGCCATTGGCCTAATCGCTTCTCGCTAAGCTGGTCCCAAATGGCGATCGCTGGTTCCTCCCGCGTTCATGTTAGACGATTTCTGGCTGATGTCATCGCGCGCTACCGCAATGGGACAGGTTAGCGCCGATGCCGGAGGTGCCCGTTCAGGGCGAGCACTCCGTAAGCCACTTGCAATGTCTTTCTACCTGCACGTCTTCATCGGTAGGGGGCTCCGTTTCCTGCGGCGATTATCAAGCCTTACCCAGCGATTCGGGAGGCAGGTCATTCCCGACCAGCCATCCGTCTCAGCACGGCGCAGGCTACGCCTTCGGCCTCAAGCAGCGCGAAGATCAGGCACTCCCTTTAACTGCGTTGGAGGATGTCAATCGCGGCATAGATGAGGGCACAACCGAGAGCCACGAAAAACGGACGCGCCATCCAGTCCGGCATCGGGGGACCTTGCTGTCTGCTGCCAAGGTTCTTGAAGTAGAAGCGATGGCCGACCATCCCAGCGAGGAGGCTGGTAGCACCAAGCAGAAGGAAGAGGCCACCTAATCCATAATTCAGCATAGGCTTTGTACAAATTCGGGAGCCGGGCGCCCAACGATAGACGAAGGACGTTGTAACACGAACAACTACGCCCAGAGAGGCGGACATACCGCCGATTGTCTCACCGCGTGTTCGTGGCAGCTTCCCCAGTAATGCTGCAGCTATGAATTCATAGCTAGCGCCGACCGCGCCATTCGGACAGATTCTTATCGCGACTCAGAACATTCCAATCACCAAGATCACGCACTTTAAAGGGCCAAGCCAAAGAAAACGGCACACCGAATCGCGAGCGCAGGCCCCAGCGTCTAGCTCGAACACATAGTCTAAACAGAGATCCAAACGAGGGGATTTCAGTGTTCGGCGAGCACGGCCAACAGCAGGTGCCCTCGAGGCGGGCGCTTAGATTCTCGTCGCTTGCAAGCGCCAAGGGAACGAAAGCAACGCGTAAGGCAAAGCACTACGTGGGCTCCGCCGAGGCGCGCCCGAGCTGGATCGGTTCGTCAGCCGAACCGTGGCGGGGATCGCCGGATGTTCATCCGGGCGTCATCTGCGGTGGGTAGGATACAGGACGTGATTCGACTTTTTGCATTTTTCGTGGCGGGGATGATGGCGGCGCCGAGCGGACAGAGGGCTTTTTGTGTGGCGCATCGGGGAGCTTCGGCTTATGCGCCGGAACATACGGCGGCGGCTTACCGGTTGGCGATCGCGCAGGGGGCGGAGTATGTGGAGCAGGATCTGACGCCGTCGAAGGACGGGGTGCTGATTTGTTCGCATGACGGGTCGCTGGAGCGGGTAACGAACGTGAAGGAGGTGTTTCCGGACCGGTTCACGGAGGTGGAGGCCGGGGGGCGGAAGGTGCGGCGGTGGTGGGTGGAAGACTTTACGGTGGCCGAATTGAAGCGGCTGGATGCGGGGTCGTGGTTCGGGGCGAAGTACAAAGGGGAGCGGGTGCTGACGTTCGCCGAAGCGGTGGCGATTGTGAAGGGGAAGGCGGGGTTCTTTCCGGAGTTGAAGATGCCGGGGAGGCTGCGGGCGAAGGGGATCGAGTTAGAGCCCATGGTGGCGCGGGCGCTGCGGGAAGCGGGGCTGGTGGATGCGGCGGGGCGGGCGACGGAGTGGCACGGACGGCCCGCGGTGCATTTGCAGATTTTTGAGGAGGACAGCTTGCGGCGGATGGCGAAGCTGCTGCCCGCAGTGCCGCGGAGCTTTCTGATCGGGGCGCCGGACCAGGCGGCACGCTGGCTGACGCCGGCAGGGCTGCGCGAAGTGAAGACGTTCGCGACGGGCATTGCGCCGCATACGGCGATCGTGGAGGCGCGGCCGGGACTGATGGCCGAAGCGCATGCGGCGGGGCTGACAGTGGTGCCTTATACGTTTCTGCTGCGGCCGAAGGCGGCGACGTATCCGGACTTGCCGCCAGCGATGCAACAGCAGATCGCCAAGATGTATGCGGCGCTGCCGGCGGAGCCGGGGGCGCTGACGGCGGCGATGCGGAAGTTTGTGGAGACGTATCAGGTGGACGGGCTGTTCACGGACAATCCGGATCTGTTTCCGCGTTAGGGCTGGGGCGCGGGCGGAAGCACGTAGAGGTCGCGCTGGACGCAGCGGTGCTGGGTAATGGTGCCGCGGTTCGCGCGGGTTTCTGGAGAGGTGGCGCCGGTGAACTGGCCGGCGGGCAGGTCGCGGAAGGCGTAGAGGCCGTCGGCATCGGTGGTGGTGCGGAAGACCTGCCCGGCGAAGACTTCCATTTCCCGCAGGCCGGCAGGAAGGGCGCTGAGGGGTTCGTCGAGGCGGAACTTCACTTGGACGCGGTCGAGAAACGAAGGGGTGGGGGACCGTTCGGTCGCGTCAAGGACGGCAACTTCCAGAACGGTGCCAACGAAGGCGGGTCCGGAACTCGGGGAGCGGGAGGCCGGGGAGACGGAGTAACAGTCGATGGGGGGCGCGTAGGAGCAGGCCCAGGAGGGGGAACCGAGGAGAAGGGTCCAAGCGACGGTGAGGAGGGCGTGGCGCATGGTCGGTTAGACTCGCGGTCGGCGGGTTTTGTTTCAGGGGTGGGGTGCAGGCTGCCAGGAACCGTCGGCGGTGCCGTCGGGGCTCGAGAGGACGACGGTGTAGCCGTCGGGGTCGCGCAGCCAGCACTCCCAATGGTTGGGGCCGCCGTCGTGGTCGGGCGGGTTGCGGTGCTTGGGGAGCAAGACTTGGGCCTGGAGGGCGGCAGCGCGCAGGACGGCGGCGTCGAAGTCGTCGACTTCGAACCAGAGGAGGACGCCGTTGCCATAGGGGCGTTGATGGGGATCGCCGATGGGGCCGTGGTGGTGCTCGACGCCGAAGTGGTGAAGTTGGAGGACGAGGGTGCCGTGGTGGGTGAGGCGTTCGTACTCGTCGCCGCCGTGGGCGCTCTGGCAGCCGAGGAGTTGCTGATACCAGCGGCTGCTGCGGGGGACGTCGGTGACGGCGAGGAGAGGTTGGGCGCGCATGGCTCGACTATCGTACAGCGGGGCAGCGCGCGGCGCGAAGTTGGCCTGATTCTGCCGATTGTTTGCCTGATCGTCTGACCGGTGGGGCAAGAAAACGGCGGCCCGGTATGCTGGGGGGGGAAGACGATGTCGGAAGTAGTCCGGCTGGCGCAAAGCATTCTGAAGTTTGTCGGCAGCGAAGAGAAGATGGTGACGGCGATCCCGGAACTTTCGCTGCATCGGCGGGTGGCGCAGACCGAGCCGTGCGCGATGACCTACGAGCCGAACCTGACGGTGTTGGCGCAGGGCAGCAAGCGCGTCGAGTTGGGGAGCCACGTCTTCGTCTACGATCCGGCGCGCTTTCTGCTGACGGCGGTGGACTTGCCGGTGATCAGCCGGATTGTGGGGGCCAGTGCCCAAGAGCCTTGCCTGGCATTGTCGCTGAAGCTGGACATGGCGATGGTACGCGAGGTGATCAGCCGCCAGAACGGGCAGTTACCGGAGCCGGCGGCGAACCAGCCCGCGATGGCCACAGCGCCAACGACCGATGAACTGCGGAATGCGTGCCGGCGCCTAATTGAGCTATTGGGGCAGCCTGAGGATCAGCCTTTTCTGAGTGGACTGTTGCAGCGGGAGATTGTCTATCGCGTGCTGCGGAGCGAGGCGGGGCCTCGGCTGCGAGCGGTGGCGACACTGGGCGACCAGAGCCAGCGGACGGCGAAAGCGATTGCATGGGTGCGGGCGAACTTTACCAAGACACTGCGGATGAGTGAGCTGGCGAGCGTGGCGGGAATGGGCGTTTCGACGCTGCACCATCACTTTCGCGAGCTGACGTCGATGAGTCCGCTGCAGTATCAGAAGCATTTGCGTCTGCAGGGAGCGCGAGCGCGGATGTTGATGGATGGGCTGGATGCGGCGAGTGCGGCGTTCGAGGTGGGGTATGCGAGCGCGAGCCAGTTCAACCGTGAATACAGCCGACACTTTGGCCAGCCGCCGCGGCGCGATACGCGAATGAATCGCCGCGCGGGGTGGCCGGCGTCGCTGGGCGGGTCGCCATCGAACTGAGGGGCTTTTCCGTGGACAGTGAGCTGGTGGGGTTGCCTAGCGATTGATCCAGCGTTGGGCGGCGTCGGAATAGCGCGCGCCTTGAATGGGGATAGCGGCTGCGGCGGCGGTGAGCTCGGCGAGTTCGTCGGGCTGCAGCGAGAGGTTGATGGCGGCGACGTTTTCACGCAGGCGGTGGGCTTTGGTGGTGCCGGGGATGGGCACGATCCAGGGCTTTTGCGCGAGGAGCCAGGCGAGCGCGACCTGGGCAGGCGTGGCCTGGTGGCGGGCGGCGAGGCCGCCGAGGAGGTCGACGAGAGCGCGGTTGGCCTGGCGGGCGGCGGCGGCAAAGCGCGGGACGGTGTTGCGGAAGTCCGTGGCGTCGAAGGTGGTGTTCTCGTCGATGTGACCGGTGAGGAAGCCTTTGCCGAGGGGGCTGAAAGGCACAAAGCCGATGCCAAGTTCGTCGAGGGTGGGCAGAATGTCGGCTTCGGGCTCGCGCCACCACAAGGAATACTCGCTTTGGAGGGCGGTGACGGGCTGGACGGCGTGGGCGCGGCGGATGACGGTGACGCCGGCTTCCGAGAGGCCGAAGTGGCGCACTTTGCCGGCCTGGATGAGTTCTTTGACGGTGCCGGCGACGTCTTCGATGGGGACTTCAGGGTCGACGCGGTGCTGGTAGAAGAGGTCGATGGTGTCGACGCGGAGGCGCTGGAGGGAGGCGTCCGCGACGCGGCGAATCTGTTCGGGGCGGCTGTTGAGGCCGAGCTGTTTGCCGGTGGCGGGGTCGAGGTGGAAGCCGAACTTGGTGGCGATGGCGACTTGGCCGCGGAAGGGTTCAAGGGCGGCGCCGACGAGTTCTTCGTTGAGGTAGGGTCCGTAGACTTCGGCGGTATCGAAGAAGGTGACGCCGAGGTCGACGGCTTCGCGGATGACGGCCATCATCTGCCGGGTGTCCTGGGGCGGGCCGTAGCCGAAGCTCATGCCCATGCAGCCGAGGCCGAGGGCGGAGACGGAGAGGCCACTGGTTCCGAGTAAGCGTTGTTGCATGGTGTTCTACCTCGCTTCAAGGTACGGCGGGCGGCCGTGGGAGCGGTATCCCGATTCTGCCGATTGATTGCCTAATTCTGCTTGAAGTTGCGCGGGCTGGCGAACTATTAATTTCTTCGTTGACAAAAGTGAGGCGTTCTATTAATTTTCTAATAGCAATGGCTCGCAAGAAATCCGTCAACCTCACCGATGCCGAGTTGCGCCTGATGGAAGTGGTTTGGCAGCGGGGGCCGTCGACGGTGGCCGACGTCGCCGAGGCCGTTCCGGCGCTGGCTTACTCGACCGTGCTCACGACGATGAGGATTCTGGAAGAAAAAGGCTATCTGACGCACACCAAAGAAGGGCGGGCGTTCGTCTATGCGCCCGTGGTGGATCGGGCGGAGGCGAGCCGGAGCGCGGTGCGCCATTTACTGACGCGTTTTTTCGGCAACCGGGCGGATTTGCTGGTGCTGAACATGATCGAGGACGAGGCCCTGAGTCCGGAGGAGCTGGAGCGGGTGAAGCAGTTGATTCAGAACGATGAGGAGAAAGCGCAATGACGCTCGCCAAGGTGGCTGCCGAAGTTCTGGCGGGGATCGCGAACAGCTTTCTGCCCGCGCTGTTGCTGGCGGGGGTGACAGGGTTGTTTTTGGCATGGACTCCGCGGGTGAATGCGGCGACGCGGTATGCGGCGTGGTGGATGGTGCTGGCGGCGACGCTGGCGCTGCCGGTGCTGCCAACGGAAGGGGTGTGGGAGGCGCTGATGCCCGGTCCGAGTGCGGTACCGGTAGTGGCGCAGGTCGACCTGGGTCCGGCGGTGACCGTGCCGGAAGATGGACCGGAACATGGGCCGGTGGTGACGCGGGTGACGGAGAGCGCGTGGCGGTTGCCGATTCGGTTCACCGGTGGCAAGCCGGTGCTGGCGCTGGCGGCGTTATGGGCGGCGGGGACGCTAGCCGCGCTGCTGCGACTTTGGTTCGGGTATCTGGATTTGCGGGGCATCATCCGGCGGGCGCGTCCGCTGGACCCGGCGATGCTGGCTGGCGGTTTGGCGATTTGCCCGGTGCGGCGTCCGGTGCGGTTGTTGGCCAGTGAAGAGATCGGCTCGCCGCTGGCGGCGGGCTTTTGGCGCCCCGCGGTGTTGGTGCCGGAAGTGCTGCTGGGGCGTTTGGATCGCGAGATGGCCGACCATGTGGTGAGCCATGAGCTGGCGCATCTGGCGCGGTGCGACGATTGGGCGAATCTGGGCGGGCGTCTACTGGCGGCGGTGATGTGGTTCCATCCGGTGGCGCGGTGGATTCTGAAGCGACTGGAACTGGAGCGGGAGTTGGCTTGCGATGACTGGGCGGTGTCGGCGACGTCGCGGCGGGCGTATGCGGCGAGCCTGACCCGGTTGGCGGAACTGCGGATGGAGTTGCCTTCGCATCCACTGGCGGCGACGATGGTGGGCCGGGAATCGCAGGTGGGCCGGCGGGTGCGGCGGTTGCTGGATCCGCGGCGGAACGTGGCGTTGGGAGTCTCGCGCGGGGTGCTGCTGGCGGCGGTGATGCTGGTGGGTGGGCTGGTGTTGGGCGCGGCGCAGGCGCCAAGCCTGGTGCTGTTGGCGGAAGATTCGTTCGACGGGCCGCCGGCGGCGCCTGCTGCCCCGCCGCCTCAGGAGGCTCTGGGTGCTCCGGAAACACCGGGCCTTCCGGAAGATCACGTGCCGCCGGAACCACCGCTGCCGCCGGCTCCCGCGGCATTGCAGGTACCCGCCGCGCCTCCCGCTCCGCCTGCTCCGGCAGCGGCGCCAACGCCACCCGCGCCCCCCACGCCCAGCGCGCCGGGTTTGTTGGCGGCACTGGCCCAGGCGGGCTATGGCGACTTGAGCGTGGAGCGGGTGATCGAGCTGAAGGTGCAAGGTGTGAAGCCGGCCTACATCCGCGAGATGAATGCGTTGGGCTTTGGCCACCTGTCGACCTCGCAGTTGGTGAAGCTGAAGACGCACGGCATCTCGCCGACTTACCTGGTGGATCTGCGCAACGCCGGGATTCGCGGGTACACGATCGAGCAGGCGGTGGACCTGCGGCTGCACAATGTGCGGCCCGACGAGGTGCACGTGATTCATGGGTTGGGCTTTGGCCCCTATACGGCGAACGAGATTCGTGACTTCGCCGTGCATGGGGTACGCGAGGACTTCTTTGTGGCGCTGAAGGACAGCGGGTTCGGCAACGTGGCGGCGAGAGACATCGTGGAAGCAAAGGTCCAGGGGGTGAGCGCCAGCGATCTGAAGGCGGCGCAGAAGCTCGGCGGGACGGGCGACCTGCGTCGGGTGATCAAACTGAAGCAGGCCGGCGTCCTCTAAACCGATTCGAAGGAGATACGCAGAAATGAAGCCATGGGAAATGCTGGTGGTGGCGGGCGCTTCGGTGCTCTTCTTTTCGCTGAACGCGCAGGTTTTCGAAGGGCAGGAGTGGACGCTGCGGCGCGTGACGGACCCGAAGATGGTGAGCCTGAAGCTGGAGACGGGCCGCAGGACGGGCACGGGCTGGAGTCGATCGAGCCATACGACGGACGTTCCGTGGACGTCGATCCGGGGGCTCGAGCCGAAAAACCTGGAGACCGGGAGCACGAACGCGAAGTTCGAGATCGGGCGCGACGCGGGCCGCTTTCTGTGTACGGGCATCACGGGGATGGGGCGCGGCACCGGGAGCTTTACGTTTGCGGCGAATTCGAACTATGCGGCGCAGCTGGGCCAAATGGGGTATGGGGCGCCGGACAACGACCAGGTGTACAACATGGCGCTGCATGACATCTCACTCGAGTTCGCGCGCTATGTGCGCGATACAGGATTGAACGCGTCGACGAAGGAGCTGATCGAGCTGCGGATGCACGGCGTGACGCGCGAGTACATCGCGGAGATGCGCGGCTTCGGCTTTACGGAACTAACGGCGCGGGAGTTCGTGGAGATGAAGATTCACGGGGTGAAGCCGGAGTTCGTGCGCGGGCTGAAGGCGGCGGGCTATCAGCTGAGTTCGCGAGAGATCGTCGAGATGAAGATCCACGGCGTGACGAATGAGTTTCTGCGGGAGCTGAAGCAGGCCGGGTTCGACTTGCCGCACCGGCAGATCGTGGAAATGAAGATTCACGGGATTGACGCCGCCTACATCCGCGAGTTGAAGAGCTACGGGCTAACTCCGCCGGCCAAGGACTTGGTAGAGATGAAGATCCATGGCGTGAAGCCGGACTATTTGAAGGCGCTGAACGAGGCGGGCTATCGCAATCTTTCGTCGCGCGAAGTGACGAACCTGAAGATTCACGGCGTTTCGCCGGAGTTCATTCGCGACACCAAGTCCATGGGCTACAACTTCACGCTGCGCGAACTCGCCGAGATGAAGATCCACGGGGTGAGCGCGCCGTATCTGCAGAAGCTGCGGGCTTCGGGCTTTCAGAATCTGACAGCCGATAAGATCGTGAAGCTGAAGATTCACGGCATCGATTAGTTTTCGAAGACGACGTCGAACTCGTAGTAACCCTGGTTGTCGCCGGGTTGGGGATCGGTGAGGGCGAAGGCGATGCGGCCCGCTTGCACGCGCCAGGCGAGCGAGCCCGCGGCTCCTTCGGGCGCGGTGCCGGGCGTACCGCAGGACTCTTTCTCCCAGCAAGCGGTGCCGACCGCATTCCTCACCTCAAACCGCCGGCCAGCGGGGTTCGGAACTTCCGCAGACCAGGGCCGGTGCGCCGGCAGAATGACGTGATAGGTGCCGGGGCTGGTGAGTTGGACAGCGGCTTGAGCAGGCGTGCAGAGCGCGCGGCCGGCGAGGCATTCAAAGGGCGCGAAGGAGATGTTGGAACTGACGGTGTAGGCCTCGGAGGCGACGGCGGGACGGAAGCGCCAGTCAAAGAGGTCGTGATTTTCGAAGCCTTCGCCGGTGGAGGCGGTGAAGCCGAGGAAGGCGCGGCCATCGGCGGGGAGCAGGCGCCGCAGGTCCACCGGGGTGCGTAGTTCAAGGACGTCATCCACGGTGACTTCGAGAAGGGGCGGGCGGTAAGCGATGCGGACGGCGTGAGGCCGGCCGTCCTTGAGTTTGACGCCGGGACGCCAATTCGCCGCCAGACGGGGCGGGGGCCAGCGCAGGCGACGCTGTTCGGCGTTGGTGGCGATGACAATGCCGTTGCCGGAGCCATCCGGCGGATTCCGATGGGTATCGAAGAAGACGGCGAGGCTATTGGCGATGCCGCGCACGTCGTTCCCATTAGCGCCGTCACCCAGGGCGAAGCCCCCGGAAGCGCCGTAACCGGCGAGTTCATCCAGGCCATTGTTCTGGAGGACGAAGGCGAAGCCATCAGCGCCGTGGCGCAGGCCGCCGGGGTCCGAGATGCGAAAGCGGAAATTGATTTCGAAGCCATCGCGCACGGGTTGACGTTCGCGCAGCCAGGCGGCGCCGCGCCGATACTTGCGAGCCGGGGTAAGGCGGACCGTGCCCTCATTCATGACGGCGTCCCCGAGGAGGGCGAGGGTTGGCTCTTGCGCCAGGCACAGGGCCAACAACAGGCTGGTCATGACATCCTCCATTTAAGCGGAAATCTGGGAAGCTACGGAGATGGCAGACGTCATCTTTGCTTTCTTCGAGGCTTGTGAACAGGGAGACGTGGCGCGGCTGCGCGAAACGCTGGACGCGGAGCCAACCCTGGTGACGGAGGAGAATCCGGACGCGGCGCATCCGGGCTGGACGGGTCTGCACACAGCGGCGAAGCTGGGTCACGCGGCGGCGGTGAGCTTACTGCTCGAGCGCGGCGCGGATCCGAAGGCGACAGAGGCGGGCGATACGACGTCGCCGTTACATTGGGCGGCGGCGGGCGGGCATCGGGACGTGGTGGAGCTGTTGTTGCAGGCGGGCGCCGACCCGGTGGGGGCGGGCGATGAGCATGAGCTCGAGGTGATCGGCTGGGCGACTTACTTTGCCAAGCCAATCCGCGAGGAGGTGGTGGCGTTGCTGTTGCAGTACGGCGCGTCGCATCATGTGTTCTCCGCGCTGTGCATGGAAGACGCTCACCTCCTTCGCGAGGTAGCCGCGCGCGATCCGCAGGCGCTCGAGCGGCGGATGTCGAGCTATGAGCAGGGAATGACGCCTTTGCACTTGGCGCTCGACCGGCAGCGGCACGATCTGCTGGCGGTGTTGATCGAATTGGGGGCCGAGCTCGAGGCGACCGATGAGCGCGGACATACGGCGCTCGAGTTGGCGACGTTTCGCGGCGATCTTCAGGCGAGGGAGTTGCTGCAAGCGGCGGGGGCGAAGGCGAGGTCGCGCGAGATGTCGGCGGAGACTACGCGGGCACTGGGGGCGCTGGGCGAGTCTGTGAGCCGGCTGGTGCCGATGCTGGACGTGGAGGATGTGGAGGCGACGCTCCAGTGGTACGAGGCGATCGGCTTTACGGTGCGGGGGCGGCATGAGGATAACTGGGGGTGGCTCTCGTACGGGCCGGCGCAACTGATGCTGAGCAAGCAGGCGCGGCGGGAGAAGCGCGACGTGAGCCTGTGGTTCTACACGAAGCAGATTGAGGAGCTGTATCGGCTGCTGCGAGCGCAGCCGGTGGAGTTCACCGAAAGCCTGTACGAGGCCTTCTACGGGGCACGGCAGTTCGGCATTCGGGATCCGAATGGTTATGTGCTGACCTTCATTCAGCCGGCGGAGCGTTCAGCGTAGGCCTGGCGAGCGCGGGTGAGTTCCCGGTGGTGCTTTTCGGCCCAGAGCCAGACGCCGCAGAAAGCTTCGCCGAGGCTGAGGCCGAGGGGGGTGAGCGCGTAATCGACGTGGGGTGGGATCACGGGGTGGACGGTGCGCGTGACGAAGCCGTCGCTTTCCATTTGCCGCAGCGTTTTGGTGAGCATCTTTTGGCTGATGCCTTCGACGAGGCCGACGAGTTGGGTGAAGCGGAGGACGCCGTGTTCGGCGAGAACGTCGAGCACGATCATGGTCCATTTGTCGGCGACGCGGCCGATGATCTCCTGCACGAGCGCGTCGAGTTCAGCCGGCGAAAGTTTTGGCGGGGCGGAAGTGGCCTGTTTTCTCATTTCTCACCAACAGGGAACTATAGCACTGACAGGTTCCTACTTTCTTTTGGAGAGTGACTCCCGTATGCTGCCTTTAGACAAGGAGATTCGAAGCGATGAAGATGACAGGGCAGACGATGCTGGTGACGGGCGGCGGTTCGGGGATTGGGCGGGCATTGGCGGAAGCGTTTCACCGGTTGGGGAATCAGGTGATCATCGCGGGCCGGCGGCGCGAGGTGCTGGAGGAAGTGACACGGGCGAATCCGGGGATGAAGGCGGCGGCGCTCGATGTACAGGACGCGGCCAAGGTGGAGCAGTTTGCGGCGGACATCGCGCGCGACTATCCGGCGTTGAGCGTGCTCATCAATAACGCGGGCATCATGAAGGCCGAGAATCTGCTGGCGCAGGATCAGGCGGTGGTGGAGGCAACCATCACGACGAATTTGCTGGCGCCGATCCGATTGACGTCGGCGTTGTTGCCATTGTTGCGCCGGCAGGCGCAGGCGGCGGTGATCAACGTGACGTCCGGGTTAGCGTATACGCCGCTGGCGATGACACCGACTTATTGCGCGACGAAGGCGGCGATGCATTCTTACAGCGAGTCGCTACGATGGCAGTTGCGCGAGACGGCGGTGGAGGTGCTGGAACTGGCGCCGCCCTATGTGCAGACGGAGTTGATGGGGCCGGGGCAGGCGGCCGATCCGCGCGCGATGCCGCTCGGCGAGTTCATCAGCGAAGTGATGAGCATCCTGTCGAAACAGCCGGAGGCGCGCGAGATTCTGGTGGAGCGCGTGCGGCCGCTACGGTTCGCAGCCGAACGCGGGGCGGCGGGTTATCAGGAGTTCTTCCGGCAGTTCAACGAGGCCATGACGCACTAGAAGTAAAGCTTCAGCGCGAATTGGATCTGGCGGGCCGGGAAGGTAGAGCGGATGGTGCCGAAGGCGGCACTGGCCCGGTCCGTATTGGCGAGGCCGAGATTCGTCGTATTGAACAGGTTGAAGAACTCGGCGCGGAACTGCAGGCGCAGGTCTTCGCGCGGAAGTTGGAAGGACTTGAAGATGCCGAGATCGAGTTGGTTCAAGTCGAGAGCGCGAGCGGAGTTGCGGGGCGCGTTGCCGAAGGGCTGGCTGGGGTCAGTGGGGAGAGTGACGTTGGCCGGATTGAAGTAGCCGTTGGTGATGTCGGGCGAATTGACGGCGTAGATGTCGCCGGTAACGTTGGGACGGAAGGATTCGCCGCCCCGGAAGCCGGAGAGATTGCCGACGACCTGGAAGGCGGCGGGGATCGAGCCGGCCCAGGCGCGGAGGTTGAGGGGCGGGGCGGAGAGATAGGTGTTCACGCCGGAGAACTCCCAGCCACCGAGGATCGAGTCGACGAAGCGCGAGCTTTGGCTCAGATACTTCCGGCCGTGGCCGAAGGGCAGATGATAAACGAAGCTGAGGATGTTAGTAACCCGCTGATCGTAGTTCGACGGGCCGCGTTCGGCTTCCATGTTGCGAATATTCTGCGGGCTGGCATCGTTGCCGCCGCTGGTGTCGAGCGATTGCGCGGCGGTGTCGGTCGCTTTGCCGTAAGTGAAGGAGTTGAGGAACTGGAAGCCATTGGCGAAGCGCCGTTCGACTTTGATCTGCAGCGCGTCATAGCGGGAGACGGCGGCGGGGTTGAACCAGGTGATGGCGCCGAATTGCTGGATGGGACGGCGTGCCTGCAGGCTGAGGTTGGAGGTGGCGGTGGGCTGAGGATTGGCCTGGTTGAAGTCGCCGATGACGGGGATGTTGGTGCCGTGGTTGCCGACGTAGGCGAAGTCGATGATGAGGTTGCGCCAGAGTTCACGCTGGACGGAGGCGAAGTAACTCTGAATGACGGGCGCTGGCAGGTGACGCGGGAGGTAAGTGATGTTCGAGAGCAGCGGGTTGAAGTTCTTGGGGTCGGTGAGGCCGGCGGGGTAGCCTTGCTGGGTGGTGCGGAAGGAAGGGTCCAGGGGGTTGGATTGGTTGACCATGGCGATGACGACTTGGGGGCCGTTGATGCCGAGCAGGTCCGCGCTGCCGACGCGGTTCTGGTGGACGTAGCTGAGCCCGTAGCCGCCGCGGATGACGGTTTTGGGAGTGATGCTGTAGGCGAGCCCGAGGCGCGGGGCGAAGTTGTTGCGGTCCGGATCGACGAGGGTGCGGTCGTAGAGGCTACCGTCCTTGGCTTTGATGAGGGAGTTGGTGACGGGGTCGTAATTGGAGAGGACGTTGTCACGTTCCCAGCGCGGCGTGGCGAATTCGTAGCGCAGGCCGAGGTTGATGGTGAGGCGGCTATTGACGCGGAAGTCGTCCTGTAAGTAGGCGAAGTGCATGTGCTGCCGGTAATTGCCGACGACATAGTTGGCGAGGGCGTACTGACTGCGGAGGCCGAACATGAAGTCGGCGAGCGAGTAACTGGTGTTGTCGACGGGCACGGTGCAGCCGGCAGCCTGGCCAAGCTGGGCGCAGGTGGGACGGCTAAAGAGGCCGGCATAGGCATCGCGGCCGTAGAGCGGGTTGATGTCGTTGACTTCGGTGTGGATGGTTTGGAACTCGTAGCCGGCTTTGAGAGCGTGGCGGCCGAGGAGTCGCGAGAGGTTCAGCTTGTAGTCGTAGCTGAGGGGATTCTGGAACTGTGGATTGGTCGACTGGCGGCCTAGCTGGCTGAGGCCGGTGATGCTGGTGGCGCTGAGGCCGCCGGTCAGTTCGGGAGTGGTGGGCAAGCCAGTGATGCCATAGAGGGCTTCCATGCTGGCACCGCCGCTCAACGGGGGGAACTTGCCGGCATTCGAGCGGCTCAGGCCGAAGCGCGCTTCGACCACGGTACGCGGATTCAAGGTCCAGGTGTAGCCGGCGCCCAGTTGCTGATTCAGGACGCGGGTGAAGCCGTTGCTATTGCCGCCGGAGAGGCCAGGGATGTCGGGCTGCGTAAAGATGTTGACTTTGCGTTGGCTCCAGCGGACGAAGCCGGACATGGTGGAAGAGATCTGGCCATCAAGACGGGCGTCGTACTTGTCGTTGAAATTGCGGTTGGGGGTGAGCTGTTGGTAGTTGTTGGAGCGCGTGGTGGCGGCGCCGGTGTTGGGCGCGGGGAGGTCGCCGAGGACTTTGGCGGCGAAGGGCGTGATGGCGCTGAGCGGGATGGGCGTGTTGGCGGGATAGACGTTACCGGTTTGCGGATTGACGACGGCGACGGGCAGGATGCGTTGTAAGTCGTTGGGCGAGGGCAGGCTCGAGAAGTTGAGCGTCTTATCAATGCGGCGGAAGCCTTCGTAGTCGCCGAAGAAGAAGAGACGGTTGCGGATGAGTCGGCCACCAATCGTGGCGCCGAACTGATTCTGCTGGAGCACGGGCTTCTTGAAGGTGACCGGGCGGGCGCCGAAGATGAAGCCGATGGCGTTGAGGTCCGTATTGCGGAGGAACTCGTAGGCGGTGCCGTGGAAGGCGTTGGTGCCGCTCTTCATGGCGACGTCGATGGTGCCGCCGCCGGAGCGGCCGTACTCGGCACTGTAGTTATTGGTGATGACTTTGAACTCGGCTACCGAGTCCGGCGCGGGCTGGGCGACCTGGTTGGCGAAGCCTTGATTGCTGGTGCCATAGGCGTTGTTATCGATGCCATCGAGCAGGAAGTTGTTGTAAGTGCTGCGGAGGCCGTTGATGGAGAAGGCGCCTTCGCGGGGGGTGCCGGAGTAGGCGAGCGGGGTGCGGAGAACGCCGGGCGAGAGGAGGGCGAGGTCCGAGTAGGTGCGGCCGTTGAGGGGGATCTCGACGATCTGCGTGGCGCGGATTACCTGACCGCGGTCGCTCGAGTCCGTTTGGAGGAGGGAAGCGGCATCGGCCACTTCGACGGATTCGGTGACGGCGCCGACTTGCAAGGAGAGGTCGACCCGCTGGCGGGCGTTAACGCTGACGGCGATGTCTTTGGCGACGGCGCGCGAGAAGCCGGGCGCTTCCGCCGTCAACTGGTAGGTGCCGATCTTGACATTAGTGAAGGTGAAGGAGCCATCTTCGCCAGTTTCGGATTTCACTGTGAGGCCGGTGCCCTGATTGGTGAGCGTCACCGTGGCGCGCGCCACCGCGGCGGCGGTGTGGTCGCGCACGTTGCCCAGCACTTCCGCACTATCGAACTGAGCCAGCGCGGGAAGCGCACACCAAAGCAGGAGCCAAAGACGACCTGGAATCGACATGAATCGAGGGTAGCGGGCGAGGCTCAACAGGGAATGTCAACGGGATGACAATTCGTTGTCGACGACCGTTGTCACCGGCGAGCAATCGGTATATATTGCCCGCACAACTCTCGAGTCATTGAGGAATTCCATGAACCGAATTACTGCAAGTCTCGCTGTACTGCTTTCACTTTCCGCCGGCTGGAGCCAGACTTTTTACGGCACCATTGTCGGCACCGTGACGGACGCTTCCGCCAGCGCTATGGCACAGGCCAACGTCACGCTCATCAACCTGGGCACCGCGGAACGACGTACCGCGCAAACCGATTCGTCGGGCGGCTATCAGTTCGTGAATCTGGTCCCCGGTCAGTATCGGGTAGAAGTGGAGAATAGCGGCTTCCGGCGCTTTGCCCGCGAGCCGATCACGGTGGAAGTGCAAAGCACGGTGCGGATCGACGTCGCGATGCAGGTGGGCGACGTGAACCAGACGGTGGAAGTGACGGGACAGACGCCGCTGCTGCAGACGGAGAACGCGTCGTTGGGGCAGGTGGTGGAGCAGCGCAAGGTGCTCGAGATGCCGTTGAATGGCCGCAACGTTTTTAGCCTGGTGGCGCTGGTGCCGGGAGTGGTGCCGGGCGGGCAGAGCGGCACGACGCCGACGGGACAGAATCCGTTCGCGTGGGCGAATTTCCAGATCGGCGGCGGACAGGCGAACCAGAGTGCCTCCTACATCGACGGCGCGCCGAACAATGCCAGCTATGTGAACCTGACGGCGCTGGTGCCCACGCAGGACGCCGTGCAGGAGTTCAAGGTGCAGACCAACAGTCTGGGGCCGGAGTTCGGGCGCTTTGCGGGCGGCGTGATCAACCTGACCACCAAGAGCGGCACGAACACGTTCCACGGCAGTGCGTATGAGTTTCTGCGGAATCGGTCGCTGAATGCAAACACGTTCTTCAATAACCGGGCAGGCGTCGCACGGCCGGCGTTTTCGCAGAACCAGTTCGGGGTGAATCTGGGCGGGCCGATCCGCAAGGACAAGACGTTCTTCTTCGCGTCTTATGAAGGCTTCCGGCTGCGGCAGGGACAATCCTACGTCTACTCAGTGCCGACCGATGCTATGCGGGCAGGCAACTTTGCCGACTATCGCAATGCGTCCGGAGCGATGATTCCGGTGTACGATCCGCTGACGACTTGCGGCCGGTTGGGCAACGCCGCTTGCGCGACGGGGGCCAACGGCGCCGAGACGATTTCGCGTTTGCCGTTTCCGGGCAACGTAGTGCCGAACAATCGCATCGACCCGGCGGCCAGGGTGATGACCAATCTGTGGGGGCGCGCGACCGGGCCGGGGCTGCCCTTCACCGCAGTGAACAACTTTACGGCGAACGCCAGCGTGGGCGGCGATAACGACCAGGTGAATTTCCGCGGGGACCATACGTTCAGCGACAAGCAACGTGGTTTTGCGCGCTACACGCGGTGGACGAATCTGAACCTGCCGATTGATCCTTACGGCACGAAGACCTGTGTGGACCGCTGTACAGAGACGATGACCACGCATCAGGCCGTGCTGGGCGATACGATTTCCGTGACGCCCACCATGTTCCTCGACCTGCGGCTGTCGTTCACACGCTTTATCTATGACCGCACTTCGTTGACGGCGGGTTACGACCTGGGGCAACTGGGCTGGCCGGCGTCACTGAACAACAGCGTGGCCGTGCGCGTGAGCCCGATTCCGCTGGTGACCGGCTATAACGGCGTCTTCAGCACCAACGGCACCGGCAGCACCATCGTGGCCCGCAACGATATTTATTCGTTGAGCCCGAACGTGACGAAGATCTGGGGCAAGCATACGATCAAGTTCGGTGGCGAATGGCGGCGGCTGACGCACAACTACTACCAGCAGAACAACCCGTCGGGGTCGTTCAACTTCGATGCGCTGATGACGTCGGTGAATCCGTTAGCGGCGGCGGGGACGGGCAATGGCTTTGCTTCGTTCCTGCTGGGCATGGGCTCGGGCGGCGGGGTGACGCACAACAACTTCGTGGCCGGGCAGATGCTCTACGGCGCCGCCCATGTGGGCGATCAGTGGCAGATCGGTTCGCGGTTGACGCTGAACTATGGCGTGCGTCTGGAGCGTTTGGGCCCCTGGAGCGAACGGTTCGATCGCCTGGTGGTGCTGCTGCCCGATGCGCCGAACGATTTAAACGGCCGCGGGGGACTGCAACTCAAGGGTCGGATGGGGCTGGTGAACTCGCCGGATAGTCCGAGCCGCAATAACAACGAGCCACGCAACGTGTGGTCGCCACGCCTGGGCCTGGCCTATCGCGTGAACAGCAAGACGGTGTTCCGCACCGGCTGGGGCGTGTTCTTCCTGCCGAACGATGTGGCGTTCAATACGGCGCCGAACATCGATATTTCGAACGCCTATACGACGCCGTATTTGGGCACGGTGGATGGGTCGATCACGCCGGCGGACCGGCTGTCGAATCCGTTTCCAAACGGCATGATTCAGGCGCCGGGACGGAGCGCGAATATCCAGAAGCTGTTCTACGGCCAGACGGTGGCGGCGCCACTGTATCGCGATCCGCGGGCCTATACGCAGCAGTGGAACGTGGACATTCAGCATGAACTGCCGGGCGGTGCGGCGATCGACATTGCGTATGCGGGGTCGAAGGGGACGCACTTGCCGGGTCCGAACCAGGTACTGAACCAGTTGCCGGACCAGTTCCTGTCGCAGGGCGCTTCGTTGTTGCAACAGGTACCGAACCCGTTCTTCGGGGAGGTGCAACTGGGGACGCTGGCGCAGCCGAACGTCGCACGCGGGCAACTGTTGCGGCCGTATCCGCAATACACGGGCTTCAATCTGGTGGCGCCGATGAACCGAAACTCGATCTATCACTCGGCGCAGGTGAAGGTGGAGAAGCGGTTTGCTAAAGGCGCTTCGGTGCTCGGGTCATACACGTTCGCCAAGCTGATCAGCGATACGGATACGCTCACGGCGTGGCTCGAGCCGGGCGGCGGGCTCGCGGTGCAGAACTTCAACAACCTGCGGGCGGAACGTTCGGTGGCGTTGTACGACGTGCCGCATCGCGCGGTGATCAGCTTCATTTATGACTTGCCGTTCGGCAAAGGCAAGTCGTTGCTGGGCGACGTGAACGGCGCGGTGAATCGCCTGGTGGGCGGCTGGGGCGTGAATGGCGTGAGTACGTTCCAGAGCGGTTTCCCGCTGTCGATGTCGATGGCCGTGAACACGACGAACTCCTTCGGCGGCGGACAGCGGCCAAATTCCACGGGCGTGAGCGCGAACCTGGAGGGCAAGGCGCAGGACCGGCTGAATCGCTGGTTCGATACTTCGGCCTTTACGGCGACGCCGTCGTTCGCCTTCGGCAACGTGGCGCGCAGTCTGACGGATGTGCGGTCGCATGGCATTGCCAACTACGACTTCACGATCTTCAAGAACACGCCGATCAATGAGCGGTTCGGCTTGCAGTTCCGCACGGAGGTCTTCAATTTGTTCAACCGGGTGCAGTTCGCCTATCCGGCGACAGCGCTGGGGAATCCGCAGTTCGGCATCATCAGCGGACAGTACAACAGTCCGCGGCTGGTGCAGTTCGCCTTGCGGCTACAATTCTAGGCGCGTGCGAACCACCGCCTGTTTCTGGCTCTGCGTCGCGGGATGGGCCGCGTCGCAGAGCCTTTCGCTTTTCGCGCCCGCGGGCGTGGACTTTGTCCATCGCAACTCGCCGACGCCGCAGAAGTATCTGATCGAGGCGATGGGCGGCGGCGTAGCCATGCTCGATTACAACGGAGACGGGCGGCTGGACTTGTTCTTCGTCAACAGCGGCCGGCTGACGGAGAAGCCAGGCGACTTTGCGCGGCGTGAGCCGGCGTACTGGAATCGGCTTTACCGGCAGAACGCCGATGGTAGCTTTACGGATGTGACGCAGGAGGCGGGGTTGGCCACTTCGCCGAATGTTTACGGCATGGGCGTGGCGGTAGGCGATTACGACAAC
The DNA here is from genome assembly GCA_965229305.1 of Bryobacteraceae bacterium. Taxonomy (GTDB): domain Bacteria; phylum Acidobacteriota; class Terriglobia; order Bryobacterales; family Bryobacteraceae; genus JALHNI01. The sequence goes on along the minus strand of CBDDIZ010000042.1, from coordinate 24,779 downwards.
GATGGCGATCCGGACCTGTACGTCACGAATTACGGCGGAAACGTGCTGTATCGCAATGACGGACGAGGCGGCTTTGTCGACGTGACGGCGGAGATGGGCGTGGCGGCGGGGGGCTGGTCCGCCTCGGCGGGCTTCTTCGACTATGACCGCGATGGCCGGCTGGATCTGTTCGTGACTCGCTATCTGGACTGGGACTTGAGCCGGAACATCCTGTGCGGCACGCCGTACAACGCTTATTGCCGGCCGGATAAGTTTCCGGCGACGACGAGCGTGCTATTCCATAACGAGGGCGGCCGCTTCCTCGACGTGAGCACGAAGACGGGCATTGGCTCCGCGCGTGGAAAGGCGCTGGGCGTGGCCTTCAACGACTATGACGGCGATGGCTGGGTGGACGTGCTGGTGGCGAACGATGGCATGGAGCAGTTTCTGTTTCACAACGAAGCGGGCAAGGCGTTTCGTGAGGTGGGGCTGGAGGCAGGGGTGGCGTTCGCCGACGATGGCAAGTCCTTCGCGGGGATGGGGACGGCGTTCGCGGATTATGACCGAGACGGGCGGCCGGACATCCTGATCACGGATCTGGCGCTCGAGAAGTACGCGCTGTTTCATAACGAGGGTGGCGGGCAGTTTCGCTACGCCACGGCGGACTCGGGCCTGGCGACGCTCACGGCGCGCAATTCGGGCTGGGGCGTGGTGCTGGAGGATTTCGACAATGACGGCATTCGCGACGTCTTCGTGGCGCAGAGCCATGTGCTGGATAACGTGGAGCGCATGCATGCCGGCTTGCGCTATCTGGAGCCGCCGGCATGGTTGCTGGGTGGCGGCGGGAGGTTCCGGAATGCGGGTCTCGAGGCGCCAGCCGTAGCCGGGCGTGGCGTCGCGGTAGGGGACCTGGACAATGACGGCGGCTTGGAAGCCGTGGTGGCCGTGCTGGGCGGCAAGCCGTTGGTGTTTCGCGCGCGGCCCACGCAGCATTGGCTAACCGTGAAGCTGACGGGCCGTGCGAGCAATCGGGACGGGATCGGCGCAACGGTGCGGGTGGGGCCGCAGGTGGCACATGTCAGCACCGCGGGCAGCTATCTTTCGGCGAGCGACCCGCGGGCCCACTTTGGACTAGGATCGTTGACGGAGGTGACCGTGGAAGTGCTTTGGCCAAGCGGCCGCAAGCAGAGTCAGCGCACACCTGCCGATCGCATCGTGACCCTGACGGAGCCCGAATGATCGCGTTGTTGCTGCTGGCCGTGCAGCTCTCGCCCGAGTTGACACAGCATGTGAATGCGGGCCTGAAGGCCAAGAACGCGGGCGACCTGCGCACGGCGATCGCCGAGTTTGAGCAAGTGGTGCAACTGGCGCCCACGCTGGCGGCGGCGCACGTCAATCTGGGCGCCGTGTATTACCAGAGCAAGGACTATGCGCGGGCGATTCCGGCGTTGCGCAAGGCGCTGGAACTGAATGCGAATCTGCCGGGAGCGCACGGCATGTTGGGGGCGTCGCTGCTGGCGCAGGGCTATGCCGCTGAGGCGATTCCGCATCTGGAGAAGGGCGAAGTGACCGATTTGCTGGGCGTAGCTTTGCTCGAAGCCGGACGCGAGCGCGAGGCGCTGGACCGGTTGGAAGCGGCTCTGGCGCAGCGTCCGAACGACGTGGATCTGCTCTATTACGTGAGCCGCGCACATGCGCAGTTGGCCCGGCGAGTGGAAGAGCGTTTGGGGACGGAGTTTCCGGAGACGGCGCGGACGAGGCAGTTACAGGCCGAAGCGCTGGCGGCGGCGGGCCAGCGGGGGGCGGCGGAGGATCGCTATCGGCAAGCGTTGGCGGCGAGGCCGGACTTGCGGGGCGTGCATGGGGCACTAGGGGAACTGGCGCAGACGGCAGGCGATCTGGAAGGGGCCGAGAGGGAGTACGAGGCGGAGGCGAAACTGGCTCCGGGTAGTCCGGAGGCGGCTTACCGGCTGGGCTACATCCGGCTGGAGCGGGGAGAGGCGAAGGCGGCGTTAGCCGAGCTCGAGCGGGCCGAGCGCCTCAAGCCGGGGATGCCGGAGACGTTGATGCAGTTAGGCCGAGCGCAGGCGGCCTTAGGCCAGTTGGAAGCCGCAGAGAGGGCGCTGCTCGGGGTATTGAAACAGGAGAAGACGTCGGCGTTGGCTGAGTCCGCGCACTTTCAACTGGCGGCGCTGTATCGCAAGCTGGGCCGCCCGGCGGACGCCGAACGCGAGACGTCGGCGTTTCGCCAAGTGCGAGAACAACGGCGGAAGTAAGTTAGCGAGCCGAAGCGGCTTTGGCCTTGGAGTTCATCGAGGCGCGCAGGGCGAGGTTGGCGAGCGCCATGACGACAGCGGCGGCGGGGAGCACCATCAGGGCAGCGCGGACGCTGGAGCCGCCAGCAATGTAGCCGATGATCTGAGAGCTGAGGGCGAGGCCGGCCCAACCGGCGGTGATCACAATGCCCATGGCAGTCGCGGTGCCCTTGGTGAAGGCGTCACCCACCATGGCGAGCGTGGTGGGGAAGACCGGGGCCATCGCCAGACCGGCCAGCACCAGGCAACCGATGGTGACGGCCGGGCTGTTGGTTTGGAGCATGGCGAAAGTGGTGACAGCCATCATGATGGCGGCGCCGAGGGTCACCGTCTGGGGCGGCGTGTTCTTCAGCATCTTGGAGACGATCAGACGGCCGATGGTGAGGGCGCCGGCAAAGCCGAAGCCGAGGATGTTGGCGGCGGTGGTGCCGTCGACACCCTGTTCCTTGAGGTATTCCACTTCCCAGTTGAAGACGCCCACTTCGCAGGTGACATAGACGAAGAGCATCAAGGCGAGGAGCCACAGGGCAGGGCGGCTGAGCAGGCTGCCGATATCGCCGCCGTCGCCCGCGGTTTGGGGCTGCGGACCGGGAATGGCGGTGGTGCCGTTGAGAATCAGGGCGATGCCGGAGATGACGGCCACCAGGTAGCAGAGCGTGGTGGCGTTGCCGCCCAGGAGATTGGCGCCGATGAGAGGCGTGGCCATGGTGCCGACGCCGAAGAAGAGGTTGAGGAAGTTGAGGGTGGAGGCGCGCTGAGCAACATTAATGTCGCTGGCAAGGGCGTTGGCCGCGGTGACGAGGATGCCGCCGCCGAAGCCCAGGCCGAAGAGGCAGCCCAGGACGGGTCCGTAGGCGCCGCCCGTGCTGGGCAAGGCGAACAAGGACAACGAAATCAGGAACATGGAGACGATCAGGGCCGGCTTCTTGCCGAACTTGTCTACCAGCGGACCCACCGAGATCGAAGCGACCATCAGACCGACGGCTTGCATTAAAGCGATGGTGCCTTTTTGCTCTTTCGTCAGGTCGAACGTGGGCATGATGGTGCCGAGCATCGCGGCCACACACCCGTAGGTAAAGACGCCGCTAATGGCGGCTAAGATGAGGCGCTGGTTATTCATACCGCGATCACTGTATCAGATTTGCCGGTAAGCGACACTGGTTTTAGAGGGCTAAGCGGATCCATCTGGATCGTCGTTCCGTCTAGTACTAGCTTGGGTTGCTCCCGAGGGCGCGCACCCGCACAATGAGATGATGAGGAACTCTACGTGAAGGTAACGATTATTGGTTCGGGTTATGTGGGGCTCACCACCGGGGTTTGCCTCTCCTTTGTTGGGCATGAAGTAACATGCGTGGACGTCGACCCCCGTAGAGTCGAAATCCTCAAGTCTGGCGCCGTTCCGTTTTTCGAGCCCCATCTGGGCGACATGATGCGGATGGTGAAGCTGAATTACACCAGTGACTACGCGCAGGCGATTCCGGGGGCGGAGATTATTTTTATCGCCGTCGGTACGCCGTCTAGGGCGGATGGCAGTCCGAATCTCGAGTATCTGGAGTCGGCGGCGCGTTCGATCGGTTCGTACTTGGGCGATACGTATGCCGTAGTGGTGAATAAGTCGACGGTGCCGATCGGCAGCGGCAACTGGGTGGAATCGATTGTGCGGGATGCTTATCGGGAAGTGAACGGCACTAAGCCGGAGAACTTTGCGGTGGCCTCGAACCCGGAATTCCTGCGGGAAGGTTCGGCGATCCACGACAGTCTGTTTCCGGATCGCGTGGTGATCGGCGCCGACCAGACGCTGGCGCTCGAAAAGCTGTACACGCTGTATCGTCCTCTGCTGGACCAGAGCTTCCCGGCACCGCCGTTTCTGCCGCGTCCGGATGGCTTCGGCGCGGTGCCGCTGATTTCCTGCGACTTGGCTTCGGCGGAACTGATCAAGTACGCGGCGAACGCCTTCCTGGCACTTAAGATCTCCTATATCAACGAGATCGGCCAATTGGCGCAGCGCGTGGGCGCGGACGTGCAGTTGGTGGCGCGCGGCATGGGCCTCGATGCCCGCATCGGGACGCGCTTCCTCCAAGCCGGCATCGGTTGGGGCGGCTCCTGCTTCGGCAAGGATACGGCGGCCCTAGTGTCGACCGCGGCCGAGTATCAACTGGAAATGCCGATCGTGCAGGCGGCTCGCCGGATCAATTCGCGGCAGCGCGAGATCGTGGTGGAGCGGCTGCTAGGGGCGGTCAAACTGTTGAAGGGAAAGAGCGTCGGTCTGTTGGGCCTCGCTTTTAAGCCGAACACGGACGACCTGCGCGACGCCCCCGCGCTCGACATCGCCCGCCGGTTGGTGGAACGCGGCGCCCGCGTCCGGGCGCACGATCCGGTGGCCGTGGAGCTCGCCCAGCGGCAGAATCCGGATCTGAACATCGCCTGGTGCAATTCTGCCGAAGAGGCCGCCGACGAGGTGGATGCGCTGGTGCTGGTGACTGACTGGCCGGAGTATCGCGAACTCGACTGGAAAGCGATCGCGGCGCGAATGCGCAATCCGCTGGTGCTCGACGGACGGCACTTCCTGAAGCGCGAGACGTTAGAGGCTTTGGGCTTCCAGTACCTGGCCGTCTGACACGCGCATCTCGTCAAAGACCGAGGCGATGATCGTGAAGGACCGGAGACGGTCCTCCAGGTTGTACGCCTCGGACGTAAACATCACCTCGTCGACGCCGGTGCGGCGCAGGAAGGCTTCGATGCCTTCCCGGACTCGCGCGGGCCCGCCGACGATTAGTTCGCCGAGCTTGGACTCCACCAGCAGACGCTCATCCCGGCTGAGGCGGCCATCCAGGCTCGCCACGGGCTGCGACAGATAGAACGGCTCCCCGCGGACCAGGTTCAGCACGCGCAGGACGATCGACGTCGCCAAGTGCTGGGCCTCGGCGTCCGTGGGCGCGGCGACGATCGGCACGCAGGCCATCGCGTAGGGCTTTTCGAGATGCTCCGACGGCTGAAAGCGGGCGCGGTAAAGGGTGAGCGCTTCTTCGAGCTGTTGCGGGGCGAAGTGGCTAGCGAACGCGAACGGCAATCCAAGAGCGGCGGCCAATTGCGCGCTGAAAGTGCTGGAGCCGAGCAGCCACAGAGGAACGTTGGTGCCGGCGCCGGGCACGGCGCGGACGCTTTGCCCCGGCTTTACCGGACCGAGGAACGTCATCAGTTCGCGGACCTCGTCCGGAAAGTCGCGGCCGCTCGAAAACGGATCGCGCCGCAGGGCTCGGACGGTAACGCCGTCTGTGCCGGGCGCGCGGCCTAAGCCTAAGTCGATGCGGCCGGGGTAGAGAGTCTCGAGCGTGCCGAACTGCTCGGCGATCACCAGAGGCGCGTGATTGGGCAGCATGACGCCGCCGGAGCCGACGCGGATGGTCCGCGTGGCGCCGGCCACATGGCCAATTAAGACAGAGGTGGCGGCGCTTGCGATGCCGGGCATGTTGTGATGCTCGGCGAGCCAGAAGCGCGTATAGCCCAGCCGCTCGCCCAGTTGAGCGACGGCCACGCTGGCCTGGAAGGCTTCGGCGACGGTGCCGCCTTCCTTCACCGCGGCCAAATCCAGGATCGAGTAGCGAGTCACACTCGATTGGATGCGCCGGCTAGCGTTTGAGGTGCGCCAGGATCTCCTCGGGCGTGGTGCGGCCGCCGTGGCTGCGGCTGATCTTGGCGAAGGTGACTTTGCCGGCCTGATTCAGGATGAAGGTCGACGGGTAGGCGGTTTCCTTGGGAGCGTCCCAACGGAGTCCGTATAGCTGGGTGACTTCGTAGCCGGGGTCGAGAGCGAGGCGGAAATGGTCAGGAAAGGACTTGTCCTTAAGGAATTCGGCGGCTTTGGCGTTGAGGCTGTCCATCGGACCGGGATAGACGAAGAGGACGCGCGCGCCGGCTTCGCGGAAGGCTGGCGCCTGCTTGAGGAAGTCCTGCACTTGGCGGTTGCAGACGGGGCACTGGTAGCCAGGAAAGCCTCGCAGAACGATGAGGACAACGCGGCTTTGGCCCGTTTCCTCGTTCAGGCGGACGGTTTTGCCCTGCCAGTCCTGAAGGGTGAAGTCGGGAGCGGAGTCGCCAACGTTGGGGGTGGCGGCCACCAGAGCCAAGGTCCATAAAAGGGAGTTCAGAATGTGCATAGTTTCGCGTCGGTAGATGTCGGTGGGGAGCGGAGTTATTCCCCAAGGTGCGGAAAAGCGTTGACGCGGCGGTGGTGCAGCCTCATACTTAAGTCATTACTTAAGTATGAGGAGGCCAACGATGCCACAAGAACCGGTGACGCACAGCACTTTCGTCATTGAACGCCAACTGGCTGCCTCGCCGGAGCGGGCATTCGCCGCCTTCGCCGACCCGAACCTGAAACGGCGTTGGTTTCTGGACGGCAAGGCGATGGACGTAGTGAGCTTCGCGATGGACTTTCGAGCCGGCGGACGGGAGGAGTCCCATTCGCGCTTCCGGGAGGGGTCGCCGTTCCCGGGCGTGTCGCTGATCAACCAGAGCACCTATCTCGACATCGCGGCAAACGAGCGGATCGTGCTGGCCTACACGATGACGATTGGCGACTATCGCATGTCGGCGTCGCTACTGACGCTCGAGTTCGCCGCGCACGAAGGCGGCACGCGCTTCACGCTCACCGATCAGGGCGCGTACTTCTCGCGCTCCGACGGCGCGGCCCGGCGCGAAGAGGGCTGGGGCAAACTGGTGGACAGCTTTGTCGCTTCGCTCCAGGCATGACTGACGTCGACCGTGTCTTCCACGCCCTGGGCGATCCGACTCGGCGCGCGCTGATGCAGCGCGTGAGCGAAGGGCCCATCACCGTGTCGCGGCTGGCCGAGCCGTTGGCGATGAGCCTGGCGGCGATCGTGCAGCACCTGCAGGTGCTCGAAGAGAGCGGCCTGGTGCGGACAGAAAAGGTCGGGCGGGTGCGGACTTGTCGCATCGATCCGCAGGGGCTGTCGTTGGCGGAAGGCTGGATCCGCGATCGGCGGGCGCGTTGGGAAGAGAAGCTCGACCGGCTGGAAGATTTCTTGGCCGAAACTTCCGAAGGCTGAAATTTCTGCGCGAGTCCGCGGCGGCGGAGGAAGCCCATTTTCAGGCCCAGGCGTTAATGGCTCACAACTTACAATTGAAACGCCGGTTTGGCATGCGACTTGCTTCTCTGCTAAGCGGGAGGCACCATGAACCAACAAGCAAACAAAATTATTCAAGAATTAGTCGATGCGCTCGGTGAAGCGCGCCGGGGTTTCATGGCCGCATCGCGAGACGCTTCTCGCTCTCATCTGAAGCGAATCCTGAAAGATTATGCGGACCAACGAGCGGCCTTCGCGGAGGCACTGATGGGAAATGCGGAAACCACCGACAATAGCCTGAGTCAACAAGCGATCCCCACTGGCGTGGGCGAACCTCATCATGGCTGGACAAATTTACGCGTGGTGAGGGCGACGCGTAGCGACCTGGCGATTCTCGAAGAGTGCGAGCGAGCCGAAGGCGTCGCCGAATCTCTCTACCGGGAAGCTTTAGCGGCGAACGTGTTAAACGGCACCCAGAGCGCCGTGTCCGATCAGTATGTGAAGATCCGCGCGGCCCATGAGCATCTGCGGGCGCTGCGCGACTCGGTGCGGCAGCTTTCGTAGGGCCTTCACAACAGTCAACACAACTTAACGTTCGGCGCGAGACTCGGCGGAGCTTCTGAGGGTTCGTTCCAGTGGAAAGAGGCGCAGCCCTCTTCACACTTCGGGAGTTGACTCAATATGAAATCCAAAATATTCTCCGCCTTGGCGGCGGCCTTGGCCGTGGCCTGCTCACTTTCAGCCGAAACGACGTTGAACGGCAAGTATGCGCTGGTTGAGAGAGGCCTGCTCGCGAACGGGCAGGCCTTCGTGGCCCTGGGAACGATCACCGTAGATGCGGCGGGCCGCGTGACTGGCAGCGAGTATCTGCGCGGCACCGCCGGTGCGGCGGACTTAGTGCTGGATGGCACTTACAACGCAGCTGACGGCAGTTTAGCCGCTACTTACTCCACCACAAATAGCGATGGCGACAGTGTCGCCATTCCATTGAACTATCGGGTGGTGGCCGCGGCCGGCGCACTGCATGCGATTCGCACCGATCTCGGCGTGGTGTCGAACGTGGAATTAATTCCCCTATCGTCCGCGGCTACGACATTGAAGGGGCAGTTTCTGCTGCTTGAGACCAACGTGGAGAATGCGAACGCGAGCTTCGTTTCCGTCAGCACGTTGAATCTCGACGGAACGCAGGTAACGGGCCGCAGCACGCGCAAGACCTTCGGGCCGGAAACGGCTTATGACGTTGCGGGGACGTTCACTGCCGGCGCCGACGGCGCGGGCACCCTGCAGTTGCTGATTCCCGTGGTAACCGACGATGGCACCACCTACAGTTCCGCGACCTATCGCTGCCTGGCGATCGATTCCAAGCAGTTGGTGGCTGTGCGCGCCGACGCGGGCGTGCTGACTTCGGTGGAGGTGACGGCCGCCCAGTAGCCGGTTCGCTAAGATGGGGCATGTCCAAGCGTCGCGACGTATTATTGGCCATGCCCTGGCTAGCCGCTGCCTCCGCGTCGAATCCCGCCGAGGCCGCCGAAGCCGAAGAGACGATCTATATCCCTCAGAAGCAATTGGAGTCCGACCCGGCGTTCATTCTGGACTTTATGGACGAGTTCAGCTTCGCCATGGTGATCACGGCCAAAGGCGGCATCCGCGTAACCAACGTGCCCACCGTGCTCTACCGCCATGCCGACGGCCCGGGCGGCGGCAATTGGGGAACACTGTGGTGGCATATCGCGAAGGGCAACCACCAGAACGAGGCGTTTGACGGCGCCACCGAATGCACAGCAGTCTTCCACGGACCGCACGGATACATTTCGCCCAACTGGTATGCGGGCAAGAACTCCGTGCCGACCTGGAACTTCGCCGTCGTGCATGCGACCGGCAAACCGCAGCGCATCACCGACGACGAGGTTTTCGCCGAGGGTTTGGCGAAGCTGGTGGCCAAGAACGAAAATGCTTACGGGGGCGGGACCAGTTGGAACTTCGACCAACTGCCCGACTCATACCTGAAGGGCATGCGCGGCGGCATTGTGGGCTACGAGATGAAGATCGAGCAGGTGGAAGCCAAGTTCAAGCTCGGGCAGGACCGGCAGCCCGGCGATCGCGAAGGTGTGCTCAAAGGGCTCAAAAACGGTCGCCATGAGCGCTCACTGCTGGAACTCACTGAGGCCTACTATCGCCGCAGCAAGTGATAGACTTCCTGGTCGATGACCTACTCTGCTTGGTGGAAAGCGGCTGTCACGACGCTGGTGATGGCTGGGGCGGTATTGGCCGACGAAGCGAACTTCAATCTGCATCTGTGGGAGCCGGGCAAGGTGCCGCAGGCTCAAGGGGATGGTCCGCTGGACCAGCCCTTTCTCACCGTCTTTCAACCACCCGCCAATAAGCGCAACGGCTCAGCCGTGATCATTGCGCCCGGCGGCTCGAACATCATGCTGATGTACAGCGTGGAAGGCATCGAGATCGCCGAACGCTTTAACGACTGGGGCACGACAGCGTTTGTGCTCACCTACCGTCTGGCGCCGCGCTACAACGATACAGCGCGCGCGCTGGATGGTAACCGCGCTTTGCGGCTGGTGCGTTCGCGCGCCGCCGAGTTCAAGCTGGATCCCAACCGCATTGCGTTCGCCGGCTTCTCAGCGGGCTCATCACTGGCCCGCCTGGTGGCGGCCTCGTCCACGCCGGGCGATGCGCAGGCGGCCGATCCGGTGGATCGTTTGCCGTCCAAGCCGAATCATCTGGTGATGGTTTATGGGCCTGGACGTCCGCTGCCGAACGAGAATCTGAAGGAGTTCCCGCCGACGTTCCTGCTGTCGGCCGCGGCGGACCGCGGCGCGGCCAACGGCTCGGCGCAGTTGTTCCTCGACATCAACAAGGCGGGCGGCGTGGCGGAGTTGCACATCTATCAGAAGGGGCGCCATGGGTTTGGCGCGGCCACCACGAGTCCGGAATACGGCCCGTGGATGGACGAGTTGAAGCACTTCCTGCAGTTGGGCGGGTTCTTCGGAGGGGCGAAGTAGTTCATGCGCTGGAATCTGATCTTCCTGGCCGCGGCCACTTTATTCGCCGCGGATGCGCCCAAAACCGTCAATGACGGCTATGGCGAGTTGGTCTATGTGCCGGCCGGGGCCTTCAAAATGGGCGACAATTTCGGCGACGGCGAAAGCCGCGAGCGGCCGGTGCATACGGTGACCCTGGATGCCTATTACATCGGCAAGTACGAAGTGACCAATGCCGACTGGCGCAAGTTTCGCGACGATCCGGAATACAACGACCCCAAGCTCTGGCCCGACGGGCGCGTGATGCCCAAGGATCAGGTGCCGTATTGGACGCAGGCCAACAACCACGGCGGCGGCACGGCGAACAGCGACAACTATCCCGTGCTCGGCGTGAACTGGGATGCGGCCACTGCCTACTGCAAGTGGCTCAGCATGAAGACCGGCAAGAAGTATCGGCTGCCCACGGAAGCCGAATGGGAGAAAGCCGCGCGCGGGACGGATCAGCGCCGGTTCCCCTGGGGCAATAAGATCGACCCCACGTACGCCGCGTACACGCTGTCGGCGCCGTTTGAAACGGCCAAGATCGTCGGCTTCTATGACGGCTCGCGGCGCGGCAATCTGGCCACGCACAACAACGCCTCGCCGTATGGCGCCATGGACATGGCCGGCAACGTGATGGAGTGGTGCCAGGATTGGTACAGCCGCACGTATTACTCGGTTTCGCCCAAGAAGAACCCGACCGGGCCGGAGAAGGGCGCCTACCGCGTGCTGCGCGGCGGTGCGTTCTTCTTCGAGGCGCAGGACCTGCGCTCCTACGCGCGCTCCGGCGGTTGGCCGTCCACGCAAGCGTGGCGGATGGTAGGCTTCCGCCCGGTCCGCGAGCCATAGGCTGGTGAAGTGCGGGGGCGCCCATTGTATGATTCCTTCAAGCATGCGCCTGCTCCCGGCCATCGTTTTCAGTCTGTTTCCCGCGTTCGCCGCCGTTGACTACGAACGCGATGTGCAGCCCTTGCTAAAGAAGCGCTGCTACGGTTGTCACGGGCCAGCCGTGCAGATGAGCCATCTGCGGCTGGATCGCCGGGCGAATCTGTTGGCGGGCGGCGAGAGCGGCGTGGCGGCGATTGAGCCAGGCCATAGCGCGCGCAGTCTGCTGATCCGTTACGTTTCCGGAAGTGACACCAAGCTGGTGATGCCGCCGAAGGGTCCAAGGCTGAGCGCCGAGGACGTGGCGCTGCTCAAAGAATGGATTGACACAGGCGCCGTTATACCGGGCGCCGGGGAAGAAACCAAAGCCGAAGATCCGCGCGCCCGGCATTGGGCGTTTCAGAAGCCGGTAGCGGCGCGTCCGCCGACGGTGAAGAACCGGGCGTGGGTGCGTAATCCGATCGACTCTTTTGTGCTGGCCAAGCTCGAAGACAAGGGCTGGTCGCCGAATCCTCCCGCCGCTGCCGGCGACCTGCTGCGCCGTCTTTACCTGGATCTGATCGGCCTGCCGCCCACGCCCGCAGAGCAACAGGCTTTCCGTGGCGATTTCGACGGCGAGATCGGCAAACTGCTGGCGCGGCCCGAGTACGGCGAACGCTGGGCGCGCCATTGGCTCGACGTGGTGCGCTATGCCGATACGAATGGCTACGAGCGCGACGCCCTCAAGCCCAGCGTCTGGAAGTATCGCGACTATGTGATCCGCGCGCTGAACGCGGATAAGCCGTACCATCGCTTTCTGACGGAGCAACTGGCGGGCGACGAACTGCCGGAGGCGGACGCGGACACGATGTTGGCCACCGGCTATCATCGGCTGGGTCCATGGGACGATGAGCCGGCTGACCCGCCGGAGGACCGCTTCGACCAGCTCGACGATATCGTCAGCACGACGTCGCAGGCGTTTCTGGGACTGACACTCGGCTGCGCGCGCTGCCACAATCACAAGTTCGAACCGCTCACCACGCGCGACTACTACAGCATGGTGGCGATCTTCAATGGACTGGAGCGGCCGCGGGACGGCCGCACCGAGCTCGACCGTCCGGTGGGGCGCTGGCCCGAAGTCGACCGCTTCAACGCGCGCGAGAAGAAGATCGCCGAGTTGCGCGAAGCGGCGCGGGTAGAGTGGCTGAAGAGCGGCTCCAGCGGGTTGCCGAGCGAAGCCGTCGCCGCGTTTCTGGCGACGCCCAAGGAGCGAACCGAGGCGCAGAGGAAGCTTGTCAACGATCAGCGCAAGGCGCTGGAAGCCGAGTTGAAGACGCTGCCGGTGGAAGCGCAGGTGGCCGAACTCAAGCAGCAGACGCCGGAGCTCGAACGCGGCTACTTCATGCAGGAGCTGAAGCCGACACCGGTGGCCACGCACATCCTGATTCGCGGCAAGGCGACGTCGCCGGGCCCGGAAGTGACGCCGATGGCGCCGGCGTTGCTCGCGGCCGGCTTTGAGGCGCCGGTGGCCTCGACACGTTCCAGCGGCCGCCGCCTGGCGCTCGCCAACTGGATGACGAATCGCCAGAATCCGCTGACGGCGCGCGTGATCGTGAACCGCGTTTGGCAATGGCACTTCGGCGAAGGCTTGGTCCGCACGCCGAGCGACTTCGGCGTGATGGGCGCCAAGCCCACCCATCCGGAACTGCTCGATTGGCTGGCGGTGTGGTTCATGGATCAGGGCTGGTCCTTGAAGAAGCTGCACGCGCTGATTCTGTCGAGCAATACCTACCGCATGGCGAAGAGCTCAAACGCGAAGTACGCCGCCGAAGATCCGGAGAATCGACTGTTGTGGCGCATGCCGTATCGGCGGCTGGAAGCCGAAGCATTGCTCGATTCGATGCTCGCGGCGAGCGGCAAGCTGAATCGCCAGATGTATGGCCCGCATGTGTTCCCCGAAATTCCGAAGGAAGCGCTCGAAGGGTCCAGCGACCCCACCAAGATCTGGGAGCCGTTCGACGAAGCCAAGGCGTCGCGCCGCGCCATCTACCTGGTCGTTAAGCGTTCGCTGATGGTGCCGCTGATGGAAGTGCTCGACCTTTGCGACACCGCGCGCACGGCGGCGCAGCGCCAAACGACTTCGGTGGCGCCCCAGGCGCTGCAGTTGTTCAACGGCGCGTTCGTCAATCGTCAGGCGCGAGCGCTGGCCGCCCGTCTGCGGACAGAAGCGGGCGCGAACCCGGCCCGGCAAATCGACCTTGCCTATCGTCTGACGCTGGCGCGGGCGCCCAGTGCGGCGGAGCAACGCACGCTGCAAGCCTTCCTGCAGGAGCAATCGCTCGAAGAGCTCTGCCGCGTGATCTTCAACCTGAATGAGTTTGCCTATGCCAACTAACAAGACCCGGCGCGACTTCCTTTGGCAAACTGGCGGCGGCTTCGCCGGCGTGGCCCTGATGCAACTGCTGACGCAGGATCGCTTCTTCCGCGTGGAAGCAGCTGCGCGCCCGCCGCACTTTGCAGCCAAGGCGAAACGGGCGGTGTTCCTGTTCATGAACGGCGCGCCCAGCCAAGTGGACACGTTCGACCCCAAGCCGGAGCTAAGCAAGTACAACGGGCAGCCGTATAAAGGTCCGCTGGCGGTGGGGTCCAACGGGCGGCCGGTGGGCTACCTGATGCAATCGCCGTTTGAGTTCAAGCCGCGCGGACAAAGCGGGCTGCCCATCAGCGATCTGTTTCCGCACACGGCGAAGTTTGCCGACGACCTGTGCGTGATTCGCTCGATGTATACCGATACGGCCGCGCATGCGTCCGGCTGCCTGCAGATGAATACGGGCAGCATTTTTCTGGGCAAGCCCAGCATGGGCGCCTGGGTGACTTACGGGTTGGGTGCGGAGAACGAAAGTCTGCCCGCCTTTGTCGTGATGACCGATCCGCGCGGCGGGCCCATCGGCAGCGCTTCGAATTGGACGGCGGGCTACATGCCCGCCGCGTATCAAGGCACGTTGTTTCGCGCATCCGGCGCGCCGCTGCTGGACCTGCGCCCTCCGGTGGACGATCGCACGCAGCGGCGTTCGCTGGGCTTATTAAAGGAACTGAACGAGCAGCATCGGACTCGTTATCCCGAAGACACGGAGCTTTCGGCGCGCATCCAATCCTACGAGCTCGCCTACCGCATGCAAACGGAAGCTGCCGCGACGGTGGACCTGAATCAGGAATCGCCCGAGACGCGCCGCCGCTATGGTCTGGATGAAGCCGTCACCGCTGATTTCGGCAAGAAGTGCCTGATCACGCGGCGTCTGCTCGAAAAAGGCGTCCGCTTTGTCCAGCTCTATTCCGGCGGCGGCCACATCGAAGACACCTGGGACGGGCACAACGACTGCATCACGAATCATCGGCTGCACGCCAAGGAGACCGACCAGCCGATCGCCGCCTTGATGGAAGACCTGAAGGCGACGGGCCTGTGGGACGAGACACTGCTCATCTGGGGCGGTGAGTTCGGCCGCACGCCCACCAGCGAAGGCGTAGGCAAGCCCGGCCGCGATCACGACTGGCATGGCTTCTCCATGTGGCTGGCCGGCGCGGGCGTGAAGGGCGGCCAAGCCATCGGCGCCACCGACGATCTGGGCTTCGCCGCGGTCGAGGATCGCGTTCATGTTTCTGACCTGCACGCCACGATTCTGCACTTGTTGGGCTTCGACCATACGAAGCTCACGTGGTTCTATTCCGGCATGAATCAGCGGCTCACCGGCGTGCGCGGCGAACTGGTCCACAAAGTGTTCGCCTAAGGGTTCGCTAAAATGGAGCTTGACACTCCTAACCCGTCGCACGATGCTGGCCACGGCCGCCGGCGCTCTTTCCGCCGGTAGCCTTAGCGCCGCCCCCATTGATCTCGCCGCTTTCGAAGCCGACCTGGTGCAGCGCACCGACGCCGGGCTCGACGCGTGGATGGCGAATCAGAATACGGACTCGCAATCGCCTCGCTATGGCGGCTATGCCGACGCCAACGGCTTTTACAACGGCGGCTCCGTCTCGAACATCTTTGACTCGATGACGGCGTGCTATCTGAACCCCAAGTCCAAGCACCATCGCAGCCCGGTGATTCTGGAGCGCCTGCGCATGTGCGAGACGTTCCTGCGCCGGCATCAGAGCCCCGAAGGAAACATCGACCTCTGGATCACCAACTTCAACTCGCCGCCGGATACGGCCTTCGCCGTCCACTCCGCCGCGCGGGCGATGTTGCTGGCCCGGCGGCACAAAGAAACGGCCTTGATCGCGCTGATGGAGCCCTTTCTGAAGCGGGCCACGCCGGCCCTGCTCACCGGCGGCGTCCACACGCCGAATCACCGCTGGGAAATGTGCGCCGCGCTGGCCTCTTTGAATGAGCTCTATCCGAACCCGGCGCTGGTGCGCCGCATCGATCAGTGGTTAGCCGAAGGCATCGACATCGACACCGACGACCAGTACACCGAGCGCAGCAGCATCGTCTACAACTCCGTGGTGAACCAGGCGCTGACGCTGGTGGCCTTGAAGCTGAATCGCCCGGCGCTGCTGGACCCGGTGCGCCGCAACATCAACGGCGTGCTGTATCTGCTGCACGGCTCCCCCAGCCAGACCTACGAAGTGGAAACGGGCATCTCCCGCCGGCAGGACCTCAACACGCGCGGTGGCCTTGGCCGTTACTGGCATCCGCTCGCCGTGCTGGCGCAACGCGACAACAACCCTGTTTTCCGGACGCTTGCGCAACATTATTCGCACACTGGCGTCACCCTGACCCAGTTCATGCTCGAGCCGGAGCTCATCCGCCAGGATGGACCGCTCAAGCCCGTGCCCGACAATTACGAACGCATGTTCCCGCGCATGGGCGTGGCGCGCATCCGGCGCGGCCTGCGCTCGGCCACCATCTTTACGAAGGAGCACTCGAGCTTCTTTTCGCTGCGCCACGGCGATACGGTGATTAACGCCGTGCGCTTCGCCAGCGGCTTCTTCGGCAAGGGCCAATTCGTGCCCACGCAGTTCGTGAAGCGCGGCAACGCCTACGTGATGACGCAGAACCTGGAAGGCCCTTACTACCAGCCGTTCACGCCGGGCCGGCGCATCGACATGCGTTATGACGAAACACGCGAGCTGCGGCCGAAGTCGCAGATCTCGAAGCTGACGCAGTCGGCGGAAGTCGTCGAGACGAAGAATGGGTTCTCCCTGCGCTTGCGGGCTTCCGGTACCAAGGACGTACCGCTCACCGTGGCCATCAACTGTCGCGAAGACGTCAAGATCGAA
Organism: Bryobacteraceae bacterium; assembly: GCA_965229305.1. Taxonomy (GTDB): domain Bacteria; phylum Acidobacteriota; class Terriglobia; order Bryobacterales; family Bryobacteraceae; genus JALHNI01. Next base: position 8,225 of record CBDDIZ010000042.1, on the reverse strand, counting down.
GGCGCCGAACTGGTGTCGCCGAACGTCTACAAGCCGATGAACGCCCCGATCCGCATCAGCCAGGGTGGCCACACGATCCGCGTGAGCGGGGCCGTGCATTCGCACAACTGGTACGACGTGCGTGGCGCCGAGCCGCATCTGCCCGGCCCGAACATCTTTCTGACGGGGCTGACGCCCTTCGACGTGACGCTCGACTTCGACCTGAGTTAGCTCACTGGCATGCGACCCATCAGCGGATCGCTGGTGGTGGGCTTGCCCGTTTCCACGCGGCCGGCAAAGCGCCGCGCATAGCCAGTCGCGCCGCTCACGGTGGCGCTGAGGTCGTACCATTGGCCGCTCTTGGCCAGCTTGAGCGTCAGGCTCGCCTGGCCGCCGGCTTTTACCTGGAGCGGCTTCACGGCGGTGCCGTAGCCGTGGTCGGCGAGTTCCACCGTGTAGGCTTGGCTGACGTGGCGATTCTTCACCGTCAGGACGAGGTCGCCCGACTTCTTCACCGCGCGACAGGTGATGTCCACCTGCGGGTCGGCGGCGCTGCCGCTGAACTCGCGATAGTAACCGTTGGGCCCCAGCACGCGCACGGCGTAAGCACCCTGCGCAAAGCCATCGAGCGTCCAGGAGTCGCTCAACTGTTGACCGCGCTCGACGGCGTATGCCCGCGTCCGCAACTCCACGCCGCCGCGATAACGGCCCGGCGTATAGGCATGGAACGGGGCGCCGGTCGATCCGGCGGAGGCCAGGGTCAACTCGAGTGACTTACCGTCAGCGCTCAAGCGTCCGTCGACGTTCAGGTCGTAGGGCAGCGCGCAGGCCGGCCGGACGCCGGGCTCCTGCTGCGGCATCCAACCGGCGGGGTCGCCTTCCACTTTCTTGAAGCCGGAGGGCATCTGCCGAAACTGAGCCTGGTGAATGCCTTGCAGAAAGTCGTTATAGGCGGGGTAGGGCAGAGAAGCCTTCGCACCACCCTTGAAGGGCTGGAAGGTTGAAGTGAGGTCGCCGCAGACCGCCCGCCGCCACGCGCTGATGTTCGTCTCGCGAATCGGCTTGCCGGTTTTGCGCGAGAGCAGCGTCTCAAGAAAACGAATCACTGAGGTGTGATCGCAGACTTCGGAGTTGACGTAGCCGCCGCGGCTCCAAGGGGAGGCGATCACCATCGGGACGCGGAAGCCCAAACCGATGGGGCCGCCGCGCGCTTCGGGCGGGCGTTGCTTCTTGAGGTCGGCTTCGAGGGTGACGTACTCAACGCTGGCGTCGATCCCTGGCGTCACCTTCCCGGTCTCCGGCCGCGCCGGATCAGGCACCACGAAGGGCGGCACATGGTCGAAGTAGCCATCGTTCTCGTCGTAGGTGAGGATGAAGATCGTCTTCTTCCAGACTTCGGGCCGCTTGGTAAGAATGTTCATCACCTCGGCCAGATACCAGGCGCCGTACCATGGCGAACCGGGGTGATCGGAGAAGTTCGAGGAGGGCACCAGCCAGGAGACGGTGGGTAGTTTGCCCTGGTTGACGTCCTGCCGGAACTGATACAGTGGATCGCCTTTGGGCACCTGCATGCTGCGCTGGGTGCCGCCGTCGCGATAGGTCATGGTCGTGAGTTCGCGATAGCCGGGCTCCGCCTTGTTGGTGGTGAAGGCCTTCTCGTGCAGGCTCCAATCGGCTGGCGTGAGTTTGGCCCGTTCTTCGGGACTCCATTTCTTGAGTTCGCTCACCACGCGAGTCTGCATCGCCGCCCAGCTGCGACGCCGGCGCTGCAGAGACATGAGTTCGGCCCGCTTCAAGTCGGGCGCGGCCAGTTGCTGATCGAGCTTGGCCAATTCCTTCGGAATCCGATCTGGCAGCGTCGCCAGGTGTTTCAGATAATTCTCGTTAAACCCGATGTGATACTGGTCGAACCACTCAAGCGGGTTATCGGTAAAGTTCGAAAGCCAATCATCGGCTTCGCCCTCGAAACCGGTGTCGATGCTCACCTCGTTCTGATAAACGCGCCAGGAGACGCCAGCCTCTTCCAGCCGTTCGGGGAACGTTTTCCACTTCGCGGTGGCCGTATACGTGACTTCGGAATTGCGCACGTTGGCCGGCGCGCCCGCCTTCTCACGAATCGTGCCGGTCCACAGGTGCAGACGGTTCGGGGTGGTGCCGGTGAGCGACGAGCAGAAGTTCTGGTCGCAAACGGTGAAGGCGTCGGCGAGCGCGTAGTAAAAGGGCAGGTCCTCACGATTGTAGAAGCCCATGGTGAAGGGCTTACCGGCACACTCGGGGCGGCCGGAGGGCTTCGCCTCCAACCAGCCGTCATGATTGCCGTCGGCACGCGCGTCGGTCTGGTCGCGCCAGCTATGCGGCAGGGAGCCGAGCCAGGTGGCTTTCGTCTCGCGCAAGTTCAAGCGGAACGGCGCCCAGGCTTCGCCGGCTTTGTTCGACTGCGCCCACACCGGCTTGCCGTTCGGCAGTGTGACGGCGCGCGGATCGTTGAAGCCGCGCACGCCGCGCAGGGTGCCGAACGAATGGTCGAACGACCGGTTCTCCTGCATCAGAATGACGACATGCTCGGCATCCTGGAACGTGCTCCCCGGCGCCGGGTCAATCCCCGCTGCCGTTTGAATCGCGCCCTGCAGCATCTCGGCCAAAGCCGAACCGCCGGAAAGCAGGGCCGCCTGCCGGAAGAAATCGCGCCGCGTGCTCATATGCTGCAATTATCGGGCAAAGCGAATGCAGACGGGGCTGCCGACGGCGATCGGCTGACCCACCGGCGTCAGCAGGCCGGTCGCGGGATCGAGCCGAAACACCGTGAGCGTGTCGGAGTTCTGCCCACCCACCAGCATCCACTTGCCGTCAGGCGAGATGACAAAGCCGCGCGGCACTTTGACGCCCGCGGGCGTTTGCGCGATCTGCTTGAGCTTCGCGCCCACACTGAAAACGGCGATGGTGTCCGCGCCGCGATTCGACGAATAGAGGAATTTGCCGTTCGGATGCAGCAGAATCTCGGCCGCCGAACTGTTGCCGCTGAAGCCGGTCGGCAAGGCATCCACCGTCTCGGTCAACCGGTCGCCATCGAAAACGCTGACGCTCGAGGTGATCTCGTTGAGCACATACACGCGGTCCTTCGGGCCAAAGGCCAAGTGCCGTGGACCGCCGCCGGGAATCGCCTTCAGGCTCACGCCATCGGCGATCTTGCCGGTCTTCGCATCAAAGCCATAGCGCTTCACTTCGTCCAGACCCAGGTCGGCGACGTACAGATACTTGCCGTGGAAATAAACCGAATGCGCATGCGGACCCGCCTGGCGCTTCGGATGCGCGCCGTGCCCCGCATGCTGCCGCGAATCCACGGCTTCGCTCAAGCGGCCATCGGCCTCAATGCGGAACGTGGCGCAACTGCCACTGGTGAAGTTCGCCGCCGCCAGCCAATGTCCGGTGGGATCTACCTGAACGTAGGCCGGGTTCACACCCTTCGACTTCACGGTGTTGAGCAAGGTCAACTGGCCGTTGGATCCCACGGCAAAAGCGCTCAGATGGCCTTCTTCCGTGGCGTTGGTGTTGACGTTCACCGAATAGAGCCATGGCTTGGTGGGGTGCAGCGCCAGGAACGAGGGGTTCTCGGTCTCGATGGCGAGTTCCAGATTCTTGATCGCGCCCGTCTGATCGTCAAAGTGCAGACGCTGAATGCCTTTGCTTTTGCCTTCGCGTGTATAGGTCCCGAGAAAGACCGTCCGGTCCGCCGCCATCGCCGTCATCACCATCATCATCCCAAGGAACAAACGAGTCACGATTCCCTCCCGGCCTGCGACTGACGTCGCATCGCGCATATTGTTTCACGGAAGCCGCGCTTGTCGCGCCCCTGACCTTTGTGAGACGCTGCGACGGTGCGCAGCCTGCTTGGACTTCTTATCCCCCTCGCCCTCTCCGCCGCCGACTTCCGCGCGTCCCTCGTCAAAGTCGACATCACGCCCAAACCGCCGCAATGGCTGATGGGCTACGGACCCCGCCTCTCCACCGGCATTCACGACCCGATCTTCCACAAGATCGCCGCGCTCGACGATGGCACGACGCAGTTCTTCCTCATCGCCTCGGACCTCTGTATCTTTTCGCCGAGTGTCTATGACGAAGCCATGGCGCGTCTACAGAAAGAGACTGGTATTCCGGCGCGCAACGTCTGGTGGACGGTGACCCACACGCACTCCGGACCTGAAGTGGGCCCGCCCGGCATGTACGACGTGCTGCTCAAAGGCCGCTCCGACCATGAGTACAACCGCGACTATGCCGAGTTCATCGTCTCCTCGCTCGTCCAAGGCATTCGCGAGGCGCGCGCCCGGCTGGAACCCGCGCGACTGGGCATCGGCACCGGCACCTCCTTCGCCAACATCAACCGGCGCGCCCGCGACGTGGACGGCAAGATCTCGCTCGGGTTGAATCCCGATGGCCCGGTGGACCGTCAGATCGGCCTGCTGCGGCTGGACCGCGCCGACGGCACCCCGCTCGGCTTGATCGCCAACTATGCCATGCACGGCACCGTAATGGGCGGCCAGTTCACCGAAGTGAGCGGCGATGGCCCGGGCGTGGTGGCCGCGTACGTGGAGGGCAAGCTCGGCGTGCCGATGCTCTACGTCAACGGCGCCGCCGGCAACATCGCGCCCATCTACAGCGTCTATCCGAATCCCAAAGCGGCCCATCTTTCTGAGTTCAGCGTCCTGCTGGGCGACCGGATTCTCGAGGCGAATCGCAGCCTCGCCGCGCCCGCCGGTCCGGTGACGCTCGAGGCACGCGAACTCACCGTCGAAACACCGCGCCAAGCCGGACTCGGCTGGCCCACGGGCCTGGAACGCTATGCTTCCCAGAGCGCCGGCCAAGCCATGATCCGCATCCCCGTCCGGCTGCTGCGCCTGAACGACACCATCCTGTGGGCCGCGCCGGTGGAGATGTTCTGCGAACTGGCCTTCGCCGTCCGGCAGGCCTCACCCTTCCGCCACACCTTCTTCTTCGGCTACACCAACGGCTGGCTCGGCTACCTACCCACGGCGCGCGCCTTCGAGGAAGGCGGGTACGAACCAAAGACTTCTCCCTTTACTCCACGCGCCGAAGGCGACGTCACCCGCGCGTTGATCGAAGAGGTCCAGCGGCTGGGCCGGTCTCGCTAGCGGGCTCCCAGACCCGCTAACAGTGCCGCCATCTGCCGCACCCCCAACGCCTCGGTCGTCTCGTTGAGCCATCGGTGTTCGTCGCCCGAATGAACAAGGAAGCGGCGCGTGGCTCGGATATCGTCGCAGGCTTGATAGAAGCCCTTTTCAGGGTGAGCCGAGCCGCCATGTTTCACCTCAATCGCCCACAACCCATGGCCCGGCATCTCGAGCACCAGATCAATCTCCTGGCCCACGGCGGTCCGGTAGAACCAAGGGATCGCTTGCGGAGGGGCGGCCTGGATCAGACTCTCAATCACAAAGCCTTCCCAGCTATAACCCACCACCGGGTGCCCCAACAGCGCCTCTCGATCGGCCAGATTCAGCAGACTGTGGACGATGCCGCTATCGCGAATATAGACCTTGGGCGACTTGACCAACCGCTTGCCGAGATTCGTTTGAAAGGGCTGCAACCGCCGGACTAGCATGAGGTCCACCAACAGATCCAGGTAACGCGCCACAGTCTTTCCGTCCACCGCCAAGCCTCGCGCCAACTGAGCGGCATTCAACAAACCGCCTTGCGTATGGGCGAGCATCGTCCAGAAACGTTGGAGCGTGGTCGCGGGAATACGGGGACCCATTTGCGGAATATCGCGCTCCAGGTAAGTCCGCACAAAATCTTGCCGCCAGCGAAGGCTACTGAGGTCCGTCGCCGCGAGCAGACTTTCCGGAAAGCCGCCGCGCACCCACAAAGCCGCTCGATCTTCCTCCGGGACCTCGAGGACGTCGATGGGCGCGAGTTCGACGTAGGCCACGCGGCCCGCAAGAGTTTCGGATTGTTGCAGGAGGTCCATCGACGCAGATCCCAAGAGCAGGAACCGCCCTGCGCGCCGCCCGGTTCTACGCCCTTCGTCGATCAACCCGCGGAGAATCGTGAAGAGTTCGGGCATCCGCTGCACTTCGTCGAGAATCACGAGCTCGTCACGGTGGGATTCCAGGTAGTAGGCCGGATCCGTCAGCTTGACCAAGTCCGTGGGCGACTCGAGATCGAGGTAGACGCTCCGATTTGGCGCCCCAATGGCATGGGCCAACGTGGTTTTACCCACCTGCCGTGGACCAAGCAGAACCACTGCCGGCAGTTCGCGCAGTCGATCCTGTACCAGATTCTGTATACGGCGGCGGATCATGGCCAGTCTCCATGCAATTATGGCATGTCATTCCAGAATTGCACAAACTAGCCCTAAGTCGCTCATATTTCGATACACTCTGCGCATGCCGACCCTCCCTCGCCGCACCTTAACCCAGTTGCTGGCCGCGGCTGCCGCCTCCGGGCAGACCCTCCCGGAAAAAACGGTCGTCCTCACCTTCGACGACGCCGTCAAGTCGCATCGAACCTTTGTCGGTCCTTACCTCAAGAACCTCGGCTTCAACGCCACATTCTTCGTCACCCATCGCTGGATGGAGGACGCCGCTCACTTCATGTCCTGGCAGGACATCGCCGAGTTGCACGCGATGGGCTTTGAGATCGGCAACCATACGTGGACCCACGCCAACGTCTCCACACCGCGCGGCGCCTCCACGCTGGCCGCCGAACTCGCGCTCATCGACTACGAACTTGCCAAGGTGAAGGTGCCCAAGCCCGTCAGCTTCGCCTGGCCCGGTAATGGCTTTGGTCCGGAAGCCGTGCAGGTGCTGCGCGAGAACGGCATCAAGTTCGCGCGGCGCGGAGCGCAGCCGGAAGTGGAGTACGGCAAGCTGAAGCTGGGCCCGGCGCTGGACCCGCATCGTCATCATCCGCTGCTGATCCCTACCAACCGGCGACGCGTACCCGGATTGGACGATGGAGCACTTCATCAAGGTCGTGAACCTGGCGCCGGTCACCGTACTGCAGTTCCACGGCGTGCCGGACGAGGCGCATCCGTGGGTCCATACGCCACAGGACAACTTCCGCCGCTACATGGAGTATCTGAAGAAGAACGGCTTCCATACCCTGGCCCTGCGCGACCTCGAGCCGTTCCTCGGCGCGCCCCACGACCCGATGCTGACCGCGCGCCATCCGCAGCCGAAGGATGGCAAGCTGCCGCTGCCGGTAGAAGTGGAAAGCTCGCGGCGAGAGCTTGCCTATTGGCGTGGTGTTACGCGCGAGCACGGCTACAGCGCGGCCGAAGCAACCACTGGTGACCGGCGAACCCGAACAGGACGGCCACCTCGTCAACGGCTTCCGCTTGCGGCCGTATCCGGGTGGGCGCCATATGCGCATCGGCTTTCTGGAAGGCGCCGTCAATCCCATGCGCGGCACGAAGGCCTCGGTCTTTCTGCCTTGGGAGAATGCCGGCTACCTGGTGATCGACGTCCCCGAAGCCGTGATGGCCAATGGCCAGATTCACTTCCTCGGCCATACGCACATCCCCACCAAATGGGACCAGCAGAACGTCGCCATCACGAATCGCGAATGGACGCGGCATCCCGATGGCTCGCTCACCAACGAATGGCCGCTGCCGGATCAGGTCACCATCGGCGCCGCCCGTGCGCTTGAAGGATCAGGCCGTCGAGATGGAGTGCTGGATCCGCAACGGCTCACCGGTCGCGCTCAAGAACATGCGGGCGCAGGTCTGCGTGATGTTCAAAGGCGCCCCCGCCTTCGCCGCGCAAACCAACGACAACAAGGTGCTGGAGTCGCCGCGCACCATCATCAAAGCCGGTGGGCACACTATCCTCACCGAATGGGAGGTACTGCCAGCGCGTGTGGGGCAATCCGCGTTGCCCGTGCATGCACTCGGACCCGCGCTTCCCCGATTGCGCCCCCGGCGAAACCGTCCGTCGCACTGGACGTCTTTGGTTCGCATAGCAGGCTTTAGAATCGAGAGGTGTTCCGACGTCGCTTTCTTCAATCGGCGCCCGCGCTTCTGCTGGCCCCTCGCCTCTCCGCCCGTGTCCAATCGATTGAGGTGATCCCTCAGCCCTCAGGCTATTACCCGGCTTGGCCCACGATGGTGGCCGGAAGAACGGCGAACTCGTGGTGGCGTACTCCGGCGGGCGCGAAGCCCATGTCTGCCCCTTCGGACGCGTGGAGATCGTGCGCTCGCGAGACGACGGCAAAACCTGGACGTGGCCGCAAGT
>CBDDIZ010000041.1:0-421860 GCA_965229305.1 Bryobacteraceae bacterium | reverse complement strand
CCCCATCGCCGTCCCCACCCAATCCTGCCGCGAGTACATCGTCTTGGTCAGCATCCCCGCCGGCAATCCGTTCACCGGCGTCAACGTCGCATACGCCGACAACTGATCCCGCCACACCGACAGCCCCGCCTGCACATCCTTCAAAAGATTCAGCTTCATCACCGGGATCGTCTCCCCCCGCCCTGGCATCGCCCGGGCCCGCGTCTGGTTCGACAAATTCTCCGGGATAAAAATCGCCACCGCCACGCCCCGATGATTCGGCAAGGTCAGATCATAGGCCGCCACTTCCGCCTGCCCATCGCCCCATTGCTTCCAATACGCGCTGTCCTGGCTCGGGGCCAACGCCGCCCACCCGGTGAGCAGGGCGGCTAAGGCTGTTATTTTCCGCATTTTTCCTATTCTCACCTAGGAGGGAATAGAATGGTTGACACATGCCTTCTTGTTCTCTCTGGATCCCGGCGCTCGTTCTGGTTGCTCTCACGAGTTGCACCAAGACGGCCCCTCCGGATGTAGCGAGCTATGTGAATGGCCGCCCCATCACTTACGCCGAGCTCGACAAGCAGTACCAGATCCAGGCCGCCAATCTGGCCAATCCCCCCACGGACGACCAGACCCAGATCAACAAGCTCGACATGCTCCGCCAGATGATCGACGCAGAGATCATGTTCCAGCGCGCCGAAAAACTCGGTCTCATGGCCGGCGACGCCGACATCGAAGCCAAGCTCACCGAGATGCGCGCCGCCTACACCGCTGAAGAGTTCAACAAGCAGCTCGCCAACCGCAAAATGTCGCTCGACGACCTGAAGGCCCAGCTCCGCCGCGACCTCAGCATCCAGAAGCTCCTCAACAAAGAGATCAGCGCCAACATCCACATCACCGATGGCGATGTCACCGCCTTCTATCAGGCCAACAAGTCCCGCTTCAATCTCCCCGAGCCCCAAATCCATCTGGCGCAAATCGCCGTGTCGCCCAACGCTGACCCCAACGTCCGCAACCTCAAAAACGATAAGGCCCAGAACGACGCCCAGGCCATGAAGAAGATCCAGATGATCGAAGCCCGCCTCCGGGCCGGCGAAGACTTCTCCATGCTCGCCCAGAACTATTCCGAGGACCCCAACACCATTGCCAACGGCGGCGACCTCGGCTTCGTCGGCGAATCCTCGCTCGAACAAGCCAGCCCTGAACTCCGCAAAATGGTCCTCTCCCTCAATGCCGGTCAGCACTCGCCCATCGTCCGCACCAACGGCGGCTACCGCATCTTCAAAGTCATCTCCAAAGAGCCCGCCGGTCAGCGCGACCTCAACGACCCGCGCGTCCAGCAGGACATCCGCGAAACCCTCATCTCCCGCAAAGACCAGCTCTACAAGGCCGCCTACTACGACGTCGCGCGCAACGAAACCAAAGTCGAGAACTTCCTCGCCATCAAGATTCGTGACGCCATGGTCAAGAAGTAAGGCTCCAGCGCCCCCACTGTCCGAATTCGGGAATCGGGAGACGCACCAAACTTTCGCAGCCGACCGGTCGTCCAAGCCTTCATGCTGGACACCCTGCGTCAGGACCTCGCCTACGCCTTTCGCCAACTCAAGCTCGCTCCGAGCTTCACCACCGTCGCGGTTCTCTCCCTTGCCTTAGGCATCGGAGCCAATACCGCCATCTTCCAACTGATCGACGCCGTGCGCCTGCGCACGCTCCCCGTCGAAGAGCCTTCCCGCCTCGCGGTCATCGACTATCCCCCCAAGTCCTCCCGCTCCGGCAACTGGTCTACCCGCAGCGCCCGTTTCACCTCCGCCCAGGTCGACTACATCACGAAGCACCAACAGACCTTCGAGGGCGTCATGTCCTGGAGCGCCACTCGCTTCAACCTGGCCGATGGCGGCGAACCCCGCTACGCCGAAGGCGTCTTCGTCTCCGGCAATTTCTTTGACGTCCTGGGCGTCCGTCCCCAACTCGGACGCTTCCTCACCCCCGAAGACGACGTCCGCGCCTGCCCCAATCCCGGCGCCGTCCTCAGCCACTCCTTCTGGCAGCGACAGTTCGGCGGCGAGCGTACCATCGTCGGCAAAAACGTTCACGTCAACGGACACACCTTCCCCATCGTCGGTGTCTCGGCCCCTTCCTTCTTCGGCGTCGAAGTCGGCCGCAGTTACGATGTCATCCTGCCCCTCTGTGCGGACCGTCTCCTCACCCGCGCCGGCGACGACGCTCGCGCCGATCGCAAAGACGCCTGGTGGCTCTCCCTCATGGGCCGCATGAAGCCCAACGTCACCATTCAGCAAGCCACCGCCCACCTCGAAGCTCTCGCCCCCGGCCTCATGCAGGCCACTGTTCCCCCCTCCTACAAGAAAGACCTTGTCGAACGCTTCCTCCGCAACAAGCTCCGTGCCGAAGATGGCTCCGCCGGCGTCTCCGGACTCCGCCGCCAGTACGAGACCTCGCTCATCGTCCTGATGTCCACCACCGGACTCGTCCTGCTAATCGCCTGCGCCAACCTCGCCAACCTGCTCCTCGCCCGCGCCTCCGTCCGCGAACGCGAACTCGCCGTCCGCCTGGCTATTGGCGCCTCGCGCGCCCGCCTCATCCGCCAGTTGCTCGCCGAAAGCTTCCTGCTCGCCGTCGCCGGCGCAGCCTGCGGCATCCTCCTCGCCCAATTCCTTAGCCGCAGCCTCATCGGCTTTATCACCACCCGCCAGGATCCCCTCTACGTCGACATGACTCTCGACTGGCGCCTCATCGGCTTCACTGCCGCTCTCGCCTTGATCACCTGCCTCCTCTTCGGTCTCCTCCCCGCTTGGCGCTCCACTCAAATGGCCCCGGCCTCAGCCATCCGTTCGGGCGGCCGCAGCGTCACCGCCGGCCGGGAACGCTTCAGCCTCCGCCGCGGACTCGTCGTCACCCAGGTCGCCCTCTCCCTCGTCCTGCTGGTCGGTGCGCTGCTGTTCGTTCGCAGCCTCACCAACCTCCTGAGTACCGAAGCCGGCTTCCAGGCCGAAGGCGTCATGCACGTGGACCTCAACTATGAAAAGGCCAACATCCCGGCTGAGCGCCGCCTCGTCACCAACCGCGAACTTCAGGACAAAGTCGCCGGCATCCCTGGCATCATCGGCGCCGCCCAAGTGATGATGACGCCCGTCAGTGGCAGCGGCTGGGATCAGGACATCGGCCCCGATCGTCAGCCCGCTGCCGGTAGCGGCCTCAACAGCCTCTTTAACCGCGTCAGCCCCGGTTACTTCCAAACCATGGGCACCAAGCTTCTCGCCGGCCGCGAGTTCGACGATCGCGACAACGCCTCGGCTCCACCCGTCGCCATCGTCAACGACACCTTCGCCCGCCGCTTCTTCAAAGGCCAGGTCGACATCGTCGGTCGTACATTCCATCGCGAAGCCGGCGCCGGCGAGCCCGAAACGCTCTACCAGATCGTGGGCGTCGTGAAGAGCGCCAAATATTACGAGCTCCGCGAGGACTTCCGCCCCGTCGCCTTCTTCCCCATGGCGCAGGACGATCGCCCCGCGCCCGGCACCAACCTCGTTCTCCGCGTCTCCGGCTCCCCCAGCGCCGCCATCAACGCCGTCCGTCAAACCCTGCTCGCCGTCAATCCCACCATGGCCCTGGAGTTCCGCTCCTTCTCTTCGCAGATTCAGGACTCGCTTCTGCGTGAACAGCTCATGGCCATGCTCTCCGGCGCCTTCGCCGTTCTCGCTGTCCTGCTCGCCGCCCTCGGACTCTACGGCGTCATCGCCTACATGGTCGCCCGCCGGCAAAGCGAAATCGGCGTCCGCATGGCCCTCGGCGCGGATCGCGGCAGCGTCATCGCCCTCGTCCTCCGCGAAACCGGCCTCCTCCTGGTCATCGGCCTCCTCATCGGCACCGCCCTCGCCCTCTGGGCCGGCCAAGGCGCCGCCAGCATGCTCTACGGACTCAAACCCTACGACCTCGCCACCATGGCCGGCGCCGTCGCCTTGCTCGCCCTAGCGGGCCTGCTCGCCAGCTACGCACCCGCCCGCCGGGCTGCTTCGCTCGACCCCATGACCGCTCTCCGCAACGAGTAGCCGTTCACCGCTTTTTTACGGCGCGAGTTCCACCTGGAACTCGCGCCGTTTGAATCACTTACCCCCTCCCACCCCTGTGCCGCCTCGCAGCTTCCTTCCCTCGCCATGCTACCTTCAGCCCGTGGAGGTCCTCTACCTGCCCGACGGACTCACAAAATACCAAGTCGTTTAAAATCAATAACTCCCGGGTTCGTTTCGTCAAATAGAAAAGGGCCGTGCCCGCAGGCACGGCCCTTTTCACTCCACCGGCGTCTAGAACGCGTACCGCGCACCCATCACGATGCGCCGGTTGCCTCCGTTCGTGTTCCACTGATTGCCGAACGCCGCCGAATTGATCGCCGCCGTCGGAATGCCGAAGTCCCGCGAGTTCGTCGCGTTGTAGAACTCGAACCGGAAGTTCAACGAGTGGCCTTCCACCGGAATCCGGACCCGCTTATTGATCACGAAGTCCAGGTTGTTGATGCCGTCCGCCCGCAGAATATTGCGGCCGGCGTTGCCCAACGGATTCGTCACCGTCGGCGCGCTGAACAGATTCCGCCCACCGGCGATCAGGATGTCCTCGAGCGACATCGATGACAAATCCAGATTCGTCGCCACGTTCGCCCGGATCGAGTTGCCGATCAGCGAGTCGATGCCCGATAACCGCCGGCCCGGGTCCGCCCCGGCCAAAGCCGAGAAAGGAGCTCCCGATTGGAACGTCACGAAGCCGCCCACGCTCCAGCCGCCCACGATGTAGCCGGCCACGTTCTTCTGGTCCTTCATCCACGGCGACTCCCACAGCGCGTTCACCGTGAAGCGGTGCGGACGGTCATACGTCGACCGGCCCCGGTCCGCCCGGCGGTTGAACGAATCCTGCGGCACCGCCACTTCGCCCGCCACCGACGCGTTGAACACTTCCGACGCATCGTCGATAAACGTGCTCCACGTATAGTGGCCCGAGAACTGGAACCCGCGGCTGAACCGCTTCTCCAGGCTCGTCTGGAACGAGTGATAGATCGAAGCCGCGCTGTTCGCCCGATGGCGAATCACGCCCCGCGTCGGATCCACGCGCGTCGCCCCCACCGTGCCCGGCACCGTCGGATTGCCGTCCAGCGACTGGAACAGCGCCGTACCCTTGGTCGCAATCCAGCCTGCCGTCAACGCCATGCCCCCGCCCACTTCGCGTTGCAGGTTCACCGAGAACTGCTCGGCCAGCGGAGCCCGGAAGCCGGAGTCCACAATCGTCCGCGCAATCTGGTTTGGCTGCGACGGAGCCGGCGGCCGGATCGAGCCCGCCCGGATGCCGTCAATGTAGGCGAAGCCGCCCGCCGTGTTCGCCGCGCGCGTTTCCACTTGCGTAAACGGCCACGCGCTGTAGATGTTCAGCGCAATGTTGTTGAAGATCAGGTCGTAGGTCCGCGAGTAACCGCCGCGCAGCACCATCTTGCCGTCACCGGTGATGAAACCCATCTTCGGCAACCGCCAGTTGAAGCCCACGCGCGGCGCCCAGTTGTTCCGGTCGCGCGCCGGCGCCGGATCCATGCGGTAGCCCGGCGCGTTGTTGTTGCGCGCCACCACTTGATCGTTCACCTTCTGCAGCCACGCAAACGCGTTGCCCGGCGTCTCATAGCGGATCCCGTAGGTCAGCGTGAACGTCGGCTTGACGCGCCACTCATCCTGCCAGAAGGCGAAGTAGTCGTAGTAGCGATAGTTCTGGAAGGTCGGCAGGCCCGGCTGCAACACGTTGATCGATTGCACCGCGGGCGTGTCATCCACCAGTTGCTGCAGCGTCTCGTAGCTCAGGCGCCCGCGCAAGGTCGGATTGAAGTCCTGCACCTGCTCCACGCGGCGCATGTCCACGCCCATTTTGAAGGCGTGGGTGCCCTTCAGAATCGAGAGGTTATTCGAGATCTGGTAGTTGTTGTTGATCTGCGATTGCGGCAGGTTCACCGCGAGCCCGACCGCCGTGCGCGAGTCCGCCGCGTTAAAGCCGACCAGGCCAAACGCCGCCACTTCAAAACTCGGAATCGTCAGCGCCTTGGTGTCCGCCGCGATGCTGCTGTTGGTGAACCGCTGATAGTTCAGCCGCAGTTCGTTGAACATGTTGCTGCGGAAGTTGCTCGTCAACCCGATGTTGTAAGCGCCGCGCTCCGCCGGCGATTGCGTAGTCAAGCCGGACGGCACCGCCTGCCCGCTGACGCTCTGCCGCGTGTCGTACATGATGCGCCCGAACAGGTTGTGCTTCTCGCTGAACCGGTGATCGATGCGCCCCGACGATTGCCACGCCGCGAACGTATTCGGCGCCGCACCGGACAAAGTGCCCGTCGGCACCGTGATCGTGTTCCCATTCACCACCGCCGTCACCGACGCGCCCACCGAACTTTGCGCCGCTGGCAGATTGTCCAGCAACGCCCGGATCTGCGGCCGATTCGCCGCAATCGACTGCAACACCTGCCGGCCCGCCTCCGTCGGCGCCGCGCCAATCGCCGTGCCCGACGCAAACCGGTTATCCGTCGAACGCAGCAGCGATCCGAAGAAGAACGTCCGGTTCTTGATCACCGGTCCGCCAATCGTAAACGCCCGCTGGTGCTCGTTGCGCCACGGCGCCTTCGTAAACGTCCGCTTGTCGAGATTCGAACGCGAGTTGAACGCGTTCGAATTGTAGAACCAGTAACCCGACCCGTGGAACGAATTCGTCCCGCTCTTGGTCGTCATCGTCACCACCGACCCGGCCGAGCGGCCGTACTCCGGCAGAAACTGATTCGTGATCATCCGGAACTCGGCAATCGTGTCCGGATTGTTGATCTCCTGCACCAACCCGCCGAGCGACGAGTTGTTCGAGTCCGCGCCATCGATCATGAAGTTGTTCGAGCGCGTCCGCATACCGTTCACCGAGAACGCCACGCCGCCCGAAGCAAACGTCGAGTTACCCGAAGAAAGCTGGCTCACGCCGGCGACCTGCAAAGCAATGTTCAGGATGTTACGGTTGGGCGCGAGCGGCAGTTCCGAAATACGCTTGCTGTCAAAGTTCACCCCGACTTCGGAGTTGGTGGTGTTGATCAGCGGCGCTTCGCTCGAGACCGTAATGGTCTCGGCCGAAGAGGACACCTTCAGCTTGATGGCCAGGTCAGCGCGCTGGCCCAACTGCAGTTCGATCGCGTTCTGAATGTACTTGGCAAACCCGGTCTTCTCCACCGTCAGTTCGTATTTGCCGGGCGGTAACGTGGGCAGCCGAAATTGGCCGGCCTCCCCGGTGGCACCTGAGTAAGTAAGCCCCGTCTCGACGTTCTTGGCCAAAAGCTTGGCGTCGGCGATGGCGGCACCGGATTCATCCGTTACCAGTCCGAGGATTTCTGATGTAGTTTGGGCTGCCAGCGACAGGGATAGGCAGACCAGGATCGTTGCGAAAGTAGTGAAGCGCTTCACTCCACACCCCCAGACGAAAGTGCGCCGGACGGTTAGCCCTTAGCGCATGGAGACTCGCCACAAAAATGCAGCAGCTCACCCCAGTGAGATAAATTTAAGCAAAATTAATGATTAAGTCAATTCAATGTGAATCCCATTCGCCAAGCTGGGTTTATAGTTGCTTAAAGGGCGCTTTCTACTAACATCCGCATGCACCGTCTCCTCTTGCTCGCTTTTTTCGCTGCCTTGCCGCTCGCTGCCGAAGTCACCTACGCGCGTGAGATCTCTCGCATCGTGCAGACCAAGTGCCAGCAATGTCACCGCCCGAATGACATAGCCCCCTTCGCTTTAACGACTTACGACGACGCCGTCGCGTGGAGCGAAGACATCAAGCGTGTCGTCAACGCGGGCCTCATGCCGCCCTGGAAGCCGGTCGCCGGACACGGCGAATTCCGCGACAGTTTCGCCTTGACTGAGATTGAAAAGCTCGACCTGATCTCGTGGATCGAGCACGGTACCCCGCTCGGTGAGCCCTCCGAACTGCCCGAACCGCTGCCCTCCAAAGGCGACTGGAGCCTGGGCGACCCGGACCTGGTGGTGAAGATGCCCGAAGCCTTCACCCCGCCCCGCGCCAAAGACACCTACCGCTGCTTCCTCCTGCCCACCGGGCTCGAAGAAGACAAGTACGTCTCCGCCATCGACATCCTGCCCGGCAACCGCGCCGCCGTCCACCACGTGATCCTCTACCTGGACCAGACGGGGAAAGCCGAAGAGCTAGACGCTGCCGAAGAAGGTCCCGGCTACACTTGCCTCGGCGGCCCCGGCACCCCGATCGGCGGCAGCCTGAACCTGACGGACCTGGCGAATCTGGCTTCGAATCTGGCCTATACGCTCGGCGGTTGGGCTCCCGGCACCCGCGCCCATCTCCTGCCCGACGGCGTCGGCATCCCGCTCAGTAAGAAGGCCCGCATCGTGATGCAGGTGCACTATTACACGGCCGTCAACCGTGACCCGGACCAGACGCGCGTCGGCATTTACTATGCGAAGTCCCGCGTGCAGAAGCCGCTCTTCTTCCTGCCCCTGGTGCAACAGAAGCTGAACATCCCGCCCGATGTCACTGACCACGTCGAGACCACTAGCTTTACGGTGCCGTTCTTCCTTGACGCCCACGTCGTGAACCTGTTCCCACACATGCACCTGCTGGGCAAGGAGATCCGCATCGACCTCACGCGCGGCACCGAGTCGAAGCCTTTCATCTTCATCGACAAGTGGGACTTCAACTGGCAAGGACCCTACACCTTCACCGAGCCCCAAGCGGCGGCGCAGGGCACCACGCTCAAGCTCTCCTGTAAGTACGACAACTCGACCGGCAACCCGCGCAACCCCAGCAACCCGCCGAAGCGCGTCACCTGGGGCGAAGGCACCGAAGACGAGATGTGCGTCGCCTTCCTCGGCGTGACGCTGGACCGCTTCAACTTCTAAGTGCTCACCGACGAGCAGTACATGCGCCACGCGCTGCGGCTGGCCCAAGCCGCCGCCGACCGCGGCGAAGTGCCCGTGGGCGCGGTGCTGGTGAGCGCCGACGGACGCATCCTCGGCGAAGGCTCGAACGCCCCGATCGCGAACCTCGACCCCACGGCCCATGCCGAGATCTTCGCCCTGCGCGAAGCGGCCCTTGCTTCCGGCAACTACCGCCTGTTGGACTGCACCCTCTACACGACGCTCGAGCCGTGCATCATGTGCGCCGGCGCCATTGTCCATGCGCGTGTCGCCCGCCTGGTCTTCGGCGCGCGCGACCTGCGTTTCGGCGGCGTGCGCAGCAAGTTTCAGCTCGCCGATAGCGACCTGCTCAATCACCGGGTGGAAGTTGTCGAAGGGGTTTTGGCGGCGGAATGCCAACGCTTACTGCAGCAGTTTTTTGAGGGAAAAAGAGGAATGGCTGGGAGACAGGGATTCGAACCCCGATAAGCAGAGTCAGAGTCTGCGGTCCTACCGTTAGACGATCTCCCAGCACGGTGCGACCGACAACTTCATCTTACCCGAACTGTGGGGGCTATGGAAAGAGGCGGTCCTGCAGAAGATCGATAAAGAGAACAACGATGGCGAGGTTGAGGCAGAAGTGCCCGCCGACCCAACGGGGTGAGTCCCATTTGCGATCGCGCGAAGCCACCCACAGCCAGGCCGGCAAACCCGCCATGAGGGCGTAGCCGACGGCCAGCAACAGCCACCCCAGGGCGAAGCCCCAGCGCGCCACCGACAGCGCGACCAGAAAGTTCAGCGCGTAGAGCAAACTGACGGTGCGGTAGGTGCGCATGGGCCATAGACTAAGCCCTCGCGACGAAAAGGGGCAGAACCGTTAGCCCCGGTACTTCCCTGCTTTCGGTACCCCAACCGAGACACGTAAAATCGAAGATATGCGCAATTTGCTTCTTTGGTTGCTCGTGCCGCTCGCTCTGGTTGCTCAGGACTCACCCCGTGGCCTCATCAGTTCGGACTTTATCGCGTCGGTGGAACCTCTTGGCAATCGCATCGCCCAGACCAATCTGACCGTGGTTTACCTGGACACGGCAGCCGACGACCAGTTCGTCGACGTCACCGCCATCCGGAACGACGTGACCCAGTTCATCCGGAACACCGGCGGTACGGCGGCGCCGGAAGCCTACGTCAAGGCCATCAGCAAGGGCTTGGCCGACAAGTATCCGCAACTGGCCGGCTTCACCATTACGCTTTACCTGAACTTCAGCACCTCGGGCAACCCGGGATACGTCAGCACACTGACGCGCCTGGCGCCCGATCTGACGCCGGTGCTGAAGACCGCAGTGACCCAGAAATTGACCGAAACGCGTAATGCCCAAAGCCGCATAGTACGATAAGTACTTATACTTCAGACCCCTATGGGCATTCGCCTCTACAACAGCCTCACCCTCCAAGTGGAGGATTTCGTTCCGTCCGAGAACAACACGGTCCGCATGTACACCTGCGGCCCTACCGTGTACAGCTACGCGCACATCGGTAACCTGCGGACCTTCACCTTCAATGACATTCTTCGCCGCTGGCTGAAAGCGCGCGATTTTGTCCTGCACGACGTGATGAACATCACCGACGTGGAAGACAAGATCATCCGGAACTCGATGGCCAAGGGGATCCCCATGGGCGAGTACACGGCGGGCTACGAGAAGGCCTTTATCGAGGATTGCGCGAAGATGCGCTTCATGCCGCCGTGGCGGCTGGTGCGCGCCACCGAGCACATTCCCGAGATGGTGGCGATGATCGAGACCCTGCAGGAAAAGGGTTTCACGTACGAGAGCGACGGCAGCGTCTACTACCGGATCGGCAAGTTCCCGAGCTATGGGAAGCTCTCGCACAACGACTTTGGCGGCATCCGTTCGGGGGCCCGCGTCGATGTGGATGAGTACGACAAGGACGACGCGCGCGACTTCGTGTTGTGGAAGTCCCGCAAGGACAACGAGCCGTTCTGGGAAACGCCGTTCGGCAATGGGCGCCCGGGCTGGCACATCGAGTGTTCGGCGATGGCGACCAAGTATCTGGGCAATACGCTCGACATTCACGCCGGCGGGATCGACCTGATGTTTCCGCATCATGAGAATGAGATCGCGCAGTCCGAAGGCTGCAGCGGCCAGCCGTTTGCGCGTTACTAGGCTGCACTGCGAGCACCTGTTGGTGGACTTCTCGAAGATGTCGAAGTCGCTCGGCAACATCTACACCCTGGCGCGAGCTGATGGAGATGGGCCATGCGCCGGAGACGGTGCGCTATCTGTTGGCCTCGGTGCCGTATCGCAAAAAGCTGAACTTCAGCTTCGACGGCCTGAAGGCCGCGGCGACCTCGATCGAGCGCCTGCGCAACTACGTGCTGCGCCTGGAAACGGACAAGTATCCCGAAGGCACTAACGCGACTCTCGAAGAGCGCGCGGCGAAAGCGCTGACGGATTTCGAAGCCGGCATGGACGACGACCTGAACACGGCCGAAGCCTTGGCCGCGGTGTTCGAGTTTGTGCGCGACACCAACTCAGCGATGGATGCCGGCGATTTTAAGGCGGGCAACGTCGCGAGCGCGCGCCGCGTGCTCGAGCGGTTCGAAGGCGTGTTCGAAGTGCTGAAGCCGACGGTGGCCGAAGGCGGACTCGCCGATGCGGCGATCGACGCCCTGGTGGCCGAGCGATCCCAGGCGAAGAAGAACAAGAATTTTCAGCGGTCGGACGAGATCCGGGCCGAACTGCTGGCAGCGGGCATCATCCTCGAAGACACGAAGGACGGAGCGCGCTGGAAACGGAAATCGTGAACATTCATTCGAAAGCGGTCCATGCCGGCGACCGCAAACGCGCTGGCCTTGGCGCCGGAAAGCGGCGTGATTACACGCCGTCCACCACGCCGATTCATTTGTCGTCCACCTACTTCTACGATTCGTCGGAAGTGGTGGACAAGATTTTCGGTCACGAAGACCACGGCTATTCCTACCTGCGCTATGACAACCCGACGGTAGCCCGCGCTGGAAGAAGTGGTGAATGCGCTGGAAGGCGGACATGGCACGATCGCCTGTGCCTCCGGCATGGCGGCGCTGCATCTGGCGCTGCACGCGATTCTGCTCGACCGTCCGAAGCGCATCCTGTGCGCGAGCCAGCTTTACGGGGCGACGATCAACATGTTGACCAAGGTGATGGAGCCGTTCAGCACCACCACCACGTTCGTCGACATCTGCGATCTGGCGGCGATCGAAAAGGCGCTGGTGGACGAGAAGCCCAGCGTGCTGTTGATGGAAACGGTGTCGAACCCCACCCTACGGGTGGCCGATCTCGAGGCGCTGGGCAAGCTGTGCCGCGCGCACCATTGCGTCTTCCTGGTGGACAACACGTTTGCGACGCCGCTGCTGGTGCGTCCGCTGGAACATGGGGCGCATGTGGTGGTGCATTCGGGCACGAAGTATCTGGGAGGCCATGGCGATGTCCTGGCCGGCCTGATCACCTACGACGCCGAGCATGAGCCATTCATTCCGCCAACTGTCGCGGACTTACGGGCCGGTGATCGGACCGTTCGAAGCGTATTTGACGATGCGCGGCGTGAAGACTTTTCCGTTGCGCATGGAGCGCCAATGCCAGAACGCGGCCAAGATCGCGGCCTGGCTGCGCCAGCATCCGAAGGTGGAACTGGTGCATTACCTGGACGACCCCGCAGCATCCCGACCGCGCCGTGATCGACCGCCTTTTTGTGGACGGCCTCTACGGCGCGATGGTGAGCTTCCGCATTCGCGGCGCGGAGAAGCCGGACGTGTTCCGCTTTATGGACGCGCTGCGGTTGGCCCGTGCCCGGGACTTCGTTGGGCGATGTCCACACGCTGTGCCTGTATCCGCTGGTGGCGTCGCATCGCGACGTGCCGCCCAAGCAGCGCGCGCGGCTGGGGATCACCGATAACCTGGTGCGCTTTTCGATCGGCATTGAAGCAGCAGAAGACAATCATCGCCGGACATCGAGCAGGCGTTGGCGGTTTAGCCGCGCACGCCCCAGCTTCCGCAAGAACGTCATCATCGGGCACCAGTTCGTGAAGGCGGATTGAAAGAGATTCGCCCCGACGAAGGCCGTGAACCAATACCAGTTGGGGTTCACGTAGTGCCCCAATGCTACGGACAGCATCACAAAAAAGCCGGCTACCAAACGCAGCCAACGATCTACGGTCATACAGTCGCCCTCCTTCGGCGTGCCAGGAAATAAAGAACGGGAAACGGTCATGCGCGAGAGCAGGAGTGAGGCAATCTCACCGGCCATCAGCGCAATCGCGAGGCCTGAAAGATGGGGTCAAAGAGAATCACGGACGAGCCGACGACGACCGCGGCGGCGGTGAGCAGCATGGGCCGGAAGCGGACGGCGCCCGCTTCGATGACGGCTTGATCCAAGGGCTGGCCTTCCTTGAGCCGCAGTTCCACGAAGTCCACGAGGATGATGGAATTGCGCACGACGATGCCCGCGCCGGCGATGAAGCCGATCATGGAAGTGGCGGTGAAGAAACGCGCCCATGGCCCCATGCGCGGGGATGATGCCGACGAGAGAGAACGGGATGGCGGCCATGATCACCAGCGGTGTGATGAACGACTGGAACCAGCCGACCACCAAGCCGTAGATGACGATCAGGACGGCGGCAAAGGCGAAAGCCCAAGTCCCGGAAGACCTCATAGGTGACATGCCATTCGCCGTCCCACTTCATCGCGTAGCGACTGCCGTCGGCAGGCAAGGCGGCCATGTTCTGGACTAACTCGTAGCCTTCGCGGGGGCGGATCTTAGCCACTTCGGGCATGAGGGCGAGGATGGCGTAGACGGGGCTTTCCATGGCGCCCGGCCACGTCGGCGGTGGACATAGGTGACCGGCATCAGGTTCTTGTGGTAGCTGCTCTTCTCGAGGACCGATTCGCGCGGGGCGAAGCAGTTCGCTGAGGGCGACGGTGGAACCGCGGCCGACGCGAATGGCGCCGAGTTGATCGAGGTTCGCGCGGGTGCCGCGATTGAAGCGAAGGGTGACGGGGGACGTCCTCCTTATCGCCGGGCGCGTGGAGGAGTCCGGTGGGGGTAACCGGCAAACGGCGAGCCGCAGCGTGCGGGCGACTTCGTCGGCTGAGATGCCGTGCAGGGCCGCCTTTTCTTCCATCGATGGGGAGTTCGAGCTTGCGCTGATCGTCTTCGACGTACCAGTCGACGTCGACGACACCAGCGGTGCGGTGGAGGACATCGCGCACCCGGGCGGCGAGGCTGAGGCGTTCGGTGAGATCCGGCCCGTAGATTTCGGCGACCAGGGTTTGGAGGGACGGGAGGGCCGGGCGGAACTTCGGCCACTTTGATCCGGGCACCCCACTTTTCGGCGAGCGGCTGCAGACGCAGGCGCATTTGCTTGGCAATCTCGTGACTTTGTAAGTGGCGGTCGTCTTTGGCTTGTAAGTTGATCTGTAAGTCGGCTACTTGTGGGCCGCGGCGGGAGATAGTAATGACGGACGAGGCCGTTGAAGTTATAGGGAGAGGCGGTGCCGACATAGGCTTGCAGGTTCACCACCTCCGGTTGTTTTTTGCGCCTCTGTCGCCAACAGGCGTGCCACCCGCGCCGTCTCTTCAAGCGGCGTCCCCGTGGGCAGGTCAATGATGACTTGGAATTCGCTTTTTGTTATCGAAGGGCAGCATCTTCACCTTCACCAAGCCGAAGTAGAAGAGCGAGCAGGAACCGAGCAACAGCACGGCGACGAGGCCAAGGAAGGCGGCGCGACGGGCCGGGTTGTGCAGGAGGGGCGCCCATGGTGCGGCGATAGAAGCGCGTAAACAGGTCTTCGTGGCCGGGTTCGTGGCCGGCATCAGTGGGGCGCAGAATCCGGACCGCAGCCCAGGGCGCGGACGATGAGAGCGGTGACCAGCGAGAAGAGCATGGCGGCCGTGGCGCCGATCGGGATGGGGCGCATGTAGGGGCCCATCAGGCCGCCGACGAAGGCCATCGGCAGGATGGCACCGACAACGGCGAGCGTCGCAAGGATGGTGGGGTTCCCGACTTCGTCCACCGCTTCGGCGGCCACTTCGTAGGGCGGGCGGCCCTGATTGAGGGGCATGCGCCAATGGCGCACGATGTTCTCGACGATGACGATGGCATCGTCCACCAGAATGCCGATCGAGAAGATGAGGGCGAACAGCGTGATGCGGTTGAGCGTGTAGCCGTAGAAGTAAAAGACCGTGAGGGTGAGGGCGAGCGTGACCGGAAATGGTGGTGAAAACGATCAGCGACTCCCCCGCCAGCCGAGAGTGAGGGCGATGAGCGCGCTGACGGAGATGACGGCGATGAGCATGTGCTCGAGGAGTTCGTTCGATTTGTCCTTGGCCGTTTCGCCGTAGTGACGCGTGATGGTCAGGTGCACGTCGGCGGGGATCATCTGGCCTTCGAGGCGGCGGACGCGGGCGAGGACCTCCTCCGCCACGGTGACGGCGTTGGTGCCCTTGCGCTTGGAGATGGCGAGGGTGACGGCAGAGTGAGCGCGGCCACCGGCGATGTGGCTGACGTACTCCGAAGGCTCTTCGCCGCCATCGGTGACTTGGGCGACGTCGCGCACGAAGACGGGCTTGCCGCCGGCGGCGCCGACCACGACAGAGCGAACGTCCTCCGCATTGGTGAGGAACTGGCCGGCTTCGAGTTGGATTTGTTGGTTGCCGCGCGTGAATTCGCCGGCGGGCAGTTTGCGGTTGGCGCCTTCGAGAGACTGGGCGACTTGCAGCGGAGTAAGCGCGTAGGCGGCGAGGCGGCCGGCATCGAGCGTGACGCGCAGTTCGCGGCGCTGGCCACCGATGATCTGCACGACGGAGGACGTCGGGAGTTTGGGTGACGGTGTCATGTACCTGAGCGACGAGGCGGCGGAGTTCGAAGTCGCTATAGCGGTCGCTCCAGTAGGTGAGGGCGAGGATGGGGACATCGTCGAGCGACCCGGGGCTTCACGAGTGGAGCGGACGCGCCGGGCGGGATGAGGTCGCGATGGGCGTTGAGCTTTTCTTTGAGGCGGACGATGGCTTCGGCTTCGTTCTGCCCGACGAGGAAGCGGACGATGGCGACCGAGGAGCCGGGGCTGGAGGTGGAGTAGATGTACTCGACGCCGGGGATCTCCCAGAGGAGTTTTTCCATGGGCTTGGTGACGCGCTCTTCCACTTCGCGCGGGCTGGCGCCGGGCATCTCGACAAAGACGTCGACCATGGGAACGACAATCTGCGGCTCTTCTTCGCGCGGCAATTGCACGACGGCGAAGAAGCCCAACAGGAGGGAGCCGGCGATCACCAGGGGCGTGAGCTTGGAATCGATCCAGGCGTGCGCCAGGCGGCCGGACGGGCCTAAGCGAGCGCTCATCGCCGCACCTCGATCGCCGCGCCGTCGAGCAGGCCGGGCGGCACGGGGCTGATCACGGTTTCGTGGGGCGAGAGGCCGGAGAGGACTTCCGCGCCCAGCGCCGTACGCGCGCCGAGCGTCACCAGGCGCAGGCGGGCAGTGGAACCTTCGGCGACAAAGACGGATTGCAGTTGGCCGCGTTCGACCAACGCGGCGAGGGGGACCAGAAGCGCTTCGCGGCCGGTGGCGGCGAAACTGGCGCGGCCGAAGAGACCGGAGCGGAGGCCGGGGACGGCGGGCAGGTCGATTTTGACGATGCCGGTGCGCGTGGCGGAGTCGATGAGCGGGACGATTTCGCTGACGCGGCCGGAGTGCGGTGTGGAGGCGTCACCGAGGAAAACGGGGAGGGATTGACCGAGGCGGATGGAGCCGAGGCGACTCTCTTCGACATTGGCTTCGAGGCGGAAGGCGCCGTCGCGTTCGAGGGTGAACAGCGGCATGCCGGGCATGGTGAGGGTGCCGGGTTCGACGGTGCGCGTGGTGATGAGGCCGGCGAAGGGCGCCGTGACGCGGGCGTAGCCTTGCTGGAGTCCGGCGAGGTGGAGGCCTTGTTCGGCCTGGGTGAGCTTGGCGTCCAACTGACTGCGGCGGGCGCGAGCCATGTCGAAAGCGGACTGGGCAGCTTTACGCCGAGCGATGGCTTCGTCCAGTTCCTGCTGCGTGACGGAGCGTTTCTGGAAGAGGTCCTGAAGACGCTGCAGGGTGAGTTCAGCGAGTTCGCTTTGCGCCTTAGCGCCGGCGACGGCGCTGTCGGCTTCGGGGATGGCCAAGCGCAGCTCTTCGCGGGCGGCTTCGGCTTGGCGCACGCCGGTTTCCTGGTCGCGGGCATCGAGGAGGACGAGCAGTTGTCCTTCGGCGACGTGGTCGCCGACGCGAGCACGGACTTCTTTGGCGTAGCCCATCAGGCGCGCGGAGACTGTGGCGGTGGCGCTGGAACGCACGGTGCCGGTGGCGTCATAAGACGACACGACGGGCCCGACGGCGATGGCCGCGGTGGTAACGGCGACCGGCGCCGCCGGCGGAGGCTTGGGTGGGGCCTCCGGCCGGCGGCACGCCGCCAGAGTAAGAAGCGAAACCAACAGCAGGGTTCGCATTAGTTCAATACCTCCGATTCGGCCGACAAGGTGCCGGCGGCGAGTTGTAGCAGGGTGGCGGCGACGCGCTGGTCATGGACGGCAGCCAACTCGCGGGCTTGAGTTTCGAGCAGCGCGGTTTCGGTGCGCAGCAGATCGGTGACGGTGGCGAGGCCGGCGCCGTAGCGATTCTGGAAGATGCGCAGACTTTCCTGCGCGGCAGCGACGGCGGCGCGCGCAGTGGCGATGCGCTGCTGCGCGGCTTCGAGCGCGGCCCAGGCTTGGCGGACCTGTAGGCGGACGCCGGACTCGGTGCGGCGGAGGTCGGCGTCGGCTTGGCGCTGGGCGGCGACGGTTTCGGCAATCCGGGAGCGGTCGGCAAAGCCGTTAAAGAGGTTCCAGCGGAGGCCGATGGAGACGAGCCAGTTGGCGCCGCCGCGGTTGATGAAGCGCTGACGGTCCGCTTCGAAGACGCCGCGCGCGTAGACCTGAGGCAGATAGTTGGAGCGGGCGTCGGCCTGGCGGGTGGCCGCGACGTTCTGCGCGAGGCGTGCCTGGCGGACTTCGGGGCGGTCGTCCACGGCGGTGGGCGCATCGAGGCGAAGGGGCAAGGGCGTGAGAGGCGTGGTGAGGGTATGGGCGTCGTCGAGGGGCAGGCCCATGGCTTCGTTGAGAGCGGCCTGGGCGACCTGGAGGTCTGCGCGGCGGGTGATCTGCTCTTCGTGGACCTTCGCGACGTGGACTTTGATGGAGAGGACGTCGGCGTCAGTGGCGAGGCCGGATTGGCGGCGGGCGTCGGCGCGTTCGAGGTCGGACTCGGCGGAGCGCAGGGCTTGCGCGGTGACGCGCAGTTGCTCGGTGCCCAGGAGAGTGGCGTAGTAGGCACGGGCCACTTGGGCGACGACGCTCAGGCGGGCGAGGCGGAGCGACTCGGCGGAGTGGTTCTCGCTGAGCTTGGCGAGATCGGTGGCGCGTTTGGTTTTGCCGGCGTCGTAGAGGGTCTGGTCGGCAATGACTTGGGACTGGAAGTTGTTGAGGAAGTCCGGCTGATTGAGCGTGGGCAAGGCGAAGTTCGAAGCGGTGAACTGCCGCTGGGTGAGCAAGGAGGAAAAGACGAAGACGGGGTTGTCACTGCGCGTCCAGGACTCGGAGTAATTGACTTTGGGAAGGCGCCCGCTATGGGCCTGGACGACACCTTCATGCGCAGCATCGCGGGCGGCGGCCGCAGCGGCCAGCGCCGGATGGCCAGTGAGAGCGCGGGTGACAGCTTCTTTCAAACTAAGGGAATCCTGGGCGCTGGCTGTCACAGCAAGCGCCAGAGCAAACAGTGGTTTCATGCGGGTACTCGCCGTGCAAGATGCAGTCGCGCGAGAAACGTGACAGAGGTGAGGCGAATTATTTTTTGTCACCTTTGACGGGCGAATGAATCCGGAAGGACATGAGCGAGACTGGCCCAGCTACAATCGCAAGACATGGAACGGGAAGGCGAAACAACGCTCGCCCGGCGATTAATGGCCGGCGAACCAGGTGCGTTCGAACAGTTTGTCGAGCATTTCCGCGGGAAGATCTTCAACTACAGCTGGTTGATGTGCGGTCAACGCGAAGATGCCGAGGAAGTGGCGCAGGAGACGCTGTTGCGCGTGTTTGAGAAGTTTGCCGAGTTGCGCGAGCCGGAGCGGATTCGTCCGTGGGTGTTTCGCATTGCGAAGAATGCGTGCCTGATCAAGCGGCGGCGCAGTGTGTTTGCACCGAAGGCGAAGCAGGAGATTTCGCTCGATTCGCTGATGCCGGCGAAACGGACCGACGGTGGGCACTTGAAGCTCGAGATCGCCGATTGGTCAAGATTGCCGGAGGACGAAGCACTCCGCAAGGAGATGCATCGGGAGTTACAGAGCGCGATCCGAGAGTTGCCGGAGCTTTACCGGGCGGTGGTGTTGCTGCGAGACATGGAAGAGCTGAGCACGCAAGAGACGGCGCAGATTCTGGACGTGAGTGAGGAAGTGGTGAAGACGCGTTTGCATCGGGCGCGGTTGGCGATCCGCAAGCATTTGGACGCGCGCCTGCGGGGCGCACAAGCGGAGGTCCATTGAGCCAGCATCAGCCGACCGAGGATTGCCGACAGATTTTTGCGGCGCTCTCGAGCTATCTCGATCTCGAACTGCCGCCGGAAGCGTGCGCGCAGCTCGAAGAGCATTTGAAGGACTGTGCGCCGTGCATCGAGTTCGTGGAGAGCTTGAAGCAGACGGTTGCGCTGTGTCGGCAATACTCGCCCGAGGAATTGCCGGAAGGACTGAACGCGGACGCGAAGAGCCAGTTGGAAGAGGCGTATCGCAAGATGTTGGCAGGGCGGCAGGGCTAATTTTTTTCGCTAGGAGAGGCTCACCACGAGGCGGAGCCATCGTCTATGATTCAGGTATCCGACATATGTCGGTTATCTGAGGACATATGAGCAAACCGACCGCGCTGTTGCAGGGCACGCTGGACCTGCTGATTCTGACGATTTTGCATTTGGAGCCGAAGACGGGCTGGGCGATCTCGCAGCGGCTGCGGCAGATGTCGAACGAGACGCTGCAGGTGAGCCATGGGTCGCTGTACCCGGCGCTGCATAAGCTCGAAGCGCAGGGATGGATTCGGGGGGCCTGGCAGGAGTCGCCGGAATCGGGGCGGCCGGCGAAGGTGTACTCGCTGACGGCGGCGGGACGGCGGGCACTGAAGCAGGAGGCGGAGAATTGGACCCGCCTCTCGACGGCCGTGAACGGCATCCTGGAGTCCCTGTGATGCGGTGGGCACAGATGGGGTGGTGGAGGTTGCGGGCGATCCTGCGGCGGTCCCGGATGGAAGCGGAGCTGGAAGCCGAGATGGCGGATCATCTGGCGAGCGAAGTGGAAGAGCTGGTGCGGCGGGGGATGCCGCGGGCCGAGGCGGAGCGGGAGGCGCGCGCAACGTTCGGGGGGCGGCAGCGGATCGAAGAGGAGTGCCGCGACGCGCGCGGCGTGCGGTGGTGGGATGACCTGCGGCAGGACGCGGGATTCGCCGGACGGTTGTTGCTGAAGCGGCGAACGTTCACGGCATTGGCACTGGTGACGATCGCGCTGGGGATTGGAGCGACGTCGGCGGTGTTTAGCGTGGTGGACACGGTGCTGATCCGGGCGCTGCCGTATCCGCAGCCGGAGCGACTGGTGTCCGCGGAGGGCATCGGCATGCGCGGACCGTTCGAGGTAGCGCGGCGGACGAGCCAGTTGGGCGACTATGCCGCGCATCAGGGAACCCGCGCCTTTACGCTGATTCCGCGGGCGGGGATGATGCCGGAGCGAGTGAAGGGGTCCGAGGTGTCGGCGAGCTTCTTTGCGGTATTGGGTACGGCGCCATGGCTGGGCAGCACGTTCGCGGCGAGCGACGATCGGCCCGGCAGTCCACGGCGGGTGGTGCTGAGTTATGAGTTCTGGCAGCAACGCTACGGGGGCGATCGCGGCGTGGTGGGGCGACCGTTGGTACTCGATGAAGTGCCTTACGAGATCGCGGGAGTGATGCCGGCAGGCTTTCGTTTTCCGAACAGTGAGACGCAGGTGTGGACGACGATGCGGCTGGATCCGCGGGTGGCCGGCGAGTATTGGGGCATGGGCGGGACGGTGATCTTCGCGCGTTTGCGGGCCGGCGCGACGGCGAGCGCGTTGCGGGCCGAACTCGCCACGACGGTGCCGCGCATCCGGAAGATGTTTCCGTGGCCGATGCCGGATCTGTGGGGCTCCGAGTTGCACGTGGTGGACTTGCGTGAGGCACTGGTCGGCGGGACGCGCGTGCGGGGTTGGCTGCTGCTGGCGGCGGTGGGAACGGTGCTGCTGATCGCGATCGTGAATGTCGCCAACCTGTTGCTGGGGCAAATGGCAGCGCGGGCCAAGGAGTTCGCGATGCGGCAATCGCTGGGCGCGACGCCGCGACGGTTAGCGAGGCAGTTGTTGACCGAGGCGGGGTTGCTGGCCTTGACGGGCGGGGCGCTGGGTCTGGCACTGGCTTACGGCTTGGTGGCCGCACTACGGCAGTTGCTGCCGGCGGGAACGCCGCGGCTGGCGGAGGTGAGCGTCGACGAGCGAGTGCTGGGGTTCACTCTGGTGGCGTCGGTCGCGAGCGGGTTCTTGTTCGGCTTGTGGCCGGCTGTGGTGGCGTTGCGGGACCGCTCGCTGGGGGCGTGGCGGGGGTCACGCGTGGCGGGCGGGTTGATTACGGTGGAGGCGGCGTTGGCGAGTCTGTTGCTGGTGGGCTCGGTGCTGCTGCTGCGGAGTTTGTGGGTGGTGCTGCAGGTGGACCCGGGGTTCCAGGCAGAGTCCGTGGTAACGGCGGAGTTCACACCGTCGCGCGCGGTGGTGAGTTCGCCGGCGCGGGCGGAGGCGCAATGGGAGGAAGTTCGGGGACGCCTGGCAAGTTATCCCGGGGTGCGGGCGGTGGCGGCGATGAACGTGCTGCCGCTGACACCGGAGGTGAAGGCGTTTGCCGCGGCGATCGAGGATCATCCTTTGCCCGAGAGGGCACCGCACGACGTACTGTGGAGCACGGCGGTGACGCCGCAGCATCTGGACGTGCTGGGCATCCGGCTGCTGGAGGGGCGGGCCTTCAACGAGGCGGACCGGGGCGGCGCCGAGCCGGTGGTGTTGGTGGACCGGCGGACGGCGCAACGGTACTGGCCGGGACGGAGCGCGGTGGGGCGGAGATTGAAGCCGGTGTACGACTCGGCTTGGCGGACGATTGTGGGCGTGGTAGAGGATGTGCGGAACTACGGCCTGCAGGGGCCGCCGGAATGGGTGCAAGGCGAGGTGTATGAGCCGATGTCGCAGGCGCGGGCGCACACGATGCCGGTGTCGCTGGTGACGCGCGTGGACGGGCGAGGTGCTGGGCTCGAGAAGGCGCTGGCGGGGTTGGTGCATGAGGTGTGCCGGACATGCGCGGTGAGCCAGGTGCGAACGATGGAGGAGGTGGTGGCGGGCGCGGCGGCGGAACCACGGTCCACGGCTTGGTTGATGGGTGGGTTCGCGATGTTGGCCCTGGCGATGGCGGCGGCGGGAATCTATGGAGTCGTGAATCACGGAGTGGTGCGGCGAACGCGGGAGTTGGGAATTCGGCTGGCACTGGGATCATCGCGGGGGCGGATTGCCGGCGAGGTGCTGCGGGCAAGCATGCTGCGGGTGGGCGCGGGAGTGGCGATGGGGGTGACGGCAGCGTGGATGCTGACGACGTTCATCACGAAGTTGCTCTACGGGGTGGCGCCACACGATGGGTGGAGCTTTGCGGCGGGTCCGATGGTGCTGCTGGCAGTAGCGGCGGGAGCGACGGCGGGGCCGGCGTGGCGAGCGGCGCGGATCGATCCGGCGAGGTCGCTGCGGGAGGGGTAGCGTTGACAGGTCCGCCGCCGGGCAGTACGATGGCCGGGTTCATGCGCTGGCATGGCAGGCCAAGCTCGGGAAGGATTTGAATTCATGAATCGACGACAATTCGTCAGTTCGAGTGCGCTGGCGGCGGCGGGGGCCGCGCCGGCAGCGGGGAAAGCGGCGAAGCCGAAGCGGGCGCTGATGAAGCTGGGGGCGACGGTGATGGGCGGGGGATTTGGAGAGGGCGGGGGGCGGGGTCCGTTTCCGGGCGGTCCTCCGGCCGGCGAGGGACGGGGTCCACGACGGGGAACTGGTCAGCCGCGCGATCCGGAGCAGGGGTTCAAGTCGTTGGGGCGGTGGGGCATCAAGAACGTGGTGGCGACGGCGGAGATCGCCGACGGCCGGCTCTACGCAACGGCGGACGAGTTGAAGAAGCTAACGGACATCGCCGACAAGTACGGGATGACGGTGGACATTCTGAATCCGCCGTTTCTGCCTTCGAGCCATATTGACCGCGAGCGGCATCCGGCAATCATGCTGGGGCAGAGCCCGGAGCGCGATCGCGACATCGAGCAGATCCAGACGATGATCAAGAACTGCGCGGCGGCGAAGATCCCGTGCATCAAATACAACATGAGCATCCTGGGCGTGCTGCGGACCAGCCGCGTGCCAGGGCGGGGCGATACGCAGTACAGCGCGTTCAAGTTAAAAGACGCCAAGGCCGAGCCGCCGTTGACGCGGGCGGGCGTGGTGGATGCCGATCGTTATTGGGAACGCATCACTTACTTTCTGGACCGCGTGATCCCGGTGGCCAATGAATACAAGGTGCGCATGGCCTGCCATCCAAACGACTCGCCGGTGCCACCGGAGGGCTATCAGGGCGTGGTGGCGGTGTTGGCGACGGTGGCGGGCTTGAAGAAGTTCGTCTCGATTCAGGAGAGCCCGTATCACGGCCTGAATTTCTGCCAGGGCAGTGTGTCCGAAATGCTGCAGGAGCCGGGCAAAGAAATCTATGACGTGATCCGTTACTTCGGCTCACGCAAGAAGATCTTCAACGTGCACTTCCGCAACATTCGCGGCAATCGCGAGGAGTATATGGAAGTGGCGCCGGACGAAGGCGCGGTGGACATGTTCAAGGCGATGCAGACTTACAAAGAGGTGGAGTACCCGTACATGGTGCATCCGGACCATACGGTGTACTCGCCGAGCGAGACGGGCGGCGAATATACGGCGTTTGTGTATGGCTATATCCGGGCGCTGATTCAGGCCGTGGACCGCGAGAGCTAGAACGGCTAAGTCTGCAGGACGCTTGCCGGAGGGCGGCAAACCTGGATAATAGATCAACCATGTTCCGGTGGATCTGGATCCTGAGTTTGGTGGGAACGGCGGTCGGACAGCCGACTTTGATCGTGAAGAACGGGCGCGTTTGGACGGGGTCGCCGCAGCGTCCTTGGGTGAGCGCGGTGGCGGTGACGGGCAAGACGATCACGGCGATCGGGGGCGACGAGGTGGCGCGCGCGGCCGGTCCGAAGACGCGGGTGATCGACGTGGGCGGCAAGTTCGTGATGCCGGGATTCAACGACGCGCATCTGCATTTGCTGGAAGGGGCGCGGGGTCTGCGGGAGGTGGACCTGACGGGCGCCTGCACGATGGAAGAGATGCAGCGGCGCATCCGCGAGTATGCGGAGCGGAATCCGCAGGCGGAGTGGATTTTGGGGACGGGGTGGCAGTACACGTGCTTCGCGGACGATCGGCGGGCGCGGAAGGAAGATCTGGATGCGGCAGTGCGGGACCGTCCGGCGTTTCTGCGCGCCTATGACGGGCATGCCGGCTGGGCGAACTCGCGGGCGCTGCGGATCGGCGAAGTGGGGCGGGCCGACTTCAGCGGGTTCGGGGAAGTGGAGCGCGATGCGCTAACCGGGGAGCCGACGGGGTATCTGAAAGAGAAGGCCATGTCGCTGGTGGAGCGGCACATTCCGGAGCCGACGCGCGAGGCCAAGTTGCGAGCGCTGGAAGAGGGCTTCCGGCTGGCGACGTCGCTGGGGATTACGTCGATGCAGATGGCGGGCGGGTCGAGAGAGGAGCTCGAGCTGTTCGATGAGCTGCGGCGCAAGGGCAAGCAGACGGCGCGCGTGAGCTATGCGATCTCAGTGGAACGGCGCGATGCGCCGCTGAACGACTATGCCGCGCTGCGGCGACAATACTCGGATGCGATGCTGCGCGTATCCGGCATCAAGATCATGCTGGACGGCGTGATCGAAGGCTATACGGCGGCGATGCTGCAACCGTACAGCGGACGCGGCAATCAACGCGGCGAGACGAAGTGGACGGTGGAGGACTTCAACGAGATGTGCGTGCGCGCCGACCGGCTGGGTCTGCAGATTGCGACGCATGCGATTGGAGATCGGGCGGTGCGCATGGCACTGGATGCGTACGAGATCGCGGTGCGGCGCAACGGGCTGCGCTTTCACCAGACGCGGACGGATCGGCGGTTTCGCATTGAGCACATTGAGACGGTCAGCGCGACAGACGTGCCGCGCTTCGCGCAGATTGGGGTGATTGCGTCGATGCAGCCGATTCATGCGGATCCGGACACGGTGGAGGTGTGGGCGCGCGCGGTGGGTCCGTCGCGGCTGCCGCGGGCGTTCGCGTGGCGGGAGTTGCAGCGGGCAGAGGCGCGGGTGACGTTCGGGTCTGATTGGCCGGCGTGCATCAGCTTCGACCCGATGCGGGGGCTCCATAGTGCGGTGAATCGCCGGACGGTGGATGGGCGGCCGGAGGGGGGCTGGGTGGCGAATCAGGCATTGACGGTGGAAGCGGCACTGCAGGCGTACACAGGGGCGGGGGCAGTGGCGTCGTACGAAGAGTCCGAGAAGGGCAAGTTATTGCCGGGCATGTGGGCCGACTTGGTGGTGCTCTCGCAGGATCCGTTCCGGATCGAGCCGATGAAGCTGCACGAGACGCGGGTGCTCACGACGATCTTCGACGGCCGCGTGGTGTATTCGCGACGCTAGATGAATCGCGTCGCGTCCATGGATCAGTTTCGCGGCTACACGGTAGCCGGCATGTGGCTGGTGAACTTTGTCGGCGGCTTCGCCGCGGTGCATCCGGTGTTCAAGCATCACAACACTTACTGCAGTTACGCGGATACGATCATGCCCGGGTTCTTCTTTGCGGTGGGGTTTTCGCTGCGGCTGGTGATGGTGCGCAGCCGGGAGGGAAGCTATCGCAAGGCGGTGTGGCGATGCTTAGCCTTGATCCTACTTGGGCTGGTGGTGTATCACCTGGATGGGCGCTACACGAAGTTCGCGGACTTATCCGGGGCGGCGATCTGGAATGCGTTCTGGCGGAATCCGTTCCAGGCGCTGGTGCATATTGCCGTGACGAGTTTATGGATTCTGCCGGTGGTGGCGCGGAGTGCGCGGACGCGCCTCCTATTTGCGGTGGGGAGTGGATTGCTGCACTTACTGCTCTCCTATCTCTTCTGGTACGACTTACTGCAAGCCAAGCGGGTAATCGACGGCGGCCTGCTGGGGTTCCTGACATGGACGCTACCGACGATCGCGGGGACGTTGGCTTACGATCTGGTGCGAGAGCCACGGCGCTTGCTGGTGTGGGGCGGCGGGGCGATGCTGGCGGGATACGGCATCTCGTGTATGAATGGCTGGGCAGCGCCGCCATTCTGGCCGCCGGTGGCGCCGGTGGATCTTTGGACGATGAGCCAGCGGGCGGGCAGCTTGTCGTATCAGACGTTCGCGGCAGGCTTTTCGATGGCGCTCTATGCGGGTTTCATCTGGCTGGTGGACCGGCGCGGGTGGACCAGCAGCGTCTTCGCCACGCTGGGGCAGAATGCGCTCGCGGCGTATCTGATCCACATGATGGTGGAGGGGCTCGTGAAGCCGTTCGCACCGAAAGACTCGCCGTGGTGGTGGGCGAGCCTGGCCTTCGCGATTTACTTTGCGATCAGTCTGCGGATGGTGCGTTACTTGAACGAGCGGCAGCTGTATCTGCGGCTATAACTAAATACGCCAGCGCCAGAGGTTGGCCCCGACGGTGAAGCCGGCCCCGACGGCGGCGAACAGGACTAAGTCGCCATTCTGCAGGCGGCCGGCATTGACGGCATCACGAGTGGCAAGCGGGATGGTGGCGGCAGTGGTATTGCCGTACTCGCTGATGTTGATGATGACCTGATCCTCGCGCAGGCCGAGTCGCTCGGCCGTGGCGGCGATGATGCGCAGGTTGGCCTGATGCGGCACCAGAACCTTAATGTCGCTCGGCGAGTAACCGTGCTTGTCCAGGAGGCTCTTGCAGGCTTCATACATTTTCCGGACGGCGAACTTGAAGACGGCTTGGCCGTCCTGATGCACGTAGTGCTCGCGCGCGTCGATGGTTTCGTGAGACGAGGGACGGCGGCTGCCGCCGGCGGGCATCTTGAGAGCGTCGCCGCCCGAGCCGTCGATTTCGTTCACGAAGCCGATAAAGCCAGCATCGTCATCGTCGGCTGGTTCGATGAGCATGGCGCCGGCCCCATCGCCGAAGAGCACGCAGGTGGCGCGGTCACGATAGTCGATGATGCGGGACATGGTGTCCGAGCCGATGACGAGCACTTTGCGATGGGTGCCGGCCTTCACGAGATGAGCGGCGGTGGTGAGGCCGTAGATGAAGCCGGAACAGGCGGCCACCAGATCGAAGCCCCAAGCGCCCTTGGCCCCGAGCCGGTTCTGCACGAGGCAGGCGGTGGAGGGGAAGAACATGTCCGGCGTGACGGTGCAGACGAGAATGGCGTCCAGGTCCGTGGCGGGGATGCCGCGGGCGGCCAGGGCGATCTTGGCTGCTTCGTAGGCCATGTCGGACGTGGCGATCTCAGGGTCGGCGATGTGGCGTTGACGAATGCCGGTGCGGGTGATGATCCACTCGTCGGTGGTCTCCACCATTTTTTCCAGGTCTTGATTCGTCAACAGGCGGGGCGGCGTCCAACAACCAAGCGCCGTGATCTTTGCTCCGGGCAAATGCTCTCTCCTCGTGGTGCGCAACAGGGCGTTCGGGAAGGACCTGTCACCAGTAACTCTCCATGGTACTCTCACGAAAAGATGCAAGTCGAGAGCAGTGTGCTCGTCGAGTCCCCTGAAGAGATGGCGGCGCGCATCTTCCGCGAGTTGAAGCCCCGCACTGACCTGCCTGCCATCCGAGTGGAATTCCGCCCGTTTACGAATTTGAGCAGCCGCATTCGATTGCGCGAAGGGCGACTGACGGTGCGAATTTCGGATCTGTTGCGCGGGGCGCCGGAAGGGGTGATCGAGTCCCTGCTGTACATCCTGCTGTGCAAACTGTACCGGAAGCCGATCCCGGCGGAGCATCAGTACCGGTATCGCGAGTTTGTGGGGCGCGAGGAGTTGCGCGAGGACTTGAGCCAGGTGCGCCAAGCGCGGGGGCGCAAGCAGATGGCGGCGCCCAAAGGATATTCGTTCGACTTGGGTGAAGTGTTCGAGGCGATGAACGCGCGCTACTTTGGGGGCGCACTGCGCCGGCCGCAATTGGGATGGAGCAAGCAACGGGCGCGGACGCTGCTAGGGCAATACGATCCGCATCATGACACGATTGTGCTGAGCCGGCTGCTGGATCATCCGAATGTGCCGCGGCTGGTGGTGGATTATGTGATGTACCACGAGATGCTGCATGTGCAGATTCCGGTGGAGCATCGGGGTGCGCGGCGGGTGATTCATTCGGCGGAATTCCGCGCGGCGGAGCGGAAGTTTGAGGGGTACGCGGAGGCGAAGGCGTTCCTCAAAAGGCTGCCCGGTGGGGTGCGCTAATGGTCGCTATTGGCGTGAGTTCTTGCGACAATAAGACTTGATGATTGTTTCCACCGGCCTCTATTACGCCGCGTTTCTCGTGGGCGGAGGCTTGCTTCTCGGTACGTTTACCCGGCCCTGGGCCGCGATTCCCTTCGGGGTATTGGCGTTGTTCTGCTTGTGGTTTTTCCGGGATCCGGAGCGCACGGCGCCCACCGGCGCGGGGCTAGCCGTATCGCCGGCCGATGGCAAAGTGGTGCTGATTCGTCCGGAAGCCGATGGCCGCACGCGGCTCGCGATTTTCCTGAATGTGTTTGACGTGCATGTGAACCGCTCACCCATTGCGGGTGAGGTGAAGAAAGTGACGTACAAGCCAGGGAAGTTTCTGGTGGCCAGCGAACCAGCGGCCTCGATCGAGAACGAGCAGAATACGTTGGTGGTGGAAGGCGACGGGACGCAGGTGGAATTCAGCCAGATTGCGGGCCTGATTGCGCGGCGGATCGTGTGCGACAAGAAGCCCGGCGACCGGCTGACGCGCGGCGAGCGCATCGGGCTGATCAAGTTCGGCTCGCGAGTGGATCTGCTGTTTGGGCCCGAATGGCAACTGGCGGTGAACGTCGGTGAGCGGGTCTCCGCCGGCGAAACCGTGATTGCGAAGAGAAAGTAAATGATCGCTGACAAGTTGATCGACCCCAAGTCCCCTGAGCGCCGGCCGCGACGGGCGGCCTATGCGCTGCCGACGCTGTTTACGGCGGGCAACATCTACATGGGCTTTTTGTCGATCATGAAGGCGTTCGAAGGGGCGCGCTTCGCTTCCCTGCCCGGCAATCTGGAAGTGCCGAATCCGCATTTCGATCTGTCAGCGTTACTGATCGGCATGGCCGTGGTGTGCGACGGGTTGGACGGGCGCATCGCGCGCATGACGAATACGGTGACCGAATTTGGGCGCGAGATGGACTCGCTGGCGGACGTGATCACCTTCTGCCTGGCGCCGGCGGTGCTGGCGTTTGCGTGGGGCGTGAATTTTGTGGACCCGGCGGGGCTCCCGTTCGAGCGCGGGCAGTTGCTGCGCGCGGGCTACTTCATCGGCTTTCTGTTCCTGCTTTGCGGGGCGATGCGCCTGGCGCGATTCAATGTGCAGACGAATCCGGTGCCGAAGAATCCGGGCCGGCCGGATCGCAAATATTTCGTAGGGCTGCCGACGCCGCCCTCGGCCGGGTTATTGGCCGCGGTGGTCTATTCGCTCGATGGCGTACCGCTGCAGTACTGGACGTACACAGTGGGCTGGATTTCGCTGGTGCTGATGCTGTCGTTCCTGATGGTGTCCACTTGGCGCTATCGAAGCTTTAAGGATCTGAACCTGCTGCAGCCGCGCTCGCCGATCAGCTTTGTGGCGCTGGGCTCGCTGATTTTCGCGATTTGGAATTATTCGAAGGTGGTGTTGTTTGCGATTGCGATTTCCTATGCGGTCAGCGGCATTCTGGTGCGGATTGGCGGGATCTTGAAGCGGAAGTTCGCCCGGCAGCCACCGCCGCGCCGTCCGGAGGGAGCCGTCCTTGGGTAAAGTCATCGCCGTGGTGGGCGCACAAACGCTGTTGGGCCGCGAGATTCGCGAAGTGCTGGAAGCCAGCCATCTGGATCTGACGGTGCGGCAGTTGAATACCGAAGAAGACGAAGGCGACATCTTTACGCGCGCGCAGGATGATCTGGTAGCGATGGAGCGCGTGTCGCTGGAGAGTCTGGAAGGCGCAGAGGTGGTGGTGCTGGCTGCGCCGACCACGGTGACGCTACCGAAGGACGCGCGGCTGATCGACCTGACGGCGAGCCGCCAGGGGCAACTGGTGGCGCCGATGGTGACCGGGCCGATGAAGGCGAAAGGCACGGTGCATACGCCGCATCCGGCGGCGATCGCGATGGGGCTGTTGCTGGCGCGATTGCCGGAGACGCCAGTGCGCGCGGTCTTCGACGTGTTCGAGCCCGCGAGCGAACGCGGCAAAGACGGCATCGACGAGTTGCAGCAGCAGACGATCAACCTGCTCTCGTTCAAGCCGCTGCCGCAAACGGTGTTCGACACCCAGGCGAGCTTTAACTTGCTGTCGGCGTATGGCGAGAATGCGCGCGAACCTTTAGCCGCGATCGAGGAGCGATTGGCGGAGCAAATGGAGCTGATGTTGGCGGGGCGGCCGATGCCGTCGTTCCGCGTGCTCCATGCGCCGGTGTTCCACGGCCTGATGATGTCGGCGTGGATGGAATTCGCAGGCCCCGTGGAGCAGTTGGCGGAGCGGGTGGCGAACGAGTTGGTGGAAGTGCGTGGGACGGACGTGGAGCAGGCGACCAATGTGGGGGTGGCCGGGCAGACCGGACTAATCGTCTCGATCAAGCAGGATCGTCAGCAGCCGAATGCTTACTGGTTCTGGATCGGCGCGGACAACTTGCGGCTGATCGCCGATAACGTGCTAGTGATTCTCACTTCCTGGTTCGGGCGAGGCCGAGTGAACTAACATGGATCGCCGTATCTTTCTCGGCTTGCTGCCACTGGTGGGCTGCGGTTACAAGATCGCCGGCAAGGCCGACTTACTCCCCAAGCACTTAAATACGATCGCCATTCCGGCGTTCAGCAATGTCACCATGCAGTACAAACTGACGGACCGGCTGCCGAACGCGCTGGCGCAGGAGTTTATCGCGCGGACGCGGTATCAGGTGGTGGCGAACGAGAACGACGCTGATATGGTCCTGCAAGGGGCTGTGGCGCACGTGACGACGTTCCCGACCACTTACGACCCGTTGACGGGCCGGGCGGCCGGCGTGCAGGTGCAAGTGGTGATGCAGATCACCCTGCGCGAGCGGGCAACGGGCAAGATTCTCTACCAGCAGCAGGCACTCGACTATCGCGAGCGCTACGAAATCTCCACTGACGCGGCAGCGTACTTCGACGAAAGCGCGCCGGCGTTTGAACGGCTGAGCCACGGCGTGGCGCGCAATACGGTTTCGGCGATCCTGGAGATGTTCTAGGCGATGACGCCGGAGCAGTTTCTGACTTCGATCAAGTCGCAGCCACCGGCGGGCGTGTATCTGTTTCTGGGTCCGGATGCTTATGAGCGGGCGCGCTGCCGCAAGGCCTTGCGCCTGGCGGCGCTGCCCGAGGACTTACAGGACGAGGGCTTTACGCGGCACGATCTGGACCAGATGTCGCTGGCAGCGGTGCTGGACGATGCGAATTCGTTTTCGCTGTTTGCCTCACAGCGGCTGGTGTGGGCGTCCAGTGCGGAAGGCGCGTTGCCGAAGCGGCTGACGGCCGCCTCCGAGGAGAAGGATGATTCGGCGCTATTGAAGGAGTTCGTGAAGAATCCGGCGCCGGGCGTGACGCTAGTTTTCGACAGCCAGCGTTTCGATTTTGACGGCGAGGATAAGGCCAAGAGCGATCGCGTGCGTAAGTTCTATGCGTCGATTCCGAATGTGGTGGAGTTTCCGCGACACACGGCGGCCGCGGCCCGGCAGCTAGCGGGGAAGTTAGCCGCAGCGCGTAAGTTGACGCTGGGCGCGAACGAAGCGGAGTTTCTGGTGGAAGCGCTGAGCGCCGACGCTTCGCGCATAGCGAACGAGATCGAGAAACTGAGCTTGCATTGCGGGCCCGGCGGCACGGTGACGATGGACCTGATTGCGGAGTTGGTACCGAACGCGAGTTCGTCGACGGTGTTTGCGCTGGTAAGTGCGATCGGCAGCGGGGACCGGCTGAAGTCGCTGGCGGTGCTCGATACCTTGGTGCGCGATGGCGAGTATCTGCCGCTGGCCTTGACGTTCCTCGCGACACAGTTTCGCTTAGCGCTGGCAGCGCATGAGGCGAATTTGAAGAACTCGTTCCAGATCCAAAGCCACTTTCAGAAGCTAGGGGTGGCGATGTGGAAGTCGCGCGCGGATCAGGTGGCGGAGACGGTGGCGAAGATGACGCGCGTGCGGGTGGCGCGGGCGATCCGGCATTTGTACATCGCGGACATGGCGTTTCGCGAGCCGCGGCCAGATGACCGGTCCGTGATGGAAGCGCTAGTTTGGAAGCTCACCACGTAGTTCGATGATGGCCTGACGCAGACGCTCGGTGAGTTCACCGCGCTGCTTGGCGTCCATGCCCTCCACGGGCAGCGGCTGGCCGACGCGCATCAGGACGTCCCCGCCATAGATTTCGAGGGCCTTGGCAGGCATTACCAGGTCGGTGCCGATGATGGCCATGGGGACGATCGGGGTGCCGGAGCGCAAGGCTAGCAAGGCGGTGCCTTCTTTGAAGGGCAGCATTTCGCCGTCCATGGAGCGCGTGCCTTCGGGAAACGAGATCAGGGATTTACGTTCTTCGCGAATCACACGAGCGGCTTCGGCCATGCTGCGCAGCGTAGCCTTGGGGTCGGAACGTTCGATGGGCACGTGACCCTGACGACGCAGATACCAGCCCATAAAGGGGACGGAGAACAGTTCTTTCTTCGCGAGAAAGCAGAGCGGGCGCGGGACGCTGGCGACCATCGCGGGTGTATCGATGAGGCTGAGATGGTTCGAGGAAAAGATGTAGTTCTGGTTGGGGTCCAGGTTCTCGAGCCCGACGACCTTGAGCCGCACGCCGCAGATCCACAGCATGCAGCGAGCCCAATAGCGGAACAAACGGACTTGCTGGTCGCGGGTGGTGAAGGGTTGGACGAGGAAAGAAAAGGTGACGAGAACGGCCGTGTAACCGAGGCTGGCCGGAATCGAAATTAGTAAGGATCGGATGAGAACGAACGACATGAAACTCCGCTAACCACGCAAGCTAGTCAGCGAGCGAAAGTAAGCTTCCAGATGCTGCTGCCCGTAAGTGGGAGCGATGCACGTGGTGGTGGACACGGCTCCCAGAAATTCGAATAACTCCCGCTTGCGCGCGGAGCCGAGGCCGGCCAGACGGCCCAGCCAGCCAAACACGCCTTGGCCGATGAGCCAAACGCGCGGCTCGCGATCCTGCACGCGGAAGGCGAGTTCGGCAATTTCGCGGCGGGTGAAGATGTCGGGTCCGCCGACGTCAATCTGGCAGGACTCACCTTCGAGACGCTCGAGACAAGCGCGAGCGACATCGTCTTCGTGAATGGGATTGCTCTTGGCCTGGCCATCGCCGACGACGGGGAGAAAGCCGAAGCGAGCGTAAGCGAGCATTTCGGTGAAGGCCGAGAAGACACCGGTGGGCCGGATGATGGTGTGGCGCATCTTGGAGAGTTGCAGACGATCGACGAAGTCCTCGTGGGCTTGCACGTAGGCGGTGTGGGTATAGCCGGGAGAGAGATGCACGGAGACGTAGACGAAGCGACTGACTTGTTCGGACTTCTGCGCGAGTTCGAGCAGATGGCGGTTGGCGGCGAGGTCGACGGCGCGGAAGGAGCGGCGCTCACTAGCGCCGGCGCTCACGGAAGCGCCCAGGGCCGAGATGACGATGTCGATGTCTTCGCAGATGTGCTGAATGGCGAGAGTGGAGGTGGCGTCGGCGAGGACGACGTCGTTGGCGTAGCGCGCGAGCAGGGGGTAATTCGTCATGCGGCGCGAGAGCGTGCGGACCCAGTAGCCGGCCTCTTTCGCGGCGCGGAGCGTGGACAGGCCGATGGCGCCACTGGCCCCCGCAATGAGAATCCGTTTGCTCATGGGCTTTCATTATCCCCGATTGGCCGCATTGCTTGACAACTGACCGAGGGTCAGCTAATATCTGACTGGTGGTCAGCTATTCGTCTGCCCCGACTTCGCGAGCGCGGCAGCCGGAGCAAAAGGAAGAACGCCGGAAGGCGATTCTGGAGACCGCCCTACTTTTGTGGCGCGAAAGCGCTTTGGAAGAGTTCACGATGGCGCAATTGGCGAGCCGGACCGGTTTGGCCAAGGGCACGCTGTATCTCTACTTTGCAACGAAGGAAGAAGTCTTCCTGGCGGTGCTCGACGAACTGCTTGAGCACTGGCTAGGCGAACTCACCGGGCGCTTCGCCAACCTGCGACGTCCGGTGACCGCGCGCGCGCTGGCAGGCACCATCCTGCGCAGCCTGCAGAGCCGCCGCGAACTGATCCGACTGCTGCCGCTGGTGGAAACGCTCCTCGACCGTGGTGCGTCGGATCAGGCAGTTTTGTCCTTCGAGCGAAGAACGCTCGCGCAGCTAAGGACGGTGGGACAAGCACTGGAGAAGTGCTTCCCAACGCTCAAGGCGGGCAGCGGCATTCGACTCCTGTTACTCATGCGCGCGTTGATCATGGGGATCTATTTGCGCGCGAATAAGCCGGCCCGCATCCGGCGCGTTCTCGCGGAAAATGCGGAGTTAAAAGAACTCCAGGTTCGCTTCGATCAGGAGTTTGCCTTCGGAGCGGAAGCGCTCATCGAAGGTTATTTGCAACTTCGTGGACGGCGAACGAATCTGAGAAGCAGCGGGTGAGCAGGATGCACCGCTACTTACTGTTCAACAAGCCTTACGACGTACTGACTCAATTTACTCCGGAACCCGGCTCCCCGGCCCGGACTCTCAAGGATTATGTCCCGGTGCCCGGCCTTTACCCGGCCGGCCGCCTGGATCGAGATAGCGAGGGTTTGGTTCTTCTCACCAACGATGGTTGGTTGCAGCACCGGTTGACGGATCCGCGATACGAGCATCCGAAGACTTACTGGGCACAAGTAGAAGGAATCCCTCCACAGGCAGCGCTGGATACGCTTGCGTCCGGGGTTACCCTCCGAGACTTTCGGACGCGCCCAGCGCGGGCGGCACTCCTGACGACAGAAATTCCTCCACTGCCGCCAAGAGTGCCGCCGATTCGTTATCGCGCGAATATTCCCACCAGTTGGATTGAACTCACGATCAGCGAAGGAAAGAACCGGCAAGTGCGCCGCATGACGGCGGCGGTGGGGTATCCGACGTTGCGGCTGTGGCGCATGGCAATTGGGGAATTGAAGTTAGGTCAGCTCGCGCCGGGTGAGTATCGCGACTTACTACCGGGAGAGGTGAGACAACTGCTGGAGCTTACGCGCCGCGGAGTTCAGCCTCCAGCCAAGCCCGGGCCACGGCCCAATCGCGCTTAACGG
The DNA here is from genome assembly GCA_965229305.1 of Bryobacteraceae bacterium. Classification (GTDB taxonomy): domain Bacteria; phylum Acidobacteriota; class Terriglobia; order Bryobacterales; family Bryobacteraceae; genus JALHNI01. The sequence continues at coordinate 386,240 of CBDDIZ010000041.1, read as the reverse complement.
TTTTGGGAGAGATGTCGAGAGCCTGAGCGGTTTCCTCGACGGTGAGGCCACCAAAGAAGCGGAGTTCGACGATCTTGCATTGGCGGGGGTCCAGTTGTTCGAGACGGGAGAGAGCGTCTTCGAGCATGAGCATTTCGGCGGCGCGGTCGTGTTGGGGATCCAGGGCGACGAGGGCTTCATTCAGGGTGACGGGCTGACCGCCGTCGCGCTTGGCGGTTTGCTTGGAACGCGCGTGGTCAATCAGAATGCGGCGCATGGTGCGCGCGGCGGTGACGTAGAAATGACCGCGGCTTTCCCATTGCACGTCACGCTCGCCGATCAAGCGGACGTAGGCTTCGTTGACGAGCGCGGACGGTTGCAGAGTGTGGCCGGCGCGCTCGCGCCGCATGTAAGCGCGCGCGAGGCGATGGAGTTCCTGGTAGACGACGTTGACAAGTTGCTCTTCCGCGCCGCGTTGACCAGCGGCAACCTGGGCGAGGAGGCGGGTGACGTGATGGTCATCGTCGGGCATGAGCCACTATCCTAGCAACTGGCTGCGCAGCAAGCTTCAGGCGCGGGCAGGATTCCAGAGCCGCAGGCCCGACCATTTGCGAAGGAGCAATTCCAGAAGGCTGAGGACGATCGCAGCGAGCAACAGCGAGGGCCACAGCTCAACGATGGCCGGAATGGAACGGCCGCCGCCGCGGAAGACGTCCGCGGCCGGGGGATTGTAGAGGCCACCGGTGTAGCTGGCGACCTGCTTCAACAGCTCATCATTGGCGCCGTAGCTGTTCAGCTCTTCCTCGTCGCGGTAGAAGCCGGTTTCGGGAAAGGCCCGCGACTCTTCGAGCGGGCGCAGGCGGAAGAGGCCGCGCGTATCGCCGATCTTGACGCGGCCGCGATAGGTGCCGGCGGCGAGACGCTCGAGCGTGAGGGGCTGGCGGAAGTTATCGGGGCCGAGCGCGTAAATGGTGGGAGGGGTGGCGGGTTCCGTGAGTCCGGGAGCAAGCCGGTAATGCACGACCAGGGTGCCGGTGGCGGCGTCGTATTCGGTGTTGACTTCGCCTTCGCTCGCGTGCGGGAGTAAGTCGCGGAGTAAGTTGGTCCAGAGTTTCTCGTAGCCGGGCCACTTCATCCAGTCTTCGGCCCAGCGGGACTTGGCGTCCGAAGCGAAGACAGCGGTGCGGCCGAGGCCATACTGCCAGCGGGTGAGGAGCGGGTCCTGCCCCTGGGGGCCAGTATCGATCGAAAGGATGGTTTCGGCGGTGGGCTTAGCTTCGAACTTCACATAGCCCTTGAGCGCGGGCGCCGATTCGATCCCCACGCCTTCGAGAATCTCGGTGCGCTTGGTGACGAGGGGGGCGACAGGGCGCTCAATGGCGGTAGAGCCGGTGTGCTCCATGACGTCGCGGAGGAGGATCTGTTCGAGGCCGGACGGGTCGATGAGGAAGTAAGAACGGCCCTTGGAGAAGGAGGCGACTTTCTCGAGATAGGCGCGATTGACGTCCTGGCCGAGGCCCACGGTGGAAATGGTGATGTGGAGCGAGGCGGCTTCCTTGGCGACCGAGATGGAATCACCCTCTTCGGAAATACCGTCGGTGAGGAGCACGATGTGCTTGAAGGTGGCCTTAACAGGGACAGCCTTGCGGAAGGCTTCGCTGAGCGCGGGAGCGATCTGAGTACCGCCATCGGGAGTGATGCCGGCGACCAGACGCTTGATGAGTAACTTGTCCTCCGCCTTGCGGATGGGCACGGCCCAGAGATAGGAGTTATCGAAGATAAGGACACCGACCATGTCGATGGGACGTAAGTTCTCGATGACGCCGATGGCGGCCAGGCGGGCCAATTCCATTTTGCGGCCTTCCATGGAGGAGGACTTATCGACGATGAGGATGACGCAGGTGCCTTCGGGCGAGCGCGGCGGAGCGAGTTTGGCGGGAAGGGTACGTTCGAGAGCGTTCTCCGGCAGGTCCTTCTTCTTCTCGAGATAGATGTTGCGTTCGCCGCCGATGACGACGAGGCCACCACCCTGTTTGACGAAGTTCTCGAGCTCGGCCTTGCGCGAATCAGGGAGGGCTTCGAGGTCGATGTTGTTGAGGGCGACGATCTGGCGACCGGCGAGCGGCGCGTTGGCGGCGTCCTCGCTGCGTTCGAAGTCGAAACGGCCGGCGGCGGCGGCCGCGGCGAGGTTGGCTTCGGTGCCGGCGGGATCCTGCGAGAGATAGAGCAGACGGGGCTTGCGCAAGGTGATGGCGCGGGCGAAGCGGACTTCGCCGAGCGGGCCGGCCTTGACGCTACCGCCGAGGTCGACGGCGCCAGGTTCGGAGAGCGCAGCGGCGGCGCGGACGGTGTTCTCGCCGGCTTCAAGCGTCACATTGCTGGTGCCGAGAACTTTGCCTTCCGCAGTGATCTCGACGGTGGCCTCGGTCTTCTGGGGCGAGGTGACGTGCAACTCGACGGAGAAACGTTCGCCGGCGAAGGCTTGCGCGGGGAGGCCAACGCCATCGAGGCGCAGAGCCGGGCGCGGACGTCCTTTGAGCGGATAAACGTCGATGGGAATGCCGAGGCCGCGCATCTGCCAGGCGGCGCGCATGACGCTGCCGCGGTTCTCTTTGCCATCGCTGATGAGAACGAGGCGAGGGACGCGACGCTCCGGCAAAGCAGCGGCAGCTTCGCGGATGGCGGATTCGAGGTCAGTGCCCCGCCCCGCTTCACCGGCGGTGAGCTTCAAGGAGGTTTCGCCAGAGGCACGCGCGCGGGCCGAGCGGGCGAAGGGGACGACGCGGAAGTCGTGGCGGCCACTTTCGTCGCTGAGCTGATTGACGACGCTATTGGCGCGTTCAAGGTCAGAGGAACTGATGCTGGCGGAGGTGTCGACCAGAGCGGCGACGGCGAGTTTGGACTCGGTGGTTTCGACGCGCGGTTCGGCGAGGGCAGCGATGACGGCGGCGACCGAGAGGGCTTTCAGCAGGAGACGGAGACGGCCATTCGCGACGAGTCCGCTGGCGCGCCATTGGAAGATGGCCCAAGCGGCAGGCAAGACGAGAAACAGCAATACCCAGGCGCGTTCAAAGGTCATGAAGCCTTCCTCAACGGCGTTTCAGTAAGAGAGGGAGTGGAGCGGACGCCGGAGAGCAGACGGCGACCGAGGCCGAAGAACCACCATTCGGCGAAGAGTCCGAGGGCGCCGAGGATGGCGAGGCCGTACCAGAGTTCGCGGGAAGAGGCGAGGAAAGTGCCGGCGCGGGGAACGCCGCGGCGGATGGTGGTGGGCCAGACCCAATCTTTCTCGGCGGGTTCGGGCAAAGTGAGCGAGTAGACGGTTTCGCGTTCGCCATCGGTGAGGCGGACGGTGCCGGGGTTGCCGGCGAAGAAATGGAGGGAGGAGCCATCGCGCGAGAACGGGAGGGACTGGCCCTGGTCGTCGACAACCTTGATCTGCGAGGCCGTACTTTCATCGACGGTGGCGCTGACGGTACCGACGCTGCCGGCCTGCAACTCCCAGCGCAGGAAGCTTTCGGGAGCGAGCCAGCGCAAGGCGTTGGCGAAGAGCAAGGGCGTGGCGAGTTCGTACTTGAGGGAGGAACGCAGCGGTTGAAAGCCGAGGAGGACAGTCTTGGCGGGCTTGGTACGCGCGAGCATCACCGAGCCTTGGGCGACGTCGGCGATGGGGATGTCGCCGGGTGCGAGGCTATAGACTTGGGCGGCATCGAGCATGGTGTCCTGCGAGCGGAGCCCGAGGCCGAGGGAAGTCTCGTTGTGCCAGCGCGTGAGACGCGCCTGAGTGACGGCACTCTGACCACGGGCTTCGATCTGAATGGAAGGAACGGTGGGCGGCGTGGGGGGCGTGAAGCGATCCAGGATGACGACGCCTTCGGTGTTCGCCGTGTATTGCTCGGGCGACTTGTATTCGACGCGGAGGCGCGGATTGGCATTGAGGACGGGCGCCATCAAGGCGGGCTCGTTGGTGTAAACGGTGACGAGCAGTTGGCGGTCCTCGGGAAGGTCGAGGATGGCACGGTTGTCGGCGGGGAAACCGTCGTTGGAGATGAGGCGCGCTTCAAAGGTGCCGCCGGATTTGGTGCGGTACTCGAAGGCGATCTGCTGTTCGGCGCCGGGCGCGAGGGTCAACTGGCGGACGGCGGCCGCGGCGCCGCCATAGCGGACTTCGAGCGGCACGGTGCGAACGGCGGGGCCGTCGTTGCGGACGGCGACCAGGACATCCCAGTATTCGACATCGCGGCGGGAGCGGCGAACGCCGATGCGGCGGATGCCGACGTTATCGACACGACCACGCACGGGAAGCAGTCGCAGGCGGTTGGCCGGGACGGATAGAGTTTCGACTTCTGATTCGGGAACGCGTCCGGCGCCGGCAAAGACGATCTCGCCGGTGGCCTGGCCGTGATTGCGTAGGACGGACTCGGCCAGCTTGAGCGCGGCATCGAGCCGGAGAGCGGAGGCGCCGGGTTGCGAGGCGGCAATCGCGCGGCGGGTGACTTCACGCTTGCTTTCGAAGGCGGTGGCCGGAGAGGCGGCGGCATCGGCACGGATCACCATGACGCGGTCCGCGGCGGGGAGCGAGTTAAGCCAAGCCTGCGCGGCGGTGCGCGCCTGATCCATGTAAGTGCCGTTGGCGGAGCGGGCGGACATCCAGGCGGAGGTATCGATGACGAGGACGTGGTCGCGGGCGCCGCTCTCGGCCGAGCCCCAGCGAAGTTGGGCGATGGCGAGCAGCAACAGGGCGAGGCTGATCAGTTGCAGCAGCAGGCTCCAGGGTTGCTGGATGCGCTTGCGCTGGCGCTGTTCGGTGGGCATCGGCGACGGCTGCCAGAAACGGAAGGTGGCGACGGTTTGCCGTTGCTTGGAGCGATCGAGAAGGTAGAGCGCGACGACGACGCCGGAAACGGCAGCCAGGGCGCCCAGAAACTCGAACAGGCTGAGATTGAAGAAGAACACTTAGCCGCGCAGTCCTTCCGGGATTCGCATGACAGGACCGAAGATCGCTTCCTCGATGGACATGGAGGTGGGGATGCCGGCGTAACGTCCGCCGTTGCGGATGGCGAGGCGCTCAATCTTTTCGGCGTACTCGTCGAAGGAGGCCGTGTAGGAAGCCCGGGCGGATTCGTCGAAGGAGATTTCCATCTCTTCGCCGGTCTCGGCCTGGGTGAGGACGAGTTCGCCAGACCAGGGAGGGGTGCGGTCCTCATCAGCCCAGAGTTGGATGAGGAGCAGTTCGTGGCCGAAGTCGGAGAGGTATTGCAGGGGCTTGAGGCAGTCTTCGTCGTCGAGGAAGTCCGAGATGACGATCACGAGGCCGCGTTGGGTGTTCTCGGAGATGAACTGGCGGCAGATGTCGAAGAAGCGGGTTTTGCCGCCCGTTTCGAGCCCACGCAGGTAGTTGGCGACGGGAGCGAACTGATGACGGCCGCCACCACAGCCAATCGCGTCGCCGAGCTTTTCGCGAAAGGGCTGGATGGACATGGTATCGAGACGGACCAAGGCGACATAGGTGAGCGCGGCGGCGAGGCGGCGGGCATAGTCGAATTTGCGGGCGCCCTTACCGGAGCCGGTGGTCATCGAGGCCGAGGCATCGAGCAGCATGCGCACGGGCACGCGCGGCTCTACCTGGAACATCTTGAGGAACATTTTGTCGAGCCGAAGGTAGGCTCGCCAGTTGACGGCGCGGAGGTCGTCGCCGTGGTGGAAGTTGCGATGGTCGAGGAATTCCTGGCCGGGCCCGGAAAAGCGGGAAGCGTTGTGGCCGCCCACGAGTCCAGGGAACGACTTTCGCCACCGAATCGTGAGGCGCTCGAGTTTTTCGAGGAATGCGCGGTCGATCTGGAGGTCGTCGGCCAAGGTGCTTGCTCCGGCCTACGCAGCCACTTTGGTGCTTTCGATGATCTTGCCGAGCACGGTTTCAGGGGTTTGTCCGTCGGCGTGCGCGTCGAAGTTGAGGATGACGCGATGGCGGAGGACGCTGGGGGCGACAGCGACGATGTCGTCGGTGCTCAGATTGAGGCGGCCGCGGATGAGGGCGAGGACGCGTCCGCATTCGACGAGGGCCTGGGCGCCGCGGGGCGAACTGCCGTAGCGAATGTATTTCTCGGCAAGAGGATGCGTGGAGGCACTGCCGGGCTGGGTGGCGAGCACGAGGTCGACGGCGAAGTTCTTTACGTGCGGAGCGACGAGCACTTCGCGGCATAGCTTGCGGAGGGCGAGAATGCTGTCGCGGTCCACCTGGGCTTCGAGCTCCATGGTTTCGCGCTGAATGGTGCGTTCGACGATGAGCGAGAGGTCTTCGCGCGTGGGGTACTGCACCAGGATCTTCATCAGGAAGCGATCGAGCTGGGCTTCGGGCAGCGGATAGGTGCCTTCCATTTCGATGGGATTCTGCGTGGCCATGACGAGGAAGGGGCTATCGAGCTCGTGGGTGGTGGTGCCGCTGGTGACCGTGCGCTCCTGCATGGCTTCGAGCAACGCGGACTGGGTTTTGGGCGTGGCGCGGTTGATTTCGTCGGCCAGCACGAGGTGGGCGAAGATGGGCCCGTGCTGGAAGCGCATCTGCTTGCCGCCGCGGTCGTCCGATTCGACGATCATGCTGCCGACGATGTCGGCGGGCATGAGGTCGGGCGTGAACTGAATGCGGCTGTACTTGAGGTGCAAGACGCGCGACAAAGTCCGGAGGAGGGTGGTTTTGCCAAGGCCGGGAACGCCTTCGAGAAGGACGTGTCCACCAGCCAGCAGGCAGATGATCACCCCGTCAACGACGTCCGTTTGGCCGACGATGACTTTTCCAATTTCACTACGAACACGATTCAGTTGCTTAACTGCGTCGGCGACGGCGGAATCAATTGACACTCCCCCATTCTAGGGGAACAGCCTATGCCTTGCGGCGAGGGGGGAAAACAAAGTCGGAGACGGGGAGACCGGCCGTCTGACAGTGCTGAATCCAAAGTGCACCATAACTGGCAGTTAAATAGTCGTCGGGGGTGAAGCCCATGGCAGCGGCCATGCGATCAATCCAGCGAGCGGGGCCTTCGAGTTCGAGAAACGGGCCGATGGGGGTTTCGTCGAGCATGGCGTGACCGCGTTCGCGATCGCGCGAAAAGATGGTGCGATATTTGTCGTACCGGAAGGTGGGCCGGTAGCCGAGGCGTTCAAAGATGGCGAGCGTCGCCGAGGCGCTGGTGGTGCCGATCTCGAGCTCTTCGCGAACTTTGTGACGCCCTTCGACAGCGCCTTTACTTTTGTAAGTGACGACGGTTTCGCCCAGGGCCTGACGAACGCGCAGGACGATGCCGCTGGTGCGTAGCGTGGAGGGATGAGTATCGAGAAGAAGATTGCGCTCGAGGTGGCGGGGGGTGGAGATCTTGAAGCCATGCTGGATCAGCAGGCGGCGGGCAGCAGCCACCGTAGGCACACGAAGCTTGACTTCGATTTCCAGCAAGGGAATTTCCGTAAAGGAGTGGATGGTGGGCTCGAGATGACTCGAACATCCGACCTCTTCCGTGTCAAGGAAGCGCTCTAACCAACTGAGCTACGAGCCCGAAGTTCCAGAATATCACGTTCATTTGCGAAGATGAAATTCGCATGATCTCTTTTGCCGGACAAACGGTGGTGGTGACGGGGGGCGCATCGGGCATTGGAGCCGCGACGGTCTCTGTTTTGCGTGACTTAGGGGCGACGGTGCATGTGTTCGACCTGCCCGAAGTGGATGTGACGAGGCGCGAAACGCTGGAGGCCGCTTTTGAGAAAGTGGGTCCGGTGGACGCGGTGGTGGCCAATGCCGGCATCGGCAAGGCGATGCCGTTTGACTCCACCACGGACGCGGACTTCGCCCGGACGATCGACGTGAATCTGGCCGGCGTGTTCCGGACGGTGCAGGTGGCGGCGCAACGGATGAAGGCCCGGCGGCGCGGCGCGATCGTGCTGACGGCGTCGACGAATTCCTACGACGGCGAGGCCGAGTTGATTGCGTACAACGCGAGCAAAGCGGGCGTGCTGGGCATTCTGCATACGGCGGCGAATGAGTTGGGGCCGTGGGGCATTCGCGTGAATGCGGTGTGTCCGGGGCTAATCCGGACGCCGCTGACGCAAGGGTCATTTGCGCAGCCGGAGATTCTGAAGGATTACTTCCGCGCGATTCCGCTGGGGCGCGGCGGGGATCCGCGGGAGGTGGCGCAGGCGATTGTCTTTTTGGCGAGCGACGCGGCGAGCTATGTGACCGGCGCGACGCTGCTGGTGGATGGCGGCCAGATGGCGTCGAAGTTCGGTGTGTGGAATGAGGAGAAGGCCGAGTTCCGCGAGGATCACTGGGCTTTGCGCGACTGACCGGGAGGGGGTCCGCCGAACTTGACGGGCGTGCGGTAGCCCGTCATTTCGAGATAGCCGGAGCCGGTGGCGTCGCCCGAGATGGCGACGGCGCCTTCCCAATACGAGGGCGACTCGGGCCGCTGACTGACGAGTTCCTGGGCGTCCAGGCGGGCGGCGATCTTGAGGCGCAAACCGGCAGCAGCGACGGTCCACTCGACGGGATAGCCGTTCCAACGGCGCCCGGGCGTGAGCTTGATGTCGCGAAGATGCGTGGTGCGGCCGTCGCGCTCGACGAGGGTGCCGCTCGAGTAGGGGTCGATGGTGCCGTCCTGGCGGCGTAGCTGAAAGACCATCAGTTCGCGGCCATCGTCGAGTTGCAGGCTGAGCCAATCCCAACCGACTTGGCCGCCTTCGAGCTGATGGGTGAAGAACTCGTGATCCATCCAAGCCTGACCTTGCACGCGGCGGCGTTCGCCCTCCAGGGTCACTTCGCCGTTCACTTTTAAGCGCGTGAGCGACACATAGTGCGAGGCACGGCCTGGGCCGGCGGCTTTCTGGCTGACGCCGTTCTCGCCATGAATGACGGGGGGCTTTTGACTTTCGAGGGTGAGCGAGAAGGAAAAGCGCGGGTCGATCGCTTGAAGCTGAAGCGTCCGGTCGTTGGTCCAGACGAGTTGCCAGTTGCCGTTCCAGATGCGCGGTGGGGCGATACCGGCGAGGCCGGGTCCGGGGCGGTTGAGGCGTTCGGCGTGATAGAAGCGCTGGCCGGAGATGTCGGTGAGCGCGAGGTGAGCGAGATAGACGTCGCGCACGGACCAGGTGCCCGCGGGCGCCTGAGGGTCGACACCCTGACGAAAGAAGGTGAGTTCGAAGCCGAGTTGGCGGCCGCGGTCGTCTTGCAGATGGCCGGTGTAGTACCACCACTCGGTTTGAAAGTCGGGGTGGTTGAAATGATCGCGGGGGAACTCGTAGCGATAACCCGGCATGGCAGCCCGGTATTGTGCGGCCAGGGTAGAGGCTAGAAGAAACAGGATGAGCAGTCTCATTCTTCGTGAATCACCTCGATGGGATTAAGCGCCAGCGCGACGCGCGCCGGATAGAGACCCGCGAGGACGGTGGCAATGAAGATGATGGCGAGTGCGCCAAGCAGGATCGCTAGGGGCAGGTGGAACTGGATCGTCCAGCCGAAGGACTGCTTGTTGATGACGTAGACCAGAATCAGCGATAGGACGCCACCCAGGATCACGCCGCCCAGTACGGAGAGCGCGCCGATCAGGCCCGCTTCGCAAAGGATGAGGCGGCGGATCTGATGGCGCGCGGCACCGAGGAAACGCAGGAGGCTGAGTTCGCGCCGGCGGTCAATGACGAGGGCAAGCAGCGCGCCGGCCACGCCGACGATGGCGACGAAGACGGCCACCAGTTCGAGGGCGTAGGTGATGGCAAAGGTGCGGTCGAAGATGAGGATGGCTTCGCGGCGGAGGGTCTGATTGGGCATCACCAGGACGCGGGCTTCGCCGACCGCATCCTCGATGGCTCGCTGCGCGGCGGGGATGGAGGTACCGGGTTGGAGGTACACGGCGAGATTCGAGGGGGCGGGATCGGGCAGATAGCGTAGCAGGCGATCGCGATGAAAGATGATCGTGCCGCGTTCGTTGGCGTAATCCGTGTAGACGCCGACGATGCGGACGGGCCGCAGTTGATCGCCTAAGGGCAGTTCGATGGTTTCGCCAACGCGGACGCCGTGCTTGCTGACGAAGGGCTCGCTGACGATGGCGGCGTCGGAGGTCATCATGGCGTCGTAGGCGGCCGCGGGGTCGCCGTCGATCAGATGGAAAGCGCCGCGGCGGCGGACGACGTCGGCGTCGCCGGAACCCAGGGTGACGGGCAGGCCGCGAAAGCGAATGGGGTAGGCACGGAAGCGATCGACCATGGTGACCATGGGGAGGGCGGCCACGCGTTCGGCGACGCCGACGCTCAAGGTGGGGAAACGGTCAGCACCGGCCGGGGCGGCGGGGCGGAGGAAGAGGTCGGCTTGTAGTTGCGAGTCGATCCAGTGGATGACGCTTTCGCGAAAGCTGCCAACCATGATGCCCACGCTGACGAGCATGGCGACGGCCGTGATGAGCGCGGCAATCAGGACGGAAGTGCGGCGCAAGGCGGCATCGAGACTGCGGCTGGCGAGCAGGGCTTCGACGCCGAGGAGCCGATACAGCAGTTGCCGGGTGGTACGGACGATCGCGTGAACGAAGGCGGGCGTCGCCAGGGCAGCGGCGAGAACGAGCAGGGCCGCGGCGAGGTAGCCGAACAGAGGCCGGCGGCCGAGCGGAGGCAGTTGCGACGAGAGATAAGCCAGCAGGGCGCAGGCGCCGGCCCAGGCGAGTTGCCGATACTGGCGAACGGCGACGTCGTAGTCCTTGCGGCCGCGGGCCATCGCTTCGACGGGCGCAACGCCGGACGCTTCGCGAGCCGGAGCCCAGGCGGCGGCGAGAGTGACGACGAAGGCGGCGAGCACGGCTTTGAGCGAAGCGAACCAGTTGAGGGCGATGTCGCCGGGTTGACTGGAGACGTAGAGGTTCTGAACGGTGGCGCCGATCGCGCCGACGGCGCCTTCGGCCATCAGGCGGCCCAGCGGCACGCCCACCAGCGTACCGGCGACGGCGAACATGGCGGCTTCGGCCAGGAACATCAGGAGCACGGTGTGGCGCGACATACCGAGCGCACGTAGAATGCCGATCTCGCCACGGCGGCGCACCACCGAGACGGAGATCGTGTTGTAGATCAGAAAGGCGCCGACGACCAAGGCAATGTAGCTGAGGATCACCAGGTTCGAGCGGAAGCCGGCGAGCATCTTGCGGTTTTCTTCCGTACGGGCGCCGAAGGGGGCGAGCGTCATGCCGGAGGCGAGATGCCGGCGCAGGAGGGGCTCGGCCGATTCCGGGCCATCGACCAGAAGGCGGTCCAGCTTCCCTTCCCGGCCGACGAGTTTCTGTGCGAGGCCGAGGTCGACAACGGCAAAAGGCGTCCCGGCGGTGACGACGGCGCGTACCTTGAGGCGATGGTCCTGGTCGTTGATGCGCAAAGTGACGACGTCGCCGGCGCGGCGACCGGTGGCGCTGGAAAGCAGCAGGTCGCCATCAGCGCCGGCCACGGGAACGGCGGTGGCATTGGTGGCATCGAGAGCGTGCGCGACGAGGTCGACGCCGATGAGGGGGATGGTTTGGCGCGAGTCCACCAGCCAGGCGTGATCCTCGATGCGCGGGCGCACCTGGATCGCGAGAGGCAAGGTGGCCAGTTGTCCGTAGAGGTTTTCGGGCAGGCCGCCGACGGCGGTGATCTCGTAGTCGGCTTCGCCGGCGAGTGTCTCCATGGAGGAGCGGAAGGAGCCGGCGGCCGCGTCGCTCGCCAGTTCGATCGCCAGAACGACCGCGACGCCGAGCGCGACGGACGAAATCGTCAGCAGCGTGCGGACCGGCTCCTGGCGCAGGGGCCGCAGGATCAGGCGACCGAAGAGGCGAATCATGCGAGGAGCCGGCCGTCGCGCATCTCGAGCACGCGGTCGGCCATCTCGGTGGATTCGGCGCTGTGCGTCGCCATGAGGATGGCGGCACGTTCTTCGGTGACGATGCGACGGAGCAGGGTAAGGATGGTGCGGCCGGTGACAGAGTCCAGATTGCCGATGGGCTCGTCGGCGAGCAGAAGCCGGGGGCGGTGGGCGAGCGCCCGGGCGATGGCCACGCGCTGCATTTGTCCGCCGGAAAGCTGGTGCGGATAGCGATGGCCCAGGCCATCGAGTTCCACGCGTTCCAGGCGCTCAAGCGCGGTGGCGCGCGCGTCGGTCTGTCCGCTGAGCAAGAGGGGCAACTCGACGTTCTCGGCAGCGGTGAGATTGGGGAGCAGTTGGAACGACTGGAAGATGAACCCGACCTTCTCCCGCCGTAAACGGGTCAGGCCCGAGTCGTCCAGACCGGTGGTGACTTCGCCGGCGACCAGAACGGCGCCCGAGGTCGGAAAATCCATGGCGCCGGCAAGATTTAACAAAGTCGATTTGCCGCAGCCGCTGCGGCCGACCAAGGCGACCAACTCGCCGGATTCCACGGTCAAACTCACTCCATCGACGGCAGCTACGGCTGCGCCGTCGCTCAGATACTGCTTCCGCACATCCCGGAACTCAAGCGCACTCACTCCCTTTATTCTCGCGCGGCGGGAGGACCAAAAACCAACGGCGGATGAAGAGTGATAAATGTGGAAGAGACCCGTCGGAGAGTCCTCATGAGTTTTACCCGCTTCCAGCACTACCCGTCTGCCTGTGAGGGCCGAGGAGTTCGATCTTGATGACGGGTAGCACGCGGGCGCGTGAGGAGTTCCTCAGTGGTCCGGGCGAGATGGGGGAGCGCATTCGGAGCTTCCCGTGGCGCCGCACGCCGCTGGGCCCGATCGAGAGCTGGCCGCAATCGCTCAAGACGTCGGTGAGCCTCTTGCTGGGTTCGCGTCACCCGATGTGGATCGGCTGGGGACCGGAGGCCACGTTCCTCTATAACGACGCCTACCTGCACGTGTTGGGGCCGGCGAAGCATCCGCAAGCGCTGGGTCAGCCGGCTTCGAAAGTGTGGGAGGAAATCTGGGACGTCTGCGGACCCCTCGCGGATCAGGTGTTCCGGCATGGCGAAGCCAGTTTCGTCGACGAAGTTCGCCTCTTCATGAGCCGGGGCGAATTTCTGGAAGAGACGTTCTATTCGTTCTCCTATAGCCCAATTCGCGATGAGAGCGGGCATGTGGGAGGTCTATTTTGCCCGTCGACGGACGTGACGCCGAAGATGGTGTCGGCCCGGCGGCTGGCTTGTCTTTCGGACCTGAGCGCGCGGACGCTGGCCGAGCGAACGGTGCGGGCGACGTGCGACGCGGCCATGGCGGCGATCGAGGCCCATCCGGACGACCTGCCGTTCGCGCTGCTGTATCTGGGCGGCGAAAGCGAGCCGTGGAAGGTCCGCTATGGGGCGACGCCGCATTTTCCGGTGGCCGAGGTACTCGCGACCGGTGAGGCGCGTCAGGTAGCGGTGCCCGATGAAGCGGGCGTGCCGCACGATGCGGCGGATCAGCCCGTGCGGCAGGCGGTGGTGCTGCCGGTGCGGTCGAGCGGCGAGGGCGAGCCGTACGGCGTGCTGGTGGCGGGGGTGAACCCCGGCCGGCCGCTCGACGAGGATCATCGGACGTTCTTCGAGTTGCTGGCCGGGCAGTTGGCGGCGGCGATCCAGAACGGGCGCACGCTGGAGGAAGAGAAACAGCGCGCGGACATGCTGGCAGAGATCGACCGCGCAAAGATCGTCTTCTTTTCGAATGTAAGCCACGAGTTCCGCACGCCGCTGACGTTGATGCTGGGGCCGCTCGAGACGTTGCTCGCGCAGCCGAACAGCTTGCAGGCCGAGGCGCGGCAACATCTGGCGATCGCGCATCGGAACAGTCTGCGGCTACTGAAGCTGGTAAATTCGCTGCTGGACTTTTCGCGGATCGAAGCGGGCCGCATGCAAGCCACGTTCGCGCCAACGGACTTGGCCGCTCTCACCACGGATCTGGCGGCGAACTTTCGCTCGGCCATGGAAGCCGGCGGACTGACGCTGGAGGTGGATTGCCCGCCCCTCGCGCAGACGGTTTACGTGGATCGCGAGATGTGGGAGAAGATCGTGCTGAATCTTCTCTCGAACGCCTTCAAGTTCACCTTCCACGGCAGCGTGACGGTGCGACTGCGCGAGGAGAACGGGCAGGCCGTGCTGAGCGTTGCCGACACCGGCATCGGGATTCCGGAAAATGAACTTCCGCGCATCTTTGAACGTTTCCATCGTGTGGAAGGCGCGCGCGGACGAACGTATGAGGGCACGGGTATTGGCCTGGCGCTGATCCAGGAACTGGCGCGGATCCACGGCGGCGTGATCGCAGCCGAGAGTGCCGTAGGACAAGGCACGACGTTTACGGTAAGGATTCCGTTAGGCCGGGCGCATCTCCCGCAGAATCGCGTGGAGGGAGGGGGCGACAGCTCGACGGCGACCCGAACCCAGGCCTTTACCGGCGAAGCGCAGACCTGGCTCGAGAAGGTGGAAGTGCCGGCCGAAGGCAGCGCGCCCGGGCGACCGGTGATCGTCCTGGCGGACGACAATGTCGATATGCGCGAGTATGTGCGCGGCACGTTGGGAGCGAGCTACGAGATCCTGATGGCGGGCGACGGGCGGCAAGCGCTCGAATTGATTCGCAACCGCCGGCCGAATCTGGTGTTGAGCGATGTGATGATGCCGGTGCTCGATGGCCTCGGGTTGTTGCGGGAACTGCGGGCGGATCCGGCGACGCGAGATTTGCCGGTGATTTTTCTGTCGGCGCGCGCCGGCGAAGAGATGCGGCTGGAAGGCTTGGGCGCCGGCGCCGATGACTATCTGGTGAAGCCGTTTACGGCGAACGAACTGCGGGCGCGAGTAAATACGCATGTGCAGATGAATGTGGCGCGACAGCAGACGCTGGCCACCCAATCCGCCCTGCGAGCGGAGGCGGAAGCAGCACGGGACAAGGTGATCGACGTCCTCGAAAGCATTACCGACGGATTCATGGCCTACGATCGCGAGGGCCGCTGCACCTATGCGAATGCGGAAGCCGAGAAGCTGAACGGCATGAGGCGCGAGCAGATGGTGGGGCGAGCGCTGGCGGAGATGTTTCCCGACGCGGTGGACTCCGAGTTCAGCAGGACGTTCTACGACGCGCTGCAACGGCGGGTGCCGTTCGAAATGGAAGCGCACTACGAAGCCCGCCAGCGGTGGTTCTACGTGAAGGCTTATCCGGCTTCCGACGGCGGGCTCTCCGTTTTCTTCGAAGACATCACGGCGCGGAAGACGGCGGAAAGCGAGCGCAACGAATTGTTGCTGCGCGAACGCGAGGCCGTGGCCGAAGCGCGGATGCTAAGCGATGTGGCCGGCACAATCACCGCGGAGCTCGATTTGCAGAAGTTGGTGCAGCAGGTAACCGATATCGCCACGATGGCTACCGGCGCGGAGTTTGGCGCGTTTTTCTATAACGTGCTCAACGAAAAAGGCGAGTCCTACGTGTTGTATTCGCTTTCGGGCGCTCCGCGCGAGGCATTCGAGAAGTTCGGCCTGCCGCGCAACACGCCGGTGTTTGAGCCGACGTTCCGCGGCACTTCCGTGGTGCGCCAGCGACAACATCATGCAGGATCCGCGCTACGGGCAGGTGGCGCCGCATCATGGGATGCCGCGTGGGCACTTGCCGGTGTGTAGCTATTTGGCCGCACCGGTGATCAGCCGGAGCGGCGAAGTCCTGGGTGGGCTGTTCTTCGGCCACCCGGACGTGGGGGTATTTACGGAACGGAGCGAACGGCTGGCGGTGGGGATTGCGCGCCACGCGGCGATCGCTATAGACAACGCCCGGCTCTATGCGCAGCGCAAGGAAGCGGAGACGCGGTTGGCGCGACAGTGAGCAACGCTTCCGCGAGTTGGCCGAAGTCGGGCCGCAGTTGATTTGGGTGAGCCGACCGAACGGAACGGCGGAATACGTGAATCGGCAGTGGGTGGCGTATGCGGGGCTCGATGAGAGCGCGGTGATGGAGCCGTTTGCAACGTCGGTGCATCCGGACGATTTGCCGGAGATGATGCAGCACTGGCAGGAGTCGCTCGAGACGGGGACGCCGCTTGATGCGAAGGTCCGGGTTGCAGCGCCGCGATGGCGTCTATCGCTGGTTTGTGGTGCGCAGCATCGCGCTGCGCGACGAAGCGGGCCCGCATTGCCAAGTGGATCGGATCGGCCACGGACATCGACGAGCAGAAGACGGGTGGAAGACGAATTGCGCCGGGCGAATGCCGACCTCGAGCAGTTTGCCTACTCCGCCAGCCACGACCTGCGCGAACCGTTGCGCAGCATCAAGATCCTACGGCGAATTGCTCGCCACTCGGTACACGGACCGGTTGGACGGCCAAGCGCTTGAGTTTCTCGGCTTTCTCCGCGGCGGCGCGAGCCGCATGGAGAATCTGATTGCCGACCTGCCTGGGCCTATACGCAAGTGACCCAGGTGGAGCAGCCACAAGGCAGCACCGACGCCACCGAAGTGCTGGAAACCGTGCTGGTGGACCTGCGGCAAGCCATGACCGAATGCAGCGCGCGCGTGACGGCCGATGTGCTGCCCAGCCTGCCGGTGCATCGGACGCAACCTGCAACCAACTTTTCCAGAACATCATCGGGAACGCGATCAAGTATCGCGACCCGCGCCGCTCCCCGGAGATTCATGTCAGCGCGCGCCGCCAGGGCGACCGCTGGGAGTTTTCCATCCGGGATAACGGAATTGGGATCGATCACGAATACAAGGAGAGAATCTTTGGGCTGTTTAAACGTCTTCACACCAATGACGAGTATTCAGGCACCGGCATTGGGCTGGCCATCTGTCAGCGCATCGTGGACCGGTATCATGGCCACATCGGAGTGGAGTCCGAAGCCGGACGCGGCTCCGATTTCCACTTCAGCCTCCCCGTCTGAAGCAATGTCGCAGCGACCGCGCATTCTGGTGGTGGAGGACAACCCGGCCGACTTGTACCTGATCCGGGACGCCATCCGGCAGGCAGCGATCGACGTCGACGTCCACACGGCGGGCGATGGCGAAAAGGCGATCCGCTTTTTCAGTGAGACGGAGCCCCAGCCCTGCCCGACGCTCGTGTTGCTCGGACATCAACCTCCCGAAACGCCACGGAGCCGAGGTGCTTGAGTTCATCCGCCAGAGCCGCTGCGCGCGTTGCATGGTGCTGGTGGTGACTTCGTCCGAACTCCGAGCGCGACCGGAACCGCATGGCCGCGCTCGGCATTGACGGCTATTTTCAGAAACCCTCCGATTACGATCAGTTTCTGAAGCTAGGCGAGGTTAGTGCGTCAGCTTCTCGAGCGGCTCGCGCAGGAGCGCGGCTAGCGCGTCCGGAGGCTTCTGCGGCGGCGAACCGCGCCGAGCACCAACAAGGCGGAGCCCAGGAGGGCCACGGTGCCGGGTTCGGGCACGTTGTCCGCGGTTGCCGCGGTGAACTCCACCCGGCCGCCCGTAAAGTTCGAGTTATTGAACACGAGCAGATCGAGCGTATTCGTACCGCCGATGTTGAAAACGCCCCCCGTGTTGTCGACGCTGAACGAGGTCCACGGCTGCGACGGATTGAACGAAGTGGACGAGGGCAACAGGCTCTGCACAATGGAGATGCCATTCACCTGGACGTCGATGCCGGCGTTGTCGGTACGCCAGCGCCCGGCAATGTTGACTGTCCCCAAGCCCGTGGGCACCGTGAACGTGGTGCGATAGGTGTACACCGTGTTCGAGCCGCCGGAGAACAGCGCATTGGGCCCTAACCATTGCGAATTCGCGTCGTTGGCGAGATAGGCGCCGGTGAGGCCGGCGGCGGCCAAGTTGCCGATGGTGGCGGTCGCGAACGGGCCGCCGTTGACCGAGAGCGTCCAGTAGCCGTCGCTGGTACCGGGCGCGCCTTGCACGCTACAGGTGGCGTCGAAGCCGGTGTTGCAGACGTTCAGCGGAATGGGCACCGCGGCGACGTGGCCGGCGCTCACGAGAATGGCCGCGCAGGCCAGTAAATGAAGTTTCATGGGATATCCCTCCTGTGAGCCATTGCGGTGACAAACAGAAAACGGGGTCACAGAAAAGCGCAATCGGTTCAAGGTTGAGTACCACTGGACGATACCTAACAGTGAAGTCGCCCGAAGGAGCACACTGTTGTCCACATCCGTCATCGAAAAGCCTCACGCGGCCGTTGCGCCAGCCGCCTCGCGGGAGGGCAAGTATCTCACCTTCCTCCTGGGTAAGGAGGAGTTCGCCATCCGGGTCCTGCAGGTGAAAGAGATCATGAAGATCCAGGACATCACCGCCGTGCCGCAGACGCCGGCGTTCGTGAAAGGCGTGATCAATCTGCGCGGCAAGGTGATTCCCGTGGTCGACCTGCGCCGCAAGTTCTGCTTACCGGAGAACGAATACACCGCGCGGACCTGCATCATCGTGGTGCAGGTGCAGGCCGAAGGCGTCGTGATTCCGACGGGCATCGTGGTGGATGAAGTCTCCGAGGTGCTGAACCTGGTGGCCAGCGACATCGAAGACACACCCGACTTTGGCGATGGCGCAGTCGCCAGCTATCTGCTCGGTATGGCCAAAGTGAAGGGCAAGGTGAAGATCCTGCTCGACATCGACCAAGTGCTCAACAGCCAGGAGATTTCTGGCCTTGATGCATTGATCCAGCAGTAGGAGCCGCCCCATGACCACTCCCTTCACCTTCGACCGGCGGATCGCCGGACTGGCCGCCAGCCTCATGGTTTGTGTGACGCTGATGGGCACCGTCACGCTGTGGACGCTGAGCTCACTCGACGAGAAATTTGCCGCCGTCGCCACCGACGCGCAGATGGCCGAAGGGGCTTCCGCCGCGGCTTTTCAAACAGCGTCAGTCCGGGCGTTGTGCTGGCAGATGCTGGCGGCGACCGACAAGAATACGCTGCCGGAGCTCGAGCGGCAGTTGAGCGAGGCGCGGCGGAACCTGGAGCGTGGCCTGGGTGACGGCGAACGCACCGTCGAAGCCCGCCAACAGTTGCAGCGCTTCTTTCCGGTGTGGGAAGCACAGGTACTGCCGCTGATCCGCGAGGGCAAGCGCGACGACGCGCTGAAGCTCTTCTCCGGTCATGGGATGACGGCGCTGAACGATGCCTTACGCACACTGGAAGGCGCGCAGCGCGAGCATGGCGAACGGACTACCCGCGCAGCCGCCGAGGCGGGCCGTAGTTCGGACTCGGGACGCACGTGGGTGGGCATCATGTTCGTTCTCGCGGTGGCGGTGGGCGCCGGCTGGAGCATCCTGCTGATTCGCTGGATGAACCGGACGTTGCGGCGCACGGTGGCGGATCTCACGGCCCTGGCGAAGCAGGTGGCTGGTGCCGCGGGCGAGATCGCTTCGTCCAGTCAGGCACTGGCCGAAGGCGCCAGCGAACAGGCGGCATCGCTCGAAGCGACCTCCGCCTCGAGCGAGCAGATCAATGCCATGGCGCATAAGAATGCCGAGAATTCGCAAACGGCCGCCGGACTGGTGGCGCAATCGCAGGAACGCTTCGCCGAAACCAATCGGGCGCTCGAAAAGATGGTGGGCGCGATGAGCGACATCAACACGTCCAGCGACAAGGTGGCGAAGATCATCAAGGTAATTGACGAGATCGCCTTCCAGACGAACATTCTGGCCTTGAACGCGGCGGTGGAAGCGGCGCGCGCCGGCGAAGCGGGCATGGGCTTTGCCGTGGTAGCCGACGAAGTCCGCAATTTGGCGCAGCGCTGCGCGCAAGCCGCCAAGGACACCGCCGATCTGATTGAAGAATCGATCAGCAAGAGCAATGACGGCAAGGTGAAGGTGGATGAAGTGGCCACCGCGATTCGGACGATCACGGCTGAGTCTGCGCAGGTGCGGACGCTGGTGAGCGAGGTGAACCTGGGAAGCCAGGAACAAACGCGAGGCATCGAGCAGGTGGCGCGCGCGTTGACCGAGATGGAGCGGGTGACGCAGAAGTCAGCCGCGGGAGCGGAAGAAGGCGCGGCCTCCGCCGATCGGCTGACGGCACAATCGGCGTCGCTGCTGACCGCCGTGCGGCGGCTGGCAGTGATGGTGGATGGGGACTAGAGGGCGGCGATGAGCACGGGAAGCAAGATCGGAACGCTACGTCAGCGGGTGGAAGCACTCGCGACGCGCCTGGTGCTGGGCAGCGCTACGGAGGATCAGTGGGCGGAGTTGGTGGGCGGAATTCGGCAGGAAGCCGAAGCCGCGGGCCGCGCAGATGTGGCGCGCCTGGCGATCGAGACGCTGGAGCAGTTGAACACGTCGTCGGGCGAAGCGGCCTTCACGGCCAACATTGCCCGCATGCAGGCCGCGCTGCTGGAAGCCTCGGTGCCGGCGGCGCCCGCGAAGCCGTCGCTGGGCGAAGACCCGGAAATGATTCGCGACTTCATCATCGAGTCGCGCGAGCATCTCACGCAGGTGGAAGTGCAGATGATGACGCTCGAGAAGGATCCGGGCGACATCGAGGCCATCAATACCGTCTTTCGTGGCTTTCACACGATCAAGGGGCTGGCGGGCTTTCTGGACTTGGTGGACATCCGCGAAGTGGCGCATGAGACCGAAACGCTGCTCGACCTGGCGCGCAACCAGGAGTTGCGGATCACCTCGGCGGTGGTGGATGTGGTGCTGGCCGCCGCCGACTTCCTGAAGGGGTGGCTGGGGCGTCTGGATACGCTGCTGGCGGGCGGCGACCCGGGCGCGGCTCCGGCGACGGAAGAGCTGCTGGTCCGAGTCCGGCAGGGCGCACAAAGCGGGCCGGCGCCCGCCGCCAGCGTCGCCGCGGTGGGAGCCGCGCCGGCTCCCCGCCCCGAAGAAGCCGTCCCAGGGCGGACCGCCGAGCGCGCCAGCGAAAGCGCGCGCTCGGTGAAAGTGGACACGGCGAAGCTCGACGCGCTGGTGGATTTGGCCGGCGAAATGGTGATCGCGCAATCGATGGTGCGACATCAGCCCGAACTGGCGAATCTCAACAGTCCCGCGCTCTCGCGCAGCCTGGCGCAACTGGCCCGCATCACGGCCGAACTGCAGAAGACGGCCATGTCGATGCGCATGGTGCCGGTCGGCGGACTCTTCCAGAAGATGAACCGGCTGGTGCGCGATCTGGCGCGCAAGACGGGCAAGCAAGCCGAGATGGAGGCCTTCGGCGCCGACACCGAACTCGACCGCAACGTGGTGGAAGAGCTCGCCGACCCGCTGATGCACATGGTGCGCAACGCCGTCGATCATGGGCTCGAACCGGCCGACGAGCGGCTGGCGGCCGGCAAGGACGCTTGCGGACGCGTGCGTCTGAAGGCATCGCATCAGGCGGGCCACATCGTCATCGAAGTGGCTGACGATGGCCGCGGCCTGGTGCGCGACAAGATTCTCGCCAAAGCGCGGCAACGCGGTCTGGTGGAGGACGGCTCAAACCTAACCGATAGCGAGGTGTTCAACTTCATCTTCCATCCGGGCTTCTCGACGGCCGCCCAGTTGACGGACGTTTCCGGCCGCGGCGTGGGCATGGACGTGGTGAAGCGGCAGATTCAGAAGTTGCGTGGGCGCGTCGAGATCGAGTCGCGTCCGGGCAATGGCACGTCGTTCTTCCTGCGTCTGCCGTTGACGCTGGCGATGATCGATGGCCTGGTGGTGGGCGTGGGCGAGGAACGCTACGTGGTGCCGATCTTCACGGTGCGCGAGGGTGCTACAGCCGACCGAGTCCATGATCTTTAGCGTGGAGAACCGGCAGGAGATGGCGCTGGTGCGCGAAAGCCTGCTGCCGGTGGTGCGGCTGTATCAGAAGCTGGGCGTGACGCCCACTTCGACCGACCCCGCGCGCAACCTGTTGATCGTCGCCGAAGCCGGCGACCGCTCCTTCTGCCTGATGGTGGACAAGCTGATCGGCAAGCAGGAAGTGGTGATCAAGAGCCTGGGCGAAACACTGCGCGATACGCCCGGCGTCGCCGGGGGCGCGATTCTGGGCGATGGACGCGTCAGCCTGATTCTGGACCTTGAGCGGATCTTCCGTTTGGAGGCTCGCGGGGGCGGAGGCGAATTTGCCCGCGAGTGAAACCCTGAAGCTGACGCCGGCTCAGTTTGAGACCGTCGCCCAGCTGGCTCGCAGCGAGTTCGGCCTGGAACTGGGCAAGGGCAAGGAGTCGCTGGTGGCCGCGCGGCTGGGCAAGCAGATGCGCGCGCGGCAGTTGCGAACTTTCGACGAGTATCACCGCCATGTGCTCGCCGACCGCACGGGCGAGTCGCTGATCGACTTGATCGACGCGCTCACCACCAACCACACCAACTTCTTCCGGGAGCCGGCGCACTTCGACTTTCTGCGCACGCGCATTCTGCCGCATTGGCGGCCGAACGATCGCGTCTGGTGCGCAGCCAGTTCGACCGGCGAAGAGCCTTACAGCATCGCCATGACCCTGTGCGAGGCCGGGCACCCTTCGACACGCATTCTGGCCACCGACATCTGCACGCGCGTGCTGACGGTGGCGCGGCGCGGCGCCTATCGGGCGGACCGGTTCGAGAATCCAGGGGGCTGGATGCGGCGCTATCTACTGCGCGGCTCCGGAAAAGCCGAGGGCTATTACCGGCTGCGCGACGAAGTGCGGGCGATGGTGGAGTACCGCCGGCTGAATCTGATCGAGCCGCTGCCCGATCTGGGGCGTTTTGCGGTGATCTTCTGCCGCAACGTGATGATCTACTTCAGCCGGGAAACACAGGAACGGGTGGTGCGCCAATTGGCGGCGTGCCTCGAGCCTGGCGGTTATCTGATGGTGGGCCATGCCGAGAGCCTGATGGGCATCCGGCATGGGCTCGAACAGGTAGCGCCAGCGATCTATCGCCAGGGAGGCGGCCGATGAAGCAACTGGTGGTGGGGGTGGGTGAAGGCGGAGTGACGCGCAATCCCGAAGCGGTGATCGCGACCTACGCCTTAGGTTCCTGTATCGCCGTGACGATGCATGATCCGGTTTCGGGTGTGGGCGGGATGGTGCACTTTCTGTTGCCGGAGTCGACGATGTCGCCCGAGAAGTCGCAGAAGCATCCGTGGATGTTCGGCGATACGGGGATCGCGCGACTGCTGCACGGGGCGCTCGAACTGGGAGCCGATAAGAAGCGCCTGCGGGTGTGCGCCGCCGGCGGAGCGCAGGTGATGAACGACAACGGCGTTTTCAATATCGGAAAACGCAATTGCCTGGCCCTGCGCAAGGCGTTGTGGAAAGCGGGCCTGACGGCGCGCGCGGAGGAAACGGGCGGCACGGTGCCTCGCACGATGAAGCTCGAAGTGGGAACCGGCCGCGTCTGGCTGCATGTGGCCGGACAAGGAGAACGCGAGATGACCAATTCCGGAAGGGCCGCTTAAGGAGAATTACAAATGGCGCTCAACCTGCTCGTCGTCGATGACTCACCCGTGATGCGGGCCTTCATTCGCAAAGTCATCAACCTCACCGCGCTGGACGTGGGCGAGATCGTCGAAGCCAATCACGGCCGGGAGGCACTCGAACTCTTGCGCGCCCGTTGGATGGATCTGGTGCTCACCGACATCAACATGCCAGTGATGAATGGCGAAGACCTGGTGCGCGAGATCGAAGCCGATCCGCTCTTGCGCACCGTGCCGGTGATTGTGGTTTCCACCGACGCGAGCCACCATCGCGTGGATCAACTGCTGTCGCTAGGCGCCAAAGGCTACGTCACCAAGCCGTTTACGCCCGAGGCGTTATGCGCCGAAGTGGAGCGCGTGTTGGAGGTGGCCCATGCCTGAGTTGCTCACCGAGGCCGTGCAGACGGTGCTTGAAACGATGTTCTTCACCGAGCCGTTGGGCATGGCGCCCGCGCCGGACGCGGGGCTCACCGCCTCGGTGGCGTTTCATGGCCGGCCGAGCGGCGAACTCGCGGTCAGCATCAGCGACAGCGCCGTGCGGCCACTGGCGGCCAGCTTCCTGGGCGAAGACGAGAGCGACATCACCGACGCGCAGATCGAGCAGGTGGTTTGCGAGATTGCCAACATGCTGTGCGGCTCGGTGGTGAGCCGTTTTGAAAGCGACACGGCGTTCGCCCTGGCGCCGCCCGAACTGTTGCCCGCCGACTGGCCCTGGCCACGGTCGAGCCAGACGTTCGCGCTCGAGAACGGCACCTTGAGCGTCGCTCTGCATGTGGCCGGGCAGGCTCCATGATTCGCGTGCTGGTCGTCGATGATTCGGCGATTGTCCGCAAAGTCCTGACGGACGCGCTGTCCACTGAGCCGGACATCGAAGTGGTGGGCACGGCGCCCGATCCCTATGTGGCGCGCGACAAGATTCTGGCCTTGCGGCCGGACGTACTGACACTCGACATCGAGATGCCGCGCATGGACGGCGTGACCTTTCTGAAGCGCCTGATGCATTACCAGCCGATGCCGGTGATTGTGATCAGTTCGCTGGGCGTGGCGTCCAGCCGCGCGACGCTCGCGGCGCTCGAAGCGGGCGCGGTGGATGTGCTGGCGAAGCCGGGCGGGCCACAGTCGGTGGGCGAGTTGAAGCTGAGCTTGGCGGAGAAAGTACGAGCCGCGGCCGCGGCGCGGCCTCGTCCCGTGAGGGAACGGCGCGAGGCTCAGTTGCCCGCGGGGGCCGCTTACGCGCCCGAAACGGTGATCGCGTTGGGCGCCTCCACGGGCGGTACCGAAGCCATTCAGCAGGTGCTGACTCAGATGCCGGAGAATTGTCCGGGCATCGTCATCGTGCAGCACATCCCGCCCGTGTTCTCGCATTCGTTCGCCGAGCGGTTGGATGGCTTGTGCGCCATTCGGGTGCGCGAGGCCGCCGATGGCGATCGCGTGGAGCCGGGCACGGCACTGATTGCGCCGGGCAATCTGCATCTGCTGCTGCGCCGTTCTGCGTCCGGCTATTTCGTCACCGTGAAGGACGGGCCGCTGGTCTGCTATCAGCGGCCGGCGGTGGACGTGCTGTTTCATTCGGTGGCCGAGGCAGCCGGCTCGCACGCCGTGGGGGCGATCCTGACGGGGATGGGCTCCGATGGCGCCCAAGGCATGTTGGCGCTCAAGTGCGTCGGCGCCCGGACCATTGCTCAGGACGAAGCCACCTGCGTCGTCTTCGGCATGCCGCGGGAAGCGATTCAGCGCGGAGGCGTGGACCGGGTGTTGCCGCTCGAGGGCATCGCGACGGCGCTGCTCACCGAGTGCCGGCGGACGCGGGGAAGTTCCGCCAGCCACTCCTAAACTTTTGTAAATGGGCTGCGTCAGGCCAAGAATGCCTTTAGTCTTGAAGGTAGAGTGCCTGAACGACTGCTGCTGATTGACGACGACGCCGACCTGGGCCCGCTGATGGCCGAGTTCTTCACCGAGCGCGGCCTGAGCCTGGATTGCGCGTTGAACGGCAAGGCCGGCCTCGACTGCGCCTTCGCCAATCCCTATGACCTGATCATCCTGGACGTGATGATGCCGGGCTTGGACGGGTTCGAAGTACTCCGCCAACTCCGCGAAAAGAGTAAGGTGCCGGTATTGATGCTGACGGCGCGGACCGAACAGGCGAGCCGGATTCGGGGCTTGGAAGGCGGCGCCGACGACTATCTGCCGAAGCCGTTTGACCCGCTGGAGTTACTCGCCCGGGTGCGCGCCATTTTGCGGCGCGCCGGTTCCAGCGCCTCGAGTAAGGTGATCGAGGCGAGCGGCGTGCGGCTCGATCCGGGGGCGCGCTCAGTGTCGCAGAACGGCCAGCCGGTGCAGGTGACCTCCATCGAGTACGACATCCTCGAAGTGCTGATTCGCGCCGCCGGCAGCGTCGTTTCGCGCGATGACCTCATGAACCGGCTTTACCAACGCGAAGCCACTCCGTTTGACCGATCGATCGACGTACACGTCAGCCATCTGCGCAAGAAGCTCGCCGATAGCGACGCGTTGATCCGCACCGTCCGCGGCGTGGGCTACCAATTCTGCGCCCCCGAGGCCTGAGGCCATGAAGGGCATTTTTCGCCGGATTCTGCTGTGGTTCTTCGCGCTGCTGCTGTTCAGCTTCGTGGCGTTTCTGGCGACGACCTGGTACTTCACTGCGCGGCCGTCGATGTTCGGCAGCATGCGCCGCCTGCAGTGTGAAGACGCGGCCATGGCTTATGAGCTGGGCGGCAAGCCAGCGCTCGAAAAATATATGGTGCGGCTGAATCGCACCTTCCCGGCGCAACATTTCTTTGTCGATCGCGAAGGCCGCGACTTAGTCAGCGGTGAGGACCGTCACGAGTTACTCGAACGCGCCATTGACTCGCAGCAACCGCGTTCCGGCGTGCCCGGCGTCCCCGGCGCGCCGCCTCGCCGGCCCGAGCATCCCATGCGCGAGTTCTCGGAAGACGGCAAATACGCGATGTTGATCGTCTTGCGACAGCCGGATCTGCGCGCCTCGGCGTGGAGCAATCTGCCGAACTACCTGTGGATCGTCCTGGTCATCGTACTGCTCTGCTATGCGCTGGCGGTGACGCTCGCCCGTCCGTTACGCGAGTTGCGCGAGACCATGGTGCGCTTCGGTGCGGGCGATCTCGATGCGCGCTCCGGCATGACGCGCAAGGACGAAATCGGCGATTTGGCCCGCGCCTTTAACGACATGGCCGGGCGCATGAAGACGTTGCTGACGGCCGAGCGGCGTCTTTTACAGGACATCTCGCACGAGTTGCGTTCGCCGCTCAACCGATTGGGTTTCGCCGTCGAGCTGGCACGCTCCTCGCAGGACCGCAACGGCGCGCTCGACCGGATTAAGCACGAAAGCAACCGGCTCACCGGACTGGTGGGCGAACTGATTCAGATGACGCGCGCCGAAGGCGATCCGGCGGAACGCATCAATGAGCCGATGGATTTAGCGGCGGTGGTGGAGCAGGTGGCGCGCGAAGCGGAGATTGAAGCCGAGGTGCGGCAGGTGCGGTTGGTGCGGCGTTGGGATGGTGAATTTCGCACCACTGGCGACGCGCCACTGCTGTCGCGTGCTCTGGATAATGTCCTGCGCAACGCCATTCGCCATACGGCGCCGGAGACGACTGTCGAAATTACCATCGAGCGGACGGAGAACGAGGCAGTCATCTCGGTGCGCGATCAGGGTCCGGGGGTGCCGGAAGAGATGCTGGCGTCGATTTTTAAGCCGTTTTTCCGGGTGGAGAGCGATCGCGGGCGCGATTCGGGCGGGATCGGGCTCGGCTTGGCGATCGCCCAGCGCGCGATTACGCTGCACCGCGGGCAAATTTCCGCCCGTAACGCCGATCCGGGTCTGATTGTCGAGTTTCGCCTACCCCTCTCGCGGAAATAAGTCGCGGTCGAAGTTCACATTTCTTTACCAGTAACGGCCGAACTCCAGCGTCTTATCCTTTGTGACAAATTCGGGGATTCTCTTTTTTGCTCTCGCTCTGGCCGCGTTCGCGCAGCCCAAAAGTGTGATCGGCACCATTACCGCCATTGATGCGGTGAAAGGTGAAATGACGGTGAAGACCGATCCTGGGGAAAGTTTCGACGTCAAGATGCCCGTCGACATCTCCGTTAAACAAGTTCAACCCGGCGAACGCGACCTGACGAAGGCGCAGGCCGTGGCCTTGGCGGGACTCGCCAACGGCGACCGGGTGCTGGTTCGCGGGGCGCTCACCGAGAAGACGGTTGCGGCGAACAGCCTCATCGTCATCTCGGCCCGCGATATTAAGAAGCGCGACGATCAGGAGCGGATGGAATGGACCCGCCGCGGCATGGTGGGTCTGGTGGACGCCGTCGACGCGGCCAAGGGCGAGGTGACGCTCAAGACCCAGTCGATGGCCGGCCCCAAGCCAGTGACGGTGGTGCTGACCGAGAAGACAGTCTACAAGCGCTACGCTCCCGATTCGATCAAGTTCGCCGACGCGAAGGATTCTTCCTTGCGCGAGTTGAAGAAGGGCGATCAGTTGCGCGTGCTGGGCGACAAGAATGAAGATTCGACGCGCATCACGGCCGAGCGCGCTGTCTTCGGTTCCTTCCGCACGGTGGCGGGAACGATTACGGCGGTGGATCCGGCGACCGGTGAAGTGAAGGTGAAGGACCTGCAGTCGGGCAAGCCGATGGTGATTCATGTGAAGCCGGATTCGCAGGTGAAGAAGATGCCGAATTTCGCGGGCATGATGGGCGGTCCCGGTGCTGGCGGTCCTGGTGCCGGCGGTCCCGGTGCTGGCGGCGGCATGGGCATGCGTCCCGGCGGTCCGGGTGCTAGCGGTCCGGGTGCTGGCGGCCCTGGCGCTGGCGGTCCAGGTGGGCCAGGTGGGCCGGGTGGGCCGGGTGGGCCGGGCGGCGGACGTCCCGGCGGCATGATGGGTGGCGGCGGTGGCGGTCGCGATCTCGCGCAAATGCTCGAGCGCATGCCTCCCGCGAAACTCGAAGAGTTGAAGGTGGGTGAGTCGATCGTGGTTTCGAGCACCGTCGGAGCGAAGGCGGACGAGATCACGGCCATCACCCTGTTGGCCAACGCTGACATGATCATCGCGATGGCGCAGCGTCAAGGCGCGGCGGCAGGCGGTGCGGGAGCCGGCGCCGGCGGCGGACTCAGTCTCGGCGGCGGCATGGGCGGTATGGATATGGGCATGGGCATGATTTCCATGCAGTAAAAAGTCGATTGCCCCAAGTCCGGTCAATCCCAACACATAGATAAAAGACGAAGGAAGACTTTCATGCAAAGCCATTACTGGCGGTGTATCTCTTGGTGTGTCTATTTAGCCTTGGCGGTTTCGGCCTGGGCGCAGGCTCCGGCGTTGCGCGGCCGGGTGACGGACCCGTCGGGCGCCTCGGTGCCTGATGCGGAGGTCCGCGCGAAGCTCAGCGGCGGCCGCGAGTCGCGGGCGAAAACCAATGAAAATGGCGAGTTTCAGCTCACCAACCTCACGCCCGGCACCTATTCGGTGCGTGTTTTGAGCAAAGGGTTTGCGATGTTCGAAGTGGAAGGGCTCAACGTGCAGGCGCCGATGAAGTTCGATGCCCAGTTGGTGCTCGCCACCGAAGCGCAGATCCTGCAGGTGGAAGAAGAGATCAACAAAGTCTCCACAGATTCGCAGTCGAATGTCGGCGCGCTCGTGCTCAAGGATGAGGACCTCAAGGTGCTCTCCGACGACCCGGATCAGCTCGCCAACGAACTCCAGGCTTTAGCAGGCCCCGGCGCCGGCCCGAACGGCGGCCAGATCTTCATCGATGGCTTCACCGGCGGCCGGCTGCCCCCCAAGAGCGCCATCCGCGAAATCCGCGTGAACCAGAACCCGTACTCGGCGGAGTTCGACCGGATCGGCTTTGGCCGCATCGAAATTCTCACCAAGCCCGGCGCCGACAAATTCCGCGGCGATCTCGGCTTCAACTTCGGCGACGGCTACTTCAACTCGCGCAATCCGTTCGCGAACAACAAGGCGCCGTTCCAGTCGCGCATGTTCACGGGGCGCATCAGTGGTCCGGTGACGAAGAAGTCTTCCTTCTCTTTTGACGTCGAACGTCGCGACGTCGACGAGAATGCCGTGGTGAAGGGCACGATTCTGAGCTCAGCGCTGGTGCCTCAGGCCTACGGCCAATCGTTCGTCACGCCGAATCAGCGCACGGGCATCAACCCGCGCTTTGACCTCGCGCTGAACGACCGCAATACGCTCATCACGCGCTACAGCTTCTCCGACATCGGCAACCAGAATCAGGGCATCGGCCAGTTTACGTTGCCCGAGCGGGCCTACAACTCCACTGACCGCGAGCACTCCCTGCAGGTCACCGAAACGGCCGTGCTCAGCGCGCGGGCCATCAACGAAACCCGCTTCCAGTTCCAGCGCAACAACGTGCGCCAGTTGCTCGACACCGGCGCGACTCCTTCGTCCAGCTATGCGCTCGACGTACTCGACTCGTTCAGCAGCGGCACGGCGACCATCGGCAAGTCCTACAACACCACCAACGGCATCGAGACTTCAAACATCACCAGCCTGACGCTCGGCGCGCACAGCGTGAAGCTCGGCGGCCGCGTCCGTTACAACAGCCTCACCGACAACAGCCTGAACAATTTCAACGGCACCTATACCTTCCTGGGCGGCAACGGCCCGGTGCTCGATGCGAATAACCAGCCGACCGGGGCCACGTCCTACCTGACGTCGCTCGAGCGTTATCGCCGCACCTTGCTGTTCCTGGCACAAGGCCTGTCGCCGGCCACCATCCGCACCCTGGGCGGCGGCGCCAGCCAGTACACCCTGTCGCAGGGCACGGGCTTGGCCTCGCTAAGCCAGACCGACTTGGGAGTCTTCGTCACCGACGATTGGCGCGTGCGTCCCAACCTCACCGTCGGCCTGGGACTGCGTTACGAGAATCAGACCAACATCTCGAGCAACAACAACTTCGCGCCGCGCATCAGCTTGGCCTGGGGCGTGGATGGCGGCAAGACCAAAGCCGCCAAGACGGTCCTGCGCATCGGCACCGGTCTGTTCTACGACCGCGTGGCGCAAGCGCTCTCGCTGCAGCAACTGCGCTTCAACGGCGTCACCCAGATCACCTACCTGCTGCAGAATCCGGACTATTTCCCGAACACGCCCACGGCCGCCCAACTCGGCAGCAGCAGCGCCACGCAGACTTTCCGCCATCTGGCTTCCGACATCCGCGCGCCGTATCTGATGCAGACCTCGGTCGGCATTGACCGGCAGTTGCCCAAGAACACGTCGTTTGCCATCAACTACGTTTTCTCGCGCGGCGTGCACAACCTGCGCAACCGGAACATCAATGCGCCAGTGAACGGCGCCTACCCCTACGGCAGCAACGGCTACCTCTACTACTACGAGTCGACCGGCTTCAGCCGTCAGAACCAGCTGATGATGAACTACAACACGCGGTTCAGCCGCAGCGTGTTCCTCTTCGGCGCTTACATGTATGGCCACGCCCGTTCCGATACGGACGGCGCCGGAAGCTTCCCGGCCAACACCTACGATCTGAGCACGGAATACGGCCGTAGCAGCTTCGACATTCGCCATCGCTTTATCTCGGGCGGGTCCATTACAGCCAAGTATGGCTTCTCGATTTCGCCGTTCATCATCGCGTCCACCGGTGGTCCGTTCAACATCACCACCGGCCGCGACAACAATGGTGATGGACAATTCAACGATCGTCCCTCTCTGGCGACCGCCAGTTCGGGTCCGGGGATCGTTTCCACCCCCTGGGGCGTATTTAATTTGAATCCTCAGCCCGGAGAAACATTGATTGCGCGTAACTATGGGCAGGCTCCCGGCGCCTTTACTATCAATCTCCGATTGGGAAAGACGTTCGGCTTCGGCAACAAAGCGGAAGGAGCGGCAGACCCAGGCGGAATGGGCGGCGGTATGCGTCGCGGCCCCGGTGGCGGCGGTCCCATGATGATGGGAGGCGGTCCTGGTGGCGGCGGCGGACGCGGTCCTGGCGGCGGTGGCGGAATGTTTGGTGGCGCGAGCTCAGGAAAGCGCTATACTCTGAATGTATCGCTGCAAGCGCGTAATTTGCTCAACTGGGTGAATTACGGTCCGCCGGTCGGTAGTTTGAGTTCGCCTCTGTTTGGTCAATCGACCACTCTCGGAGGCGGCTTCGGACCTCGGCCCGGCGGTGGAGGCGGACCCGGTTTCGGCGGTGGCGCCGGGAACAATCGGCAGTTAGAACTGTCGTTGCGCTTCTCTTTCTAGGTTTTTACGAGTTCTCCGCGAAGCGTTATCCCCGTAGCACTTCGTGGAGCCCGCAGGCGGCTCTGGCATCCCCACCCCAGCCAGAGCCGCCCCCCCTCCTTCCTGTTACTTCTTCACCTTCACCCACACCTGCTGATTTGCTCCCACTGTGATCTTTTCCACGTGTTCGGCTCCTCCGTTCGGCGGCACCACCTTCAGTTCGTAGTTCCCCGCCGGTAACTGCACGCGCTGCGCGAAGTTGTCGAACTCGTCGGCGTGACCCACAAACTTCCCGTTCAGAAAGACGCCCGCATACTTCTCCGCCCCGGTGATCCGCAATTCCCCAAACGGACCCACCGGCACATCCTTCTTCTGAAGCGTGGCGCTCACTTCGGTGCGCTTGCCGGCTTCCACCTTCACTTTCTGCGTGAAATCCTCATAGCGCGGCTCAATCAGCCGGACTTCATGCTCCCCGGCGGGGACCGAATACGTCCGCGCGGATCCGAAATTGGCGGCGGGTCCCAGGTATTTGCCATCCACAAACACCCCGGCGCGACCCGGCTTGGCCTTCACCTTCAGCGTGCCGTCCCCTTGGGCGAACAGCAGCAGCGTCGACAAGGACCCGGCAAAGGCAATGGAAAAGAAACGTTTCATGCGTAACTGACGGCGACTCCCGCCGCGCGGTTGCGACTTGTTAACGGCGAGTGACACTCAAACTGCGCCAAGAACTGTTTCCGGCCCCATCGCGCGCCCGAATGACCAACGTATTGAACCCGGGCAGCAGGGGAATCTCCGCCCGCCAGGAGGTGGTACCGCTCGCCGTTCCGCTGGTGCCGGTGGAGTTCTGCCAGGTGATCTCCGCGACGCCGCCAGCATCGGTCGCCGCCCCGGTCACCACGATGGTCGAATTCGAGGTCGAGACGTTGGCCAGCACCGGGCTCAGGATGGAAAGCAAAGGGGCCGTCGTGTCCGTACTCACGTCGCGCACCACCGTCAGGGTCGCCGTCGTCGCGGCTCCGTCGCTAGCCTCCGCGCGGATCGTGATCGTGTTCGAGCCGCGTTCGAGCGGCACCGCCGCGATCGACCAGGAGGCGAGGCCCACCGCCTGCCCACTCGCCGACCCGGCGGTCCACGCAATGCGGCGCAGCCCCTGGGCACTCGCTGCCGTACCCGCGACGCGAACTGACGCGGCCGTCGTTCGCTCGCCGTTCGCCGGCGAAAGGACGCGCAGGTCAGGCGCCACCGACGGAGTCGGTGGCGGGGTGGGCGTCGGCGCGGTGGCCCCGGTCCGGGTGATCGTCAACACCGCACTCGCCCGTTCGCCCGCGGCATCGGTCGCCGTCAGCGTGAAGTCATTGGCGCCGGTCAGCAGGGGCACATTCCGCACGATCCACGCGCGTGACGAATCCGCCTGCACCACTCCGGAGCCGCCCCGGCTACCCGCCCACTGCACCCGGATCGGCGCCGTGCCGTTGGTCACCGTGCCGCTCAGCGTCGCGGTTTCCGCCGGGGTCGCCCCCACTGGATTCGCCGCCACAGTAAGCGCGGGCGGAGCCGTGGTGGCGGTCGACGCATAGAGCTGGCGAATGTTGGTAATGTCGGTCGCCGTCAGCGCCGTCACTCGTCGGTAGTACGGATACATCACCGTATTGGCCGAGTCCGTATGCGGCAAACCGAGGGCATGGCCGATCTCATGTAGCGCGATCGAAAAAAGGTCGTAGTCGGCGCCCACCCGAAAGGGCATGTCGTCGTTGAAGTGGACGTCGCCCGCAATCGGCTCCGGGTTGGGCGGCGGGAAGAAGGCATGCGCAATCACGCCGCTCGTGCCGGTAAAGGGATAGGTGTCGCCGTGGTTGCGAACACCGAACAGAAAATGCAGATTCCGGGTGGCAGTGGGCACATTGCCGGGTGTGAACGTCACGCGCACCACGCGCGACCATTCAGCCAGCGCGCGCTGCACTTCGGCGCGGGTGGCGGCTTCATCCAGCCGCGCGCTCATCGCGCCCCAGGTGGTGGTCAGCGTCACGGGCGTCCGGTTGTTCGCCGCCCCAACCAGCCGTCGAAGCGGCCGCCAGCGGACTCAGCGGATAGCCGCCGACGATGCCGTTCTCGCACGGCACTACCGGCCAGCCCATCGCCAAATCCTCGGAAGCCGGCAGAATGTAGAGCACCTCGTCGAGTTCGGCTAACGAACGAATGACGTCGTCCGGCCCCTGCACCAGCAAGTGATGCGGCGACAGATTCGGATGCTCGCGCACCTCGAGCCCTCGGTCGAGCGCGACCTCGCGCACCACGGCCGCGTCGACATCCTCATGAAACATCACCAGATAGAAGACGCTCTCCGCCGTCTCGTCCGCCATCGTGCGCAGCCCGGCGGGCGAATCGAACAGCGGACTCCACTTATCGCCCGGAGCAATGGGCCCCGCATGGCGCACCGGCCAAGCGGACCAATCGAAACCCTCGGGCACGGAAATGATGTAGGCCATTTCCGGCACCGTACCCAGCACGCGGGCATCGAAACGTTCGAATGCTCCCAGTTCCTCGTCGGTCAGCGGACGGGTGAACTGCACCAACAGCCGCTGGCGCCCGGCGACAGCCGCAGCCTTCGCCTTGGGCTTCACCGGCGCGGCCGTCAACGGGTCATAGCTCCGCCGCTTCAGGCGAATCATCAGGGGATCGCTATCGGGCTGCAACCAAAACAGCCAAGCGAAAAGAATACTGCACGTCACAAAGCGGGGCATTCGAATGTTTTGTCGGGAAGACAAAAATCTGATCGGCAGCCCGCAAATAAATGAGAATTTTTCCTCCGGGAAGGCACTTATTTGATGGAGCCATGCGCCAAGTCCTCTTCCTGCTTTTTCTCTGTCTTCCTATTTGGAGTCAATCGTTTACGGTAAAAACGATCGCCGGATCGAACGCCGTTACCGAGTCGGCCGCCGCGCAGACCTCGGCTCTGGCCTCCACCGAAGGCATCGCCATCGACGCCGCCGGCAACGTCTACGTCGCCGACGCCCCGGACCATCGCATCCGCAAAATCGAGCCCGGCGGCCGGATCATCACCGTCGCCGGCAACGGCCAGCCCGGCTCCTCCGGCGACGGCGGACCCGCCTCCGCCGCCCAACTCAACACTCCCTACGGCTTGACCATTGATGCCGCCGGCAATCTCTACGTCGCCGACCTCGGTAACGCCCGCATCCGCCGCATCACGCCCAACGGCACCATCAGCACCGTCGCCGGCGGCGGCACCGGTGAGGTCTCCTTCTTCGGCGCGCCGGCCGGCGCACTCGACGCCAAACTGAACGCCCCCCGCAACGTCGCCATTGACTCCACCGGAACGCTCTACATCTCCGACTTTGGCACGCACCGCCTGCTCCGCGTCACCCCCGAAGGCCAAATCGTCCACGTGGCTGGCGCCCCGCAGGCAGGCAATGCCAGCGACAACGTCACCGCGCTCACCGCCCCACTGAAGTCCCCCACCGCTTTAGTGGTGGACAAAGCCGGCGTGCTCTATTTCGCCGATTCCGGCAACAGCACGATCCGCCGTTTGCAGCGGGGCCTGCTCACCAAAGTCACGTCCACCACCGGCTTCAATAAGGACATCAGCTTCGCCACCATCACTGGCCTCGCGCTTGACCCCGCCAACGGCGACCTGTATGTGGCCGAAGGCCGTGATAGTCCCGTCCGCCGCCTGACCGGCACCTCGACGCCCTTCGTGTTTCCCTACGGCGCGCGCGATCTCGCGCTCGACGCCACGGGCGCCCTCTGGCTCGCCGACGGTCCGTTTGTGCGGAAGATCAGCCGACTCGGCACCGAGATCATCGCTGGCACGGGCAGCTTCACTTACGGCGGCGACGGCGGTCCTGCCACCGAAGCGCGCCTGCGTTCGCCTGGCGGCGTCATCGCCGACAAGACGGGCACCATCTATCTCTCGGACACCGCGAATCATCGCGTCCGCCGCATCGATCCCGATGGCCGCATCCAGACCATCGCCGGCACCGGCGAAGCCGGCTACGGCGGTGACGGCGCCCTGGCCATCGCCGCGCGGCTTCGCTCGCCGATGGGCCTGGCGCTCGACGCCGCCGGCAACCTCTACATCGCCGATAGTGGCAACCACGCCATCCGGCGCGTGAACAAAGCGGGCGGCATCGAAACCTGGGCGGGCACTGGCACGGCCGGCAGTGGGGGCGACAACGGCTCCGCCAAACGGGCCGAGTTGAGCCGACCGCAAGGCCTCACCTTCGACGCCGAAGGCAACCTCACCATCGCCGACACCGGTAATCACCGCATCGCCAAGGTCTCGCCCTCCGGCTGGTTCACGGTGGTGGCCGGCCGCGGCACCGCGGGCAACGTCGGCGACGGCGCCCTCGCCAAGACCGCTGCGCTCTCCTCGCCCACCGACGTCGATTACGATCCGCAGGGCGAGCTCTACATCACCGACACCGGCAACAAGCGCATCCGCCGCGTGAACGCCCAGGGCATCATCAACGGCTTCCCGTCCGAAGGCCTGGTGGAGCCGGTGGCCCTCGCCTGGACGCCCAACGGTTTCTACCTGGCCGACGCGGCCCGGCAGCGCATCTATCTTCTGACGGCCAATGGCGCGCGCGCTGAGATCGCCGGCACCGGCGATGCGGGCTTCTCCGGCGACGAGGGCCCTGCCGCGCGCGCTCAGTTCAACCGCCCGATGGATCTCGCCTTGCTCGCCAACGGCGACCTGATCATCGCCGACCAGGATAATCATCGTCTGCGCTTGCTCACCAAGGGCGGCTCGGTGAACCTGCCGGTCATCACCCCCGGCCAGCCCGGCGTGACGGCCGCCGTCAGCGCCGCCAGCCTTCGGGTCGCCCCAGCCGTCCCCGGCGGCCTGATGACCATCTTCGGCAGCGGGCTGGGCCCTGAAGTCGGCATCGTCGGCCAAACCGACTTGCTGGGACGTTGGGGCACCTCCGTCGACGGCGTCGAAGTCCGTTTCGATGGTCTGCCCGCGCCGCTGTTCTATGTCCAGGACGGCCAGATCAATCTGCAGGTGCCCCGACTGGTGACGGGTCGCGCGCGCGTCGAGATCAAGGTCAGCATCCATGGCTCGGTGCGCG
Source organism: Bryobacteraceae bacterium (assembly GCA_965229305.1). Lineage (GTDB taxonomy): Bacteria > Acidobacteriota > Terriglobia > Bryobacterales > Bryobacteraceae > JALHNI01. The sequence continues at coordinate 349,645 of CBDDIZ010000041.1, read as the reverse complement.
CGTCGCGTACGGTTGAGGTCGCCGAGACGGCGCCCAGTCTGTTCCTGAGTAGCCCGACACAGGTGGCCGCCCTCAACCAGGACGGCAGTGTGAACCTGCCGGCGAACCCCGCCAGCCGTGGCGCCATCGTCACCGTCTTTGCGACGGGCACCGGCCTTTGGGAGGTCGATCTCGCCGACGGCGCCCCCGCCTTGGTTCCCCTGCCCCGCCCCAAGCTTCCCGTCACCGTCTACATCGGCGGCCAACCGGCCGAACTCCTCTACGCCGGAGCCGCTCCCGGCCAAGTCGGCCTGATGCAACTCAACGTCCGCATCCCCACCCGCACCCAACCGGGCCAAGCCGCCATCGTCGTCCAGGTGGGCGACACTTACTCTGAGGTGAGTCCGATGCTGTCGGTGATTTGACGAGTCGTCAGTTCGCGGGCTTGGTCAGCCAATGCCACTGACGCCGCAGCAGACCCCAGGTCAACCGGATCACCACCACGCAAAGAATCACGCCGGCCACGGCCAAGCCAAAGGCCACCAGCGGATGCGTGAAGATCAGCCAGAGGGTCCCGGCGACGGTCGCGTCCTCGGCGGCGCTCAGCACGACGTTCGACACCGGCTCCGGACTCTGATTCACGATCAGCCGCGTGCCCGTTTTGGTGGTGTGGCTCAGCAGTGCCATGCCGCCGCCCAGCAGAAAGTAGATCACCTGCAGCTTGGGATCGTCGGGTGAGATCAGGCTAAAGGCCAGGAGCGCGCCGCCCACCGGCCGCACGAAGGTGTGGATCGTGTCCCACGCCGAATCGAGCCACGGGATTTTGTCCGCAAAGAACTCGCAGACGAAACCGATCCCGGCGACGACCAGCACCCAGGTGTGCGAGACGATGCTCAGATTGGTGAGGTGGTCCGGTAGATGCCACCAGCCGAAGCGCAGCGCCACCCCCACCGCCAGCACCGTCGCGTACAGGCGCCAGCCTGCCAGCAGGCTCAAACTGGCCGCAATCCCAAGAATTTCCAGCGCCGACATGTCGTCGATTATTACGCATCCTGTCGCAAGCGGGTTCCGTATACTGGAAGTTTGGAAAGTTTGCGGATACCGTTGCTGGCGACTGTGGTCGTGCTGGCCAACGTGGTGGGGAACCTGTCGATGAGTTGGGGCATGAAGCACCGTGCGGCCGGCGAGGCGCTCCTCACCGCCCTGGTCAACCCTTTTGTCATCCTGGGGATCGCCCTGCTGATCTTCTGGACGCTTACCCGGATCACGCTGCTCTCGCTAGCCGACTTGAGCTACGTCCTGCCCGTCACCTCGATCGGCTATGTGCTGAGCGCGCTCGCCGGCTGGCTGTTCCTCCATGAGGACATTTCGCCCACACGCGCCCTCGGCATCGCGCTGATCACGGCGGGCACCATCGTCGTGGGACGCACCAAACCGCGAGCGACCTCATGAACTGGCTCCTGGTGGGAGGTGTCGTGCTGTCGACCGTGGCGGCCGACGCCCTGCAAAGCTCCGAAATGAAGCGCCACGGCGAGATTACGGACTTCCATCCCGGCCGGCTGGGCCGTGTATGGCTGGCGATGTTCACCCGCCGTTATCTGCTTGCTTCTATCGTCTTCATGGCCACCTCTTTCTTCTGCTTTCTCAAGCTGCTCGAAGTGGCCGACCTCAGCTTCGCCGTCCCCGCGACCGCCCTCAGCCTGGTGATCGAAACGGCGTTAGCTCGCTACTGGCTGGGCGAGCGCGTTGGCTTCGAACGTTGGACCGGCGCGGCGTTGGTCGCGGCCGGTGTTTGGCTGCTGGCGGCATGATCTTCTGGATCTTAGTCGCCTGCGCGATCGCCACCAGCGGCTATCACGCGGTCTCCATCTACGCTGCCCTCCGGCAGCGGGCACGGCGCCTGCCAATTCCGACTTACCCGGGCCCGGTTTCGATTCTGAAGCCGGTCCGCGGGCGTGACCCGCTCTTCTATGAAGCCATCCGCAGCCATGCCCGTCAGGTGTATGAGCCCGGCTTTGAACTGATCTTCGGCGTGCGCGACCCGCAGGATCCGGCGCTGGAAGACATCATCCGGCTTCAGCGTGAATTCCCGCAGCTACGCATCGAGTGGTTCATGGTGAATCGCCGCGCGCCGAACGGCAAAGTCGGCGTGCTGACAGAAATTGCCAGGCACGCGCGCCACGAACTCTGGATCGTCAACGACAGCGACATCGCCGTGGAACCTGGCTACATCCAACAAGTGACCGCTCCGCTAGCCGACCCCACGACCGGCGTGGTCACCTGCCTCTATCGCCCCACCGCGGACGGTTGGCCCAGCCGCTGGGAAGCCTTCGGCATTGCGATCGACTTTGCCGCCGGAGTCCTGGTGGCTCCGCTGGTGGGGGTAACGGAGTTCGGCCTCGGGGCCACCTTAGCCTTCCGCCGCGCCGATCTCGCCGCCATCGGCGGCTTTTCCGCCATCGAGCCGTATCTGGCGGACGACTATCAGTTGGCCCGGCACATCACCCAGCTCGGCAAACGCGTTGAGCTCTCTCCCGTGGTGGTGGAAACGCACTTGGGCGATGATTCCTGGCGCGGGGTGATTCGGCACCAGATCCGCTGGGCGCGGACGATCCGCATCTCGCGCGGCGACGGCTACTGGGGCTTGCCTACCACCTACACCGGAGTGTGGGCGCTGCTCGCCTTGGCTCTAGGATTTCCAGTACTGACACTCATTTTGCTGCCCATTCGTTGGGCCAGCGCCTACGCTACCGGAGTCGGCGTGCTGCGCAGTCCCCTGGTCCGCGTGGGCTGGATTCTCGCGCCACTCTGGGACCTGTTCGCCTTCCTGATTTGGATCGCCGGCTCGATGTTTAACACCGTGGAATGGCGCGGACAGCGGCTCCGCTTAAAGCCGGATGGTACGATGGTACCGGAATGAAATCGCGAGTTGGGTTGGGTTTGGTAGTACTCTGCGCGCTTACTGGCGTAGCCGTACTCACCGCGCAGAAAGCCCCTCCGAAGCAGGATCCGGGTAAAGCCAAACGGTTTCTCGAATCCGGAGAACGTTTCGAATCGGAAGGTAAAGACGCGGAAGCCGAAGCGGCCTACAACGAGGCGGTGGCGCTGCATGCCAGCAATGCCCATGCCTGGCGCACCCGGGGACGTCTGCGGATGATGCTGAATCGGCTGCCGGAAGCGGAAGCCGATCTCGACCAGGCGCTGACACTGAATCCCGACGACGGCGAAGCTTGGGTCCTCCGCGGCGATCTGCACGCGGCCCAAGGTCAGTCCGCCAAAGCCGTCTCCGACTATACGCGCGCCCTCAGCAGCGGCCAGGAAAAGGCGCAAGTCTACAACGCTCGTGGCGTGGAGTATGTGAAGCTGGGCCAGTTGCAGCCGGGCATCGACGATCTCACCAAAGGCATCAAGCTCCGGCTCGACAGCCCCGGTCCGTACAAAGATCGCGGCGTAGCGCTCGCGCTGCAGGGCAAGTATCGGGACGCCGTCGAAGATTATGACCGCGCGATTGCGCTTAAGCCGGACTACTGGGAAGCGGTGCTCGAACGCGGGTACGCCTATGGCCAGTTGGGCAATTTCGAAAAGTCCATCGCCGACATGAACGCCGTTTTAAAGGTGCGGCCGGATATCGAGAAGGCTTTCACGCTGCGTGGGGCGGCGCAACAGCGCCTGGGTCAACATGCCGCCGCGGTCGCCGACTTCACCTCGTCCATCAAGCTCGCTCCCACCAATAAGCATGTCTACCTGGCTCGCGCCACCAGCTTCGTCGAACTGAAGGAGATGGAGCAGGCGCTGATGGACCGGTCCATGGCCGTTAAGCTCGATCCCAAGGATCCGGAGATCTACGTCATCCGCGGGGGCACCTACCACCTGTTGGGCGATCACGAAAAAGGCATGGCGGACCGGACGGAGGCCATCCGTCTCAATCCGCACTACGCCGAAGCCTTTTACGCCCGCGGAAGCGCCCACATGCTGCTCGGTCATTACGAAAAGGCCGTCAGCGACTTGAAGGAAGCCTTGCGGTTGAAGCCGGCTCTGACCGAAGCTGAGCCCCTGCTGAAGATGGCCGAAGAGAAGGTCGCGGCCTTGCAAACGCCCGTGACGGTAGCTACGGCGGAGCCGCCGCCGACCCCAGTAGAGAAGGCTCCTGAACCGGTCGCGCCCCCGCCCTCAACGGTGCCGGCGCCGGTCTTCGCACCGACCGCGCCCCCCAAGCCCGTGAAGACGGAAGCGCCAAAGGTGGAAGCCCCGAAAGTGGAAGTCGCCAAGCTGGAATCTGGCCCCGCGTCGGCCGAAGGCCTGAACGCCCTGGGCCGCAAGCACATCCAGGCCGGCGCCTACGCCAAAGCCATTGAGGCGCTCTCCGAAGCCCTCAGACTGCAACCGGACTTCCCGCTCGCCCTCAACGCCCGCGGCTTCGCTTACATGCTGCTCCGGCAGTATCCGGCCGCCAAAGCCGACCTCGACCGTGCCATCGAACTCAAGCCCAACTATGCCGCCGCCTACCTCACCCGGTCCGGTCTGCGCGCCCGCATGGGCGACAAGAAGGGCGCCGAGGAAGATCGTCTCCGCAACGCGACGCTCATCAAGCAACCCTAGCTTCGCCAGCGCCGGCCCAGCCCCAGCTTCTCCTTGCCGTAAGCAATGGACCGCTCCATATGCTCGCGCTGCTGGTACTTCACCGCCTCGGCAAAATGCGCCGGCAGCGGACGCCCCTGTAGATCCTCGATCACCACATGACCCTCGTAGGGACGGCCCTCCTTGGCGAGCTTCAGGAAGCGCGCCAAGTCGCTCGCCCGGGTCCGTTGATAGTCCTTCCAGAAGGCGGCGTCGTAGATCGGCAGGATCGCCGGAGGCCGCCCGGTGATCGGCTTGATGAAGACATTCACCCGCGGACACAACTCGCGCGCCCGGGCCACAATCGCCGGAAAGTCCACCACGCCTTCGCCCAGCGGCACCCACTGCACGGCGATGCCCCGCTTCGTCTCGTAGACCACCGAGTCCCGCAGATGCAGGGTCACCGCACAGCGCCCCAGTTCTTCCAGCGTTGTCATCGGATCTTCCATCATGAAGACCGGATTGCCCGTATCGAGATAACTGCCGACAAAGTCGCTGCCCGCGGTCTCGATCAGTTGCCGATGCTCCCAGGCGTTAAAGTCCTTGTGCACTTCGATCGCGATCTTCATGCCCGCGTCCAGCACCTGCGAACGCACGGCGCGCAGCATACGCAGAATCGTCTCCAAATGCTTTTCGGGCGGGCCGTCCTTGGGCAGTGAGGCCCGGTCGCTGGCAATCACCCCGCGCACGATGGGCGAACCCAGCGCTTTGGCCCGCACCACATTCTTGCGGAGTGAGTCCACGGCAGCCTCGAACTGATCCGGCGTTTTCGGCAGCAAGCCGCCGCCCCCGCTTTCGAGACGCAGCCCCAGTTCGGTGGCACGCGTCCGCACGAACGTCCAATGCTCCGGATCCTGCGCCTTCGGGTCCAGCGAATCTTGCAGAAAGATCGCATCCAGCTTCTGCGCCGCGGCGAAGTCCAGATGCTGAGCGTCAGTCCAGCGCAGCGCGCGCAAACAGTACGTGTTGTAGCCCATCGGGAAGGGCTGAGTCTGGGCGGCAGCCGCACCGGCCAGCGGCAGCAGCTTCAGAAAATCGCGGCGAATCATGCCGCGAGGCTATCACAAAGCTTCGATCTCAGCCCATTCGCCGGCCCGCGCCACGGTGATCTCGGGCGTGATGTTGCGCACCAGCCCCATCAGGACGCCGCCGGCGCCCACTTCGTACCCCTTGGTGACGCCCAGCGACGCCAACCGGCGCACGCTCTCTTCCCAACGCACCGGATTCGGAATCTGCTCGTAGAGGCCTGTACGCGCTTCGGCCCCGGTGCGGACTTCCTTCGCCTGCCAGTTATTCACCAACGGCACCGCCAGGTCGGCGAAGTGCGTCGCGTCCAGATGGGCCTTCATCTGCTCCTGCGCCGGCGACATCAGGGCGCAATGGAACGGTGCGCTCACCGGCAGCGCGATCGCCCGCTTGGCCCCGGCCGCCTTGGCCAGTTCCATCGCCCGCGCCACGGCGCCCGCGTGCCCGGCAATCACAATCTGGTCCGGCGAATTCAGGTTCGCCGCCGAGACCACTTCGCGCTGCGCCGCCTCCGCCAGAATCCCGTCCAAGGCGCCCGCCGGCAGCTTCAGGAGCGCCGCCATCGCCCCCACACCCGCCGGCACCGCCTCCTGCATGTAACGCCCGCGCTGACGCACCAGCCGCACGGCGTCCGCAAATTGCAGACTGCCCGCCGCCACCAGCGCCGAATATTCGCCCAGACTGTGCCCCGCCACGTAATCCGCCTGCACGCCTCGCTCGCGCAGCACGCGCCACGCCGCCGTTGACACCGTCACCAGCGCCGGCTGCGTGTTCTCTGTCAGTTTCAGGTGGTCTTCCGGCCCTTCGAAGCACAGCTTGGAGAGCGCGAAACCGAGCGCATCGTCCGCCTCCTCAAACACCTGCCGAGCCACGGGGCTGGCCGCTGCCAGAGACTGGCCCATGCCTGCGAACTGCGAACCTTGGCCGGGGAACAAAAATGCGAGTTTCATGCGATGAATCTTCATTTTAGCCGCCCCCGGGGAGCTAAAATGAAGGAATTCTCGCCCCGTCGCGCCTGTGCGCCGTAACCTTGGGGAACGGTCGCATGTCTTTTTGAAAGGTCTCGCCTCGTTTTTTCGGGCGCGCGAAAGGAACCTACCCGGTGAAATTGTCTGAAATTTGCGTGCAGCGTCCGGTCTTCGCCCTGATGCTCATCATGTTCCTGGTCGTACTGGGCATCTTCAGCTTCGTCGACCTCGGCGTCGACCTGTTCCCCAAAAGCGACCCCGCCTCAGTCTACGTCCGCGTCCAGCTCCCCGGCGCCAGCCCTGAGGAAATGGTTTCGCAGGTCGTCCTGCCCCTCGAAGAGTCGGTGGCCGCCATTGCCGGCATCGACGAGTTGACTGCCCGCGTCACCGAAGGCAGCGCCAACATCTCTGTGCAGTTCGTCCTCGACCGTGACATCTCCGAAGCCGCCGAAGACGTCCGCGAGAAAGTCTCCGGCGCCATGCGCCGCCTGCCCCCCAACGTCCTGCCCCCCTCGGTCATCAAAGCCGACCCCGACTCGGACCCCATCATCAAGATCGCCATGAACGGCAACCGCCCCGTGCGCGAACTTACCGAGATCGCCGACAAGCAGGTCCGCCGTGCGCTCGAAACTGTCGACGGCGTGGGCAGCATCGAAATCAATGGTGGCCGTAGCCGCCAGATCAACATCTTCCTTGACCTCGACAAGCTGAACGCCTACAACCTCAGCGCCCAGGACGTCGAGCAAGCCATCAGGACCGAAAACGTCGAAGCGCCCGGCGGCCGCATCGTCCGCGGACCCACCGAACTGGGCGTCCGTACCCTGGGCCGCGTAAAGGACATCGCCGAGTTCAACAACATCATCATCAAGAACGTCAATGGCGCCCCCGTCCGCGTCCGTGAAGTCGGCTCCGCGGAAGACGGCATGGGCGAGCGTCGCACGTTCGCTTACTACAAGGGCAAGCCGGCCGTGCTGCTCGATGTCCGGCGCCAGACGGGCGTCAACACCGTCAAGGTGGTCGACTCCATCTACGCCAAAGTGGAAGACATCAAGGCAAACCTGCCCCCTGGCGTAAACCTCGAAGTCACCACGGACCAAGCGAAGTACATTCGCGCTTCCGTCGCCGCCCTCGAAGAACATCTCCTGCTCGGCAGTTTGCTCGCTTCGCTCATCGTCTGGCTCTTCATTCGCGATTGGCGCACCGTCGTCATCAGTTCCATCGCCATCCCCACCTCCATCGTCACCACCTTCACGGTGCTGCGCGCGATGGACTTCACCCTGAACTCGATGACCCTCCTCGGGCTGACTCTCGCCGTCGGCATCGTCATCGACGACGCCATTATTGTGCTCGAGAACATCTACCGGTTCCTCGAGAAAGGCGACCTGCCGGCCAAAGAGGCCACCATCGCGGCCACCAAGGAAATTGCCCTCGCCGTGATCGCGACCACCATTTCCCTGGTCATCGTCTTTGTCCCCATCGCCTTCATGAGCGGTTACGCCCGAAGGTACCTGAACCAGTTCGGGTGGACGATGGCCATCTCGATTCTCGTCTCCATGCTGGTCGCGTTTACGCTCACCCCGGCCCTCGGTGCGCGCATGCTCAAAAGTACCGTCGCCTCCGGCAAACCTCACGACGATGATGAGCATCCGGACTTTATGCATCGCTGGTATCTAGCCAGCCTCAACTGGTCGCTCAATCATCGCTGGGCCATCATCCTGCTGTGCGTCCTCACGCTCGCCTCCACGGTGCCGCTCTACAAGATCACCAAGCAGGAATGGATGCCCCAGGAAGATCAAAGCGAGCTCTCCATCTTCCTGGAATTGCCCGAAGGCTTCTCGACCGAAGGCACGGAACAATACACCATGAGGCTCGCGAAGAAACTCGAAAGCGTGCCCGGCGTTCGCGCGGTGATCCCGCAAAGCATGCAGATGCTCAACCGCGTCACCATGTCGAACATCACCCTGCTGCTGGACCCGCCGGAAGAGCGGGCCCCGATTGGCGAGATGGGCGTCAAGGTCCGCGCTGTCATGCTGCCCGAGTTTGCGATTGCCCGCCCCCGCGTCTCGTTCCCCAACGCTCTGGGTGGACGTGACACCTTTGCCCCCATCCGTGCGCAGATGCTCGGGCCCGACCTCGGCAAGCTCGTCGAATTGGCCAAGGAAGTGAACATGGAGGCCCTCAAGAGCCCCATTCTTTCCGACATTAAAGTCAACCTGAATCTCAACAACCCTGAGATGCAAATCGACGTGGACCGCCAGCTAGCCTCGGACCTCGGCGTCCGCATCGCCAACGTAACCGGCGCCGTCCGGCTGCTGATGTCTGGTGAAGACGAAATCTCCACCTATAAGGAAGAGAGCGAGCAGTATCCCGTCACCGTGCGGCTGAAGCCCGGTCAGCGTGATGATCCCGCCGCCCTCGGGCGCCTGCTGGTTCCCAGCGCTCGCCAAGGCCTGATCCGCCTCGACTCCATCGCCAAGCTCGAGCGCGGCCTCGGCCCCTCGCGCATCGACCGTTTCAACCGCCAGTTCATGGTGGGCATCTATGGCAACATCGCTCCCGGCTATGGCTTGAACGAAGGCGCCGCCGCCGTCGAGGAGATTGTCAGGAAACTCAACCTGCCGCCCGGCTACTCGATGGTCTTCTCCGGCCAAGTCAAGATTCTCGAAGAAACCGCCACCAACATGCTGCTCGCCATGGCCCTGGCCAGCGTCTTCATGTACATGGTGCTCGCGGCCCAATTCGAAAGCCTCGTGCACCCGTTCATCATCCTCACCACCTTGCCGCTCTCGATCCCCTGCGCTCTGCTCAGCCTGATCCTGACGGGCCGCAGCCTGAATCTGTTCAGTTCGCTCGGCATCCTGCTGTTGCTCGGCATCGTGAAGAAGAACGGCATTCTGCAAATCGACTATATGAATCGCCTGCGCGACGAAGGCCACCCCATCCGCGAAGCCATCATGCGCGCCAACCGCGTCCGCCTTCGCCCGATTCTGATGACGACGTTCTCGATCATCGCTGGCCTCATTCCCACCGCGGTCGGCATCGGGGCCGGCGCCTCCCAGCGCTCGGCCATCGCGATCACCATCATCGGCGGACAAACCCTCTGCCTCTTGCTGAGCTTGCTCGTCGTGCCCGTCGGCTACTCGCTGGTGGAAGAAGCCAAGGCGATGCTCTCCGGCCGCCGCGTTCCGGCGACGCCGGCCACCGCCACCGGCGACTAACTCCTGGGGTACGCCCAGTACAATTCGCTCCGCGAATACGGCTCAAAATCGATAGGTCGCTGTTACAATTCCGACTAAGTCGGAGTTACTACCCGCCTGCTGCGATGAGCGTTCTTACGTTCTTTCCTGTTTTCCTCTGCGCAGCAGGCCGGGCCTCCGTCTGAAACTTCCGCCCCCAATGAAAATCGCCGCCCCGAACCGAGGCGGCGATTTTGTTTGAACTGGCCTGACGACTTACTTCGTCTTCGTGGGGAACACGAACGCCGTCACCGAACCTTCGGCCGACGAAGACACGTCGCGAATGTACTTCGCAAACACGCCCGTCTTGTACTTCGGCTCCGGCTTGGTCCACGCCTTCATGCGCGCCTTCACCACCTTCTCGCTTACCTCGAGATTGATGGTCCGCGCCTTCAGGTCGATCGTGATCAGGTCGCCATCCTGCACTGCGGCGATCCGCCCGCCGTCGAACGCCTCCGGCGCCATATGACCAATGCTGAACCCGCGCGTCGCACCGCTAAAGCGCCCGTCGGTCATCAGCACCACGTCTTCGCCGAGCCCGGACCCGGCAATCGCCCCCGTCACGCCCAGCATCTCGCGCATGCCCGGACCGCCCTTCGGCCCCTCATACCGGATCACCACCACGTCGCCCTTCTTGATCTTGCCTTTCAGCACGGCCTTCATCGCGGGCTCTTCGCTATCGAACACGCGAGCCGGTCCCTGATGGTACGTCTTGGCAATGCCGGTCACTTTCAGCACGGCGCCTTCGGGGCACAAATTGCCCTTCAGGATCAGCAGCCCACCGGACTTCTTGATGGGGGCATCGAGCGGCTTCACCACATCCTGACCGGGCGTTTCCTTCGCTCCTTGCGCCTCTTCGCCGATCGTCTTGCCGGTGATCGTCTTCGCCTTGGGGTTGATGTACTTACCATCCACCAGACGCTTGGCCAGCACCGGAATGCCGCCCGCCGCATCCATATCGGCCGCCGTATATTTGCCGGCCGGCTTCAGGTCCACATACAACGGCGTCTTCTGGCTGATCTTCTGGAAGTCGTCGATGTCCAGCTTCACGCCCGCTTCGCGCGCCATCGCCAGCAGGTGCAGCACGGCGTTGGTGGAACCACCGCTCGCCGCCACCGCCGCAATCGCGTTGTCGAACGCCGCGCGCGTGCAAATCGAGCGGGGACGAATGTTCTTCTTCACCGCTTCCACGATCAGCTTGCCGCACTCGTAGGCCAGTTCCGCCTTGCGCTTGTCGGGCTGCGGCACCGAGTTCACCCCGAACGGCGAGAGCCCGATCAGTTCGAGAATCGTCGCCATTGTGTTCGCCGTGAACTGACCGCCGCAAGCACCCGCGCCCGGGCACGCCTTGTTCTCGATCGCCAGCAACTCCGCCGCGTCAATCTTGCCCGCCGCATGCGCGCCCACCGCTTCGAACACGTCCTGAATCGTAATCGCCTTGTCCTTGTGCTTACCCGGCAGAATCGATCCGCCGTAGAACACCAGGCCCGGCACGTTCAACCGCAGCAAAGCCATCGCCGCGGCCGGATTCGTCTTGTCGCACGCCGTCAGCGCAATCACACCGTCGAACATGTAGCCGCGCGTCGTCAGTTCGATCGAATCGGCAATCAGGTCGCGGCTCACCAGCGAAGCCTTCATGCCTTCGGTGCCCATCGTCACGCCGTCGGAGATCGCGATGGTGTTGAACTCCATGGGCGTGCCGCCGGCGGCGCGAATGCCTTCCTTCACCGGCCCGGCGAGTTCGCGCAGGCGGATATTGCACGGCATCGTTTCAATCCAGGTGTTCGCAATGCCAATGATCGGCTTGGCCAGATCTTCATCGGTAAAGCCAACGGCTTTGAGCATCGAACGCGCCGGGGCGCGATCCGGCCCTTGGGTAATCGTATAGGACTGCAATTTCATGGGGTGTGCCTAATTTTACTAGAATCGAGCATGAGTTGGACTCGACGTTCTCTTCTTGCCGCGCCCTGGGCCTTGCCTGCCGCTCCCTCCATCACCAAGGTGCTGCACCGCGCGTCACCCGCTCCCGGCGTCGCCATCTGGTGCTTCGCGTACTACACCGAAGCCAGGGGCGGCAAGCTCCGCTCGATTGAGCAGCACATCTCGCGCTCCGACACCATTGACGTCGCCTACGCTCGTGAGTCCAACGACAACGGCCGTACTTGGAGCGAGCCCACGCGCATCGTCACGGGCGAGCGCCGTCCCGGCGGCATGTGGCGCAAGCACCTGCGCGCGGGCGTGGTGCATCAGGGACGTTTGGTCGAGTTCTGGGCCGAAGGCGTGCTGCCCACTGACGATCCGCTTGAAGGTCTGCGCCAGTGGAACATTCATTACCGCGTCAATGGGCAGGATCATCAGGCGATCGCCGAGGGCGCCGAGTTCACGCCCACGCATCCGCTGCCTGGCGTCTATCAAGGCAAGAACTGCGCCGTGCTCGGTGACCAGGCCTGTGCCCCGGTCGTCGATGGCGCCCGCATCCTCGTGCCCGTCGAACTCACGCTCTTCGACGAAGCCGGCAAGCTCTACAACCCCGGTGGCGGCTACACCTACCACGACGCCGCCGTGCTGATCGGCGAATGGAAGAGCGGCCGTTATCGCTGGCACCTCACCAAGCGGCTCAAAGGCGATCCCGCCAAGTCCACCCGCGGCATGGTGGAACCCACCATCATCCAGCTCACCGGCCAACGCTGGCTGATGGTCCTTCGCGGCTCCAACGACCGCCAGCCCTCGCTTCCCAGCTATCGCTGGTACAGCCTCTCCAACGATGGCGGAGAAACCTGGTCTCCGGCGGCCACCTGGACTTACACCAACGGCCAGCCTTTCTTCAGTCCCAGCGCCTGCTCCCAACTCATTCGCCACTCGACCGGCCGCATCTTCTGGCTGGGCAACATCACCGCCGAAAATCCCAAAGGCAATCGGCCGCGCTATCCGTTCTGGATCGGCGAAGTGGACCCCGCCTCCGGCCTCCTCCGTCAGGACTCACTCCGCAAAGTCGACGATCGCCAGGCCGGCGAAGACGAAGTCCTCATGCTCTCCAACTTCTTCGCCCGCGAAGACCGCGTCACCAAAGAGATCGTCCTGCACCTGTCGCGGCTCTTTCCCCTGCCCGACGGCTGGAAAGGCGACGCCTTCGACTACCGCATTCAGGTGTGACAGGCAGATTCGCTATCCTAGTAGATTAAGGCCCCGATGCCCTCCAACGTAGTTGCCATCTATCCCGGCTCTTTTGACCCCATCACCAATGGTCACCGCGACATCATCGAGCGGGGTCACAAGCTTGTCGGACGACTAATCGTCTCCGTGCTGCAAAACGAAAATAAGCAGCCGCTCTTTTCCGTAGAAGAGCGCATTGCGATGCTCCGCGAAGTGGTGCGCCCCTACCCGAATGTCGAAGTCACGTCTTTCCACGGACTCCTGGTCGACTTCGCCACCCAACAGGGCGCCAGCGTTATCTTTCGCGGCATCCGCGCCATCTCGGACTACGAACACGAATTGCAAATGGCGCTCATGAACCGGCGCCTGCAGCCGCGCATCGAAACTGTGTTTCTGATGGCCGGCGAACAGTATTCCTTCATCAGCTCCCGGCTGGTGAAAGAAGTCATCCGTTTAGACGGAAATATTAGCGGACTGGTCCCGCCCCTCGTGGAAGACCGGCTCCGCCAGAAAGTCAAGGGAGAGGCCTTAGCGAAAAATGTCAGCGTCTAGCTTGGAAGCCAAGTCGGTCCTTTCGGACCGCAATGCCTTAATCAGCGTTTCGTCCACCATGAAAGTGGCGGCCGAAGCCGACCGTCTGCGCCGGGAAGGTGCCGACGTCGTCGACTTCAGCGTCGGCGAGCCGGACTTCCCCACTCCGGATAACGTCAAGAAAGCCGCCATCGACGCGATCAATGGCAACTTCACCAAGTACACGCCGGCTGCCGGCATCGTCGAACTCAAACAGGCGATCGTTGATCGTCATCGCGAGGACTACGGCACCAATTACGCCGCCAACGAGTGCGTCGTCACGGTCGGCGGCAAGCATGCCATCTTCAATCTCACGCAGACCGTCCTGAACCCCGGCGACGAGGCGATCATCCCGATCCCCTACTGGGTCACCTTCAAGGACGTCGTGAACTATGCCGGCGCCAAATGTATCTTCGCCGAAACCAGCGAAGACGAAGGCTTCGTCCTCACGGCCGACATCCTGGCCCGCCACGTCACGCCCAAAACCAAGCTCGTCGTCATCAACTCGCCGAACAACCCGTCCGGGTCCGTGATGGCGCGCGAAGAGTTCGAAAAGATCTTCTGGATGGCCAAGAAGCAGGGCTTCCTTATCCTCACCGACGAGTGCTACTGCCGCTTCCTTTATGAAGACGACCCGTTCTCCATCGCCTCCATGCCGGACGCGAAGGAAACCGTCGTGGTCTGCGGCTCGCTCTCGAAGACCTACGCCATGACTGGCTGGCGCATTGGCTTCACGCTGTCCACCGCGGCGCTCGCCACCGCGATGACCAAGCTTGCCAGCCACTCCACCTCGAACCCCACGTCGATCGCCCAGAAGGCGGCGGTCGAAGCCGTGCGCGGTCCCCAGGACTCGATCATCACCATGATGGCCGAGTACCGCCGCCGCCGCGCCTACGTCATCGAGCGTCTGCAGAAGATGCCCGGCGTCAAGGTCCAAATGCCGCGCGGCGCCTTCTACGCCTACCCGAACCTGAGCGGCGTGCTGGGCAAGCCCGGCATCGAAACGCCCTTCGCCTTCGCCGAAACCCTGTTGAAGGAAGAGCAAGTGGCCACCGTGCCCGGCGAAGCCTTCGGCACCAACTCGCACATCCGCATCTCTTACGCGACCTCGATGGCCCAGATCGAAAAAGGCCTCGACCGCCTGGAGCGCTTCATCAAAGCCCGCCTTTAGTAACCCAAACGGGGGACGGGCCGCCGGCTCGTCCCCTTTATCATGAGCATAGGACTATGCTCGCCCCCACCCGTCTCACTCAGACCTTCTACGACAAAGTTTGGGGGAGCCCGCACCTGGCTCCCTGGTTCCCGGCCCACGAAGGCGGCCAGGTCGGCGAAGTCTGGCTCACGCAGGACCCGCCCCTGCCCCTGCTCTTCAAATTCCTCTTCACCACCGAACGGCTCTCCGTCCAGGTGCACCCCAACGACGACTTCGCCGGTCAGCACGAAAACTCCCGCGGCAAAACTGAAATGTGGCGCATCCTCCGGGCCGACCCCGGCGCCGAAATCGCGCTCGGCTTCAAGCACCCCGTCACTGCCGCCCAGGCCATCGCCGCCGCGGAGAGCGGCGAGATTGTCGACCTCCTTCAGTGGATCCCCGTCGCGCCTGGCGAAACCTACTTCGTCCCCGCCGGCACGGTTCACGCCATCGGCGCGGGCATCGCCCTTTGCGAGATTCAGCAGCAATCCGACGTTACTTATCGCCTCTTCGACTATGGCCGCCCCCGCGAACTTCATCTCGAGCGCGGCTTCGCCGTCTCGGACCTCGGCCCTTACGACGGTCGCCGCTGCAAAGTCCGCTGTCGTTACTTCGCCACCGAGGAACTCGCCTTCGAAGGCCGCCTGAAGCTCCGCACCGGTGCCGAACTTACCGCCCTCCTCATCCTCGAAGGCGAAGGCACCATCGGCGGCCAGCCCTTCCGCCTGGGCGAAGGCTGGCTCGCGCCGCAGAACGACGAAGTGGTCCTGGAAGCCACCACGCCCGTTCGCCTGATGCAGGTGATCGAGCCGTAAGTCGCTTCCCTTCCCCTCAAAAACAAAAGGCCCCCGGTGCCGTAGCACCGAGGGTCTTTTTTCTGGAATGGACTTAGCGGATCGCCATCGTCACGCTCGGCTGGGACGAACCCGAACCGACGAAGACTTCGAGCGAAACCGCCGCTCCCACCGGAGCCGTCGACGGGACGCGGAAGTTGATCTGCATCAGGCCCGACACCAACTGCGGAGCCGAGCCCGCGTAGAAGATGTCCGCCGCCGGAACCTCAACACCGCCCACTCGCACACGCACCGTGCCGAGCGGCTTCTTGAGATTCGTCCCGATCACTTCGCCGTCCACACCCGCCGGGTTCGTGGCGCCTTCGCCGGTGACATAGATCACCGCGACCGTACCCCGATCCGCCGGATTCGACGAGCTGTTATACGTACCGTTCTGGTTGAACATCGCCGCCTGCGAGCTGTTCGGCACCTGGAAGATGCCCGGAGCCGTCTCGTTGATGCGCGGTTCAATCGCCACCGAAGTAACGCTGTTGTACTCCACGGTCATCCGAGCCGAAGCTCGGCCGGCCATCGCGTACGGCACCACCGCGTTCACCTGACCTGCGCTGGTGAAGAGGATCGGCGCCGCGATGCCGTCAAACAGCACTCGCGTGCCGGAGAGCGAAGTCGTGAACTTGCCGCTCACCACCTGACCGCTCACTCCGCTCGTGGGCGAAGCCGGTCCCAGATTCTCGCCGAAGATCGAGATGATCATGCCCGGCGCCAGCGCCCCTTGGATAAAGGTCGCCGCGTTCGCGAAGGACCGCACCACCGGAGTCACGCTCGGATCCACCTTCAACGTGACCGGAATCACCACGTTGGTTCCGCCCACCACACCGGACGGCACCAGCGTGATGCGCCCCGTGTAAGTGCCCGTCGCCAGACCCGACACATTGACGTTCACCGTCAGCGAACCGGGCGTCGTGCCCGTCGCCGGCGAAACCGTCAACCACGGCGAATCGCTGCTCGCCGTATAAGGCACCGGCGTCGTCGCGCTCGAAGAGCTCAGCGCCACCGTCTGCGACGACGGATTCGTCGTGCCCACGTTGCCCGCGAAACTCAGCGACGTCGGAGCCGCCACCAGCGTCGCCGACGGCACCACCGTCAGCGTCACCGTGATCGGCACATTGTTCGGCGAGTTCGGGCCGAACACCGTCACCGTGGCAGTATACACACCCGCCGGCAACGACGAGGCCGTATTGTTCAGGCCCACCTGGATGAAGCCGTTCGTCAGGCCGCCCGATTGCGTCACGTTCAACCAGTTGCCACCCACCGGCGATTGCACCGCCGAAGTGACATTGAACGTCGTCGGCAATTGGCTGGTCACCTGCACCGACTGTGCCGAGGCCACCGCCGCACCCTGAATCTGGGTGAAGCTCAGCGCCGTCGGATTCACCGAGAGCGCCGTCGACTGATTCACCGTCAGCGTCACCGGAATCACCATCGGCGAGTTGCCCACGCCGGAACCGGTGATCACCACCGTCCCGAAGTAAGTGCCGTCCGAAAGCAGCGCCGGATTCACGCTCACCGTCAGCGCCGAAGGCGTCACGCCGGAGACGGCGTTCACCGCCAGCCAGTTGGTGGGCGAGTTCGTTACGTTGGCTTGCACCGAGTAGCTGAAGTTCGTGCTCGAACTCGAGATCTGCAGCGTTTGCGGCTGCGTGCTGCTCGTACCGCCGCTCCCGAAGACCAACTCGGACTTATCCACGCTGATCAACGGCTGCGAGCTCACATTCAACGTTACCGGAATCACCAGCGGCGTCGCCGAGTTGCCGCCCGTCACCGAAACGCTACCCGTATAGACGCCCGTGCCGAGGCCGAACGGCGAAGCGCTGATCGTCAGCGTGGCCGGCGTCACGTTCGTGTTGATGTTGGCCGAAAGCCAGCCGGAGTTGGTCAGCGTCGAAGTCGTCACCGAAACATTCAGCGAACCGCTGGTCGCCGTAATCTGCCGGGTCTGCGACGGCGGCGTGGAACCACCGAACTGCGCGTTGAAAACCGCCGGCGAAGTGGACATCGTAATTAGCGCCGAAGCACTCACGTTCAATGTCACGTTAATCACCGCCGTACTATTGGCCGTGCCCGATGCCGTCACCGTCACCGTGCCGGTGTAGGTGCCCGCCGCCAGCGTGGAGACCACGCCGTTGGCCAGGCTCACCGCAAAGGCGCCCGGCGTCGAGAGCGACGTCGGCGCCGCCAGCAGCCAGTTGCCGCCGCTCGCCGTATTCGTCGTCACCGAAGAAATCACGCTACTGCCGTTCGACGTCGTCACCAGGATCGGCCGCGGCGTCGGCAACGTCTGCCCGGTCTGGTAGTTGAACGTCACCGACTGCTGGCTGACCTGCAGGCTCGGGTTATTCGTCACCTCCAGGGTCACCGGAATCGTGATCGTCGTACCGCCGCCGGTCACCGTCACTTGGCCGCTATAGCTGCCCGCCGACAGCGAGCTCGGCAGAACGCCCACCGTGATGCTGCCCGGCGTGGTGCCGCTCGAAGGACCGGCCAGCAGCCAGCTCGTATTCGACGTCACCGAGAACGACGTCGCCGAACCGTTGTTGCTGCTGATCGTCACCGTCCGCTGCGCGGGCGCCGTGCCGAACGGCTGCGCCGTGAAGCTCAGCGTGTTCGGGCTGGCCGTCAGCGTGGTCGCGCCGCCGCCCAGCGAGCCGCTCGTTACAATCAGGCTCACCGGCAGATTCAGGGGCGCATTGCCCGCGCCGTTGCTCGTCACCTGAACCACACCCGAGTAAACGCCGGCCGCGAAACCGCTCGGATTCAGCGACACCGTCACCGTCGCCGGTGTGGTGGTGCTATTCGTGCTCACCGTCAACTGACCCGAATTCGACTGCGTCGTCACCGTAATCGGCAACTGCTGACCGCTCGTGGTCGACAGCGTGATGAACTTCTGCATCAAACTCGTGCTGCCTACCGGCGTCACAAACGTCACGCCGCTCGGACTCGTCACCAGATTCGTCGCACTCGAAATCGTGAGATTGACCGGGATCTGCAATCCCGAGTTCGTCGCGCTAGGCGACGTCACCGTGATCGTGCCGCTGTAAGTACCGGCCGCCAGGCCCGTCGTGTTCACCGTCGCCGTTACCTGCGCCGGAGAAGTACCGCTCAGCGTGCTCAGCGAGAGCCACGAACCACCGGACTGCGTGGCCGAGCTCAACGTGTAAGAAATACCGTTGCCCGAAAGCGTGTTGATGTCGAACGTCTGTGCCTGCGTCGAGGCCGAGGTATTCGAGAAGAAAATCATCGGGCTCGGTCCCACCACCAACTGATCGTTAGTCGTGCCACCGCCGCCGCCCGTGGTGCCGGTGATGTTCAGCACTACCGGAATGTTCACCGTCGGATTCGCCGCGCCGGTCGCCGTTAGCGCGATGTTGCCCGTGTAGGTACCCACCGCCAGCGATTGCAGCACCGAAGAGTTCACCGAAACCACAAAGTTGTTCAGCGTATTCACCGAGGTCGGCGACACGCTCAGCCACGCGCCGCCCGTCTGCGTGGTAAACGTCGCGCTCACCGGCAGCGACACGCCGGTCGTGCTCGAAACCTGCAGCGTCTGTGCCTGCGGGAAGGCGCCGGACTGGCCCACGTAGTTAAACGTGAAGCCCGAAGGCGTCGTCTGCAACTGGTTCGTCGAGTTCAAGGTCAGGGTCACCGGAATGCCCAAACCGTTGTTCGACGCGCCGGAAGCCGATAGAATCACTTGACCGCTGTAGGTGCCCGCTGCCAGACCCGACGTATTCACCCGCAGCGTCACCGCTCCGGTCGTCGTGCCACTGCCGTTGAGTACCGTCAGCCAGCTCGTGTTCGAAGTCACGGTATAGCTCAGCGCGGTCGAATTGCTCGAGCTCAGCGTCAGGATCTGATCCGGAGCCGTCCCGCCTAAGGGCAGCGCATGGAAATTGAATTGGCTCTGCGAGAGCACCACCGTGGCCGTGCCGCCGCTGCCGCCACCGGTCACGCCGCTCACCACCATCGTCACCGGCACGAGAATCGTCGGATTGGTCACCGCGCCGAAGATGTTGATCTGCACCTTACCCGTGTAAGTTCCGTTCGCCAGGCCGGACGGATTTACAGACACCTGCGCGTAGGTGGAACCCGTAATAAACGGCGACGACGGGCTCACCAGCGAAGCGCTCAGCCACGTTTGGCCCGCCACGTCCGGCACGGCCGTCACCGTCGCCTGTTGCGCCGGGCTCGCCGGCGAAAGACCCAACTGAATGTTCTGCGAACCCGGAATCGAGCCGCCGCCCACGTAGTTAAACGAGAGCGACGTCGGCGAGAAGGTCACAATCTGGCTATTGGTCACGTTCATCGTGACGTTCACCGTCGTCGGCGTCACGCCCACCGTGGAGGAATTAATCGTCAAAGTCGCGGTGTAAGTGCCCACCGGCAGGCTGCCGGGGTTCACGCCCACCGTCACCGTCGCCGGCGTCGCGCCCGTGCTCGGGGCCACCGTCAACCAGTTCACGGCCGGCGAGGCCGGGCTCACGTAAGCCGAAGTGATGCTGTAGTTCACCGAAGCGCCGGTCGACGTTCCTACCGTCAGCGACGCCGAGTTCACACTCGAGGGCTGCACGTTGATCGTCAGCGGCGAAGGAGTTGCCGTCAGCGTCGGGGGAGAGGAAACCACCAGGGTCACCGGCACCGTCACCGTGGTCAAACCAGAACCCGCAAACGCAATCGAAGCCGTATAGGTGCCCACCGGCAGGCTGGACGCCGTCGCAGTCACCAGCATCGTCGTCGGCAGCGAAGCCGTACCCGTCGTGCCGCCGCCCGAAGGACTCGTCGTCAGCCAGCCCGTCGTGCCCGATCCATAGCTGATCGTCGCCGTGTAAGCCACCGGCGAACCCGTCGTCACCCCAATGCTCAGATTGCCGTTAGGGTTGGAGGCGCCGCTGCCGCTGATGTAGGAGAACGACAATGCCGAAGGCGTCACCTGCAGTTGCTGCGTGGTCGAAACGATATAGGTGACGTTAATCACCGTCGCCTGCCCGCCGCCCGCCGGCGCCAAAGTGATCGTGCCCGTGTAGCTACCCACGGCCAACGCCGCCGCACTCGCGTTCACGGTCAGCGTACCCGGCGAGAACCCTTGGTTCGAACCCAGGCTCGTCGAAAGCCAGGAAACATTGGAAGACGCTGTGTAAGTCGTCGACGACCCCGTATTGGTGATGCCTACGCTTTGCGACGGAGCGTTCTGCCCCGGCAACGACGTAAAGGTCAGTGAACTCGGGCTGGCCGACAGGATCGACGTCCCGCCACCCACCCCGGTGCCTACCGTAAAAGTCACCGGCACCTGCGTCGACGGCGTCGAGCTGTTCGTCAAAGTGACGTTCACCGTGCCGTTATAGGTGCCTTGCGCCAGCCCGGTCGGATTCGCTTGCACGGTCACGTTCACCGCGGACCCGGGGTTACTGATATTGCAACCAATCACCTCCGTCGTGCAGCCGGTCACCGACGAAACGATCACCCGCAGCCACGACCCGCCCGCGGTGCTCACCGTCAGCGTCTGGCCGCCGCCGCCAGTTACGGAAATCGTCAACGCCTGCGTAACCGACGTCGTCGAGCTCGCGCCCGAATTGAGCGTGATCGACGTCGGATTGACCGTGAACGACTGCGCGGCCAACTGCGGCAGCCACGCCACCATGGACAGGCCAATCAGAGCCAAGCTCGATAACTGATTCGCGATCTTCATTGAGATCTCCTCCAAACAAACTGACGCAAAAGTGTTTCTGGGGCCTCGAAAGTAGGCCAGGGACTCGAATATGCGGGACGCGGGGCGGAAAAGCAGACGGGGACGCAGACGAGGTTACACAATCTTATGCCGACGCGCATGGCAGCTGTCAAGGGGTTTGCCGTTAACGACCGAAACGGAAAAACCTTTAGATTCCTTTACTTGAGCTTAACGTGGGTTGTAAATTTTTTCAAACTTGTTTCGCAGGTTTAACAACCGGAACTTTCCAGTCGACTCCACGGTTAGTAATAGATTCTGTCCGCCCGGCGCCTGCAGATTCGCAATATACGGATCTTCCACATTGCCGTCTTTGCCCGAATTCACGGCGAAATGCAGCTGCCATAAATCCTCCAGACCCGGCGAAGACTTGTACACCTTCCAGGGCTCCAGGTCGCCGCCCTTGCGCGCTCCGTTGTTCATCACCACCACGCGCGGCGCCAGCGCATGCACCAAAGCTGGCGGGTTCGACTGGTTCGACCCATGATGCGTCGACAGCAGCACATCCACCTTGCCGATCTTGTTCGCCGGACACGCCAGGTCCGTCTCCTTGTTCCATGTCAAATCGCCCAGGTCGACAAAACGAAACTTGCCATACGTCACCGCGATGCCCACGCTCCGCGCATTCTCCGAAGAATCCGCATTGCGCCGCTCGGCATTCGCGCACAGCGGATTCGCCTGGCCGCCCGCCGGCAGGGCATTCGCCAGCACCTCGCCGCGCGCGCTCACCACCTTCACGTCGAGTCCCTTCATCGCAATGCTATCGCCCGCCTTCACGATCGTCGTGGTGCCTTTGGCTGCCGCGCGGTCCCAGGACTCCTGGAGGTTATCCGCCCCTTTGCCCGTCTCGGTATTCTTGCCATGGACAATGAAGTTGCCCACCGGGAACCGCTCGGTGAGTTGCGAAATGCCGCCCACGTGATCCGTGTGAAAGTGGGTGATCAGCAGGTGGTCGATCTTCTTGACGCCCGCCTTCTTGGCCGTCGCCACAATGCGGTCCGCGTCGCGTCCCTGGAAGCCGGGCCAACCCGTATCCACCAGCAGCGACTCGCCCGACGGCGACACGATCAGCGTGCACTGACCGCCCTCCACGTCGATAAAGTAAACCGACATCTGCTTGGCGGCCAACAGATTCGCGGCGGCCAGCAGGAAAAGGGGGAGGACTTTCCGCATGGGCGTCATCCTATCACGGGATTCACCCCGCCACCCGTTCCGCCGTCCGCTCGTCCTATGATGTTAGGACCAGACTTTGGGGGAACGTCGTCCCTCGCTCCTGCGTAACCACCCGTAGAAAGAGGCCGACGATGCCTGAGACCCCTGATTGCGGAACCACTGGTGCCGGAGCCACGAACACCGGAACGATCGATACCGAAACGATGCTCTTTTGCAACAATTGCGGCGGACCCGTCGGTCCCACGGACATCTTCTGCGGAAAGTGTGGCACCCGTCAGCCCAACGCCCCGCCTCCTGGTTCTAGTACCGGCCCCACCCCAGGTCCCATCCCGCCCTCCCAACCCTCCGTCGACAGCATCTCTCCGGAAACTGCCTCCACCCTCTGCTATCTGCCATTCCTCGGCTGGGTCGCCAGCGTCTACGTCCTCGCCTCCGAGCGCTTCCGCCGCGAACGCGATGCCCGCTTCCACGCCTTCCAGGGCCTCTATCTGTTTGTCGCCTGGCTGATCGTCGATCGCGTCATCGGCCCCATGTTCCGCTACGGCTTCATGCCCCGCATCGGCACGCCCCTTCGGCTCGCCGTCATCGGCACCGCCATCTTCATGATGATCAAAACCAGCCAGCGCGTGAAGTTCCAGTTGCCCGTCATTGGCGAACTCGCGGAGAAGTCGGCCAGCGAGCAAAATTGACATGTTATAATTATTCACAGGACTGAATAATTAATCATGAAGACCTTAGCGGGCATCGTCGGCTTTCGCGGGTATAGCGGCGCCGAACTCATCAGACTTCTCCAGGGACATCCGCAAGCGAGCCCCGTGCTCATGGAGCACCGCGCCGACGCCGGCGACCGTCCCGTTCCCCTCGGCCATGCCGGCCCCCCGCGCATCGCCTCCACTCCCGCGGCCGCCCAAGCAGCCGGCGTCCAGTGCGTCTTCCTCGCCACGCCGCACGAAGTCTCCATCGAGCTCGCGCCTGAGTTCCTGGCTGCCGGCCTCCGCGTCATCGACCTCAGCGGCGCCTTCCGGCTCCGCACGCCCGAGATCTACGCCCGCTGGTACAAAGAGCCCGCCATCCCCGCGGACCTGCTCGCTGAAGCCGTCTACGGCCTGCCGGAGTTCTACCGCGCCGAGATCCGTGGCGCCCGCTTCGTCTCAAACCCCGGCTGCTACCCCACCGCCGCCAACCTCGCCCTGCGGCCCCTGGTACAAGCCGGCGTGCTCGACCTTGCCGCCGGCATCGTCTGCGACGCCAAAAGCGGCGTCTCCGGCGCGGGCCGCAAGCCCTCGCTCAAAACGCACTTCTGCGAAGTCACCGACAACTTCTCCGCCTACTCGATCCTCCAGCATCGCCACGTGCCCGAAGTGCTGCAGAACTCCGGCCTCGAAGAAAGTCAGTTCAGCTTCACCGCGCACCTGATCCCCGTCCATCGCGGCATTCTCGAAACCATTTATGTTCGCCTGAATGTCGACGCCGACCTCGCCGCCATCTATGAGCAGGCCTACGGCGACGAACCGTTTATCCGCCGCTACGCGCCCGGCCAGGTCCCCGACCTGCAATCGGTCACCGGCACCAACTTCTGCGACCTCGGCATCATTCAGGACCGGCCTCATCGTCGCGCCGTCATCGTCGCCGCCGAAGACAACCTCGTGAAGGGCGCCGCGGGCCAGGCCGTCCAGAACATGAACCTCATGTTCGGCTGGCCAGAAACGGATGGCCTTCTGTGAAGATCCTCGTCAAACTCGGCGGCACCCTCCTTGATGACGCCGCCTCGCGCACCCGCCTGGCCGGCGAACTCGCCGCTGCCGCCCGGGAACACCAGATGGTCGTCGTTCACGGCGGCGGCAAGCAGATGACCCGCTACCTCACCGAACGCGGCGTCGAAAGCCGCTTCGTCCACGGCCTCCGCGTCACCACGCCTGAAGTGGTCGACGCGATCCTCAAAGTCTTCGCCGGCACCGTGAACCACGAACTGGTCGCCTCGCTGGTCGCCGCCGGAGCCCTGCCCGTCGGCCTCACCGGCATCGATGCCGCCCTCACCGAAGCGGACCGCGTCTCCGACGAACTCGGCCAGGTCGGCAAGCCGCGCCGCACCAACGCCGCGCTCCTCGACCTCCTCACCGCCCACGGCTACACGCCCGTCGTCGCCTGCGTCGCCGGCAACCGCCAGGGCGAGATCTTCAACGTCAACGCCGACCAGATGGCCATCAGCGCCGCCATCGGCTTTGCCGCCGAGCGCCTCTGCTTCCTCACCGACGTCCCCGGCGTCAAGGGCGCCGACGGCGCCGTCATCCCCACGCTCACCGCCGCCCATGCCCGACAGCTCATCGCCGATGGCGTCGCCACCGGCGGCATGGAAGCCAAGCTCGTTTCCGCCTGCGAAGCGCTCGCCGGCGGCGTCCACGTCAGTCATCATCGCCCCCGGTGCCGAGCCCGGCCTGCTCGCCCGCCTCCTCGCCGGCGAATCTGCGGGTACCCGGATGGTGTCCTCATGACCGCTCCTGCGGCGGTCACCATCCGGAAAGCGACCCTGGGCCGACGTCCGCCCCATTGCGCAATTGATCCAGCGCTACGCCACCGGGGGGGTGATGCTCCCCCGCAATGAGTTCGAACTCGCCGAGCACATCCGTGAGTTCGCCATCGCCGAAAACGAATCCGGCCAGCTCCTCGGCTGCGGAGCGCTGCATATTTACACACCCACCGTCGCGGAAGTCCGCTCATTGGGGGTGGATCCCGACCTCAAAACGCAGGGCATTGGCCGTCGCATTGTGGAATCTCTCATCACCGAAGGGGATCAGCTCGGCCTCCATTCGGTCTTCGCTTTTACCTACGTTCCGGGCTTTTTCCCACAAGCTCCACTTCGACTTAGTCGATCGTTCCGAGCTCCCCCTCAAGGCGTGGAAGGATTGCCTCCGCTGCCCAAAACTCCAGGCATGTGATGAAATTGCCGTCATTCGGCGCCTCAAAGAGGCGTCGGTAACCTCTACATCTCCCCACATCGGGGGGGAGCCGTTTCCCATCTTTCCGACGGCCGGAATCACCCGTTCCAGTACTAAAGCCTTAGCCGCTTTTCTTTTTCTTCAACAACTTACCTCCCTTAGAACACCCCTCAGCACCTACATTGCAATACCCGCAAAAGAGTCTTCACTAAGTTACTGTGTTTTCAACGGTTTTTGCGATATCACAGATGAATAGCGTTCTTCGCGTGCTATCGCGGAGAAGCGGAGGAGTGTAGTCGAGAATGAAAGCACAAACCGTTTCCACCCAAGAGGCGACCGGTCGTATTCTGTGTTCCACTGTGTTTCGCCCTGGCGGCAAAAAGGCTGCTGGCGAAGGGACACATCTTACGTGACGAGGACGTCCGCCTGCTGGCCGCCGAAGGCCTCCAGGAAGTCTGGGTGACCGAGTTAGAAGACGGAGAAATTGGCGAGGACGAAGCCGTCCTTACCGTCTCCCAAGAGATTGGTTGCGGATCCCTGGAGATTCGCCCGGCAGCCGGAGGTCGCGCGAATCTCTTCGCCACCGAAGATTGCTGCCTGCTGGTGGATGAAGACATCCTGCGCCAGATCAACGCCACGGCCAGCATCGTGATCGCCACTCTGGCGAACTTCACCTTCGCTCGCGCCGGCCAGCGCGTCGCCACCATTTAAGAGTCAGCCCTTCGCGGTTCGCCGCGGCGAATTGGATGGCACGCTCGGCATTCTGCGCGAGCGCGGCCCCATCCTTCAGGCCCGCCCCGTCCGGTCCCCCGCCGTCGGCGTCCTGTATACTGACCCGCTTCCATGCCGATCGCGCCCGCGTCCTGTTCGAAGGCATCGTCCGCCAGCGTCTCGAACGCTTCGGGCTCCAGGCCGCCTACTCGCTGGCTGCCACCGAAGAAGACAACGCCGTCGCCCGTTCCCTGCAGCACCTGCTGCGCGCCAAGCCCACCGTCATTCTGGTCGCCTCCACCACGGCGCCCGCCGGTCCGGAAGACGTCATCGGCCGCTCGATTTTACAAGTCGGCTGCCACGTCGAACGCTTCATGGCCCCCGTCGAACCGGGCAACCTTCTGCTGCTCGGATATAAGGACGACGTGCCGATCGTTTCCGCCCCCCGGCTGCTACCGGTCCGCCAAACCGAACGTCGTCGACCTCATCCTGCCCCCCATGCTCGCCCGTTATCCCGTGACTGGGTCGGAAATTGCGGCACTGGGCCACGGTGGTCTGTTGGGAAATTAGAAAACCCCTCTCCCTAGGAGTTTTTAGCTTGTGTTTTCAGCAATGTTTTATATATCCTGAAGTCGCAAGTTTCCTCCACAACCGCATACAGTGACCTCCGAGCTGTATGAAGGTGCTTATGAAGGCCGGCTGAAGCTCTTCAGCCGGCCCTTTTTCTGCCTTCTCCCCCGCCAATGCTACGATGACGTGAGACGAACCTTCCCGCTTGCGAGAGAAACTCAGAATCCTGTCCGGCTTCGGCCTGGTACTCCTCGGCATCATAGGAATCATCCTCCCCGTGATGCCTGGCTGGATCTTCCTCATTCCGGGCCTCGTCATCCTCAGTGATCACTTTGTGTGGGCCAAAAAACTGCTCGACCGCGCCAAAACTCTACCTCGAAAAGTTGAAGCAAGCCGGCAAGAAGGTGGATTAGCATCATGTTGACCCGCATCTCCGTCCACGGAGCCCGCCAGCACAACCTCAAGAACATCGACGTCGAGATTCCCCGGAACTCCCTTTACCGTCATCACCGGACTATCCGGTTCCGGCAAATCCTCCCTCGCCTTCGACACCATCTACGCCGAAGGCCAGCGCCGCTATGTCGAAACCCTCTCCCCCTACGCCCGCCAATTCCTCGACCAGATGGAGCGCCCCGACGTCGACTCCATCGAAGGCCTTTCGCCCGCCATCTCCATCGAGCAAAAGACCACCAATCGCAGCCCCCGCTCCACCGTCGGCACCATCACCGAGATCTACGACTATCTCCGGCTGCTCTATTCCTCCATCGGCACGCCCCATTGCCCCAACTGCGGCACCGCCATCTCCCGCCAGACCTCCGCCCAGATCCTCGAGCGCATCTCGCAGCTCGGCACCGGCGAAAAGATCATGATCCTCGCCCCCATCGCGCGCGGCCGCAAGGGCGAGTACAAGAAAGAGCTCGAAAAGCTCTCCCGCCAGGGCTTCATCCGCGCCCGCATTGACGGCGAAATGCGCTCGCTCGACGAAGAAATCGTCCTCGACAAGCGCAAAAACCACACCATCGAAGTGGTGGTCGACCGCCTCGTCCTCAAGGAAGGCGTTGAGAAGCGCCTCGAAGCCTCCATCGACACCGCCACCAAGCTCACCGACGGACTCCTGATCGTCGCGGTCGTCGATGGCCCCGAACATCTTTACTCCCGCAAGCTCGCCTGCCCCGATTGCGGCACCAGCGTTCCCGTCATCGAACCCCGCTCGTTCTCCTTCAATAGCCCCTACGGCGCCTGCCACACCTGCTCCGGACTCGGTAGCCGCTGGAGCTTCGACCTCGCCAAAGTCCTCATCGATCCCTCGAAGCCTCTTCTCGACGGCGGCCTTGGCCCCGGCGCCAACTCCAATAAGATGGCCGGCAAACTCGCCGACGCCGGTTGGAAGTACCGCATCGACATCGACAAGCCCTTCGACAAGCTCACCAAGAAGGAGCAAAATCTCCTCGTCAACGGCGAAGGACGCTTCCCTGGCATCCTGCGCCTGCTCGAAACCCTCTACGAGGAAGGCACCAACTCCTACCGCGAGTACCTCAGCGACTTCCAGACCGCCATCGTCTGCCCCGATTGTCAGGGCCGCCGTCTTCAGCCCGCCTCGCTCGCGGTCCGCGTCAAGGATCTCGCCATCGACGAGTTCACCCACCTCTCGATCGCCCGCTCCTTGCAGGCCGTTCGCAGTTGGAAGCTCGATAGCCGCGAGCGCCAAATCGCCGCCCGCATCGTCGACGAAATCGAAACCCGCCTCGAGTACCTGAACGCCGTCGGTCTCGATTACCTCTCCCTCGACCGTTCCTCCGCCTCTCTCTCCGGCGGCGAAGCCCAACGCATTCGCTTGGCCTCGCAAATCGGCACCAAGCTCCGCGGCGTTCTTTACGTCCTCGACGAACCCTCCATCGGTCTCCACCCTCGCGACAACGAGCGCCTCCTCGGCACCCTCGCCCGTTTAAGAGACTTGGGCAACACCGTCCTCGTCGTCGAGCACGACGAAGAGACCATCGCCCGCGCGGACTACGTCATCGACATCGGCCCCGGCGCCGGCCGCCTGGGCGGCGAAGTCATCGCCCAAGGCACGCCCGCCCGCATCGCCGCCGAACCTCGCTCGCTCACGGGCCAATACCTCGCCGGCACACGTTCCGTTGCGATTCCCAAGAAGCGTCGTCCCGGCAAAGGCGAGTTCCTCACCGTCCGCGGCGCCACCGAGCACAACCTCAAGAATGTCGACGTCTCGATCCCGCTCGGCACCCTCACCGTCGTCACCGGCGTCTCCGGCTCCGGCAAATCCAGCATCGTCACCGACATTCTTTACCGTTCCATCGCCCGCGAGCTCTATGGCTCGAAGGCCGAGCCCGGCGCCCACCGCGCTCTCGAAGGCCTCGAACACCTCGACAAAGTCGTCGACATCGACCAGTCCCCCATCGGACGCACCCCGCGCTCGAACCCGGCCACGTACACGCAAGTCTTCTCGCCCATCCGCGATCTGTTCGCCATGCTTCCCGAGTCGCGCGAACGCGGCTACAAAGCCGGCCGATTCAGCTTCAACGTCCGCGGCGGACGCTGCGAAGCCTGCCAGGGCGATGGCTTGAAGCGCATCGAGATGAACTTCCTGCCGGACGTCTACGTCACCTGCGACGTCTGCCGCGGCCAGCGCTACAACCGCGAAACCCTGCAGGTAAAGTACAAGGGCCACTCCATTTCGGACCTGCTCGCCATGAGCGTCGAAGACGCCATCCCCGTCCTCGAAAACTTCCCTCAAATCCATCAGAAGCTCGTCACGCTTCACGACGTCGGCCTCGGCTACATCCACCTCGGCCAATCCTCCACCACGCTCTCCGGCGGCGAGGCGCAGCGCATCAAGCTCGCCCGCGAACTCTCCAAGCGCCAAACCGGCCGCACGCTCTACATCCTCGACGAGCCCCACCACCGGCCTCCACTTCGAGGACGTCCGCCGCCTGCTCGACGTCCTTCAGAAGCTCGTCGACCACGGCAACACCGTCCTCATCATCGAGCACCACCTCGATGTCATCAAGTCCGCGGACTGGCTCATTGACCTGGGCCCCGAAGGCGGCGAAGGCGGCGGTGAAGTCATCGCTCAAGGCACCCCCGAACAACTCATCCGCAACAAGCGCAGCCACACCGCGCGCGCTCTCGCCAAAATCATGAAGGGCTAAGACATTGAAGAAGCTGCTAGCGCTCAACCGCGGCGAAATCGCCATCCGTATCTTCCGCGCCGCCTCCGAACTCGGCTTGCGCACCGTCGCCGTTTATTCCAAGGAAGACAAACTCAGCCTCCATCGCTTTAAGGCCGACGAAGCCTATCAGGTCGGCGAAGGCAAAGGGCCCGTCCAGGCCTACCTCGACGTCGAAGGCATCGTCGCCCTGGCCGCCGAAAAAGGCGTCGATGCCATTCATCCCGGCTACGGTTTCCTCAGTGAGAACCCCGCTCTCGCCCGCGCCTGCCAACGTTACGGCATCGCCTTCGTCGGGCCGGACCCCAAGATTCTCGACTCCCTCGGCGACAAAACCGCCGCCCGCAAGCTCGCCCAAAAGGCCGGCATTCACGTCGTCCCCGGCACCGAAAAGCCCGTCAAGAAGATCGAAGAAGCCCACGCCATTGCTGCCGAAATCGGCTTCCCGCTCATCATCAAAGCCGCCTTCGGCGGCGGCGGACGCGGCATGCGCGTCGTCGAGAACGCCAGTGAATTTGCCCTCAAGCTCGAAGAAGCTCGCGGCGAGGCTGCTGCCGCTTTCGGCAACGACGCCGTCTTCCTCGAACGCTTCATCCGCCGCGCCAAGCACATCGAAGTGCAAATCCTCGGCGACACCCACGGCAACTTACTCCACTTATACGAGCGCGATTGCTCCGTCCAGCGCCGCCATCAGAAGGTCGTCGAAGTGGCTCCCGCCGTCAACCTCGATCCGCGCATCCGCGAAGAACTCTGCGAAGCCTCGCTCAAGCTCGCTCGGACGGCCGGCTACACCAACGCCGGCACGGTCGAGTTCCTGGTCGACCTTGATCGCGGCGAATGGTACTTCATCGAAGTCAACCCTCGCGTCCAGGTCGAACACACCGTCACCGAAGTCGTCACCGGCATCGACATCGTCCGCGCTCAGATTCAGGTCGCTCAAGGGCACAACCTCCACGGCGACGTGATGCGCCTCCCGCGGCAGAACGAGATCGTCGTCAACGGCTACGCGCTACAATGCCGCGTCACCACCGAGGACCCCGCCCACAACTTCACCCCCGACTACGGCAAGATCCACACCTACCGCTCGCCCGCCGGCTTCGGCATCCGTCTCGATGGCGCCTCCGCCTATGGCGGCGCCGTCATCACACCCTATTACGACTCGCTCCTCGTCAAAACCACCGCCTGGGGCCGCGACTTCCCGCAAGCCTGCCAGCGCATGGATCGGGCTCTCCGCGAGTTCCGCATTCGCGGCGTCAAAACGAACATCCCGTTCCTCGAGAACGTCATCAACGACGAACCCTTCCAACAAGGCGCTGTCACCACCAGCTATCTCGAGCAGAACCCGCGCCTCTTCCGCTTCACCAGCCGTCGCGACCGAGCCACCCGCCTGCTCACTTACCTCGGCGAAGTCATCATCAACGGCAACCCCGAAGTCGCCGGCAAGCCCCGGCCGACCTCCTTCCCGGCTATCCCCGTGCCGCCCCCCGTCTTAGGCGCTCCGCCCGCCGGCACCAAGCAAGTCCTCGACGCCTTAGGCGCCGAAGGCTTCGCCCAGTGGACCGCCAAGCAGAAGCACCTCCTGCTCACCGACACCACCTTCCGCGACGCGCACCAGAGCTTACTCGCCACGCGCATGCGCAGCTACGACTTACTCGCCATCGCCAACCACGTCGCGCACCGACTCCCCAACCTCTACTCGCTCGAGATGTGGGGCGGCGCCACCTTCGACGTCGCCATGCGCTTCCTCCTCGAGGACCCCTGGATCCGCCTCCGCCGCCTTCGGGAAGAGGTCCCCAACATCTGCTTTCAGATGCTGCTCCGCGCCTCGAACGCCGTCGGCTACACCGCCTATCCCGACAACGTCGTCCGCGAGTTCATCACCACCGCCTCCGAGCAAGGCATCGACATCTTCCGCGTCTTTGACTCGCTCAACTGGCTCCCCAATATGAAGGCGCCCCTCGACGCAGTCCGCCGCACCAAAGGCGTCGCCGAAGCGGCCATCTGCTACACCGGCGACATCCTTGATCCGAAGCGCGATAAGTACCCGCTCACTTACTACGTCAAGATGGCCAAAGAGCTCGAGAAGATGGGCGCGCACATCCTCGCCATCAAAGACATGGCCGGCCTCTGTAAGCCCTACGCTGCGGAGAAGCTTGTCAAAGCGCTCAAGCAGGAAGTCGGCCTGCCGATCCACTTCCACACCCATGACTCGAGCGGTCTGAACGCCGCCTCCATCTTCAAAGCCGCCGAAGCCGGCGTCGACGTGGCCGATGCCGCCATCGCCGCCATGTCCGGCAGCCTTTCCCAGCCCAACCTCAACAACATCGCCGCCTCGCTCGCCCACACCAAACGCGACCCCGGCCTTGATCATCAGGCTCTGTACGCCGCCTCCGAATACTGGGAAGCCGTCCGCGCCTATTACCGCCCCTTCGATACGGGCCCCCGTGCCGGCCTCGCTGACCTCTACTGGCACGAAATGCCCGGCGGCCAGTACACTAACCTCCGTGAGCAAGCCGAGAGCATGGGCCTCGGCCCCCGTTGGCCCGAAATCGCCCACACCTATGGCGAAGTGAATTACTTATTCGGCGACATCGTCAAAGTCACTCCGTCCTCGAAAGTCGTCGGCGACTTAGCCATCTTCTTAGTCGGCCACGGCATGACGGTGGAGCAGTTCGCCAAGCTGCCCCTCGACCACACGCTCACCCTCCCCAACTCCGTCATCGACATGCTCACCGGCTCGCTCGGTATCCCCGAAGGTGGCTGGCCCAAGCGCATCCAGCAGTTGATCCTGCAAAAAATCAAGCCGCTCAAAGGCCGTCCCGGCGCCAGCCTCCCCGCTGCCGACCTCGACAAAGCCGCCAAGAAAGCCGGCACCACCACCCAAACGGACCTCATGAGTTACCTCATGTATCCCGACGTCTACACCAAGTTCTCCAAAGCCCGCACCGCCTATGGCGAGCTCGAGGTCCTGCCCTCGCGGCAGTTCTTCTACGGCATGGAAAAAGGTGAAGAAGTCACCGTCGAACTCGAAGAAGGCAAAACGCTCTACATCAAGTTCCTCACCGCCAGCGAGCCGCATCCCGATGGCACCCGTACCGTTTTCTTTGAATTGAACGGCCAGCCGCGCGAAGTCACCATCCGCGATAAAGCCCTCAAGAGTCTCGAACCGCAGCGAGTGAAAGCCGATCCCGACGTGGCCGGCCACGTCGGCGCCCCCATCCCCGGCGCCATCACCAGCCTCTTCATCGAACTGAATCAACCGGTGGAGAAAGGCGACAAGCTCGCCATCATCGAAGCCATGAAGATGCAGACGGCGGTCTCCGCCCCGCTCTCCGGGCGCATCAAACAGGTCCTCGTCAAAATCGGCGATAGCGTCGATGCCAAGGACCTGCTTCTCGTCGTCGAGTAAGTCGAGTCACTAACGCCAGGCGGCGCGAGCCCAACTGCTTCCGCCGCCCAGGCTTTTGACAAACAGCGTCCCCTCGCGCGTCGATCCGCCCCCGGACGGCTTGTATCCCGCCGCACGCATCATCTTCTCGGCCGCCGTATTGCCCACCGGCACCATGCCGTAGATCCTCGGGCGATCGCACATCGCCTCGAAATGCGTCAGCAGATCGCTGCCGATCCCTTCGCCCCGCCGATCCGCCCGGACATGCACCAGTTGAATCCGCGCCTCATTGGCATCGCCGTATTCCAAAATGCCATAAGCAAGAATTACGCCTTGATTGGCGATCACTTGGCAAGCCCCCGCGCGAATCGCGATCGAGACCCGCATCTGGCGGTCCGGCTGATCGGCCATCAACTCGTCCATGGCACAGATTTCTTCGAAATCTTCCATTTCCGCCTCAGCACACATGTGACACTCGACTTCCGGAAATTCCGCGAAGTCGTCGTCCTCGTCATCCTCAGGCGAGAAAGACGGGGGGAGGTCATTCTTTTGCATTCCCCCTATTAAAGCGCAAATTAGAGGGGAATATTGCCGTGCTTTTTGCGCGGCATTGTATCGACTTTGTTCTCCAACATGCGCAGCGCCTTGATCAGCCGCGGCCGCGTATCGCGCGGCTCGATCACGTCGTCGATAAACCCGTGCTCAGCGGCGATAAACGGATTCGCAAAGCGCTCTTTGAATTCGCGGACTTTCTCCGCCCTGACCTCTTCCGGTTTCTCCGCCTCGGCCAATTCGCGCCGATAAACGATATTCACCGCGCCTTCGGCGCCCATCACCGCGATCTCCGCCGTGGGGTACGCGAAGTTGATATCCGTCCGCAGATGCTTGGACCCCATCACGCAATACGCGCCGCCATATGCCTTGCGCGTAATCACCGTGATCTTCGGCACCGTCGCTTCCGCGTAGGCGTAGAGTAGCTTCGCCCCGTGCCGGATAATGCCGCCTAACTCCTGTTCCACTCCCGGCAAAAAGCCCGGCACATCCTCAAAGGTAATAATCGGGATATTGAAGGCATCGCAGAACCGCACGAACCGCGCGCCCTTCACCGACGAATTGATGTCGAGGCAGCCCGCCAGAAACGCCGGCTGATTCGCCACCACGCCCACCGTCCGCCCGTCCAGCCGCGCAAAGCCGATCACGATGTTCTTCGCGTAGTGCTCGTGAACCTCCAGGAAGTCCTCTTCGTCCACCACGCGCGTAATCACATCCTTGATGTCATACGGCACATTCGATTCTTCCGGCACCACCCGATCCAGCGCCGCGTCGCGCCGGTCCACCGGATCGTTGGTCGGCTTCCGCGGCGCCTCGTCGCGATTGTTACTCGGCAAAAACGACAACAACCGCCGCAACTGCCGCAGACACTCCGCGTCATCGGCCGCCAGAAAATGCGCCACGCCGCTGGTTTCGTTGTGCGTCATCCCGCCGCCCAACTCTTCCTTCGTCACTTCCTCATGCGTCACGGTCTTGATCACGTCCGGACCCGTCACGAACATATAGCTCGTCTGATCCACCATCGACACAAAGTCCGTAATCGCCGGCGAGTAAACCGCCCCCCCCGCGCACGGCCCCAAAATCGCCGAAAGCTGCGGCACCACACCGCTCGCCAGCGTATTCCGCAAAAAAATATCCGCGTATCCCCCCAGCGACAACACACCTTCCTGAATGCGCGCCCCGCCCGAATCGTTCAGGCCGACAATCGGCGCGCCATTCTTCAGCGCCAGATCCATCACCTTCACGATCTTCTTAGCATTCGTTTCCGACAACGACCCGCCCAGCACCGTGAAGTCCTGCGCAAACACATACACCAGCCGCCCGTGCACATAGCCCCAGCCGGTGACGAAGCCATCGCCTTCGTACACCTGCTCGTCCATGCCGAAGTCGCGCGAGCGATGACGCACAAACGGGTCTAACTCCTCGAACGTCCCCTCGTCCAGGAGTAAGTCAATCCGCTCGCGCGCCGATAACTTACCTTCTTTGTGCTGCCGCTCACGCCGTGCCGCGCCGCCGCCCTCCCGGGCAGCGGCGTGACGGCGTCTTACTTCATCAAGTGGATTGAACGCCACGGACGAATCACTTACCGGCGCCCAAAGAGCTGTCCGGCCACACCCTTCAAAACGTCATCCACCACCGAACCATCGCGATTCTGATCGAGGAAAGATCCCAGCATCCCCATCACGCCCGACGATTCCCCGCCCTGCAACATGCCGGAGAGGTTATTCGACTGGTTCTGCTTGGCCAGCGCACCCATCGCCAGCGACGCCACCACCGGCAGCATTTGCTTCATCAGATCCGTACCCAAGCCGGTCTGCTCAGCCGCCTGCGCCGCCACCTGACGGCTCACATCCTTGCTCCCCAGCAGATGGCCCAGAATCCCGTTGCCATCGGCCGTCGTCTCTTCCGTCCCCAACGTCGACGGATCGTCCAGATACTGCGAATGATTCCCGCCCGTCAGCGCGCCCAGCAGCGACTCCAGACCGCCTTCCTGCGCCACGTTCCGTTGCACGCCACCCGTCAGCGCCGGCAACAACGCGCCAATCGCGCTCGCCGCCTGCGACTCATCCAGGCCGAACTGGCCTGCCACCTTCTGCAGCACTCCGCCACCCGCGGCACCCAAAATCGTTTCCATCAAAGGGTTCATATTCACGGCCTCTCTTTCGCTAACACCCCGAAGTATACGTCATCGACTCTGGGAGGGTTGCACAAACTGGTTCGTGAAGGTTTGCGCTAAATTCATCTTCGCCTCGCGCACCGTCGCGTTATGTTTCGCCAGGAACTCATAGACCGCCTGGGCTTGCTCCATCTGGAATTCGCCCCGCCGGTCGTACCGCGGCAAATGCATCCGCAACGCCTCTACATTACCCGCGCCCAACAACTTCAGCGCCGTCTCCGGCGAGTTCACCCGCAGCCACTCGACGGCCTTGCGCAGCGCCCGCGCCAACTTCCGCGCCTTCTCCGGATTCGCCTTCAGCCAATCCTCGCGCCCCAGCAGCGACATGCTCGGATAGCCATCCGTGCCAAACACCTGGCGATTGCCCGCGGGCGTAAAGGTCTCCGCCAGCGTCACCGTCTCCGGATGTCGCGCGCGCAACGGCGCCAGCGTACTGGCCAGCACCACCGCCGCATCTACTTTGCCGCTCTCGATCGCCGCCAGCGCTGACGGCCCCACCCCGATCGCGGCAAAGCTTACGTCGTTAGCGGACAGTCCGCTTTGCTCCAGCACCCGCGTCGCAAAGTTTTGCATCTGCCCACCCGGCGCCGCCACGCCCACCACTTTGCCCTTCAAGGATCCGGTCTTCGCCGGCGCCGCCACCATCGCCAGGCAATGGCAATCGGTCAACTGCAGATACGCCTTCACCGGCTTGCCCAGCGCCCGCACCTGGATCGCCTGCTCGTAAGTCCCCACGATGGAATCGGCGCTCCCGGCGAGCAACGCCTCCATCGCCTTCCCCGTCCCGGCGATCTCCTGCAACTCGACGTCCAGGCCCTCCTGCTGGAACAAACCCAGCTTCTGCGCCACCAGGGGCGCTTCCGCTCCCTGAAACGTCACCAGCCGAATATGTTCCGGGCCAGGCTTCGCACAACCCGCCAGCCAAATCAAAGCAATCAGTGGAATGAGCCGCAAATCTCAGGTTACTACTGCCGCCCGCGCTCACCAAACGCAAAAGGGCCGGGCAAGCCGCCCGGCCCTTTCGTCAGATGAACTGCACTTACCAGATGATCTTCAAAGCCAACTGCACGTTGCGCGGTTCGCCGAACCCGATACCGGGCGCCGACCCGCCGTTGCGCGTGTTGGTGATCAAACCAAACGTCGAAGCCGAGTTGAAGTTCGTTCCCGGATTCGCCAGATTCGCCCGATCGAAGATATTGAAGATCTCCACCCGGAACTGCGTCTTGATGCGTTCGGTGATCGGCGTCTCCTTGAAGATCGAGAAGTCCACCGAGCCGAAGCCGGGGCCGTAGAACGCATCGCGGCCGATGTTGCCCCACGTACCCGTCGCCGCCGCCGTGAACGACGCCGGATTGAAGTACGGAATCGCCCCGAACGGAGTCGCACGCGAAGCCACGCCCGAGAACGGATTGCCCACCACGTCCACCCGATCGCGGCCGTCGTTGGTCCCGCTGCGGTTGGTGCCCGAGAGCAGATCGAGTGGCTCGCCCGTGTGCGCCGTGAACAGCGAGTGCAACTGCCAGCCCTTGGTCAGGCGCGGCAGTTTGCTGCCGAACGACGGCACGTCATAGCTCACGAAGCCCGTGAAGATTTGCCGGATATCGAAGTTCGACGGACCGTATTCGCGCCGCAGGTTGAAGCTGTTCGCCGGAATCGCATTGCGCACGTTCGAGCCGTTGTCCAGCGCCTTCTGCCACGTGTAATTCATCGTGGCGTTGAAGCCCTTCCAACGCGTCATCCGCAACTGCGTCTGCAGCGAGTTGTAGTTCGAGTTCGCAATCGTCTCCAAAATGTTGATCGCGCCCAGAGTCGGATACTGATCCGCCAACAGACGGCGGCCACCCACCAGCGGGTTGATGCTGCGCAACAGCGAGAGCTTCGTACCCTTGCTGCCCACATAACCGACCTGCAACACAGCCTTCGAACCCAGTTGCTGCTGCACGTTCAAGTTGTAGTTCTGCACGTAAGGCGTGCGGAAGTCCGGGCTCACGCCGAAGGCGCCCACGTTCGTCGGCACGCCCGTATTCGGGAAAATCGGCTCGCCTGCCACAATGTTCACGCCTTGGCGCGTCTGCGTAAACACCGCATCCGGACCCGCCGGATTCGCATGCACGCCGGCCGATCCGCCGTTCGGCGTACCCGTATTCGCCACGATGAAGTTCAGCGGCACGTTGTCGTAGAACAAGCCGTAGCTGCCGCGGATCACCGTGCTCGACCGCAGGTTGTAGGCAAAGCCCATCCGCGGCGCGAAGTTATTGCGATCCTTCTTCCACAGCGGCTCGGAGTCCTTACCCACCAGCACAAAGCCGCGGCCGGGGATGAACGAAGTGATGCTCTTGTCGATGTCATAGAGCGGGCCCATGTAATTCCAGCGCACGCCGAAATTCACATTCAACTTCTGGCTCACCTGGAAGTTATCGTGTACCCACCAGTCGAACCCGTTCTGCCGATAGTCGCGCTGCAACTGGCCACGCACGATCGTCGCGCCGTTCGAGTTCGTCAAATAACCGGCCATGAAGTCCGACAGAGCCTTCAGCGGCGCACTCACGCTCGCGTCCGACGCCCAAGGACCCCGCGTACCATCCCACGTGAAGCTGCCGCGTTTATTCGTGTCATAGAACACGTCGTAGTGCGAACGGCGATACTCGCCGCCGAACTTCAGCGTATGGCGGCCCGCCGAGTAGCTCAGGTTCTCCGTGATGTGGCCCGTCGTATCGATCCGGCCCAACGGCTGCGTGGCGCTCGCGCCCGCAAAGTTCGAAATGCGCAGCGACGGTGACCCCGCCAGCGAACCATCCTGCGGCACACCCGTGTTGAGGCCGGCTGCAATCGGATTCGGGCTGATGTCGGCGTCGTTGAACACCTGCAGGAAGAAGTTCGCGCCCAGCAGCGTCTGGCTCACCAGCCGCGGCGACAGCGTGCTCGTCAGGTTCACCGCCACATTGTGCATGCGGGACGGCGCTACCTGGAAGTACTCGCGATACGGCACGCCGGACTCCGC
The DNA here is from genome assembly GCA_965229305.1 of Bryobacteraceae bacterium. GTDB lineage: Bacteria > Acidobacteriota > Terriglobia > Bryobacterales > Bryobacteraceae > JALHNI01. The sequence continues at coordinate 310,636 of CBDDIZ010000041.1, read as the reverse complement.
CTGCTGCTTGCCGGTGCCACCAAAGTAGCGCGCCGACAACGAGTGCTTGTCCGACAGGTTGTAGTCCAGCTTCACGATGCCGTTGTAGCTGTCATAGTCATTGCGATCGCCGGCCAGCAGGTTATTCGTCGTCGCCGGCAGGCTGTTATAACGCGAAGGCCAGAAGCTCAACAGATTCGTCGCCACCTGGCTCGTCGGAATGCCATAACGCGCCAACACCGCCTTCGCCTGATCCACCCACGCGGTCGAGGGATGCGTCGCCGTCAGCGACAGATTCGCAATCGCCTTCTGACCTTCGAGCGTCGCGAAGTAGAACAGCTTGTTCTTGATCACCGGACCGCCCACCGAGAAACCCCACTGGTCGTTGCGCATCACGCGCTTCTTACTCGTGTCCGGATTCTGGAACGGCGTAAAGGCCGAAAAGTATTCGTTGCGGTTAAAGTAATAAGCCGAACCATGCAGCGAGTTGGTGCCGCTCTTGATCACCAGGTTCACGTTCGAGCCGCCATTGCGGCCGAAGTCGGCGCTGGCGTTGGTCACCACCGAAAACTGGTCGATCGCTTCCACGGGCAGCAGCGTTCCCGCGATGCCCGCCACGCCACCTTGATTCACGGCCGACGTATTGTGAAAGCCGTCGTTGTTATCCGCGCCGTCAATCTGATAGTTATTTCCCGACGTCCGCATGCCGTTCACCGAACCCGACGAAGGCGAGACGCCCGGGCTCATCTTCAGCATCTGCCGGAAGTCCCGGCCATTCATCGGCATGTCCTGCACCATCTGCGGACCCACCACGTTCGCCAGGGTCGACGACGTCGTATCGATCGTCACTGCCGCCGCGGACACTTCCACCGTCGTCGCTTGCTGCGCCACCGACATCTTGATGGAGATATTCGAAGTGCGCGACACCGCCACTTCCACACCATCGATTTTCTGCGTCGTGAAGCCGGTCTTGGTCACCGTCACGTTATACAGACCCAGCGGCAGGTCAGGCATCGCGAAGTCACCCGAGGCCGATGCGACCGTTTCGCGCGTCAGGCCCGTGCCTTGATTCACGGCCGAGATAATGGCATCCGGCACTGCGGCGCCCGTCGCATCCACGACGTTACCGACAATGCTGCCCCGGAAAGTTTGCGCCCATGCGGCGACTGAAAGGAGAGAAACCAGAAGGAAACTGCGCCAGGCAGATCTCTGCATATGTGTTTAACCTCGTAAGGAGTTGGACTAATGCAGCAGGCGGCGACTGGGGTGGCCCGCGCGAAGAAACTCAATTTCTGACGAGGAAAAGAGAACAGACCCTTAATTACAAAATGCTTACCAGTAGCCTAGCACTTGCCTCTCTGGCCGCTCAATCCAAATCTTTTATGGGCCTCGATAACCAACGCCCGGACGCTTTTTCAACCACTTAGCCCAGCCAAACCTTAATTCTCAAGGATTTCCCGCTGAACCCGCCCCGCAATTTCCGGGTTACTCCCCGAAAAACCCCGCCTCACTGTTACCATATTCCCGATGAGGGAATTTTCATGGAGGACTGTCTTCAGTGTCCTCCTTCTAACCGGACCGTTGGCTTGGGCGCATCAACCCTCGCAGCTTTATTTCGAGAAGAACACCGGACAAACCGCCGCTTCCGTCCGTTATCTGGCCCGTACCCGCCAGGCCACCATCTTTGTAACTGACCAGGAAACAGCCTTCTCCCTGCGCGGCCCTGGCAAAGTGGAATCGGCCGTCCGGCTCTCGCTTCCCAACTCCAGCCGCACCGCGCGCTGGCGCGAAGAGCAGCCCCAATCGCTCACCGTCAGTTCTTACGTCGGCGCCCGTTCGAACTGGCGCGACGCCATCCCCACTTACCGCCAGCTTCGCCAGCCCAACGTCTATCCCGGCATCGACCTTGTCTACTACGGCACCGCCCGTGAAATGGAGTACGACTTTGTCCTCCGCCCCGGCGCCAATCCTCGCCGTATTCGCCTGAAATTCGCCGGTGCCCAACGCCTCCAGCTCTCCTCCACCGGCGACCTCGAGATCGTCACCCCTGCCGGCACGCTTCGCCACCGCGCGCCCAAGATCCTCCAGCGCGATCGCCTCGTCGCCGGTCGCTTCCGGCTGCTCAACGCTCACGAAGCCGGCCTCGAAGTCACCGGCCCCTACGACCCCGCCCAGCCCCTCACCATCGACCCCGTCGTCACGTTCAGCAGCTTCTACGGCGGCGAAGGCGACGACCGCCTCACCGCCTCCCGCAACGCCTCCGTCGCCGGCTACACCAACTCCATCGCCTTCCCCGGCGCCAACACCCCCGGCGCCGGCGGCTACGACGCTTTCTACATGTCCTTCGGCCGCACCCCCCGCGTCATCTACCTCGGAGGCTCCCGCGACGACCGCGCCTACGCCATCTGGAACAACGACACCGAATTCGACCGCCAGCAAGCGGAAATTCTGGCGTTCGGCGGCGAGACGGAATCGCCTGACTTTCCGAACTTTTACCGCGGCCGCAACATACTCACCGACATCGGCAACCCGCAAATCGCCATCGGCCGCTTCAACGGAGGCGCGGACGGCTTCGTCTTCTACTCCAATGTCGGTGTCTTCTCGGGCGCCAGCAGCAGCTATAGCGCCCTGATCGGCGGCAGCGGCAACGATCGCATTCTCGCCATCTACGGTGTTGGCGAAGTTCTCACGGTCGGTGGCGAAACCGACTCGCCCGATCTTCCCCTCACCTCCGGACAACAGGGCTATCGCGGCGGCAAAGACGGCTTCGCCACCACGTTCAGCGGCAGTCAAAACGCGGGCTCGCTAAGCCGCGGAGGCACCATCTATTGGGGAGGCGCCGGTGACGACGCCATCCGTTACGTTCACGGGACCGCTCTGATTCTCCTTGCCGGAACTACCACCTCGGACGGACTCCCCGTCTTACGCGGTCCCCAATCCGATCGCCGTGGCGGAACCGACGCATACCTATCCGTCCACAGCGGCCTCTCTCGTGTGCTCGCGTCAACCTATTGGGGCGGCTCCGGAAACGACACCGTGCGAGCCGGCCTGCTTTATTCCACGGGGTTCTGGCTGGCCGGCGACACCTCGTCCACTGACCTCACCACCGCGCAGGCGGCGCAGGGCGCCTACGGCGGGGGCGATTCGGACGGATGGCTAGCTCAATTCGAAACAGTGGGTTCCACCGAGGTCTCGTTGGAGCTTCGCCAGTCCACTTACTGGGGTGGTAGCGGCCGCGACACTCTGCAAGGCCTGGCGGCGTTTAACGCCTCCGCGTACAATACGCTGAGCAGCAACCCGCCTCCGCGAGTCGACGTGCTCGCGGTAGGCACCACCAATTCTTCCGATTTCCCCGTCCGCGACGCCGTCCAAACCACCTTCGGCGGCGGCGACTCCGACGCTTGGTTCGGCCTCTATAGCCCCCTAACGGGCCGCGTCTCCTCCAGCTACTTCGGAGGCACTGGCGCCGACGAAGGCGTCGGCATTGGTCAGGACGACACCAGCCAGGTCATTCTCTCCGGCAACTCCACCTCGCCGACCCTCCCCCAGTTGAATCCCATTGAGGGCAACGACCGTACCGGCGGCACTGATGTTTTCGTCTCCCGCTTGACGCCGCCTGCCCTGAATTTGCTTTTGGTACCCTACGTCGGTCTCGACGCGCTCACCACCGCGACCCTCGCCGCGATCTCGATTCCCGGAGGACCGGCCGCCACCGTCCCGCTTCGGATCCGCCTCCAGCGACCCGTCTCGCCTCACGGTCTCGTTTGGCCGAAGCGCTGTAGGCGCCGCGGAGATCACCCGTTCCTGGGGAGGCGAAGCCCTCACCATTCATCTTCATGGACTCGCCGACCAAGGCGCTGCCACTCTCATCATCAGCGCCGACGGCTTCGGTGAACGCTCCTATCCCGTGACCCTCAGACCGCTCTCTGGCCTTCTTTTTGCTTCGTCGGACGGCGCCTCGAACGTGGACGGCAATACCCGCCCCATTCTCAAAGTCCAGCGTCGTTCTGGATACAGCTTTAGCTTCGCCGTGTTCAATGAACAGCGCACCGAACGCAACCTTGTCTACTACCCGCGCCCGGGAGCCGCGCGTGCGCCACTCGTCTTCACTACCTCCGACTCCGCCATCTTCACGGTGACCACCCAGTTGGGCTCGACGGACATCGAGTGTTGCTTTTTCAGTGGCCTCCTCACCGCCGAGCGCGTCGGCACCGCCCAACTTGCGGCTACCCTCGGCAGCACCACCTTGGTCACGCTGCCCGTCACCGTCGAGCCAGTCCGTTTCCGTCTCGCCGGCCAATCCGTCCCCGGGTTCCGCACTGCCTTGTTCCTCACTCCTGACATCTCGTCGCAAATCCCGCTTCCCGTCACCTTGACCGTGGAAGATCCCGAAGCTGCCCAACTCTCGGACAGTTCTCAGAATCCCACCTCCACCTTGTCCGCCCCCGACGTACGCACGCTCTCAAACATCACGCTGATCACCAGCGATCGTGGCAAGCCGGTCCGGATCCGCGTTCAAAGTCCGGCGGCGGAAGAAGCCGTTTTCGACATTCCATCCAGCCCCCCTCAGTTCATCCTTTACTCGCCCTCGGGCACCGTCATTCAACCTGACTCTACCGGTACCGTCAGCGTCTCCTTGGTCACCCCATCCGCCACGCTTCCGGGCGCCACGAGTACTTTTTCTTCCGCCACCGAGCTCATCTTCCGCATCCGCAGCGAGGACCCCTCCGTGATTGCGGTTGACCAACCCACGCTCATCCTCCGCGCCAACCAGTTCGTTCCGGTTACCCTTCGCGCCGTCGCCAGGTCCGGTGAAACGGACATCGTCGTCGAGGGGCCTCCGGGCATCGAACCAACCGTCAGTCGGCTCCGGCTTCGGATCGCCAAACGAGAAGGTGACTGGATCACTCTTCGCGGCGCGACCAACATTGGCCAGGATCTCGAAGCTCGCCTTGAATACGTCACCAGCTTGTCGCCCACCCGCTCGGTCACCTTCACCAGCAGCGACCCTCAGCGGCTACTCCTTCGCCTCGCCAATCAATCTGCCGCATCTTCGGCGATCACCACGCCGGCTTCCAGCTCCAGCATTACCTCCGTCATCATCCTCCAGGCCCTCGCCGGCGAAGGCACCGTCGACCTCACCATCTCCGCTCCGGATCAGCCCACCATTACGCGCCCGGTCACGCTCAGCCCAGCCACCGCGTTCTGGGCCAGCACCAACGCCGAACTCTTCATCGGTAACTCGGTCACCGCGAATCTCGCCTACGGTCCGGAACTCGGCACCGCCTACGGTGCGAACGCGGGCATCCCAGCCGCCGTTCAGTCGGTGCGCAGCGGCGCCACGCCCCCTCGCGTCGAGGTCGTCAATTCGAATCCGCGCGCGCTCAGCGCCACCGTCGCCGCCAACGGCATCGTCCTTGCCCCTCGCGAAGCAGGCCTCGCGAACCTTGACCTTCGTGTGGATGGCCGCCTCGCTCCCCGTTCCCGCCTTCGCGTGCGCGTCAATGCCGGCACTTTGTCCATCAGCCGTCCCGCTACCCTCGGGAAAGATCTCTCCGCGCCCATCCAGGTCAGCCTCAATAGCACGACCCCAGTCCCCCTCACGATCACCAGCTCTGACCCCTCCCGGCTCCTCATCAACGGTCAGCCCCGCCTCGAAACCACTCATACGTCTCCCATCCGGCTCGAATCTCTCAGCGATTCAGGCTTCGCCCGCGTCACGGTTGAAAGTCCGGCTTACACCACCCTCTCCTTCGACGTAGAACTCGTCCCTGCGCGTCTTTCCATAGCGCCTAGTACCCTCCCCTCGGAATTCGTTCTCGGAGCGACCTCATCGCTTTCCATCGGCCTTGTTGTCAATGGCAACGCGGTACGGCCGGGCGCCGCACCCATCACCTTTAATTTGGTCTCCAGCAATCCTCAGGTCGTCGCCTCGCCAGGCACCCTCACCTTTACCGCCAGCGTGATGTACATTCCTCTCCGTGCGCTCGCCCCGGGCGAAACCACGCTCGAACTACAGCCGGCTCCCGGCTTCGGCCCCAACGACTCTCGCAAGCTTACCGTGCGCCTTCCGCAACTTACCTTTGGCGACTACACCTTGCCAGATGGCTTCGAAATGCGAGCCAACGCTAACGTTGAAAACGGTTCACCGCTCGCCGCGCCGACCTTCACCGTTCGCAGTCTCGCGCCGGAGATACTCCGCCTCGCGCCCGCCTCCGGTCAAAATGGCGCCGCCGCCCCCGGCGTTGCTTCCCTCCAAGTCGCAGGCCGCTCCGATTTCTACCTGCAAGCCTACGGCGTCGGCGACGCTTCGGTCGAAATCTCCGCTCCCGGCTACTCGTCCGTTCAGGCGCGAGTCCGTCTCATTCCCGCCGCCCTCCGCCTTGGTGATGTGGGCCAACTTCCCCTCGCTAGCCGCACCACCACCGTCGAGGTCTTCCCTGATCTGGGCAATCCCCAGTTGAACTTCAACATCTCCTTCCGTTCTGACCGCGCACCGATTGTCCTTCGCTTGGAATCGAACGACCCCACCGTCGCCGTCGCTGAACCGGCCACCATCACTTACCCCACCACGAGCCGGTTCACCGTTCGCGCCCTCAAGCCCGGCACCGCCAATCTCCGCGTCGTCCTGCCGGACGGCGTCACCGGCCCCGCCTCCACCCTCACAGTCACCACGCCTCCGCTCATGATCAGCGCGCCGCCCACTCTCGGCCGCGACCTGATGGCCCCTGGCAGCGTCAATGGCGCGGGCGGGTTCAGCATCACCGAAACCGTCAAGCTCACCAGCACGGACCCGTCTCGCCTGACACTCTCCACCTCGCCCCTCGAACGCGGCACGGCCTCTGTCACCGTCGCCGGCTCGCGGAGTGTCTACTTCCACGCCCTTTCGGACCGCGGAACCGTCGAGGTCGTCGCCGAAGCCGATAGCTACCAAGCCTCGTCCCTTGAGGTCCGCCTGGTTCCCTCCGGCGTCGTTCTCGATACCACCGGTCCGATCAACCTGCTCCGCGGCAATTCCAGCCCCATCTCGGCCCGGCTGGTCGGCCTGGATCCGGTCAATCAGACTCCCGTCCCGGGTTCCGGCACCATCCGTCCCGGAGTTACCATTCCTGTCTTCCTCACCAGTAGCGACCCCACCATTGGCACCCTCGCACCCGCCAACGCCCAACTGACCAGCAACGGTTCGGCCTCTTTCACCTTCACCGCGACCCGCGCCGGCACCGCCACCCTCGCCCTCGCTGCCGTCGCCAGCTACACCACTCCGCGTACCAGCACCCAAGTCACCATCAATGTCGCCGACCCATCCTTCACCCTCGACGTTTCGAGCATCGGCGCTTGGCTCGGCACTCCGCTCACCATCCGCCTCGATACTCCCTTGGCCCCGAACACCACGATCCAAACCTCTGTCGAGGGCACCGGGCTCTCCCTCAGTGTTCCGCCGGCGCCGCAATCGGGATTCAACATTCAGGTCATGGTCAATGCTCAAACCGGCTCCGGCGAAGGCACCCTCATCGTGGCCGCCCCGGGCTACACCACCAAGCGATTCCCTCTGCGCATCGTCCCCTCCGGGTTCATCTTCAATGGCGGTACGTCTGTGTTCGTCGGCCGTCCCAACACCCTCAGCTTCAAACCTGTGGCGCTTGACCCCGCAACGCTCAGCCCCCTCAGTACCCACCTGGAATACCGCCTTCTTGCCACCACCGGACCCGGCGTCCCTGGCACCGAGATCCTCCTCGTCGCCAACGACAACCCCACCGCTCTCACCGTCACGCCTGCCCAGATCCCCCTTGCCGCCGGCTTCGCCATGCAGACCCTCACCCTGCAAGGCCGGACAGTGGGTCAGGCGACACTCCGCCTCAACGCACCCGCCCGTTTCACCACTCCTGCCAGCGGTCATATCGTCAACCTTCAGGTCTACCAGTGAACGTCACCCTCCTCCTGCTCTCCTCGCTCGCCCTCGCCCGCCAGCCGGACGTGCTGTTCGAGCCCAACCTCGGCCAGGCGAATTCCTCCGTCCGCTTCCTGGCACGCACGTCTCACGCCACTTACGCCTTCACCGAAAAGGGCATCCAGACCCCGCAGGTTCAGTGGACCTTCCCCGGCGCCGCGCCCACTGTCTGGCAAGCTACGCAACCCCATCCCGTCAAAGTCAGTTCCTTCCTCGGACCACCCTCCACCTGGCAGCACGACCTCCCGACGTTCAGCCGTCTCGAAGCCCGACAACTCTATCCCGGCATCGACCTCGCCGCCTATCCTCAAGGCTCCCACCTCGAATTCGACTTCATCGTCCATCCGCAAGCCGATCCCTCCCTCCTCCGTCTCCGCTTTAGCCACCCCGTCCGTCTCGGCGCCGATGGCACCCTCCTGGTCGCCACGGCCGGCGGCGAGCACCTTCAGCGACCTCCCGTCGCCTACCAGACCACGCCCAGTGGCCGCCAACCCGTCACCGCAGCCTTCATCCTCGTCAACGACCACGAAGCCGCCTTTCGGCTTGGCGCCTACGACCCTCTCTACCCCCTCATCATTGACCCCGTCGTCGAACGACTCACCTACCTCGGTGGCGACGACGATGACGACCTCGTCGCCGTCGACCGCGATCTGACCTGCGGCTCCACTGCCTCGGCCGAGTTTCGCCTCAGCCTCTCCTCGCCCCCCAACCTCCCCCCCTCTGGCAGTCGCGACATCTTCCTCATCACGCCCTTCGCCCGCTATTACATCGGCGGTACCGGTGACGATCGACCCACCGCCTGCACCTTGGCCGGAGGCAATGGCATCTTCGTGGCCGGCACCACCACGTCCTCGGACTTCCCCGTCGGCAAAGGCGGCTATGCCACGCCGCTGAAACCGACCCCCGAATTGCGCACCGACTATCGGCCCGGCGACCACTTCCTGCTCTTCGTCCCCTCCAGCACGTCCATCTCGAGCTTTCCGCAATGGACGGCCACCTACACCACCGACGCCATCACGTCCATCGCCACCTCCGGCTGGCCTTCCCGGCCCGTGATCACCGCCGCCGGCAGCACCCTCACCGTCCGCGACCATCGCTTCGCCATCACCGCCACCCGCACCTTGGATGGCCTCTCCGGCCTCCAACTCAAAGTCGACGGCTCGCGGCTCTATGTCGCCGGCCTCACGGCTGACCGTCACGTCGGCCTGCATCGGCTCGCGCTCCCCTCGCTGGAGAGCGCCGCGCAAACCGTTTACCGCGGCGATGGCGAAGACGTCGCGCACGCCCTCCAATTGCAAAACACCGCGCTTTGGGTTGTCGGTTCCACCACCTCCCCGGATCTGCCGCTCGCCGGCCCCTGGCAAGCCACCCATGCCGGCGGCCGCGACGCTTTTGTGGCCGGCTTCGATCCCACCACCCTCGAGCTTCTCCGTTCCTCTTATCACGGCGGCTCCGGAGATGATGTCGCCTACGGCATCGCCCAACAGAATGGAGACTGGGTTGTCGCTGGATCCACCACCTCGCGCGACCTCCCCACCACCCCTGACGCTGACCAGCGCTTCTATTCGGGCGGCTCCACGGACGGCTTCTACTTCGTAGTGCCTCCCGCCGAAACGCCCCTGCGCCTCTCCAGCTATTTCGGCGGCCCCGGCGACGACGTGATCGTCGGACTAGGCACCAACTTCCTCGCCGGAAACGCCACCGCTCCCCTTGACTTGCCCCTCCTCCCGGATCGAACCTTCCGCGAACGCCGGGACACCTTTTCCGCCCTCCTGCGGACTCGCCCTGACACCGAAATCACCCTTGCGAATGGTGGTGCCGTGACCTACAGCTTGCCCAACGCCGACCGCCCATCGGACGCTAGCCCCGTCACCTTTCGAACCTCCGATCCCGGCCTTTTCAAGCTCTCCGGTGTCGGCGCCGATCCCGTCGAGACAACGACCAACTCCGGCACTGTCACCCTCGTCGGCCTCGCGAGTTCCGGCAGCGCCTCCCTCATCGTGGCGGCCCCCGGCCGCCCGGAAATGCGCCTTCCCGTTCGCTTACTTCCTGGCGGCTTCTACCTTCGCCAATTCCCCCTCACGCTTCCCCCAGCCTCCACCGGATACGTCGTGGTCACCGGTTTCGCTGCCCTGGACCCCGCCACCGGTGCGCCCCTCGCCGACCAAGCACCCGCCGCCTCGTCCCTCAAGCCCACGCTCGAGTCCTCCGACCCCGCCGTCGTCGAAGTCGTCGAAACCAACCTCCGTTCCCACGCTGCGGGCGTGGCCACTCTACGCCTCCGTCAACCCGAAGGCTTCCGCGATACACCACCCGTGGAAATCCTCGTCCGCCGCACCTTCTTCGATTTCACCTGTCCCGCGCTCGGTCAACACCTCCGTACCAGCGCCGCCGTCTCGACCTTCGGTCGCGCCGTGCCCTTCACTGCCACCGTCGCCGGCCCCGTCCGTTTCTCGACCTCTGCCATTGACCAGGCAACTTACGCCGCCATCACCTACAACGCCGGCCCCATCAACCAACTTATTTTCGACACGAGTGCCGCCTCTGGCACGGCGACCTTCACCTTCACCGGCAATACCGATCTGCTCGAACCAGCCACCTTCACCTGCCCCGTCTCGCCCTCGTACTTCGATTTCTCTGACCCGGCGCGCATCCGCTCCTGGCCCGCCAACTCCGAGCTGCGTCTCGCCCTCGCCTCCCGCATCCCCGGATGGCCGGCCAACACCTTCACGCGCAGCCCCCAAGCTCCTGCGGACACCGTCCGCATCTCTGCCACTGGTGACCTGCCGCCCATCCCGGACATCGCCGTCGCCGCCGGCGCCACGTCTCCGGAGGTGCGCGTCACCCCGCGTACGCCGGGCCGCGGCCGCTATACCGTCCTCTCGAGCGGCGGCAGCACCCTCGACCTCACCATCACTCCCCCCGCCCCTTTCGTGATCGGTACGCTCACTCTCGGCCAATACCTCTCCGCGACGCTCACTCTGCGCACGCCGAATGGCGGCTTTCTCGACAACACCACCGTCATCACGGCCCGCGCCTCCGCCGGACTCCTGCTCCGCGCCCCCAACGGACAATCCAGAACGGAAATCACCTACCCCGCGCGAGATGGTAACCCGACGGTCGAGTCCATCGGCCAGTTGGGCGACGGCGAAATCGAACTCGCCTGGGAGGATGGCGGTGCACAAGGACGTCTCGTACTTCCGGTCAAAGTCGTTCCCTCACAGATCGGCTTCACTCAAGCCACCCAAGCGGTCGACCTGGTCTATCTCCTGACACAGGACCCTCCCAGCCTGGACCTCTCCGGCTTCATCAACGTCGACGGCACCTCGGTCAGCCAGCCGGTCGCCCCCGCTCTCTACGACCACCTCCAACCCCGCAGTTCGCCCGCCGGCCGCGTCGCGATCACCCGGTCCGCTACCGGCTTCCTCCTCCGACCGCTCACCGCGGGGCCAGCCGAGATCACCCTCGACACCACTCTGCCGATCCACCCCGCCTATCGTCGCCTTCGCCTTCTCATCAAAGCCGCGGGCCTTCAACTCCGCCCCGGGCTCGTGGGCGTCCACCTACTGTCCAAAGGCTTCTGCTCTCTAACCAATCTTGGGAGTACCGCGACTTCCATTCGCCTCACCACGAGCGATCCCGCCGTTCTCGGACTCTCTGTCACCCCCGGTCAGCTTCCGCTCTCCACCATCGAGCTCTCGTCCAACGCCTGTACCTTCTACCTTCACGGCATGGCCGTCGGCGTGGCCGACCTCACCGCTGAGTCTGCTGCGGCGACGCCCGTCACGCTCCCCATCTCCGTCCTCCCCTCCACTGCCGCGTTCCAGTTCAACACCGCGGCCCCGCTCGAAAGCACCTTGCAGGGGGTCACCGTTCCCGTGATCCTGGCCCCCCTCGACGTCAACTCCGGCGCGCCACTCCCTGCGCTCACCCTTCGCCCCGGTCTCTCCCCGCAGTCTGTCACCCTCACCGCCGAGCCGTCCGGCTCCGTTGTCGTCACGCCCGCCGAGTTCGTCTTCAATCCAGGTACCGAGTCCGTCTCCGTCCGCTTACGCCCCACCGGGCCCGGCCGTGCCAGAATCACCATCAACCCGCCCGCCGGTTTCACCCCGCCACGCACCGGGGCCACACTCACCCTCACCACCAACGCCCAGCGTCTCGTCTGGTCCAACATCAACCCGCTCGGCTTGAACACGTTCATCAATCTCACCGTCAGAACCAGCGACGGCCAATTGCCCCCCGGCTCGCTCACCGTCACCACCAGTGATCCCACCCGGCTCCGCCTCGCGCAAAATTTCACCGGCGGGCTCGCGGACCGGCTCACCTTCCCCAACTCCACCGCCGCCAGCTTCATGGGGGTGGGTCTCGCCAACGAGGGTACCGTCACCCTCATCGCCGAGGCCCCCGGGCTCGAGCCGGCCACTCTCACGATCCCGCTCGAACGCTCCGCCCTCGGTCTGCTTCTCCCCTCCGCTCTGAATCTCGGCGAGAGCCGCAATGTCGGGTTCGCCCTCTACGTCACCAACTCGCCAGCCACGCTGTATCCCTCCCCCACGGAGTTCACGCTTCGCGCTACGCCGGCAGGCATCGTTGACCTGCCCGCCACGGCTCGCCTCAACGAAAACTTCTCCATCCGCGCTCTCCGGCCTGGCACCGTCCGTATCTCGGTCGATCCCGGCCCCGCCTACGACAGCCACGTCTCCGCCAGCCGGGAGCTCACCGTTACTCTGGCCGACATCAACACCCCCTCCGCCGTTCGTGTCGGCCGTGCCCTGATCACCAGCTTGAGTGCCTACACCGTTGGCAGCAACTCCTTCGCGGCTACGGCGTCCAGTTCGAATCCCTCCATCGTCCAACTCAGTCTTTCCCCCACTGACCCCGCGCAAACCAGCGTCGCGTTTACTACCTCGGCCAGCACCCGTTTGATTTGGGTCCATGGTCTCTCCGTCGGGCTCGCCACCCTCACCCTCTCCGGCCCCGACGTGAATACCCGGACCATCGCGATTGAAGTGCTCCCCTCCGGCTTCATCATCACCAACTCCGGCAACTCTCGCTCGGTTCCCGTCGGCAGCACCGAAACCCTCAACCTCGCGAGTGTCATCGCCTCCAGCACGTCCTCCTCGGACCAACAGGCCCTGCGACCGGGAGTCACCGCCTTGCCGACCCTCATCTCCTCCGCCCCCGCCATTGTCTCCCTCGCTCCAACCGACGCGCTCACCTGGCAGACCACGACCCGCGCCCCCGGCCGCGCCCGCATCACCGTGCAACAGCCCGCCGGCTTCACCGCCCCGTCCGGCCTCACGGCGCTTGAATACGAAGTCACTGACGCCTATTTCAACTTCTCCCCGCCCCGCGTCGCCGCCCAGCTTCGCTCCTCCGCGACTGCCTCGCTCGTCCCCGCCAAGTCCAACGTGCCCGTCCGGCTCGTCTCCTTGTCCCCGGATCGCCTCCAAATCGCCGAAACCGCCGACGCCCCCGGTCAAGCCGAAATCACCATCAACAGCGGCAGCAGCAATTCGGTCGGTTTCTTCCTCGACGGACTCGCGGCCTCCGGCCTCGCCACCTTACGCCTCTCCGCGCCCGGCTACCCTTCGGTTGACGTCGACGTGACCCTGCAGCCTTCCGGATTCATCTTCCGCGACACCTCCATTACCCTTTCGCCCGGCAACAACTGGAGCGCTGCCTTACGAGCCGTGCCCCTCAGTGCCGCTCTCAGCCAGCCGGTCAACGACTCGGCGGATTATCGCCTCCGCCCCACCGCGCGCGACGCCAGGCTCAGCTTCGAGGTCCTGCCTCTCGGCGACAACAGCACCGCCGGCCTTCGTCTCACGGACGTTCTCCTCCAAAACGGCCCCCCTTGGCTCCCCACCGCCACCTGGTCCGGCTCCGGCCGCGCCACCGTCCGCATCCTTCAGCCCCCCGGTTTCACGACGCCGTCGCGCAACGGCACCATCGACGTAACTCTCCGCTAGCGCCCTACAACCACCGCAGCGGCCAAGCCCCGCCGATCCGTCGCGCAAACTCGCCCAGACCTGCACGCTCGCGCTCCCCCAACTCATACCGAATGCTCTCGGTGAGATAGCTCAACTCCCACGGCGCCCGCGCCATCTCCCCCCGCCGCGCCAAACCTTCGCGAGCCGCCGCCCGCAGTCTCTCGGCGACGGTCACGTCCGGCGCCCGCAGCGCCCACACCGCAAACACAAACGGCAGCCCCGTCACCCGCTTCCATTCCTCACCCAAATCGAGCACTGGCAACTCCGGATGCGCCTGCCGATACGCGATCGCCGGATCGCCGATCCGCAACTGCGCCTCGCCACCCTCGCTCACCCATTCCCGCCCCGCCAGCAACTGCTTCGTCAACTCCACTGACGTCCGCGAATCCGCATCGAGCACCACCCGCCGCACTTCCTCCAGCGGCTTCTCGAGCGTCACGATCACGCTATACACGGGACCGTCGCAGCAGATCCCCAACCCGTCCACCACCCAATACACCGGGTTTGTCAGCACCTCCACCACCGGCACCAACGCCGCGTCCACTTCCCCCGCCCGCAACCACTCCGCCAGTTGACGCGGCGGAGCCAAGCGCGCCTCGAGTCCCCAAATCAACGGCTTGGCATTCAGGTAAGAAACCGACCCCAGCCTCAAGCGTCCACCAACTGGTACACCGTATTGCGCCGCCGCGGCTCCCGGCCCATCTCGCGGATCGCCCGTTCCAGCGTCGCCACGCTCTGCTCTTCCGGTGTCGCCGCCCCCGCCATGTGAAAAATCTTCTCGCGAAAGATGGTGCCGTGTAAGTCGTCCACGCCGTACTTCAGCGCCTTCTGCGCCAGCGGCAGCGTCAAGCTGATCCAGTAACCCGTCACATGATCGAAGTTATCCAGATACAGCCGCGTCATCGCCAGCATCCGCAATTCCTCGTCTTGCGTCGCCCGCGTCAGATGACTCAGCGCATTGTTCCGCGGCTCAAACGCGTACGGCACAATCGACGTAAAGCCACCCGTCTCATCCTGCAACTGCCGCAGCCGATCCAAATGATCGATGCGCTGCCACGGCTGCTCCACATGCCCATACAGCATCGTGCACGTGCTCCGCATCCCCATCTGATGCCATGTGCGATGCACCTCCAACCATTCCTCGGCCGTCTCTTTGCCCTTGCAGATCTGCTCGCGCACGCTCTGGTCAAAGATCTCCGCGCCCCCGCCTGTCAATGCTTCGAGACCCGCTTCGCGCAAGCGTTCCAACGTTTCGCGGATCGACGCTTTCGCCACATGCTCGGCCAGATGCCGGATCTCGATCGCCGTAAACGCCTTCACCGCCATCTCCGGGCAAGCCGCCTTCAACTCCCGCACCAGTTGCAGATAGAACTCAAAAGGCAGCTTCGGATGCAGCCCACCCACCATGTGCACTTCGCGCGCACCTTGCTGATACGCTTCGAACGCCTGCCCCACCAGGTGCGCGATGTCGTGCGTAAACGCGCCGTCCTGTCCGGGCTTGCGCGCGAAGCTACAAAACTGGCAACTCAAGTAACAAACGTTGGAGTAATTGAGATAAGTATTAAAGACGTAAGTGGCGATATTGCCATTCTTCCGTTCGCAGACCGTATTCGCCGCCTCGCGCAAGTCCTCGAGCGCCGCGCCTTCCAACAACTGCACGCCCTCTTCCAGACTCAGCCGCTCGCCGGCCTTCGCCTTCGCTAAAATCTCTCTCAATCGGCCTCCTTCTTTCAGCCTACTACGCGCCCCGAAACCGCCCCACCAACTCGCGCGCCGCCCCACCCCACTCCGGATACTCGAAGCGAAAGCCGGCCTCACTCAGACGACCCGGCACCACGCGCCGGCTCTTCAACACCAACTCGGACTCCGTCCGCAGCACCACCGCCCCCACCTCCACCATCCACTCATACGCCGGCAACCCCACCGGCATCCCCCACGCCTCTCTCAGCTTCCGCATGAACTCGCGATTCGGCAGCGGCTCCGGCGCCGCCAGATTCACCGCTCCCTCCCACTCATCGCCCTCCATCAACCACTCCACCGCGCGCACAAAATCCCGCTCATGAATCCACGACACATACTGCTCGCCGCTCCCCGCCGCGCCGCCCAACCCCAACCGCACTAGATTCAGCAGCACCCCCAACGCCCCGCCGCGATCCGGACTCATCGTGATCGCACTCCGTAGCGCCACCCGCCGCGTCCTGCCTAGCGCGGGTGCGAAAAACTCCCGCTCCCAATCCTTCGCCACGCGAATCGAGAAGTTCCACGTGTCCGGCGCCCCCGGCTCATCGCCGCCCAACTCGCCCGTCCGTTCATCCATCGCCCGATCGAGCGCATGCCGGTAAATCGTTGCCGTGCTCGCATTCAGCCACACGCGCGGCGGCGCTCGCAACGCCCCCATCGCCTCACCCAGCAGCCGCGTGGAGAGAATGCGCGAATCATAGATCTCCCGCCGATTCGCTTCGCCATACCGGCAATTCACACTCCGCCCCGCGAGATTGATGCAGACGTCGGCCCCCTCGAGCTCCTCCACCCAAGGTCCGGCCCGCAGCCCATCCCAAGCCACTTCCCGCCAACCCGACACCTGGTTCGGGCGACGGCTCAGCACCACCACCTCATGCCCCTGCCCCGAGAACCACCGCGCCAGCACCCGCCCCACCTGGCCCGTCCCACCCGGGACCACGATTTTCCGCCTACGCTCGTTGGTCATCGTCGATTTTGCGCTCCGGTCGATAATGAATGGATGCAGCCCAAACCGAAGCCGATTCCCCCACCCCGACATCGTCAAATTGCGCTTTCGTCGCCGTTTGGGAAGTGGTCCACCCGCCCCGCTAACTCACTCTCCGCTTCGAATCCAGCGCTTCCCGAAGCAACGTCTTGATCACTGCCTGTCGGCTGACATTCAGACGCGCCGCCCGCTGATCCAACTCCCGCAGCATCCCCTCGGTCAAGTCGACATTCACCCGCTTCACGGGCCGCACCACGCGGAACTGATTCGAGAAGAACCGGGAAATGTCTTCCCCGCGGCTCGCCATCTCCGCGATCTCATCGGCGGAAGGATTCGGTTTAGATTTGCTCGGCATAAATTTCCTCTTCCTGCTTCGTAGCTTGCCAGGCCGTAATCAGATGATGGTATTCACCCTCTTGGTCGCTCCGTACCTCGAAGATAACGGAACAAAGCCGCCCGCCAACCCAGCCAATCGCGCGGAATTGCTGCGGATCATCACATTTCTCATCAACCAAGTACGCCTGATCGAAGATCTCCTGCGCTTCCGCCAGGCCTACCCCGTGCCTCTTCTTTACCAGTCGGTCTTTAGCAGGGTCGAATTTGAAACGCATTGATCGTATAACACTTATACCATTCGTTCAGCAATTGTGGAGGGACCCTCGGCCTTCCCCCTCAACCACTTACCGTCCCTGCCCCACCCGCGAATTTGGACCCCCATGCGACCATAAAAAGATGACCCCGCTCGCCGCCCACTCCCCGGCCGCGACCATCCCAAAAACTTAACTCCCACCGAATCAACAACTCCCGGGTTCGTTTCGTCATTTTCCCGTTTCCCGCTACAATCTCCACCAATGCGTTGCCTGTTGCTCCTCCTCCCCGCCCTCCTCATCGCCCAGAACGCCCCCGAGCACGGACACCGTCCCCCGAAGCTCATCGTCCGCAACGCCCTCGTCATCGAAGGCAACGGCACTCCCGCCTCCGGCCCCCGCGACATCTTCATCGAAGGCGACACCATCGCCCAAATCGCCCCCTCGCGCGCGGCCACCGCCAATCAGCCCGCCGGCACCGCCGTCATCGATGCCCGCGGCCGCTACGTCATGCCCGGCCTCATCAACATGCACGCCCATTTTCAGGACGAGCGGGCCGGCCTCAAGATGCCCGCCGACTACCAACTCAAACTCTGGCTCGCCGCCGGCATCACCACCTGCCGCGACCTCGGCTCGGACTTCGCCAAAACCGCCATCCTCCGCGCCCAAAGCCGTGCCGGCCAAATCATCGCGCCCCGCCTCTTTCTCCACCGCACCTTCAACGCTCCCCCCGCTCCCCGCACCCCCGACGAAGCCCGCGCCCGCATCCGTCAGTTCAAGCAGGAAGGCGCTGACGGCGTCAAATTCTTCGACCTCTACCGCGACATCATGCAGGCCGCTCTGGCCGAGCTTCACGCCCAAGGCCTCAAAGGCGCTCACCACGCCGCCGTCGCCGAAACCAACGCCTGGGACGACGCCCAGTTCGGCATGACCACCATCGAGCATTGGTACGGCATCCCCGACGCCGCCCTCGCCGACGGCGTCCAGCACTTCCCCGCCGACTTCAACATCGCCCGCGAAATCGACCGCTTCCGTTACTCCGGCCGCCTCTGGCGCGAAGCCGATCCCCAAAAACTCGCCGCCGTGCTCGACGCCCTCGTCAAAGCCAACGTCGCCTGGGATCCCACGCTCAACATCTACGAAGCCGCCCGCGACCTCCAGCGCTATCAGAACCAGCCCTGGTTCCCGGAATATCTGCATCCCGCCCTGGAGCGCTTCTTCGCCCCCAATCCCGAGTACCACGGCTCCTTCTTCGAGTACTGGACCACCACGGACGAAGCCTTCTGGAGCGAAAACTACCGCCTCTGGATGGCCGCCGTCCGCGACTTCGCCCGCCGTGGCGGCACCGTCACCACCGGCGAGGACACCGGCTTCATCTACAACCTCTACGGCTTCGGCCTCATCCGCGGCCTCGAACTCCACCGCGAAGCGGGCTTCGACGCCTTGCAGGTCATCCAGCACGCCACGGCCAACGGCGGACGCGTGCTCGGCCAGGGTGAACGCCTCGGCCGCCTCCGCGTCGGCTACGCCGCGGACCTGCTCATCTTGAACGGCAATCCGCTCGAAGACTTCAAATTCCTCTACCCGCCCACCGGCCAGCAAAAGCCTGGCATCGAGTGGACCATCAAGGATGGCATTCCTTATTCAGTCGCCCGGCTCGTGGCCGACGTGAAAGCGATCGTGCGTGCCGCGCGCCAGCCTTAAACTCCCGTACCAGCCGCCCTACCATTGGCCCCGGCTGCTCGAGTTCCTCACGCCGCGCCTCGTCGCCGGCCTCGAAGAAATCGTCGACGGCCGCTATCGCCGTCACGGCGACGGCTGGTCCGTCACCGTCGCTCACCACGACGGCTACCTCGCCGCCGACTTAGCCGGCGCCCCTCCCGCCGACACGCCCCAGCGCCTCGCTCATCTCTTCGATCTCGACGCGCCCATCGCCGACATCACGTCGCACCTCGCCCAATTCCCGGCCCTGCGCTCGCCCTCCCATCCCGGCCTTCGCCTGCCCGGCTGCTGGGACCCGTTCGAACTCATCGTGCGCGCCATCCTCGGACAGCAGGTCTCCGTTAAAGGCGCCGCCACCCTCTGCGCCCGCCTGGTCGACCGCTTCGGTCCCCCCACACCCGCCGCCCTCGCCGACGCCGACATCACCGGCCTGCCGCAAGCTCGCGCCGCCTGCCTCCGCGCCGTCGCCCGCGCCTTCCTCGATGGCCTCACCATCGATCAACTGCACACCGTCAAAGGCATCGGTCCCTGGACCGTCCAATACGTCCGCATGCGCGCCCTCCATGACCGCGATGCCTTCCCCGCCAGCGACCTCGTCCTCCTCAAGAAGTCGGGCCACTCCCACCCGCGCTCGCTCACCCAGGCCGCCGAACCCTGGCGCCCCTTTCGCGCCTATGCCGCCATGTACCTCTGGCGTCTCGACTCCTGATTATGTAACTATAGTTAAGTCAAAATTCTTCACCATGCCTCCTAAGGGTACGCCTTCACTACCGGAACTCCATTCCTCCGTAGACCCCGCGCGTGCCTCCACCTACCTCCGTCGCCTCTTCGCCTTCTCCGGACCCGCCTACCTCGTCTCCGTCGGCTACATGGACCCCGGCAACTGGGCCACCGACCTCGAAGGCGGCGCCCGCTTCGGCTACCAACTCCTCTGGGTCCTGGTCCTCTCCAATGCCATGGCCGTGCTGCTGCAGACTCTCAGCGCCCGCCTCGGCATCGTCACCGGCCGCGACCTCGCCCAAGCCTGCCGCGACTCTTACCCCCGCCCCGTCACCTGGGCCCTCTGGCTCCTCTGCGAAGTCGCCATCGCGGCCTGCGACCTCGCCGAAGTCCTCGGCGCAGCGATCGCTCTCAAGCTCTTATTCGGCCTCGACGTCTTAACCGGCGTCCTGCTCACCGCCACTGATACCCTGCTCCTCCTTTGGCTCACCCGCTTCGGCGTCCGCATGGTCGAGGCCTTCGTCCTGGTGCTGGTCACCACCATCGGACTCTGCTTCGGCATTGAAGTCTGGATGGCCAGCCCCAAGTTCGGCGCGCTCGCCAATGGCCTCATCCCGCGCCTCACCGACGAGAGTCTCTACGTCGCCATTGGCATCCTCGGGGCCACGGTGATGCCGCACAACCTGTACTTGCACTCGGCGCTCGTGCAAACCCGCCGCATCGGCTCCACCCTGGCCGACAAGGCCCAGGCCTGCCGCTTCAACTTCATCGACTCCGTCATCGCCTTGAATGCCGCTCTGTTCGTCAACGGCGGCATCCTGGTGATGGCCGCGGCCGTCTTCTACGAACGCGGCGCCCAAGTCACCCAGATCGAACAGGCCCACCTGATGCTTGCTCCTCTATTGGGCACCAGTCTCGCCAGCACGCTGTTCGCCTTCGCCCTCTTGCTCTCCGGCCAGTCCTCCACGCTCACCGGCACCCTCGCCGGCCAGATTGTGATGGAAGGCTTCGTCAACATCCGCCTGCGACCGTGGCTGCGCCGGCTCATCACGCGGCTGGTCGCCATCGTCCCCGCCGTCATCGCGATCCTCTGGGCCGGTGAGAACGCCACCTATCCGCTGCTGCTCTTGAGCCAGGTCGTGCTCAGCCTGCAGTTGCCCTTCGCCGTTCTGCCTCTGATTCAGTTCACCAGTGACCGTTCGCGCATGGGCGAGTTCGCCAGCAAGCTCTGGGTCCGCATCCTCGCCTGGATCTGCGCGGCCATCATCGTCACCTTGAATCTGCGGCTCGCCACTCAGCAATTCGGCGAGTGGGCTGCCGCCGCTCACGGCTGGCAACTGTATCTGCTCTATGGCTTGGGCCTCCCCTTTGGCATCGGCTTCGTTGGCTTGCTCGCCTGGATTGCGCTGCACCCGGTGCTGCCCCGTTGGGCCAAAGGCGGCGCTCGCCCCAGCACGCTGGTGAAAGCCAAGCAGGACGTCTTCGGCTCGATGACCTACGCCTCGATCCTCGTCCCCCTCGACCATTCCGATCAGGATCGCGCGGCGCTCGCGCATGCCTCGTCGATGGCCCGCCTGCACGGCGCCAGCCTTACCTTGCTGCACGTTGAAGAGGGAGCCACCAGCTTCGTCTACGGCAGCCAGGCCAGCACGTCCGAAGTCGAGGAAGGCGAGTTGTACTTCGAAGAGATTGCCTCGCGTTTGCGCGAGGCCGGCTTCCATGTCCGCGTCGAAGTGCGCCACGCCCCGGACCCGGCTCAAGCCATCATCGGTTACGCCAAGGAAGCCAAGCCCGACCTCATCGTCATGGCCGGCCACGGCCACAAAGGGCTCAAGGACATCGCCTTCGGCACCACCATCAGCGCTGTCCGGCATGCCCTCAGCACCCCGGTGCTCATCGTGCAAGCTTCGGAATAACGGCCTTCAGCGCCGTATGCGTGGCGGAGAAGGCCGTCACCTTGACATCCACCAGGCCTGCCGCCTTGGTGGCTCGCATCACATCCTCTTGCGTGATCGTCTTCACGCCCTTGGGGTAGACGATCCACACCGCTCCGGTTGGAGCAAGCTTGCCGCGAATCTCGTCCAAGCGTTCGAGCGCCTCGGGCGTCTCGGCACCCAGAAACACGAAGTCGACGTTCTGTTTCAAACGTTTCCCGGCCTCAGTGATTTGGGCTAGAAAAGCCTCGTCCTTGATGCCTAACGCCACCATGCTCAAGCCCGGCTTCACGCCCAGCTTGTCCAGCAGCGACTTGGGGTTCCGGATCTTCTCCGCCCACTTGGCGGCGTAATCGCCCAGATGCAGCACCGCCCGTCCGAGCTTCAGTTGCCCCTCGGACTCTTCCATCGGCGAAAGCGGCAGTTTGATCCGATAGCCGTCACCGCGGAACAAAACGTGGTCGCCCTCTAGCCACGCCTTCCCTTCGCGGTCCACCCCTTCGATCGTCAAGCGGCAAGCTCGTTCGGCGCCCATGGTGCCGATTGTAAGCGATCACCGCTCCCAGGCAAGCTTGGTGAAAATGGCGAAGCGCACTAAAATATAAAGATTCATGCGAATCTTACCGGTCCTGCTTTGCGTTCCCCTGCTCTCGGCTCAACCGATCGAGGAAAAGTACAAGGACGTCGCCGCCAAAATCATTGACGCGGCGATGAAAGACGAAGGCGGCTGGGAGAAACTCACCTACCTCTGTGACCGCATCGGCCATCGGCTGAGTGGCAGCGAAGGCTTCACCAAGGCCGTGAAGTGGTCCGCCGAAACGATGAAGCAGGCCGGACTCGAGAACGTGCAGACCCCGCCGGTGAAGGTGGTGCACTGGGTCCGTGGCCAGGAGCGCGCGGAGATCGTAGAGCCCATCGCGCGGCCCCTGCAGATGCTGGGCTTGGGCATGTCCGGCGCGGGTGACATCACCGCCGAAGTGGTGGCCTTTAAGAGCTTCGAAGAGATGGACGCTGCCGGCCGCGCCAAAGTGGAAGGCAAGATCGTCCTGTTCAATCCGCCCTGGGTGAGCTACGGCGTCACCGGCGCGTTCCGCCGCAGCGGACCCTCGCGCGCGGCCAAGCTCGGCGCCAAAGGCGTCCTGATCCGCAGTGCCGGCATCCCCCAGCAGAACACGCCCCACACCGGCACCACGGGCTTCGACCCTGGCCAGACGCCCATCCCGGCCGCCGCGCTCAGTGAAGAGAGCCTCGGCCTGCTCGAACGCACGCTCAAGAGCGGCGAGAAGGTCACCGTGCACATGTACTCCGAAGCCAAGCATCTTCCCGACGCCGATGGCGCCAACGTGATGGGCGAGATCCGCGGCTCGGAGAAGCCCGAGGAAGTGATCGTGGTCGGCGGCCATCTCGATAGCTGGGACGTCGGCCAAGGCGCCCAGGACGACGGCGGCGGCGTGATCGCTTCGCTGCAGGCGCTGGTGATCCTCAAGCAACTGGGCTTACGCCCGAAACGGACGATCCGCGTGGTGTTTTGGGCCAACGAAGAGAACGGCACGCGCGGCGGCGTGGCTTATCGCCAGATGGTGGGTGACGCCATCAAGAACCACGTGATCGCCATTGAGATGGACGGCGGCGCCGAGCGTCCCACCGGATTGGGCATTACCGGCGGCGGCCCGAAGGCGCTCGAACAGATGAAATCCATTGGCAAGTTGGTGCAATCGATCGGCGCCGGTAACGTCACTGCCGGCGGCGGCGGCACCGACATCGGACCGCTGATGCGCGATGGCGTCATCGGCTCGGGCGTCCGTACCGGCGGCGGCCAATACTTCGCCTGGCATCATACACACGCCGATACGCTCGACAAGGTGAACCCGGAAGACCTGAAGAAGAACATCGCGCAGCTCGCCGTTTTCACCTACGTGCTGGCCGATATGGACGCTCGCTTAGGCCAATAAAGTATTTGCAATTCGTTTGCGTAAACGATTGACAACCTGGTAGGCCATCTCCTAACCTGGACCTAAAGAATCCTAGTTTGAAAGGTGGCCTATGCACCGGCGTTTTCTCTCCCTCTTCCTTTTCACAACCGCGCTGCACGCGCACTTTATTTGGGTACTGCCGGAGGCCGGCCACGGCAAAGCCGTCGTGTTTCTCAGTGAAGAACTGAAGCCGGACGAAGGCGTAGGACCGGACTATGTGAAGAACGCGAAGCTCGTGCTGCGCGATGCCGCCGGGCGAGAAACCGCCCTCACGTTGGCCAAAGGCTCCGATGCTTACACCACGGACCTGGGCGCCGGCGGACGCCTGATTCATGGCGTGCTCGACTTGGGCTACACGCAACGCGGCCCCTCCAAGCCGCACCTGCTGATGTACTATCCCAAGACCATCCTGGGCGAAGCCTTCGACGTGCAGACGCAGGTGGGCAGCCAGTCGCCCGTGGAACTGGTGCCGGTCGGGCAACCGGGCGCCGTGAGACTGAAGTTGCTGGGCCGCGGCAAGCCCGTGCCGCAGGCGGAGATCACGGTGATCCTGCCGGACGGTAAGCAGACCAAGATGAAGACCGGCGACAACGGCGAAACCGAAACCATCGCCGCCACGGGCCGCTTCGGCGCGTGGGCGCGCTTCTGGGAACCGCTGGGCGGCGAGCGCGACGGCAAGAAATACGAAGAGACTCGCCACTACGCCACGCTGGTCTTCGACACGGCTCAGCCGAAGTCCGCGGGCAGTGGCCCGGCGCTGACAGCCAAGCCGTTCGCGAAGCTGCCGGAAGCGACTTCGGCCTTCGGCGCCGTGGCGGCGGACGGCTATCTGTACGTCTACGGCGGCCACATCTCGCCGACGCATTCTTACTCCACGGCCGCCGTTTCCGGTAAGTTCCATCGCCTGAACCTGGCCAATGGCACGTGGGAAAGTTTGCGCGGCGGCCAGGGTCTGCAAGGGATGAATCTCGCCACGCATCGCGGCAAGGTGATCCTGGTGGGCGGCATGTCACCGAAGAATGCGCCGGGCGAAAAGACCGACACGCGTTCGGTGGCCGAGTGTGCCTTATTCGATCCGAAGACGAAGGAGTGGCAAGCGCTGCCCCCGCTGCCCGCAGCGCGCTCCTCGCACGACGTGGTGGTGATCGGCAGCCAGGTGATCGTGGTGGGCGGCTGGAATCTGAAGGGGCCGGAACCCACGCAATGGGCGACCGACCTCCAGATTCTCGACCTCGCGGCGAAGAAGCCCGCCTGGACCAGCGCGCCCCAACCCTTCCGCCGCCGCGCGCTGATCGCCGCGGCCCACGGGCAGAAGATGTACGTCCTTGGCGGCTTCGATGAAAACAACAACGTGATCAAGGAAGTGGCCGTCTACGATGCGTCCGCGAAAACATGGGGCAAGGCGCCGGCGTTACCCGTGGAGAATCAGGCGTCGTTCGCGCCCGCCGCGGCCGTGCATCAGGGCGCGCTCTACGTCAGTGTGGCCGATGGGCGCGTCTTCAAGCTCGATGAAGCGAAGGGCGCGTGGATCGAGGCCGGCCGCGGCACGCCGCGCCTGGCGCATCGCGTGGTGTCCGCGAACCAGCAGTTACTCGTGCTTGGCGGCGCCAACCGCGGCAAGAATTCGGACCTCGTGGAAGCGATCACTCCCGCGCAGTAGAATTGGCTCCATATGGAGCCCAAGACGTTTATCGACCCTTCCGCCAGCCGCGTGGTTCTGCTGGTGGGAACGGTGAAGGGCGCGTTCCTGCTCGCCAGCGACGAGAGCCGCCAGAAGTGGACGGTGTCTGGTCCGCATTTCGGCGGTCATGTGGTGTACGCGATGGCCTATGACGGCCGCGCTGGCCGGCAGCGTTTGTGGAGCTCGTCCACGCACTTCGCCTTCGGACCGATGCTCCACGCGAGCGACGACTTCGGGCGCACCTGGACGAAGCCCGAGTCCGCCCCGGTAAAGTTTCCGGAGAGTGCCGGGCAGGCCGTGGCGCAGATCTGGCAGATTGCTCCGGGCGCGGATAGCGAGCCGGACAAGCTCTATTGCGGGGTGGAGCCCGCGGCGTTGTTCGAGTCGCGCGACGCGGGCGAAAGCTGGTCCCTGGTGCAAGGTCTCTTCGATCATCCGCACCGTTCGCAATGGCATCCGGGCGGTGGTGGCTTGTGCCTGCACACGATCGTCGTAAATCCGGCGAATCCGGAAAGCCTGCTGATTGCCATCTCGACGGGCGGCGTCTATCGGAGCGATGACGGCGGCCGCAAGTGGACCGCCCGTAATCGCGGCGTCACCGCGGGCTTCCTGCCCGATAAGTACCCCGAATTCGGCCAATGCGTCCATAAGGTGGCGCGCTCCGCGAATCCGCAGCGGCTCTACTTACAAAATCACGGCGGGTTGTTTCGCAGCGACGATGGCGGCGACTCCTGGCAAGACATCGCCCACGGCGTACCTTCGGACTTTGGCTTTCCGATGGTGGCCCATCCGCATGACCCGGATACGGCATTCATCTTTCCGCTCGAGGCGGAGATGCGCGTGTCGCCCGAGGGCGAGCTCCGCGTGTGGCGCACACGCGACGGCGGCGCGTCCTGGCAGCCGCTCGGCACCGGCTTCCCCGAAGAACTGACTTACGAAACCGTGCTGCGCGACGGCATGGCGATGGACAAACTCGCCACACCCGGCATTTACTTGGGCACGCGCAGCGGCAAGATCTATGGCTCGGCCAACGAGGGCGAACAGTGGCAGATCCTCGCCGATGGCTTACCGGCCGTGACCTGCGTGAAGACGGCGACGCTGTGACGTTTCTGATTACGAGCCTGCTCCGCGACTTTGCAGGCGGCCAAAGCACTTTGCGTTTGGACACCCAGGTCTCGACCGCGGGCGAAGCACTGGCGGCCCTTTGGCAGTACTATCCGGGTCTCCGCGATCGCATCGTCAACGAACGCGGCGAAGTGCGGCAGCATGTGAATGTCTTCGTCGGCGACGACAACATCAAGCAGCGTGAGGGTCTGGCGACGCCGGTCCAGCCGGACTCGGAGATCACGATCGTCCCCGCCGTGAGCGGCGGTTAAACCATGCTCCGACGCGGCGGCACGCGGCTGATTCTGACGTTGGGCTTCGGCGGACTGTTGGTCCTGATGGGCTTCAGCGCCCTGCAGACCGAGCAGTTGTTGACGCAGATCCAAACGCGCAGCCGCACCATTGAAGGCCGCTTCCTTGAACGCAGCCGGAAGCTGAACGAGATTCGCTCGGCGCTCTACCTCTCGGGAACCGTCTTCCGCGACTATGTTCTCGATCGCGACCAGCAGCGCGCCGAGGGCCAGTTGCGGCGGCTCGATCAGATTCGCCGCCAGATGGCGCATTGGCTCGACGAATACGACGGCGGTCTCTCCGCCGCCGAAAGTCCCGCGTTTACTCGCTTGCAAGACGAGATTCAAGCCTACTGGAAGTTACTCAACCCGGCGCTTTCCTGGTCCGCCGATCGGCGCGAGAAAGAAGGCTACGAGTTTCTGCGCGATCAGGTTTATACGCGTCGCACGGCGGTACTGGACCTCGCGAATCAAGTGGCTCTACTCAACGAACGGCAGTTACTGCAAGGGCAAAGCGAGGTGACGGACTTATTCGGCGGCTTCCGCCAGCGCGTGCGGTGGAGCTTGTTGGGCACCGTCGGCTTGGGACTCTGCCTGGCCTTGGTCGCGGGGCGGCGCATCCTGCTGCTGGAGCGCGAGGCGGAAGAACGCTTTGCCCAGGCCGAGACAACACGCTCGGAGCTGCGCGAGCTGTCGGCGCGACTGGTGGAAGTGCAGGAGGCGGAGCGGCGCTCGATTGCGCGCGAGCTTCACGACGAGGTTGGTCAGTCGCTTTCGGCCGTGTTACTGGAAACGGCGAATTTGTCGGCCGCCGTTCGCTTGGGCGACACGCCGCAGGTGGAGCGGCACGCGGACTCCATCAAGGGACTTACCGAGTCGTCACTGCGCACGATTCGAAATCTGTCGCTGCTGTTGCGGCCATCAATGCTCGACGATCTCGGGCTGCTGCCGGCGCTGGAGTGGCAGGCGCGCGAGGTTTCGCGGCGCAGTCCGCTGGTGGTGAATCTGGTGGACCGCGGTGTGTCGCTCAGCTTGCCCGATCAGTACAAAACCTGCGTCTATCGCGTAGTGCAGGAAGCACTGCACAATGCCGAAAAACATGCCGGCGGCAAGACAGTTACGGTTACTCTGGAACAAGAGAGGGCGTGTTTGAACTTAACGATTGAGGATGACGGCCAGGGCTTCGACCCCGCGCGACACAAAGGTCTCGGCTTACTGGGCATGGAAGAGCGTGTCTCGACTTTGGGTGGCACCTTCGAGGTGCGCTCCGGCGCGCGACAAGGCACCGTGATTGCCATCGCGCTGCCGCTCACCGGCGGCGCCGCTTGATTCGGATCCTGCTCGCCGATGATCATCTGGTGATTCGCGGCGGTCTGCGTTTGGTGCTGGAACGAGAACCCGGACTCACTGTGGTGGGCGAGGCAGCCGACGGGCGCGAGGCGATCCGTCTGGCGCAGGAACTCTCGCCGGATGTCGCGGTGCTCGACGTGGCGATGCCCAATCTGAACGGCATTGAGGCAGCCCGGCAGATCACGGCGGGGTCGTCCTGCGCGGTGGTGATGCTGAGCATGCACTCGGACGAAAGTTACGTCCTGCGCGCGCTCAACGCCGGCGCGCGCGGCTACTTACTGAAGGATTCGCCGGAGCAGGATCTACTGGCGGCGGTGAAGGCGGTCAACGAAGGTAAGGCGTTCTTCAGCCCCGCCATCAGCCGCGTCCTGGTGGATGATTACGTCCGGCAAATGCGCAAGCGCGGGCTGGAAGATAGCTATGAGTTACTGACGGCGCGCGAACGCGAAGTGCTCCAGTTACTGGCCGAGGGTAAGTCGAACAAGGATATTGCCGGTCGTTTGAATCTCAGCGTCTATACGGTGGAGACGCATCGCAGCAACCTGATGGAGAAGCTGAACCTCCACAACATGCCGGAACTGATTCTCTATGCGGTGCGCAAAGGCATGATCGCTTAGCGATTGTCTCCGAGTTGGAAGCTGAGATCGGCCCGGCGCGCCAGATAGTCGTAACGAGCGCTGGCGCCGGCAATCTCCGCGCGCGTGAGGCCCAGCTCCGCCTGGCTCAGCTCGACGATCGAACTCAGGCCCAACTCGTAGCGAGCCTTCGCCAGATCAAGCGCCAGGCGGCTTTGTTCGCGTAGCTTCTCCGCAAGGCCGAGTTGCTGCTGAGCGCTGCGCGCATTGAGATAGGCCACGCGCACTTCGCGTTTCACCTGGATCTCGGCGTCCTTCACGCGGTCGGCCGCGGCGCGGGTCAGGAGTTCGGCCTGCGTGCGGCGAGCCTTGAAGAGATGGCCGTTGAAAACCGGCACGTTGACGTTGACGCCAGCCGCCGCCCAGCCGCCTCGCAGTTCATCCACTCGCGCCGGCGTGACGCCGACGGAGGCCAGCGCACTGACGGTGGGGAGCCAGAGCTTGCTTTCGGCGCGCGCAAATTGGCGGGCCGCGGTCTCATCCTGGCGCAGCGCTGCGAGTTCGGGCCGCTGCCGCACCGCCCGGTCGAGCATGGCATCGAGGTCGGCGGCCAGATCGACCATGGGCTCTTCGTCGACGAGTTCGTAACGTTCATTCGTCCCGGTGCCCAGCGCGGCTTGAAGATTGGCTTGGGCAGCTTCGGCCTCGTTCCGTTGTTGCTCGAGCGTGAGCGCCGCCTCCGCCAGGTTCACCTTGGAGAAGCTGACATCGAGCGTGGAGCGCAAGCTGCTCTTGGCTAACGCATCAATCTGATCGGCGACTAACTGGCGCGCCTGAACGGTTTGCTCCGCCACCCGCAGGACGGATTGCGCGCGCAACAAGCCATAGAAGGCACGATCCACCTGCAGGATCACCTCCGCGCGCGTGGCTTCGGTCAGTTCGCGCTGAACGGCCGCCCGTGACTCAGCGCTATGCACCAGCTCGCGATTGCGCCCGAAGTCAGTGAGGATCTGGCTGCCGGTGACGCCGGAGGCGACGCGGTCGTAGATGATCGGGTTGTTCAGTCCACCGGCCGCGATGCGGCTGCGATCAAGAGCCCCGGCGCCAGTGAGATTGGCGGACGCTTGCGGCAGCATCTCCGCCCGCACCATGTTGGGCGCCTGCGCCGCCGCTTCCGCGCGATTGCGCTGGGCCGAGATGCGCGGATGGTTCCTTAACGCCAGTTCTTCCGCTTGCTGGCGGGTCAGCCGCTCGGCATGCAGACCGGCGGCGAGGACTAATAAGTAGAGAACTTTTTTCATGCCGTTTCCTCGCGACGGCGGTAGTAAGCGTAGTAAGCGGCAGGCACGAGAATCACCGTGAAGAGAACCGACAGAGTAAGACCGCCGATGATGGCGCGCGCCAACGGAGCGTAGCTTTCGCTGCCCGCCCCAAGCTTGAGGGCCATGGGCAACAGCCCGATGATGGTGGCGAGCGACGTCATCAGCACCGGGCGTAAGCGAACCCGACAAGCTGTCGAGACGGCGTTGAGTAGCGAGTCACCATGTTCGCGTAAGTGGCGCGTGAACTCGACAATCAGAATACTGTTCGAAACGGCGATGCCGACTAACATCACCACGCCCATCAACGACATGACGTTCATGGAAGTACCCGTGAAGTAGAGCGTCAATAACACGCCGGTAATGCCGGGCGGTACGGCCACCAGAATGATCAGCGGATCAATGAAGGAGCGAAACTGGGCCACCAGGATCAGATAGAGCAGCACGACGGCCAACGACAGGCCAATGCCAAAGCTTCGGAACGAAGCGCGCATGCCTTGCACCATGCCTCGCAGTGTGACGGTAACGCCGTTCGGAATCGGCGTTTCGGCAATCAGGGCATCGATCGAGTTCGCGATGCGGCCCAGGTCTTCGCCCAAGGGACGCACGTAGACGTCGATGGTGCGGCGGAGTTGGTAGTGATCGACTTCCGTGGGCGTATTGATGCGGCGAATGGCGCTGACGGCGTCGAGACGGGTGGAGACCTTCCGATCGCCGCCGCGCAGGTTGATCGAGGAGAGATCCTGGAGCGTGCGGATCTTGCGCTCGGGGTATTGCACGGTAAGTAAGTAGTCGTTGCCGCTCTTGGGATCGATCCAGAAGGTGGGCGCGATCATTGCGTTCGAGGTGAGCGCGGTGATCACGTTCTGCACAATCTCTTTCTGGGTGAGGCCGAGTTCAGCAGCGCGAGTGCGATCGACGTCCAACTGCAGCGAGGGATAATCGAGATCCTGCGGCACGTAGACATCCGAAACGCCGGGGAACGAGCGAATGCGTTCGGCGAGCGTGTTGGCGACGCGGAAGCTGCGCTCGAGATTGGAGCCGGAAACCTGCACGTCAATCGGCGCGGGTAAGCCGAGGTTCAGCACGGCGTCGACTAAACCGCCAGACTGGAAGTAAGTCGTGAGCTGCGGTAACTCCTTCGCCAGACGGGTCTTCACGCGCGCCATGTACTCGTAACTGCCCACGCGATGCTCATCCTTCAAGCTCACCTGGATGAACGCCGTGTGCATGGCGGCGTTGGTGGTGTAGATGGCCGAGAAGTCCGGCGTGGCGCCGATGTTCGACACCACCATGCGTAAGTCGTCGCCGGTCTCCTCGCGGATGATCGACTCCACTTTGGCCACTTCATTCTCGGTGACGGCGATCCGGGTGCCGGAGGGCGCTTTCAGGTTGATGACGAATTGGCCGGCATCGGTGCGCGGGAAGAACGCGAGGTCAAGGAGCGGCCCGATGGCTAAGGAGGCAAGAAAAATGACCGTAGCCGCACCGAGCCACACGAACGGACGGCGGAGCACACCCCGGATCATGTGGTCGTAGCTGTGCAGCAGACGGTCAAACTGGCGATTGAACCCGCTGCTGAAGCGCTCGCCCATCGATGGCCGTGCTCCGGAGGAAGCATGGGCTTTGATGAAGCGAGCGCAGAACAGCGGCACAACGGTGAGCGCCACGACGTAAGAAGCGATTAACGCGAGCGCCACCGCGAGACCGAGAGCAGAAAACAGGAACTTACTCACGCCGTAAAGGAAGGTCACCGGGAAAAAGACCACGATCGTGGTGAGCGTGGAGCAAAGCACCGGTAAGGCGACTTCCTGTCCGCCGATCTCTGCCGCCGCCTCGGGCGTCGCTCCCATCTCGAGGTGGCGGTAGATATTCTCCAGCACCACCACGGAGTTATCGATGAGGCGAGAGAAGGCGAGCGCCAACCCGCCCAGCACCATGCTGTTGATGGAGCTGCCGTAGAGATACAGCGCGCAGAACGTGGCCAAGGCCGAGAGCGGAATCGAGAACAGCACGGCCACGGTGGCGCGCAAACTTCCCAGAAAGACGAGGATCATGATCGACGTCAGCACCAGGCCGATGGCGCCTTCATGCAGTAACGTTTCGATCGCCGTCTTCACGAACTGCGACTGGTCGAAGACCACCCGGCTTTCGAGCTCTTTCGGAATGTCGACTAACTTACCGAGTGTCTCGCGCACGCCTTCCACCACGGCAATCGTGTTGGTGTCGCCGCCTTGCTTGAGGACCGGCACATAGACCGAGCGTTGGCTATCGACGCGCACGACATTGGTTTGAATGCTGGCTGCGTCCTTGGTGGTGCCGATGTCGCGCACGCGCACGGGCGACTGGCCCACCGTCTTAATCGGCAGGTTGTCGATCTCGCCGATCGAAGGCAGCTGGCTGTTCGTGTAGATGTTGTAGTCGAGCGTGCCGATCTGCACGTCGCCGGCGGGCAGGATGAGGTTCGCATCGTTCACCCCGCGGACGATGTCCATCAGGCTGAGCTGGTGCGCCTCAAGCTTGAAGGGATCGGCATAGAGCATGATTTGGCGGGGCGCGCCGCCAAAGGGCTGCGGCACACTGGCGCCAGGCACGCTGGCTATCTGGTTGCGAACGGTGTACTGCGCGAGGTCGCGCAGGGCCGTCTCTTTCAGTCCTTCGCCTTTGAAGGTCACCAGACAGACGGGCAAGCTTGAGGCATCGAACTTCAGCACCAGCGGCGGCAAAGTGCCGGGCGGCAGACGGCGCAGATTGGCCATCGCCAGGTTCGAGATCGCCGTGACGGCGGAATCCGCATTGGAGCCTGGCTGGAAGTACACCTTGATGACGCTGACGCCCGTCAGGCTGCGGGACTCGATGTGGTCGATGTTACTGGCCAGCGTAAAGAAGCGCTCGAAGCGGCTGGTGATGTCGACTTCGATCTGCTCCGGCGGCATGCCGGAGTAGAAGGTGGCCACCACCACCACCGGAATGTTCATGGCCGGGAACATGTCCACGGGCATGCGGACCACGCTCACGCCGCCGATGATGGCGATGATGAGGCTGATCACGATGATCAGGTAAGGGGTGCGGATCGCAAACCGGGACACGCGCTATTTGCCCTCCGGCGCGGCGCTCAGTTGGACGGTCTTGGGATCTACGCGTTGTCCGTCTCGCAGGCCGGAGCGATTGCCGATCACGACCAGATCGCCGGGCTCGAGCCCGGAGCGGATCTCGATGAGGTCGGGAGTTTCCAGGCCGACGGTGACGCGGCGAATTTCGATCTGCTTTTGGGCGTTGACGATCATGACGATGTCGTGATCGCCTTCGGTGCCTTTGGCCGCCGGAGGAACGGCCAAGGCACCGGGGCGGCGATCGAGGCCGAGATCGACCTCGGCATACATCCCCGGCACGAGGGTGAGCTGGGGATTGGCAATGTCCACTTCGGTGTCCATGGTGCGCGTGGAGGTTTGCACTTTATCCGCCGCGCGCGCGATGCGTCCGGGGAATGTGCGGTCAAGCGCGGGCACCCGTACGTCAACGGTTTGGCCGGTCTTGATCAACGGCACGGCGGACTCCGGCACCGGCAGCACCAGACGCAGACGTCCGTTATTCGACAGGCGGACCAGCGGTTGCGCGTTAGCAGCGGTGCCGGCCTGGATCATCGACCCAGTGCTCGCGAAGCGCTTGGTGACCACGCCGGCAAACGGCGCGGTGACGCGCGTGTAGGCGTACATGGTCTTGAGACGGTCGCGATCGGCCTCCACCACCCGCACCTGTTGCTCGGCCGCGGCGAGGTTCGAGCGAGCGACGGCCACTTGCGAGCCAGCGATGAGATCCTTGCCGCGGGCGTCGTCAATCTCCTGCTGCGCCACTAGGCCGGGCCGCGACTTGATCACGCCGGCAATGCGCTCATAGGTGAGGTGGGTGAACTGATAGCCCGATTCGGCCCGCTTCAGGTCGTCGCGCGCGCGCTCCACTTCAGCGGTGCGGCGGTGAATTTCCGCCTCGGAGCGCACCAGATCGGCTCGCATTTCCGGCACTTCGAGCTCGGCCAGCAACTGACCTTGGCCCACGCGGGAGCCGGCATCGACGTAGATCTGGCGGACGTAGCCGGAGACCTTGGCCATCACGTCGACTTCTTCAAAGGGTACGAATTCGGCGGTGACGGTGAGCCGGCGAGCGAGATCCGCCTTGGCCACTTGGGCCACGGCCACGGTGGGGGGCGCCGCCGGGGTCGACGTGGTGAGCGGGGCGCGGGAGCAGCCGGCGAGGAGGAGCAGCGAAAGACAGGCGGCGAGCTTCATGGGGCGCAAGCCCAGGGTAAGTCTTGGGGAAGAGAGGGCGGCATCCCGGAATCGGGGTATTTCGGGACGGGATGTCTGGTAGGCGGGGCGGCGAGGAGTTGATGAGAGACTCGCCGCCCGGCCAAGTGAACGAGCGAGGTTAGGGAGAGAGACCTATTTCGCTTTTTGTTCGCCGTGTGAGATTTAGTTTGCCGTACCGCTCAGCGGATGTCAAGAAAGTTAGAATGAAGGTACACGTCCCCCTCCTTGTTCTGAAAGAGAGAGCATGTCCGCACCGCCCTTCGTACATCTGCATTGCCATACCGACTATTCGCTGCTGGACGGCGCCTGCGAAATCGGCAAGATGGTGAAGCAGGTGGCCGAGCAGAAGATGCCGGCGGTGGCCATGACCGACCACGGCAACCTGTTTGGCGCGGTGGAGTTCTACAACAAGGCTAACCAGCTCGGTGTGCATCCGATCATTGGGTGCGAAATGTACGTCACGCCCCATGGGCAGCAATCGCGCAACGAAGGCTACGACTACAACCACCTGCTGCTGTTGAGCGAGAACGAAGACGGCTATCGCAACCTGATCCAGTTGGTGACCTCCGGCTACCTGGACGGCTTCTACTACAAGCCCCGCATCGATAAGGACCTGCTGGCGCGCCACGCCAAGGGGCTGATCTGCACGTCGGCCTGTCTGGCCAGCGACATCAATCAGGCACTGGTCGCCGACAAGTATGACGAAGCCCGGCGCATGGCCTGCGAATATCAGGACATCTTCGGCAAGGGCAACTTCTTCCTCGAGTTGCAGGACCATGGGCTCGACGACGACAAGATCGTCATCCCGCAGATCAACAAGCTTTCGAAAGACCTGGACATCCCGCTGATCGTCACCAACGACGCGCACTATCTGACCAAGAGCGACTCGCGGGCGCACGAAATTCTGCTCTGTATTCAGACCGGCAAGCTGCTGAAGGACACGAACCGCATGCGGTTCGATACCGAAGAGTTCTACCTGAAGTCGCGCGACGAGATGCTGGCGCTCTTTGGCGATCATGAAGACGCGATCGACCGGACGTGGGATATCGCGCAGCGCTGCCAGTTGAAGCTGCGCAAGGTGGACAATCCCTTCCCGAAGTTCGACGTGCCCACGGAGCACACCATCGACTCGTATTTCGAGTACGTGGCGCGCGACGGTTTTGAACGGCGCAAAGTGCGGCTGGCGGCGCTCGCGCGCGAGGGCATGCTGCGGGAGCCGCTCGAGAAGTACGAAGAGCGCTTGGCGCACGAGATCAAGCTGATCAAGCAGATGAAGTTCTCGGGCTACTTCCTGATCGTGTGGGACTTCATTCGCGCGAGCCGGGAGCGCGGCATCCCCGTGGGTCCGGGCCGTGGTTCGGCCGCCGGCTCGCTGGTGGGCTACTCGATGAACATCACCGACATCGACCCGCTGCAGTACGGCCTGCTGTTCGAGCGCTTCCTGAATCCCGAACGCATCTCGATGCCGGACATCGACGTCGACTTCTGCACGCGCGGCCGCGGCGAAATCATCAAGTACGTCACCGAGAAATACGGGCGCGACCAGGTGGCGCAGATCATCACCTTCGGCACGCTGGGCGCGAAGGCGTCGGTGAAAGACGTGGGCCGCGTGCTCGACCTGACGTTCGCCGAAGTCGACAAGATCACCAAGCTGGTGCCCTCGCAGCCGATCGGTATCAAGCTGGCCGACGCGATGAAGATTGAGCCGCAGTTCGAAGAGATGGCCAACCAGGACGCGCGCGTGCGCGACGTGCTGGAGACCTCGCTCAAGCTGGAAGGCGTCGCGCGAAATTCGTCGGTGCATGCGGCCGGCGTAGTGATCGCGCCGGAGCCGCTGAAGTACCTGGTGCCGCTCTACAAGACGAACAAGGACGAAATTGTTACCCAGTACGACATGAGCGGGCTCGAAAAGCTCGGCCTGCTCAAGATGGACTTCCTGGGCTTAACAACGCTGACGATCATCAGCGATGCGCTCGCCCTGATCGAGAAGTACCGCGGGGTGAAGCTCGATATCGAGACCTTGCCCCTGAACGACGCGAAGACGTACCAGATCTTCACCAAGGGCTACACCTCCGGCGTGTTCCAGTTCGAATCGGACGGCATGCGCGACATTTTGCGGCGCTATCAGCCGGAGCGCCTGGAAGACCTGATCGCGTTGAACGCGATGTATCGTCCGGGCCCGATGGACAAGATCGACGAGTTCATCGAGCGCCGGCATGGCCGCGAAGAGGTGAAGTACGACCTGCCCGAGATGAAGCAACTGCTCGAAGAGACCTTCGGCTTCATGGTGTACCAGGAGCAGGTGATGCAGATCGCCAACGTCGTAGCCGGCTACTCGCTGGGCGACGCCGACCTGTTGCGGCGCGCCATGGGTAAGAAGGACGCCGCCGAGATGGCCAAGCAGCGGCTGCGCTTCCAACAAGGCGCCGAAGCCCGCGGCGTGCCGGCCAAAAAGGCCAACCGCATCTTTGACCAGATGGAGAAGTTCGCCGGCTACGGCTTCAACAAGTCGCACTCAGCGGCCTACGCGTTCCTCGCCTATGTGACGGCATATCTGAAGGCGAACTTCCCGATCGACTTCATGAGCGCGCTGCTGACGTCGGAAACCGGCAACACGGCGAAGGTGGTGAAGTACATCAACGAGTGCAAGGAAATGGGCATCAAGGTGCTGCCCCCGCACGTGAACAAGTCCGAGTTGAACTTCACGCCGGACGGCGACAGCATTCGCTTCGGGCTGGGTGCGATCAAGAACGTGGGCTCGGGCGCCGTGGAAGCCATCGTGAAAGCGCGCAACGAAGGCCAGCACTTCGACAGCCTGTATCGGATGTGCGAGACGGTGGACCTATCGGCGCTCAACAAGCGCGTGCTCGAAAGCATGATCAAAGCGGGGGCCCTCGACGGTTTGCCCGGAACGCGCGCGCAGTTGTTCGCGGCGCTCGATGGCGCGCTCGAAGCGGGTCAGCGGCATTGGCGCGATCAGGCCAGCGGGCAAAGCGGGCTGTTCGGCATGTTGATGGCCGAGGAGGAAACGGGCGATCCGCCGTTGCCCAAGGTGCCGGACTGGACGGATAAAGAGAAGCTGGCGGGCGAAAAGGAAATGCTGGGCTTCTATGTGAGCGGCCATCCGCTGGACGCTTACGTGGAGAAGTCCGTTGAGCTGCGCTCGCATACGACGCAGCAGTTGGATGGGCTCGAAAAGAGCACCGAAGTCCGCTTGTGCGGCATGCTGACGGCGATTCAGCGCAAGCGGACGCGCGAGGGCAAGCTGTGGGCGCTGATGCAGTTCGAAGACCTGGACGGCACGCTCGAAGCGATGGTCTTCAATTCGAAGATCGAAGCGCTGGGTCCGCAGTTAGTTGAAGACCGCGCGGTGCTGGTGAAGGCCAAGGTGATGCCCGAAGAAGGCGCGCCGCCCAAGCTGTCAATTCAGGAATTGATTGCGCTCGACGACGCGCGCGTGGACCTGCCCAGCCTGCTCGCCATCCGCATTCGGCTGAGCGCCGGCGCCCCGAACGGCGCCATGGCCAAGGCGGACGAGTTGCAAGCTCTGTTCCGCCGCAAGCCCGGACAGGCACAGATCCGCCTGCGGCTGGAGAAGCCCAAAGACTTTGCGGTGACGGTGGACGTCTCCGCCAAGGTGCGTCCGGACCGGGAGTTCATGTCCGAGGTGAAGCGCATCTGCGGCGACGAATCCGTCGAGATCATGGCGAAGTAGGGGCGGTAAACTGGGAGACGTACTTTAATGGCGGCCGCATTCATTCCCGAGCCTTCCCCGCCGCATCCGTCGCGAAAACGATGGACGCGGACGGAGTGCGAGCGTTTGGAGTCGATGGGCATCTTCGAGGGCCACAACTATGAGTTGGTCGATGGGGAGCTGATCGACAAGATGGGCAAGAATCAACCGCATACAGTTTGGTTAGCGGCATTGCGTGACTGGCTGATCCGGAATTTTCCGGAGCGCGTGCTGACGGAGTCCGCCATTGATGTCTCACCGGAAGACCGCCCCACCAATGAGCCTCAGCCCGATCTCCTCGTGCTGAAGCGTCCGTATCGGCTGTTCTTGACCGATCGTCCCGGCCCGGCCGACATCAGCTTGCTGGTGGAAGTGGCTGACACCTCCTTCGCTTTCGACACCAAGGTGAAAGCCGCCCTCTACGCCCGCGCCGGCATCGCCGACTACTGGGTGGTGGACGTCACCACCGAACGCCTGATCGCCTTTCGCGACCCCGCCGACGGCGCCTACCGCACGATGACCGTCTGCAAAGCAGACCAAAGCATCGCTCCGCTGGCCGCGCCCACGCAAAGCTTAAAGCTCACAGACCTATTTCCGACAGAGAACTAATGGAAGACGAAACACGCCAACGCATGGAACAGTTGGAGCGCGAACTGGCTGCGCTCCGGGCAGCGAATCCGCAGGCCGATTTGGCGCGGCTGGAAGGACAATTACAAATGCTCGGACAGGCCCAAGCCTCATCGGCCACGCCGTGGGAGCGGGTGCAATTGGCGCGCCATGCCAAACGGCCCCATGCGCTCGACTACATTCAGCGCATCTTCACGGACTTCGTCGAGATCCACGGCGACCGGGCCTATGGGGACGACGCCGCCATCATCTGCGGCATGGCCAAGCTGAACGGCGAGCCCATCATGGTCTGCGGCCAGCAAAAGGGCCGCGACACCAAGCAAAAGCTCCATCGCAACTTCGGCATGCCCAAGCCCGAGGGCTATCGCAAGGCGATGCGCGCCATGCAATTGGCGGCGAAGTTCGGCCGCCCGATTGTCTGCCTGCTCGATACGCCGGGCGCCTATCCCGGCATCGATGCCGAAGAACGCGGCCAGGCCGAAGCGATTGCCGTGAACCTGAGGGAGATGGCGCGCCTGGGCGTGCCGATCGTCTGCGTGGTGATCGGCGAAGGCGGCTCCGGGGGCGCCCTCGCGATGGGCGTGGGCAACCGCGTCTACCTGCTCGAGAATGCGATTTACAGCGTGATTTCGCCCGAAAGCTGCGCGGCCATCATTTGGCGCGATGCGGCGCAGGCGGAGAAAGCCGCGGCCGCGCTCAAGCTCACCGCCGATCATCTGGAACGCCTGGGCATCATCGACGGCGCGATTCCGGAGCCTCCCGGCGGCGCACATACCGACATGGATGCGGCGGCCGAACTGCTCAAAGGCGCGCTGGTGCGCTCGTTCGCGGAACTGAAGGGCCTAAGCGCCGAGCAACTGATCGACGAACGCTATTGGAAGTTCCGCAAGATGGGCAGCTTCTTCAGCGAACAGGTGGCGACGGCTTGAACCAGAAGAAGGTCAGCATCATCGTCGCGGCGACGCTCGCGCTGTTGGGCTTGCTCGTTTATTCGTCGATGCCCGCCGCCAATTTCCGTTGCGAGGTCTGCGTGGCGTACGAAGGTCAGCAGGCCTGCCGCACGGCTTCGGCCGAAACGCAGGACATGGCTCAGCGCACCGCGCACGAGAATGCCTGCGCGCAGATCGCCAGCGGCGTCACTGCCACCACCGGCTGTCATGCGACACGCGCGCTCAGCGTGAAATGGCTGGCTAAACGCTAACCCGATATACTCGGGAGCATGAATCGCCGGCAGTTTAGCGCCACTCTCGCCGCTACCCTCAGCACCCGCGCCCAAAGCAAGCGTCCGCCCAACGTCCTGATGATCGCCGTGGACGACCTGAACGACTGGGTGCAGAACTTCGGCGGCAATCCCCAAAGCGTCACGCCCAACATGGCCCGGCTCGGCGCGCGCTCGGTGCGCTTCCAGCGCGCTTATTGCAATGCGCCGATGTGCAATCCGTCGCGCGCCAGCCTGATGACCGGCCTGCGTCCCTCCACCACCGGCATCTATACCAATAGCGACGCATGGCGCGACGGCGCGCCCGACGCGGTGACGATGCCCGAGTACTTCCTGAATCATGGCTATCGCGTCCTCGGCTGCGGCAAGCTGTATCACAACTCGCAGCCCGACTATCACGCCTTCCATGAGTATCTGCCCGAGGCTCATACGGCGGGCGAGATCAAGGCCGAAGAGTCGCACGTGCCGGCCAAGGCCGCGCAGGTGCATTTCGATTGGGGTCCGCTGGACCTTGCCGACGAAGAGATGGAAGACTACCGCTACGTGCGCTACTCCGCGGATATTCTCAGCCGCCAGCACCAGCAGCCCTTCTTCCTGGCCTGCGGGTTCAAGAAGCCGCACCTGCCCTGGTACGTGCCGAAGAAGTATTTCGACAAGTTCAAGCTGGAAGACATCAAGCTGCCGCCCTATTTGCCGAACGACCTGGACGACGTGCCGCGCTCGGCGATTCGGGAAGGTGGCGTGGCCGACCACAGGCGAGTCACGCAGAACGACGAGTGGCCGGCCGCCATTCGCGGCTATCTGGCCTCGATCAACTTCTGCGACACGAATGTGGGCCGCGTGCTCGATGCGCTTGAGAAGGGTCCGAACGCGCAGGACACCATCGTCATCTTCTGGGGTGACCATGGCTGGCAACTCGGCGAGAAGAATCAATGGCGCAAGTTCACCTTGTGGGAGCGTTCCTGCCGCGCGCCGTTGATGATCAGTGCGCCGGGCGTGAGCCAGCGCGGCGCGGATTGCACCCGCGTGGTGGAGTTTGTCGACCTCTATCCGACGATGGTAGAACTGTGCGGTCTGCCCGCGAAGACCGGCCTGGCCGGCAAGAGCCTCGTACCGCTGTTGAAGGATCCGAAGCGCGCGTGGGACGGCGCCGGCATCACCTCCGATGGCGCCGACAAGATCTCGATTCGCACGGAGCGCTGGCGCTACGGCAAGTTTCCCGACGGCGAAGAGCTGTATGACGAATTGGCGGATCCGAACGAGTGGAAGAATCTGGCGTTTAAGCCGGAGACCATGACGGCGGAGCAGAAGAAAGTGCGGGATCAGTTGGCCGCGCGTTTACCGAAGGCGCCGAATCGCAAGGAATTGCGAAACTTCGAAAAATTGCCGAAGGCGGAAAAGGATCGCCTGAAGGGCAAACCGCGCGAACAATTTGTAAAGGGGTGATATGGAGCGGGAGACGGGATTCGAACCCGCGACATCAACCTTGGCAAGGTTGCACTCTACCAGCTGAGTTACTCCCGCTTAGGGAGGCGGTTGCGCCTGACTTGCGTCAGCGGGCAACATCCCTAGTATCACCGGAACTGGGGGCCTCTGTCAATCACCGAGGCCCGGTTCCGGCGTCAAAAACTAAGCGATACCCGCGCCGATCGCCTCGGTATAAACCGTGTACAGCGACTGGCTGCCGGCCATGAACAGACGGTTGCGCTTGGCGCCCCCAAAGCACAAGTTGCCGCAGATTTCCGGCAGCAGAATCTGGCCGATGCGCGTGCCATCCGGAGCCACAATGTGCACGCCGTCGTAGCCGGCGCCCACCCAACCGGCGGCGATCCACAGATTGCCGTCGATGTCGCAACGGATGCCGTCCGCCAGGCCCGGCTCGCCCTTGGGCGACATGCTAACGAACTGCTTGCCGTTCTTCAGCTTGGTACCGTCCACGTCGAACACCTTCACAATGCGCGGCGCGTTGTCGTAATGCGTGGCGCCGGTGTCGGCCACGTAGAGCTTCTTATAGTCGGGCGAGAAGCACAGGCCATTGGGCTTGAACAGTTCGTCGGTCACCATGGTGATCGCGCCGCTCTTGCCGTCGATGCGGTACACCGCTTCCTTGATCTCCAGATTGCCCTTGTGGCCTTCGTAGTTCATCAGCGAGCCATAGCCGGGATCCGTGAACCAGATGGCGCCATCGGGAGCCACCACCACATCGTTCGGCGCGTTCAACGGCTTGCCGTTGTACTTCTCAGCGAGCACCGTCACTTTGCCGTTGTACTCATAACGGCTCACCTTGCGGCCGCCATGTTCGCACGAGATCTGCCGGCCTTCGTAGTCGAAGGTGTTGCCATTGGTGTAGCCCACGGGCTTGCGAAACACCGACACATGGCCATCTTCTTCAAGCCAACGCAATTGACGATCGTTGGGAATGTCGCTCCACACCAGATAGCGGCCAACGCCATTCCAGGCGGGTCCTTCGGCCCAAAGCGCGCCGGTGTGCAGGCGCTGAATCGGCGTGTTCCCGATCTTGTATTTGGCGAAGCGCTTCTCGAGGACGATGACGTCCGGCTCGGGATACCGCGTCGGCGTGTGGCCGGAGTAGTCGCGAGGCGTTTGCGCGGCGGCCGCGGCGGCGGCCATGGCAGGAAGGAAAGAGCGTCGTGAGATCACCCAGGCATTATATTGAAGCCCGGGCGCGCTGGCAGCGGGAATTTAACCGGCTTTTTCGAGCAGCGCCATGCTGATCTTCTGCGCGGTGACCATCTCTTTGGTGACGACGAACTCGCGGACCTTCTTATAAGAGGGCACGTAGTACATCAGATCGAGCATCATCTCTTCGAGGATCATGCGCAGACCGCGGGCGCCGACCTTGCGTTCGAGCGCCAGCGCGGCCACCGCTTCGAGAGCATCGTCGGTGAAACGCAGCTTGACGTTTTCGAACTCAAACAGCCGTTGATACTGCTTCACCAACGCATGCTTCGGCTTGGTGAGAATCTGCACCAAGGCTTCCTTCGAGAGATCCTCGAGGA
This sequence comes from Bryobacteraceae bacterium, assembly GCA_965229305.1. Classification (GTDB taxonomy): domain Bacteria; phylum Acidobacteriota; class Terriglobia; order Bryobacterales; family Bryobacteraceae; genus JALHNI01. The sequence continues at coordinate 267,830 of CBDDIZ010000041.1, read as the reverse complement.
CCGCGATCACCGGCAGGCGACCGATAAATTCGGGAATGAAGCCGCTCTTGATGAGGTCCATCGGCTGGACGTCCTTCAGCAGGTCGATGTCGCGCTTGGTGGCCGGAGCCTGCTTGCGCGCATCGTGCTCTTCGTTGCCGCCGTAGCCGATCTGCCGCTTGCCGACGCGGCGCGAGATGATCCGCTCGAGGCCCACGAAAGCCCCACCGCAGATGAACAGGATGTTCGACGTATCCACCGGCGTAAATTCCTGGTGCGGGTGCTTGCGGCCGCCTTGCGGGGGGACGTTCGCCACGGTGCCTTCCAGAATCTTGAGGAGCGCCTGCTGCACGCCTTCGCCAGAGACGTCGCGCGTGATCGACGGGTTCTCGTCCTTGCGGCCGATCTTATCGATTTCGTCGATGTAAATAATCCCTTGCTGCGCGCGGGCCACGTCCCAGTCGGCGTTCTGCAGCAGACGGAGAATGATGTTCTCCACGTCCTCGCCGACGTAGCCGGCTTCGGTGAGCGTGGTGGCGTCGACGATGGCAAACGGGACATCCAGGATGCGGGCCAGCGTTTGGGCCAACAGCGTTTTGCCGGTACCCGTGGGGCCGATCAGCATGATGTTGGATTTTGCGACTTCCACATCGTTGCCGCGCTGCTTATTCATCTGGATGCGCTTGTAGTGGTTGTAAACCGCTACGGCGAGCTTTTTCTTGGTATCTTCCTGCCCGATGACGAACTGGTCGAGATACTCCTTCAGTTCGAGCGGCTTCGGAAGCTTATTCGGGCCGACCTGCGTGTGATCCGCTTTGTCGTCTTCGAGAATGGAGTTGCAAACGTTGATGCACTCGTCGCAAATATAAGCGCGAGGATAATCGGACGGGGACGAGATCAGTTTGGCGACCACGTCCTGACTCTTGTGGCAGAACGAACAACGCAGCGTATCGTCGGAACCGGAACGCTTCAAGCAGCCTCCTGAGTGTGGGCAGCCCCGTTACGGCTGTACTGGGTGGCAAGTACCAACAGACCGCGGCAGTGGTCGGACGAACTGAGGTAATGACCGGGGAAAGTTTGCACGCACGAACTCTTAGTTCCGAGTATACCAGCGACCTTCATTCCCACCATCGCCTTTTTTGCTAGTTCACACTGCCCGAAATCCTGATACCCTACCGGAACAGGGGCCTCCCCGCCCCCAAAGGAGCGCTTGATGATCAAGCTCAAGGTGAACGGTAAAAGCCGGAATTTCGACGGCGATCCCGCCATGCCGTTGTTATGGTTCTTACGCGATGAACTCACCCTTACAGGTACGAAGTTTGGGTGCGGAATGGGTTTATGCGGCGCCTGCACGGTGCACGTGAACGGTGAGGCGCAGCGCAGTTGCACCACTCCGATGAGCGAAGCCGCCGGCAAAGCGATTACCACCATCGAAGGCCTCAGCACCAACGGCAATCATCCGGTGCAACAGGCCTGGAAGGCCTGCAACGTGGCCCAATGCGGCTACTGCCAAAGCGGGCAGATCATGCAAGCGGCCTCGCTGCTCAAGATCACGCCCAAGCCCACCGACAAGGACATTGACCAGGCCATGCAGGGCAACATCTGCCGCTGCGGCACCTATCAGCGCATTCGGGCCGCCATCAAACAGGCCGCGGGGGTGAAGGCATGACGCAGGTAACTCGCCACTCGCGCCGGGGCTTCCTCGGCCAGATGTTCTCCGCCGGCACGCTGATTCTCGGCGCCGGCCCGGCCGCCTTGCAGTTGGCGGAAGGTGCCCAATCGCCGCAGCCCTGGGCGCCCAGCGTCTTTCTCGCGATCGCCCCCAACGGCACGGTGACGATCGTCGCGCACCGCTCCGAAATGGGCACCGGCATTCGCACGGCGCTACCGATGGTGCTGGCCGACGAACTCGAAGCCGACTGGAACCGCGTCAAGATCGAGCAGGCGCTCGGCAACACCAAGTACGGTTCGCAGAATACGGACGGCTCGTGCTCGATCCGCGACTTCGTCGAGATCGTCCGCGAAGCCGGCGCCTCCGCCCGCCTGATGCTCGAACGCGCCGCGGCCGCCAAATGGGACGTGGACGCCAGCGAAGTGGAAGCCCGCAACCACGAAGTGGTCGCCAAGAACGGCAGGAAGCTCGGCTTCGGCGAACTCGTTCCGCTCGCCGCCAAGCAGCCCGTCCCCAAAAAGGAAGAGCTCAAGTTCAAGCCCGCCTCGGCCTATCGCTACGTCGGCAAGGACATCCCGATCATCGACCAGAACGACATCGTGATGGGCAAAGGCACCTTCGGCATGGACGCCCGCGTCCCGGGCATGGTGTATGCCTCGATCGAACGTTCCCCCGTCTACGGCGGCACGCTCAAGAGCTTTGACGATTCCGCTGCCAAGCAGGTGAAGGGCGTCGAAGGCACGGCCACCCTCGACGGCTTCAAGCCGCCGCATGGTTTCCAGGCCCTGGGCGGCGTCGCCGTCATTGCCAACTCCACCTATGCCGCCATGCAGGGCCGCAAGAAGCTCAAAGTGGAATGGGACTCGGGCAAGAACGCCACCTTCGACTCCGGCGCCTTCAAGAAGTATCTGCAGGACACCGCGCGCCAGCCGCAGAAGGCCGTCCGCAACGTCGGCGACGTCGACGCGGCCTTTGCCAGCGCGGCCAAGACCATCGAAGCCGACTACTACGTCCCCATGCTGTCGCACGCTCCGATGGAGCCGCCCGTCGCCGTCGCGCATTTCCAGGACGGCAAAGTCACCTGCTGGGCTCCCACGCAGAATCCGCAAGCCGTGCAGGAGACCGTGGGCGCCGCGCTCGGCATCAAGAAGGAAGACGTCACCTGCCATGTGACCCTGCTCGGCGGCGGCTTCGGCCGCAAGAGCAAGCCCGATTACGTGGCCGAGGCTGCCCTGCTCTCGAAGAAGCTCTCGAAGCCCGTGAAGGTGGTCTGGAGCCGCGAAGAGGACATCAAGTTCGACTTCTATCACACGGTGGCGGCGATGCACATGAAGGCCGGGCTCGACGCCTCTGGCAAGCCTACCGCCTGGCTGCAGCGCTCCGTGTTTCCCTCCATCTCGTCCACCTTTGACGCCTCTTCCGAATACGGCTTCGACGTTGAACTCGGCATGGGTCTGGTGGATACGCCCTGGGCGATTGCCAATCAACGGGCCGAAAACGGCCCGGCCAAGAACCCGGTCCGCATCGGCTGGATGCGCGCCGTGGCCAACATCTATCACGCCTTCGGTGTCCACTCGTTCATCGACGAACTGGCCGCGGCGGCCAATCGCGATCGCGTCGAGTACCTGCTGGCGACCATCGGGCCGGATCGCCAGATCGACTTCGCCGCCGAAGGCACGAAGTTCTGGAACAACGGGCAGCCGCTCGACAAGTTCCCCTACGACACGGCGCGCCTGAAGCGCGTCATCCAACTGGCCGCGGAGAAGTCCGGCTGGGCGAACTACAAGCCGTCCAAGGGCCGCGCGCTGGGCATCGCCGCTCACCGCAGCTTCCTCACCTACGTCGCGGCGGTGGTGGAAGTGGAAGTCGACGACAAAGGCGTCGTGCGCATTCCGCGCATGGACCTCGCCGTCGACGCCGGCCAGATCATTCATCCCGACCGGGTGAAGTCCCAGTTTGAGGGTGCGGCAGTTTTCGGCACCAGCATTGCGATGATGGGCGAGATCACGGCGGCTGATGGAAGGATTCAACAGTCGAACTTCCACAACTACCCGGTGGCGCGCATCAATGAGGCGCCGATGGTCACCAACATCCACGTGGTGGCCAGCAATGCCCCCCATTCGGGGGTGGGCGAACCAGGGGTACCGCCGGTCGCCCCGGCAATTACCAATGCCATCTTTGCGGCGACCGGGAAGCGCATCCGGGAATTGCCGGTGAAGAAAACGAAGCTGGTCTAAGGTAAGAACTTTAGGGTGGTGCTACGTGCACCACCCTGAAAAGTCAGTCAGTTAGCTATTACATAACTATTACACTCCCCTCGACAAAGTCCGGCTAGGCTGGTATTGGATCAAGTCCTTAAACCAATGACAGCCTCCATCACCCCCATCCAACCCCAACGACCCATTAACTGGATCACGACGATCGCGCTGATCGTTTTCCATGCCGGCGCGTTCGCGGCGCCTTTCTTCTTTGAGTGGCGCTCAGCCATCACGGCGGCCTTCCTCTATTGGCTGGCCATCAGCTGCGGCATCGGCATGGGCTACCATCGCCTGCACACGCATCGCGGCTACAAGATCCCGAAGCTTGGTGAGTACTTCCTGGCGCTTTGCGGGTCGATGGCGCTCGAAGGTGGGCCGATTTTCTGGGTGGCGACGCATCGCGTGCATCATGCGAAAAGCGACAAGGAAGGCGATCCGCATTCGCCGCGTGACGGCGTGTGGTGGAGCCACATGGGCTGGATCATCACCGGTCCGGGACATCACAACAAGACGGATATGCTGGGCCGCATGGCGCCGGACCTCTACGCCGATCCGTTCTACCGCTGGCTGAACAGCTGGCATTGGCTGCCGCTCACGATCGTGGGCGTGGCTTTGGGCATCTGGGGCTACACCTACGGCGGCTGGTACAGCGCGCTTTCGATGGTGACCTGGGCGACGTTCCTGCGTGTCACCATCGGTTTGCACGCCACTTGGCTAGTGAACTCGGCCACGCACCTGTGGGGCTCGAAGCGTTTCCGCACCACCGACGACTCGCGCAACAACTGGTGGGTCGCGCTGCTCACCTTCGGCGAGGGCTGGCACAACAACCACCACGCGCACCCGGCTTCGGCTCGTCACGGTCTCGCCTGGTATGAGCTCGACATCACCTGGCTGCAGATCCGTCTGCTGCAGGCGCTGGGCCTGGCCAAGATGGTGAAGGTGGCGAAGACCGATTCGCGCCTGATCGAAGAAAAGGCCGCCTAGCCCGTTATCCTAGGAGGTACCGGTGGTCCCTCCACGTCGACGCAAGTCCGTCTACTTCTTCACCGCGCTGGGCGCTTGCCTGGTAGCGGCGGCGATCGCGCTGAACGTCAGTTGGGGCATGCTCCTCAACTGGCGGGCCAGCCTCGTCTTCGTGTTCGGCCTGATCTTCTTCTTGATCATCATCGCCGGCGTGGTGCTGAACACGATTTTCCTGGTGCGCGAGATCAAGCGCAACGAGCAGCACGACGCGTTCATGAACGCCGTGACCCACGAGCTCAAGACGCCAGTGGCTTCGATTCGCCTTTATCTCGAGACGCTCCAAAAACGGGACCTCGACGAAGCGAAGCGGCAAGAGTTCTACCAGATCATGCTGCATGATTCGGACCGCCTGATCTCCACCATCGATCAGGTGCTGAACGCCGCGCGGACCTCGACGTCGAACGCGACGCAATCGAAGTCCCGGCTCGACCTGGCCACGCTGGTGGAAGAGGTGATCCGGCTGGCGCGGACCCGGCACCATCTGCAGCCCGATGCCGTCCGCTTCAGTTCCACCTTCGGCGACCATGAACGGCCGCAGATCCTGGGCGACGCCGACGAATTGAAGGCCGCCATTTCGAACCTGGTGGATAACGCAATCAAATACTCCGGTTCCCAGGTCAACGTCCTGGTGCAGCTCGACCGTGCCACGCGCCGGCCCGGGGTCGCCGTCCGCGTTTCGGACGCAGGGCTGGGCATCGCGCCCACCGAGCTCAAGCGCATCTTCAAGCGCTTCTATCGGGTTCCCGGCACCGTTTCGGCGCGGATCAAGGGTACCGGCATCGGGCTGTTCATCGTCCGCAGTGTGGCGCAGCGGCACGGCGGTCGGGCGTATGCGGAAAGCAGCGGCGTGGGACATGGCAGCACCTTCACCATCGAATTACCGCTGCCTCCGGAGGGATAAGACATGGCGGGCCGCATCCTGATCGTAGAAGACGAACAGCACCTGGCGAACGGCCTGCGCTTCAACCTGGAAGCCGAAGGCTACGAGGTGGAGACCGTGGACAACGGTGAGGACGCGCTCACCAAATCCGGCTTCGATCTCGTGCTGCTCGACGTCATGCTGCCGGGCAAAAGCGGCTTCGACGTGGCGCTCGAACTGCGCGCGCGGGGTGAGGCCGCCCCGATTCTGATGCTCACCGCGCGGAGCCGTCCCGAGGACGTCCTGAAGGGCTTTGCCGCCGGCGCCGACGACTATCTGCCCAAGCCGTTCGACCTCTCGATTCTCCTCGCCCGCGTGATGGGCCTGTTGCGGCGGGCGCAATGGCTGAAGAAGCCGGCCGCGCCATCCTCGGACGTCTTCGAATTCTCCGGCCGCCGGGTCGACTTTGACCTGCAGAAGCTGACGGCCAAGGGCGAGACCATCCCGCTGACGCTGATGGAATCCCGCCTGCTGCGCTATCTGATTCAGAATGAAGGCCGGGTGGTGAGCCGGAAGCAGATCCTCGAGTCCGTGTGGGACGTCAAGGAAGATACTGACACCCGGGCTATCGATAATTTCATCGTTCGGCTGCGGAAATACGTCGAAGATGACGCAAGCCAGCCTCACCACCTTCTCACGGTGCGCGGGATCGGTTATCGTTTTATAGCAGCCCCAGATTCTGGCAACGAAAGTGCTCCCGACTGAATCTGATAGCTTTGCCTTTGTTGTCGTCAGCCTGAATCATGGAAGCGTCGCCGATCCAGTCGCATTGTATTCGCCAGACTTCCCTTCCCGGGGCGTCTGCACTTTTCACGGACCTGCTCTACCACCCGGAGCGGGTGAAGCGCTTTTATCCCCACGCCGCCGGTGACCTTGACGCCGCGGCGGAGCTCGCCCGCACCATGGACTATCCGGCCGAACGGCGGGCGGCGCTGGTGGGGGCGTTACGCGAGTTGAACGGCGATCATCCCGCCCTCGATCAGTTGGCCCAGCCCGGCACCGTTGCGGTGCTTACCGGCCAGCAGGTCGGTTTGTTCTCGGGTCCGGTTTATACGCTTTACAAAGCCCTGACGGCGATCCAGGCCGCGCGCCAGTTGACGGCGTCCGGTACGCCGGCCGTGCCGGTGTTCTGGCTGGCTACCGAGGACCACGACTTCGCGGAAGTGAACCAGGCGTGGGTCTTCGATGCCGAGTCGCACCCGGTGTCGCTGCAGGCCGATGTGGTGGAGACTGAGGGACGCCCGGTTGGTCCCCTGCCCCTGACCGGAGCGCCGCTCGAAGCTTTGCGGCAAGCCCTCGCGGAATTTCCCTTCGGCGATGAAGTCTACGCGAAGGTGGAGAAGCACTATCGCCAAGGGAGTTGGGGCGGCACGTTCCGCGAACTGCTGAAGGACTATCTGGCGCCGCATGGGCTGCTGTTCGTCGACCCGCTGCAGGAATCGCTGCGGGCGATCGGGGCGCCGTTCCTGGCGAACGCCGTCCGCGTCGGAGCGGAGCTGTCGGCCGCGTTGCTCGAACGCAACAAGGAATTGGCCGCGGCGAAGTATCATGCGCAGGTCCACTTTGAGCCGGAGACGTCGCTGTTCTTTCTGCTCGAAAACGGCGAGCGCGTGAACCTGAAGTATCGCGCCGGTGAGTATACGGTGAAGGGCCAGAAACTGCAGGCGGAGCAGTTGGCCGAACGCGCGGCGGCGCTGAGTCCGAACGCGCTTTTGCGGCCGGTGCTGCAGGATTATCTTTTCCCGACGGTGGCGGTAGTGGGCGGTCCGGCGGAGTTGGCCTACTTTGCGCAGAGCGAAGTCTTGTATCGGCGCTTGCTGGGACACATGCCGGTGTCGTTGTCGCGGGCGGCGTTTACGCTGTTGTCCCCGAGGGTGGCTAAGCTGCTGTCGCGCTATCGGCTCTCGGTGGAAGCGACCTGGACGCGCGAGGATTTGCTGCAAGAGAAGATCTCGACGCAGTTGGTGCCCGAAGGCGTGCAAAAGGCGCTCGAGACAGGCCATCAGCAGGTGACGCAGGCGCTGGCCGGGGTCCGCGCGGCGCTGGAAGCGTTCGACCCCTCACTGGTGGCGGCCTTGGCCACCAGCGAACGGAAGATGCTCTACCAGATGGGCAAAATGCAGCGAAAAGCTGCGCGCGAAGCCCTGCATCGCGACGAGCGGGCGGCCCGGGAAGCGGCCACGCTGCACCATCAGCTTTACCCCCACCAACACTTGCAGGAGCGGTTTTATAGTATGCTGCCGTTTCTGGCCGCGCATGGCGAGGATTTGATTCCGCGTCTGCTGGACCATGTGCGGCTCGACTGTCCCGATCATCAAGTGTTGGTGCTATGAAAAAAAATCCCCTCCTGGCCGCGCTGCGACGCGGTGAAGTTCAATACGGCTGCGGCTTCGGCACGATTCGTTCCACCGAGTTTCCGCGGATTCTGGGCGCGACCGGTTTTACGTGGACCTTTGTCGACGGCGAACACAGCTCCTTTACGACCGAAACGATGGCCGACTTGTGCACGGCCTGCACGAACTCGGGCGTGACGCCCTTGTGGCGCGTGGGCGAGTTGCAATACACGCTGGTGGCGCGCGCGCTCGATTCCGGCGCCGGCGGCATTCTGTTTCCGCGCGTGGACGATCCCGAGGTGCTCCGCAAGGCCGTCTCCTGGGCGAAGTTTCCCCCGGTGGGCGTGCGTGGCTACGGTCTGACGCCGTGCAACTACGACTACACGGTGCAGAAGATGCCCGACGTGATCGAGCACTTTAACCGCGAGCAGATGGTGGTGTTCCAGATCGAATCGCAGGAAGGCGTGGACCGCCGCGATGAGCTGATCTCGGTGCCCGGCATCGATGCGGTGATGGTGGGTCCGGCCGATCTGTCGATTTCGCTCGGCGTGCCCGGCGACTTCCTCCATCCCAAGATGGTGGACGCGATGGAGAAGATCCGCGATTCCTGCCTGAAGCACAACGTGATCCCCGGCACGCAGACGCGCAACATCGAACTGGCGCGGTTCTGGAAGGAACGCGGCATGTTGCTGCTGGGCTGCAGCAACGACACGAGCATGCTGTTCGATCGGGCGACCGAGATCATCACGAAGCTGAAAGCCTAGAACGAGTAAGCCGTCGAGAGATACAGCAGGCGCGAGTAAGCGCCGGGTGTCGTGCGGCGGACAAACGTTCCGGGAAAGAATTGGCCAACGCCGGTGGCGATGGTGAAGCCGCCCCACTGGTAGTTGGTATAGAGGTCGAGCTCCTGGCCGACCCAGCGTCCGGCCGTGCCATTGGCCGAGCGGACGATGGGCCGGCCTTGTGCGTTATAGAGCGCGTCGCGCGGATCCGCCAGCCAGGAGGCGTTGTACATCAGCACCCAGGACCAGGTTTTGGTGGCGGTGAGGGTGGTGGTGGAACGCAGGTTGTGGATGTTGCGCCAGCCGAGCAAGTCGATGTGACCGAGCTTGTCGTGGGCGGCGGGATAGAGTTGATCGAAGGTGCCGCTGTGTCCGCTGGTGGGGTCGGTGCCGGAGGCGTACTTGTATTCGTTGGCAAAGTCGAGGGGGCGCTTCCGGACGGCGGTGCGATACCCCAGCTGCACCACGCCGCCCCCGGCACGATGCGGCAGCAGGCCCACTTTGCCGTTCTGCAGAACGCCTTCCAGCGTCATGCGGAACTGGTGCGGCAAGGGGATCGCCCAGCGGGTGCCATAGAGGTTGATGCCCAGCCGGCCGGGGCCCGCGAAGCCTCCGGGGAAGTTCTGATCGTGGCGGAGGACGTAGACGTCGAAGGTCTCTTTGCCGAGTAACTCGCGGAAGACGTTGTAAGTGCCCCAGATGCGATCGCCGAGCACGGGCTTATTGAAGGCGTCACCGCGGGGGACGATGGTGGAGAGGGTAAGGAACTCGAGCTTCACCTTTTTGGTGACGTGATAGAGGCGGGCGGTGTCCCAGGTGCGAGCGGTGTAAGCCCATTGCGGCGAGCCGATGAGGCGGGTGTCGCCGTAGTTGATCATCTGGCGGCCGAGGTTGAAGCCCCAGCCTTGCTGTTTCTTCGAGAAGAGCTCGATGTAGGCCTCTTGCAGGTCGAAGGGGTCGCGCACGTTGCCGGGCGCGGGAAGGCCGTAGAAGGGGGCGCGGGTGTCCTGCCCGAGGACGGAGACTTTGAACCAGGAAGCGGGCAAGGCCGTGAAGCCGACGCGGGTGCGGATGAAGTCCGCAGCGAGATCGCGGTCGCGGCCGAAGACGGCGCCGGTGCGGTTCTCGACGCGCTGACGGAGTTCGAAGCGCAGTTGGAAGCGGTTCTCCGTGCGCTTGCCGAGCTCGACGTTCAAGTCGTGGCCGGGGTCGAACTGCGCCAGCAGGACGCAGGGGATGAGAAGCAAGGCGCGAACCAAGCTTCGATCATACTTCGTCACGAGGCCGCAATGTCTTCGGGTTATGCTTCAGAGATGAGTACCCCGAAAGTAGCTGCCCGGCTGGTGGAACTGTGCAAGCAGTTCAAGAACTTCGATGCAATGCAAGAACTCTATGCCGACAACATGGTCAGCGTGGAAGGTGTGGCAGGTCCGCATGGGACCGAGACCGCGGGCAAAGCCGCGGTGATTCAGAAGAGCGCGGAATGGGCGGCGGCGCACGAGATTCACTCGGCGAGCTGCGAAGGTCCGTACCTGGCGACCGATAAGTTCGGGGTCGTGTTCGACTTCGAAGTGACGGTGAAGGCGACCGGCGTCCGGCATGCGCTGCGCGAGATCGCCGTCTACACGGTGGAAGGCGACAAGATCGTGCGCGAAGAGTTCTATTACGGCACGAAGGATGGCGACGACCTGGCGCGTTAAGCGATCAGGTAACTGGTCCGGGATTGAACGGAGCCAGCGCATTGTGAAGGCGCCAGTGGTCGGCCCAGGTTTGGCGGCGGCCGCTGGCGACTTCGAGTAAGAGTTCGAACAATTCCTGGCCGACTTGGGAAATGGTGGCTTCGCCCGTGGCGATGCGGCCGGCATCGAGGTCGATGAGGTCGTGCCAGCGTTCGGCCAGGGCGGTGCGGGAAGAGACCTTCACAACGGGGACCAAAGCGAGACCGTAGGGAGTGCCTTCGCCGGTGGTGAAGACATGCAGGTTCATCGAGGCCAATTGCTGCGTGCCGCAGATGAAATCGCTGGCGGGGGTGGCCGCGAAGACGAGGCCTTTGGAGGTGACTTTGTCGCCGTGGGAGGCCACGGCGCTGATGGCCGAGGAGCCGGCTTTGGCGATGGAGCCCAGAGACTTTTCGACGATGTTGGCGAGGCCGCCGCGCTTATTGCCGGGGGTGGTGTTGGCGCTACGGTCAGCGCGGCCACGAGCGAGATACTCGTCGTACCACTGCATTTCGCGAATCAACTGACGGGCGACATCTTCGGTGGCGCAGCGGGGCGTGAGCAGGTGGACGGCATCGCGGACTTCGGTGACTTCCGAGAACAGGACGGTGGCGCCGGCGCGGACGAGCAGGTCCGCCATGGCGCCGACAGCGGGATTGCACGTGACGCCGGAGAAGGCATCGCTGCCGCCGCACTGCAGACCGACGACTAATTCGGAAGCGGGAACGGTGACGCGGCGGCGTTCGTTGAGGATCGCCAAACGGCGCTCGGCGGATTCGAGGATGCGGGAGACGATTTCGCCAAAGCCCGCGTGATCCTGGAGGCGGACGACTTCGGGGGGCGTGCTTTCGAACATCGGGAACAGCCGGGAGGGCTGCATCTTCTCGCAGCCGAGACTGACGACGAGGGGGTCGCCGCCGAGGTTGGCGTGGCGGCTGATGTGGCCGAGCGTACGAATGGGGACGGCGGCGTCCGGAGCGTCGATGGCCACGCCGCAGCCGTAGGTGTGGGTGAGCGAGACGACGTCGTCGACATGGGGGAAGCGGGGGAGCAGTTCGGTGCGGATGCGGTGGGCGGCGTACTCGACGGTAGCCGCGACGCATTGGACGGTGGTGGTGATGCCGAGGACATTCTTGGTGCCGACGCTGCCATCGGCGTTGCGGTAGCCCTCGAAGGTGTAGCCGGTAAGGGGCGGAGCCGGGGCGGGAACGGCGGTGGCGAGGGGCAGATGGGCGAGTTCGGGCGGCTCCGGCATGCGGATGACGTCTTCGCGGATCCAACTGCCGGCGGGGATGTCGCGGGCGGCGTAGCCGATGATCTGGCCGTAGCGGAGGATGGGCTCGTCCTTCGCGAGGGGGACGAGGGTGACTTTGTGCGACTGGGGGACGGTCTCCTGCAAGGTGACGCCTTCGGGCAGGACGGTGCCGCGCGCGAGGCCGTCCGGATGGACGGCGATCGCGACATTGTCAGCCGGATGGATGCGGACAGTGAGGGGTTGAGCCAAGGGAAAAGGATATCACTCGATCTCAAACATGAGGTATTGGAGCTGGCCTTGGCGCTCGATGTGGAGGGCGACGGGCTGACCGCGATTGAGATCCTTGACGGCAGCCTGGAGGTCGGTGAGACCGCGGACGGGAGTATTGTTGACGGCGTAGATGACGTCGCCGGCGGTGAGGGGTTCGTCGTGGCTGGAGACGTCAGCAACGACCCCGGCGACGACGGCGCCGTTGAGGCGGCGCGTGGAGGGGATGAGGGGGGTGACTTTCTCGTCGAGGTCGACGGCCAGGATGCCGAGTTTCGAGACCATGTTGCCGTCTTCGGCGATCAAGGAGAGGACGCGTTCGGGGTCGCGGGGACGCTCGAGGACGCCGACCTGAAGGCTCTTCTTCTCGGCGCCCCGGAGGACTTCGAGGGAGACGGTTTTGCCGGCGTTCTGGTAGATGTTGACGCCGAACTGCCGGCTGTTCTCGAGGGTTTTGCCGTTTAACGAAAGGACGATGTCTTTGATCTCGAGGCCGGCGGCGGCGGCAGCGCCATCAGGGATCACATCGGCGATGACGACGCCCCAATCCTGGGGCAGGCTGAGGGCGTGGGCCAGGGCGGGGTTGATGGTCTGGGCGATGACGCCGATCTGGCCGCGGCGGACGCGGCCGAACTCGCGGATCTGCTGGTAGACGTTGCGGACGATGTTGCTGGGGACGGCGAAGCCGATGCCTTCGTTGCCGCCGGAGCGGGAGAGGATGAAGGTGTTGATGCCGACGACGTGGCCGTCGGTATTGACGAGCGGGCCGCCGCTGTTGCCGGGGTTGATGGAGGCGTCGGTCTGGATGTAGATCATGGGATCGTCGGGGCGGGTTTGGCGGGCGACGGAACTGACGATGCCCATGGTGACGGAGTTTTCGAGACCGAACGGGCTGCCGAAGGCGAGGACGATCTGACCCTGGCGGAGGAGTTCGGAGTCGCCGAAGGTGAGGGCCGGGAGGGTACCGTTGGGCGGATCGACTTTGAGGACGGCGATGTCGGTTTCCCGGTCCGTACCAAGGACGGTGGCGTTGAGGACTTTGGCGCTGGGCTTGAGGACGCTGTGCACGACGGTCTTTTCGGCGGCCTGGGGCAGGAGGACCTGGACGCGGCGCATGGCGCCGACGACGTGGGCGTTGGTGATGATATAGCCGGCGGCGTCAACGATGACGCCGGAGCCGCTGCCGCGCTGGGCCTGCAGCATGGGGGCGCCGCCTTCGGAGGCGGGCGCATAGCCGCGGGTGACGATTTGGACAACGGAATGATCGGTGCTGGAGGCCAGCGACTCGAAATGCTCGCTGAGGAGCCGGAGGGGAGAGCGGGCGGGGGCGGAGGTTTGGGCCCAGAGGGAGGGCAGGAGGAGGAAGGCGGTGAGCAGGCGCACAGGGGTAAGATGCGCCTGCCCGGTCCGGGGGTTCAGGCTAGAGGCGTTCGAGACGAATCCGCCCGTTGTTGGTGTCGAGTTCGAGGACGGGTCCGCCGCCGTTGACGGTGCCGCGGATGCGCTTCTTCTCCCGTTCGCCGTTGACCTCGAATTCCGAGGAGACGGCGGAGTGACTGGAGGCGCGGACGGTGGCTTTCAGGTCAGCGGGGAGGCGGAGAGTGATGCCGCCATTGGTGGTGGAGGCCTGGATGGCGGGGGGCTGTTTTTCACTGACGACTTCGATGCCGCCGTTGGTGGTTTCGAGGCGCATGGCGGTGGTGGTGGCGGCCATGAGCCGGGCGTGGATGCTGCCATTGGTGGTGGAGGCGGAGAGGCTGCCGGTGAGGTCGTCGGCGCGGATGCCACCGTTGGTGCTGCGGGCCTTGATTTCGCCGGTGTGGACGGAGAACTCGATGCCGCCGTTGGTGGTGGAGACGTCGTAGTTGCCCTGGTCGCGATAGAGGCGGATGGAGCCGTTGGTGGAGCGGAGCATGGCTTGGCCCTGGACGTCTTCGACGCGGAGGGAGCCGTTGGTGCTTTCGATGCGATCGAGGAGGGTCTGCTTGGGGACGCGGATGAAGTATTTGACGCCGCCGGAGGGACCGCGCCAGCCCATCTGGGGCGGGCGGATGGTGCGGACGCGGACGGCCGAGTCCGAGGCCTGGACGTCGACTTTGAGGAGGCGGAGGTAGTCTTCGGTGGGGGCGTAGCGTTCGCCGCTGATGTCGACTTCGTTCTTATCCCAGCCACTGACTTCGATGGAGCCGTTCTGATTCTCGACCGAGACGCGCTGGCCGGGGTTGAGCTTGTAGGTGAGGTGGAAGTCTTCGCGAAAGCGGTCCGACTGCATGCCGTCGAAGTCGCAAGAGGTGAGCAGGAGGGGAAGAGCCAGCAGAAGGCGTTGCGGCGTAAGAAACATCTTGGCAGTAGATACGCTCCAGGGCGGGGGCGAGTTCGATAAAAAGCGCGAATTTATTCCGGGTGCCGGGTGAAGGCGGGGCCCTGGTAGCGTTTGAGGGCGCCGGAATAATAGAGCACGGCGAGAGCGAGGAGGACGCCAGCCATGGTTTTGGCGGCGAGTTCGTTGGGCGGCAGCATGAGGATGACGCAGATAGCGACGACCCATACCAGAGCGATGAGGTTGACGGCGGGGCCGAAGGCCCCGAGGTTCCAGGGGGCGGCTTTGACCCAGCCGGAGGAGCGGGCACGCCAGCCGAGGAAGATGGGGATGCCGTAACAGAGGTAGCAGGCGACGGTGGAGACGGCGGCCAGGATGGCGACGGTGCCGGACCAGATGAGCATGGCGACGGCAGCGGCGACGAGTCCCCAGATGGCGACGACGGGGGTGCCGTGGCGCTGGTCGACTTTGGAGATGAGAGCGGCGGCGGGCGTGCCTTGATCGCGGGCGAGCGAGAAGACGGTGCGCGAGGCGTTGGCGAGAGCGGAGAGACCGCAGAACCACATGGCGACGCCGGCCATGGCGGAGAGCGAACTGCCCATGCGTTCGCCGAGGGCGCGCTGGAGGATGGAGACGGCAGTTTGGCCGGGGGAGAGGTCGCGCACGGCGAGGGTGATGGCGATGAGCATCAGGTAGCCGATGACGCCGGAGAGGCCGACGGCGAGGACCATGCCCCAGGGGGCGTGACGGCGAGGGTCGACGGTTTCTTCGGCCATGTGCGCGGAGGCGTCGTAACCGGTGAAGGTCCACATGGCCTGGAGCAAGCCGAGGGTGAAGGCGACGCTATAGGGCTGGGTACCGATCGGGCTGACGGCGGTGAAGAGGAACGAGACGGGCTGCAGCGGGGCGGCCCAGAAGATGACGCCGACCAGGACAAGGGTACCGATGATGTGGACGGTGACACTGGCGTCGTTGAGCTTGGCGACGAGCCCCACGCCGTAGGCGTTCAGCAGGCCTTGCGAGACAGTGATGGCGACGAAGGCCAGAAACAGATGGAGGGTGTTGGTTTCGATGCGCGCCAGGGGCAGGAGGTATTGGGCACAGGCGTAATCGATGGCGGCATAGCTGGCAATGCAGGAGACGATGTTGATGGCGGCGACGAACCAGGCGAGGTGACGATTGCCGAGCGCGGCGGCCCAATGGTAGAGGGCGCCGGAGGTGGGAAAGGCCGAGCAGAGTTCGCCCATGGAGGCGGCGACGGCGAGGGTGAGGAGCGTGGCCAGGGGCCAGGCCAGGGTCATCTCCAGCGGGCCACCCTGGTCAAAGCCGTAACCGAAGAGGGTAACGGCGCCGGTGAGGATGGAGATGGTGGAAAACGAAATGGCGAAGTTCGAGAAGCCGCCCATCTCACGGAGGAGGACTTGGGCGTAGCCAAACTTCTGAAGGTCGTCGCGATCGTCCTGCTTCATTTGACCTGCAGGAAGGGGAACATGCGGCGAAGTTCGGCCTCGGTGGGCTGCTTGCCGTATTCGCAGATTTCGAAGGCTTCGTAGTGGGTGACTTTAGCGGCTTGAGCGGGTCCATACCATTTCTCGAGCGAGGCCTTGACGGCAGGTGTGATGACGCGAGTGCGCCATTTAGCCAGCCAGGCGAGGCGTTCGTTCTTCCCCTTCGGCACCTGATCGAGCGTGCCATCGACCCAGGGCAGCCACTCGTAGACCTGACTTTCGTGAGCGTCGAGCGCGCGGACTTTTTGCGGATAGACGGCGGTGATGTCGACGGCGATATCGGGACGGAACGGCGCGGGTTTCTGGAAACGGTCCTGGTAGTAGAGGAAAACGGGATTCTTGCGCAGGGGCGGCGTGTCGGGAGCGACGTTGGGCACGACGACCATGTAGGCGGCGTCCTGGACGAGGACGCCGGTGTAGCGATGGTCGGGATGATAGTCGTTGGGGCGCGGGGCGATGACGACGTCGGCGTTCCATTCGCGAATTTTGCGGATGACCTGGAGGCGGACGTCGAGCGTGGGCAGCAGTTCGCCGTCGTGATTGCCGAGGACGTCGTAAGTGATGCCTAAGCGGCGGGCCACTTCCTGAGTTTCCGCATAGCGGCGTTTGGCGAGCGCACCGCCGCCCAAGGTCTGATGGCCGGCGTCGCCGTTGGTGACGGAGACGAACTTAACGGCATGGCCGTTTTGGGCGAGGATGGCGGCCAAGCCCGCCGAGCCGATGTCGCAATCGTCAGGATGGGCGCCGAAAGCAATGACGCGCACTTTCTCCTGGGCCAACAGGGTGGTGGCCAAGACGATGGGAAGGGCGAAACGGAGCATGTTGAATTATAGCTGTCCGGATGACGGTGGGGTGCGTGGCGAATGGGGCGGCTCGGCCGGGGTATCCGGTGACGGGGCGCACGGGGAGGGCGCTGGCGGCGCCGGAGCGGGCAAGGGAGCCGGGTTCGGCTGCGAGTCGCTGGCGGGCGTCAACGCAGAGGGAGCGGCGGCCGGGTGTCCGTTCGTGGGATTGGCTTCGATTGGGGAATTCGGTTGAGGCAGCCGCGAGGCTTGTAAGTCTCTCAGTTCTTTGGGGCAACGAAGATAGTGCCGGTGAAGCTGATGGCCGTAACGCAGATAGAGTTTGACGAGTTGTTCGGAGTGAGCGAAGCCGTTGGCGAGGTGGCCGTGGGCGCCGGCGGTGGGAAGCTTCTGGCGGAATTCGCGCTCATGGAGAGCGATGGCGGTTTCGAGTTGGCCGGATTCGGCAAGCCAGAGGCGGGTTTGCCGAAACTTGGCGTAGACGGCTTCGGTGAGTAAGTCGAGCTCGTCGCGATGGCGAGGGTGGTAAGTGGCGACATACTCGTCGAGCAGGCCTTTGAAGGCGGGTTCGTCCTCAATGGCGAGAAAGCAGCCGGAGGGCAAGGGATGGCGATGGAGCGTGGAGAGCCCATGGATGGCGGCGTTGCCCGAGGATTTGGCTTTGCCTTCGGGCGTGCGGGGACCAGTGGACTTGAGCGCATTGCGGCGATTGGCAGCCAAACGGCGCGGGGACGATTTACGGGACATGGTGGAACTCCTCAAAAGGGATGATTAAGGGGTGAAGCTACTTGGGAAGTAAGTCGCGGTTACGGCAGCCCCGAAGGCGCTGCTGAAGAGCGAGAACGGCGTCGATGGCGGCTTGGTGGGCATCAGGGAAGTCCCGAAGGGCGAGGAGGATCGTGCTGTGATAGACGGGCCACACCTCCATGTCCGCCGGGATGTAATCCTCGTCGCCGGATTTCACGAGATGAACGTGATAGCTGGCATCAGGGGGAGAGTCCGGGAGGGAAAAAGCCGAGTAAGTGCCGGACGAGATCAAGCGATAGCAGTGTTGCGGTTGATGGAGCATGTCGGCTTTTCCCGATTTCACTTTACGCGCAGCTCGCAAAGCTCCGGACGCCAAAACTGAGTAAGTGATTGAGGAGAAAGGACGAGAAAAGTTGAAAAACGCCGTTAACGGGGGGAGCGGCGAGCCAGGGGAACGGGGCGGCCAGCGAAGGAAGGAGAGAGGGAGCGCACAGCGGAAAGCGGGAGAAACGGAGAAACCGGCGGGAACGGGCGGAGCGGTGACACCAATTTGGCGAGCCCGTTTCGTCTTTGTTCACAATCAGTTCGGGCCGAAAGGGAAGCCAGCGAGGCGGAGGCGGCTGAGATACTCGGGTCAGCTATGATCCGGTTCACGGACTCGAATGACATTGTGCGGTTCGCGCGGGAGCAGTTGGGACTGACTCCGCAGGCGACGCAAGCGCGGCTGCTGGCAGCGCGCGGGCGACGGGTGATCTTGAATTGTCATCGGCAGTGGGGTAAGTCCACGATGGCCGCGGTGAGGGCGATTCACCAGGCGCTGAGTTATGCGGGACATCAGGTGGTGATTGTCTCGATCGATGCGCGGCGCGCGCAAAAGCTGGCCAATGTATGCCGGGAGTTACTCCAGCGATTGGGGTTGAAGGTGAAGGGCGACGGGACGAACGCGCGGGCGCTGAAGCTGCCGAACGGCTCGTCGATCATTCCCCTGCCCGGCGGCGAGGACACGGTGCGCGGCTTTACAGCGAATCTGCTGATCATCGACGAGGCGGCCCGGGTGCCGGACGCGGTGTTTGCGGCGGCGACGCCGATGCTGGCGGCGACCAATGGAGACTTGTGGCTGCTGTCGACCCCGAAGGGCAAGAGCGGATTCTTCTACGAGATTTGGAGTGGTCCGGACGCGGCGAAGGAACCGTGGCTGCGGATTGAGGGGAAGGCTTCGACGGAGGGGCGGATTGCGCCGGGCTTTCTGGCGACGGAGGGCCGAAGGAAGACGGGAGCCGAGTACGAAGAGGAGTACGAGTGCGGGTTTGGCGGACGGAAGCGCTCCGTGTTCGCGGAGGAGTGGCTGGAGAAGGCGTTCTGCGCGGAGGTGCCGGGATTCGACGAGTTATCGCGGACGAGCTTGCAGTTCGTGCGGCACCGGCCGAATTACTATCTGGGATTGGATTTAGGTTATGCGCGGGATCATGCGGCGCTGGTGCTGCTGGAGTACCGGCCGACACCGACGGGCACGCGCGACGGGGTGACGTACCAATTCCTGTACCGGCGCGAGTTGCGCGTGGTGCTGGTGGAGCGGTTCCGGCTGCGGACGGGGATTGGGGAGTTAGTGATGCGGGTGGGTCAGTTGTGCCGGCATGCGCATCTGGAGGGGAACACCCAGCTCCTGGTGGACGTGACCTCGCAGCCGATGATTGCGCAGTTGCTGCGGGAGTCGCGGCTGCCGGTGAGTTTGATGCCGGTGACGATCACGGCGGGGGACCGGGTGGTGGTGTCGGGCTCGGACCGGTCCGTGCCGAAGAAGCTGCTGGTGGGGAGCCTGGAGGTGTTGTTCGAGCGAGGGTATCTGAAGGTGGCGGCGGGGTTGCCGCAGGCGGATTTGCTGAAGGACGAGTTACGGCAGTTTGAGCGGCTGAGCCAAAAGGGAGGACGGGAGCGGTATGGGGCGGGGACGGGTCATGATGACTTGGTGATGGCGCTGGCGATGGCGGGTTGGTGGGCGTGGGAGAACCGAAGAGGCTGTTGATGGGCCCGCCGGCGAAGCCGTTGGATTGAGGGCCGGTGCGCGGCCTCGGTCACTGGCGAGACGCGGGATGGGGTCACTGGATTCGCTTTTCTCCAACGTTGTCGCGAGAGGACCAAAGCCCGTGCCGGTCCACTGGCCGTAGCGGTCTCCGGGAAGGCGGGATTCCGGGCTTGGATCTCGAGGCAGGGTCCATCGACGAAGCCCGCCCGCGAAGATCCAGCGCTCCCGGCCTCGTTCCTGTCCCGTCTTGACCGGCGGCGGGTGGATGTCTCCGGTCTCCAGGTCAAGGAACGCCCCTGCCGCACTATGCCGGACAGGTCAGTTGCCGCGTTGGGTGATGTGCAGCCAGTGGCCTGGCTGGGCGAATCGATTCTTGCGGGACACTTGGGACCTCCGCTGAATACTGGGTTTCGCAGGTGACCGTTATCGGATACTTGCGCTGAAAATGCGGTGGCGAATCGGCCCACCGCATGCGGCTAGCGCTAACCTTGTTGGATAGGTTTAGGGCAACGCAGGGGTGAGGTGGACAATGCCCCATCAGCCCACAGCGATGGCCGAACAGCCAAGTGCAGGCCGATTGCCGGCTAATTCATGCTGATGGTTGACTACCGCTCAGGGGCTCTTTAAGCCATCAGGTCGGATCTCTGGATGTTGCTCATAAAGCTGATTGAGAATCTCCAACAATTCAGCCATGACGACGGCAACAGCCTGGCGCCGGACATGGCCTATGCCGCCTATGCCGGACATGGCCTACAGCCCCGGACATAGCCTATGCCGACGCGAGAGAAACGTGCCCTATCTTTACTGCATCAGGGTAGAACTACCGATGATGATATCTTCCGCAATAAATCGGATAAGCGGAATCTCGCGGGTTAGAATCCTGTCGTGTTGAAATGGAACATAGCGGTCTTTGTCTCCGTCTTTCGAGTGAACTGTCGCGTTTCTGGTCTTATACAGCCGCTTCGCGAGAGCCTGGAACGTCTTGGATTCGTCAGCCCCGTTAAGGTCGACCGTTTCGCCATCGCAGAAAGAAACAGTGTTCAAAGAATAGTGGCTGACTAGACCCGAATCGTATGACTGCAGACGAGCCGCGAGGTCGCTAATCCTCACAAACCGTTCAAGGGTCAGCCGAAGAGCCTCGCGCTCACTAAATACTGTTGATTCACCTCTTATTTGAAGACGCTTCGAAATCCCGCGAATAAGTCCATCAATATCCTTTTTCCGCCGATAGGAGAATCCTGGCTGCGTCAATTGATCCCGGACACTGGCAATGAGATCGTCGTTAAAGACTCGTTCGAAGAAGTGCTCGGCAACGTGATAATACGACAGGAAGGCCAACACGGGACTATCGGAAGCAACCGCCATTTGATAGTGGTAAATTAGATCACGAATATAGTGCCGACGCGGAGGCTCGATATCTTGCGCGGCTGACCTACGACTTCGAATTCTGGTCGCACGGAGAAGATCTTCCCATGAGCGGGTTTCTACAAACGGCACATCTATGTTGTACGTGAGGTGGAAAAGGAAGGCGGACGCAAGCTGCGCGAGCTCCGAAAGAGTCCTCGGGCGAGTTGCTTCGACCCTGACGGTAATCAATCGCGGCATTAAGCCTTTGAAAAACTCGATTGCGTCGATCGTCCCTTCGCTCGTTTGAAGCATTCGTTCGATTCTAAAGCTGGCAATTGGCATGCGCAGCCGGAGCGCCCCGCTTTCGCCGACTTGCGTCAGTAGAAACAGCGCGTACAAGTCACTCGGTTTTCCAACGGAGTACGTCAGCCCGTTGTCCGTGTCTTCCTTATGGAGATGACCACTTTCACGGAGAAAGAGAGGGGGACCGAAGCGGCTCTCCTCGCGAACTAGCATTTCAAACGTACGAGAGTCCCAGAGTACCGTTTCATCATCCTGATGACGTTGTTGTAGGACGGAATTGAGGTCATGAACTCGCGCGTTGGTAAGGCTGATACGCCGATCATTGAGGCCGCGGCCGGAAATCAAGAACCCGTCCGTTGACGTCTCGACTTCTCCCCGCATCACTTCGGCAATCCACGCGGCAACCTGCTCCGGTGCGGTTATGCGAACGGTACTGTCTGCCATTGATCTATGAACTCTAGCAAAGTTCCTCGAAGTCGGGCCGTGACAATGCGTTCGATCCCAGCGCTACAGTAAAAACGTGAACCCTCCTATTCATCAAAAGGCATTCCGATGGGCCGGATGGATCTTGTCCGGAATGTATTTGCTCGGAACAGGTGGAGGGCGTGGATCCGACGGGTGTGTTGTGTTTTGAGCAGCTTACGCGGTGGTCGTTGGATTGGGGGGCGTTTTTGCGGGGGCCGATCGAGGCGGAGAAGGTGGCGGCGGCTTGGGAACGGGTGCGGTCGGGGTCGGTGTGGAATCGGCCGGGGTGGATGCTGGTGGTCGCGAAGGAGGTGGCGCGACGGGCCGTGGGCTGAGTTTGCGGGTTATGCTCTGGAGGCGTGGCTGGGTGGATGCGGTGATGGCGAGCTTGGGTTGCGGTCGGTGGACAATTGGCGGCCGGCGGGCCGTGGAGGCGGTCGGGGCCCTAGCTTGCGTCGGCGGTCTCCGCATGGGCGTCTCTTTCCTGGTGCCGGACATGGCCTATGGGACATGGCCTATGCCCCGGACATGGCCTATGCCGGACATGATATGCACCTTGCCGCCCTGTGCGATAGCGGCGATGCACGTGGTAGTAGTGATCAGTTGCGGTGGTTGATTTCTGTTTTTCATACAGAGTACTTAGCCCGTCGTTCTGCGGGCATGTGCCAGCGGCTCTATGCGGTACGTTGTCACTTACTCAGTTAACTCACGTTCTACTTCCCACGACATGATGGGCTTCCTGTCGGTTCCACCTATGCGCCGATGAACTAACCGTAGTCCCTTCTGTTCTGCATTCTGAAGCATTACGTCACGGAGTCCTTCGAGGTCATCGTTGGTTAGGAACTGACCGAAGGCTGGTAGCTGCGGGGCTTGCAAGCATCGGTCATGGTGAGGCGACGGCTTATCGGGGTTGCACAACGCGTGCCGTACCTGCCACGCTAGTAGATCAGCCGCTTGCAGCGGAATCGTACTTTCATCGTCTCCAAAGCCCACGAAGGCCAGCCGTTGGCTGAAACCCATTGCGAAATACTGAGACTTTAGTAGGTTCAACGCTATCTCCGGGTGAACATCATCACGGTCAAAAATGACATTCAAGCGCCTAGTGTCGCCAGAGTGACGCTCACACGACTCCAATGACTTGATCATGCTCAGAAACAGCCAGTAAAATGGTGAGCGTACCTCTGAATACAAATGATCCCGGAGCACTTCGTCGTAGTCAGCGCGGCGAACGGCTACATAGGCGGCCCGCATCGTGCATTCGCCGATTACGTCAATGAATTTGTGCAGTCGAGCGGAACGATCATCTTCCGTCATCGAACTCCAAACGGTGTGTTTCGCGTAGACGCGATTGCCCTTGAACATCTCCATTTTTGGATCTTCATCGAGTACTTCTTGCCATTTGTCTGAGAAGTGATTCCATCGTTCGGGCGTAGAAACGTAGCCCGCCAGCACGTACCACTCATGGAGATTCGGGCTTCCGCTATCGTCTACGAATGCCAGCAATCCTTCGGTTATTGGCCGGTCAAGAAACTTCGGATCGAGTATGCCCACTCCTCTTTGTAGCGACTTTTCCAAGGAAGGGCAACTCCTTACCCGTCCTCACCTTGCCCGCGCCGATCCGGTCAGCCGCGCCGTTGCTGCCCACACGGCCTACCGCGTGCGGGCCTGAAGTGCTAATATCGCGGCGATGAGCAAGCCAAAACAGCCGAAACTTCAAACAGAATATGAGTTCCGGGATTTCTTCCATCACCGATTGTGGTCAATATCGAAGGCTTCCGCCGCCATGGCGTTAGACACCGACCGCGAATGGTTGAATTTTGCCATTACGGCTAGGGTGTTCGCCTTTCACACCATTGAAGCTTACTGCAACCTTATCCTGGAAATTCTGGATCATAAAACCTTCCTTGAAGAGAAGACGTATTTCACCAAACGGGATGGTGTGATGGGGAAGATCGCTCATGTCATGAATCTGATGGATATTGTGCCGGAGAAGGGGAAGCGTCCGTTCACGACCATTCGAGAACTTAAAACCTACCGCGACCTGATCGCTCATGGAAAATCCGAAAGTCAGTCAGAAAAGGTCATTCACCCTTTGGGTACGGACGCGCCTTATCCGCGCCCGAAGTGGTTGAAGCTACTCATGCCGAAAGAGAAGAGATTGGCAGCACTGTCGGATGTAGAAGAGCTGCTGATAGCAATGCAAACGAACTATGTCGAGATCGTAAAGGAAAGGATTTTGATGGGCACCCTTCCTTTGAACACCTGGATCGACCCGCACCCGCTGAGCGGCGTTCACAGTCGGAGCATAGGCGTGACCACCATTGCACCCCCGGACGCAGTCAAATCAGAACGGCGACAATGAGTCAATCCTCACCTTGCCCGCGTTGCTGCCGCGCCGTTTTAGCGCGATGACAGGGACGGCACCGGCCAGCCAGGTTCGAGCGGACGAAAGCCAGGTCGATCCGTACCGACAAGGGGATTATGTGGTCAATCTCTTCCGTCGCGGTCACCCGCCCTTCTGCGACGCACGTGCGGCATAGGGGTTCTTCGGCCCGGAAGCGATCCCGGAGCGCTCTCCACCGGGGGAGTTATAAACGGCACGGGATTCGGTGTTCATGCGAAGGCGGGGGCGCTCATACTCCCGCCGGTGCGCATCGCACCATGGGGAGCGATCACGCGGATCGACGCGTTCGGGGCACCCTTCGGACGTAGCGGAGAAAGGCGTTGAAGGATGCGCCATCGAGAAACTGGGCGTCATAGCGAGGTGCCCAATTCACAGGACTGGCCCGATGGTCAGCAGAGACGTTTCTTTCCTGGTGCCGGACATGGCCTATCGCCCTTGGTGCCGGACATGGCCTATCCCGGACATGGCCTATGCCCCGGACATGGCCTACCCCGCCTACCGCCCCTGGCTGTTGAGATCGTTAATTCTTGTCGTCAATACGTGCCAGTTCCAAGCCACCTTCAAGACCGATTGCTTTCCCTGTGAGATACGTATACTTCAACTGTTCTGGCCTTGCCGCCCCGCCGCCATTTCGGAAAGCATAACGGGCAGGTCCAGGACTACGGCCTTCCTCGTCGTAAATTGTGCAGGTGTTGAACTCGGAAGACGACGTTGAACAAAGCACCCAACCTCCACCATCCATCCCACCTGCCCAAACCGCCTCAACTGGCACTCCTTCAGGTTTCTTTGGAGGATAAGCACGGTAGCAGCCACCCTGAAAGAGTAGCGACAAGAACATCAAGAGTCCCCCATAATAGAGCTTCAGATGCAAGAGTCGTCGGCTCATTGGCAGACCGTCTTCCCGTTCTCGCCCTCGAAGCAGATTTTTGACTTGACCTTTGCCTTTTCTGGTGCCGGACATGGCCTATGCCCCGGACATGGCCTATGCCGCCGATAGGCCCCCCTAACGCATGCGGACGGTCGCCGTTTCGGAGAGAATGGTGAACTTATGTCCTCCAATACCTTGCGCATTTCCCCCAAGTATACCGCTGATGATTGGGATAGTCTGATCCTGACGAAGACGGCGCACTGGGATAAAGCAGTAGCAATTGTGCGTGACCGCATAGAGGGGCGGTTCCTGGACTTCGCCGATCAGTGCTTGCCGAACCCGAATTCAGGATTCGTCGTCCTCTCGATCGACTGCTTGCTCGTAGAGACAATTGAGCAGTTCATCGAAGGACGGAAGCAGTCAAAGCGACCAGGGACGGTCTTCAGGCGCTTCCTTGAAAGACATGAGTTCCAGCCGTATTTTGCGGATCCCCAGGTACGCGCGGACTTCTACGCCGATATCCGGTGCGGTCTGCTCCACCAAGCGGAGGCCAAGAAGAAGTGGCTAATCAAAAGGGACCAGCCAGAGTTGCTGCAGCGGGTCGACGGAGATGGCTACGTCATCGACGTCGTCAAGTTCCACGAGGCGCTCAAAGTGAGTCTAGAGCGATACTTCACCGACATCAAAGTGAAAGAGAACAAGCAGCTGAGAGGGAGACTATGGAACAAAATGGGATTCATCTGCAGCACCCGAAGAACGAGGGGAGCTATGGAAGTCGTTGAGGCCCCTGGCGCCGCGACGACCACTTAGGCTCTCAGCCACGGCCTGCCGCGTCCGCCTCGATACTGGCCTTCCTTTTTGGCGCGTTCAATCCCGATGCGTGAGCGCCACTTGTTGATGAGGATCTCGCGCTCGCTCAGGAGGCAGGTGAGCATGAACGTGAAGTACCCATCCGGGGTCTGCAGGTCGACGCTGTCATAAATGCTCACGAGCTTGACCTCGGGGTGGGCGATGAGCAATGGGCTTTGTCCCCTGACGTGAGACACGAGTCTAGACACAGCTAACTATCCGGGCGAAAAAGCATTGGACAGTAAGATTTCGGTTTAGCAGAATCGCGGTAGCTGGGAAACAGAAGCGAGCTCCGCTGGAGAGCAACGCGTGGAGGGATACCCGGTGGAAGACTCGTCAAGAAAAGATCGCTCGGTTCGCACCTCCCGGTGAACCGATGGGGCTGGGAGCGGGGCCGACCAACGGGAGGCGGCCATCGACCCGGCTCTTCTGGCAATGGACATGGCCTACCTCCAATAGGAGTATGATCACGACATGCGGCTCTGGCGACTTGTCTGCATCAGTATTTTTCTTGGTGCCCACAGTACTATTTGCGCCGAAGAGGCCGTTTCGCCTACTGAAGCGCGCCTGCTTGAAATTCCTCGATGGGATGGCGAAGCGGGCGTTGTCAAACAATGCAAGGAGCCTTGTTTCGTATTCTTTGACGCCGACAAGCAGGAGTACGTGATTCGTTTCGCCAAAAGTGTCAAGACGGGTGAAGCGCGCGATCATGATGTGATTACGTTTCGATTTCAGCCTCAATTTGCCGTTGTGCCCAGGATCGACGTCAAGCAGTCGCGAAAAAGCGATGGTTCTTTCTCTTTTGATTACTCCGTATCGAACGAGACCACGGCTAAAGATGCTATCCGGATCTTCGCTATAGTTGCTTCAGTCGGCGACACATCACTGAAAGCCGATCACTCAACTTGGCGATCGTCTCCTCCGGTCGTCACGCGGGCGGTTGCGCCGCAGGCCGCGCTCTTCCCATTGCATTTAGTGCGATCGTCCGCTGCGATGGGAGTGTTTCTCCAATGGGACGGATTTGATCATCCTATTGAGCCAGGAAGGCAGGGAGGCGTTTTTCATCTATCATCCTCCTATCTTCCAGGGCCCACCACCGCTTATGTTGCGACCGGACGCGCCTTGCGCACGCCCTACGAACTTCCGATTCCAGTGATGGACCAGATCACTCCGTTGCTGGCGCCGGAACGGAACTACCGCGTGCTGCCGGCAATTGGGCCGCGCTTCCCGCCGGGCACAGCACCAAAGGTGATTGCGAAAGACTTCCTCGTAGCAATTGAGCAATGGAAGGCTTATGGATGGCTTCTCTCGGATTCAGCGGTCGTGAGGATGATTCAACGATACTTGAACGAGCGCTTGGCCGCTAACGAGCAAGGCGGCGCTCGCATTGATATCCCGAAGACCAGCTCGCGCCTCGAGCAAGAGCTGATGGCGGCTATTAATTTATCTCTGCCTTCACGCTGAATGGTTAAGTCACTTTCTGTAACTGTAGTGAACACATCACAGTAAGCCACCTCTTTCCTGGTGCCGGACATGGTCTATGCCCCAGTCCAACGATTGGGATCAACTTCAGCCTACGCCTCGCCAGGGCGTCGCCGCTTGAGCTCGAATCTCCCTATTTGTGTTTGGAGATACTCCCTAAATACAGCCTATTTTCGCAAATCCCGTGTGAATCGCAGTTCCTCGCCAATTGTTTCGACGAGCAACGAATCTTCGATCTGCTGACGAAAGCGCGCGACGGAACTCGGCTCGCTCGTACCGTCCATTGCCCCATGCCACCAAACAACGCCATCTACTAATTTCATGAAGAGGATATGACCTGCCCCCAAACTTCCTACCAAACGTAACTAGAGAAGCTGGATCAGCTTACCTCGTCGAGCTGCCGTCTCGGGCAGCGGGGATGGGGGTGTGGGGGAAGGGGGCGGCGCTTGAGCCCCCTTTCTCCACCCCAGCAATGTAGTGTCCCCGCGCGATGGCCATCGTGCGGCGAACTCCTCGGGCGAGAGATAGCCCAGCGCCGAATGGGGACGCTCGGTGTTGTAGTCCTCCCGCCACGCCTCGATCTTGCTTTTGGCGTCGGCGAGAGTCGTGAACCAGTTGGCGTTCAAGCATTCGTCGCGGAGTCTCCCGTTGAAGCTTTCGATGTGGCCGTTCTGCATGGGCCGTCCCGGCGGAATGAAGATCAACTGGATCTTCCGTTCTTCGCACCAACTCAAAAAGTGCCGCGAGGTGAACTCCGGGCCGTTGTCGCAACGGATGGCGGCCGGCGTGCCTCGCTGCTCGATCACGCGATCGAGCACCCGCGTCACACGATGTCCCGACAAGCAACTGTCGACCTCAATGGCTGGGCATTCGCGCGTGAAGCTGTCCACGATCGTCAACGCACGGAAGCTGCGGCCGGTGGCCAGCGCATCGGTCACGAAGTCGATGGCCCATTCCTGATTGGCCGCGGTTAGCGCGGAAACTGGTGGTGTGACTCTTGACAGACGCTTGCGTTTCAGTCGGCGCACCGTCAGATGCTCTTCGCGGTACAGCCGGTAGATCCGCTTCATGTTGGCTTTCCAACCACGCTTGATCAGGAGGGCTCCCAGGCGCCGGTATCCGAACCGCGGCTTCTGCCGGGCCAACTCGATCAGCGCTTGCCGCAGTTCGGCATTCCGCTCCGGTTGCGATTCGTAACGATAGGAGGTGCGATCCACTTCCAAAAGCTTGCAGGCTTGGCGCTCGCTCAGTCCGTGTTCGGCCATCACGAGCGCCACATCGCGCCGTTGCCCTACAAGCTCCACCCGTTTTTTCGGATCACCGTCTGCAGCGCGTCTTTGTCCAGCGACAGGTCGGCCACCAGCTTCTTCAGTCGCGCGTTCTCCTGTTCGAGTTCACGCAGCCGTTTGGCTTCGTTCACTTCCATGCCGCCATACTTCGACTTCCAGGCGTATAGCGTCGCTTCGCTCACGCCCAGTTCGCGCGATAGCTCCTTGGCCTTCCGCCCGGCCTCCATCTGCTTCACCGTCGTGATCACTTGCTCTTCCGTGTATCGGCTCTTCTTCATCTCTACTGGCTCCTTTCGTGGGGGGAGCTCCTCTAGTTTTACCTGGTAGAGTTTTCGGGAGGCATGTCAGATACTCGCTCTACCTTCACCGCAGCCGGCGCATTCGCGGAACACAGGCACATACGGGTCTGCAGCGCTGAAGAAGGGAATCAACAAATGAAGTTTACACTCCAATCGGGCGTGCGGATCACAGCCCAGGTTGGCTCTAAGAGCATCGATCACGCTTCGCGGATGCGACCGCCTTTCACGTATCGATCGAGGCTTGCCAAGCACCGGCACTTTAAAGCGAATGGTTCTACGGACGAAATCAAGAGGATCTTGAGCGACCGCTTGCATATGTCTGGGTTGGCCAAGCCTAAGAGACGACTCGGAGGTGAATTTAACCAGCGAAGTGGTAATCAATTTATTTAAAGCGGAGTCCATGCTCTCATTCGGATGAATCACGCTCTCAAACTTTGAGCCCGCGCTTAGCGCATCCGGATAAAAGACACATTTCCCGATATCGACTGAGCACATACCAATGCCGGGTTCAGCAGGAAGCCTATTCCAGAAAATGATCCCGGCAATTTCACGCCCAGGAGCATGTTCAGGCCCAATGATCGTTTGTCCTTCCCAATACTGCTCCCATGTCCAGAGTTCTATCAACGCCGCGAGCACGCCAGATGTGGTCTTCTCTTGCGCCACAGCAGGATCGCAATAAAACAATATCGCTGAAACAACTATTACTTTCACCATTATCGCCAACGCCTCGGGGCTCGGACTTCTGGTTGTGGGATTGGCTTCCCGGAGCCCGACCCGCGAGTGCTATTATCGCACTCCAAGATGTCACAATAGAAGCAGTCTCATAAATAGCGAAGGAGGATAAGGACGCAACCGAGGTGGATCAAGCCGCGGAAGTTATCGGGGTGATACTCGTGGCGGACGATGAGGCGGCGGAAGTTCTGGAGCCAGGCAAACAGACGTTCGATCTTCCAGCGGCGGCGGTAGCGGCGGAGGGTTTGGCTGACCAACTTGACTTCATGAGGAGTAGCACTTGCTGTGCATATGGCGAGAGGAAGACCAGCGCCGTCTGCAATTGCCATGATCTTCGTCCCCTTACCCCGCTTGGTTTTCCCCACGTGGAGACCCCCTTTTTAGCGGGAGCAAAACTCCCGTCGATGAAAGCTTCTTGTAGATCGAGGCCGCCGCGGTTCCGGAGATCCAGCGCGAGGGCGGCCAGTACTCCCGCCAGGACGCCGGAGCGCACCCATTGCTGGAAGCGGCGATGGCAGGTCTGATACGGCGGGTAACGTTCGGGCAGGTCCTTCCAGCGGGCACCGGTCCGCAGAATCCACAGGATGCCGTTGAGCACCTCGCGCCGCGACCGCCAGGGTCGACCGCGGCCGTCCTGGCGGCGCGTCGGCTCCGGAATCAACCCGTCCAACCGCGCCCACTGCGCGTCTGTCAAATTATCAGAGCCGGGGGAGGCCATATCCCAAACATTCTGCCATAGTTATGTTTTCTGGTTTATGAGACTGCTTCTAGTGCCAACTTGGTTGTAATTACCGCCAGCAGCCACGCTACCTGCAGCCGTAATTGCCGAAAGACTTCGATAACACGATTCGGTAGCCGGAGGCCCTCGCTTGTCCGGTCTGATGCGCGCGTTGGGTGGATCGGGGGACTTTTAGAGAAAGCCCGGCGCCACGCGTTCCCAGGCGTCCCCCCGCACGATGCGCCCTCGCTAAACAGTACCAGGAGCAGGGGTAAGGGGCGCCACAAAACGACAACGCCCGACAAAAGGAGCGACGCCCATGTTCAGGTCAACGAATAGCGGAACGCTTATGTGCCTTCCCCTCAGCGTTATGTTGGCGACGACTTCGATGGAGCTGACTTCCTCGACCAATCGACCGGGCGTCTTAACGTCGAGACCAATTGCCCCTTCATAACCATTTACGGACAGGAAGTCTCTAACCTGTGCTCGGATCAGACGCTCGATCAGCTCCCGTTGCTCCCGATCAATCTCGTGCACCTTGACAGCATCGACACGCGGAAGCTGGCAAGGTGTCCATGCGAAGGAGGCGCTACTGGAGAGAACGGCGCGCTCGCGTTGGCCGAAACGAACCCGACCATATTCAAGCCACAAGAATTCAGCCGTAGAGTCACGATATCGACGAAAAAATCTCGCTAGCGCCTCTTCTGGCTTAATGACGGGTAACGGGATAACACTCCATCTGGCAAACACCCGCGACGGGTCAAGAAAAAAGATCGAACGGTCACTGCCGATCCGGAGAAGACGAAACATTCCGGTCGCAGCCTCCTCCGCAAGGAACTCCGTCTTCGCCATCGGCGGCGGGCTGCCGTGCGTTTGTCGCCATTCCTCGTTAAGGGCCAGTAAGTCACGGTCCTGAAGACCGCATTTCGGATCGCACCACGCACTTGGAAGTGCTATGCACAAATGCAGAAGAAGGAAGCCTTTCACCACACACCTCCATAGCCAGCCACAGGTCGATAAGAGAACGCCTTGACCGAGTACATGACGCCATTCATGCGGCCATACGGATGGTAGTTGGTTCGGTCAAGCAACGTCACAGCGCTTGGGCCGCCGATCTCGATGAATCCGGTGCGGACTATGTCCATCCCGTCAACTCTGGACGCTTACCTGTAAATGAGACCGCTCCCATGACGAAGTTTGCAGTTGCATGAGGGAGGCGAGGAGGAGCAATACACCCTATCTAACGCGCGGTGTTCCTCATGAGTCGGCGCCGGACCATCGAATGCCCAAAAAGCGATCACTTCATTTGGCAGTTGCCCGGCAAACCAAGGCTCTGTCCGGAACACAATTTCCAAACCCGGGTCATCTAAATTCTTCCGAATCCGTTCTGTCAGCACGCAGGCCTCCGTCTCTGTCGGTAAAGCCGATGTCCGCGCCACCATTCTCCCGTCCCCTGTCAGGCCCAGCAGAGTTCCTTCGTGGCCAGGAATCGCAAAAAGATTCTCACGTCCAAAATAGACTACCTCGCCGCGTCGATGGTAAGCGACGGTGTTTCGGCCATGAACTTGAATGAACAGTGCGACATTTCCAACCGCACCTCGCGCTTCATCGTACTGCCGAAGAAACACGTCATAACTATATCCCACGCCCGGACTTACTCTGAAGTCCCGATCGCGGCGCGTCAACACTATGAACGAATAGTCACCTAAACGATTTCCCGGGGTCTCGAAGTATCGGCGAATTGCCTGCGGCTCTATGCTTCTTAGCTTTACTTTTTTCTGATACCAGTCGAGACCCGGAGCCCAACCCAGCGCCATCGACGCCAAACAGATCAGAATTCGACTCGTTCGTCGCTTCACGGTTTTAGGCGGTCCTCTGGCCAATCCGTAGTGTTCCGGCTCGCTTCGAGATCATCCTCAAACTCACCAAAGCCAAGAGCCTTTGCCAGACGGAGGTGTCGATCGTCGCCAGCTAACGTTGCATTCCTGACATGGCCTATGCCGCCGGAAATGGCCCAACTTTGTGGGGCTACTTCACCTATCCCGCTCATTGGCGTGCCTTTCCCTGGCGCCGGTCACCACCATGCTGGGGAACAGCACTGGATGATTGACGCTCCTGCAGTCCATAGGCCTCGCAGGCAAATCTATTGGCCGGCCTCACATTGCAAAAAATATGCTGTTTCCGATAATAGTTGTATACCGTTGGTGCAACCACTAATCCCCTGAGCCAAAGGTCAGAATAGTTTCCGGGGCCGTCATCTGGCTCGAAACGAAACAGCAGCGGAAAGGTCGAGGAGGCGAACCAATGATCCGGTCGAATTTGGACGTCCACTTTACCTTCGCCTAAGACGTTTGAAAGATCTAGCGCAATCTCCTGGCAAACAGCACAAGAAGAGTCTCCGTCACTTTTGATATAAGCGGCAACAGGGTTATTGCCTGAGATCCCAATCCGGAGGATACGATAAGCTCTTCCCCCGTGAATGAGACGCGTCGGATCTTTGCTCGATAACACCGATTCCCGAATACCTGTTTTATTTATCATAGGAACTCCCGGCGGTCTGAAGGTAAATAAAGCTTGATTTCGAATAACAAGCAAGCGAGCAATTCCACGAGTCGGCAAGCCAGCCTCCTCGCGTGGAAACCCCTGGCGTCCCTGCTGAATGGTGTCGGCGATACTCGCACCCTCCTCGCCCATCCTCGTTCCAAAGCCACTTCTAGCAAGTTCCTCCTTGCTCGGCGAGAAAAGCACCTCTTCCACCAGAGTTTGAGGTCCGCGATTAGCCAAGTGGTGCTTAGCTTCTATCAACAAGGCGTTCCAGGTAAAGCTTTGGGGGGCCACAAGCACATGCTTGAGAGCAAATTTGTCTGTCGAGCTCTGATAAATTGTCGTGCTCTGAGGAGGCAGCGCACATCGACATAAAATGAGCAGCGCCAAAACATTACAAATTATTATAGACGTCATTATTTTCTCTCGCAGTCGGCTTTTTTTCCGGGCGCCGGCCAAGCCCTATCCAGGACATGGCCTATTAGACAGTCGCGCACCATAGCGGCAAGCACCATAAAATTTGCAAATCTCCCCTTGCCGTTCCTTGGATTGGGTTCGCGATGGTTCAGGAGGCCAGATTGACTTCGTTCGTGCGCGAGCGGCTTTGACACGCAATGTCGGAAGACGAGTCTTGCCGATGATTTTCCTCGACAGGCTTCCAGTTGTGCGGCTTGGCACGAGGCACTTCCATAAAGCGGGGCAGTTCGCTTACGAGCTGTCTCGGCCATCTTAGCGTCAAGGCAGGAGCTGGCGCATCAAGACCTGGAAACTCTCCGCCATCACCCTCCGCCGGATATTCATCAACCGTAACTATGGCTCCCTCCGCGCCCGCCGAACACCTGCTTCTCGACCGCCAAGCGCCCAAGTTCATACATCTGGAACTTCATGTTCCGGTACAGCCATCGCGAGTCGAACAACATTGTCAGGGCGGCGAATCCACGCGGTCACCGCTTTGGTCCGCCTCCCCGCGACTACAGCGATGGTCTGGTTCTATCCAGTCCCGAATTCCGTCAGCCTCGCTTCATCTTAGGTCCGGCGGACTGTTGATGTTGGGGCGAAGGTGGGCAAGCCGAATCAAACGCGCGCCTTCCAAGATGCAACGGATCAGTCCGGCCTCGCCAAACCCGTCCCCGCGAGCCGTCAAGGGGTCTGCCCACTCGACGACCATATTCAGCTTGCAGTGTAGCCTGCCCTGGACGACAAGCTGGAGTAAGGGCCGCTCGAAGCTATCTCTCATGCCCGCAAATGTTCCCGAATATCCTGGCGGAACATCAAGCTTCGGGACACGCACTATCGTGCCGAGGAGATGATTCGCTGCTTCAAAGACGGGACAGGTCATATCAACCAGAAGCAAGCCGTCCCCGTCGACGCGCCCGACAGCGCGTATCAAGCGCGGCTGCCCGGTGGAATTCACGACATCACAAAGCTCGACGGCTCCACGAACCGGGCGTTCCGGGCGATCCTGCCCAAGCGCCCCTGTGACCATGAACGCCACGACTGCAGCAAGGAGACCAGCCATTCATTTCACCTCCTCAAAGACCTTTATTTCCCGAACGACCACCTCACAGGGAAGCCGCCGGAAGGCACCAAATCCCTGTCCCACGACGGCGTCCGCCATCCCGCGCGGATCTTTGCACGTGAGAGTTCCACGGACTAGCAACTGATAGATCGCTTTCTCGCCGCGAGATGCTGCCGCACGAACTCTATTAGCCATCCTGGGCTCCAGGTCTTTCGCGAGCAGGACATTCACTGCGGCGCCGCCAGCATCGGAGGTGAAAGCTCCCAGGTCAGCACACGTGAGATCCAGCAAAAAGAACTCGCCATCGGTTCCGCGAGTCCCAGCCGTGCCGCGAAGCCACAGTGCCCTGGGTGCGGCCGCGTCGGCATGTGAGACCGCCTCACAGATTCCCAACGGCCGGACTGGAGCAGGCTCTGCCGCAGACAAAGAGAGCACTAAAATCAGGTCGATGATCATCATGGCTGCCGCCGCGGCCGAAGCCCCCCCAGTGAGTCGCCAAAACGCTTTTGATGTAGGTTGTGGTTATTCCACTGACGCACGGTCCCGTCAAGATTCACGACTTCAAGAGTATAAACTGAACAGCGCGCCGGCTGGCCTTGGCGAATTTCTGCGGGGTGACTTGGTCGGCGTCACTCGATGGCTCGGCACTCCTCTTTCCGGGTGTTTCGCCACCTCGAGGGGGAGTTCGGGCTTTGGCAGTGAGTCAGTCAGGCGCTGGCGACTCCGTTTTTCAATTCGTTGAAGAAACGCGATGACCACGAGCAGAAAGATGGCGCTCAAACCGAAAAAAGGAGGAAGAAGGATCGGGAGAACGCCTGAGAACGGTGCATCGACGCGGGAAGCACCCAGGCCATCAGCACGGCGCAGAGGGACAGCCGGACGCCGTCGCGTGACTTCAGTTCTGGGGGAAGGGGGAACATGTCCTGGGATTGGTTCGCGCCAGTACCGGGGAACGGCGAACGATTACTTCCGTCTCGATGGTGCAGTATGAAAAACGACGGCGGGCGGTGCTGACCGGATATCGGGTATGGCGAGCAGCGGTGACACGCCCACGAGCCTACTGGCGGAGGATGGATGGGGAGCAGGTCGGTAAATTCCACTAACCGGGCACCCGGACCGGAGCTCGCAGTGCCACCTATTCGCTGGGCGCGGCGGGTCCGGTGAAGCGGTGCGGCCGGCCTGCTGGCAGAGCCAGCAGGTAAGTGGCGGCAGAGACAATCACAAAAGTCGGCACGAATCTGACAAGCCGGGACAGGGCTCGACGGGACAGGGCTCGAAGGTCGCCAGGCTGAAGCCAGCTTCCCAACTGAAGCAAGCCCTGCGACATGAGCAGCCACAACGGGAATCGCACAGATGATGTGGTACCGAAGGCGACGGCGGAAGGATGGACGGACGGAGGAAGGCGGTCATGCGCACCAGGCACGCATCGGCGCGGCTGCGGTCGGGGCCGGGGGTGTTTCGCAGTCCCAAGACTCGGGCGGAAGGCACGCCGTATCCGAAGCACGGCACGGTGAT
Organism: Bryobacteraceae bacterium; assembly: GCA_965229305.1. Classification (GTDB taxonomy): domain Bacteria; phylum Acidobacteriota; class Terriglobia; order Bryobacterales; family Bryobacteraceae; genus JALHNI01. The sequence goes on along the minus strand of CBDDIZ010000041.1, from coordinate 231,889 downwards.
CGGCGTGCTTCGGCGCCTACTTTCCCAGCAGCGAAGATCTGGAGTCGTTGAACTTGGGTTTACGCTCACGGTTGCGTCGCCGGCGATGGGCGACAGGCTGTGGTGCCGGCCATCGCAGGCATCACGAGCAACGCAAGCGGGAGGGTGACCGCGGGAGTTCAGATTTTCTCCTTCCGTTATCTAGGGGCGGACGGCAAGGCCGGCTTCGGCGGCCTTGAGATGGGCGGCAGCGAAGGCAATGGCGGCACTCGAGGTCTTAATGAGGACCGCGGCGTGTTGTTCGATCCGGCTGATGGCGGCCTTGTAAGTTGCATTCAGCGCCGGTGGCAGAGCGGTGACCGAGTTGGAGTTGAGGATGGCCAACTCCATGTCCGCAGAAAGATCTCGGGCGGCGGCCAGTAAGTTATCGACCGCTCGTTTTTTCCACTCGGGAAGCTGGGGCTGAATTTGTTCGAGGCGCGTGAGGGCCGGGCGCAAGCCGACATTCACGAGTTCGCGAATCTGGTTCAGATGGTGGGCATGGGTCCACCGGGTAATCCTTACGTTGCGGGTATAGGAGTTCAGGTGGGCGGCGTGATATTCGACTTCTTCGCCGACCTCCGCCAGTTGACGCAGCAACTCCAGACCTTCTCTCTCTAAGTTAATTTGCGCCGGTGTCTGGCCACGAGCGGGGAGGGTGAACAACAAGGAAGCGAGGGCGATCGCAACAGGCACACTTCGACTCAAGGTTGGCAGGATCATGACGTTTCTCTTTCGGGGATTGATGGGTATTTCGCGGCAGGTGCGCGCGGGCGGGTGAGGTCGCTCACCGCCCGCCGCGGGATGCTGCAGGGAAGGAAATCAGACGCCGGAGTTCCGCACCAGGCGATCCGTGGTCTCAAGGAGTACAGAGGAGCGCTTGGCCAAGCCTCCGGCATGAGCCTTGAACAGCCCGCGATCTTTCACGCTGCCGCCGGCGATGAGCTGGGCTTTCAGCGAATGATAGACGTCGATCAGGCCGACGAGTTCCTTCGCACGCTTCCATTCCGGATGCGAGGCCAAATGAGGGCTAGCCGATTCGAAATCCGTCACGGCCTTTTTGAGTTGCGCCACGCGCTCCGCGGTCCCGTTCACACGCGTCTGCAGGTCCGCCAAGGGGGTGCTCTTCTTTTTCGCCAGTTGTTCGATGCCGCGAAATTCGCGATGCAGGGCGCTGGCGTGGTCCCGAATGGCTCCTAAGTGGTCGTTGGCGACCGCGTTCATGGCGGTGAGCCCAACAGCGAAGGTCAACAGGTTGATCATTTTCATATGGGTCTCCTTAAGGTTCAAGTGTTCTAGCGGTGTCCCGTCAGGCGGCGAAGGACACGCGGGGAGGGGAGTCGCCACTCCTGAGATCTTCTTTCTCCTGGCAGCGGACGCAGCGACGGGCCCAGGGAAGAGCCTCCAGGCGCCGGTCCGGAATCTGCCGCTCGCAATCCTGGCAGATACCGAAGGTTCTTTCCCTCAGCCGCAATTGAGCGGCACGGATCTCGCGAAGGAGTCGCGTGTCCCGGTCAATGGCGAGGGTGGCCAGTTCTCGTTCGTCCATCAGCGTGACTTGTTCGAATTCGTCCGCCGATGTCTCGACCGCGATGCGGCCCCCGTGATGCTTGAGCGAGCAAAGAACGTCTTGCATCTTCTGTTGCAAGTGGCGCTCGAAGCGTGTTTGGTTGGCGTCCATGGGGTTTCCTTTCAGCTCCCGAGGGAACAGCTTGGGCCGCGCGCAACTCTTTTGGCGTATGGCAACCCAGTTGGCCGGCTGACGGCGCGGCCGGCTCGCTCAGCGGCGCGCGCGACAACCTCGAACTGGTTGCCGCCGCGTTCTTCGAGCCTGATCTCCGTGTTCCAGGAGGTCTGCACTTCGAGGCGACATTCGGTGTCAATACCGCCGTTAGGGCCGTCCAGGTCACCGAGCTGGACCGTGGCGGAGCGAGCTCGATTGCGGAAACGACCCAGGGAAAAGTGCAGTTTGCGCCGCGCGTACTCCTCCAGATCGGGGGTCAAGACCAGTTGGTGTTGCTGGCGGTGAAGGTGCATGGCCAAGCTCACAATCCGAACATACAGCGATCGTGAGAATTCGACAAACAGATAGTTTCGAAGCAATCCATCGGGAATTACGATGGTTTTGGCCGGGCGGTGCCGAGCAAGAATTTGCCGGCCGCCTCGGAGATGGCGAGGACGGCGGGGTGTCGCAAGCGGCGCTCGACGGAGATGGCGTAGAACCGCTCGGTGATGTCGGCGGACCGGGCGATGGCGGCGCAGCCGTAGCGATCGCGAACGTCCTTTTCGACGGCGGAGGGAACGGCGAAGATCCCGGCACCAGCCTGCCCGAATACTTTCAGCAGGGCGCTGTCTTGAAACTCCCCCACGATGGCCGGGCGTATGCGGTGGCGGTCAAACCACTGATCGAGTGAGCGCCGCATCGCCGACCCGTCGAGGGGCAGGAGGAAGGGAGCGTTGTCGAGCGAGTGAGGGAAGTTCTTGCGATAGCGGACCAGGAGGTCTGGCGTGCCACAAAAGGAAATGCCGCAACTACCCAACTCGTGGTTGAAGACGCGGCCTCGAGACGGTACAGTGATGGGCGCATCGGTGAGGACGATATCCAGTTGATGCGACGTGAGCTTGACCAACAGTTCTTCCGTATTGTTCTCAAGGCACACCAAGTGCACCTTCTCTGGCATGCGGAGAACCGGCTCCAGAATCCGAAACGCAATCCACTTCGGCATCACATCCGAGATACCGACGAGAAAACGAGTGGGGCGCCCACGTGGCCGGCCATGAAGAACGTCTTGCAACTCTCGCCCGACCGAGAAGATTTCTTCCGCATATCGATAGACGACCTGCCCAATCTCCGTCAGAACGAGCTTTCGACCGGACTTCGCAAATAGCTTCTCGCCGAGTGACTCTTCCAACTGTCGCAGTTGACCGCTGATGGTGGGCTGCGCAAGGCGCAGTTTCTGACAGGCTTGCGCAATGCTGCCCTCTTTCGCGACATTCCAGAAATAGTAGAGATGGTGATAGTTGAGCCATTCCATAGATCCGACGATACATCGCTTTTTCAGATGCATCGGTTCGCATTTCTCCGCTTTCCCAATTGCAGGAGGTTGGCGCGGCAGAACGAACGGGGTCTGATGGACGTGCCGCTTGGACCCTGCACCTACCGGCGCGGGCTGGATGGCTCCGCTGGCGGGGTTTTGGGCGCGCGGGCGCGGGGAGGCGACAGCCGGGTGATCGCGAGGGGGCGGTCGTAGGTAGCCCGCGCCTACCGGCGCGGGCTGGATGGCTTTGCCGGCTAAGTGGTGGCGTAGCGGAGGATCGCACCGATGCGCTCCGGGCCGAGGCGGCCGTCGTCGACGACGTGAACCTGGGCGCGAGTGCGGAGGGCGGAGACGACGGCGGCGTTAACCAGGTCGTGATCGCCTTCGAGGAGGTCATCGCCCAGGGGAAACAGCGGGCCCAGAAGCCCTTCCTGCCGGGCGGTTCGCTCGAGGAGCAACTGATGGATGCGGCCTTCCTTGGCGGCGGCGAGGACCTCGCGCAGCCCGGTGAGGACGCGCGCGCCGTCGGAGTAGTTCGCAAACTCGGCGGCGGCTTGCTCGCCTTGTAAGTTCCAGTCCTCGAGCAGGGCGGCCTGGCTGGCGGCGTTGAGTTCCGACCAGGACAAATGTTCCGGACTGGTGTGCCGGGCGAACAGCACCGACGCGGACGAGGCAGCCTGGCGATAGGCGGCGAGTTCACGCTCGATCCCCACGACGACCAGCGGGGCACCATGCCGCAGATGGCTCAACTCCGTATCGACCTGGCGCAGGAACTGGTGGAAGCGCGCGTCGACGGACTCCCGCTGGGTGCTGGTGCCGAAGCGAACGCTGCCGGTATGGCCGGCACTGGCGGTGGCATGGTTCTGCAGATCGTGGTCCGGGCGTGAGGAGGCCAGGGTTTCCTCAAAGCTCACCGGGATGCCGGGCGGCAGTTCCACCTCGGTGCAGTTACCGTGCGCGCAACGGCCTAGGCGCAAACGCCCCTTGGCGAGCGCGAGCACGAAGTACTCGGCGGCGAGCGCTAATTCCGCGAGGACGGGCGTGACCAGGGGGAACGTTCCCGCGACGACGGTGGGGGCGAAGGGCGCCGCGAGATGGAACTGGCGCAGGCCCGCGCGATGGAGATAGATCGCTCGCGCCGCGCTGCCCCGGCCGTCTTCCTGCTTCGCCAGTTCGCGCAAGGGTCCGAGCAGGTGGGACGCGTCCCCCAGATACCGATGCTCCTGGAGTTGGGCCTCGGCCTGCTTGGCGAGACGTTCGAAAGCGGCGGGGTGGTCGGTTTGCGGGTCGCCCGGATGCCGCGCCGGGATCAGGAGACTGATCACCGGACCCACCATCGAGCAGACTTGCTTCAGGGTTTCGCTCGAGAGTTGCTCCAGCGTGACGGGGGGCGGGGGCTCGTTCTGATGCGCTTTCATGGTGCTGGAGAGAGTGCACGTGGCGTGCCAAGTGGCCGGAAGCCCGCTTCGTGGGCAAACACAGGTATCGAGGCCGGACGAACGGCTGCCGACGCCTGGTCCGCCGGGTGATATCGCGCAAGAGTTGAGCGATATGGCGCAGGGTAAGGACGGTCCGCCCGGGCCACGCGTGGCCAGATCGGGTCAAAGGCAAGACGTCCGCCGAGTCACTGTTGATTCCGTCGCCGGCCTTCAAGTAAGCGCTTGAACGGCGGTCACACGTTCCGTTTCAGACCGGGAAGAAAGTCGGCGGGGTTCAGCCGCTCACCGGGCTGGGAGCGGCGGCGAAGGGGTGGCTATTGAATGGCAAGGGTGACCTCGTTGGAGTCGGTGGCCAGGGTGAGGAGGAGAGGCCATTCGCCGGGCGGAGTGGCGGAGGGGACTTCGAAGTTGACCTGGTAGAGGCCGACGAAGCCGGGGGCGAGGCCGGAGTAAGAGACGGGCGCGTTTTGCCGGGCGAGGGTGACGCGGACGGGGTCGAGGGTGGAGGTGGCGCCGGTGGTGGGGAGACCGGTGGCGGGGGGAACGGTGACGGGTCCGAGGCCGGTGACGAAGGCGAGGAGGGTTTCGCCGGGGCGGGCGGGGTTCAAGGGAGTGACGAGGCGGTAATCAGCGTGGACGATGGCGCCGGCGCGCGGGCCGGTGAGGAAGATACCGGGCTGGGCGGCCCGGACGGGAACCGAGACGGCCGGGCTGGCGGCGGTGTCGCGGAAGACGGTGAGGGTGGCGGGGGCGTTCGCCGTCAGTTCCCAGGGGACCTGGAAGTTGAGCTGCTGCGCGCCGTCGCGAACATCGGCCACCAGCAGCAGAGGCGCGGGGCGGCCGTTGATCTCGAGGCGCGTGCCGGTGAGGGAAACGGGCAGGGGCGTCTGATGGACCGGTTGAAGGCCGCGTTGGGTGGTGAAGCCGGTGCCGTAGAGGGTGGCGAGGGAGCCGGGGACGAGTCCCGGGGCGCCGCTGGCGGCGTTGACGACGGCCGCGGCGGTGAAGGCGGGCGGGGCTAGAGCGAAGGTGGCGACGCGGGCGTCGGCGGTGCCGCAGGCATTGGCGGCGCGCAGCCAATAGGTGGCGGGCGCATAGAGGGGAGCGGGAAAGTAGTCTGGTCCTTCGTCGTACTGGGGCGCGGAGGTGTCGCCCACGGCTCCGCGATACCAGACGACCTGATAGGGCGCGGTGCCGGTGAGGGTGGCGCGCAGCAGGCTGGAGCGGCCGACGGCGACGGTGAGGTCCTGCGGCGCGGAAGTGACCTTGACGGGGACGCAATTGGCGGGCGCGACATCGAAAGTCACCGTGCGGGCGTTGTTGCTGGCGAAAGAGTCCGCGGCGCCGGGGAGGACGGTGAGCGTGACGCCGCGGGGGCCGGCCGGCAAGCGGCCGGACCAGGTGACCGGGAGGACGGCACCGGGAGCAAGGGAGGCGGCCTGCCCGGTGAGCGGCGGCAGGGCGCCGGCGGTGAAGGTCCAGGAGAAGGGGCCGAAGGGTTCGTAACCGCGATTGACGATGGCCCCGGTGACGGTGAGGGTGCCCGATTCGATGGGGAGTGAAGGCGTGACGGTGAGGGCGGTGACGGCGAGGTCCGTGCGGGGGAGGACGGTAACGAGGAGGGAGGCTCGGTTATTGACTTCGGAGCTTTCGGCGATTTCGAAAGACGAGTCGGCTTCGAGGACAAACCCGAGGGGAAGGTCATCGGCGTCCGGGGGCAGCAGTCCAGTCCATTGGATCGGCTCGGAGAGGACGGCGCCGGGAGCGAGGGAGGGGTGCCGGCCGGAAATGACCGCGGCGCTACTCCGCGTGAGACGCCAAGCGAAGGGAGGGCTGGCGTGAGTGCCTTGATTGCGAATGCGGCCAGTGAACCGGGTGGGCACGCCCTCGCGAGCCGGGAAGGGATCGGCGAGGAGTTCGGCCACCAGGTCGACGGCGCCCGAGCCGACGTTGAGGGTTTGCGTGCGGGTGTTGTCGACTTCGAAGGTTTCGGTGACTTCGCCGGCGGGGTCGAGAGTGAAGGCGATCTGATGGGCGCCGGGAGGGAGCGAGCCGGTCCAGGTGAGGATGGCGGACGTTTGGCCCGCGGCCAGGTCGGTGAGGCGCCCGGAAGCGAGAGGGGCGTCGTCGGAGGTGAGGGTCCAGGAGAAGGGGCCGCTCGCGGTGCGGCCGACATTGCCGAAGCGTCCGGAGACGGTGACCGAGGCGCCCACCGCCGGGGCATCCGGAGTGATTTCCAGGCCGGAGACGGTGAGTTCCGCAGGGGCGTTCAGCGAGGTGAGGGTGAAGGCGAACGGGGGGCTGTCATCGATGCGGACGAGATAGACGCCATAGCCATAAGGGAAGGTGGGGAAGGAAGCGATGCTTCTGCCGTCGGTGGAATCGTAAGTGGCGATGAGCTGGCCGGTGGGCGCCTGGAATTTCCAGAGGCGCGGGGCACGGCCCGAGTTGCTCGAGACTTCGATCAAGCAACGTCCTGGCTCCAGCTTGAGGTTGAGGACCTCGCCGGGGGAAACCTGGTAGCCGCTGCCATAGCCGGTGCAGCCGTTGAGCTGAACAAGGTCGACGGAGCTATGGTCGGCGCGGGAGCGGCAGGGCGCCAGGCAGAAGACAGCGAGCGCGAGTAAGATGCGCGCCGGGCAGTAAGTCAGCAAACGTTCCTCCGAAGGGTAAAGCTTGCTCTCCATTATGACGGGATTTAATGGCTTGGTTGGTGACCGGTAGTTAGTCATTCGGATGAGAGCCGGAGGCGCGCGGAAGACGAGGGTAAGTTTGGGGATAGGATGCGAGGAATGAGCCGATTTCTGGTGATGGAGTCCGAGCGCTTTCCGGTGTTGCCGGGGGAAGCTGAGAAGGTGGTGAATGAGGGGATGTACGGGGAGGCGCTGGCGCTTTATCTGCAGGCGGCGCTGAGAGAGCGCGGTTTTGAGATGGGGGCGGTGAGTGCGGAGGATTGGGGCTGGTGGGTGGACGTGCGAGGGGCGGAATTTACTTCGGGGGTGGGGGTTTATGCGCAGCCAGCGGGTCGGTTTGCGTGCTCGTGCGAGCCCTCGCAACCGCGCCAGTGGAGTTGGCGGAAGTGGCGTTCCGTCGATACGCGGCAATGGACGGAGCGACTGGAGCGGGAGTTAGAGGCGCTCTTCGAAGCGGATCCAGAAATTCGGGTGGTGGGTTGGACGGACGAGTTTCCGTTTTGAGTGGGCGGGAGTTAGTGGGAGAGGGCATCGATCGCCGCTAAGAGGTGGACTCCCGGCAAGCGGGAGCCGGCGGGGCCGAAATGGGTGAGGCGGAGGTTTTGAGCGAGGGAGACGGCGTGGTGGTAGCGGGCTTCGGTGAGGTGTTCGAGTTCCCGCAATAGTTGGGACGCAGGCGGGAAAGCGGCTAGCTGAGGGGCGAGTTCGAGGAGGAGAGCGGCATCGTGCCAGGCGCCAATGGCGTCTTTCACGGCGCCGAGATCGCGGAGGAAGGGCGAGGGATCCGCAAGTTCCGCGAGGAGGAGAACATTCTGGAGGCGCTTGAGGCGCAGACGGTAGCGATGGAGTTTAGACGGGGTGAGGGCGGCGGGCTTGGTGAGCGCGAGGGCGAGGCGGTGCGCCGTGGCGGTGAGTTGCGAACGGGTGCGGGGAGCAAGGGCACCGGCCAGGCGTTCGAGTTGCGAGGCAGCTTGCTTCAAGCGCGGCCGGAGGCGTGGGGCGAGGTGGAGGGCTTTTTTCCGCAGCTTTTTGGCTTGCTGGCAGCGGCGGTGCTGCAGACGTTCGAGCAAGCGGAGGCGCAGTTCTGGGTCAAGGGAGTGGGGGAGGGCGGTGGCGAGTTCGGCGAGTACGTCGAGGTCGCGGACACGGCCGGCGCGGCGGCGGAGTTCATGGACGCCTTTGAGCAGCGAAAGGGGCAGGCCGGTTTGCTCCAGGTGGAGCGCATGAAAGGCGGCTTCGAACTGACGGGCGTGGGTACGGAGGCGGTGGACGTCGTCAGGCGAGGGCAGCTCGGGGAGTTGGCGAACCAGCTTCCTCAGTTGACGGACGGGCTTAACCAAGCGAGCTTCATTCAGCGGCAAGGTGTCGCTCCGTCGGGGCGGTCATGACCGCAGGATCTTTTCCATCGCCTTGCCCTTGGCTAACTCGTCGACCAGCTTGTCCAGATAGCGAATCTGGCGCATCAGAGGGTCGGCGATGTCCTCGACGCGGTGTCCGCAGATGACGCCCGTGATCTTCGAGACGTGGGGGTTCATCCGGGGAGCTTGAGCGAAGAAGGTCTCGAAGTCGAGGCGCTGGGCGATCGCTTGTTGGAGAGCCGCTTCGTCGTAGCCGGTGAGCCACTCGATCACGGTATGGAGTTCCTGCCGAGTGCGGCCCTTCTTCTCGGCTTTGGCGACGTAGTGGGGGTAGACGCCGGCAAAGGCCATCTTGTAAACGCGGGCGTTATCCATGGGTCTGTCTGCAGGATAACGTCAGAGGTGAGGTCTCCGCAGGCAGACCGATGGGGCGCGCGTTTTAGTTGAGCGAATGACGGGCCGCGCGGCGCGCGAGTTCCTGGAGGAAGATTTCGTGCTGGCAGTGCAGGCGGAGGGCAGCGCGCAGAATGGCGATGGAGCCGAGTTCGGCGTCCGGGCCAGAGTGCTGCGCGAGGGCGTCCGACAGTTCGGCGATGACCTGGGAGAGATCGAGCGCCGCTTCGGCCTGGGCCTGCTGGAAGTTCGACATATCGTAGGCGTGGAGGACGCCAGCGTCTTCAATGAGGGAGAACAGATCGGAGTCCTGACCGAGGGCGGACAGGCGCTCGACGGTGGCATCGAAGACCATTTGGGTGTTCTTGGCCATCTGCGAGTAGGCGACGGCGATCATCATGAGGTCCTCTTCCATCGCCACGTGCGCGCAGCGTTCGAAGTTGAGGAACAACCGGCTGCACTGAGCGAGGTGGCGCTCCAGCAGGCCGATCACCGGGGACGGCATCGCCGATTCAGCCGGCAAAGATTCGAGGTTCATCGGAAGAACAGCAACTTTGGTGGGGGCGACAGCCGCGGCAGAGTGGGAGAACGTCATGCCCTAACATTTAGCAAGTGACGTGCCAAACGAAAAACGGCCGTAAACCCTGGAAAATTAAGCGGTAGGCCGTTAGGCGAGGTGAGGGGAGGGCAATTTGTGCGGAGGGGAGTGAAGTTTTCTCCTCGGGGTGGATCAGGCTGGGGCGGTAGACCGCATCGGTGGCGGGGGGGCGTCGCCGCGAAGGAGCGCGGAGCCGAGAAGACCGGCCAGCAGACGACGTCGGGAGTCAAGCACGGTTGGGTTGGACGGGTAAGTTGCCGATTGTTACTGGGGCGGTGTGGTCGGTTTAAGCGGCTTGGCCGACGAGGAGCGCACGGAGGCGGGCGCGGAGAGCGTACTCCGAGACAGGGCCGGAGGCGAGGTACTGCGCGAGGGAGGCGTAACGGACGAGGCGCTCTTCGCCGGTGGGCGAGGTGATGGCGAATTCGGTGTCGGGGGTGACGGGGTGTTGGCGGTCAGCACGGGAGACCTCGAGAGCGAGGGCAACGGCTTGAAACAGGCTGGTGGCGTGGACTTCGGCCTCAATCACACGGGAGGGGCCATCGCGGAACGTGACAGTACACCGCATCTCGGGCATGAGGGGAGGATAGCACGGATTTTCGCTATTTGTTCGCCTAGATCTAGCGCAATTCGAGCCCGACTGGAGGGGAGGCGGGGAGGCGGATTTCGAGTGGGGTTTGGCTAAGCGGGTTAGTCGCGGTGAGGAGAGCAAAGTAGAGAATGGCGCCTTTGGCATTGGTGACACTGAGGCTGTACTGGCCAGCAGACAAAGGCGTGTAGACCCGGAACTCACCGCTGGAATCGACCGCGGCCTCCAGACGGCCGGGCTCGGCTTCCGGATGGGCCAGCGAGGTCAGACGGACCCAAAGTGGGCCGGGGCGTGGCGGAAGGATGAGTCCGCGCCATTGGTAGTCCACTGGACTGCTGGTGGCGGAGCCGCCGCGCCGTCCGTCGCGGCTGAGGGAGACATTCCTGGAGGTGAGCAGGGTCAACCAGACTTCTGGCTGGCGCACGGTGACGCTGCCGGTGAGCGAACTGAGTTGGGAGATCCGGTCGCTGGTGGCATTCACTCGGCGAAGGTCGTAGGAGTAGGAACGGACTTGGCAGGGGACCGTGCCGCGCTGGCCGACGAAGAGATCCGCATAGTTTTGTCCTTGGCTGTCGGTAAAGGACTGGACGCGGTAGGCTGGCTGCTCCACGCCGCGTTCGTCGGTCACGCGAAAGGTCATCTCACAAGTACCTCTTGGTGGTTGCGCGACGGCGGAGAGGGTCAGGACGAGATAAAGGAACGTTCGGTGGAGCATCGTTTCAGGCGGCCTCTCCGGTAACATCGACCCGAGACGGTGAAGGCATTAAAGACCAAGCGGCGCCATTACGCTTACAAGCGTGTTGGACGTCCGCGGAACGGTCAGGGGGCGCAGCGACCGCCGGGCGCGCGCTGCAGAGCTCCGGCTTCGATGGAGCCGTCAGGCTTGGCCGTGAAGGTGACGGCGGCTTCGCCGGTTTCGCATTGCAGCAAGTAACGACTCACGCGGGAGCCGTCACCGGCGAGCTGCTCGCCCAGGCGGCATTGGCCCAGAGCGCCCTGGGGCTTGGCCGTGAGAGTCGCAGCGGCCTGCCGGATGGCTTCCGACGGCGAGCCGATCCAGGCGAAGCGCCACATCTGCAAGCGCGGAGGCTTGGTGGGAGCAAGCGTAAAGGTGACCTCGACTTCTCCATTCGCGCAGGCCATGCGGTAACGGCCCCGGAGGAGATTCTCGGGCTCCACCGGCCCGGGCGCCCGGCATTGTCCGGCGCGGGCTTTAACGGCTTCGAGTTCGCGACGGCGCGAGGCGGGGGGGCCATCGAGGAAGAAGTTATCGGCGGCGAGTTGGGTGAGTTGGGGCTCGTCCCAGCGATTCCAGAGTTGGGTGAGCGAGTCGCGCATGGACACCAACGCGGGAGCAGCGGGAAGCTCACGTGGCTTCAGACCGCCACTCCGGACCAGAAGGTCGTAGGCCTGACTCAAGACGCCGGCGGGGCCGGTGTAGGTGAGGTTGGTCATGGCGACCATGCCGACGCCGTACTCCGGGAGCCACATCATATAGGAGCCGAAGCCGGGGAGGCCGCCGCCGTGGCCGACAATGTGGCCGAAGCGGCAATCGGCACTGACGCCCAAGCCGTAGCCATAGCCGCCGCTGGTGGCGCGGCCTCGTTCGGAAAAAAAGTTGGAGGTGCGCTGCAGGCGCTGCATCTCGCGCAACGAACTGCGGCGGACGGGCCCGGCTTCAGCGCCATCGCGCGGGGGGAAGGCCGAGAGCTGGAAGGCGACCCACTTGGCGAGGTCAGGAACGGTGGTAACCAGGCCGCCCATGGCGCCGAAGCTCCCGTGCGCGAGCGACGGAATCTCGAAGTAGCCATCGCCCTGACGGCCATGACCGGTGGCACGGACGGCAGCGGGAAGGGCGGACGGTTCAAGCGAAGAGGACGTCATGCCCAGGGGCTGCAGAAGCTTGGTTTCGATGTACTGGCGGTAAGGCAGGCCGGAGGCTTTCTGGACGATCTGGCCGGCGAGGGCGAAGCCGTAGTTGGAGTATTCGTAGGCGGTGTCGGGCGTGGTGGAGAAGGGGATGCCGTCTTTGACCCATTGCTTCATGACGGAGTCCGGAATGGCGAGTTGGCGATCGCCCCAGGGGTTGTCTTCCGGGAAGCCGGCACCGTGGGAGAGAAGCTGGCGGATGCGGATCGGCGGGGTGTCGGAGGTGGGGTAGGCGTAGTTCTTGAACTCGGGGAGCCATTTCTCGACGGGGTCTTCAAGCGAGAGCTTGCCTTCATCGCGCAGCTTGAGAACGGCGGCGGCGGTGAAGCTTTTGGTCATGGAGGCGATGCGGAAGGCGGTGGTAGGAGTGACGGGGTCCTTGGTTTTGGCGTCGCGCACGCCGAAGGTTTTAACGAGGACGAGTTCGCCATCGATGATGACGCCCCAAGCGGAGCCGGGCACGCCGAGTTGCTGGTGCGAACGCTCGAAGAGCTGCTCAACGGCGGGGAGGGCGGCTTTGAGTTTGGAGAGGCGGGCGGGGTCAGTAAAGCGGGCGGGCTCAGCGGCAAACAAAGGCAGAGCGAGGGCGAGGAGACTGGCGCGCATAATCCAGTCTACACAGCGCCCTCGCGCGCGAACGAGGCTAGGCGAAGTACTCGGAAGCGTAAGCGGGACGCAGACGAACGGCGCGGCGCCAGGACTCCTGCGCGGCCTGCGACTGGCCCATTTCCTTCAAAGCGTGGCCGAGATTGAGGAAGGCTTCGGCGAAGTCCGGCTTCTGTTCAAGAGCCTGCCGGTAATAACGTACGGCGGCTTCGGCATGGCCGGTTTGCTGATGCAGCACGCCGAGATTGAAGAGCACCTGTGGCTTGGGATCGGTAGAGATGACTTTTTCGAGCACGGTGCGCGCGGCTTCGTAATCGCCGAGCTTGGCTTTGGCGAGCGCGAGACCATTGGCGGCCTCCACCCAGTCCGCGCGCAGGTCGAGGCAGGCTTCAAGAGCGCTGACGCTCGCTTCCCAACGGCCGGCGGCCAGATGGTTGGTGGCGAGGCGGAACCAGGGCTCTTCCCAGTTCGGCACCAGGCGGGTGAGTTGCTCAAAGCAGACCGCGGCTTCGCCTTCGTGGCCTTGCTGCTCCAGAAGAATGGCGAGGTTCCAGAGGGCTTCGGCGAGGTTCGGATCGCGCTGCAGGGCCTCGATGTAAGAGGCGCGGGCGGCTTCCCAGTCGCCACGCTGGTGATGCAGGAAGCCGAGGTTGGCGTAGGCCTGCTTGAGCGTGGGATCGATCTCGACCGCCTGCAGGTAGGCTTCGATGGCGGGGCGCACCTGGTTAATCTGCTGCCGGGCGACCCCGAGGTTGAACCAGCTTTCGGCCGAGCCGGGAGCAAGTTCGGTGAGCTTCTCGCAATGCTTGGCGGCTTCAGCAAAACGTTCGCGAATAAAGGCGAGCGTGGCGAGAGCTTCGTGCGCGGCCAAGGTGAGGATGGGGCGATTCGAAGCCTGCAAGCGCTCGGCAAGTTCGCGAATGGTGGTTTCGTTGCCGTAGGAGAGCGCGATGGAGAGCCGGTTCAGCAACAGGTCGGCATTGTCCGGATTTTCCTGCTCGAGTTGCTGATAAATGGCATCGGCCTCTTCGCGGCGACGCTGCATCTGCAGAGCGACGCCTTTGCCGAAGCGGGCCTGGGGCTGATTCGGGTTGACCATCAGGGCCTGATCGAAGAGTTCGAGCGCGGCCTGGGCTTCATTCTCATGGAGAAAGCAGACGCCCTGAGCGACGAGGCTTTCGGTGCGGGCGATGCGGGGAGCGAGGTCGCTGGCCTGGCGGAACATCTCCGCGGCTTCGGACCAGCGTTCCTGCTTGTAACGGCAGATGCCGAGGTTGTAGAGGTCGCAACGCGAGCGGGGATTGCGCTCGAGCGCTTGTTCGAAGATGGGCGCGGCCTGGTCAAAACGCTGGGCCTCGAGGTAGAAGCCGCCGAGGAAGGAGAAGGCGTCGGCTTCGGTGTCCGGTTCGCTGATGGCCTTTTCCAGACGGGAGATGGCTTCGGCCTTGCGGCCTTCGAGAAACAAGCTAACCGCCTGAACCACAGCGGGCGACGACAGAGCGCGTTCCTTCATGCCGGGGACGCCATCCATGAAGGAGGGTTCGGCCTGCAGCAGGGAATGGATCACTTCGTCGTCGACGTAGTATAGCCAGCGGTCTTCCCAGTTATTCATCATGCGCTCCGTTGTTGATCCACTCATGAATTCGTCAATTTCTTAAACAGGAACCCGACGCTTTTCTTGGGCGGCAGGGGTTTGGCTTCGGCCGGGGCGGGCTTGGGGGCGGAGGTGCCATTGCCACCGAAGAAGCCTTGGCGGGGAGGCGGGCCAAAGGCGATGCGGCGACGCATGGGCGTCACCGAGAACTTAGGCCATTGAATCGAGTCCGCCAGCGAGGCGATGGGCTGGACGACGGCGCGAAGTTCGGGGTCATCCGCAACGAAGTCCGGCAGGTCTTCGGGCGGCGCGATCTGGACGCGGTCTTCGTCGAACGCTTCGCCTTCGGCGAAGCGTTCGATGGCGTCGATCTTCTCTTTCTTCTTTTTGTTGCCGCCGAGAGAGATGCGTACGGCACTTTCCACGACCACGCCGTCGGCATTCCCGTCGACCACGATGGTGGTGTTGACCGAGATGTTCGAGCCACCGGAAGGCGGCGGAGTGGAAGCGTGCGGCTGCTCACGGCGCCATTCGAACTGGGGCTGGTCACTGGCAGGCGCGCGCTCCTGCTCGGTATTGTCGAGGGGCTCGGGCCGGACGTAAGGCGTGGGCGGTTCGGGTTGCGCGGCGCGGGTGACCTCGAGGCCGGTGAGCGGCTCGGGCGGCCGCACCGGCAGAGCCGAGACGGCACGATACTCATCGCGACCGGCGGGGGCCGGTGGCGCCTGAGGCGCGGGAGATTTGGGCAGGTTCTTGTGGCCAGGCGTGGGAGGAATCACCTCGGCCACCACGGGCGTGGAGTTGGGAGAAGCCGGAGCCGTGGGTGCTGCATAAGAGGCCGGGGCGGGCGCCGGCATCGCCGTCGGCGGAGGGGCAACCGGCTGCGCGATGGGCTGCGAGGTGGTGGACGCGCCGGGGGGCGTCGACAGAGGCACGTGGATGGGAGGCATCCGCGGATCGCGCGGGACTTGCTGTTCGCCTTCGAACATCGCGCGGGCAGCCTGCTGCCAGGAGGCCGGCGGCTCCGCCAGTTTGGGGCGGGGCGTCGGGGCGACGGTCTGCTGGGCGGGCTGGTTGCCAGACTGCTTGCCAAGCTGGGGCTCGACCGCGGGAGCGGCCGACGTCGCAGCAGCCGGCTCAGCCGACTTGGCGCTCGGCCAGATGCCGGAGCGGGTGCCGGATTCATCGAGCCACAGGTCAATCGAGTCCTGCTCGAGCGGGCTGCGCAAGATCGAATCGAAGCGATCGTCGGAGAAGGGCAACAGCAAGCTCTGCATGAGGTCGCTCTTGAGGACTTCGGCGACGGCGCCTTCGGTGAGGCCGCGTTGCGGGAACGGCATTTCGTGGAAACGGAAAGGCTGGTCCGGCGTGAAGAGTGAATCGCAGCCGGCGGCGAAGTCCGGCCAGGCGAAGTCCTTCACGCGCACGCGAGCGAGCATCGGCAGCGAGGTGAGGCGCGGAGACCGTCCCAGCAATTTGCGGGACGAACCGAAGGGCAGCCAAGTGGCGGGCTCGGCTGGCGCTTCCACGGTGACCGCTTCCTCTGCCGGCACGGGCAGATCCTCGTGAACCAGCGCGAGAGCTGCGAGGTCGAAGTCGTAGGAGTCGTCGGATGACGGGGGCGCAGGGTCAAGAGTTACGGCACGGTGGGGGAGTTCGTTGGCGACGGCGACGTCCTGCCAAGTGGCCGGGATCGTCAAGGTGCCCGCCTCGAGCCCCTCGGCGACGAAGGCGCTGGCGGCGGCCTCCGGCAGCGTCACGGCAGCGAGTTCGGCCTCGTGCGCCAGCGGCTTGGGAGAGGCGACCGCCCAGGGTAGCGGCTCGGCAGCCGGGCCGGCGGCCGTCAGCTCGGCGACGGCGAAGGTCGCCTCGATGGGGCCCGCGGGGAGCACGTGGCGAACGGAACCATCCGCGGTGGACGGCGTGCAGAGCGGAGACGTCGCGAAGGCGAGCGGAGCAGAGTCCGCGTGCCGGTCTTCGACGTCGTCCAGACCGACTTCGAGCGGCAACAAGCCGGACCAGCCAACGTGAGCTTCGAGTTCGCTGGCCCAGGTGGGGGCGATCACCGGGGAGTCCGCGAAAGGCTCGACGACGCACGCGATGTCCGCCGGGGCTCCCTCCGCCTCGACGACACAGGGAGCGAAGGCAGCTTCGATGGGGCCAGCGAGCGCGGGTTCGGCCAGGGGGGCAGTGGCGGCGACGGGCAGCGAGAGCGTCTGCCGGACGAGTGGCGGCAGCGCGAGTGGCAGGTGGACCGGTTCGCAGGCGAGCGCTTCGTCATCCGCGTAGTAAGCGCCGTCGATGGCATCCCACCGGGCCGGCGAAACCAACGGCACGCGGTGGAAGATGACTTCGAGCTTGGGCGACGTCGGCAAGAGCGACGAGAAGCAATAGTGGCTCGGGCTCGAGAGTTCGAGCAAGTCCGGGACGGCATCGCTCGAGAGAGGGCCTTCGTCTTCGAGCAAGGCGAGGCAATGCTCCACCGCGGCAAGGGTGGGCTCAGCGAGCGGGTAATCGACGCGGCAGCCGGGCCAGTGTCCCTCGGCCGGGGCGGAGGACTCCGAAGGCAACGGGCCCTCAACGACCAGCCAGTCCGTGTCGTCATCCTGGTACTCGGGCAGATCGACGTAGCCGGCCATGGCGGCGGCCGGTTCGGCGATGGTCGCCGCCCAAGCCGCGCTCATGCGGCAGGCTCGCGGGAAGTCGGCGAGGACGAGCGGGAAGCCATATTCCAAGGGCGGATCGTTGGCCCAAGCGAGCTCAGTTTCCGGTAGGCGGCCCCACATGGGCGGCGGAGGCTGCTCGACGGGAATGCTCACCTCCGGCTGGCCGGTGAAGATCGGCGAGTCAAAGGTGGGTTCGCAATCGAAGTCGTCGAAGGGGGGAGGAGCTTCAGCAACGGCCGCGGGAGGAGGAGTCTGCGGATCGGGCACGCGAGGGGGCTCGGACGGGCGCACCGGCTCGCGCCGCGCGCTTTGCTTGGGTTGCGAAGCCAGGCGTTGTAACGCGAGGCTGTTGAACTCGTCCTGGTAGGCTTCGCGATGAGCCTCAGAACAGAATTCCGCCTTACCCGTAAGTTTCCTCAGCAGCGAGAGAGGCTCGCCGCAATAGAGACACCGCATGCTCGAACGATTTATCCTCTTTGTCCATCGTAGGCTCGGCCTCGGGTGAATTCCATAGTCAAATGCACTTAGAACTTTGCCCTCAGTAAGACCTCAGGCCTTAAGGGAAAACCCTTAGAAGGAGCTAAGACAAAGACCAGTAGCCGCGTCGCTAAAGATTCTTTTGATTTACCCGATCACTTACTGCGAAGAAATATTCCCATGAGCCGACGTGACCGCATCCAACAGGGCATCGATCAACTCCGCCTCGCGATCCCGGATCTGCACGGGGTAATGCTGGCAACCAATGAAGGGATGCCGCTGGTGCATTCCATGGCAGAACAAGACGATCCGGGCCGGGTGGCGGCGTTAGCCGCGGCGGTGACGAGCCTGGGAAGACGGGTGACGGAGTCGCTCGCGTCGGGGTCCTGCCAGGAGGTTTCGGTGCTCGGCACCGAAGGGCAGATTCTGCTCTATGCGACGGGTCCGAAGGCCGTCCTGGCGCTCCTTGGTCCGGCGCATTTGAATCCGGCGCTGGTGCAGATGGCGGCCCGCAACGCGGCCCACCAGATTCTGCAAGCGCTCTAGAGGACCTTAGCCCCGCAGTTCGGTGAGAATCTCACTCGCCGCCTGACGCGCTTCGGCGAAGGCTCCGGTGGGAAAACTGATGGCTCCCACTTTGGGGTGGCCGCCCCCGCCATATCGTTCACAGATCGAAGCGAGGTTGTGCCGCAAGGGCGTTTTGACCCAGGGATTCGAGCCGACGCTCACTTTCGTCCGGAAACTCTGTTCGCTCACGGAAACCGTGTAAGTGGCTTCGGGGAACAAGTAATACGGGATGAACTTGTTATAGCCCTCGACGTCTTCACCCACCAGATCAAAGAAAACCACGCCGTCCTCACAGGCCGCGCGTTGACGGATGAGTTCCATGGTGCGCCGATGACGGTCGCGCAGAGGTAAGTAGAGTTCCTGCATCTGCGGATCGGCCACAATTTCATCAAGGCTCATCGACTGCATGAGCCGGATGAGGCGCTGCACGACTTCCCCGCCCTTGGCGGCTTCAATGATCAGCACGATTTTGAGCGCGGCCGAGCCGAGTTCCACGGCTTCCTGGGCGCTGGCATAACGGGCGCTATCGACGATGTCGGCCCAGTGGACGAGATTGGCGAGGTCGGGAGGGTTGTAGCCGAACTGTTCGCGCGTGACGTCGGCGATGTATTGGGTACAGGAGCGATAGGTGGGGTCGAAGAAGAGCTGCCGCGCCCGCGGATCGCCGTTGGCTTTGAGGGCGCGAAAGTGTTCGTGATCGGCGGGACTCAGGAAGGCGCTCTGGTGGTGGTCAAACCACCAGGAGAGTTTGTCGTTGGTGGCGTACTTGAAGTCCACGATGGCGTTCTCGTCGCCGTCAAAGAGCGAGTCGTCGAAGCTTTGGGCGGCGACGTGAGACATGCCGGTGTAGGCGAACTCCGCCCCGGGGTGAACGCGGTCGGCAATAAAGCGGCTGAAAAAGGCAGCCGAGGCCGCGCCGTCGAAGCAGTGATCGTGATAGAGGACTCTAACGCGCATAAGGTTAAGCAAAACAATCGAGTCTACACCCACGCGGGCGAAGAACTGATTAGTGTCCCGCACTTCCGGGGATAATTCAAGTTACGGCTATGCTGAAGGGGCATGATTGTGGCCGTGACGCGCGACTTGATCTTCGGGGTAAAAATGCAGGACGCCGCCCGGCGCGCGGGCCAGACGCTGGAATTGGTGGCGGACGGGCCGGCGGCGTTGGGGAAGGCGTCGCAACCGGGAGCGCGGGTGATCCTCGATCTGAACCTGCCTGGCACCGACACGGTGGCGCTGATTCGCGACTTAAAGGCGGCCGGTGTGCCGGTGGTGGCTTACGTGGCCCATGTGCAAGTCGACTTGCGGCGCGCGGCGGTGGAGGCCGGCGCCGACGAAGTGCTGGCGCGTTCCGTCTTTGTGACGAGAATCGACGACCTGGTGCGCGGCTTTAAGGACGAGCCGGCGTCGTGATGACCAGGGCGCGGGCGACATCGCCGTCGCCGGCCCGGTAGCTGTGAGGCTCCGAAGCGTCGAAATAGACGCTGTCGCCGGGGCCGAGCAGGTGCTCTTCGTCCTGGTAGTGGATCGCCAGCGTGCCGGAAAGGACGTGGATGAACTCGGCGCCATCGTGCGCATGTTCGACGTCTTTGGCCTCGTGGCGTGCCGGGAACTCCGCCAGGTAAGCCTGCAGGCTCTTATCCTGGGCGTGGAAGGCCAGGCATTCGAAAAAATAAGTGGGAAAAACGGCATCCGGCTGGGCCGGGAACTTGATGCGCTCGCCGGCCCGCACCACGGAGAACATGCGCGCCCGGCGTTTGTCGGCGAAGAAATGGTCCAGGCCGACATCGAAAACCATGGCAATCCGCGCCAACGTGGGGAGCGTCGGCACCAGTTTGCCGTTCTCGAGCTGGGAAAGCATGGAGGCGGAAAGGCCGGTGTGCTTGCCGAGATCGACCAGGGCGATCTTCTTTTTCAGGCGGAGCTGGCGAAGCTTCTTCCCAATTTCGTAGGAAGCCAGGGCGCGGCGGAGCGTCTTCTCCGAACTCTCGCCGGCCTCCAAATCTGTTTTATCGGCTATGAAAGGGGTCTGTTCGGTTTTACCATCAATGAATTCAATTTCAGTGTGATCTCGCTCTGTCTGGCTCGGCTTGGTAGGCTCATTCATATAGGGAGTGTTGGCTACGATACTTCTTTAACTAGGACTGCAGGACGTTGCACACGATGCAAAAGAATTACTACGAATTTGCGGGCCAGTCGGATGAGGAATTGCTTCTTTTAGCCACATCCGGAGACGATCGAGCATTCACGGAATTAATTGAGCGGCAGCGCTCCATAAGCTTCAAGTTAGCCTATTCGATTTTGCGCGACCGCTCCGACGCCGAAGACGAACTTCAGAACGCCATTTGGAAAGCATACTCTCACCTGAATCAGTTTAACCGTGAGGCAAAATTCTCCACCTGGTTCACCCGAATCGTGGTGAATCAGTGCCTGATGCGGTTGCGGCGCGACAAGCGGGCCCGGTTTCTGTACCTCGACGACGCCAAAATCGGCGAGGAGAGCGGGACGCTTGATCTGCCGGATCAGGGCGATACGCCGGAGGCGGAACTGGGGCGGCAGGAAGTTTGCCAATTGCTGCAACGCGAAGTGAACCGCATGCCGCCGCTGCTGAAGCGCGTGTTCTGGATGCGGGACATTGAAGAGCGGCCCATGCCGGAGGTGGCGGAGAATCTGGGCATCTCGCTGGCGGCGGCGAAGAGCCGGCTATTGCGAGCCCGGCAAGAGCTACGAGCGCGGCTGGAGAAGCACCAGGGAAGGTTGGGTCCGGCAACGCTGGTTGGCTGACCAGTCTGTTATACTTTCGGGCAGATGACCCGCCCCCACGGCGCCCACCATCCTGTGACTCAATGAAGACGACGCTTCCACTGCCTCGCGGCGTCGAGTCCCTGTTTGGAACGCGAGACGAAAACCTGCGGCTCCTCGAACAAAGTTTCAACGTACGGCTCGACGTGTGCCCCGAGGGGTTGAAGGTGGATGGCGATGAGGCCGCAGTGCAACGCGTCTCGCAAATCGTCGATGACTACACCGAATTGGTCCGCCAGGGGCATGTTTTCGGCAACGGCGACCTGAACGGGTATCTGCGTGTAGTGACGGGCGACGCCGAGGTCCGCTTGCGCAGTCTGGTGGAAAGCGGCAAGCAACGCAGCTTCGGCAAGAAGATGCTGGGGCCGAAGACCGTGAACCAGCGCCGTTATCTCGAAGCCATCGAACGCAACGACATGGTGTTCGGTATCGGACCGGCCGGGACCGGCAAGACGTATCTGGCGGTAGCGATGGCCGTTTCCGCGCTGCTAAGTAAGAAGGTCTCGCGCATCATTCTGACGCGGCCCGCGGTTGAAGCCGGTGAACGGCTCGGCTTTTTGCCGGGAACGCTGCAGGAGAAGGTCGACCCGTATCTGCGGCCGCTCTATGATGCGCTTTTCGACATGCTCGAAAGCGAGCGCGTCGAAAAGCTGATTGAGCGGAATACGATCGAAATTGCGCCGATCGCCTTCATGCGCGGCCGCACGCTGAACGACGCATTCATCATCATCGACGAGGCGCAGAACGCCACGCGGGAGCAGATGAAGATGATCCTGACGCGCCTGGGCTTCAATTCCAAGATGGTCATCACCGGCGATCTGACGCAGATCGACCTCCCCGGCAACCAACGTAGCGGCCTGCGCGAAGTAACCGACGTGCTGCGCGGCGTGCCGGGCATTACCTTTGTGCCCTTCACCGACGTCGACGTCGTGCGGCACAGCCTGGTGCAGAAAATCGTGCAGGCGTACGAACGGTACAATGAGCTGAATGGTACTGGCCGACAGTTGAATCTGCGGCTGGAAGAATTTCCCGTTGAAGCGTCCGCGTCCACGAAAGCCGCCCATCTCGAACCCGAGTAATCCATGACGTATGTCTGAAGCGGAGACCAGTCTCCTGATTGAGCGAACCACACCGCGCATCGGCCGGACGGCGTTGAGGGGTTTTGCGGACCGGCTGCGGCAGGACCTATGCAGCGGGCGTCCCTTCAACTGCCTCCTGACCGGCGACAAAGAGCTGCGCCGGCTGAACAAACAATTCCTGGGACACAACTATGCCACCGATGTGCTGAGCTTCCCGAGCGGGCAGCCCATCGGCACCCTGGGCGATATCGCCATCTCGCTGGAGCGAGCGAAGGCGCAAGCGGCCGAACATGGCCATGGGATCGAACAGGAAGTGCGGATTCTGCTGCTGCACGGCGTGCTGCACCTGCTAGGGCATGATCACGAAACCGACGGCGGCAAAATGCGGAAGCTGGAAGCCCGCTGGCGGGCCGCCTATGGCCTGCCGCAAGGACTCATCGAGAGGGCCGAAGCTTGACGATTTTCCTGATGGTAGTGATTGTGGTGGGCTTAGCGCTGCTGGGCCTGGCGACCTCGCTCCAAACTTTCTATCTCGAAGCCCTTCGCCTGCGGACTCGCGAACTGCCGGCGCTCACCTATTTCAAAGAGAGTGTGGAAGACAGCATCGGCCTCAAGACCGAGCGCGGCGCGCTGATGTTCTCGCTGTGGAAGCACACGCTACTGGCGCTGCTCGGGGTGGCGATGTCCGTAGTGGCGACCCATGAGCGGTTCCTGAGCGAAGATTTCGTGGAGGCCGCGCTATTCTCATGGCTCTCGATGATGTTGTTCTGCTACGTGCTGCCGCAGCTGAGCTATCGCAAAACGAGCGGTTCGTGGCTGACGCCGCTGCTGCCGCTGCTGCGGTTGATGGTGCTGGCGATGCGGCCACTGGCGGCGATGCTCGACTTCCTCCATTCACTGGCCGATTTGTCGGGCCCGGCCGACCAGGAAGAAGAAGCGCAAACGCCGGCCGAGGAAATCGAGGCGCTGATTGAAGCTGGCGCCGAAGAAGGTCTCATTGAAGAAGGCGACCGGAAGCTGATTCAGTCCGTGGTGGCCTTTGGCGAAAAAGTGATTCGCGACGTGATGACGCCGCGGCCGAGCATTGTTGGTATTACCGAAAATGCCTCGCTCGAAGACTTGCGTCAGTTGGTGATTCACGAGCAGTATTCACGCATTCCGGTGTATCGCGAAGACATCGATTCGATCATCGGCTTCGTGCACGTGCACGATGTGCTGGAAGTGGACGAAGAAGAGCACTGCCGCAAAAAGGTAAAAGATCTGGTGCGGCCCATCCGCCTGGTGCCGGAGACCAAGAGCGTGAAGCTGCTGCTCGAAGAGATGCGCGAGAACCGTCAGCATATGGCGGTGGTGATCGATGAGTACGGGCACACGGCCGGCCTGGTGACGATGGAAGACATGCTCGAAGAAATTCTGGGCGAGATCCGGGACGAGCATGAGCCGCACGTGGACGTGGAGAGCTTAGGCAACGGCGAGTACGTGGTGGCCGGCAGTTTCGACATCGATCATTTGGGCGAGTTGGTGGATTACGCGAATCACGCGGACACCGAAGCGACGACGGTGGGGGGCCTGGTGACGGAATGGCTGGGCCGGGTGCCGGAAGCCGGCGAAGCCGTGGAGCGCGAGGGCATTCGGGTGGAAGTGCTGGCCGCCACCGATTTGCGCGTGGAGCAGGTGAAGATTTCGCGGCTGCGCGAGACACCGGCCGAGGTCAAGAAAGAAGGGGCGTTGGATGGCGAAACGGCCAAAGGCTGAACACCGGTTCGGGCACGTAGGAATTGCGGGGCGGCCGAACGCGGGCAAGTCGACGCTCCTGAATGCGTTAGTGGGCGCGAAGCTCGCCATCGTGGCCCCGCGGCCGCAGACCACGCGCACGATCATCCAGGGCGTCACGACCCGGCCGGACGCGCAGATCGTCTTTGTCGATACACCCGGCATTCACCAGAGTGACAACGCCTTCAACCGGCGCATGATGCAGACGGTGCGTTCGGCGATTGAGGGCCGCGACGTGATCCTGTACGTGGTGGACGCGACGCTGCCTTGCGACGAAGCGGAATTACAGGCGATGGATGCGGTGCGGAAGACCGGCCTGCCGGTGATCTGCGCGCTGAACAAGATCGACCGCTTCAAAGACAAGCGCGAACTGCTGCCCATCATGCAGAAGTACGCCGAGGTGTTCAGTTTCCACGAGATCGTGCCGATTTCGGCGCGGCGCGGAGGCGAAAGTATCGAAGCGCTCCTGCAGACCATCGTGCGGCTGTTGCCGCCGGGGCCGGCGCAGTATCCGGAGGACTATCTGACGGATCAGCCGATGCGCTTTCTGGTGGCCGAGTTGGTGCGCGAGCAGATCCTGCGCTTGACGAACCAGGAAGTGCCGCACGCCGTGGCCGTGATGGTGGAGAAGTGGGAAGAGTCCGAGAAGCTCATCCGCATCAACGCCAGCATCATCGTGGAGCGGCCGGGACAAAAGAAGATCATCATCGGCCAGGGCGGCCAGATGATCAAGGAGATCGGCACGCGCGCCCGCGTGGAGATCGAGAAATGGACCGAGCGCAAGGTTTTCCTGGAACTGTTCGTCAAAGTAGCGCCGGGTTGGCGCGATAAGCCCGAGTTCCTGCGCGAGCTCGACTGGCGCATGGTGGCCTCCACCACCACTTAGCGTTATCTTGGAGGCATTATGGCCTTTCATCCCAACGTCTGGGTGATTCTGCCCTTGCTCGTGATCGGCTATGTCATCCCATTGGTGCTGCTGTTGCGCGCGCTGCGCTTCCGACGCAGCTCAGCTTGGGCGGTGAGTACGCTGTTACTCGTGCCCGGCGTTAACTGCCTGGTGCTGTATCTGATGGCCTGGACGATGAGACAGCAACGGCGGATCGAAGCCGCGGCCGCTCGATGAAACAAAGCCCGGGCTGACGGCGTCAGTCCGGGCTTGCTGCTGTTAGCGCCCTTAGAAGTTCAGCTTCAGGGCGAACTGGCCTTGGCGCGGCGCATTCGATTGCGAAGTCACCTTACCGAAGTTCACCGGCTCACTGACGTTCGCCGCCGGGTTACCGAAGCGAACGCGGTTGAACGCGTTGAACATCTCGAAGCGAAACTCGAGATTCACCCGTTCGGTGAAGTACGTGCGCTTGATGATGCCGAAGTTCTCGTTGAAGTTCGGGAAGGCGCGAGCGTTGGGCAGCACGGAAGAGGCGTTGCCAAAGGTGAAAGCCGGCGGAATCGAGAAAGCGTTGATGTCGAGCGCCAGGTTCTTGGCCGGATCGAAGCCGGAGTTCGTGAGTCGCGGAGTGATCGCCGGGTTGACGTTCGGCAGATTCAGCGAGTTGAAGAGCGGCAGCGAGTTCGCTACCGAGACGAGCAACGGCTCGCCCGAGGCGTAAGACATAATCGAGTTGATCTGCCAGCCGCCCACCAGCTTCCCGGTAACGCCGCCGCCCTTGAGGAAGGACTTACCGGGGCCGAACGGCAGTTCGTAGTTCACGGCCGAGACAAAGCGGCTGGGCACGTCGTAAGTGGCCAGGGACTTGTTGAGCTGATAGTTGTAGTTATCGCGCAGGGATACGCCGCCGCCAATATCCGAGTTGACATTGGTGAGCGTCTTAGCCCAAACGTAAGAGGCCAGCACGAAAAGCCCCTTCGAGAGGCGCTTCTCCACCTTGATCTGCAGCGAGTTGTGATTGCCGAAGCCATAGACATCCGAGCTGCTGGTGCCCACGGTGAGGTACTGCGGGAAGGGCCGCAGAGCTTGCGCCAGTGAACCAGTAAAGCCGGGATAAGGCGCATTGAAGCCGGCGGCAGTGACGGCCGGGCTGCCGATCTGCTGCGTGAGCAGATTGCCCAAATTCAGGAACGACGGGTTCACCTGATTGCGGTTGGTGGCCAGCGGCAAGCGGGTGGACTTGTTGCCGACATAGCTGACGTCCGCTACCCAGCCTTGCCCCAGATCGTACTGGATGCCGGCATTCCATTCCTGGTGATAAGACGGCCGGTAACCGGCATCGCCCCACATGGTGGTGTTGGTGTTGTTGACTACGGTGGGGGAGATGATCGGCGGCTTCACCCAATTGGTCGGAAAGCCGTTGTCCCACTGGAAGGCGGGCGTAATGCCAAGGTCACCGGACGTGTAGACGGGCGTCGCCAGGAAGCCGAGCGCCGTGGGTTTGGTGTTTCCGCCGCCCAGGCCGCCGGTGGGGTAGTAGCTGACGCCGTAGGCCATCCGGAAGGCCATGCGCGGCGAGACGGAGTAAGCCAGGCCCAGCCGAGGTCCGAAGTTCTTGTAAGCCACCTGATCCAGCAAACGACGGCGGCCCACACGGCCGGGACCGTCACCGGCGAAGATCATGGCGCCAAGGCGTCCGCCGGCAGCGGGGTTGGGGACCGTAGGATCCATGATCGAGTAATTGTCGTTCGCATCGAGGATGGGCAGGAAGAGATCCCAGCGCAAGCCGAGGTTCAGCGTCAGCCGCCGCGTGACTTTGTAGTCATCCTGCACGTAGGCGGCGAAGTAAGGAATACGCATCGCATTGGTAATGTCGCGCACGGTGATCGTGCCGCTATCCACCTGGCCCAACAGCATGCTGGCAAAGGCGAGCCCGGTGCTACTGCGCCCGGCCGCCGTGGGGAAGGCTGTTTCATTGGGCGAAAACGAGAAGGTGCCCGTGGCGCTGTTGGCTCGGAAGTTATTCTGCAGACGGCGGAAATCGAACCCGAACTTGAGGGTGTGCTTGCCACGTACGAGAGTCATCGCGTCGGCCACCATGAACGTGTTGTTGATGGTGACAAACATGCCCTGCGTCCCCGGCGACGTGAAGGGCGCATAGTTCAGTTGCGGAAAGGCACCGTTGGGCAAATTGGCGATGCCGAGCACACTACCCCAGTTGCCGCCTTCGGTGGGCGACTGCACGAACTGGTCCTGCCGGGTGAGGCCGGCGGAGAAGTGGTTCAGCGTGCGGGCGCTGAGCGTCCAGTCATAGGACAGGCGGACGTTGTGATTGATCGGATAGTGATACAGCACGCGGCCGCCCATCGGCGGAGGCAGAGGAGCACTGAGGCCGGCGGCGTTGTCCTGTTGCTTGGCGTAGTTGTAACTCAAGCTCAGGCGATGCAGCTCGCTGAAGTTATGGTCGATCTTACCGGTGTAGGCGTATTTGAAGCTCGAAGTCCGCATGACGGAGGGGAAGTTATTCGTCACGTTCGGCAGGACGGCGTTGGGGAAGTAAGTCACCAGACGGCGACTGGCCGGGCTGATGCGGCCGGCGGGAATGACGTTGCCGGGGAACGCATCGCGCGTGAAGCCGCCGGCGCCGTCGGGACGCGTGCTGGCCGGGTCATAGATGGGAATCAGCGCTCCGCCTGCGCCACGCCAGGCGGAGAAGTCGCCTTGCTTGAAGGCCTCGGTGGGCACGCTGGCGATGGAGTTATCGGGACCGGAGCGGAAGCGGAATTCGTTGATATTCAGAAAGAAGAAGGTGCGGTTGGTCCCGTTGTAGACCTTGGGAATCCGCACCGGGCCGCCGATGCTGCCGCCGAACTCATTCTGCCGATTGACGGAGACCGTACGATTGAAGAAGCCGCGCGCGTCCAGTTTGTCGTTACGCAGATATTCATAAAAATTGCCGCGATACTGATTGGTGCCGGAGCGCACGGTGAAGCGTTCGACGCCACCCCCCGTATTGCCGAACTCGGCCGCATACCCGGTGGTGGCGATGGAGAACTCCTGAATGGCTTCTGGCGCATACGTCATTTGCCGCTCGTCGCCACCGACTTCCGCCGTCGTCAGACTCATGCCATCCACCTGGATTTCGCGGGTGAAGCGCGCGCCGCCGTTGACGTAGGCCCCGCCAAAGCCCGAAGCACCGGTGACTCCCGGGGTGAGCAGGATAAAACTTTCGGCCGAACGGCCGCCCGAAGCATTGAGCGGCAGATCGATGAAGGGTTTCGGCTGGATCGCCGTCGTTTGCTCACTCGATTCGCTGGCGACGCGGGTGACTTCGGCGGTGACGGTGACGCGGTCCGTCGTACTGCCCAGCGGCAGTTCGAGATCCAGCGCCACGGTGACGGCGACATCGACTTTGACGTTGTTCTGCTGCACGCTCTTGAAGCCCTCGCGTTCGGCGGTGACGGTGTAGGTTCCGGCGCGGAGGTTCGCCAAGGTGAAGTTGCCGGCCGCTTCGGACATCGTGGTCTTCACGACGCCGGTCGATATCTCGCGGGCTGTGATGGTGACGGCGGGCACCGCCGCGCGCGTGGAGTCGCTGACGGTTCCGCGAATCGAGCCGCTATCGGTTTGGGCGAGAAGGGCGGGCGCGATGATCACGGCAAGCCACCCGCAAAGGCTACGTAGTTTGGGCATGGTTGTCTCCTGAATGCTCTGAAAACTTAGATCAGCTTCTGGCAGAAGGCCGGTTGACGTCTGTCAGCAAAACGCCAATCTTTCTGCGGATCGTGCGATTGGGATCAATGAGCCGCATAACGCACGAGAATGGCGACGCCGGGCAAGGCGATGTCGCTCATACGGCCGGGGCCGGGGATCGTTCCGAGGCGATTGTCGCCGCGGCGAAGCGCAGTAAGTGGCCGCAGCGGCACGATGGCGAAATGAAAGCTGCCAGGCTTGCCAGGAAAGGGAGGCAGGTCCAACACGCGGCCGTTGAGCGTGAAGCCGCGCGTGGAAGGACAGTTCCAGCAGGGCACGATGAGCTGCGCGTCGACGATGCGAGCGGGATCGCCGTGGAGGTCCAGTCGCTCGAACTTGGGGCCAGGATCGACATAGATGCCGTACTGACAAGCCGTGAAGTTCCTGGGCACACCGTAGGGCTTCAGTAGTTCAACCTGGAAAGGGCGCTGCAAGCTGACGTGGGTGACGGCGGGCGGGAGATAGATCAAGCCGTCCGGCCCAGTGAGGCGGGCGGCGAGAGAAAGTGGTTCGGACTGATCGGGCAGCCAGGAAGTGTCCCACACGAACGATTGCCGCGCACTGCCGATGTGGTGGCTGATCTGGCCGCGCGAGAGGGACTGGTGCCATTGGCGGTAGACGCCGTCGCCTTCGTAGTTCACGTCTTCATAGAGACCCACATAGTCCACCTGCGCGACGGGGGCCATTGGTGCTGACGTCCAGAGGCACCAAAGTCCCCACTGTCGTATTCGCGCGCGGCGACCGGACCACGCCCGCCGTATGGGGCTTGCGCAGCGCGTGATAGTAGACGCGCAGGGTGAAACCATACACCGGCGTGTGCGCCGGATGCGGATTTCCGCCGGCGAAGACCTCCGGCCCGATGCGAAACAGGAGCCGATTGCCGGCGCCCGCGCGCAGTTCGCTGAGAGGAATCGGAACGTGCGGGAACCATTGGTTGAAGTAAAGCGAAGGCGAGGGATCGCGCGGCGTACGTTCGGGGAAAGGGATGGGGTGCCACGCGCCTTGGTTCACCTGCAGCGCCATGGCCTCGTAGCCGAGATGCGCGTTGCCGATCTCAAGCGCGATCTCGGCGGCGATCGCTTCGTCGAGGTCGATGGCCTGCGTAAGTTCCAGCGGCAACTGGCGCAGATTGAGGACATGATAGTTGCCAGCAGGCACCCAGGAGTACTCGCGAAACAGATCGCCCGGCCGTGGCGCGGCGTGCAGAGCCAGAGCAAGGAACAAGACGGCTTTCACGGCTCGGTCACCTCCGCCACGACGCGGAAGCCAACGAAGCTGGTGCGATTGCCGGGATGGTCCTTCTCCCGCGCCGCCAACCGGCAGTGCAAGCCAAAGGCATTCCAGCCGCAGCCGCGTAGCACGCGCAGATTCCCCTCGTAGGCATCCGAGCACCATTGCCAGACGTTGCCCTGGAGGTCATAAAGGCCGAGCTCGTTGGGCGGGTAAGAACCGACCTTCGTGGTGCGGGCGAGGTAAGGTCCTGAAGCGGCGCCCTCCACGGGGAACTCACCCTGGAAGTTAGCGGCCGTCGACGGAATCACGCTGCGGCCACCCGCCCGCGCGGCATACTCGAACTCGGCTTCGGTGGGCAGACGGTAAACGCGATGGGCTTGTTGCTCAGCGGGCAGGGCGGAGAGCCGCCGGCAGAAGGTAACAGCATCGTCCCAACGAACTCGCTCCACGGGAAACTCGCCAGTTTCAAGACCAGCGACGAAGGACTTGCCGGGGCCCGTCGCGGCAAACCAGCTCGGCCGCGCTTGCATCACGGCGAAGTACTGATCCTGCGTAACCGGATACGCGCTCATCAGGAAAGGCCGCGGGAAAGACACCAGACGCGAGGCTTCGTCAGCACGGCGATGCGCCTCCGTTAGCGGCGAGCCCATCACGAACTCGCCGGCGGGCACCGGCACCAGACGCATGCCAAGCGAGTTCACCGAGCTTTGCGCCAGCAACAGGGCCAAGAGCCACATGCCGCCCAGCTTAGGCCGCGCTACCTGGGGACGGATATCAACATCCTGCCGCGAAGTCTTAGGGAAGGCGCAATTCTAAGAGCAAATGATGGAATCGCGATAGATCGACGGCGGGCAGTTATCAACACTGGGGACTGGTGAAGTGCGCAATCATCTTCCTGCTGGCCACCACGACGCTGACAGCTGCCCCGCGGCTCTGGTATCGCCAGCCGGCCCGTAACTGGAACGAGGCCCTGCCCGTGGGAAACGGGCGCCTGGGCGCGATGGTGTTCGGCGGCCCGGCGGAAGCGCGCTGGCAGTTGAACGAGAACACGCTGTGGTCCGGTTTTCCGCGCGAGTGGAACAATCCCGAGGCACGCGTGACCCTGCCGCTGGTGCGCCAAGCGGCCGCCGCGGGCCGTTACGAAGAGGCCGATCAGTTGGCGAAGCGGATGCAGGGTCCTTACACCGAGTCCTATTTACCGATGGGCGATCTGCGGTTGTCGTTCCCGCAGTTGGCTTCGACGGAAGACTATCAACGCGAGTTGGACCTGGATCGCGCCGTCGCCACCACGTTGTTCCGCAGCGGCGCGACGCGCTTTCGGCGCGAGACGTTCGCCAGCTTTCCAGCCCGCGCCATGGTGGTGCGGCTGACGGCGGACCGGCCGGGGCAAGTGACATTCCGCGCGCGGCTGAGCAGTCAGTTGCGGTTCACATTGCAAGCGGCAGCGGCCACGCGTTTGGTAATGCGGGGCGAAGCGCCCGGCCACGTGGAGCCGGTCTACCGGCGTAACTTCGACGACGCGCACGCCATTCAGTACGGTGGCGGCATGCGTTTTGAGACGACGCTCGAGGTGCGGGCCGAAGGCGGCATCACCCGCGCGGCCGACGGCGCCCTTGAAGTGACCGGCGCCGACGCTGTCACGCTGATCGTCACCGCATCCACCACGTACAAAGCGCCGGAGCCCACGCAGGTGGACCAAAGCTATGACCAACTCCTCGCCCAGCATTTAGCCGACTATCAGCCGATCTTCCGGCGATGGAGGTTGCGCCTCGGCCGCGACGACGATCGCCAGCCGACGGACGAACGTTTGCGCGCCGGCGCCGATCCGGCCTTGATGACGCTGTTCGCGCAATATGCGCGCTATCTGATGATCGCTTCGTCACGGCCCGGCGGCCAGCCCGGCAATCTGAAAGGCCTTTGGAACGACCGGCTGCGCCCCGAATGGAGCGCGAATTGGGCGCTCAATCATGATGCCGAGATGTACTACTACGCCGTGGAGACCAGCAACACGGCGGAGATGGCGGAGCCTTTCCTGGACTTCATCGACGGACTGGCGGTGAACGGCGCGAAGACCGCGGCGGTGAACTACGGCGCGCGCGGCTGGATGGCGCATCACAACTCGGACCTGTGGCGGCAAACCGGAGCCGCCGGCGATTGGGGCGGCGGCAACCCGCATTGGGCGCTCTTCATGCTGGCGGGTCCGTGGCTTTCGCTGAACTACTGGGAGCATTACGCCTTCAGCGGCGATCGCCGCTTTCTGCGCGAGCGAGCCTGGCCCATGATGAAGGGCGCCGCGGAGTTCTGCCTGGACCTGCTGGTGGAAGATGACCGTGGTCACCTGGTGACGAACCCTTCGGTCTCACCGGAGAACATCTTTGTCCAGAAGAACGGGCGGCCCGCGCAGATCAGCGTCGGCTCCACGGTGGACATGTCGCTGATCTGGGATCTGTTCACCAACCTGATTGAGGCGTCGCGCGTGCTGGGCCTCGAGCCCGAGTTTGCCCAACGCCTGCGCGAAGCGCGGGCCCGTCTCCTGCGGCCCCAGCTAGGCAAGAACGGCCGGCTGCAAGAGTGGGCCGAAGACTGGGAAAGCACGGATCCGGGGCATCGCCATTTGTCGCATCTGTTTGGCTTCTTCCCCGGCAAGCAATGGGATGCGCTGGCCCATCCAGCGCTGGCGGAAGGAGCACGCGTATCGCTGCGAGAGCGCGATGCGAGTGCCTATGGCTGGTCCTTAGCCTGGAAGGCGGCCTTGTGGGCGCGGCTCGGCAACGGCGACGAAGCTTGGCGACGGCTGCGGATGCAGTTGAGCGCGCAGCCTTCCGACGACGCCACGAAAAGCGGGTGGACTTATCCGAATCTGCTCAACGCGGACCCGCCGTGGGTCCTGCTGAACGGCAACATGTGCGCGCTGGCCGCGGCGATCGAGATGCTGGTGCAGTCGCACACGGACGAGATCCGCCTGCTGCCGGCTCTGTCGGCCGAGTGGCCAGAAGGCGAGGTGAGCGGCGTGCGCGCCCGCGGTGGCTTCGAGGTCTCGTTGCAGTGGTCCGCCGGCCGGCTGACGGGCGCTACGCTGCGCTCAACGCTCGGACAGCCGGTGCGCCTTCGCACGCCTGAATCCGTGCGCGTCACCACGCGAGGCCGGACGGTCAAGGTCCGACAAGTCGCCCGCCACCTGATCGAGTTTCCCACTTCGCCCGGCGAAGAGTATCAATTCCAAACAGGAGTGATCCGTTGATCCGCATCGTACTCATGATGGCCGCCTGCCTGACGCTGCAGGCCGCCCAAGTCTCCAACATCCTTTACGTGCACGGGGAGGCCGGCAAACAAGATGCCGGCGACCCGGACTTCATCCGCCTGCTGACGGTGGACCTCAAGCAGACCGTCACCAAGCGGCTGGACAGCGTGGTCCCCAACGCCGCCCAGGACGCCAAAGACTTCGACATGGTCTTCATATCGAGCAGCGTCTTCAGCGGCAACGTGGCCGGCAAGTATCGCGATCACACAATTCCCGTGCTGGTAGGCGAAGGCCTGACGTTTCCGGAGAAATGGATGGCGATGGCCCGCAAGTTTCACTTCGAAGGCAAGCCGCCACGCATCAGTGGCATCGAACTATTGCCGGCGGCGAAAGGCCATCCGCTCGCGGCCGGCCGCCAGCCGGGCTTGATCGAAGTGAGCCGCGGCAAGGCTGCCATCTGGGGCTGGGGTTCCAGCCTGGGCCCCGGCGCCACAGTGATCGCCCGGGCGACGGTGAACCCGGCAAGCGGCGAAGCGACCAGGGAGGAAGCCTTCGTGGAATTTGTTTATGAAAAGGGCGCGACACTCGCCGACGGCACGCCGGCCAAGGGCCTGCGGATCGGCATTCCCTGGATCGATTCCGAAGGACCGATGTTTGGCGAACAGCCCAATTCCATCTCGCAGGACGGCAAGGATTTGATTCTGGCCGCCGTCTGTTATGCGCTGAAGAGGAAATAGATGAAGTCCTGGTGGCTGTGGGGATGCGCGCTGGCCTGGAGCCAGACGGTGGAAGCGCCGCGCGTGGCTGAGACGATGCGAGCATTGGTGGACGCGCACGAGATCCGCGGCGCGGTGACCCTGGTGGCCACCCGCGGCGGCGTGATTCATCGGCAAGCCACGGGCTTCGACGGTCCGTCAGGCCACCGGCCGCTGCGGCCGGATACGATCTTCTGGATCGCTTCGATGACCAAGCCCATCACCGGCACGGCCATCATGATGCTGGAGGACGAAGGCAAGCTCCGGGTGGAAGATTCGGTCAGCAAGTATCTGCCGGAGTTCGCCGGACTGCGGACGCCAGAGGGACGCCCCGCCAATCTGACCTTGCAGCAACTCATGACGCACACCTCTGGCTTGGGCGAGTTCACGCCCCAGGACGCCAAGGCCGCCCGCACGCTGGCGGAGTTGGTGCCGGCTTATTGCCGCAAGCCGATGTTGTTCGAGCCGGGCACCAAGTGGAAGTACTGCCAGTCTGGCATCAATGCCTTGGGGCGCATCGTTGAAGTGGTCTCCGGCATGAGCTTTGACCGCTTCCTCGAGCAGCGCTTGCTGCGGCCCTTGGGCATGAAGGATACGACCTTCTACCCGACGGCCCGCCAGTTGCGCCGCGTGGCGATTCCGTATCGCCATGAAGCAAACGGCCGCTTCACGCCGGCCAAGGTCAGTCTGCTCGAGTTACAAGGCGGCGAGGCGAGTTCGCGGCAGCGCTACCCGGCGGCGAACGGCGGCTTGTACTCCACGGCCGACGACTACGGGCGCTTTGCGCGCATGCTGTTGAACGGCGGCCAACTCGACGGACGGCGCTATCTTTCCGCCGGAGCCATCCGTAAGATGACGACCATCCACACGCCCGGCATCAAAGCCGGCTTCACGCCCGGCACAGCCTGGGGACTCACCTGGTGCGTGGTGCGCGAGGCCATCGATGTCAGCTCCGTCTTTCATCCCGGGACCTACGGGCACGGCGGCGCCTACGGGACGCAAGCCTGGATCGACCCCGTGCAAGGCGTAGCGCTGATTCTGATGGTGCAGCGCGCCAACTGGACCGGCCCCGAAGAAGCGCACGTGCGGCAAGCCTTTCAGCAAGCCGTCTACGCCAGGATGGAGCGGATCACTTCGCCCGAGACGTCCGTTAAGCGGTAAGCACGGCCATTGTGCGTGTAGGTGAGCCGCGTGTGGTCAACGCCCAGCAGGTGCAGAATCGTCGCATGCAGATCATGCACGGAGACCGGCGCGTCGACGGCTTTGTAACCGATGTCGTCGGTATGACCGTGCGTCGCGCCGCCGCGGATCCCGGCTCCAGCCATCCAGACCAGAAAGCCCTGGTTATTGTGGTCACGTCCCCGCGACCCTTCTGACACGGGCATACGGCCGAATTCCCCGCCCCAAACCACGAGCGTCGAGGAAAGCAAACCGCGGCTCTTGAGGTCGCTCAGCAGGGCGGCAATCGGTTGATCCGATTCGGCACAGCGCTCGCGATGGTTCTCTTCAATCTTGTTGTGCGCGTCCCACTCGCTGTTGGGATAGATCTGGACGAAGCGTACGCCGCGCTCCACCATGCGGCGCGCCAGCAGACACTTCTCACCATACGCACGCGTGACTTCCGCATCGAGCCCGTAGAGCCGGCGCACGGACTCGGGCTCCTTGCTGAGATCCACAGCTTCCTTGGCTTCCGTTTGCATGCGGAAGGCGAGCTCATAGGATTGAATGCGCGCAATCAGTTCGGCATTGCCGGGACGGTCCGCCGCATGTTGACGGTTGCCCGCCTGGGCCAGATCGAGCAGACGGCGCTGCCGGACGAGGCTCATCTGCTCCGGGGGATCGAGATTCAGGATCGGCGTGCCGCCGGAGCGCAACGTCGTGCCCTGATAGGCCGCCGGCAGAAAACCCGCGCCCCAGTTACCGGGCCCGCCCTTCGAACCCGCGCGCGTCGGCAGCACCACAAAGCCCGGCAGATTCTGGTTCGGCGAGCCGAGCCCGTAATTGATCCAGGAGCCCGCGCTGGGAAAGCCTGCGCGGATCTGGCCGGTGTTCATCTGATACATGGCTGGCGCGTGATTGTTGGACTCCGCATGGCAGGAACGGATGAAGGCGATCTCGTCCACGTGCTGCGCGAGCTTCGCATAGGGATCGCATACCCAGGCGCCGCTCTGCCCGTATTGCTTGAATGGAAACGGCGAACGCATCAGCGGACCGGGCCGGCCGAAGAAAGTCTCGATGGCCTGGGGCGGCGGCTGGCCATCGAACTTGTCGAGCGCGGGCTTGGGGTCAAACAGATCCACCGCGCTCGGTCCACCTTCCATATAGAGCCAGATGACCGACTTCGCTTTGGGCGCAAAGTGCGGCTGCGGTAATTGTTCTTCGCCACGCAGCAGATCCGCCAGGGCCAGCATGCCGAAGCCTGCGCCGGCTTGCGCCAGCACCTGCCGCCGGCTCAACGGCGAGGTCTGAATGCGGCCGCAAGAGAGGTCGCGGAAGCTAGTCGACATAAGAAAACTCATTCAGCAAGAAGAGGGCATGGCAAAAGTCAGTAAGTTCGGCGTCGGCCAGAAAGCTGCGCGCCGCGCTCAACTCGGAGTTGGACGGAGGTCGGCTCAAAGCCAGTTGATAAGCCGTACGGATCCGAGCTTCCACGTCGGCGCCAGTTGCGGACTCCACGCGAGCCGCAAAGCGATGAGCCTGCTGACGCACGAATGCATCGTTCATCAGCGTCAGCGATTGCGTGGGCAGCGTGGTGTTCTGCCGGCGGCCACAAGCGGTGTTGGGGTCCGGGACGTCAAAGGTCTCCATCAGCGGTAAGCGGACGGAGCGCTTCACGAAGAGGTAGACGCTGCGGCGCCAGGACTCCGGCCCATCCACCAGGTTCTTCGGCCAAGGGTCCTGCGTGCGCGTGGCAATCGCATCGGGCGGGATAAACGGACGCACCGCGGGACCATACATCCTCAGATTCAGCGACCCGCTGACGGCCAGAATCGAATCGCGAATCGCTTCAGCTTCCAGGCGGACCGGCTGCCGGCGCCAAAGCAGACGATTCTCCGGATCGAGCGCCGCATTAGCGGCATGGAACTCCACGCCACGGGCATAGGCGGCGCTGGAAACAATCAGCCGATGAATCGGCTTCAAGCGCCAGTTCTGCCGGATCAGTTCGCCGGCCAGCCAGTCCAGCAGCTCCGGCTGCGAAGGCTTCTCGCCTTGCAATCCGAAATCGTCCAGCGTGCGCACCAAGCCTTCGCCGAAGTGATGCTGCCACAGGCGATTCACAATGACGCGCGCCACCAGCGCCCCGGCGCCGCGCTCCGCATCCACCAGCCATTCGGCCAGTGCGGCACGGCGGAAAGTGGTGTCCGCGCCCTGACGCAGCAGTGGCCGGCGGTAATCCTCGGGCATTCGCTCATGCGTCAACACACTCAGAAAGCCGAACTGCACGGGTTCCGCCTTCTTACTGACGTCGCCGCGCGCCATCAGATAAGACGGCAGCGGCGTGGCAGAGCTATCGAGAAAGAACAGGCCGCGTTCCGGATTCGGTATCTTGCCCGCGGCGTCCAGGAGTTCGGCCCAATGCGCGCGGCCTGCTTCGCCCAGCCACTGGGCGAAGTCCTCGTCCGTGAACTTGAGCTTGGCATCCCATTCGCGATAGGCCGCCGCCTGGCCGGAGTGATTGCGATTCAAGGTGAAGCGGAGTAACTCGCGATCGCTTGCGGGGATCTGCAGCGCGGCCATGCGCTCTTCCCGCAGCGCGGCGCGACGCTGGCGCAGCCAACGCTCGAGCGTCCAGTGCGCCGGCGAGAGCGGCTTCTCCTCGCGATCGATGTTGCGAAAGATCGACGCGAGGCGATAATAGTCGCGCGTCGGTACCGGATCGTACTTGTGGTCGTGGCAACGCGCGCAGGCCGCCGTGGTGGCCAGAAACGAGACGGTCGTGGTGCTCACCATGTCATCCAACTGGTCGTAGATGAAGCGCTCCTTGTTCTCCGCGGAATCGCTCGCGGCCGTATGCACGCGAGGTCCGGCGGTGAGGAAGCCGGTGGCGGCCAGCGCGCGTGGATCGTGCGGAGCAAACTCATCGCCGGCCAGTTGCCAACGCAGAAACTGGTCAAACGGCATGTCGGCATTCATGGCCTGAATGACGAAGTCGCGATAGCGGTACAAGGTGGGCGCGTCCTTGTCGTTCTCATACCCTTCGCTGTCGGCGTAGCGGGCGGAGTCCAGCCAGTGGCGTCCCCAACGTTCGCCGAAACGCGGGCTGGCAAGAAACCGGTCGGCGAGTTGGGTGAGGTCGTGCGTGGCGGAAAAGGCCGCGTCGTCGGCAGTCGGCGGGAGACCTGTCAGGTCGAACGCCAAGCGACGCAGCAGGGTCGCGCGCGAGGCGGCCCCCACGGGCACGAGTTTTTTCGCCGCCTGGGCCTGCTGGAGAAAGGCGTCGATGGGATGACCCGCCGCGGGCGGGGCCACCTTCATCAAAGGTCGATACGCCCAGTGCAGCGTCGCGGTCCGCTTGGCGGACGGCCAAGGCGCCCCCGCGCGCACCCATTTTTCGAGCACCGCCACCTGCGCCGGCTCAAGCGCCTTCTGCCCCAGCGGCATGCGACGGCGAGGCTCGGCGGCGGTCACCCGGCGCAGCAATTCACTAGCGTCCGGTTGCCCAGGCACAATGGCGGCCAAGCCACTGGCGCCCTTGGCGAGCGCGGAGGCGCGATCGTCGAAGCGAACGCCGCCCATGGCGCGCCCCGCCGCGTGGCAGGCGACGCACCGCTGCTCCAGAATGGCCGCGGCCTCAAGGCCGGCCTCGGGCGGGCGCGTCTCCTGGGCCGTGGCGCTCACCATCAGCAGCCACGTGCTCATGATCAGGTTCAGGGCGCGGCGATAGGGCTTGCCGCCCGGCAACGGAATGGTCTTCATGCCTTCGCTACAGACTCGATTCTTGTACTCACGCGGACTCTGACGCGTCAGCTTGCGAAACACCAAGCCGAAATAACTTTGGTTACAGAATCCCACTTCCTGACAAATATCAGCAATCGAACGGTCGCTGGTGGCCAGCATCTCCTGCGCCTTGGCGATGCGCACCTGCGTAAGATGAGCTACGAAAGGCTGGCCGCTGACATGTTTGAAGAAACGCATGAAATGCGACTTACTCATGTTGGCCACTGAAGCAACTTCGGTAACGGACAGCGGCTCCTGGTAATGAGTCTCAATGAACTCGAAGACCGGGGAAAGGCGGTTGAGGTCGCGCTGACGCTGCGTCAGCACAGGCCGGCGCTCGCCTTCCTGCGAATAGTGCTTCACAAGGTAGACGAGGATCAGCTTGAGATAAGTGCGCGTGGAGAAGCGGCTCGGAGCGGAGTCCGGCGCAAGCTCGCGCTCGATTCGCCGCAGCATCTCCAGCACCTCGCCCGGCACGCCGGTGGCCGCCGGCAGCACATGCGGGAAGTCCGGCCCCTGGTCCAGAAACGGCATCAGATACTGCAGCGCGTCGGTGAGTGGATCGTGCTGGCGAATAATCTCCTGATTGAATCGCAAATGGACCCCCGCCACTGCCCCGACTGCCGCCGGCTCGAACGTGTGCGGACGCTGGCCGATCACCAGCAGGTCACCCGCGTGGGCATGATACGTCTCCGCACCGATGCGGCAGCCCACCGTACCGCGTTCGACATAGATCACCTGGCAGTCGCTCTCGAGACGATCCAGGACGTCGAGAGTCAGCGGAGCGACATCAATCGGGAAGGAGACATTCAGTTTCATGGGCTAGCTCCGGCGAAACAGCACTTGCCGCAAACAAGGATCTTTCTCGGCGTCCCGTAGTTCGTTGAGGTCGTTCAAGCGAGAGAGCGTGAAGGAATCGTGCGCTTGAAAGACCCCTGCTGCGAGGGCGGCAAGCGGCGTGCGGGGCGCGACGGCGTCTACCGGCGCGGCGGCAGCGCCAAGCACCAATGGCCCGGCGGCCATCACCTGATAACGGTCGCTCGGCTGGACGGCCTCGCGCGGGCCCACCTTCTGTTCAAAGCTGTACTCCACCGCATCGCCCGCACGCAGCGGCAACGCGACTTCTACCCACCCGCCGGTCGCAGAAGCGGTGACGGCCTGACCGTTGCGCCGTACCTGATGGCGCGCCGTCCAATGCGGAGCGAACAGACGAATCTTCGCCGGCGTCCGCACCGTCGACCCCAGCACCTCGAGCTTGACGGACCCTTCATATGGATAGCCCGTGGTCTGCCGCAAACGGACCGTGCCCGTCCCCAGATTCAGCGTCGCCACCGAGTCATTGAAGAAAGTAACGGCCAACTCGCCCGGCCGCGTGAAATACGAATATTCGATTGACCGCGCGTGGCCTTCCCCACCCCGCATCGTGCAGCACCAAAAGGCCTCGTATAAATGCACCTTCACGCTGGGATTGCGCGCAGAGACGCAAGTATCGGTACCATAGCCGCCATTCGCCCGCTGGGCGCGCCCCAAGCCGTTGAACCAGATCTGGTGTGCATCTTCGAGATAAGCGGTCTCGCCGGTGTAGCGCCAAAGCTGATTGGCGACGATCAGCGAGTCGATGATGGCGCACGGTTCGGACCATTCGGGCCGCCCAAACCAGTTGTAGTTGGAGAAGGTCTCCGTCAACGCCTTCGTCCGGTAGAGACGATAGCGGTCGCGCACGGCGGTGAGCAGGCGAGAATCGCCCGTGCGGTCATACCAGCGCAGCAGGGCCGTCATCGCCGTCAGCGACGCATGCGTCTGCGCCTTGATCCGCTCGAGGTCCACCATCAGGAAGCGCTCGATCATCTCTTCCACCACCTCGCCGGCACCCCGGTCCTCAAGCAGCGCCGCCGCATGAGCCACCCCCGCCAGGAAGATGAAGTCACAGCCGACGTCGCTCGATACCTGCCACTTGCCGATCTGCCCCACGGTGCCGCCCGCTGCTTCGCCGGTCGCTTTC
The DNA here is from genome assembly GCA_965229305.1 of Bryobacteraceae bacterium. Classification (GTDB taxonomy): domain Bacteria; phylum Acidobacteriota; class Terriglobia; order Bryobacterales; family Bryobacteraceae; genus JALHNI01. Next base: position 191,462 of record CBDDIZ010000041.1, on the reverse strand, counting down.
CGGGCGGCCGGGTCAATCGGGTAGGAGGCATGGAGTCCCCGCGTCGGGAGCACCAGATGGCGCACCGTCTTTTGGAGGATCTCCAGCATCCGCGGGTCACGAGTCTGCTGGTAGCGCTCACAAAGGGCGCGGAGCATCCACCCGTTCCCCGAGAGTAGTTGCTCGTTGATCGACTTGCGATCGAGCCGCGCACCGAAGTAACCGTACTCATTCGTCTGAGCGGGGAGCTTCGCCAGGATCTGCTTCAGGTAGCGCGCCTCGCGGCCCGTGGACCGTTCGAGTAGCGTCAGCCCCAGGATCGCCCTCCCCTCCCAATCGCCGGGCCACGTTTTCACCGAGCGTGAGCGATAGACCTGGTCCGGCTGATACATCTCCGTCTCCAGCCGATCGAAGTTTCGGAGCGCGCGACGAGAGAGGTCTCCGCCGGCGCGGATGTCGCCCAGGGGTACGGGCGCGGGAACAGCGGCTGCCGCGGCCTGGCCAGGCAGCGCGAGAAGGCCAACAACAACGTCACGGCGAGTCCACATAGCTTCGGTGAGGTCGATCATATGTCCCGCTCGGTTACCGGTGAAGTGTCGTGGCTGTCACTAGACTGGCCCTACGAAATTTTGTTTCAGAATCAGGCAGTTACGTTTTCGTATGGTGGCTCGTTACATGGGGCTAGCGGCGCTCGCTAACCCTTCCCCGCCCAAAACTGCCCATGATAGACTTGCGTCGGTGGCGGCAAGGATCAAGGTCGAGTCGGGGTCGGCGGCGGGCTTTCCGCGTCACGAAATCGAAGCGCAGGTGCGCCGCATCATTGCCAGTCCGGCCTTCGCTTCGAGTGAGCGCGCCCGTGAGTTCCTGACCTACGTCATCGGCAAAGCCCTGGATGAAGACTCCCAGGTGCTGCACGAACGGACGGTCGCCAACGAGCTTTTTCAACTGCCGCACTACGACCCCGCCGTCGACTCTTTCGTTCGCGTGAAGGCCGGCGACGTCCGCAAGCGCCTCGCCAAATACTACGAGTCTCCCTCGCCGGACGACAGCATCCGCATCCAGATTCCGCTCGGCGTTTATCTACCCAGGTTCTCGCCCCTCGAACCCGGCCCGGTCGACGTGGCGGAAGAGACCGTGGCGGCCGACCTTCCCGCCGATCCGCCAGCCCTCGGCCGCCGCCGCTGGACCTGGATCGCCGCCGTGCTGGGTGGGCTCGCGCTCCTCAGCCTGGTCACGCTTCTCCTGGTTCGCTCCGGTAGCAACCGGCCCGCGTCCATCGTCCAGGCCTTCTGGGAGCCGTTGCTCGCCGCGGACCGTCCGCTCCTGGTCAGCCTGCCTTCGCCAGGCTCCTTCATGCTCTACGGCGAAACGCTCGCCGACTTCAACGCCGGCAAGTTGCACCCCACCGAGAACCTCGCCAAGGACCTGGACGCCTACACCATTCCGCAGGCCAAGCTGGTGGCCAACACATCTTCTTCGGCATCGGCGAGGCCCAGGCGCTGGTCAAGATGTCGGTGGCGCTGGACCGCATGGAGAAGTCCTTCGTGACCAAAGCGGCGATGGACGTCAGCAGTTCGGACCTGCACAATCAGAACGCCGTTCTACTGGGCGGCTTCTCCTCCCGCTGGACCCTGCGCGTCACCCAGGACCTTCCCTTCCGCCTCGAGTACCGCCCCAACCGCCCCTCGGTGGTCGAGGTGCGCGGCCAGAAGCGCGTCTGGGAAAGCAGTGGCTGGGCTCCCGGCGGGCGCGATGGCATCGATTACGCCATCGTGGCACGTCTGAGGGATTGGAACACCGGGCAAGCCATCATGCTCCTGGCCGGTCCGCAGACCTTCGGCTCGCAAGCCGCCATGGAGTTCGCCCTGAACCCCGACGCTCTGAACGAGATGGCCGCCAAGGCGCCGCCGGACTGGCGGAACAAGAACATCGAAGTCGTCATTCAGACCCGCGTCATCGAGGGCGTGCCCTCCCCTGGCCGCATCGTTGCAACCCATTTCTGGTAGGGGGCCAGCCGGACTGGCCCCTTCTCCTGACTAGCGGCCGCGCTGCGTCACCACCGTTTTGGCGTTGTAATTCAGCGAACCGCGAATCGTGCCCGTACGTTGCGTCCCGGCATTCGGTGTCACCTCATAGGTGACCTGGCCGGGGCCGTAGCCTGAGTTCAGCCCCACCAGCTTGAACATACCACCCGCCAGTTCATCAGGAGCGATGGACCAGCCACAGTTCACCCGTGCCTGCACATCGACGGTGATGGTGCCGCCAGTCGCGGGCACCGGCGAAACGGTTCCCAGGGCCTGCCAATAGTCCGAACAGCCAGTGACGATGCTATTCCGCTGAAGGACATTGATGGCCACCCCCGCCACGCGCACCACCGCGGTACGCCACTGCAAAGGCTGCGCGCTGAAGGAATAGCGCACCACGCCGGATCCGCTGCCGCCGGGGACGTTGGCCCTAATCCAGGTGCTGGGCGAGACGGTGGTCTGCGTGGCGCCTACCGTCCAGGCGCAGTCCGGACGATTGGCCGTCACGAAGACGTCGAAGTACGAATCGCGGTTGCCCAACTCGGTGCTGCCGGTCGCCGACACGGAAATGCTGCAAGGCGCCCGACCGGCTTGAACGACGGTGAACCGTCGACCGCTGACGGCAAGCTCCGCCCGTCGTTCGGCCGTCGTTTCGTTGGCCTGCACGGTGAACCCGACCGTCGCGGCGCCGGCGCGCGTGGTGGGCGCGGACAGGGTGACCCAGGAGGCCGTCGATGTCGCCGTCCAGGTGCACACCGCGGGCGCCTGGACGGCGAGGGTGCCCGTCGCCATCGTCGCTGGGAACTGGGTGGGAGACTCACTCGCCGTCAAGCTGGCGCAGGGATCGGTCGGGGCGCTCTGCGTCAACGTGGCCGCTTTGCCTCCGATGGTGATGATCGCCTGGCGCGCAAGGGCCCCGGAGTTCGCCGCGGCGCTGATATTGACGGTCGCATCGCCGGCGCCGTTGGTCTTCGAGGCGGTGGCCCAGTTTCCGGCGCTCGCGATCGTCACGCTCCAGGAGCAGTTGCTCGCGGCTCGCACTGTCGCCACAGCCGCCGTACTCGCGGCAGAGATCGTGGTCGGTGCGAGGGTCCAGGAGAGGGTGCTGCAGGGATTTGTCGGCACCACCGGCGGAACGGGATTGGTGGTGCCAGTCCCCGGACCGGCGCCGTGATTATAGCCATCGCGCTGCGTCACTTCCAGCTTGTCGCTGCCCACCTGCAGGATCTGTCGGCGAGTGCCTGCGGTGTTCGCCGCGAGCACCACAGTGACCGAGCCGTTCGACGTGCCCGACACCGCGCCTTTGAACGTCAGCCAGGACGTCGCACCGCTTACCGTCCAACTGCAATTCGCCGGCGAAGCGGTCACCCGCAGACGGTACTCGCCCTCGGTTGACGGAAACTCCGCCCAGGGATCGGCAAACGCCACTTGGCATGGCGTGCCGGCTTGTTCGAGCGTCACCTTGCCGCCCGTGACGCTGATCACGTCGGTCCTCGGACTGGTGCTCGGATTGGCGTCAGCCCGTAGCGTGACGGTGAAGTCGCCTTGCCCGCGCGTGGTGCTGGCCTTCACCCAACTCGGCAGACTGCTGACGGACCAAGTGCAGTATCCGCGATTGACATTGCCGCGGAAAGAAGCGCTTTCGCCTTTCTCACTGAACTTCAGCCGCGTCGGCGAGATCGCATAAGTGCAACCCTCGTTCGCCGCCAACGTCCGGCGCTGGGCCTGGAGTTCGGCCAGATGCCCGCAAGCGAAGGCGTCCAGTTCCGCTTCGGTCACGAGGGCATCGGAGAGCCGCTGCCAGGGTTGGCCGGCGCCGCCTGCCAGAAAGACGCCCGCCTCGGTCGCCACCAGCGGCAGCCGCCCGACGACGGCCAACACTTCCTGGCCCTCCCAGCCACCGTAGGGAGTCCACGTGGAGCCATGGTCTGAACTGCGATACGCCGCATGGCCGTCCTGATCGCGATACCAGAGGTAAGCCGTTAGGTTCTGTTGCTCGTCTTCCACCAGACGCAGCACCGGCGCACTCCAGCGGGCCCGCGGCGTGAGGCGCAGTTCCTCCGGCTCGTAAAGAAACAAGCCTTCTAACGAAGCCACCCAGAGAGCGCCAGAGGTGCGATAGAGCGTCTGGAAAGCTTCACCCGGACGCTCCAGCGCCACGCTCCAACGTTCGCCGCCATCGCGGCTCTCATAAATCGCGCCAGCCGCCAGCCACAAGTGATTCGCCTCGCGCTCATCGAAGGCGAGCGCGCTGGCATTGGCATCCGGCGTCACTCGCTGCGACAGTTGCTTCCAGACGAGGTCGTCGCCCTCGCCACGGTAGAGATCACCGGCGCGCGTAGCGAGAAAGTACTGCTCGCTCGCATAGGGATGCGGCAGCAGAAAGGCGACGTCGCTCGCCCCCAGCGAAGTCGGCAACCGGCCTTCGCGCGACCAATGAACTCCGCCATCGCGACTTCGATGAAGCTCCCCGGCCGGCGTGACGGCGAAGCGCAGCTCGCAGTCCGCCCGGTCAGTGGTTAGTAGCCGGGTGCCTTCCGGAACCGCCGCCAAGGTCCACGGCGTCCGCGGACCTTGGCCAGTAACATTCTGACCCTGCAGCGCAACCAGCAGCAAGGCGGTTACCGAATAGTAACTCCAGTAAGTAACTCGCATATTCGTTCTCCTTTGTGTGATGGCCGAGCGATACGCGGCCGCTCCGAACAGCGAAATCCGCGCTTGTGGCTGCTCAAGAAAAGTGGCTTTTTTCAGAGAGTTTTCGACGATTCAAACGAACTCGCGCACAAAACAAAACCCCACCCCGGGTAGGGGTGGGGTGCAAGGGTTCAATCGGTAAGATTTACTTCCGGTAATACTGTTTGAAAGTCCAGGGGTAGCGATTGGTGCCGTTTACGGTGAACCGTACTTCGCCGGTGCGAGTGGTGTAAATCGAGTTGGCATTCGACTGAGTAACGCTAAGCGTCAAGTCGCCATTCCCGGTGCCGGTCCGCGGACTGGTGAACTGGGTGAAGGCGCTGTACTCCACGGCGGTCCAACTGCACACGCCCGGCTCCTGCGGATCGTAGAAGGGAAAGGCAATCTTCATGGCGATCACTTGCGCATTGCTCTGCAGGATCAGCGTGTCGGTGCCGGGCGTGATCGACGGAGTGCAGTTCTGCGGTTTGGGAACCCGGAAGTTGGTGAGCAACGGTGCCGACGCCGAGTGGACATCGCCGAAGGCGCCGCCGGCCGCCTGCACCGCATAGGTCACCTGACCAACGCTCGTGATTGGCGAAGTGACTTCATAGCGGAAGGTGGCTTGCTGGCCCGGCTGCAGCCGGTCAATCACCGAGAAGCTGTTGGTGCGGAAGCCGTTGGGCACCGTGATCTTCAGGCTGATCCCGAACACGGGCAGCGTGCCGTTGTTCGAGAGCGTGCAGTCCACCAGATACTTCATCGTGGCGGCCACTTCGCCGGGGGCGGTGCAGCGCAGCGAGAGCGAGCCGGGCCGCACTTCCTCATAAGCACCGCTCGAGAAGGCGAGCGCGTAGGCTTCGCTCCCGCGGTCGGTGGAGTTGTGGAACACCTTGATCAGCGCGCTGCCTTCGCCACGAATCGCGATCTGTTCCACGTTGTCGATCCGGCTGGTGGAGCTGTCGATCAGGCGGTTGGAGCTTTCGTCGTAGGCATAGAGGTTCAAGTCGCGGAAGTCACCGAACGCCGTGCCGCCATCGGGGCTGATTCCGGCGATGTGCCGGTTCCAGACCAGCGACGCCCGCGTCGAGCCGGAGACATTCAGGCGATAGTAGCGCGCTTGGCCTGCGCCGAGCTCCGCGCTTTGCACGTAGTTCCGCTGACGGAAGGCGGCCTCCAGGTTCGTGCTGCCCCAGCCCCAATCGCGGGCCCAACCGCTCGAATCCGTGCTGTTAATCAGCAGCGCCTTGGCGGCCTTGGCGCTCCCCACTCCGCTGTCGAGTAACAACGCCACCGCCCCAGCGATGTGCGGAGCTGCCATGCTCGTGCCGCTCATCGTTGAAACGGCGCCATCCAGATAGAGCGAGGCGATATTCGAACCCGGCGCCGCCACGTCCGGCTTCCGGCGACCGCCCTTAGTGGGCCCCTTGCTGCTGTAGTCGGCGACCTTGTCGTTGCCGCGGCTGAACGTACCGCCCGTATCCACCGAGGCCACCGTGATCACGTTGTAGCTGTGAGCCAGATCGCCCAGTTGCGGCGATATCGGCAGCTTGCCTTCGTTACCGGCCGAGATGCTGAAGGCGATATCGTAGAGGTCGGCGTTCTGGTCCACCACCCAGTTCTCCAACTGGTCATCCAGGCGCGTGCCGGCGCCGATGCTGATGTTGATCACGCGGGCCGGCGTCTCTTCCACGATGAACTGGATCGCGCGAAAGATGTCGATCGACTCGATAATCACGTCGCCGCACTTGGCGTTGCCGAGCCCTGGCGCGCCCACGCGGACACTCACCAGGCCCGCGATGCCGGGAGCCACACCAGTTGCGCCGTCGATCCCGGGGATCCGCTGCGCGGCGATGATGCCGGAGACGTGGGTGCCGTGCCCCACCGTATCGACGTTATCGAGCGGCTGGGACGTATCCACGCAACCGGTCGCCAGCGCGCCCTCGAACTGATGGAAAGCAGCGATCGGCAAGCCGTCGAAGCCCGCGTGCGGCGCGATGCCGCTATCGATCACCGCCACCACTTGGGTACCGCCGCGGTAGCCGGCGTCCCAGAAGGCCGGCGCGCCCAGCACTTTGGGTGAGAGCCCCAAGTGCAACTGCTTCGATTCGGCGGCCTGAATGCTGAGCACGTCGGGGTCGTTCTCGAGCGCGTCGATCGCCGCGGCCGGCAGTTCCACGTAGAGGGCATTCAGCGCCCAGATCCGCTCGATCAACCGGCCGCCCAAGCTGCGCACCCGCGACGTCAGGCGCTCCTGCAGCGGCGCATAGGCCGCCTTCCGGACGGCGGCGATTTCCGCCCGTTCCCGCAAGATCGAGCGGTCGCGTTCGGCCGCCGCCGCTTTGCGCTCCCGCTCGCCTTGGAACTGCTTGGCTCGGCCATCCTGGAACTGAATGTAGTCGCGGTAGCGCTGCCGGATGGCCTGCACGTCCTGCTGACCGGCAGGCGGCAGCACGACATAGACGCGAAGCGGACCGCCCTTGGCGGCCTGCTCGCGGACGGCGGCACTCACCTTGGGCCCGGCGGGCTCCGGCGTGGAGGCGGAATCACTGATGGCGGCGCGGGGCTCGGCTTCCAGGCTCTGCTGGGCTTGCGCGAGCGAAGTGGCCAGCATTACGGTAACGAAGAAAGAAGTGGGGCGCATCGGGGTTCTCCTTGAATCGATCGCCATTGCTGGGATCGAAACCTACGGCGACACCCCAACGGAAAAATGCGCAAGATTTTTCCAAAAAGTTTCGCCGACCGCGGAGAACCGCCGAAAACCGCTAACGAATGGCCAAAGTGACGGTGTTGCTGGGCAGCCCCGCCGCTTCAATCACCAGCGGTACGGCGGCCCCGGGCTTCGCGTCAGCCGGAATCACCAGGTTGACCTGATAGAGGCCGATGTAGGACGGCGACAAGCCGGAGTAAGTCACCTCGGCCGGCACTCCCCCGACGGTCGCCGTCACTTTCGCCAGCGTCCGGACGAGAGGTTCGGCCGGCGTCGGCGCGCCAATCTCCACCTCCGGAGTGACGGCTCCCAGGCCAAAGCCATAAAGGGTGACAGCCTCGCCGGCCTTCACCGGATTGCGCGCATCGGCCATCCGCGGAGTGCCCGCGCTCACGCCGAAGACCAGTCCCTGGCCCTCGCCGCTGTTATCGGCGGTGAGGATGGCCGGCTGCGCGTCGACCACGGTAATCGCCTCAGGCAACGAGTACACACCGCCGCGTTGCACCACCACCTGATGCGTCGTGCGGGGCGGCAAACCGAAGGGCAACAGCGCGCGGACCTGCTTCTCCGCCACGCTGTTCAAAGGAATCGTGCGCCCGCCCACCAGCACGCGGCTGGATTCGAGCACCGCCGGGAAGGCGCCGGCCGGCGCTTCGCTCGCGCGGTCCGCCAGCCGCTCGCCGACGATGCCGGCAAAGGTACCCGGCGCCAGCGGCGCCCGTTCCAGAGTCCGCATCGCATTGGTGACGCCGCCCGAGGCGATCTGCGGCGGCTGCAGATTGGCCACCACACTTCCCACCAATCGCAACGTGCCTTGAATCGGTGGCAGGCTGGTACGCGCCAGAAAATCGATCGACATCGAAGCGCGCGCGCCGTGGCTGTTCCAACTGCCCACCCAACGGCCGGAACCGGCATGCTTCAGTTCCACTTTGTCCTCGCCGGAACCAAACGCCGCCAGTACCACGCCTTGTTCGAGCGGCTGCCCGCAATCATCCAGCACCAGCACTTCGATCCAGGCCGGCCAGCCTGCAGCGATGCGAAAGCCTTGCTCCAACTGGCTCGACGTCAGAATGTACTTACTGGGCGCGCACGCGCTCACCGCCGCGCGCACCTTGGCCGCCGCCGGTACCGCGGCCGCCGGAGCCACAATCAGCCCCAACGCGACCCGCGACAGCGGACCGTTCTCCCGCGACGCAATCACCAACTCGCCCCGATACGTTCCGCGCGCCAAGCCCGCCCGCAGCGGCTGCCGGAGAAAGCTCTGCAACTGCAAACTTGCCGTCTGCCCCGCCGCGATGCGGAGCGTCCCGCTTGAAATGCTCAGCCAGCGCGCCTCGCCTTCCAGCAGCGTATCCACCAGCAGTTCGAGCGGACGCTCGGTCGGGTTCGTGATCTGCAGCGTTTGGGCCGCCGGATTGGCACCCTCTTCGGTGCCCGCAAACAGGAACCCCGTCTGGCTCAGCTTCAAGCGCGGCGGCTGCCCGGCCGCCTGCACTTCCAGCACCACCACGACATACTTCACGATGCCCGCCGGACGGCTGAAAGTCACTTCGACCAAGCCGTAGTAAACGCCTGCCGCCAGATTGCGCGCGTCGGCACGAATCGGCACGCGGGTGGCCGCATCCGCGGCGGTGGTGCCGCCGGATGTCCCCAAGGTGAGCCAAGTCGCGCCCGGGACGCTTTGCGTGGCCCGCGCCGTCCAGGTGGCATCCGCCGGGGTGCGGTTCATCACCTCCAGGACTTGCTCCAACGGACCGACGCCCGCCGCCTGCGTGAAGCGCATCGAGGAATGGGACAAGAAGACCTCGTAAGCCTGGTCAGCCACCGAGGCGAAGACGGGAATGTCGAGCGTCGGCCCGGACGCCGCCTTCAAGTGGACCGTGCCCCGATAGTTGCTGGCCGGGAAGCCGCGCAGATCGGTGATGATCTCGAGCGCCGTCGGCTGAGCCCCGATTTTGTTACCGCCCAGCCGCGCCGTCAGCCAAGGCTTGGACGTGCTTTGCGAGGTCGTCACCGTCGCTTGAAGTTCGCCGAGCCCTAGATTGCGCAGCGGCACCGTGGTAGTCCCGCTGGGGTTCGCCGCGTTCAGCAAGACGGGGACATAGGTCGAGCCGCTATCGAACGCCGGCGGCCCCGTGGGCAACACGTCGAACCGGATCGGGATCGCCCGCGTCGCCGGCTGCGTGCCTGGCGTGGTGACGTCCACCGTCGCTTCGTAGGTCCCCGGAGCCAGCCCGGACGTATCGGCATTCACCGTCAAGGTGACCGGCAAGGTGCCAGATGCCGGCGAAACCGTCAGCCCACTCAGCCCGCGGGCCTGCGCGGTATAAGCGGCGTTCGGCTGATCGGACGTCACCGGGATCGTCATCGACGCGGTGCCCGGTCCGATCGGCGCCAGGGAGACCGGCTGCGTCGGCGCAAAGACCGTCGCTGAGGCCCGCACATCATATTGCACGGGAATCAGCAGGTCGTTAAAGCCAGGCCCGGAGATGCGCAGCGTCGTCGAATAAAAGCCCGGAGGAACGCCGACGGGATTGATGCGCACCGTCACCGAGCCCGGCAGAGTCAGCCGGCTGGGCGAGAACGTCAGGCCGGGAACGATCTGCGTGAGCGTGACTTCCACCTCCTGGCCGGGCGTCGACGTCGTCAGCGCGATCGCCTGTTGACTGGTGACACTCGGCGGCACCGTCATCGACACACTCGGCAAGCTGGGCGTCACCACCGGCGCCGGTGGCGGCGTCACTGGTCCGGGACCAGGCGCCGGCGGGGCGGGCGTCGCTCCCGCTTGCGTGATCGTGGTCGAGTTTCCCCCGATGAACACACTCCCCGCGCGCGCTGTCGCGGAACCGTTCGCCGCGATACTCGCTTGCACCGTGCCCGGCCCGGTGCCGGAGACGCCGCTGACGGGCGTAATCCAGGCCGGCAGTCCCGCGAGATTCCAGGTGCAACCCGCCGCCGTGGCCACGCTGAAGGTGGCCGTATGGGCCGTCGCCACTAACTGGGTCGAAGTCAGGTTGTAAGTGCAGTAAGTCAGCTTGCGAATCCGGTCATTGCCTGCAATGTAGACTTCGCCGTTGGCGCCCAGTTCAATGGCCTCGGGGATCATCCCCGCGAGCAACGCCGCGCCACCGTCACCCGTGGGAGCAGCGGTCCCATTGCCGGCTACCGTAAAGATGAATCCGCCATCCACCACCCGGATCCGCCGGTTTCCCAACTCCGCCAGGAATAAGCGCCCCTGAGCGTCGCGGCGGACCGACGACGGATAGTACAACTGCGCCGCCGTGGCGAGTCCGCCATCGCCGCTGAAACCGGCAGATCCGCTGCCGACCAGCGTGGTGATGATGCCGGACGGCGCGATCTGGCGGATGCGATGGTTATCGGAGTCCGCAAAGATCACGTTCCCCGCCGAGTCAACGTCGAGGCCACGCGGGATATTGATCTCGGCAGACGTCGCCTGCCCGCCATCGCCGCTAAAGCCGCGGCTGCCGTTGCCGGCAAACACGGACACCGCGCCGCCGGGCGCAATCTTACGGATCACGGACTGGTCGGGAATCGTCACATACAGATTGCCGGAGGCGTCCATCGCCATCCCTTCAACCGTGCCCAGCCCTGCCGCCACAGTGGTGAGCGTGCCCGACGGCGAGATCCTGGCGACGCGATCGGCATGAGCCACGAAGGTGTTGCCGGATGAGTCCGCCACCGCCGCCGTGGGAAACCAGATGTCCGTGGAGAGCGCCGGCCCATCCGGCCCCACGCCATAGAGTGACGTGCCGCCGATGATGCGGATGATGCCCGCGGCATCGATCTTCCGCACCGTATAGTTGCGGAACTCGGTAAACGTAAGTTCACCGTTCCGGTAGGACAGATACCGCGGCTGGGTGAGCCGCGAGGTTACCGCCGCCCCGCCATCGCCCACGGTACGAGAGACGCCGGCCACCGAACTGATCACGCCGTTCGGCGCCACCTTGCGGATGCGCGAGCCGGACTCTTCCACGATGTACAGATTGCCGGCCGTATCGGCAGTCAGCGCTTCCGGCAGATACAGCGTCGCATTCACCGCCGGTCCACCATCGCCATCCGAACCGCGAGCGCCGGTGCCGGCAAAGGTGCTCATCACCCCCGCCGAACTGATGCGGCGCACCACGTTGCCGAGAATGCACGCCACATACAGATCGCCGTTCGCGGCCAGGTAGAGCCCGTCGGGCCCCGCCAGACGAGCGTTTACCGCCGGTCCGCCATCGCCACTATTGCCTTGGACGCCGTCGCCGGCCACGGTGGAGATGATGCCGCTCGGGGTGATGCGGCGAATGCGCTGGTTGTTATTGTCCGAGAAATAGACGTTGCCGGCGCCATCGATCGCCACGCCTCGCGGATAGTTGACCTGCGCACTCGTCGCCGGACCGCCGTCGCCACTGAAGCCCGCCACGCCCGTACCGGCAATTGTCGAGATGATACCCGCCGGCGTCACCTTCCGAATGCGGTGCCCATCCCCATCCGCCAGATACAGGTTGCCGCTGGCGTCGAACGCATGCCGGGCCACCGCGAACAGTTGAGCCGAGGTCGCCGGGCCGCCGTCGCCCAGCGTCGAACCACCGCCGGCAATCACGCTCAGTTGGCCGGACGGCGCGCGACGGATCATGCGCTGCGCCCCGCCCCCCGAATCGTTCCACACCAGATTGCCGGCCGGGTCGCGGCTGATTCCGCACGGGCCGATCGGGAGAATGGGCTGCCCCAGGTTGTCCGTCAGCGTCGTGATGATGCCGTTGGGTGCAATCCGGCTGATCCGGTTGCCGATCCACTCCGTCACGATCAGGCTCCCATCGTTGTCGATCGCAATGCCGCAAGGGTTCCGGAAGACCGCCTGCGTGGCAGGGCCGCCGTCGCCCAGCGGATAGCCGCCGGCCACCAGCGTGATCTGATACGGTGAGGGCGCCGTCGGCACCACCACCGTCCCCGCTTGCTGAAACGTGATCGGAGCGGTGCCCACCTGGAACGTCGCCGACCTCTGAGTGGGCGACGGATTCGCCGCCACATTCAGCGCAACGGACCCCGGCCCCGTCCCGGAGCCTCCGCCGGTAATCCAGAACGGCAAGCCCGTCACGGTCCAGGGACAGCCCACGTCCGTCGTCACCGTGGCATTGATCAGGCCGCCCGCCGCTGGAGCCGTCGTCGGAGACAGCGAGTACGTGCACGGCGTCGCCGCCGCTTGGTTGACGGTGAACACCTGCCCCGCGATCCAGATGCTGCCGGAACGGGGCGCGCCCGCGTTGCTCGCCACCGTATAAGCAATCGTGCGACTGCCCACTCCCCCCACGGCTCCCGGCGAAACGGTGATCCAGGCGTCGTTGCTCAGCGCCGCCGACTGGCAATCGGTGTCGCTGGTGGTGACCGTCACCGAAGCGAGGCCACCGCCGGCGGTGGCGTTGGCGCTGTTCGAGCCCAGGTTGTAGACGCACGGAGTAAACAGCGGTGAGGTCACGCGCACCCGCCGGTTCTGGGTGTCGGCAATGAAAACGCGTCCGCTGGTCGCGACGGCGGTTCCTTGCGGATAGTGAAACTCGGCGAGCAACGGTGAGCCCCCGTCGCCGCTATGACCAGTGGAGCCGGCTCCCACCACCGTGGTGATGATCCCCGACGCCGACACGCGCCGAATCCGATTCCCGCTGGGCGTCGCACAACAGCCGCCCTGATCGGTGATGTAGAGGCGGCCATGGGCATCGAACGCCAGTTGACTGGGCGTATCCAACTCGGCAGATGTGGCGGGCCCGCCATCGTTGCGGTATCCGCGATTGCCCGTCCCCGCGAACGTGGAAATCACTCCAGCGGCATTCACCACCCGAATGCGCTGATTGTAGCGGTCACTGATGTAGACGTTACCCAGCACGTCAAAGGCGATGCCTTCGGGACTGTAGAGCGTTGCGGCCGTCGCCGGCCCGCCGTCGCCGCTGAACCCCTGGGTTCCCGTACCGGCAAACGCCTGGATGATGCCGGACGCGTTCACCTTGCGAACGCGATTCCCCTCCACGATAAAGAGATTGCCGAACGGGTCAATCCCGATACTCGCCACACTACCGAGGCTGGCCGCCGTGGCCGGGGATCCGTCGCCGCCGGCGCCGCCCCCGGCAACCGTGGTGATGGTTCCATCGAGCGCGACTTTGCGAATCCGCCCGTTAAAGCGGTCGCCGATGTAGACGGCGCCGAACCGATCCACCGCCACCGCCTCGGGGCAACTGAAACGAGCCGCCGTCGCCGGAGCGCCATCGCCGCTGAAGCCATTGACCCCGGTGCCGGCGAATGTCGTCACCACGCCCGCCGCGCTCACTTTCAGTACCCGCTCAAAACGGCACTGAGGAATGTAGGCACTGCCGGCACCGTCCACCGCGATCTGCGACGGGTAGGAAAGCGTAGCGCCACTTCCCGGCCCGCCCTCACCCGCATACCCACCAGGACCAGCCACGGTGTTGATGTTCCCGGATAAGTCCACCACCTTGACCTTTTGATTCCAGCCATCGGCGACGTAAATCAAGTCCGCCGGACCGACGGCCACCCCATGCGTGTAGCCCAGGTACGCCGAAGCCGCCGGGGTGCCATCGGCACTGTCTCCGAGAAAGCCGTCCTGGCCGGTGAAGGTGCTGATGATGCCCGCCGCAGTCAGCTTGCGAATTAGCGTTCCGTTGTCGGAGAAGTAAACGCTTCCGCCGCTATCGACAGCAATGCCTTCCGGCCCACTCAGTTGGGCGGACAAACCCGGGCCCCCATCGCCACCGTAACCAGATGAGCCGTTCCCGGCCAGCGTGACAATCGTTCCGCCGCTCACGCGACGAATGCGATGACCAAGCGACTCGGCGATGTACATTCGGCCCAGGCTGTCAAAGGCCACTCCGACCGGAGCATACAAGCCCACCGACGTGGCCAGCGCGCCCTCATCAGGGGGAAAGTAAAGAGGAAGACCATTACCGGCCACCGTACTGATCACGCCTCCCGCGCTCACCTTCCGTACGCGATTGTTCTCGCGGTCGCCAATGTGGAGTTCGCCCGCGGGGCTGACGGCGAGTCCGATGAAGCCAGAGATTTGAGCCGCCGTCGCCTGTCCACCATCGCCGGAATAGCCTCGCTGCCCGGTGCCCGCGTACGTGCTGATCATGCCTGCCGGAGTGATCCGGCGAATGCGGTAGCGATCGGCGACGTAAATGTTTCCCGCCGCGTCCACGGCAATCGCCCCCACTTGCTCGAAGCGGGCGGAAGTAGCCAGTCCGCCGTCTCCGCTAAAGCCTGAATAGCCATCTCCGGCAATGGTGGTGATGACTCCTCCGGGAGTCACCTTGCGCACCCGATAGGCACCGGAGTCGGCGATATAGAGATTTCCTGCAGCATCCACCGCCACCTGGGACGAATCGTAGAGCGCAGCCTGCAGCGCTTGACCGCCATCGCCCATGTAGCCGCCGGCGAGAGTGCCGATGGTTTCATCACCCGCCTGATTCACGGCAAAGCGAATTCCGGCGATCAGCAGGCTGCCGTTCCGAAAAGTCGGGTTCGGATTCGCCGCGATTGTGTAGAGAACTGTAGCGGACCCGGTGCCTGAAGTGGCTGACGTGATCGAGATCCAGGAGTCCGCCGTCGTCACCGTCCACGCGCAACCGCTTTGCGTATTTAGCGAGAAACTCAGCGCAGCGCCGGATTTAGCCACGCCTTGAAAGTTCGTGCCGAGGAAATAAGTGCACTGCGCGGCGAGAGGAAGGGCAAGGAAAAAGGCGAGGAAAACGCGAACGGTCGGGATACAACTCACATAGAGGGAGGCGCGAAAGAGGGGCAGATTGCCAAAACAAAATGGGGACCGGCCCGAAAGCCGGTCCCCATGATGCCTAGCGGCGGCCCAGCGGCAACCGGCGCTCGATGTACTTGCCGTTGACGATGGCGAACGCGTACATGTTGTCGTCGTTCGGATTCGTGCTCACGTTCTGCGGGATCAGGCCCGGCGCGTTGACATTGTTGAACTGGAACCGCACCCGGCCATTCACGATCCAGCCCACCGAACTCAGCGTTCCCGCATAGTCCACAAAGGTCACCAGCAACTCGCCCCGTGCGGAGCGATCGGTGTAGCCAAAGCTCTGCAGCAGCACCGGACATTGCGCCACCGGGATCGTCGCCACCACGCAAGAACTGCGCGTGAAGATCAGCCGGCCGCCCGTATTCGAGCCTGTAATCACCTCCCAGAAGCCCTCTTCCGGCACGTTGGTAAAAAAACGGAACATGGCGCTGGTGGCCGTGGCGGCGGCAAACTTCACGCCCTTGCCCGACGCGGCGCTGACGATCGGATAGCTCTCGTGCGTCTGGGCGACGCCCACGCGCGCCGTGACGTGCAGGACGCCATCCTCTTCACCTGCCAGCACCGGGATCTCGACCGGCAGAGTTAGCTTCTCTTCGTGAAAGACCTCACGCCCGTTCAACACCACGGTGGCTTCATCCACGGCGCCTTCGCCTTCCAGACGCAGCAGCAAGGGCGCGCCCGCCTGAGCCGTTTTGGCGAGGGTGAGAATGCGGCGATGGTCGGCACAAGCCGGTCCGGCGTCGGCGCAGCCGCGCACGCCTTCGAGGGTCGCGTCCACCTCGGCATCGCGGACGATCTCGGCCAGGCCGGCCGGGCGCGTCTCGAAGGCCCGGATCGAGAGGCGGTCAGCCGCCTGCAGGCTAGCCAAGCTAAGGGCGGAGGCGGCGATCAGTTTGACGAAATTCATTGTGTTTCTCCTTGAACTTGCCGGCTCAAGGCCGGGCTAAACACTGCGGCGACAGTCCGGGAGAAAAATGCGCAAGAAATTTCGTTGATCTTTTGGAGTTCGTGGAAGCCCTATTTCAGCTTGCGGGCAAGACGCTTCGCGGCGGCCGGCCCGGCCGCTGCCTGGGCTCGGCGATAAGCGTCCCTGGCCGGCTGCCCCAGTCCGGCGGCGGCGAGCGCATCGCCCCATTCTTCGAGTAAGCCGGCGTCGTCCGGCGCCTGGGCGACGGCTCGCTCGAATTCGGCGGGGTCGCCAAGGGCCCGGGCGAGCGCGATGCGCGCCGTCAGATAGTCCGGCCGCTGCGCCAGCACCGTCCGCCACTCCGCGACGGCCTCCGCCGCTTGGCCATTCCGCAGCAGCGCTTCCGCCAACGACAGTCGCGAAGGCAGGTACCCGGGATCCGCCGCCAGAATCTCCCGAAACTGCGCCATCGCCTGATCGCGCCGCGGACCGGCCGCCAGCAGCAACGCCAGATTGTGCCGCGTCGGCAAATCTCCCGGCTGCCGAGCCAATGCTTCGCGATACAAGCGCTCCGCCGCTTCGCTATGTCCCGCTTCCGCTTGCAGATAGCCCAGCGCGTTCAGCGGCGCCGCCCACCCCGGCTGCGCCTGTGCGGCAGCCCGAAAACTTCGCTCTGCCTCGCGCGTCCGGCCCAGGTCCGCCTGGAGCAAACCGCGCTGGTAGAGCAGCCACGCTTCGCCCGGCGCTTCATTCAAAGCCTGAGCATAAATCTCCAGCGCCGCGCGACGCTGGCCGGCCTGAGCCAGAGTCAGCGCCAGATTATGCCGCGGATAAAGCCAATGCACCGCCAGACGCGTGGCATCGCGGAACGCCGCCGCGGCCTGCGCGTAACGAGCCTGTTCGAGCGCGGCAATCCCCAGCGCGTTCCAATGATAGGCTCCGTCCGGATCCAGCCGCACCGCGCGCTCCAGCCGTTCCTGCGCCTCCGGATAGCGGCGTTCGAAAATCAGCGCGCGGCCTTCGCAGAACAGCGCCCGCGCTTCCACAGCCAGCGCTTCCGGGTCGATTTGCAAGGCAGCTCGATAGGCGTCCGCGGCTTGCACAAAGTCCTCTCGCACCTGCGGCACCCGGTCCCCGCGCAGATATCGCAGGATCGCCTGCTGGCCGCGCTCCAGGAGCGCCACGTAGAGGCGATTCTCCCAGTAGAGGATGTTGGCCGGTTGCCCCTGCCGGCGAATTCGGTCGAGCCAGAAAAACGCCGAATCGGCGTCGGTGGGCAGCAAACGTCCGGCGCCGAGCGCCGCTTCCATTTGTTGCTCCAACTCATCCTCGAGCGCCACGGGCACGGGTGTCGCTACCGGAGCGCGCGTGGTCTCCGCGGCCGCCTGACGCCGGGCAAAGATGTCGGCGGGCGTCCAATCGGCCAGGGCAATCCCCGGCTTCTGCGTGTCGCTCACCAGCACGGCTTCGGGCCCCAGAGTGCCCACGATGCGCGGATGCTGCTTATCTGTGGTCGCTTCGCGCACCTTGGCGCGCACGTAATCGTAGAGCTCTTCCGCCTGCACGCTGCGGCTCGAGTTCTGGTCTGCCTCGCCATTCAGGCCGCGCAGCAGAAAGTAGGAGAAGGCTCCATGCCCCCCGCCGAAGCGTTCGCTTTCGATCGAGTTTTCGCCCGGCGCCGTCGCGAGCAATCCGTATGTCTCCGCGCCTTGCAGAAACGTGCTCAGCACCTGGTTCAGACTCTTATCGCGAATCGTCCCGATCTTGCCCGCGCGGCAGACGTCAATGTAGATCGCGACCCGGCCGATCTCGCTCTTGTTGGCCGCCAGCAGTCTCTGGACGGTCAACATGGGCACCGCCGTGGTCGCCAGATCCTCGGGATCGCTGTCGTGCGCGATCAGAAACGCGCCGCGCTGATCCACAATGCCGTGCGCCGCAAAAAAGAGAATTACGGTGTCCTGCGGTCCGGCCTGAGCGCTCAGGAACGTAGCGATGCTGGTTTCGATGGCGGCTTTGGTGGCCGCCCGATTGGTGAGCAAGCGGATCTGCCGCTCCGGCAATGCCCCGCCCTTCTCGCTACGTAGAAACGCCGCGAAGGCCTCAGCATCTTTGTCGGCGAAATGAAGCTGCTCCGCCGCGGAGAGTTGCGGATAGTTGCTGATGCCCACCACCAGCGCATACGTCTTCCCAGGCAATTGTGTCGTCGGGGCCACCGTGGGCTGCAGTTCACGCTCGCGGCTCTCTTCGAGATGCACCAGGGCACGCGGCCAGTCGACTCCGGGGAAAGCGGTGGCCGCTTGACGAAACTCCGCGGCGGCTGCGGCGTGCCGTCCTTGGCCGGCCAAAAGGCTCCCTCGCACCACGTGCTCCGCCGGCTCGCCCGCACCCGCTTCGGGTAGCGATACCGCGCGCGGCCGCGTGAGGCGCGAACCCGTAGTGGCCGCGGCCGGGATCGACGCAGGAAGCTGACAAGCCGCCAGCGGCGTGGGCGCCGGCATCGTTCCCCCGCGCAGAGCCAAGCCCGACACACGCAGTTCGATCTCGGCCGCCGCCGTGAACCGCCATTCCTGCCTCCCCGGACAGAACCACACCACCGTCCCCGGACCCGCCATCAAACGGTCGCCCACCGCCAGCAGATCCCCCTCACGCAGACGCAAGTCGCTTTGCGCGGCCGCCGGCCTCCAAGTGCCTTCGGCCGCCTTCACCACCAGCCCCACGATGCTTGGGGTAACGGGCGCCTGCGACCACAGCGGGAGCGCGCAGAGCATGAGCCAGCCGAACCGCATGTCAGAAGTACACCTGCAGCATCAGTTGAAAACGGCGTCCGGTCTCGCGGAACGGCAGCGTTGCCGGAAAGCCGGAGGCACCGTCGCGTCCGTAGCGAGCGGCGCCGAAGTCGAAGGAGTTGAAGTCATTGATCGGCGCCTGCAGATTGCTGTGATTGAGTGCATTGAACGCATCGGCGCGGATCACCACCCGTTGCGAGTCCGCCCGTAACCGAAACGAACGGCTAAGCGAGAGGTCCAGGTTAAAGAGTCCCGGCCCGGCCAGCGCGTTGCGGCCCAGCGTCCCCTGCCGGCCTGCCGCAGGCTCGACAAAGGCAAACGGATCGAGCAGTTGGCGTCCGCCGGCGATCGGCTGATTCATCCCCGGATCGGGCCGCAGCAAATCCGCGCGGCGATTGATCAACGACGTCTCACGGGCCGGCACGTACACCGTGTAAGGAAAGCCGGACCGTGCCGCCGCCAACGCCGCGATCTGCAGACGCGCCGGCAGCAAGGCCACCACCCATCCGGCGACGTTGTGCCGCTGGTCGAAGTCCGCACTGCCCCGATCCCCGGCAGGGTTTCCGGCTTCGGAGAATGCCGCTGTGCGCGGACTGGCACTGCGATCCGTCCGAATGAAGCTCGGGTCGAAAAAGTCACCCGCCAGCACGTCGCTCTGCACGTCGATCGCATGGCTCCAGGTATAAGAGACCTGCGTCGAGAAGCGTTCGCCCCGATGCCCCGCCACCAGCGCCAGAGCCTGATAGCTGGAAGTGCCCTGGTTCGCCCGCCAGTTGACGGGCGGCAACTCCGGCAGCGTCTTCACGCCCGGGCGATTCAGTTTGTCGTTCGTCAGAAGTTGGCGCCCCAACGCTCCGCGCCCGCTCGCCTCGAACTGCCAGGCACCCACCGCGTGCCGCAGGCTGAGCGAGTAGCTATGCGCGTACGGCGTCCGCAGCTTCGCGCTGAAACTCAGCACTTCCGGAAAGTCCTGATTAAACGCACCCGGCCGCGCGAGATACGTGCCCGGCGGACTCAAGGTCGGCGACACACTAAACCCCGGCGTCAGCCGGATGGACCGCATTGCCAGCGAGTTCAGCGTCAGGTTCTGCCAAAGATTGTCGTAAAGCCGGTCGTAGAACGCGCCGTAGGAAGCCCGCAGAAACGTCCGCCCCCGCTGATCCATTCGCCACGAAACGCCCACGCGCGGTGCGAAGTCATTGCCGTCGGCCGGCAGCAAAGGGGCCGCGGACTGCCACTGCCCACCCTCCAGCCAACGGATCGCCGGCCCGGCCGCTTGCCGGGGGGCGGCGAAGAATTCATAGCGCACGCCCAGATGCAGCATCACGCGAGACGACACCCGCCAACTGTCCTGCAGAAAAGCGTTGCCTGAATTCTGCCGAAAGTGATGAGCGTCCACCAGGGGCTGCAACGCGGGCAACGCCAGGCGATCCACCAGCAGATCGACCGCAGTCGGTTCGCCGCGTCCGAAGTCGCCAACAAAAGAGCTAAAGCGGAAGCGCCCATCGCGGCCCGGTCCGAAGACGTTCTGAAACCGCCGCCACATCAGGCTCCCGCCCGCTTTCCATTGATGGGTGCCCGCCGCCCAACTCAACAGTTGGTTCGTCTCGAAGCGCTGCTGCCGATAGTCGAACGCGTAGAACGCCGGGCTCCCCGGCAGCACCGTGCCGTCATCCGCCGTCAGCGTCGGAATCTCCGCCCAGGGACGATCCCACCCGAGCCGCTGCCCGCTCCAACCCAGCCGGGCATCATGCACCAGCCCCGGCCGCAGTTGCGACGTAAAGGCCGCCAGCACCGTTTGGTTCGGCTGACGCAATGTCGAGCGAAAGTCGGGGTAGGGCGTCCAAACAAGGTTGGGCCGCTCGTAGTGCGCCGAGGACCAGCGCAGGAACTGGCGATAGCGGCCATCGGCGGGCACGTGATCCACGCGGCCCAGCAGAAAACGGCGCGCCGGCTCAGTGACGGGGGTCAGCGTAACGTAGCCGTTCGGAAAGTCGCTCACCGGGAACGGCGCGGGAAAGCGACCCAGCAGCGCGCGCCCGGCGCCGTTCGCGGGCAGTTGCACCGAGCGGCTCGGCAGCAGCACCTCCACTGGCTCCTCCTCTGTCCGCCGTTGGCTGAACTCGCCGGCCGTGGTAGCGAACCAGGTCCGCGTCAACGGACCACCGATGCTCCAACCGGGCTGCCACTCCCGATCCTCCGCCCGCCCCAGTCCGCCCGCATTGCGGCGAAAGCTGTTGGCGTTGAGCGCCTGATGACTCGCGTAAAAATACCCCAGCCCATGCCAAGCCACCTGCGGCCCCCGCCCGATCGCGTTCGCCAGAATCGCGCTGGTGCCCCCGTATTCAGCGGTGAAGATGCCCGTCGACAAGCGGTACTCGGCCAGCGCCTCCGGCGGCAGCCCCGTCAGCGGACCCGTCAGGAGATCCTGATTGTTGTCCAGGCCATCGAGCCGAAACGACGACGAAGCGGGCCGTTGCCCGTTGGCCGACACGCCGAGTCCGCGCGCCGTTCCGGCATCGGCCGTCACTCCCGCCACAGTCACCAAGAGCGTGTAGGCATCGCGCCCCGCCAGCGGTAAGGCACGCAACAGGTCGGTGGTGATCACTTCCGACGCTGACGGTTCGAAGCCGCCTTCCCGCGCTCGCGACAACACCGGACGAGAGAGCCGCGAAGCGTCCAGATCCGGCCCAAAGAACGCCAGCACCGCGCGGGAGCCGTGCGGCAGCACCGAGCGTGCCAGCCCCGCCTCCCAAACGTCGTTCAGCGGCCGCAGGGTCAGGTTCAGATCCACCAAGCCTGCCACCGGCAGGTCAATCTCTTCGATCTCGAACGGTTGATAACCGCCCGCCGCCAGTTCCAGCCGGTAGCGCCCCGGCGAGAGCGCCCCGTGCACATACCAGCCATAACGATTGGTCGCCACCGTCGCACGGCTGCCATCCTGCGCGGAGATCACCTGCACCTGCGCGCCCGCGACGGCGCGTCCGCGAGCCCGGTCCGTGATGCGCCCGGAGAGCGTCGCCTGGGTGGATTGGCTCCAGAGCAGCGCCGGAGCGAGAGCCAACGCGATGGTGAGGAAGGCTCGCAACGGTCACTCAGCCAAGCGCAATTGAATCGGCACCAGAATGGGCTGGTCCGCCGGACGCTGCACGCGGAACAGCGTCTGCGGCGCTGGATCCTGCGGCGACAGTAAACTACCGGTCGCCGCCGCCGTCTTTTCGGCCGGTGTCCAAAGGCCACTCGACGCCGTCTCGAGCACGCGGGTCGGACCGCCCCATTGCTGCCGCCAGCGCTCGACCTCTGCCGGATCCAGTGCCAGCGGCTGGCTCTCCACCAGATATTGCCCGGGCAGCGCCTGCGGAGCCACCAGCACAATCACTTCTTCGAACGCATGATCCGGCCGGGAGCGCCGCAGCGTGAGATACGGCCGGCGATTGGCGGGCTCGGGAATCTCCACGATCCTCCCCGGCTCTACGGCATGCTGACCGCCCAGAATGCGCTTGGAAGGAAAGATCAGATACGGCACGCCCACAGAGCCATCCCGGTACCGTTCGCGCGAGATCACGTACAGATAGCCACGCCGCGCGCTCTCGATGGTCAGCCGCAGGCGATCGTTGGGAAACAGCGTGGTGCTGGTGCGGATGCGCTCAGGCGTCATCTCGCGGTTCGTGTCATCCTCATGCACCAGAATGCGCGCCTGATCGGACGCCTGGCTCGGGCGCAGACGCCATAAGGTAATGCCCACCAGACCGCTCGAGGGACGCGCCGCCGTCGCCGGACGAGCCACCGCGGCCGGCTTCGCCGCCGGACGGGCCTGCCGCATCTCCGAACTCCACGCACCGCGCTCCTGGTCCACAGACTGCGCCACCAGCCCCAGCAGTGCACACGTCGCCAGACAAATCATCGATTCGCCTCCGTCGCGAGTAAGTTGTCAAAGGAACGCATGAACCCTCATATACTACGGCGCAAAAACAACGACCCTCTGCTCAAATTTTGTAGAATTATGGATCAAGATGGCGCCAGACGCAGAGGATAGCCGCGACCACGGCCGCGTGACCGAGTTACTCCGAGCCGTGCGGAGCGGGCAGCGCGAGCACGAAGCCGAGCTATTTTCCTTGATTTACCAGCAGATGCGGCGCATGGCCCAAAAGCATATGCACGGCGAACGCGCCGGCCATACCCTGCAGGCGACAGCCCTGGTCCACGAAGTCTACTTACGCATCTTCGGCCGCGAGAATGTGGACTGGCGTAGCCGCTCCCACTTTCTTTCCATCGCCAGCCGCGAGTTCCGCCGCGCTTTGGTGGAGCATGCTCGCGCCGTGAAGGCCAACAAGCGCGGAGGCGACTCGCCGAAAGTCTCCATCGAGAGTCTGAACCAGGATCAGCCCGGCGTCGCGCCGGTGGATGTCGACGTGATCCACCTCCACGACCTCCTCGAAGAACTGCAGAAGATGGATCCCGAAGCCGGCCGCGTCGTCGAACTGCGTTTCTTCTCCGGTCTCACTGACCAGGAGATCGCCGACGAAACCGGCTTCAGCTTCGCCAAGGTCCGCCGCGACTGGACGTTTGCCCGATCCTGGCTGGCGGCCCGCCTCGAGACGGGCGCGGTCTAGCGCCAGCTCATGGACGCCGTCCGTTACCGTCAACTCCGGCAGCTCTTCGATGAACTTGAACCGCTCGCGCCCCAGGCGCGGCGGAAGCGGCTCGACGAAGCGTGTCCCGTCCATGACGAACTCCGCCGCGAGCTCGAAATCCTGCTGGATGCCGCCGACCTCTTCTCCGACGATGCCAGCGCCGAACTGGCGCCCGGCACCGTTCTCGGCGAAGCCTATCGCATCGAACGCAAGCTCGGCAGCGGCGGCTTCGCCGACACCTACCTGGCCAGCAGCTTGCGCCTGCACGATAAGGCCGTGGTCATCAAGCGCCCGCGCCAGTTGCGCGGCGCCGATGGCGCTTGGCTCGACCGGCATATTCGCGACGAAGTGCGCGCCCTCGCCAGCCTCAACCACCCCGGCATCGTCGCCGTCCTCGACTCCGCCACGGACTCCGTCGTCGGCAGCTTCTTCGTCCTCCAACTCATCGAAGGCCCCACCCTTCGTCAGGAGCTCGCCCAGGGCCAGTTCGCTCCCGCGCGTGCCGCCCGCCTGCTCATCGCTTTGGCCCAAGCGCTCGAAGTCGCCCACGCCGCCGGCGTCATTCATCGGGACTTGAAGCCCGAGAACATCCTGCTGCGCGCCGCGGGAACGCCCGAAGAGGCCCCCGTCCTCATCGACTTCGGCATTGCGTCGCTCACCGAGAACAGCGGCACCACCACGCGCATTGTGGGCTCGCCGGACTATCTGGCGCCCGAGCAAGCCCTGGGCAAGCCCACCAAGCGCTCCGACCTTTACGCCCTCGGCTGCATCGCCATTGAGCTGCTCACCGGCCAAGTGCTGCACACGCGGCTCGACGGGCGGGCGCCGCAAGTCGCCGCGGCCGAGCTCCTGGGTCCCGGCCACCCGCTGCTTCCGCTGGTCGAACTCGACCAGCAGTTGCGCCCCGCGTCCGCGGCCGCCGCGATCCCGCTCTTCGAAAAACTGCTGCCCCAACCGACCGCCCCGCGACGGCGAGGGCCTTTCGTCGCCTTGGCGTTCGCCGCGTCGGTCGCCTTGGCCGCCTTGCTGGCGCTGCGCCCCAACCCAGCCACGGTCCTCACCGTCCGCGCGACGAACGGCGGCGCTCCGTTCTCGCTGCAGAACGCCGTCGTCCGCGCGGGCGATCGGCTCGCTCTGCGTACGACGGCCAGCGCGCCCGTCCGGCTCTGGGTGTGGCTCCGGCAGCCCGGCGGAGTCGCGCTCGTCTATCCCAAGCTCCCCCTCACTAGTCCCGCCCAGAACTTCCCCGTGCCCGGCGAGCTGCAGTTCGACAACAGCGAGGAGCAACTCGAACTGCTCGTCTGCGCCAGCTCTTCAGCCTGGCCCGAACTCGAGCAACTCGCCGCCCAAGCTCGCCAAGCCCCCGACGGCTTGCTGCCCCAAGCCTCGCTCACCGCCGCCACCGTCCCCTTCGCCGCCGGCCAGGCTGCGGGCAAGCTCCCTTTCTGCGGCAGCACTCAACTTCGGCACCAGAAGAAATAACGAAAAAATCTCGCGCATTTTTGGCGAACCCTTGCGCCGTCTGCGTTGAGCCCGCCCGACGGGCTTCACCAAACACCGTTTCCAGGAGAAATTCGCCATGTCCCTTCGCCCCACCTTTCAGACCATCGTCGCTACGCTCGTCACCCTCGCCAGCCTGTCTACGGCCGGCTATGCCCAAAAGATTCCCGAAGGCACGCGCCTGCGGGTGAAGCTCAACGAACCGCTCGTTTCTGGCGAAACCGCCAAGGGACGGGTCATCGAATTCCTCGTCGTGGACGGCTTCACCACGCCCGAAGGCGTGGGCATTGCCGAAGGCGCGCGCGCCACCGGCCAAGTGATCGTCTCCGAAAGCAAAGCCCGCATGGGCCGCGGCGGCAAGCTGGACTTCACGATTGACCGCGTGATGGCCGCCGACGGCGCGTGGGTCCCCCTCCGCTACACGCCCTACGGTTCGCAAGGCAAAGGCTCCAAGGGCACCATGATCGCCATGATGGCCGGCCTGGCGGTGGTGAGTCCGGTCGCCGCGCCGGTCGCGCTACTCAAGAAGGGCAAAGACATCCGCCTCGAACGCGGTGCCAGCTATGACGTCTACACCGACCTGAAGCATGAGCTCGCCGCCACGCCGAAGCCCGTGGCCAGAACCGAAGTCGCCTCCGCCGGCGCGAGTCCGGCTCGCGTCGCGGTGCTCTCGAACGAACCCGCTGCCGAAATCTGGATCAACGGCAACTTCATGGGCAACGCTCCCCTGCGCGTCAACCTGAAGCCCGGCACCTATCAGTTCAAAGCGGTCGCTGGCCCGCAGACCTGGGAACGCAGCCTCACCGTGGAGGCCGGCGCGGAGTTGACACTCAACGCCAACCCGGCTCCCAGCACCGTCCTCAGCAAGATGGTCCAGTAAGTCGAGACGAGCCACAGGAGAACCGCCATGAAGCACTTACTGGGAACTCTGCTTGCCGTCGCCAGTCTCGCCGTGGGGCAGGAGGTGCAATACCTCCCGCCCAGCGCGCCTTACCTGCTCGATGTCAGTCCGCTCGAACCACCGAACCGCTACCTGAATTCCTCCACCGGCGTCATGGACGGCAACCGCGTCCTGTATTCCTGCGGCGGCAGCATGTATCCGTCGTACCTGAATGGCGACCACATCATGCGTAGCGACGTCAGCGCCACGCCGCAGATCGAAGGCAGCGCGATGACCGCGCCGGTCGCCGTGATGGGTCCCAGCCTGTGGCGCGCCTGGTACGGAGCCAACTGGCAAAGCCTGCGTACCTTCGACTCCGGTGGCGCGTGCGATCCCGACGTCATTCGCATCGGCTCCGAGTGGTACATGTACTTCGGCGGCCTCAATCCCTCTGGACGAGTTGCGACTTCGATCGGCGTGGCCAAGAGCTATGACGGCCGCAACTGGTCCGTCTGGCATCCCACCCGCTGGCGCAACGAACAGGCTCGCGAAGGCGCCGGCGCCGCCATCCTCCGCTCACCGGACCCCGCCCCCGGCACGCCCCAACGCTACGGCACCGGCTATCCCTCCGCGGTTTGGCTCGATGGCTACGTCTACCTGTTCTACACGGACTCGCAAGGCAGCTATTACAACCAGGGCGCCTCCTTCCATCCGAATAACGCCGGTATCTTCGTGCTGCGCTCCACCGATCCCACCTTTCAGACCAACGTCGAAACGCTCTCGGCTCAAGGCTTCGTCCGCCTGTCGGGCGACGTCAACTCGGCGGCCAATCATCGCCTGCGCACCGCCTATCCGCTGCGGTACAACTACGGTGGCGACATCCGAGCCATGGAAGTCAGCATCGCCGCCGTGCAGTACAGCGACATGCTGGGCGCGTTTGTCGTGGCGAGTCCGGGCACGCAAGGCGACCGCGGCGTCACTTACCTGCTGGCCTATCCCGACCTGTCCAAGCCGCCCTCGCTCGTCCACACCCGCCTCAATCCGCCCGACGCTTACTGGGAAGGCGGCATGGGCTTTGTCCGCCGTCCGGACGGGCACAGTCTTCCTTCCATCACTTGCGGTCACGTCCCCCTGGAGGTGTTGGGCAACTGGATCAACGGCGCCGGCGTGCGCACGGCGCGATTCTGGGCCGATCGCGGCATGGTGCCCGCGAATCCGCAGGTCTTCGCCAGCCGCCTCGCGGCTGTCTCCACCGAACTGCGCGTTCCGATGGCCTGCGGCTTGTCGCTTTGGCCTCGAGTCTTCGAGGGCTACCGTTTGGAGAAAGCCGGCTATCCGCTCGCCGTGGTCCTCAACGGCATCCGCGTGGACCTCCAGCGCGGCGCCGTCGCCGGCTACCTCAGCCGCAACGTCCTGCGCGACTTCAGCCCGGAGCAATTCTTCAGCGTCCCGAACGTCATCCTGCCCCAGGGCGCTCTCTCGCTTCAGCCGCCCGGACAACCCGCCGGTCTGGTCCTCACCGACAATCGCGTCTGGGTGACGAACTGCGCGGGACTCATCCAAGCCAACGGCTCGGCTTGGCCTCCCCGCCCCACCAGCGCCTACGGCAAGCCCATCGGCGGCACTCTTTTCTGCCTGTACTGAGTCCGTAGTCCTCAGGGCGCGCCCGCACTCCGAAGTCAGGCGCGCCCTGGTATCCAACCTCGGGAACAACTACGGCCGATTGTTCCAAGCGGGCCGCTCGACCTCGGCCTTAATCGGCGTCGCATTCAAGGCCGGGAGCCAACTTCGATAGGCGTTCCCATAAGCCCCGGCGGTGGCGAAGTCGCAGAGCACTAGTTCATGCCCTGCCGCATCTTTCCCCTTGACTAACACGAGAGGACGGATGCGCTTGTCCGTCGAGGCGGGCTCCAGCCGAAGCGTCTTGATATCCAGTTGGGGAACAACGTCAGGCTGGGCGTTATAGGTGGGATCGAAGGCGAGCAGGATGGGGCCCCGGTAGATGGCCACCTGCCCATCCACCTCGCGCTCGCCGGCCCAATAGTGCGGAGAAAGGTCGAGACTGAGGTTCACCACATCGCCGTCGCGCCAAGTGCGATTCAGGTTGAGATAGCGTCCGGGCTGCACCGCTTCCTGCACGGCGCCGTTCACGGACACGGCGGTGCGTGCCGACCATGCCGGTATGCGGAGCCGCAAGGAAAACGATTCGGGCTTGGCCAAATGAAGCGTCAGCGCAATGCGGCCATCCACCGGATAGTCGGTAGCCTGCGCGAAAGTCACCGCTTGCCCGCCCACGGTACGGGCGGTGAGCTCGGACGCGCCATAGTAATTCAGCGCAAAGCCGTCCTTCGCCGCCATCAGCGCCCACTCAGTGAGCAGGCCCAGCGACCGGGGCCCGTTCACCGAACAGCAGTTCAGCTCCGGACTGCCGGCGCGGTTCTGAAAACCGATGCCATGCGCCGACGCTTCTTTGACGCCATTCATCGGCGTATTGTAGGTCCACCAGCGCCCGGACGGCGATTGGCCGCCGATGGCCCCGTTCAGCGTCGATAACTCAATCTCATCGGCGACCCGAGAGTTCGCGGTCAAGCGAAGCATATCAATGCTCATGTCGATCCAGGCGACCGTGGAACAGGTTTCGATCGCCTTGGGATCGTAAGGATTACCGGTGGCCTTTTCGCCAGACGAGAAGCCGCCGGTATTGTGCCGATCGCCGAGTAACATGCTGTTCCAGATGTGAGTGAAGGCTTGCTGATAGCGGGGTTCGCCAGTCAGCAAGTACATATCGGCCATGCCTTGGAAGTCATGGAGACTTTCCCAGCGATTGCCGGGGAACTCATGCATCGGGCGGCCGGCGAGCGCCATGCGCATGTAGAGCCCGGCGCCGGGAAGGTCCCATTCCTTGACGATCCATTTCGCCATCTTCAGATAGCGCTCGTTGCCGGTTACCCGGTAGAGCTTCGTAAAAGCATGAATGACCGCGTGATTCATCTGGCCGAAGCGGTTGTCGGTCGTCAGATGCAGGTTCTTGTCCAGGTACTTATCGACTAACATGTCCGCTGCTCGATTTACCGCTTGCAGCGCCTCCGGAGAAACGAACTCCTCGTGGTAGAGCAGCAGGCCCCGCATCACCCAATAGTGCCCCCATACATCCCAGTTATTGCCGGTCAGACGATTGGCCTTGTCAAAAGGTCCCAGATAACCATCAGGAGCCTGCGTCTTCAGGAACTCCTTCACCACCGTCTGCAGATTCTCTTTCTGCCGTGGGTCGCGAAGGATCCGGTAACTAAGAATGGACGAGCAGATGTACTTGCCGATAAATTCGCCTGACCACGGGAGCAACTTACGATCGGCTTGGCGATCCCGGTCATGGAACATTTCGATGAGCGCAGGGTTCGCCGCGGGAGCGCGCAGCTCCCAGTTATCGAGGTTCGCCCGGAGGCGAGCCTCCATAAAGCCGTGAAAGGTCAAGCCGAGGTTCCGGGGCGTTTGGAGTGCGGTTTCCACGGCCTCGGCGGCCAAAAGGCGGGACCCCACCGCCAGCGCGAACAGGACTCGATTTAGGTGTGCCATCATTCCTCTCCTCTTACGGCTCATATCAGCGATACCACGGGGGAAAGTGCGATCATCATCAGGCCCAGGCTGAAGATCAGCACCATCCAGAGCAGCAGACGGTTCACCTGCTTGGTGGCGCCCTCGAACTCTTTCCAAACCAGAATGCCCCACAAGGCCGAAACCAGGACGGCGCCATCGCCCAAAGCGAACGACGTTGCCGGACCCACCAGGCCGCTCGACGACGCCGCGAAATTCAGGACCGTCCCCAAGCCCCACACTCCGCCTCCCGCGATCAAACCCAGTAGGTGCCAACGAAGCGGCATCTGTCCGTAGGCGGAGAACGGCAGCGGCGGCCGCCCGGTGATAGGCCGGCGCATGATCATGGCGTTGACGATGAAGTTGCTGGCCAGCATCCCCGTCATGAACACCACGCCGATCGAATAGGGACCGAGCGGTTGCGGCTGGGCGAGGCTCTTCGCCACTAGTGGGTAGAACAGGCCCAAACCAATCCCACTGAGAATGCAAAGCCAGATGCCTCGTGCCGACGCTTTGCTGGCAGAATCACCCAAATGCCGGCGGAACGCCGCCGCGTCCAGGAGAATGGCGATCACCACCAGCAGCAAGCCTCCGAAGAGCAACAGAGGATCGTTCTTAGGCGTAATGATATAGTTCAGCACCACGCCGATCACGATTGAAAGTCCCACGCCAACCGGGAAAGCGACCGCCAATCCGGCGACTTCAATCGCGCCGGTCAGCAAAATATTCGACACGTTGAAGACCACTCCGCCTGCAAAGCAGAAGCCGATGCCGGCGGCGGTAGCGGCGGCCAGATCTTCGAGAAACGGCGGGCCGGAGTGGCCCAAAGAGCCCAGCGTGAACGCCAGCAGCAAGCTCATCAGCGTGGTCCCGAAGACGTAGTCCCAATAGAAGAGTTCGAAGCGGCATCCCGCCATCAACTTCAGGGAGTTCCCCCAGGATCCCCAACACAACATCGATATCATCAAGAGCAACAGAGCTTGAGCATACTCGGACGGAATCCACATGGATGACTTAGTTCCTTAAAGCGGGGGGTGACGCGCAGTACTGGCCAAACCGGCCCCAAGCAGCGTCCCAGGCGCGCGGATCGCGAGGCTCATAGGTCACGGGAGAAGCAGAAGCTTCGATCAGCCGGCGGACGCCGGCCAAGTCGTGAGCATGGCCGGTGGCGAGCAACTGCATCCCGATGTTGCCAAGCGCAGTCGCTTCAATCGGACCCGCCTGAACCTTCCGCCCGGTGGCATCAGCCGTAAGTTGATTGAGCAGCGCGTTGCGTGCGCCCCCGCCAACGATGCGGATCACGTCAAAGCGGGTGCCCGTGGTTTCTTCGAGAGCCTCAAGCACGTAGCGGTACTTCAAGGCGAGGCTTTCGAGGGCGGCGCGGATGTAAGCGCCTGGTGTCTCTGGCGCCGGCTGACAGGTGAGGCGGCAATAGGCGTCGATCTTCGCCGGAACGCCTTCACCGTTCAGGAAACAGGGATGGTCCGGATCCACCAGACTGCGGAGGGGAGGGCTGGCCGCCGCTTCCTGCGTCAACGCACCGTAGTCATAGTCCTGGCCTTCGGCCTGCCATTGGCGGCGGCAGGATTGGACCAGCCAGAGCCCGGCGATGTTCTTGAGCAAACGGTTCGTCCCGCAGACGCCCCCTTCGTTCGTGAAGTTGAAGCGCCGAGCGGTCGCCGAAACGATCGGCGCTGGAAGCTCGGTGCCGAGCAGAGACCATGTGCCAGAGCTGATAAAGGCCACGTTGGGCGCCATCGGAATCGCCGCGACCGCCGATCCGGTATCGTGCGTCGCGGGAGCGACCACGAGCGGCTGTCCGCAATGCGTGGCGACTCCGGGCAAGGGCGGCCCGAGCACCGTCCCCGGCTGGACAACGGGCGCGAGGAACTGCGTGGGCATCCCCAACCTTTCGAGCAGTTCCACCGCCCACGAGCCCCTGCGAGCATCGAACAGTTGGGTGGTCGTGGCGTTGGTAAACTCGCAAACGGCTTGGCCGGTGAGCCAGTAATTAAAGAGGTCGGGGATGGTCAGCAAACGATCCGCCGCTCGCACCACCTCCGGGTTCTTCAGGTAACCCGCATACAGTTGATAGAGAGCGTTGATCTGCATCAGTTGAACGCCCGTCTGCTCATAAATCACGTCCGGTGGAACAATCTCGCAGACGCGCTCCAGCATTCCGTCGGTACGGGCATCACGATAGTGATAGGCGTTCTCGAGCAGCGTGCCCGCCTTGCTGAGGAGAGCGTAGTCGAGTCCCCAGGCATCCACGCCGATCGAAGTCACTCGCCCGCGGGTGTATTGCCCGGCCGCTTCCAGGGCTCGCTGCACTTCCCACCATAAGCGCGGCAGGTCCCAATGCAGTTCACCACCGTAAGCGACCGGCTGGTTCGGAAAACGATACACCTCCTCGCAAGTGAGGCTCTCGCCACTCCAGGTACCGACCACCGCCCGTCCGCTTTCGGCGCCGAGATCGAGCGCCACGAAGGAATGAGTGCCCATCGGGTTAGACGTCCCTCATTCGCGCAATCAGTTCCCGCCGGTACTGCTCGCTGGCCAGTGAGTCGAGCCGGTCGGACTCGGCGCGGTCCAGGTAGCGCGGCTTTCCGATCATCAATCCGAGGACTTGAATGCGGGCCGCTTCTTCCACCGTGCATGCTCTCCAGAACGCCTGTTTCAAATTCTCGCCCACCGTGACCGAACCATGATTACGCATGATGACGCAGTTTGCGCCAACGATCGCCTCGCCCACGGCGATCGCCAGTTCGGGCGTCGTCACCGTGATGTAGTCGAGGTGGGGGATGTCGACGCCCAGGTAGATTAAGGCATCGGCAAACATGGGAGCCAGGTCATGTCCCGAACTGGTGAGGGCAATGGTGAACTGCGGATGAGTGTGGACCACGGCCCGCAATTCCGGCCGCCGCCGGTAGCAGGCCAGATGCAACAGCACCTCCGACGAGGGCCGCAAACCGTCGTGCGCGTGGATGTCGCCGGACGCGATATCCACTTCGACATACTGCGACGGATCCACATCTTCAAGCGATAGCCCGGAAGGCGAGATCAGCATGGTGTTCTCCCACCGGGCACTGATGTTGCCTCCGGCACCGGTGGCCAGTTTCTCCTGCAGCACCCGGCGCGAGTATTCGGCGATTTCCTTTCGTAACACTTCCAGTTTCATCTCGCCCTCGATTGGTCTATCTGAGCCTTCATTTCATCGGCCATCTCCGGGAGCGACCGGCAACATTCGTCCACCAAATAGTCCAGCCGATCCTTCTGCCTGGCATCGATCCGAATCGTAATAGCCGGCTCCGTAATCGAGCGACGGACCAGCACGGTCCCGTCGGGTGTGACAAAGCGCACCCCGTCCAGGCGGTTCATCTGGAGTACCGGCAATTGTCTTTCGAGCCTCGCCGCAATCGAGTCAAAGGCCTCTTGCCGCGCGGGAATGCGCAAATCTGGAGTGACGAAAATTTCCGGAATGCCAGCCGTCAGATCGTGCATTGCGCCGCAGCGGGCGACCAATTCCAGCATCAGCAAAGCCGTATAGAGTCCGTCATCGCCGCCGCCGAGCTCGCGATGGAAGTAGTGTCCGCTGGCTTCGCACCCCAGCAGGCATTCCTCTTCGATCATCATGCGTTTCAGAAAGCTGTGGCCGCTGCGCTGCATGAGGGCCACTCCGCCCGCAGCTTCAATCGCTTGCCGCACTCGCTCGCTGAGCTTGATGTCGTAGGCTACCCGCAGGCCGGGCTGGCCATCCAGTTGATAGCGCGCGAGCAGGATGGACATCTGGTCGGCGGAAACAAAGCGGCCGGCAGCATCCACCAACGCCACGCGATCGCCGTCCCCATCCCAGGCAATACCCAATTGCGCGCCGCGGGCTGGCACCAGTTGTGACAGCGCCGCCAGATGGGAGCTCCGCGCTGAGTCCGGCGGACGATTCGGGAAGCGAGCGTCGATGGTGCAAAAGAGCGGATGCACCACCAGCCCCAGATCCGCCATGATGCGGGGGGCGAGTTCCGACCACGCTCCATTACCCGCGTCAATGACAATCGATCCTGGAAACTGCTGGCCCAGGTGGCGCCAGCGTTTCGCCGTCCATTGCCGGTAGGACGTCACCACCTCCACCGCCTCCACGCTGCCGCGTACGCGCGACGTGACCGCGCTGGGCTGACGAAGGCGAGTAAACAGCTCCTCGTCCGGAGGCAGGTGACCGATCATCATCTTCAGTCCGTTGTAGTCTGCCGGATTATGCGAGGCGGTCACCATGAAGACAGCCGCGTAATCCCCCGTGCGATAGGCGTGGTAGCTGACAGGGGTGGGGATCTGCCCCGCATCGGCCACGCGCAGTCCTCCTTCCGCCAGCCCATCGATGAGAGCGGTCTTAAGCGCGGGAGTGGACAAGCGAAAGTCGCCCGCCACCAGCACTCGGTCCCCTGCACCCAGTTGCGACGCCGCGGCACGCCCCACTTCGCGAAACAACTGCGGCGACACTTCGCCGGGGAAGCGGCCGCGAATGTCACAGGCCTTCCAGGCGCTCATCGATAGCCCCGCCGCGCGCACGCCTCGCGAAACTCGCCGTAACGATCGCTGTAGCATCTGCTCAAATCCGGACAAGGATCTTCCACGTTCGCCAAGTGGGTCATCCGGCCAATCGCGGCACGCAGATTTCCGGCATAGAGCGTCGACGCCGCAGCCAGGATTGCGGCGCCGAAAGCCGCGGCTGGATGCTCCGAGCGGCAGACGGGGCGTTGGAGTACGCTGGCCCGGACGCGAGCCAGCGCCTGGCTGCGCGCCGCTCCCCCGCCGGAATACACGGTGCCGCCGGTCTCAATGCCGCACGCTTCCAGCCGTTCGTAGCCCCAGCGTTCGATGAACGCGAGGGCCTCCAACTGGGCGGCATAACCGTC
The DNA here is from genome assembly GCA_965229305.1 of Bryobacteraceae bacterium. Lineage (GTDB taxonomy): Bacteria > Acidobacteriota > Terriglobia > Bryobacterales > Bryobacteraceae > JALHNI01. Next base: position 157,043 of record CBDDIZ010000041.1, on the reverse strand, counting down.
CCACTGCGTGGCGGGCTCGCCGTCCGCGAAGCCACGCGCATCCGGCGCGAGAAACGGAAACCGCTCACCAGTCATGCGCAGCGGATAGCAGATCAGCGAAGTGGGAAAGCGCTCACTGGCCCGCAAGTCGGCCGCCCAACGGTCGGTCGGTTCGCCAGTCCAGCGAAGGCTGCCCGGGCCGGTGTTACTGGCGGCACCGGGGGCCCACCACCCGGCGGGATGCAGATGACTGTAGACGTTACCGCACTGCGGAGGAGGGTCGGCGCTGAGCACCTTCCAGACCATGGTGGTCCCCAAATTGGTGTTGGAGTCGGTGGCCCGTTGAGCACCCGAGGCGATCAGGTCAGCCATGCCGTCGGTAGCGCCCAACACCACCGGCAGCCCCGCGGGCAACCCGCTTTCCGCCGCGGCGGCGCCACTCACTTCGCCGACGATCGTGCCGGGATCGAACACGTCGGGAAGCAGGCCCGGGAAGCCGGCGCGCAGGGCTGCCGGCGACCAGCGCCGCGCGGAGGGCTCGTATCCCAGCTTGAGAGCATTGCAGTAGTCCGAAACGCCATAACGGTTCGAGAGTTTGCCGACCAGCCAATCCGCGGGATGCAGCAGATACCGCGTTCGTTCCCAAAGATGAGGCTCGTAAGCGCGAACCCAGAACGCCTTGGTCAAAGAGTAAGAAGCACTCATCGAGAGCGCTCCGGCAAACTCGGCGGCCCGTCCGTCATCGTAAAGCAGGGCACGGCGGAGCGGCTTGCCGACGGCGTCGGCCACCACCAGAGAGCCGGACGTGGAAGTGACGGCGACCGCCGAAACTGCTCCCAGGCAGCGCGCCATCCCCAAAGTCGCCGCAACCGACTGCACGGCGGTACAAAGACCCTCCCACCAGCTCTGCGGGTCCTGCTCGTGCATCAGTCCATCGGCGGAACGCCACGAATCCAGCGGCGCTTCGCCGGTGGCCAGCACCGTACCGGCGTCGCAAACGGCGAGGGCCCGAACGCCGCTCGTCCCAATATCGATGCCGATCACCACGCTCATGCATGAATCCACATGGGTTGATTTCACCAGAGGCCTGCGTTATAGTCCAATACGATTTTCCATCTTGAGTGATAGCTGGTTACTATCAAAAATCGATGACTGTACGGCAACTCGAAATCTTTAACGCCATTATCAAAACGGGCCGCTTCCGGCGCGCAGCCGAGCAACTCTACCTGGCTCAACCGTCTGTCAGCCAGCAGATTCAGTCGCTCGAACTGGAACTCGGCGAACGCCTCTTCGTGAGGAATAAGAATCAGGACCTCCAACTCACCGAAGCGGGTAAGATCCTCCAGGACCATGCCGAGTCGATTCTGCGCCAGTGCGAACGCGCCCGCATGGAGATTGGCAGCTTGAGCCAGGAGCCGGTGGGAACCATCCGAATCGGCGTGGGCGGCCATCAGTTGACGTCCATGTTGCCGCCCGCGCTGATCGCCTTTCACGCCAAATTCCCGAAACTGTGCGTCGACGTCGTCAACTCGACGACCCCGCAACTGATCGAGATGCTGGGCTCAAACCGTCTGGACCTGGCGATCGTCAACCTGCCGATCCAGGCCCCGAACCTGCGGACACGCACCTTGTTCACGGAAGAGATGGTGGTCGCCGTGCGACGCACGGATCCGCTCGCCCGCAAACCGTCAATCACCCCCGCGGAGCTGGCGAAACTACCTCTCGTGCTCTACGACCAGTCCACTAGCACCCGCAAGCGGCTCAACCAGTTCTTCGAAGATGCCAGTCTGTCACCCAAGATCATCTTCGAACTGAATAGCGTCGAGGCCATGAAGCATATGGTGGCGGCGGGGCTGGGTGCTTCCATCATTCCCAATTCCTCGCTCTCTTCCGCCTGGGAGCGACACCCCCTGCGAGGCATCCGCATCACCGGGGCTCCGTTAATGCGCGAACTGGGCGCCGCCCTGCCATCTCTGAGCCGCATGCCGCGAGTGGTGGAGGAGGTACTGCAACTGATCGAGAAACACTTCCGCGATCTGGCCAAAATCAGGCCCGGGGCAAAGCGCCGCGCCGCCAAATGAGCCCATCCGGCGGCGCCGAAGCTTCCGTAAGTGCTGAGGGCCGACCGCTTGCCGCTAGAAGACAAGCTTCAGGCCGAACTGAATGGTTCGCGCGTCGCGCGCCGAGGTGATCACTCCGAAGGTCCCGCTGCTGTTGGTGCCGTTGGCCCCCGCCACGAAGGTCTGCTGGCCGGTGCCGTTCAAGTTCACGTGGTTCATGAAATTGAAGGACTCGGCCCGAAACTGCAGATTGATGCGCTCGGTCAGCGAAGTGTTCTTGATCAACGAAAGATCCCAATTGATGGTCCCTGGGCCCCGCACGTCCGGCAGAGCGCGCCCGACATTGCCGAACGTGTACGAGGGAGGATTGACGAACTGCGAAGTGTCAAACCATCTCGCCGCGGTCGGGTTGTCGAGCTTGGCGGACTTGCCGGTCGAGTTCGGGCGGTCGGCCAGGAAGTTATTGGCGCCCCGAATCACCATCGGCAAGCCGGACTGCATGGTACCGATCGAATTGGCTTGCCAGCCGCCGATCAGCTTGTTCACCACCCGGTTCGAACTGGGGAAATGTCGGCCGGCCCCGAATGGCAGTTCGAAGATCGCGCTGATGACGCCACGGCTGCTGACGTCACTGGGATCGACCGAGCGTTCCACCTGACGATTGTAAAGTCCGTTCTGATAGCCGGTGAAACTCACGTTCTCCGCGCCACCGAAGTTCAGGGGCGTCGTGATGCTGTCGCTCATCAGCTTGCCCCCGGTATACGAGAAGAGGAACGCCACGCCCTTCGCCATCTTTCGTTCCACGCTGATCAGCAGTAACTGCGACGTATAACTTCCCAGCAACGGGCTGCGCACGCCAATGGAGTTGTAATAGGGATACGGGCGCAGCGACTGCTGGCGAGTGATGGTGGCGCTGCCCAGCGCGCCAGGAACCTTACCGGCATACGGGTTGGGCACCTGCTGTTGGAGCGCCAGCCCGAGCGACAGGTTCTGCGGATCAAGCTGATTGTAGTCGTAGCCACCCGCCGGGAAATGGACACCCCGATTACCGGCATACCCGACGTCCACCAGCCAGTTGCCCGGCAGTTGGTGCTGCAGGCTCAACGTCCATTGCTGCGAACGAGGAGTAGTCCCCGTGCTCTCCTGCCAGGACACGTCCGAACCGAGCAGCCCGCCAGCGCCCAGGTTCGCTCCGAGCGGAGGAATGGGCGCGGAGGGAAAACCAATGCGGAACTGAAATGCCGGCAGATTGGCATTACCACCGGGCGGCAGATAAGTGGTGGTGGTACGTTCGAAACCGGCCGTGCCCCCGAAGTGCCCCACATGGAAGATGAACGGATAGAAGACCGCCGCGCCCCCGCGAATCACGGTCGTCCGTGCGCCGGGAAGACGGTAGGCGAACCCGATGCGAGGTCCAAAATCGTTGTAGTCATTCTGACGGAAGGAACGCGGCTGGCCATCGCGGCCCGCGAAGGTCGTGATGCCAAGCAACCCCGTCGCCGGATCCTTGGCGAAAGGATCGAAGTTACTCATCCCATTCCAACGCTCCACGGGCTGCGGCTGAAAGTCGTGCCGGATCCCCAGGTTCAAGGTCAGATTCCGGCTCACCTTCCAGTCATCCTGAAAGAAAAAGCTGGTGGAATAGCCCTGCATCGAGTAGCCGACATGGGTATCGGCGAACGCGCTCGAAACTGCGCCGGTCAGGAACGAGGCATAGATGGATCCGGTGCCGCCTTGGCTCTGCGGGTTACCCGTCAGGCCGGAGGTGAAAGTCCACTGGCCCGAAGGATTCCGCGGCTGATAGTTGTTACCTTGCGCGATGCGGACGTCACCGCCGAAGCGGAACGAGTGATTGCCGTGAATCTTCGTCATGATCTCGCTGAAGGTCCAATAGACGGTGCCGCGCACGCCACGTCCCCCGGACGTAGTTTGGGGGAGGCCGTTGAGTACCTGCGGAAAATGCGTTTGAGGCACGATGGCCGGCAAGCCCACCTTCTCGGGATAGTTGCCGTTAAACGAGCCAGGCTGGCCCCACGAATCGATGCGAGCGAGACCGATGCGGAAATCGTTCACCAGGGTTGAGGTGAAGGTGTGCGTATCCGCCAGAAGATAGTTATAGTGCGGACGCACGTCGTAACGTTTGGCCATGAAATCGTCAGGATAGATATTGGCCCCGCTGGTGCCGCCATCCGTTCGATAGTCGAAGAAGCTGAAGCGTCCGTAGAGGTTATTCTTTGCCGATACCCGGTAATCCACTCGCGCCGTCACGCCTCGCTGGCTGCGCGTCTCCGTCGCATTTTTCTCAGTGTTGTTCGCATTGCTGAAGGGATCGCTTGGAGTCCGGTTCGGAACCGGGTAGTACTTCTGAATCGCCAGCGAGACGGGGTCAAGTTGGCTCGCCGGAATGCGATTGCCGGGAAACGGTGTGCGCACAAACCCGCTGCCAGAGGGATTCGCGACCGTGGTCGAAGGATCGTAGATCGGGATGGCGCGTCCCGCGGTATCGCGCAAGTCGGAGAAGTCGCCGGTACGCTGCTGCAGCGTCGGGAAGCTCGCGATCAACGGGACCGACCGTTTGTAGCGCCACTCTTCCCAGTTTCCGAAATAGAAGAGCTTGTCCTTGATGACATGCCCGCCTAGAGCGCCCCCGAATTGGTTGAAGCGAAACGGCGGCTTGGTGACCGAAAAGGTGTTTCGTCCATCCAGCGCCGAGTTCCGCAGGAAGTGATACAGAGTGCCGTGCGTCTGGTTGGATCCGGCCTTGGTCACCAGGTTAATCACGCCGCCCGCCGTGAAGCCGTACTCGGACGACATCGTGCCGCTTTGCACCCGAAACTCCTGGATGGCGTCCACCGGCGGGTTAATCGTGGGATCGGCAAACACCGGCTGGATCGAACTGATGCCGTCCAGAATAATCTGGTTCAGCGCATTGGGACCGCCGTTCACACTGATCTCCGAAAGCGACAACCCTCGATCGGCAAAGCCGCTATTGGTAGGCCCCGCATTCGACTTCACGCCCGGCGTGATCATCGTGAGCGCCAGCACATTGCGCCCGTTGAGTGGCAGGTCACTGATGCGGCGGCTCTCTACCACCTTGCCAATCGTGGCGCCTTCGGTATCGAGCAGAGGAGCGTCGGCGGAGACTTCCACTGAATCGGCGACGGAACCCACCTCCAGGACGAAGTCGAGCCGAGCCGTATCTGCCACATCCAACTGAATACTCGTCCGGCTTACCTGCCGGAAGCCTTCCTTCACCACCACGGCGCGGTACGGCCCCGGCGGTAACAGCGGCACCGAATACTGCCCCTGCTCATTCGACGTGGTCGAGCGCGCCAGGCCCGTATCGACATTGATGATCCTGACCTCCGCCCCCGCCACGGAGGCGCCGGTTCCATCGGCTACGGTCCCGGTGACGCCGGCGGTTTGCGCGGTCGCCCAGGGCGCGGCACCGATCATCAGCATTACGGCCGCCAGAACTTTCAGGCGAGCATTCTTCATCGTCTACTACCTCCAAGGCGTATCGAGCTGTGCGTCGACAGACATCGTCGAGAATGGCCGATTCACGGGGAAAATGAGCGCGCTCCTGTTCCCCTCAGCGAAAGCTGGAGATCGAACAGGCTCTGGAGCCCACACCAATGCGGGAATCGATTGTGGTCGAGTATATCGGCCAGAGTGTGATTGTTCAATTTGTTTAAAACGATAAGGTGATTAGTAACTTCCTATCAAGCTCGTTGGACGCAAAAAGCGCGCAAACCCGCCTGAAATCAGGTCGCGAACGAGCAATGAGGCAGCAATCAGGCAGGCGGGAGAGTGCGTGCCAAGCCGCGATCGAAGGCGGTCAACCGAAAAGGCGTGCGCGGCAAACACGGCCGGCGGGAATCTCGGAACTGCGCCGAACGCGGATGAGGTTCCGCTTCAGGCGGCATCAATCGCTTGGGCGGTACGGTGCGCGGACTCCAGCGCCGCCTCCATCCCCCAAGACATTTGCGCGGCGTACGCGCCGGCGAAATGAACACGCCCGACAGGACGGTTGGCTTCTGGCCAGAAGCGCATCAGTTCACCGGGTCGGTATGTATTGCGTTCGCACATGCCCGCCCAAGGATCCTTCGCCCACTCATGCTGAACGACGGACTCGATGTCGGCCGACTTGCCGGCATAGAGATCGAGAAAGGTGGCGAGCGACGCCGCCCCCGTCACCCCGGGCTGCGAACCGCCCACCAGAATGCCCCGCGGCGTTTTCACCTCTTCTGCCATGGCCCACAGCTCGTTGAGCTTAGGATTGCTGGGCGCCCAGTTCGGACTAATGCGATCCGTCTCCCAGAAGCGCGAGCGGCTCTGGAAGATCACGCGAGTCTTCGTGGTGTAAGGCATCTCCTGGATGACGTAGTTCTTCTCTTCCGGCCAAGCCGGCGTCACCGGAATCTGTCGCAAAACGGCCAGCGAGATCGCCAAGACGAGATAGTCCGCGTCGAGCGTAGCCGGTTGGCCCATGCGTTGATACGTGACGCTAACTCCCGTCCCGCGATGCTCCAAACGCGTCACCGGCGAGCCAAGTCGCAGACGGGGCTTCAGGCGAGCCGCGAAAGCGTCGGTCATCTGCTGATTCCCGCCCAACAGCCGAAAGAGCTTCTTCGACTCGTAGGGCGTTCCTCGCAGATGCTTGATCGCGGCACCCCAGATCCAGTGGAGCGCTGAGCCAGATCCGCCGAAGCTGGCGAGCGCCCCGGCGGAAGCGCCTTCGCGCATCAGCAACTCGGCGACACTGATCTTGTCCAGTTCCCGGAGCTTGCCCGTGAAGGGCTCCCGCTCGTCGCGGATCTCCTCCACATATTTGGACAGATAGAGTAACGGCAGCTCAGTCCAACCGTGGTTCCCCAGAAACTCCGCTTCCCGCGTGTTAAAGCCCAACTTACTCAGCACCGTCGGGCGGCGAAGGTCGGCCTCGCTGTAGGTTCCATGCTTGAAGAATCGGATCAGGTGATCGCGGCGCGGATAGGGAAGCGGCGTGAGGCCGAACTCTTTCACGTAACCCCAGAAGCGGTTGTAACCCGGATAGTAGAAGTGCTCCGCGCCGACATCGGCATAGAGGCCGTCGGCGAACTGATCTTTCAGCGTTTTGACATGGCCGCCCGGCCGGGAACTCGCCTCCAGCAGGATGGCGTCATGGCCCCGTTTGGCAAGTTCATAGGCACACGAGAGCCCGGCGATGCCGGCCCCGACAATCACCACTCGTTTCGGCGAACGTGGGGCATTCGTCGCCAGCGCGGGACCGGCCACGCCAGCCAAGCGCAGCAGCGCTCGTCGATCAACCTGCGCCTCAATTCTCATACATCGTCTTCTGGCTGGCACTCCACTGCTCACCGGCCACCACAAGTTCGGTTGGCACGGTAAATTGGCGTGCCGGCGACGTCCCATCCCCGGCCCGATGAAGAGCCAGTTCAGCAAGGCGCTCGCCTAATTGCTCAGGGAACTCGACCACGGCCGCAGGCGTCCGCAGACGTTCTTTGCGATCGCCGAAGCCCGCCACTGCCAGTTCACGGGCGCCGGCCTGCTGCAACGCTTCCACCACACCTTCCGCAATCAGCTCGTTGGCCGCCACCACCGCCGTCGCGCGCCTTCCGTTCGAGAGCATCGATCGAATCGCCAGATAGCCAAGTTCCTTGCCGCAAGATCGGACTTCGCTCACCAGCGGCCGGCACTGCGCCATTCGCGCCGCCACCCGATAGCCCGCCAGCCGTCGAACATGGTCGGGCGAACGTTCATCGCCCACAAACAGAATGTCCTGGTGACCGCTGGCAATCAAGTGCATCGTTATATCATGCGCTCCGCGGATGTCATCAGAAAACACGGCGTCTGAACCAATCGCAGTCCAGTTCCCCGTCACCCCGTTGCCGAGGACGGCGAATGGGATCTGTCGCTCCTTGAAAGCCCCGAGTAGGTTCGCGTGGTTCGTGCCGCACAACACCGCGGCGCGCTCAGGCGACGAGTCCGCCCAGTCTTCTGGAAGACACAATGTCGGGGCAGCGTCCGACGCGGCGTAGTGGCACGAAGAGAAGCGCACCTCCCACCCGCAGGAGTCACAAAACGACTCCACCCCTTGAAGGATCCGCAAATCAAAGCTGGTGAGGGCGCGGCGATTCGCGAGGAGGAACAGCAACGCGCGCGAGCGGTCAGCGCCATTCTGCGGCGCCTTGAGCGTCAGCGCGCGCGCCGCCCTGTGTCCATTCAACTTCATGGCTTCTCTCCGGCGTTCCGCGCGCACCGGAACCCGATGTTCGGCGTGCGCTGCTGCGGACGCACCCAATTGCGAAAGAAGACGGTGATGCGCGCCGCTTCATCGGACCACGCGCCGCCCCGAATTACCTTATAGACGCCAGTGGGCGGCCCAGCCGGATTCTTCGCCGGGCTGTCACGGTAATAAAGTCGATCGAACCAATCCGCGCACCATTCGGCGACGCCCCCCACCATGTCATGAAGGCCGAAGCCATTCGGCGGAAATTCACCCACCGGACCGGGCCGTGTAGCCGCAAAGCGCGCCAGCTTCACATCCGCCTGATCGCCCCAGGGGAAGGCGAGTCCGTCCTGACCTCCACGTGCCGCCCGCTCCCATTCGGCCTCCGTCGGCAGGCGACCTCCACTCCATGAGCAATAGGCCTGAGCATCATCCCAACTCACATTGAAGACCGGAAACTGCGCCTGTTGAGCGGGGACCTTGCCGGACACCCAGTGATACGGCGGCTGCCGCCGTGTGGCCACAACAAAACGGCTATATTGCTCGTTCGAGACCTCGCGCGTATCGAGCAGGAAGGCATCGATCCACAGACGGTGCACCGGCCGATCGTCCAACAGGATGTGCGGCCGCATGTTCGTAAGGTCGTCCGGCGTGGAGCGGCTACGGCCCATGTTGAACTCGCCCGCCGGGATCAGCATCGTGCCCGAGTCACTGGCCAGGGCAGGCAGGATCGATAGCCAAATTAGCAGTCTCAGACAAACAGCTCCCGAATCTCGTCGTCCAGCACAAACTCGCTGCCGCCTAACACGTCAACATACCGATACGCGCGCTTGGAGGGCGTATCGAGAATCTCCTTCCGCCAATCGATACCCAAGCTCGAGTACATCGTCGCGTAGACGTTCTCGATCTGCGTTTGCGTCTTCTTAAAGTGCCATCCGCTCTCGATCACGCGTTCGCCAGCCGCATCCGTGCGCCCCAGAATGCGGCCGCCCTTGGTCCCACCGCCGGCGAAGAGTGCGTGATAAGCCTGATTGTAATGATGCCGTCCCGCCACTCCGTTGAGCGCCCCGGGGGTGCGCCCGAACTCCGTTACCACGGCGATCAGCGTCTCGTCGAGCAACGACTTGGCAGCATCATGCGGCGAGCGGACCGCGCCAAGGTCACGGATCAGGTTCGCCACCGCCTTGTCCATCTCATTGCACATCGTGTAGTGGTTCGATTTCGCGCCGTGCGTGAAGATGTTCTTGTGATGGTCCCAATCACCATGCACCACGTGAATGTAGCGTGTGCCGGCGTCGGCCTGCACCAAATTCCTGGCGAGCAGGCATCCCAGGCCCACTTGGTTCTCACCGTAGCGGGTACGTTCCTCGGGGCTCATCTGGAACGCCTTGGGCCAGCGTGAGTCACCCAGGATGCGATGAGCACTCTCCTGAAAAGAGCGGAAGCCGCTGAACGAACGGTCCCGGCCCCGTGGGCCTTGTTCAGTTACGGCCTCGAGTTTTCCCAGCAGGCGATAGCGCTCTTCCAGAATCTTGAGCGCCTCTTCATCCAGCGCCATCCCGCCAAGTCCCGACTTCAGGTCGATGTCCAACACCGAGTAACGCGGATGAAGAAAGCCGGTCGAGAGAGCACCGCAGCCGGTGGTGTCCAGATTGCAGCCAATGTAAGTGGGAAAGGTATCCGTCGGGCGGCGCTGCCCCTCGAGTTCATAGGAGATCACCGAGCCGATAGACGGAATCTCTTGCGCCTGAGCGGGGTTCAGCGGACGTCCCGCCTGGGTGCGATACTGTCCGCGAAAATGAACCACCTCCTGACTCTTCAGCGACCGGAGAATCGCAATCTTGTCCATCTCCTTCGAAAGCTCTGGAAACAGCCGATGCGAAAGGTAAAGTTCTGAATTGATCGGCCGGACATCCAGATCCTTGGGCGTCCCGGCCGACTCCTTAAAGTCGAAGGTATCGACATGGCTGATGGCGCCGGCGAGTTCGATGACAATGCCGAACCGGGCCGTGCCGCGTGGACTCGACTTGCCGGCGGCCCGCGCGCGCACAGGGAACGACGCCTGTTCGACAAAGGCTCCCAGCAGGCCGAAACCGCCCAGGCGTAATGACTCTCGACGCGTAAAGCGTTCGCCCATGCGATGGACCATAACCGCTGTCCTCCTAGTAAGAAAAAAGAAACTCAGGGCTATTGATCAACGCCCATTGCAGATTCTCCGCGCCGCGCTGGCGGTCAGCCCGCAAAGACTCTACGGCAATACTGCGCTCTCGAGGATTGGGCCTCCGCGACAATGTGACGAGATAGATGTTGTCGATCAAGATCGCGTCGTCCGGATAACGCTTCAGCAACTGACCCACTCGGGTCTTGCTGTTCGCCCGCACGCCCTCGGTCACGATCGCCGACTGCATCAGGAACATCGCTTGCAATGCCGACGGCGGAATCTTCTTGGGAAGCGCTTCGCGGCTGCCTTGGCCGAACACCTTCATGAAGCTCACCGCCGTCGCCCCGGCCTTCTTCGGGTCGGGCATGCCCATCACCGTCTTCGGCCCGCTCCCGGCCTCTGCCGACGTCACGCCCGTGGCCAACGCAACTAAGTCATGTAACTCCACCGCGCTCAGCATGCGAACGAACTTACGCGCATAGTAAGGAGCGTAGGCCTCCTTCCATTCGCCCTCGAACCGTGATGAGAGGCGATAGGCATTCGATTTCATGATGGTCTTGACGAAATGTTTGAAGCTATATCCGTGCCGCCGAAAATCGGTTGCCATCGCCTCCAGCAACTGCGGATTCGAGGGCTGAAGCGTCCACGGCGCCGGCGGCGGATTCTTTGGATCGCAGCGCAGCAGGTCGAACTCGTCGACCGGATCGACAATTCCCACGCCCATGAACTCGGCCCAGATTCGATTGGTGAAGGCGCGGGCGAACTGCTGGTCCCCGGTCACCAGCCGCGCCAGTTCATCCCGCAGGTTCTGCCCGGGCCGCGGCTTTTCGCCGCTTAAGATAAAGCGCGCCACACCCTCGCCGCCCGTCCGCGGCACCCGGATCATGCTCTTCGACTTCGTGTCATAGCCGCTCCCAGCATCGTCAACGGTGTACTCCGTATTGGCCTGATAGCCGTTCTCCCAATTCATGATCTGGCGGGTGTTGCCATGGAAAGCAGCCTGCTGAAAGAACTGCTCGCGAGTCTTGGCTGTCAGATACAGGTTCACCTTCTCAAGATGTTCCGCGCCGTCATGGCACGAGATGCAAGCCAGGTTTACGCCCAGAAAGATCTTCGAGTAAGTAATCGTGAACTCATCCACGGTGTCCTGAATGTTGATCAGGTCCTGCGCATCCGGCGCCTCGGGATCATCTTTGGCCTTGATGACATCGCGCCCAAAGTACTGCGAACCAGGCGTGGAGAAACTGGTTTTTCCGCCACCCGTCAGTAACTCCGTGACGATCTCGTTATAGGGGCGATCGATCCGCAGGTTCTCATGCAGCCAGTAATGAAACAGGTTGAGCCCGGAGCCCATCATGCTACCGGCGCGAAAGAGATCCTCAAAATAGTACGTCCAGCGACCGGCGAAGTCGTCGCTGTCCACCAGGCGATCCACCAGGCGATCGTGCTTGAGCGGATCCTTACTGGCCGTAAAGCTCAATACGTCGTCCGGTGAGGGCGCCCGGCCCGTGGCATCGAGGAAAGCGCGACGGACAAACTCGCCGTCAGTGGCCAAGCCCGCATGAGGAATACGGTCTTGCGCCATCCGTCCGAAGATGTGCTCATCGATGTAGTTTCGCCGAGCTAATTTGACGGTCTGCGGCCGTTGCTCCGCCGGCCCGCGAACCTCCGCGGTCACCCGGCTCAGGTCCTTGGCGCGGCTCGAAGGCGGCACCAGCAGCGGACGATGGGCGCGCTCCACGACCTCCGCCCGGTTAGGATCAGCCACGGGCCCGCTCTGGGCGAAAGCACCATGCACCGCCAGGAGCAGCGCCAACGGGGAGAGAGACCTATTTTTCATGTGACCTTCGCGAAAAGATCTGCACCCGCTTCCCAATGACCTCGGCCACCAGCAGTTCGCCGCTTCGGGTCAGGGTCATAAAGTGCGGAGATTGCAACACGTCCGGACCACCCCAACGGTCCACCACTCGTCCGTCGACATCCAAACGAACGATCTGGTTCACGTCAGCCGTCGAGACAAACAGATCCTTGCCCGCCAAAAGGAGGCCAAAGGGATTGCCGAAGCCCTTCCAGATGGCGAGCAGCTTATGGTCGGTGGAGAAGATCTGGATCCGATCGTTGTTACGGTCCGCCACGTAAAGGCGGTCACGCGAGTCGATGGCCAAGCTGTGTGGCAGCTTGAATTGCCCTGGCTCCGTCCCCATACTTCCCCAGGCGCCGAGGAACCTGCCGGCGGCATCGAGATGGACAATCCGGCGATTCCCGCTATCGGCGACGAAGATCTCGCCCTTGGAACTGAAGACCAGATCGTCGGGCGAATGGAAATGTTTCTCGTCCGCTCCAGCCACGTCCACTTCGCCGAACGTGGCCAACAGTTGGCCAGTGACCGAAAACTTGCGGATGACGTGATTGCCGTTATCGGTCGTCCAGAGATTGCCTTGGTAATCCAGGCGCAGACCGTGCGCCGTTTTGAACAGCCCCTCGCCCCACCCTCTGACAAACGCTCGCTTCCGGTCAAATTCCATCACTGGCGGCGATCCACGCTGGAGCACGAACAGACGGCCGTCAGTCGTTTCCACCACCGAGGAAACCGCGTCGATGGTTGCCGAAGCGGGCAGCGTGATCACGCCCTTACTGCGATAGGAGTCGCCCCACAGGATCAGCGCGGTGCCTGCGACGACGACAACCCTCAGCATGGTACGCATCATTCTGGCTCAGTCCTCCAGGCAATCCTACTATAGATCCGGAGAACATTCTAGACTATTGAGAAATATTTCTGAACATGCGAACTAAAATTCACGAAACAGATCGGGCCGACGGCTCTCTTTCGGCTGACGCACCCACGCCACCAGAATGAACGTCGCCACACAAGGCACCAGAGAAGCCACGATCAGAATCGGTCGAAAGGAATAGGTATCGGCCACCCGTCCCGTCAGATAGGTCGAGAGCAACGTCATCAAACCGGCGCCGGTCCCGCTGAGTCCGCTCACCGTGGCCACCGCCTTGTCCCGAAACACATCCCCCGGCAGTGACAGAAACATCGTCGCGCAGCAAGCGTAAGAAAAAGTGGCAATCGCAAACAGCGCCAGGATCAGCAGGAAATTGGCGCTGTACGCCGCGGGAATCAGGGCCAACAGACACGGCCCAAAGATCAGCAGCGTGGTGCGGCGCGCTTTACCCACCGGCCATCCCCGGCGGATCCAGTAGCTCGACAGGCCGGCGCCGAAGAAGTTGCCGAGATCGGCGGCGATAAATGGCACCCAGTAGCCGCCCACCACCTGATCCATCGCCATCCCCTGGGCGACCAGATAGACGCCGAACCACTCCGCCACCAGAAACCAGTACGGGTCCATAAGCGCGCGGCCGAGAATAATTCCCCAGGTCTGCCGCAGACGGAGCAACTCACGCCAGGTGACCGGTGGACCGGCGTCCGCCGGCTCAGCCGAACGTCCGTTCGTAATCAGCGCCAGTTCCTCTGGCGCCAGCCGCGGATGTTCTTCGGGCCGCCGATAAAGGACGAGCCAAGCCACCACCCACACGAAGCCCAACGCGCCGATGAGCACCATAACTGGCTGCCAGCGATGCGTGTATTGGTAGATTGTCACCACTAGCAGCGGTGCGATGGCCCCGCCGATGGCCGAACCGCTATCGAACATCGCGACGGCCCATGCGCGCTCTCGCGCCGGAAACCACTCCGCCACGCACTTCGCCGCCCCCGGCCAGTTTCCGGCCTCACCGCAACCCAGCAGAAACCGGAAGAATCGGAAGCTCCACAAGCCGGAGGCAGCCGCGCCCAGCATGGCCATCGCCGAATAGAACGAAACACTCACCGCCAAGCCCACGCGCGTGCCGAACCGGTCCAGCAGACGTCCCGCCACCGACTGCATGATCGTGTACGCCATGCGGAACGCGATCAGGATCGTGGCAAAGTCGGTGTTCGTCCAGCGATACTCCGCCTTGAGATAAGGAGCGAGCACGCTCAGCGTCTGGCGATCGAGGTAGTTAATGATCGTCGACACCAGCAGGAGCGTCGCGATCCACCACCGCAAATGCCGAATCGGACGAAGAGTTGGCCGTACGTCGTTAGCGGCATCCATGGGCCCTCATTGTAACCCGGACCGCCAACTGCTCCAGAAACATTTCCTCGCATCAGGAACTTTTTCTGAACCTCTTGCCACGTCGCCGCCCGCTCAACTATGATGAGCAGCGTTGCGGAAAACGATTCTACAGCTTCACCTCTACACGGCCCTGGCCTTTGGCATCTTCATCATTGTCCTCGGCGCCACCGGCAGCCTGATGGTCTTCGCCGACGAGTTCGACCGGCTCCTCAATCCTCATCTCTTCCACGCACCTCCCGGCCCGCACCCCCTTCCCGTCACCGAGATCCGAGCACGGTTGAAGCAAGTCATCCCCGGCGCCGAAGCCGTCACCCTCCAACTCCCGCAGCAGCTTGGCCAATCCTATCGCGTTCAATGGAAGGGCCAGCAGTACTTTCTGAACCCGTTCCACGGCGGGCTCGTGGGCGTTCGCCCGGACCGGACCGTCTGGTCGCGCCTCAGCCAACTGCACACTTCCCTCATGCTGGGCGAGACCGGAGCCACCGTCGTCCACGTCTCCTCCCTCGTTCTGCTCTGGCTGGTGATCTCCGGCGTGTACTTGTGGCTCCCATATCGCCGCTGGCGGATCGCCCTCTCGCAAACCCTTCGTCGTTTCGCCTTCGACGCCCACCTCTCGCTCGGCGTCTTCTCGTGTCTGCTGCTGGGCGTGCTGGCCGGCACCGGCATCGTGCTTTCCTATGAGCATCAGGTCCGCGACACGCTGATCGCCGTCACGCAGGCCAAGCTCCCCCGCCGCGATGTCAAGTCATTGCCGGCACCCGGCCTTCGGCCGCTCAATCCCGACGAGGCGATCGCCGCGGCGTCCAAAGCGTTGCCCGGCGCGAAGGCGCTCTCGGTGCTCGCTCCCAAATCACCGGACGCCTCCTATGTCGTGGGACTCCGCTTTCCCGAAGACCGCACCCCGATTGGCCGCAGTTGGGTCGTGATCGATCAATACCGCGGTACACCGCTCGCTTCGCAGAGCTCCCGCACGGCACAGCTTCCGAGCCGAACGCTGATTTGGGCCCGGGCCCTACACACGGGTGACGCGTTCGGCACCCCCAGCCGCGTGATGATGGCCATCGCTAGCCTCACCGTCGTGCTGCAGGTGATCACCGGCGCCATCCTTTGGTGGAAAAAGTTCCGTACCGCCAAGCGCCGGGTGCCCGCCGAATTCTGAACCCGTCAGGACGCCTTGCCCCGCGAGGACGCTGCCCGAACGCGAATCGCGCGCGACGACTCCCGCAGCACCAATTGCGTCGGGATCGTCACCTGCTTGGGCTTCATCGTGGGGCTCTTGATTCTCGCCAATGCCAGATCCGCCAGGTGACGCCCAATCTCCTGCGGAAACTCCATCACCGTGGTGGCCGCCGGCTGCAGCAGTTGGCTTTCCGTATTGTTGAAGCCCGCCACCGTGATGTCCTCCGGAACTCGCAGGCCACATTGACGCAGAGCATCGTAGACGCCCCCCGCCACCTGATCCGTCCCCGCGAACACCGCGCTCACCGGCTCGCCGCTCGAGATGATCGAACGCATCGCCAGGTAACCCAACTGCCGTTCATCCGAACGAATATCGCTGAACCGCGGCGGGCAGCCCGCCGCCTCCATCGCCGCGCGATAACCATCCATGCAACGGGCGTACCACGGCAGTTGCGCATCCCCGATGAACCAGATGTCGCGGTGACCCAGCGAAATCAGATGCTGCGTCAGGTCCCGAGCGCCTTGCACGTCATCGGAAAACACCGTGTCGTACTCTGCCGGATCCCAGGCGCCGGCGACGTTATTGCCCAGCACCGAACAGGGAACGCCCCGCTGCCGCAAGGCTTGCAGCAGGTTCGGATAATTGGTCCCGCCCAGAATCACCGCGCGCGCCGTGCCGCTCGAAGCAACAGTCTGCGACAACGTGAGGTCGCTGGTGGGGCTCGACGCTGAGTAGCGGTAGGACTTGAACTGCAGCTCCCAGTTCTCGCTCGAAAGATACGCCTCCGCACCCACGAGCACCTGCGTATGAAACTGGCTCAGTGAGTCTTTATTGGCTAAGACGAAGACGATGGAGCGCGCGCGTTCATTA
Source organism: Bryobacteraceae bacterium (assembly GCA_965229305.1). Taxonomy (GTDB): domain Bacteria; phylum Acidobacteriota; class Terriglobia; order Bryobacterales; family Bryobacteraceae; genus JALHNI01. The sequence goes on along the minus strand of CBDDIZ010000041.1, from coordinate 140,443 downwards.
CGCTTCTCCTCGAGATCCAGCCCCAGTTGAGCCGCCACCTTGCGGATGCGCTGTTGCAATCCGGGATCGACGCTCGAATTCCCGGTCGCCACCCGGGAGACGGTGGCTGGACTAACTTTGGCGAGTTGCGCGACCTGTAGATATGTCGGCTTCGATTTCTTCTTCATGCGTGCCCAGCTGCCGGACACGCATCATTCTAGCATCCAGACTTTGAAATCAGCCCTTGCCAGGCGCCTCGACGATCTCCTCGCGCTCCCGATCCCAGTACAGCTTCTTCCCTTCCCGAAAGCTGCGGGTCGCCATCACCACCGCCACCGCATGAGCAAAGCCCGTCTCCATGCTGCCGTTCGGCTTCTTGCGACTGCGCATGCAGCGGAACCAATCGTCGGTGTGGGCTTGCAAGTCGTCGCTTTGATGAACGTCCGGAGGACTCGTCCGGCCGGGCAGCAGAATGGGCTCTTTGGCTCCGCTCGCATCGGCGCGGAAAACCCGATTCGTTCGCCACTCGCTACGCGTCTCGGGCTGGAACCACCATTGCGGGGAACCCTCGCCGCCGGGCGAGTACAGAGTACCGCGCGTGCCTCGGATAATCGTGTGGTCGCCGAAGCCATTGCCGAACGTCGTGCTGTAACTGTAGAGCACTTCCTTCTGCTTGAAGGTGGACAAGCACTGAAACGTATCCGGATTCTGGCGGGCGTCGTGCCACGCGAAGACACCGCCATTCGCCACGATGTCATCGGGGATGAAGGTGTCGAGATAGAAGTGCACCAATCCGCAGCCATGGCTGAACCATTGATCGGTGATGCCGCCCGAAAAATCCTTGAAGATGCGGAACTCGAAGTACACGCGCGGGTCGAAGGGACGGTCCGCCCGCCCCATCAGCCAACGCTTCCAGTCCGTGTCCTTCTGCCGGATCGCGGCAATATCCGCTTCATTCGGCACATGCCAGCGCGGCCCGTTGAAATTCCAGCTTTGGCTGATCGCCACGATCTTACCGAGCTTCCCTTCGCGAATCATGTCCCGCACGCGATGCTGATACGGGTCACTCAACCATTGAGACCCCATCTGCACCACGCGGTCGCTCTTCAAGACGGCGTCACGCGCCAGCTTGGCATCGGCCAGCGTATTCGCCATCGGCTTCTCGCAGTAGCAATCCTTACCGGCTTTCACCACCTCCGCCAACAGCCGCGCATGCTGATGATCCCCGGTGCCGATCATCACGGCATCCAACTGCGGATCGGCCAACAGCTCTTCGGAGTATTGAAAAGTCTTGGGACGAGCGCCAAACAAACTCGTGACATGCTCCGCCGCCCGCTCTCGGTTGACGCTCCATAGGTCGCAAACGCTCCGCAGGTCGAACTTGGAATCGGCGGTCGCCGAGAGCTTCAGCATCCGGCGATGCCCCACCGCGCGATGGCCGCACCCGATCTGGGCGATCTGAATCCGATCATTCGCCCCGGGGATCCGGCTGTAAGAGCGTGCCGTGAAAGGCAAAACGGCGCCCAGTGTTAACGCCCGTCGCGTCAGTTTCTGCGTCATCGTCCCATCCTTTTCAAGCGAGTAATTTCGTCACGACCTTGCCGGCGACGTCGGTGAGCCGGAAGTTACGGCCCTGAAACTTGTAAGTGAGCCGCGTATGGTCGAGCCCCATCAGATGCAACATCGTGGCGTGTAAGTCGTGGACTTCCACGGGCTCCGTCGTGGCGTTAAAGCCGATATCGTCTGTCTCGCCCAGCGTCTGGCCGCCCCGGATTCCGCCGCCGGCCAGCCAAGTCGAGTAGGCGTCAATGTGATGATTGCGCCCCAACGGCTTGCCCGGCTCACTGTCGCTCAGCGGCGTCCGTCCGAACTCTCCGCCCCAGATCACTAACGTGTCGTCCAGCAAGCCGCGCCGCTTCAGATCGATGATCAAAGCCGCACACCCGCGGTCGATCTCCTTGCACCGTTGCGCCATGCCTTCCTCGAGCCCCGTATGATGATCCCAATCCGTATGATAGAGCTGCACACAGCGGACGCCTCGCTCCACTAAGCGGCGAGCCAGCAGCGCGTTACCGGCGAAGGAATTTTTCCCCGGCTCCACGCCGTACAGCTCCAAAGTTTCCTTCGTCTCCTGCGCGAAGTTGATCAGCTCCGGGCCGCTGGTCTGCATCCGATAAGCCGTTTCGTACGCCGCGATCCGCGTGGTGATCTCATCGTCGCCCGTCTCCGCAAACCGCAGCTCATTCAGACCGCGCACCAACTGCAGCGTCCGCGCCTGCCGCTCCGCCGTCACCCCCGGCTGGCTCCCCAAATTGAACACCGGCTCCGCCCCTCGCAGAAAAGGCACCCCCTGAAAAGCGCTCGGCAAAAAACCGTTACCCCACAACAGAGGACCATTTCGCGGGCCCCGCGGACCGCTCTGCAAGGCCACGAAAGCCGGCAAATCCTCGGACTCGCTACCCAACCCATACGTCAGCCACGCGCCCATACTCGGGCGACCCGGAATCGTCGACCCCGTATGCGCAAACACCTTCGCCGGCGCATGGTTGAAGTTCACGGCCTTCATCGAGTTGACGATGGCCAACTCATCCACCACCTTCGCCGTATGCGGCAACAACTCGGAGATATACGTTCCGCTTTGCCCATGCTGCGAGAACTTCCACGGCGAAGCCAGAATCTTTTGCTGCGCCATCCGCTCCATAAAGGCAAAGCGCTTGCCTTTCATGAACGAGTCCGGCAACTTTTGACCATTCAGTTCCGCCAGCTTCGGCTTGTAACTGAACGTATCTAACTGACTGGGTCCGCCGGCCATAAACAGATAGATGACACTCTTCGCCTTAGGCGTGAAATGCGGTTTGGTGACCTTGGCCCTGAGACCATCGGCCAGTAAGCTCCCCAGCGCGACGCGGCCCAAGCCAACTCCGCAGTTGCGGAAGAAGTGACGGCGAGTAGCGGCCAGCATGATGTGATCGTGGTGCATGGCGCTACTCCCTCGTGATGAACTCATCGGTGTTGAACATGGCGCGAGCCAGGCTGGTCCAGGTCGCGAGTTCCAGGGAGTGAGCGCCAGCCGGCGCCCCCGCCAGTTGCGCGGCTTCCTCCGGATGGCTCGCCAGATGATCCCGCTCGGCATTCAAAAAGTCACGAACCCGCTCCAACTCCCGCGGACTTGGCTCGCGAGACACCGTCCCGCGAAACGCCTTCCGGACCCGCTGGTCCGCGGGTTGCTGAAGCAACTGCCGTGCCAAGCCTTGCGCAAACTCATGAAAAGCGACTTCGTTCAGGAGGGTCAGCGCCTGGAGCGGCGTATTCGAGCGATCGCGACGCGTACAAGTCGTCATCGAACTCGGAGCATCGAAGGCCACCAGCGACGGGTTCGGGGTCAAGCGCCAAAAGAACGTGTACATGCCGCGGCGATAACGGTCCTCGCCCGTGGAGGGCGTCCACTTCCGCAGAATCTGGCTCGATTCCATCACTCGCTCGGGTTGCGGCGGATAAACGCTCGGCCCGCCCACGCGACCGCGTCAGCATCCCGCTGGCGACCAACGCGGCGTCGCGTACGATTTCCGCATCCAGCCGCAAGCGACTCTGCCGCGCCAGCAGCAGATTGCGCGGGTCCGATTCCGCCAAGTCACTCCGCACCTTTGAGGCTTGCCGGTAGGCGGCCGAATTGACAATCAAACGGTGGATGGCCTTTTGGCTCCAACCGCTGCGAATGAACTCCGTCGCCAGCCAGTCCAGCAACTCAGGATGGGTCGGCGGCGTGCCTTGCGTCCCGAAGTCGTTCTCCGTCTCGACCAGGCCACGCCCAAAGTAGTGTTGCCACATTCGATTCACGGTCACGCGCGCCATGAGCGGGTTGGCCGGCGAAGTGATCCACCGGGCCAGGTCGAGCCGGTTCGGATCAGCCGCTTCCGGCAGTGGATTCAGAAACGCCGGCACCCCGGGCCGCACCAGCGGCCCCTTTTGCAAATAGTCCCCACTCAACAGCACATGCGTTTCCCGCGCCTGCGGCAGATCCCGCATCACCATCGTCCACTCGAGCTTCGGCAGCTGTTTCTGCAACACCTTCACGGCTTCGCGCTTCTGCTTCGGCGGCTGATCGTCCTCCCCACTCCCATCGAGCAACGCATCGATCTTCTTCATCAGTGCCTGGTGCGTGGCCACCTCTTCGTTGCTCGAAAAGTACAACAGCGGGCGATGCACTTCCTGGATATTCGTCGGGTCCACGCGGAAGCGCGGACGGTCGTTCCCCCAATCGTCCGCGCGATTGAAGAAGGCGAACAGCCGATAGTATTCCTGGTGCGAGATCGGCTCAAACTTATGGTCATGGCAACGCGCGCAGCCTACGGAAAGGCCCAGCAGCACGGTGCCGGTCGTATCCACCCGATCGAAGACCGTCTCGGTGCGATACTGCTCGCGGTCGGTTCCTGCCTCGATCTGGATCATCGAGTTGCGATGGAACCCGGTAGCCACTAACTGGTCGCGCGTCGGATTCTGCAGTAAGTCACCGGCTAACTGCTCGATCACAAACTGGTCGAAGGGCTGATCGGCATTCAGCGCCTGAATCACCCAATCGCGATAACGCCAGATCTGGCGCGGCTCATCGCGGCTACCGCCATCGGAATCCGCATAACGGGCGAGATCCAGCCAATGCCGCCCCCAGCGCTCACCATAATGCGGCGAGGCCAACAGTTTCTCTACCAGCCGCGGCCAAGCCTCCGGGCTGCGATCCCGCTCAAAAGCCTCCACCTCAGCCGGACTCGGCAACAACCCGGTGAGGTCCAGAAACGCGCGACGGATCAGTGTCGCTCTCGGCGCTTCCGGCGAAGGAGCGATGCCTTCCTTCTCGAGCCGCGCCAGGATGAACCGATCAACCGGATTGCGCGCCCAGGCTGCATCCTTCACAACGGGCAGCGGCGGACGCTGCGGCGCGATGAACGACCAATGGTTCGGCTTGGGCGGCTCCTTCGCCGCCAGGCTGGTCCCCCACGCCGCCCCGGCGGCGATCCACGCCTCGAGCGTTGCGATGTCGCTGTCCCCCAGCTTGCGGCCCGGCGGCATCTGCAAGTCCGTCTCGTGTCTGACGACCCTCAGCAAACGGCTCTCGGCCGGCTTGCCCGGCACCACCACCGGACCGCGCTTACCGCCCGCCAGCAGCGTCTCGCGCGTCGACATCGACAGGCCGCCGAGCTTCACCTTCTGGTTATGACATCCCAGACAACTGCTCGCGAGAATCGGCTCGACGCGCCTCGTGAAGTAGGCTGGATCGGCCGCCTGCTGCGCCAGCGCCGGCATCGCGAACATCAACATGGCCATCAGCTTCACGACTGATACTCCGGCTTCCAGATCCATGGCAACACCTTCGTGCGTTTGGCCCAAGCCTCCCACCGCGCGGCCATCGACTTCACCCGCCCGGGCTGCGCCGCCGCCAGATTGTTTGTCTCGGAACGGTCCTTCTCCATGTCGTACAGCTCCCAACTCCCTCCGGCGCCCAAGGCCACCAACTTCCACTTCCCTTCCCGAATCGCCCGATTGCCCTCGTGCTCCCAGCAGAGTGACCGTGCAGGCAGCTTCCGCCCTTGGAACGCAGGCACCAGGCTCATGCCCTCCAACCGCGGCCGCTCGCTTGGGTAGTTCGCCCGTCCCGCATCGGCCAACGTGGGCAGCAGATCGATCAGATGAGCCGCTTGATGCTCGATCGCTCCTTTACGCGAAATGCCCGCCGGCCAGTGAACGACGCAAGGCGAGGCAATCCCTCCTTCGTGCCCATAGTGTTTATACAACCGCCAGGGAGCGTTGCAGGCATTCGCCCAACCGGAGCCATAGCTGTGGAACGTTCCAGGCTGGCCCATCTCACTCAATTGCGCGCCTCGATGCAACGTATTGTCCGGACCGGTCGAGCCGTCGAAGCCCCACGGATCCCATTCCGCGCACGCGCCGTTATCGGACGAGAAAAGAATGAACGTGTTGTCGAGTTCCCGATTCGCGCGCAGATCATCCACCACGCGCTCAATGTTCCGGTCCATGATCTCCACCATCGCCGCGTAAGTCGCCATCCGCCGCACCAGATCGGCGCGCCGATCCGCGGGCACCGTATCCCAGGCAGGGATGGGCTTGTTCTCCCACGTTTCCGGCTTCACCACCCGATTCGGCGGAATGATGCTCCGCGACGTCAGTTGCCAACCGTCTTTCACCAACCCGAGTCGTTTTTGTTTGGCGAACCGCGCCTCCCGGATCGCGTCCCACCCTTTCTCATAAATGGCGGCGTAACGATCGATCAGCTCTTTCGGCGCCTGCAAGGGGAAGTGCGGAGCGTTATACGCGAGATACAGGAAATACGGCTTCCGCTCTCGACGCGCGCCCGCCACAAACTCCAATGCGTGATCGGTGAGCGCCTCGGTCGCATAGAACTTCTTGCCATAAGCACGCTTGGCGCGCTTCGCCGGCAGGCGCACGTAAGGCGTCTCATCCCAAAACGACTCGTACCCGGAAAGAAATCCATAGAACTCGTCGAACCCGCGCTCGATCGGCCCCGGCTCACCCAAATGCCACTTGCCGGCCATCAGCGTGGCGTAGCCTGCGTCGCGCAGCACCGTCGGCATCGTGACGAAATCGTTGTTTAATTGCCCGCGATAGCCCTCCGGCGAATCCTGGCGCGGCTTACCGACCATGAAGCCCATCCCCGCTTGGTGCGGATACCGCCCCGTCATTAAGGCCGCTCGCGACGGGCAGCAACGGGTAGCCGTGTAGAACTGCGACAGGCGCACCCCGCCCGCGGCCAGAGCATCGAGCTGCGGCGTATGAATCTCGCTGCCATAACAGCCCAGATCCGAATAGCCGAGGTCATCCGCCAGAATCACGATGATGTTGGGACGCGCTGCGGCAGGCGCCGCAGCCAACGACAGCAGCAAGTCGCGCCGCCTCATACCAGCAACCCTGTCACCACTTTGGCTTCGTCGGTCGGGCCGATCAGCCGTTGGTTGAGCCCCAATGACGGATAGCTCAGTTGAAACGGATCGAGCCCCAGGCAGTGCAACACCGTCGCTTGTAAGTCGCGCACAGTCACCGGATCTTTCGCAGGATAGTAACCGATGTCGTCGGTCAGCCCATAGTTTATGCCCGCCTTCATCCCGCCGCCGGCCACCCACATCGTGAATGCGTGCGGATGATGATCGCGGCCGACAAACGCTCCGTAGCTGCCTCCCCGGTTCTCGCGCATCGGCGTTCGCCCAAACTCCCCGCCCCACACCACCAGCGTCGAGTCCAGCAATCCGCGCTGCTTCAGATCTGGATCAACGCCGCCATCGGCCGGTCAATCGATCGCGCCTTCTCCGGAAGATCCAGCCGAATGTCCTCGCGGCGGTTGGACCCATGATGATCCCAGCCCCATTGATACAGCTGCACGAAGCGCACTCCTTTTTCCACCAGCCGCCGCGCCAGCAGGCAGTTATTGGCAAAGCTCACCTTGCCCGGTTCGGCGCCGTACATCCGTTGCACCGCGGCGGCTCCTGCGAGATATCCATCGCCCCGGGCACCGAGATTTGCATCCGATAAGCCAACTCATACTGCGACATCCGCGCTTCGGTCTCCCCATCGCCCGCGCTCGCCTGCTGCAACGCGTTCAAGTCGCGCAGCGCGTCCAGCGACCGTCGCCGCAACGCCCGATCCATGCCCGCCGGGTCGCTCAGGAATAGCACCGGATCGCCTTCCGTTCGACACTGCACTCCTTGATAAACGCTTGGCAGAAAGCCACTGCCCCACAGGCTCTTGCCCCCGTCCGGATTGTTCCCGCCCCCCACCAGCACCACAAACCCGGGCAGATCCTGATTCTCCGAGCCCAACCCATAAGTCGCCCAGGCCCCCATCGAAGCGCCGCCAAAGCGCGGACTCCCGGTATGCAGCAGCAGTTGAGCCGGTGCATGGTTGAACTGATCGGTGTTCATCGAGCGGATCACCGCGATGTCGTCGGCCACCTTCGCCAGTTCCGGCAACAGTTCGCTCATCCACGTTCCCGCCTGTCCCTGCTGCGCGAATCGATAGGGACTGCCCATCATCTTGGGCACCCCTTTGATGAACGCAAACCGCTTGCCGGCCAACAGATGCTGCGGGCAATCCTGCCCGTCATACTTCGCCAACTCGGGCTTCCAGTCGAACAGGTCCAACTGCGACGGCGCCCCCGCCATGTGCAGGTAGATCACTGCCTTGGCTTTGGCCTCCCGGCTCGGCCGCTTCGGCCGCAGTGGCTGCGGTTGTGCCAGCGCCTGCTCACTCAAATACATTCCTCCGAGCGCCAGGCCGGAGTTTCGCAGCAAGCAGCGGCGAGTTTGGGCCCATGGACTCATCGCCGCGTGAAAGCCTCATCGAGATTCAGAATCGTATTCGCCACCACCACCCAGGAAGCCTTGGCGAAGTCCTGTGCCCCGGCGGGCGGCAGCCGCAGCGGACGTGACGCCAACAGTGACGCATCGAAGACTTGGCCTTCTTTCTTCTCGCGAATCCGCAGTGCCCGAATCGCCAGCGTATTAGCCCCCGGCTTGAGAGCCTTGGCCGCCGCTCCCTGCACTTTGTATTCGTAGTAGCCATTGCGGTCCAGATTCGTAGCGGCGGCAAGTTCTCCGTTGAGGTAAGCCTCGAAGGCGCCCAGCGAGCGAACCACCAACCGCAAGTCAGTCAGCGCTCGGGCTCCACGGTGAATGTCCGGCGCAGCCAAAGCTGCTCAACATCCCACTTCGTCGCCGGTTGAATATCACTCTCACGTTCGAAATAGCCAAACGGACCTGCCCCCTCCAGCCACCCCGCATCGGAGAAACCCCGCTCCTGCCAACCATCGCCCGGCGACTCCAACGCATAACGCCACCGCGCCCTCTCCGTCCCTTCCTTGGCCACCAGCGCGACCGTCCGGTCGCCCGCATAGAGCACCTCGCTATAGTGCAGCAACTCTGGCGCCGAACCTCGCCCCTGCCGCAACTCGGCCTCCGCCTCCCGCCGCAGTTGCACCAGGCGCGTCGTCTCTGCCGCGCTCGGTGGACGCACCAGCACGCGGCGAAAGAGCCATTCCGCCCGCGCCCTGTCCGTCTCGCCCGCCTCCGACATCGCGCGCGCCGCTAAGTGTTGCGCCGCTTCCATCAGCCCTGGATCGTTCATCGCCGCTAGCGCCTGCAGCGGCGTGTTTGTGCGAATGCGGCGCAGCGTGCAAGTCAGCCCCGCCGGCGCATCATAGGCCGCCAGCATCGGATAGGGCGAGGAGCGCCGCAAAAATGTGTAAAGGCATCGACGGTAGCGATCCTCTCCCGCGCTCGTCAGCCAGCGCTCGGTGTTGTAGACCACATTCCAAATGCCCTCCGGTTGCCAGGGCATCACCGGCGGACCGCCCATCTTCCTACTCAACAACCCGCTTACCGCCAGCGCCTGATCGCGCACCATCTCCGCCTCCATCCGGAAACGCGGGCCTCGCGACAGCAACACATTTCCCGGATCGCGTTCACGCCCCTCCGGCGTCACATCCGATGACTGTCGATAAGTTGCTGACATCACCATCGTCTTCAGCACTGCCTTCAGATCCCACTTCACCCGATGCACTTCCGTCGCCAGCCAATCGAGCAGTTGAGGATGCGACGGCGGATTGCCCTGGCTCCCAAAGTCCTCCTCGGTATCCACCAAGCCGCGGCCAAACAGCCGTGCCCAGAGCCGGTTCGCCAGCACCCGGGCCGTCAACGGGTTCCGGCTGTCCACCAGCCATTGCGCCAGCCCCAACCGATTGACGGGTGCTCCCGCTGGTACCGGAGGAAACGCGGCGGGCACGCCCGGCTGAACATCTTCGCCAGGATTCAGAAAACTGCCGCGCAATTGCTGCCGCGTCCGCCGTTGCTTGTCCGCCGGCAGTTCGCGCATGATCGGCATCGAGAACTTTCCCCAGGACAGGACGGGCCGCTCGTCTTCCTTATCGCTATCCTCGGTCTGGTTGAAGAAAGCGTAGAGCTGAAAGAACTCACGATGAGAGAGCGGATCGTACTTGTGCGTATGGCACTGCGCACACCCCCAGGTCATCCCCATCCACACCTGCCCCGTCGTAGCGACCCGATCCTTGATCGCGGCATCGCGAAACTCTTCGTCATCGCTGCCGCCTTCCGTATTCGTCATGGTGTTGCGATGGAAAGCGGTCGCGATCAGATCGCTCTGCGTGGCGTTCGGCAGCAGATCGCCCGCCAATTGCCGCACCGTAAAGCGGTCGAACGGCATGTTCTCATTCAGCGCCCGCACCACCCAATCGCGATACGGCCAAATGTGTCGCACCCGGTCCTTTTCATAACCTTGCGAATCGGCATAGCGTGCCAGGTCGAGCCACACGCGCGCCCAGCGTTCGCCGTACTGGGGAGAAGCCAACAGACTGTCCACCAATCGCTCATAGGCCTTCTCGCTGGCATCCCGCGCGAAAGCGACCACCGCCGCCGGATCCGGTGGCAAGCCCGTCAAATCCATCGCCACCCGGCGCGCCAGAATATAAGGACTCGCCTCACCCGACGGTTTCCGGCCCTCCTGCTCCAATCGCGCCAGCACAAATCGATCGATTGCATTGCGCGGCCACGCCGCGTGGCGAACGGCAGGCAGATCCGGACGCACCGGCTCTTCCAGGCTCCAGTGCTTTCGATACCCGGCGCCTTGCTCGATCCACGCCCGCACCAGCTCAACCTCCCGTGAAGAAAGTGGCTCGCCCGTGGGTGGCATCGGCCGCTTGGCCGCCGTAATCCGCGCCACCACGCGGCTCTGCCCGCTGTTCCCCGGGATGATCCCTGCCAACCCGCCGGTCTTCCCCGTCGCCGCCTCCCACGAGTCCAGCCGCAGATTGGCCTGACGTGCCTGCTCATCCGGACCGTGACACGCGAAACACCTCTTCGCGAGAATCGGCTGGATGTCGCGCTGATAGTCCACCGGGGGGGCGCCCGAGGCCACCCAGGAATACAGCGCCACGATGAATACCGGTTTCAATCCTCTCGCATCGTAGATCATTGGCTTTGATCGTACAAATAGCAAGAACTGATGAAACAGTTAGGATTTACCGATCAACTGCGCGAGAGGACGGCAGCCACGTTCCGCTCAAGGACCAGAAAGGCTGAAGTGATGGAGAGTGGGGACAAAATTCGAGCCCATGACGGAAACACCGTAACAGCGGTATTGCCGCAAGCTCTGCAATCAACTGAAAAGGAGGGATTTGTATGGTGCGCCCGGAGTGATTCGAACACCCGGCCTTCTGGTTCGTAGCCAGACGCTCTATCCAGCTGAGCTACGGGCGCACTAACCCTTTGAGAATAGCACATCGGCATCTACAATGAGGGAATGAATCGACGTGAATTTGCAGGTGCCTTAGCAGCCACCGCCCTTTCCCAATCCCGCGTCCTCGGGGCGAACGAACGGCTGCGGATCGGCGTGATCGGCTGTGGCGGCATGGCCACCGGCCACATGCGCATGCTGAACCGTATTAAGGAATCGGCGAACCTGTCGATCGAAGCCGTCTGCGACGTCTACGACAAGCGCATCGACGCCGCCTCCGCCCTCACGGGCGGCAAAAAGATCAAGGACTACCGCTCCCTGCTCGAGTCCAAAGACATCGACTACGTCCTCATCGCCACGCCCGAGCACTGGCATTATCAGATGGCCGTTGACGCCCTCGATGCCGGCAAGCACGTCTACGTCGAAAAGCCCATGTGCTTCACCGCCGAGGAAGCCCGCAAGCTCGCCCTAAAGATGAAGACCAGCAAGCAGAAGCTGCAGGTCGGCGTGCAGGGCATGTCCGACGACTCCTACGCCGAAGCCAACAAGTACGTCACCAGCGGCGCGCTCGGCAAAGTCGTCCTCGCCCAGATCGATTACTCCCGCAACCACAAAGGCGACTTCTTCAACCTCTACGAGCCGGACCCGGACTGCAAGCCCGGCGTCAACCTCGACTGGAAAGCCTGGCTCGGCCCCGCCAAGAAGCACGACTTCGTCCCGGACCGTTTCTTCAACTGGCGCCGTTACTGGGACTACTCCCACGGCATCGCCAGCGACCTCTTCGTCCATCGCGTCACCCGCATCATCAAGTCGCTCGGCTTGGGCTTCCCCGAACGCGGCGTCGGCGCTGGCGGTAAGTTCGTCTTCCCCGAGTCCACGGCCGAGATTCCCGATACGCTCAACATGCTCATCGACTATCCGGGCGGCCCCACCATCCAGTTAGTCTCTTCGATGGTCAACGACACCAAGATTCAATATCTGCTGCGCGGCCACAAAGCCACGCTCGAGTTCACCCAGACCGGCTTTACCATCACCCCGCAAGCCATGTTTAAGGACGAAACCAAGGCCGTCGATTACCAACGCACCGGCGCCGAATCCACCGAACTCCATCACCTCAATCTGCACGCCGCCATCCGCACCGGCGTCCCCGTCAAGTGCGACGCCGAGCTAGGCTACAAAGCCGTCGTCGCCGTACAACTCGGCTCGCTTTCCTATCGCAAGCATAAGTACATGGCTTGGGACGCGGCCAAAGAGAAGATCGTCCAGGCGTAACCCGCCTGCCACTCAAAAGCAAAAGGCCCCGCCGTAGCGGGGCCTTTTTACTTTCCGACCGTATCGCCAGTCTTAGTGGCTCATCTTCACTTTGTAACCGCCATCAGCCGTCTGTTCCCGATAGGCGGTGTGGCAGGTCTTGCAGCTCGAACCGACCGCGCCGAGAGCGGCAGTCGCAGCGGCTTCATCGCCGGACTTCGCGGCGGCGCCCAAAGCGGCAGCGTTCTTCGCCGCGGCGTTGGACCAATCTTCAGCTTCCTTCATCTTGTGTTCGGCGAAGAACGCGGCCGAGGCCTTCATGCTCTTCTCGATGGTGGCGGCCGCAGCTTCGGCTTCCGGGCCGGTCTTGGCGCCCTTCTTCAATGCGCCCATCGACTTGGGGAGCGCCTTCATCGCCGTCGCGAGTTCAGCCTCGGTTACCGCGTAGGCGAACACAGCAAAGACGGCCAAAAAACTCGTGGAGATCAGAATACGGGAACTCTTGGTCATGCGGGTAAGCGTACCACTGATGCAAGCCCTCTGCAAGCGCGATATCATCGCAGGCAAGATGAATCGTCGCACCGCTTTAAGCCTGTTTGCCGCCCACGTCGCCGGGTCCCCTTTAGCCCGTGCCGACGTGATGGATGCGGACGTAAACGGCCCGATTAACGTTCATGAATTTGAGGAAGTCGCCAAGCGAAAACTTCACAAGTTCGCCTACGACTTCATCGCTGGCGGCGTCGAAGACGAACGCACCCTCCGCGCCAATATCGACGCCATCGGCCACTGGGACTTAGTCCCCCGCTTCATGGTCGACGTGAGCAACATCGACTTATCGCTCGACCTCTTCGGCCAGAAGCTCGCCTCGCCCATCATCATCTCGCCCACCGGCGGCAAAGACCTCGTCATGCCCGGCGCCGAAGAGATCGTCGCCAAAGCCGCCCTCAACTCCAAAACCGTGCTCTGCTCCGCCACCGGCGCCAAAAAACTCCTCGACGCCGGCCAACCGCTTCACTGGTGGATCAACGGCATTGGCCAGCCCAATAAAGAGGCCGCCGTTAACTTCGCCAAACGCACCGAGGACGGCGGCGGCAAAGCGATCGTCCTCACCGTCGACAACGCCTATCAGTCCAACCGCGATCGCAACAACCGCAATCGCTTCGACTACGGCATGATGCGCAGCGGTCCGCCCAAGCCCGGCGAGCCCCCGCGCAAGCCCGTCAACCCCGCGCTCCCCGCCATGTGGCTGCCCCACACGCCCAACCTCACCTGGGACTACATTGACTGGGTCCGCAGCGCCAGCAATCTGCCCATCATCCTCAAAGGCATCCTTGCCCCCGAAGACGCCGAACTTGCCGTCCAGCGTGGCGCGTCCGGCATCAGCGTTTCGAACCACGGCGGCCGCCAGTTGGATGGCGCCATCGGCACGCTCGATGCCCTGCCCGACGTCGTCGATGCCGTCGCCGGCCGCATCCCCGTCTTAGTCGACGGCGGCTTGCGCCGCGGCAGCGACATCCTCAAAGCCTTGGCCCTCGGCGCCAAAGCCGTCCTCGTCGGCCGCGCTCCTCTCTGGGGCCTCGGCGCTTTTGGCCAAGCCGGCGTCGAACGAGTCATGTGGATGCTGAACGCCGAGCTCAAACTCTCCATGGCGCTCTCCGGACAACCTCGGCTGGGGACCATCACCCGGCGCTTGGTGCGGCGGCATCAGGCATGAAGTGGCTCCTCTTCTTCCTCGTAGCCGTGGCCAGCGCCCAGACCGTCCATCAACTCTGCCAGCCCTGCCACACCGAAGCCGCCGGTGACGTCGAAAGCCACCCGCACTTCAAGAAGAACGTCAGTTGCGACGCCTGCCACGGCACTAGCGAGAAACATCGTCTCGCCGCCGGCGGCGCCGCGCCGGATAAAGTTGCCACCCGCGAGCAGGTCCCCGTCCTTTGCGGCGGCTGCCACGTAGCCGAGCGCAAGAGTTACGAAACCAGCCAACACGCGGCCGTGTTGCGCGCGGGCCATAAGTCTGCTCAATGTGCCACATGCCACGGCAATCACGCCCCCCGTCCCCTGGCCGCCATGGCGGCTCGTTGCCAGACGTGCCACCCCACGCTCCCCGCAGCCTGCTCGGCCAAGCCCACGGCCACCGCCAAAGTCAGTTGCGCGGGCTGCCATGCTGTCCATGGCTTCGCCAAGCCGAAGTAGCGGAATGAAGCCGGTTCCGTTCTGGCTGCTTCCGAACGTGCTCAGCCTGGATGCGCCCCTGGTCGCCGTCGCCTGGCAAGCCCTGCTGGCTCAGACCAGCGGCACGCCCCTGCGCACCGCCGGCCGCGTCATTCTTTTCCTCACCGTCTGGCTGATCTACATCGCGGACCGTCTCCTCGACACGCGCCATCCTCCCCAGCCCTGGGAGCCCGCGCGCCATCAGTTCTATCGTCAGCACCGCAGCGCCGCCACCGCCTGGGCCATCGCCATCCTCGTCGTCGACATCGCCTGGATCCTCTTCGAACTCCAGGGTCCCGTCCTGCGCACTGGCCTCGTCGCCTTCGCCGGCGTCGCGCTCTACTTCCTCTTACTGCACGGCACCCGCATCGCCTTTCCCAAAGAGATCGTCGTGGCCGCGCTATTCACCTGCGGCACGTGCCTTGTCGCCCTCACCCGCTCCGCGCAACCCACGCAGCTCTTACCTGCGGCCCTGCTCTTCTTTCTCCTCTGCCTCGCCAATCTCGTCGCCATCGAGTATTGGGAAAGCGGCGGCGGACTCGGCCTCGGCCGCTGGTTCCTCTGGTGGGTCCCCTGGATCGCCGTCGCGGCCATCCTCCTCTTCCCCGGCCCCTGGGGCTGGGCCATCAGTTGGGCCGCCACCGGACTCTGCCTCATCTACGGCCTCGCCGGACGCCTCAGCGAACCCGCCCGCCGCGTGCTCGTCGACGCCGTTCTCCTCGCGCCGCCGCTCTTGATGCTATGAATGCGGACCGGCTCGCGCGCGTCTATCGTTCGCTCGAGTATCTCGCCTTCGGCCGCGCCCTCGAACGCTGCCGCCTCGCCTTCCTCGATCGCGCCGCCCGCGCTGAACGCGTGCTCATCATCGGCGAGGGCGATGGCCGCTTCGTCGCCCACTTGCTCGCGCGCCATCCCACCGCGCACGTCGATGTCCTCGAGTTAAGTGGCCGCATGATTGCCCTCGCTCAAGCCCGCGCGCCCCAGGCGCACTTCCATCAGCGCGACGCGCTCACCTGGCTGCCCGCCGGCCCTTACGATCTCCTCGTCACCAACTTCTTTCTCGATTGCCTCACCGCTGAGGAAGCCGCTCGCCTGCTCCCCCAACTCGCCCAACGCCTGGCACCCAGCGGCGAGTGGATCATCGGTGACTTTCAGTTGCCGGACCGCGGCTGGCCCCGCTGGCACGCCGCAATCTGGCTCTGGGTGATGTATCGCTTCTTCGCCCTCACCACGGCCCTGCGCGCGCGCCGCGTGCCGGACTATCGCGCCGCCCTACGCGCGGCCGGCCTTCGCGAAGTCGAACGGCAAGAATGGCGCGCCCGCCTCATCGTCGCTGAACTCTGGCGGCGCTAACGCTTGCGCAGTTCCGCCAGCAACGTCTCCACGGCAGGCACGCGCCGGATCGCCAGCGCTCGCTCCAAATACTCAGCCGCCAGCGTATAGTCCTGAAACTCAGCCGTGATCGCCGCCAATGCCACTAGCGCCTCGAAGTTCCTCGGCTCGAGCCGCAGCGCTTCCTCCACCAAAGACCGGCCAGCATCCAAGCGGCCCGCCGATGCCTCCAGTTGGCCCAACCCCACCAGCGCCGCTGGCGTCCGCGCCGCCGCCAGAGCCTGTCGGAAACACTCGCGAGCCTGTTCCCGTTGCCCCCGCCGTAGATACTGCTTGCCGTAGCTCGTCCACGCCGCGCCCGGATACAGGTTGGCCCGGTACGTCAGTTCGCCCTCCGGGGGCGCGGGCAAACTCTCCCCCGTCGACGGCATCACATCCACCTGAAACGCCGTCAAAAAGCCGTCCACCTGCACCTGCACGAAGTAACGTCCGGGCAGGAGAAACAGCCGCTGCGAGTAGTCAATTGGTCGCGGACCCTCGAACGGCAGCTTCGTCTCGAAGACATCGATGCCCGGCACATCCACCGTCAGTTCCGCCTGCCCGCGCGCCGCAATCTGCAAATCCACGGCCACCAGCCGCTCCGGCGTCACATACTGTCGATACTCGAGCCTCGGCCGTTCGGTCGCAAAGCGAACGCGCGAGCGCGTTCGCTCCGCCGGGTTGCGTCGCAGCATCGCGCGCGGATTCGCCACCAACCCGATAATCTCGCTATTGCCCGTCCCGGTCACCCCCGGCGCCACATTCATCGACGCCGCCACCACCTCTTGTTCCACCGGCGAGACGTTCAACTGGTTCAGTACATCGTTCGCATTCAGCTCGTCGTTCACGCCAAAGGCGCCGCGCAGCCCCGCTTGCGGCAGCAACAGCGCTCTCAACGTATGCAGCCGTGGCGAATAGAGCCGATAGACGCCCGTATCACGCGGCCGGTAGAAAAGGAGCTGGATGCGTGACGAAACCGCCAGCCCCGGCACGTGATCGTAATACCAAACCTCCGTGGGCACGAACAGGCGGCTGGAAGGGACGCGATGCGTAGCCGTGGGCGCGCCCAAAGCCAGATACACCCGCCCTTGATCCGTGTTGGCGCCGGAGCCGGCCCGCTCGGAACCGAACTGCGCATCGACGTAAGTAATGCGGGTGAAGTATTCGTCGGCCGTGATCGCTTTGCCTTGCCAGAATGCCTCCCGAAAGTTCGCCCGTTCTTCTTCCGTGGCGAGCGCCTGATAGCGCTCCCGCTCGGCCGGATCGATCACCGGAGCCACCCGCTCGAGCCAGGGGTCCGCCGCGAAGCTAGAAATCGAAACGCACAGCAAACTGCAGCATACGCGCCGCATAAGCCAGGTTCGAGTTGGAAGCCGGTCGCCCATAGGTATTCACCCCGATGTTCGTCAAGTAGGTGCCGTAGTTCTGGGCGTTCAGCACGTTGAAGACTTCAAAGATGCCCTGCGCCCGCCAGCGCTCTTTGATCGCCACGGTCTTCGTCAGGCGCCAGTCCAGCCGATTGATCGCCTTACCCCGCAGCGAGTTGCGCTTCACGTTCGTGTAACCGGGCGCCTTCGACGGATAAAGAGACGCCGAGTCGATAAACACAGCCGTCGTACTCGGAAACGTTCGATTGGCTGTGCCCACATAGTTGAACGGATTGCCCGGCGCGATCGACGCAAAAGCCGCCCCGGAGCCCAGATGATAGTAAGTGCTCGTCTGCAATCCCCAAGGCAAGCGTACGCTCCCATCGAAGTTCAGCGTGTGCCGCTGGTCGTCCACGGAGTAACCCCACTCGTCAGCCAGATCGAACTGGTTATTCGGGTAAGCAAAGGCTCCGCCGGATGAGTCCTTCAACTTGGACACCGTGTAGGAGGTGCCTAACTGCCAACGGTCGCCGAAGCGGCGCGTCACTTCGAACTGCCCGCCATAGTAGATCGCGCCGGCCGCGGCCGGCGTGGTGAAAGACAGAATCTGGCCGAAGCGTGGGTCAGGCCGCCCCGCCGTGGGGTTGGCCTGAAAACCAGTCAATGGATTTAAGGAGATGTTCCGGTCATGACGTTGCCACTCGCGATATACGCGCCAGTAAACGAAGTCGCCCGCCACCGTCCACGCGGAGCCGAACTGCCGCTCCACGCCCAACGACATCTGCGCCGAGTACGGCGTCCGCGCGCCCGGCTGCAGTACCTGGATGTTCTGGATCGGCGAAGGCGCCGTCCCGTTCAGGAAGTCCTGGCCGGTGTACTGGCCAAACGGCTTGCTTAAATCGATGTTGGTGGTCGACGTCCGGTTCGCCGAAACCTGCAGTGAGCTCTCACCATTGAAGATCGATTGGTTAATCACCTGGTTCGCTTGGATGTCGGCAAAGTAAAGGCCGCCCCCGCCGCGAATCACCGTCTTGCGGTCGCCGAACAGATCATAGGCAAACCCCACGCGCGGCCCGAAGTTCAGGTTCTGTCCGCCGCGCACCGGCACCACATTGCTCTTCAAGGTCGGCGTGTTCCAGATGCCCATGTCGTTGTCGTAGCGCAGGCCCAGGTTCAGCGTCAGTCGCTTAGTGACCTTCCAATCGTCCTGCACCCAGAAGGCCAGCACGTTGCGCGGCACGTTGAAGGAGAAGTCGCCGAAGCCTTGAGTGTACGAAGTCACCAGCGGTGAGACGGCCGCTAAGTTCCACGTCGAGGGATCATCCCACTTCGGAAACAGTGCCGGCAGATTCGCCGGCGTGCTGGCAATCGGGCTCGCCAACCCCCGTCCGTTCTGCGCGAAGAAACCCGTGTGGTTATTCGAGAGATACTCGCCGCCCGCCTTGAAGCTATGGCCGCGTTTCAGCCAGTAGAGGTCGTCGCGCACCTGATTCGTGATCTGGTTGAAACGCTGTGGGTAGTTATACGGTCCTCCGATCGTCAAGCCAGGAAAGCGTAACTCCATACTTTCCACCCGCGCGTTGTTCGTCCACTCGAATTTGTTCATCCCGTACCGCACTTCGTTCACCACGCCCGGCGACGCGGCCCAAGTCCACGTGCCCGACACCGACTGCGAATCGCGGGTCTGGTTCGCCACTTGCGACGGATGCGAAGCGCCGGTTACATTGCCAAACGGGTTCCGCCACGTGCCGCCGTTGTAGCGCACGCTCAACCGGTGCGCCGAGGAGAGCGTCCAGTCCACGCGCGTCAGCCAAGTGTTCGTCGAAAAGTTATTCGTAAACGTGAACCGCTCCGTAAAGAACTGCGGCGTCAGCAACAGCGTCGACGGCTGCCTTTCGGACTCCACCGCTCCGAAGAAGAACAGCTTGTCTTTGAGAATTGGCCCGCCGATCGTCCCGCCGAACTGCTGATTCTTGAACGGCAGCACGCGCTGCGCAATCGGATCCGCCGCGTTGAACTTGTCGCTACGGAAGTAACCGTAGGCCGAACCGTGCAGTTCGTTCGTCCCGGACTTCGTTTGCGCATTCACCTGAATCTGCGCCGAGCGGCCCATCGTCGCATCGAACCGGTTGGTGATCACCTGGAACTGCGCCATCGCTTCACGCGAGAACTGCGGCTGCCCGAAGCCCGCGCCCGCGGCGTTCTGCGTCACCTGCTGCCCGTCCACGTTGATCTGGAAGCGGCCCTGCGAGTTCGTCCCCAAGGGCGTCGTCGAGACGGCGTTCACCGTCACTCCCGGCACCAGCATCGAGAGCTCCATCCAGTTGCGCCCGTTGAGCGGCGTATCCTTCATGCGTCCCGGGTCCACGTTACCGCCCACCTGCGACGAAGTAACATCGATCTCCACCGACGACTCGGACACCTCCACCGTGCTCGCGGCCGCCGCCGGCTTCAGTTGAAAGTCGATCGTCACATTCTGCCCCACCAGCAGACTGAACGTGCGCTCTGAAGGCGTGAAGCCTGGAGCATCGACCCGCAGCCGATAAGTATCGGCCGCCAGTGCGGGAAATGAGTAAAGGCCGATCTCGCTCGAAAGCGTGGTGAGCGGCGTTCCTTGATTGGCTGGCGTAAGGCGAACGGACGCTTGCGCAATCACGGCTCCCGAGGCGTCGGTCACGACGCCCTGCACAGCCGTCTGCTGGGCGAGCAATCCCGCCGCCCCCAGAAGGGCGAGGAAGCAAGCACGCATAGGAAGACTCCTTGTCTATTTCTTCGCGGCCACTTCGAGAAGTGTGCCGGTGATAAGCCGAAGACCACTGACAAGGGAGTCGATCGGGACCCGTTCGTCATTGCCGTGCATGCGGGTCAGGTCTTCGGCCGTAATCGGGTAAGGATAGATGCCGTAGACCGGAATGCCGCGCATGCGCCAGGTGTAGGAATCTGTCCCCGCTTGGAACAGATACGGCGTGACGAGCGCTTCAGGATAAGTCAGCTTGGCGTGCTTGGCCAGTGACTGATAGAGTTCGTTGACTTGCGGAGATTCGGGAATGGGACCACGCGGACGGGCAGCCATCGCTTTCTTCTGTTCTTCGGTGAGAGGGCCCCGCGTTAGCGACAGCGGCGCCTCCATCACCTGGACCATCGGATCGTTGATGACCGTTTGTAATTCATCGATCAGTTCGCCGGCCGTGGTGCCGGGAACGGTGCGGATGTTGATGGTGGCATCGGCCGAGCCGGGAATCACGTTACCGCGAAAGCCCGCGTTGAGAAACACCGGCGCCAACGTGTTGCGCATGATGGCGTGCAGCAGCGTGTTCTCGCTGATGGCCTTATCGGCGGCCGCCACCTTGGCCGGATCGGCCCCCGCCACCAGGTTCTTGAAATGCGTCTTGAGCGGCTCTTCGCTGGTTTCCGCCAGCGTCGAGAAGAACTGCTTCGTCGAGGCGTTCAGGCGCGGCTTCGTGTCATAGTCGCCTAGCTTGGCCATGGCGCGGGCCAGGCGGTAGATCGCGTTATCGGCCAGCGGCATCGACGAATGCGTCGACGTCCCCTTGGCCCGGATCAGCAGGGAGACGCCGGACTTATCGGCCGTCGAGATCGAAACATATTTGACCTTTTTTGTTTTATCGTCCCGGACGATCCAGCCGCCCTCGTTCAGGGAGAACTCGCAATCGATCTTGTCCCAGGCTTTGGTCGCCAGGTACCCGGTGCCGTAAGCGCCGCCTTCTTCGTCGGCTTCCACCAGCAGGATGATGTCCCGCGCGAGTTTCACCTTGCCGGCCTTGACGCCGGCGGCAATATCGAGCACGGACTGGGTGAACACCGCCAAGCCGCCTTTGAAGTCGATCGCCCCACGCCCGTAGACGTAGCCGTCGTCCTTGATCACTCCGGCGAACGGGTCCACGGTCCACTTCTCGCGCTCGACGCCGACGACATCGGCGTGAGCGGCAATCAACACGGGGCGCTTGGAGCCGTCGCCCCGCAGGCGCGCAATCAGATGGGACTTGCCCGCTTGGGGCGTGGGGATGATGTCGATCTCGAAGCCGGCCGCCTGCAGCCGGGGCGCCAGGAGTTGCGCCATCTTCTCTTCGTTCCCGGGAGGGTTCGAAGTATCGACCTTGATGATTTCGACGAGTAACTTCGCGACGTCCGGCGCATCAGCGGCGAACAAGGAGGAGGCAAGTAAACCAGCAACGAGCAGGCGCATAGTTTCCCCTAAGCGAATTTCCCGGACCGGGGGTAACTATGGGCTGCGTGGCCGGCTAAGTACTGAATGCTACGCCAGCTTGACTAATTTGTCAATGAAATTACAGGACACCCGGGACGACCCGCTTGGTGGCCGGGGTGAGTGACCCACGGCGGCTCGGGAGCGGTCCCGTGCCAGTCTCGCGGATGCGGACGGCGCCTGGCGCGAAGACCAAGTCGTCTTCCTCAAACTGAATCTGCCGGTCGAGCACCATCTCGACAGTGCTGCCTTTGGCGAGCACGGCGTCCGGCCCGCGAGTGAGGAGCACCCCGACCAGGCCGACGGTGGCTCCGGCGGCGGCGCCGATGCCGGCCCCGGCGAGTCCGTTGCCCCGCGCCGCGGCTCCGGCGATGCTGCCCACGGCGGCGCCGGTGGTGGCTCCGGTAGCGATGGTGGTGAGGTCACCGCCCTTGTTGCCTTCGCTCTTGATCTTGCCCTCGGCGCGATCGAATTCCTCGGCGGCGGCGCCATCAATGCTGCCCATGCGGGAGCGGAAATCGCGGACCACTCCATTGGGCAGAATCAGCGAATCGAAACGGACGTAGAGTTCGCCGCGGCCCTTCATGCGGCCGGGTCTTTTTACACTTGTGACAGTGCCGGCGACGTTTGAGCCGGTGGGGATCACGATGCGGCCACCTGCCATGATGGGGAAGACCGTTTCGAGATAAACGCGGTCGCCTTCGACGGAGTGCTTGGTGCTGACGCTGTTCAGCAGACCGAGCGGAATCTTCGTACCCGCATCCAACGAATAGACTTTCGGGGCGGGCTTCGGCGCTTCCTGACCGAACAACACGGCGGAAACCGACAATACTAGGGCGGCGCGAAACAGCATGGAATCCCTCTTCACCATTGTAGACCTGCCTATTGAACGCCGCCGGTGGCCGTTAAGTTGCGCTAACGTTTGAGGCGGTTTTCGTACCAGACGACGTTGGCACTCTCCTGACCGGCGACCAGGACGTCCAGATCGCCGTCGCCATCCATATCGACGAGGCGGATGTCGTAGGCGCCTTGCTCTTCGTGAATGTTGTGTTGGGTGAAGTGGCCGCGGCCGTCGTTCTCGAACCAGGCGGCGATGCGGCTGTCTTTGGCGCAGGTGACGGCGTCGATGTCGCCATCGCCGTCGATGTCGCCGATGGCGAGCGAGTGGGGTCCGGCGAGGGTGGCGTTGATCTCATGGGGCTGCCAGGTGGGGGCCTGGAACCAGACCAGGCCAAAGCCGTGGCCGCGCGAGGCGAGCAAGTCCGGTTTGCCGTCGCCGTCGACGTCGGCGACGTGGATGTTGGTGGCGCCGAGCTGCTGGGAGGCGACGACGTGCTTGGTCCAGGGCTCGCGGCCGCTCTTGGGCTGCTCCCACCAGGCGAACCAGTTGCCGCCGTCGGCGATCTTGGCGGCACTCGCGATGTCGGGCCGGCCGTCACCGTTCAGGTCGCCGAAGCCGTGGTAGTGGCTCAAGCCGGGGGCGTCGCCCTGGGCGAAGACATGACGCTCCCAGGCCTTGGCGGTGCGGACGTTCTTAGGGATCTTGAACCAAGCGACGGAGTTCGCGAAAGGGCCTTTGGGCTGTCCGCTGTTGCCGATGACGTCGAGCTTGCCGTCGCGGTCGACGTCGCCGAGGATGAGGCCGTGAATGCCATCGACGCCACCTTGGGCAGCGTCGTCGATGACGTGATAGGCCCACTTGTCGGTGAGCGGATTCTTGGGCCGCTCGAGCCAGAAGATGAGGCCGGGCGAATAGCGGCAGCCGATGTAATCGAGGTCACCGTCGCCGTCGACGTCCATGACGGCGGAGTGGATGACCTGGACGCCTTCCATGAGCAGGGTGGGCTTCCAGTCGGGCGCGGTGTAGAGCATGGTGCGGTAAGCCTTGGTGGCCATCTCGTTGGTGATGACATCGACTTGGCGGTCGCCGGTGAAGTCGGCGGCAATGGCGGTCCAGTTCTTGAAGCCTTCGGTGACGACGTGGCGCTTCCAGGCGGGGCGGCTTTCGTTCCAGTAGATCTTGACGTTGCGGGTGGCGCGACCGCCGGCGATGATCTCGGGGCGGCCATCGCCGTTCAGGTCGGCGACGACGAGGTCTTCGCAGGCCATGCCGCCGGAGTCAACGAGCTCGGTCTGTTTCCAACGGCCATCCGGTTGACGTTTGAACAGGGCGACGCCGACGGTGGGGCGGCCGCGCCAGCCGGCGATGAGTTCGTCGCTGCCGTCGCCATCGAAGTCGCCCCAACCGATGGCATGACCTTCGAAGATCTGGCTCTCGATGACGGAGCGCTTCCAACCGGCTTGCGAGGGAAAGACCTCGGGGAAGGCGGGCACCGCAGCTTGAGGATCGACTTTGGGCGCGGGCTCCTCATAGATGGCGATGGTGTTGCCATGGTAAGGCTCGATGGCGGCCAGCACACGGCCGACATTCACGCGACCGAGCTTGACCTCGCCGGGTTGGCCGTCGCCGAAGCGTTCACGCTTCCATTGGCCGTTCGCACGGGTGAGGGCGTAGAAGCCTTCCTTGCTCGCGATGATCAGGCGGCCATCGGCACCGATGAAGTTATGCGTTTCGTGGAGCGTTTCGTCGGCGACCTCGACGGGCCAGGCGTCCTTCGTGGGATTCGCGGGGATACGAAAGGCGAGAACACGCAGCGGACCTTGATCCCATTTGGGGGCCTGGGTATGGCGGCCGTGCAGCGGCAGAGCGATGAGCTCAGGGCGGCCATCGGCGTCAACGTCGACAAAGCGGAGACGGTGCAAGGTGGGCTCCGCGCCGATGCGATAGGCCGGCCAGCGTTCATCGTTCCCGGTGTTGCGGAGCCAATGCAAGGTGCCGCCGGACTCGGTGTTGCTGGGTTCCCAGTCGCCGGCGAGAGCGATATCCACGCGGCCATCGCCGTCGATGTCGTGCAGAGCGATGGCGACGTTGTCCTTCGGCGTGACTTTCTCGGCGATGACATGCTTCTGCCACGTGGGGTTCTGATACCAGGCGACCTGAGTATTGTGAACCGCGATGACGTCCGGAAGCTGGTCGCCATTGATGTCGGCGACGTGGACGGCATAGATCACGCCGTAGTCTTTGTCGATCTCCTGGGCCCGGAAACTCTGAGCAGAGAGAGCCAAAGGAAGAGCCAGGAAAAGAGCGTATTTGGTCAGCACAGCATATTGATCATAAGCGCTAGAATCGAGACATGCGGATCCCTGCTACCGCACGTCCCGGCCTCTTCGGCGGCGACTAGGCCAGCCGCCGCGCTCCTCCCACCCGATTTTCCGTTTCGCAAGGGGGACTCCATGTCCAGTGCAACTGTTCGTCCGGATCTGCCGCACCTGGTGACGGCGCTGCCGGGTCCGAAGGCGCAAGCGTTGATCGAGCGCGACCGGGCGGTGCTCTCGCCCTCTTATACACGCGGCTACCCGCTGGTGGTGGAGCGCGCGGCCGGAGCCATCGTCGAGGATCCGGACGGCAACCGTTTTCTCGACTTCAACGCAGGCATTGCGGTGGTGGCGACCGGGCATTGTCATCCGCGGGTGCAGGAGGCGATCCGTCGGCAAGCCGAGAGGCTGATCCACATGTCGGGCACCGATTTCTATTACGAGAATATGGTGCGGCTGGCGGAGAAGCTGGCGACGTTGGTGCCGGGAGCGGCGCAGGAGCGGCAGCGCGTGTACTTCGGCAACTCCGGGGCGGAGGCTGTGGAGGCGGCGCTGAAGCTGGCGCGCTATCACACGGGCCGGGACAAGTTCATCGCGTTCTTCGGCGCGTTTCACGGGCGAACGATGGGAGCGCTCTCGGCGACCGGCAGCAAGAGCATCCAGAAGAAAGGGTTCGGTCCGCTGGTGCCGGGCGTGACGCATCTGCCCTATGCGTACTGCTATCGCTGCGCTTACGGCAAGCAGCCGGAGACGTGTGCCGTGGAGTGCGTGCAGGCCATTGAGCAGCAGTTGGTGAAGACGATTCTGCCAGCGGAAGAACTGGCGGCCATCATCGTGGAGCCGATTCAGGGCGAGGGCGGCTATGTGGTGCCGCCGCAGAAGTTCTTCGACGAACTGCAGGCGGTGGCGAAGCGACTGAACACGCTGCTGATCTTCGACGAAGTGCAGAGCGGGATGGGGCGCACCGGCAAGATGTGGGCGGCCGAGCACTTTGGAGCGGTGCCGGACATCATGACGATCGCGAAGGGAATTGCGAGCGGCATGCCATTGTCGGCGATGGTGGCGCGGGCAAGCGTAATGCAGTGGAAGCCGGGCGCGCATGCGTCGACGTTTGGGGGCAATCCGGTGTGCATTGCGGCGTCGCTGGCGACGATCGAGCTACTGGAAGAGGAATTACTCGCGCACGCCGCGACGTTGGGGGCGCGGATGATGGCGCGGATGGAGGAGTGGCCACGGCGCTTTCGCGCGGTGGGAGATGTAAGAGGACGGGGCCTGATGCTGGGCTTTGAGCTGGTGCGCGATCCGGCGACGCGGGAGCGGGCTCCGGAGGTGCGGGATCGCATTGAGGCGCTGGCGTTTGAGCGCGGGCTGTTAGTGTTGGGCGCGGGGCAGAATTCGATTCGGCTGTGTCCGCCGCTGGTGATTTCGGAGGATCAGGCTGACTTTGCGCTGTCGACGCTGGAGGAGTGCATTGGGCTGGCAACGCAGTAAGCGAGGGTGACGAAACGAAGCCAATTTCCGGAGCGGGCTCCGGACGCAGGAGGCCGGCGCGTTCGAGCGAGCGGAGCGCGCGGTGGAAGTCGTTTTCGATGAGGGTGCGGTAGCGGAAGAAGTTCTTGTGGAGGAGGTCCTGACGGTCGTCGGGGCGGACCTCGAGCATGCAGATGGCGAGGCCTTCGTAGGGATCGGGATGGGGCTTGGGGTGGCGGGCGCCGGCGAGTCCTTCGGCGAGGTGGGCGCGGTAGAGAGTTTGGAGCCAGCCGCGTTCGGTGCGGGCGCAGCGCAGCGAGAGCCAATGACGATGGACGAAGCGCTCGACAAGGATCTGCTGGGTGGTGGTGCGGGGCTGGAGTTCGTGGAGGACGTCCTGGCGGAGTTGGTCGAAGTCGGCAGCGGATTCGAAGGGGAGCACGACGCTGGCGGCCGTGAGTCCGTGCTTCAAGGAGTTGAAGCGAGCTTGGGATTTGCCAGCGGCGGTACGGGGTCCGGTGGATTTTTGCGCGTTACGGCGGTTCGCCTCGATTTGCTTCTGAGTGGCCATGGTTCGTCCTCACTATTCAGGGTGACAGGCGGACGCAAATTTACGGTGGTTGGCGGGCGCAGGAATTGGGGTTAGGTGCTTGAGGAGATGAGGGTTGCGGGATTTCGTGGTGGTGTGACTGGAGGTGGAGGCACGAAAGAAAAGGGGCAGGCGACGGTGGCCTGCCCCGCTGGTCAGGCAGAGATTAGAGGAAGAA
This sequence comes from Bryobacteraceae bacterium, assembly GCA_965229305.1. GTDB lineage: Bacteria > Acidobacteriota > Terriglobia > Bryobacterales > Bryobacteraceae > JALHNI01. The sequence goes on along the minus strand of CBDDIZ010000041.1, from coordinate 113,375 downwards.
GCGGACACCGAGTTGGACCAGGCGCGAGAAGTTCGCCTGGCTGCTGATGACGCCGAAGGCGGCGTTGCCGAAGGTGGTGTTGGGCGCGTAGAACATCGGGGTGTTGCCGACGTTCAGGGCCTCGGCGCGGAACTGAGCTTTGAAGCGCTCGCCGAGGGAGAAGGTTTTGAACACGGAGAGATCGAAGTTGATCTGGCCGGGTCCGCGGGTGGAGATGGTGCGGCTGAGGTTGCCGAAGGTGAACTGCGGCGCCAGGGAGAAGGCGGAGCGGTTGAACCAGCCATCGATTCGTTTGTCGAAGGGGAGGTCCGGCTGCGGGTTGACGCCGGTGGCGTTGGGCCGCATGTGCTGGGCGCCAATGACGCTGTTGTCGTTGGCTTGGGTGATCGACATGGGGTAGCCGGATTGCATGACGCTGACGAGGTTGATGGACCAGCCGCCGACGGCGAGGTCCGTGAAGCGATTGCCGGAGAGGAAGCGCTTGCCTTGGCCGAAGGGGAGTTCGTAGGTGGTGGAGAACGAGAGGCGGTGCGGGGTGTGCGAAGAGGAGAGGCCGTACTCGGCACCGGGGTTGTAGGCGTTCTGGGGTCCGCCGGCGGTGGCGGCAAAGTCATTGCCGGCGGCGGCGCCATAAGCCTGATCCATGTTCTGGGAACGGGTGTAAGTGGCGAGAGCGGTGAGGCCCATGGCGAAGCGTCGTTGGACCTTAAGGTACATCGCGTGATAGACGGCGCGATTGGTGTCGGAAGCGGTGAGAGTGACTCCGGTGAATTGCGGGAACGGGCGGAGTAACTGCGAGCGCGAGATGGTGGCGCCGGCGACGCCGAGCACGCCACCTTTCTGGTACATGGGGTTGGCAACGCTCTGGTTGAGCGCGCTGCCGAGCGAAAGATACTGCGGGTCTAGCTGATTGATGTTGCGGCCGCCCTGCGCCAAGTGGAGGCTCTTCGAGCCGATGTAACCGACGCCCAGGACGAAGTTGCCGGGTAACTGACGCTGGAAGTCAAAGGAGTACTGTTGGACGTAACCGGACGTGGCGTCCTTATCGGGGATGGAGAGGCTTTGACCGACGCCGGTGAGGCCGCCATCGGCTCGGCCGATGGGACGGAGGAGTCCGTTGGGATAGGGGTTGGCGAGGGAAGTGGCCGGCGTGATGTTGTTATCGAGCGAACCGATGATCGGCGTGGACTGCGAGTAACCGATGGTGGATTGGAAGGAGAAGGCGAGCGGAGCCCAGAAGATACCGTAGCCGCCGCGAACGGCCGTTTTGGAGTTGATGGCATAAGCGGCGCCAACGCGGGGCGACCATTTGTTGGTGGTGGGGTTGCCGGCGTGGCGGCCATAGCCGTTCTCACCCGCGAACATGACGGCGCCAACGATCTTGGGGTCGGCGACAGTCTTTTGGAGGGGGCTGGCGATGGCGTTGTCGAAGCCGACGATGAAGTTGTCGTTGCGATCGGCGGGGCCGGTTTCGTGTTCGTAGCGCAGGCCGAGGTTGAGGGTGAGTTTGGAGGAGATGCGCCAGTCGTCGCCGACGAAGCCAGCGTAGTATTTGACGAAGTTATAGAAGTTGGTGGCGACAGTCATGCTGCCGTCAGTGGGGTAGCCGAGTAACATGGTGCCCAAGCCGGCGCCGGTGCCAAGGACGTTCTGGTTCGGCAAGCTGCGAGTGAAGACGTCGCTGAAGGTGAAGCTGCTGGGGCCGGTGGCGGGAGCGCCGTCGTGTTGAATGAGGCGGAAGTCGAAGCCGGCTTTGACGCTGTGCTTGCCCATGAATTTGGAGGCCGTGGTGTTGAAGCTCTTCGAGTGGAAGACGTTTTGGGAGGTGGTGCCGCCGCCGTAACTGGTGAGTCCGCCCACGGTGAGGCTGGGGAAGGCGGTGTAAGTGGTTTGCGAGGCGAGCGAGGCGGGGAGTCCTAACTCCGTGAGATTGAAGCCGAGACTGGTGGGCGTGGAGAAGTTCGGGAAGCGATTGAAGCCATAGCGGACGGCGATGACCGTGGTGGGCGTGGGCGTGAGGGTGGAGTTGACCTGGGTGGCATCGACCTTACGGAAGAGGACGCTTTGGCCAGGCGTGGCGACGCCGCCCCACCAGGCATTGGCCGGCTCGCGGCTGCCGTAGTGGAGGTAAGAGGCGGAGGCGCGCCACCATTTGGTGACTTCGTGATCGAGCTTCCAGGTGGTTTGATCGGCACGGTTGTAGGCGGCGACGGTGGCGTCGTAATTGGGGGAGCCGTAGCGATCGGTGTTGGCGCCGGTGACGTTCGGCAGCGGATAGTAAGAAGCCATGTTGCGGCCGATGACGCTGACGCGGTTGGCGGGGATGATGTTGCCGGGGAAGGGCTGGCGGGCGGCGCCGCCGGCACCGGTGAGCGGGTCATAGACGAGTTGGAGGGCGTCGCTGCCGGCGACGGTGGACTTGGTTTGGGAGAAGTCGCCGAGACGTTCGCGGGCGGTGGGAACTTGGAGGCGGGTGCCGGCGGCTTCGGTCTGGCGGTAGGCTTCGCCGGTGATCCAGAAGAAGGTGCGGTTGCGGCCATCGTAGAGCTTGGGGATGCGGAGTGGTCCGCCGATGGAGCCGCCGTAGTTGCGGAAGGGCTGCTCGATGCGCGGTGTGCCGGCGCGGTTCGAGAAGAAGTTGTTGGCGAGCCACGGAGTTTCGCGGATGTAGCCGAAGGCGGAACCGTGCATCTGGTTGGTGCCGGAGCGGAGGAAGGTGTTGAAGGTGCCGCCGCCGGTGCGGCCCATCTCGGCGTCGTAGGTGTTGGACTGGACCTTCATGTCCTGGACAGCTTCGAGGGAGGGGATGATGACGGCGCGATTGGTGGAGTCCGTGATGGAGATGCCGTCGAGGGTGTAGTTATTGCCGCGGACGGGGCCGCCGGCGATGGAGATGGCGGAAGAACCGGACTGATCCTGCATGCGATTGAACTTGGGGTTGCCGACCTGGACGACGCCTTCGGAGAGCTTGGAGAGCATGAAGGGATTGCGACCGAGATTGGGGAGGTCAATGAGCTTCTGGCGATCGATGACCTGGCCGTTGGAGGCGGTGGCGGTGTCGATGAGGGCGGCTTCTTCGGTGACGTTGACCGATTCGGTAACTTGGCCAATGTCGAGTTTGAGGTCGGCGGTGACGGCTTGCTGAGTGCCGACGATGACGCCGCGGCTCTCGTGACGTTTGAAGCCGGGGGCTTCGGCCACGACGGTGTACGTGGCTGGGTTGAGAGCGGAGAAGGTGTATTCGCCGTCGGGCGAGGTGAGGGTGGAACGCTGGATCGACGTACCTTCGTCGGTGGCAGTGATCTTGACCATGGGCACGGCGGCGCCGTTGGGGTCCACGACCCGTCCACGGAGTGAGCCCATAAAGGACTGTGCGAGGGCAGGAATCGCACAAACCAGGAACAGACACAAGTAACGCATCATCTCTCCTTCAATCGGTGAGAGCGACAGAGCGGCTGGATCCCAACAGGGGACGATGGAGGGCGGCTCGCTGCGGCGCAAGCCGTCCGTGAGGCAGGGTTGCTGAGTGGCGGAGGGCGGTTAGGCCATGACCTTGTCCAAGGCGGCGGTGAACTTGTCCATCTCTTCCTGCGTCCCGACAGTGACGCGGACTTTGGTGGGCCAGGCGGGCCAGACGCGCCCGATGTAGATCTTATGTTCGGTGAGGGCTTTGGCGATTTCGCCGCCGGGGCGGCCGACTTCCATCATGAAGAAGTTGGTTTCGCTGGGGACGTACTTGATGTGGGCCTTTTCGAGATGTTCGAAGGTCTTTTCGCGAATGCGTTTGTTGATGGCGCGACGTTCGGCGATGAGGTCTTTGACTTTGAGACTGGCGGTGGCGCAAGCGGTACCGGTGATGGGGAGAAAGCTGGGATTGCCGTAGGCGTTCATCTTGGCCAAGAGGTCCGGGCGGGCGAGGGCGAAGCCGGCGCGGATGCCGGCCATGCCGTAGGCTTTGGAGAAGGTGCGCAGGACGACGACGTCTTTGCCGGCGGCGACGAGGTCGTTGGCGGGAACGGCGGAGTCCGAGAAGTGGATGTAGGCTTCGTCGACCACGACGACGGCGTCGGGTTTCTTATTGGCGAGTAAGTACTCGATGTCTTTGCGAGCGGTGACGGTGCCGGTAGGGTTGTTGGGATTGCAGACGTAGTAAGCGCCGGCGTTGGGGTCCGCCTTGATCATCGCTTCGACGTCGTGCGAGTAGTCGGCACGGAGGGGGACGCGGATGACTTTGGAGCCGATGTAGCGGGGCGCGCCGCCGCCGTAACCGGGGTCGCCCATGACCCAACTGCGGGTGGGCGAGGTGAAGCCGCAGGCGACTCGCGTGAGTGGATCGCTGGAACCGGCGGTGGCCTGAACACACTCCAGCTTCACGCCTTCCACCTCGGCAATCGTCCGCGCGAGTTCGCCGGCTTCGTTGTGCGGGGAGTAGCGACCGCCCCAGGGGGCCACCTTGTAGATGGCTTCCAAACCTTCTTTGCAGGGCCCGAGGGGATTCTCGTTGGTGCTGATGCGGACCGCATCGGGCGGCAGGGTGGCACGCCCGGTGAGACGGCGCTGCGCTTCCTGGGCCATGGCGAATTCGTTGTAGAACGGGAGGGTCGCCCCCGCGCGTAATCATGCTCGCGACACGGGCCATTTGCCGGCGCGTAAAGCCTCGCTGACCGAGGGTTTCAATCTGCTGATGGGAGAGCGACATCACGATACCTTTCACAACTGTTTTGAAGGATCGGCTCGCGACGGGGAGCGAGAGGCAACAAGGCAGGGCGAATTGGATGGATTCTACACGAAGAAGTGAAGATGTGTAAAGGAGAAATTTCAATCGCAGTAAAAGGCAACGTTGTAAGGAAAGGTTAAGAGAGTAACCAAGTCGCGGTGCCGCGGGTTCTAATCAGAGATATGCTGTGCCGCACTCTGAGTATTTTTCTGATGACCGCGGCAGCGTGGGCGCAAACGCCGCAAACCGGCGTGGTGAAGGCTAAGGGTCTGCCTTTACCAGGGGTTACGGTGACCGCGACGATGGGCGGAGAGACGGTGACGACGACGACCGATTTAAGCGGCGCGTACGAACTGGAACTGCGTCCGGGGAATTGGAGCGTGCAGGTGCGAATGTTTGGATTCGCGCCGGCGAGCCGCGCGGTCACCGTGCCTGGCGCGAAAGTCGACTTTACGTTGGAATTAATGACGCGGCCGGCGGGGAATCAGGGCCGGCAGGAAGAGACGGCGGTGGAATTGCCGCCGGAGATCACGATGGCGGTGCCGCCACAGGTGAGCGACGGGTCGGCGAATGAGGCGTTTTTGGTGACGGGGAGTATGAGCCGGGGTCTGCAGACGGGGCAGGCGGAGGCGCCGCTCGATCCGAACGGGTTTGGTCCGGGGATGGGCGGTCCGGAGGGGATGCAGGAACGGATGGGGGGGATGTTGGCGGGCGGGCCGGGTGGTCCGGGGATGGGTGGTCCGGGTGGCCCGGGGATGGGCGGCGGGCCCGGTGGTCCGGGCGGGTTTCGCGGTGGATTTGGGGGCGGTGGGTTTGGCGGAGGTGGATTCGGCGGTCCGGGCGGGCCGCGCGGCGGGTTTGGTGGCGCGGGTGGCGGTCCCGGTGGTGGACGAGGGCCTGGTGGTCCGGGGGGTATGCGCGGGGGGCGCTTCGGCGGTCCGGGTGGGGCTGGTCCGAGTTTCGGGAACCGGCAGAGGCAGGGACGCCAGGACATTCGCGGCATGCTGACGTTCTCCGCACGGGATGCCTCGTGGAATGCGCGGCCGTACTCGCTGACGGGCTTGCTGTATCCGAAGCCGGACCAATCGCAGATGCGGTTCAGCGGGATGATCGGCGGGTCGCTGCCGAAGGCGAAGCGGACGCAGTTTACGCTGCAGTATTCGTTGACGCATGGGCGGACGCCATTTAGCGGGGTGGCTACGGTGCCGACGGCGCTGGAGCGCGCGGGGGACTTTTCGCAATCGCTGATCCGCGGGCCAGTGACGATCTATGATCCGCTGAGCGGACTGCCGTTTGCGGGCAACAAGATTCCGGCGGACCGCATCAGTTCGGCGGCGGCTGGGTTATTGAAGCTGATTCCGGAGCCAAACGTCGCGCTGCCGATTCAGAACTATCAGTTTGTGACGGGCGTGCCGCAGAACTCGCAGGCGGTGAGCGGGCGGATCAATCATCCGCTGACGGCGAAGGATCGGCTGTCGGCGAGCGTGGGCGGCCAGAGCCGGAGCGGGCAGTCGGCGCAGTTATTTGGCTTTGTGGACGAATCGTCGGGGCATAGTTATAACGCGGATCTGAGCTGGACGCGGAGTTACTCGGCGACTTTGATTCAGACGGTGCGGGTGCGGGCGAATCGGAATACGTCCGATCTGGTGCCTTACTTTGCGTATAAAGACAATGTGGCGGCGCAGCTGGGCATCCAAGGCGCGGCGCAGGATCCGATCAATTATGGGCCACCGAACTTGAGCTTTACGAACTTTGGGCGGCTTTCGGACGGGAGTCCGTCGCTGCGGCGGGATCTCAATCTGACCTTTGGGGCGAGCTATATCTGGATCCGCGGTAAGCATAACTGGTCAGCGGGCGGGGATGTGTCGCGGGTGATGACGAATCTGCGGACGGATCAGAATGCGCGGGGCACTTATACTTTTTCGGGTATCGCGACGAGTAAGTTAGACGCGAATGGCGTGCCGCTGGCCGCGACGGGTTTTGACTTTGCGGACTTTCTGCTGAGCCGGCCGCAATCGAGCTCGATCCGGTTCGGCTCGCCAAGCAACTATTACCGGGCGGTGAATACTTCGTTCTTTGTGCAAGACGAATGGAAGGCGGCGCCGAATCTGAGCTTGAACTTCGGGATGCGCTATGAGTACTACAGCCCGTGGGTGGAGAAGTACGATCGTTTGGCGAACCTGGATTTGGCCCCGGGAATTACAGGAGTAGCGGTGGTGACGCCAGGGACAGCGGGGCCTTACAGCGGGGCGTTTCCGCGGGCGCTGATTAACGGCGATCCGAACAATGTGGCGCCGCGCTTCGGCTTTGCCTGGAAGCCCGGGAAGAAGCTGGGCGCGACGGTGCGCGGGGCGTATGGGTGGTATTACAACGGCAACATCTATCAGGGTTTTGCGTCACGGCTGGCGTCGCAACCGCCGTTTGCCAGCACGGGGACGCTGAATACGTCGCCAGCGCGGGTGTTGACGATTGAGAATGGCTTCGCGGTGACGCCGTCGCAGAGCATCACCAATACATATGCGATTGACCGTAACTATCGGATTGGCTATGCGCAGACTTGGAGCTTGTCGGTGCAGAAAGAGATCAAGCGCAGTTATGTGGTGGAGTTAGGATATCTGGGAACGAAGGGCACGCGGCTGGACTTACAGCGGCTACCGAACCGGGCGGCGCCCGGGTCACCGGCGGATTCGGAAGCGCGGCGCTTGTTGGGCAATGCTGTGGGCTTTACGCTCGATACTTCCGTGGGCAATTCGATCTTTCATGCGGCGCAGGCGCGGTTGACGCGGCGATTTACGCGCGGGCTATCGCTGAACGCGCTCTATACGTACGGAAAGTCAATCGACAACGCGAGTTCGGTGGGCGGCGCGGGCGGCGGAACGGTGGTGCAGGATGATCAGAATCTGGCCGCGGAGCGAGGTTTGTCGACGTTTGACGTGCGGCATTCGCTGACGACGAGCTTTGTGCTGGCGTCACCGGTGGCGAATCGGACGGGGGCTTGGCGGCTGACGGGTGCGCCGGGGGCCATGCTGCGGAACTGGACGCTCACCGGCGCGGTGACGTTGACGACGGGCAATCCGCTGACGGCGCGGGTGCTGGGCAATCAGAGCGACACGGCGGGCACGGGCGTGGTGGGTAGCGGCCGCGCGGATGCGACCGGGTTGCCGATCGACTCGGGCAGCGGCTTTTTCAACTTACTCGCCTTTACGCTGCCGCCCTCTGGACGTTACGGCAATGCGGCGCGCAATACGATTCCGACGCCGACGTTGTTTACGATGAACGCGTCGTTTGGACGGTCCTTCCGGATTCATGAGCGTAAGCAGTTGGAATTGCGGTTGGAGTCGAATAACCTGACGAACCGGCCGACGTTCACCAGCTTGGGGACGGTGGTGAATGCGTCGAACTATGGGCTGCCGTTGGCGGCAGCACAGATGAGAACGATTCAGATTCAAGTGCGGTTCCGGTTTTAACTCTATGCGACAGGCCTCAGCAATTTTCTTGGCATCCGTGTTGCTGGCTCAGCAGCAGCCGGACGTGATCCGGTTCGAGACGTCGGCGAGTCTGGTGGTGGTGAATGTCACGGTGAAGGACAAGTCCGGCAAGCCGGTGACGAATTTGAAGAAGGAAGACTTCCGCGTTCTGGAAGATGGCAAGCCGCAGACCCTGACGGTGTTCGAGTTCCAGAGCCTCTCGTCGGAGAAACTGCCGGTGGTGGAAGTGCCCAAATACGATCCGAAGGCGTTGCTGGATGAGGCGCCGGTGGAACGGCCGAGTTTCAGCGACCGGCGGGCACTGGCGTTGTTCTTCGACATGGCGGGGATGCCGCCGGCGGATCAGATCCGGGCGCGCGAGGCGGCAATCAAGTTTCTTTCGACGCAGTTGACGACGGCCGATCTCGTGGCGCTCTATACGTTCTCGAACAAGTTGAAGACGGTGGTTGACTTTACAGACGACCGGGAGCGGCTGATTCGAGCAGTGCAGGCTTTTCGCGCGACGGACCTGATGGACGATCCGGCTTCGAATGCGAATGCGGACGATCCGGACTCGGCCAATGCGGACTTGGCGGCCGATGAGGCGGAGTTCAATGTCTTCAATACAGATCGGAGGCTGGGGGCGCTGGAAGACTTAGTAAATCAACTGGCGAAGATTCCGGAGAAGAAGGCGGTGATTTACTTCGCGAGCGGGGTGAGCAAGACCGGCGTAGAGAATCAGTCGCAGTTGCAATCGACCGTGAATGCGGCGGTGAAGGCGAATGTATCGTTCTACCCGATCGACGCACGCGGATTGCAGGTGGCAGCGGGGCTCGACGCGAGCAGCGCGGGACCGCGAGGGTCCTCGGTATTCTCCGGCAAGATGCAGACGCAGGCGCGCGATCAGTTCAATGATCAGCAGGAGACGCTGCATACGCTGGCGGCGGATACGGGCGGCAAGGCGCTGCTCGATTCGAACGACCTGACGTTGGGGATGGTGGATGCGCAGAAGGCTGTGGAGAGTTACTATACGCTGGCTTACTACAGCGCGAACACGGCGAAGGATGGGCGGTATCGGAAGATCAAGGTGGAATTGCCGCCGACGATGAAGTATGCGCTTGACTATCGAGGCGGATACTATGCCGACAAGGTGTGGTCCAAGCTGGATGGGGGCGAGCGGGAGAAGCAGTTAGCGGATGCATTGGCGCTGGGCAATCCGGCGACGGAGTTACCGCTGGCGGTGGAGTTACTCTATTTCCGCCAAGGACGAGGGCGCCAGATGGTGCCGCTGGCGATCAAGATTCCGGGATCGAAGATTCCGTTGGCCAAGAAAGGCAATACGGAACTCGACTTTATTGCGCAAGTGAAGGATGCGCGCGGCCGCATTGTGCAGAGTTTGCGGGACGCCATCAAACTGAAGTTCGGCGACAATGCCGAGCAACTGGCGCAGAAGAGCATTCTCTACGATGCGGTGCTGGCGCTGGAGCCGGGTGACTATTCGTTGAAGGCGTTGGTGCGAGAGAACCAGTCCGGGGCAATGGGGACGTTTGAGGCGCGGTTCCGCGTGCCGGGCGATCCGCCGTCACCGGAAGCGGCGGTGAGCTCGTTGGTGATTGGAGCGCAGCGTGAGCCGCTGAGCGCGGCGGTAGGCACGGCGGAGAAGAATAAGAAGCTGGTGGCGCTGAATCCGCTGGTGTTCAACGGGAACAAGCTGATTCCCAGCGTGACACATGTCTTCAAGCGGGCGCAGACGCTGCATGCGTTTGCGGAGGTGTATCAGGCGACGACGGCGGCGGCGACGCTGGCGGTTTATCAGGGCAAGAAGAAGGTGTATGAGTCCGGAACCCTGCGGCCGGTGGCGGTGCCGAATCGCGAAGGGGTGCTGGCGTTCAATGGCGATCTGGTGCTAAGTCGGCTGACGCCGGGCGAGTATGTCTGCCAACTGAATGTAGTGGACGCGGTGGGCGGAAGGTTTGCCTTCCGCCGGACGCCGTTAGTGATTAGCGGCCCTTGAAGCGAAGATAGCCAGCAAGCGCGGCCGCCAGGGCCAAGACGCCGCCGAGTAAGTGCCACTTATAGGCGAGGATGACGGCCATGGAATTTTCGCCGACTTTCGTACCGAGCCAGGCGAGGCCTCCATACCGAATGACTCGCGCGGCGCCGACGACGGTGGCAATGCGGGAGGGCGGGACGCCGAGGGCTCCGGCGCAGAAGACGGGGATCTTCATCGGCATGGGGACCGGTGAGAGAGCCGGGACGAAGACCGTTACCATACCGTATTTCTGATACCAATGACGGAATCTGGCCCCGCGCCCGGTAGCGGTGCGACGGTCGAGAAAGGCTTCCCCGCCCTTGCGGGCCAAGAAATACAGAAACATGGTGCCGAGCAGCGAACCGAGCACGGCCAAGCCCGCATAGAGGGGCGCCAGCGCCGGGTTCCGCGAAGAGAGAAGCACCAGGAGAAGGTCAGCACCGCCCGGCAGGGGGACGCCGGCTGAATCGATCAAAGTAATGAGAAAGATGCCCGCAGGCCCGAAGCTCACCAGGGTTGCCGTGAGCTTCTGCAAGAATGATTTCAACTAGTCTCCAATAGGGCCAGGAGGTCCGCTTCGTTCAGGATCCTGATGCCCAAAGTTTGTGCCTTTTCGAGCTTCGAGCCAGCTTCTTCGCCGGCCACAACGTAATTCGTCTTCTTCGAGACGGAGCCGGTGACTTTACCGCCGGCCTCTTCAATTTTTTCCTTGGCTTCTTCCCGGCTGAGATGGGGCAGCGTGCCGGTGAGAACGAACGTAAGTCCTTCGAGGGGGGACTTCTCACGAACCTTGATGGTGTGGGTGAAGGTGAGTCCGGCCTGCCGGAGACGCTCGATGAGTTCCTGATTCTGCGGAGTGCGGAAGAAGGTATAGATACTCTTGGCGACCTTGGGTCCGACTTCTTCGGCTTCCTGTAAGGTGGTTTCTTCGGCGGCGGCAAGAGCGTCGACAGAGCCGAAGGTCTCGGCAAGAATCTGCGCGGTGCGTTCGCCAACGAAGGGGATGCCGAGGCCATTCAGGAGGCGGGGCAGCGGCCGGGACTTCGACTTCTCGAGGTTCTCGAGAATCTTGGCGGCGGACTTTTCACCCATGCGTTCGAGGGTGAGTAACTTCTCCAAGTCGAGCGTGTAGAAGTCGGCGATGGAACTTACATACTGGCGAGCGACTAACTGATCGACGAGAGCTTCGCCGACACCATCGAGGTCCATCACGCTGCGACGGGAGAAATGAAGGAGGCTTTCCTTGAGGCGCGCGGGGCAACTGGAGTTGACGCAGCGGGCGGCGACTTCGCCTTCGGCACGGACGATGGGTCCACCGCAGACGGGACACTCGGAAGGCATTTTGAAGGGGCGGCGGTCGGCGCCTTCGGCTTCGACGCGAACGACCTTAGGGATGACGTCGCCGGAGCGCTCGACGGTGACGCTATCGCCGATCTGGAGGCCGAGGCGATTGATCTCGTCTTCGTTGTGAAGCGTGGCGCGCTGCACGGTGACGCCGCCGACGACGACGGGGCGGAGGAAGGCGACGGGCGTGAGAGCGCCGGTGCGGCCGACCTGGACGCCGATGTCCTCGACGACGGTGACGGCGGCGCGGGCCTGGTATTTGAGGGCGATCGCCCAGCGGGGGGCTTTGGCCGTCCAGCCAAGCGATTGCTGCTGGGCGACGGAATCGACTTTGGCGACGACACCGTCGATTTCGTAGGGCAAACCGTCGCGCTGATTTTCCCAGCCGGCGAAGAAGGTCCAGAGGGCGTCGACATCGGGGCAGAGGGCGCGGCGCTCGTTGACTTTGAAGCCGAGGCCTTTCATGGCGTCGAGCGATTCCCAGTGCGAAGGCAGGACGGGCTGGCCGTCGACGAGGAGGAAGTAGGGGAAGAACTCGAGCTTGCGCTTGGCGGTGATGGCGGGGTCGAGCATGCGCAGGGAGCCAGCGGCTGAGTTGCGCGGGTTGGCGTAGAGAGGGAGGCCTTCGGATTCGCGTTCGGCATTGACGGACTCAAAGGCGCGACGGGTCATCAGGACTTCGCCGCGAACTTCGAAGGCGGGCCAGGGGCTGGTGACCTGCAGGGGCAAGGTGCGAATGGTGCGGGCGTTCTCGGTGACGTCTTCGCCGACCTGGCCATCGCCGCGGGTGACGGCTTGGACGAAGCGGCCGTTCTCATAGCGGGCGGCCATGGAGAGGCCATCGAGTTTGAGTTCGGCAGCGTAGACGAAGGGGGCGCCTTTGAGGAGGTCACGAACGCGCCGGTCAAACTCGCGGAGTTCGCCTTCGTTGAGGGCGTTGTCGAGGCTGAGCATGGGCGAGCTGTGGGCGGCGGTGGCAACGCCTTCGCGGGGTTTGCCGCCGACGCGCTGAGTGGGCGAGTCCGGGGTGAGGAGGTCGGGGTGAGCCGCTTCGAGGTCCTGAAGTTCGCGCATCAACCGGTCGTAATCGGCGTCAGCCAATTCGGGTTGATCGAGGACGTAATAGAGGTGTTCGTGATGCCGCAACTCCTGGCGAAGTTGGTCAGCACGCAGCCGGGCAGAAGACATTCGGGTAGTATGACTATTGTAACTTCGGAACTCGCCCCACCTTGATCTACCGCAACGGCGTCCTCATCTACAATCCGCAAGCCGGCGCGTTGCGCCGCCATCCGCAGCGTTTGCCGAAGGCGTTGGCGGTGCTGCGGGAGCAGGGTTGGACGATTCGGGAGCAGCCGACGACGGGTCCGCGGATGGCGGGGTCGCTGGCGGCGCAGGCGGTGCAGGACGGGGCGGATGTGGTGCTGGTGGCGGGGGGCGACGGAACGATCAATGAGGTGATCAGCGGGATGGCGGGGTCCGCCGTGCCGCTGGCGGCGCTGCCGGGCGGGACGGCGAATGTGCTGTGCTGCGAGCTGGGCTTATCGGGGTCGATGGAGAAGGTGGCGCGGCAGTTGCCGGAGTTCACGCCGCGGCGGATTGCACTGGGGCGGTTGAGCTCCGCGCAGGGGGATCGGCACTTTGCGCTGATGGCGGGGGTAGGTCTCGATGCGCACATTGTGGAGCATCTGAACCCGAATCTGAAGCGGCAATTGGGCAAGGTGGCGTATTGGATTGAGGGCTTCCGCAGCGTGCTGCGGCGGCTGCCGGAGTTCACGGTGAAGGTGGATGGGCAGGAGTTCCGGGCGAGCTTTGCGCTGGCGACGCGGGTGCGGAATTATGGCGGCGATCTGGAGATTGCGCGGCAGGTGCGGCTGACGGAGCCGGACTTCGAGATTGTGCTGTTCTCGGGGTCGCTGGCGCCGCGGTATCTGAAGTATCTGGCTGGGGTGGCGCTGAACTGTTTGCCGCGGATGACGGGCGTGGCGGTGTTGCGCGGATCCGCCGTCGAGTTTTCGGAGGCGAATGCGCCGGTATTCGCGCAATTGGATGGCGAGGCCGCGGGTCCAATACCGGGGCGCGCAGAGATCGTGCCCGAAGCGTTGACCTTGCTGATGCCGCCGACGTATCGCTAGATGGATAACCTGACGCATTCGTTCATCGGGGTGGCCCTGGCGAGAGCGGGGCTGAAGCGGCTAACGCCGCAGGCAACAGGCTTGATGGTGCTGGCGGCGAATTTGCCGGATCTCGACATCGTGAGTCTGGCGGGCGGCGAGTTGTTCTACCTGGATGTGCATCGGGGGGTGACGCATGGCGTGGCGGCCGCGCCTTTATTGGCGCTGTTGCCGGTGTTGCTGTTCCGGCTGCTGGGCAAGCCGGTGCCGTGGCTGGGAGGCTGGGTGGCGTCGCTGGTGGGGTTGGCGTCGCATCTGGGGCTCGACTTCGTGACCTCGTACGGGACGCATCTGGCGGCGCCGTTCAGCCAGAGCTGGTATCAGTGGCCGGTGCTGTTTATCTTCGACAGCGTGCTGGCGCTGGTGCTGCTGCTGGCGCTGGTGGGTCCGGCGCTATCGAAGCTGGTGGCGGGTGAGATCGGCGGGAAAGCGTCAACGGGACGGGGTTGGGCGATCTTCGCGTTGTGCTTTACGATGCTGTGGCTGGGCGGGCGAGGCTTGATGAAGTCGCGAGCGGAGCAGTTATTGAGCGCGCGGGTGCAGCAGGGGATGTCGCCGCGGCGCGTGCTGGCGCTGCCGACGACGTTTAGTCCATTGATGTGGCGCGGGCTGGTGGAGACGGATTCGTTCTACGCGGTGCATGAGATGAATCTGCTGCTGGAGTTCGATCCGGAGCGCGGGCAGATTTTGGCGAAGCCGTCGGCGGAGATGCAGGCGGCGGCTAAGAAGTCTGAAGTGTTGCGGCGGTTTCTGAATTTTTCGCAATGGCCGGTGTGGCGGGTGGTGCCGATGGATGAGCCGGCGGGCGCGCAGCGGGTGACGGTGTTCGATCTGCGGTTCAGCGATGACGGATCCGCCTTTCGCACGGTGGTGGACGTGGACGCGGCGGGAAGAATTCTGGAGGAAAGCTTTCACGTTCGGCCTTAGCGTGTGATGATGAACTCCATGTCGACACAGAACTATGCGAATCACGTGCAGCGGGTTCCCGGTTTTCTGGCCGTAGGGGTGGGGTTGTTGCTGACGGCGATCGGGGCGGGCGTGAATATTTATAAGGGTTGGGGCGATCATCAGCGGATGTACAGCGCGACGCTGATTCTGGTGCTGACGATGTTGATCCTGGCGGGACTGGCTTATGCCAGAACGTTTGCGCTGAAGGTGCAGGACCGGGCGATCCGGGCGGAAGAGAATCTGCGGCACTATGTGATGACGGGCAAGCTGCTGGATGCGCGGCTGACGCCGAAGCAGATTGTGGCGTTGCGGTTTGCGTCCGACGGGGAGTTTCTGGAGTTGGCCCGCCAAGCGGCGGAGAGCGGCACCGAACCGGATGCCATCAAGCGAGCCGTGAAGAACTGGCGCGCGGACGAATATCGCGCTTAGTTTTTGCGCGCGATCAGAAGCGTGAGGTCATCCTGCATTTCGGCGGTGCCGGTCCATTGCTGGACGGAGTCGGCCACGGATTGCATGATCTCGTCGTCGCCGCGATCGAACTTCTGACGGACTAAGTCGACGAGGCGCTCTTCGCCGAACATCTCGCCGTAGGCGTTTTCCGGTTCCGAGACGCCGTCGGTGAAGGCGATGAGTAAGTCGTCTTTCTCGAGTTGGAGACGGCTTTCGCCATAGGGAACTTTGGGGAAAGCGCCGACGACGGTGCCATCGACGGAAAGATGCTCGATGCGATCGCGGCGCAGCAGAATGGGTGGCAGGTGACCGGCGTTGGTGTATTCGAGCAGGCCGGTGGTGTCGTCATAAATGGCGAGGAAAAGGGTGGCATACTTTTCCGGAGACGTGGTGGCGTAGACCTGTTCGTTGAGGCGCGCCACTAAGTGAGCCGTGGACCAGCAGTAATTGGGCGAAGCCTTCGCATAGTCAATACATTCGCGGATCAAGGTGCGGAAGGACGACTGGATGCTGGCCATCAGAAGGGCGGCGGAGATGCCTTTGCCGGCGACGTCGCCTAAGAGCAGCGCGACTTTGCCGGGCACCAGCGGTTGATAGTCGTAGAAGTCGCCCGAGACCGTGCGCGCCGGATGGCAGAGGGCGCGGAGGGTGAGCGATTCGAGATGCGGGACGGCACGCGGGTAAAGGGCGCGCTGGACTTCGCTGGCGATTTCGAGATCGGCCTGCAAACGCTCTTTTTCTTTGGCGACCATGAGCAGGCGCTCGAGGTTCTCGGTCATGCGGTTGAAGCTTTGACTGAGGCTGGCAATCTGATCGCGGCCGACGGCGCGGATGCGGTGAGCGAAGTCGCCTTCCATGACGCGTTCGGTGCCTTCGTAGAGGTCGTGGACGGCGGTGGTGATGGAGCGGGTGAGCGAGATGCCGATGGCGAGGGCAATCAGTTCGACGATCAGGAAGAGGACGCCGATGGATTGCAGGGCAATGGTGGCGAGGTCGACTTCGACTTCCTGGGCATAGAGCTGGCGGAGCACGGCCGAAACGCGGGAGACGATGTAGAAGGAAGCGCCTTTGGCGGAGCCGGGCTCAGTCCAGTTGGCGTAGTGGGTGGGGGCGTCGGTGATCAGGTAGAAGAGTTCGTCGAGGGAGTTGGCGGCGGGGGGTAGTTTTTTGGCGGCGAGGATTTCGTGCGGGTCACTGGCGGCGCGCTGCAGTTTCACGCCGGGCTGGCGAGCCGAGTCGAGAGACAGCGAGGTAGTCAGGGCAACGCTGCCCAAGCCTTGCACGAGGCCATTGAGGGCTTCGTCGGAAAGCGGGTAGCTGGCGGTGACGCTGGTGTCGCCCTGGGCCATGCGCGCCCAAAGATAGAAACCGCCATCGCGGGCGACGATGCCGGAGGCTTCGGGCCAGGCATCGGGCGGGGCGAGGACTTTGCTGCCTTCAGGAAAACGGAGTTCGGTGCCGCCGGCGCGGTAGTGGACGACAAAGCCATCGCGATTCTGCGCGTAGAAGTTTCCGATGCGGGCGACAGCGGCGGGACGGGCGACGGGCGGGATTTTGAGCACGGGCTCAATGCTGGTGCGGAGCTGGGAGACTTGCCGGTCGAGTTCGCTTTTGACCATATAAGCGGCCATCTTGCCGGCGAGGATGTAAGTGACGGCGCCGCCCATCAGCAGCATGAGCACGATGGGCACGAAGGCCATGAAGATGTAGGCGACGGCCAGGCGGTTGCGTAAGTGCCAGATGACGCGGCGGAGGCCGACGCGCAGTAAGCGGTAACAGACGATCGCGCCGGTGACGAGCACGAGGATCGTCGCCAGGTCGTTCAGCAGAACGGGGGCCTGGAGGGCACGGGCAATGCCAGCGGCGAGGAGAGAGAGCACAAAGCCCTGACCCGGCCAGCCAAGGGCGGCCCACACACTGGGGGCCGCGGTAGCCGGGGGGCGGAGAGCTTGGCGGTCGTTCATGCAGCCAGAAGCCTAGTTGTTCGTGTTCGAGATGGCGGGCGTTTTCTGCTCACCTTTGGGCAGGGGCACTTCGGGAGTGAGGTACCACTCGGTGAGTTTAGTCTGGATGATGTTCATCGCCGAGGCGGGGTCGTCGGCCCATTCGAAGAGATCGAGGTCGGACTTGCTGATCATGCCGTATTCGGCGAGGGCGTCGAAGTTGATGACCTTCTTCCAGAAGTCCGAGCCGTAGAGGACGATGAGCATCTTCTTATCGAGCTTCTGAGTTTGGACGAGGGTAAGTAACTCGGAGAGTTCGTCGAGGGTGCCGAAGCCACCGGGGAAAACGATGAGGGCTTTGGCGAGATAGGCGAACCAGAACTTCCTCATGAAGAAGTAGTGGAACTCGAAGGAGAGTTCGCGGCTGATGAAGGGATTCGGATCCTGCTCGAAGGGGAGCGAGATATTCAGGCCGATGGACTTGCCGCCGGCATCGCGCGCACCGCGATTGGCGGCTTCCATGATGCCAGGACCGCCGCCGGTGGTGACGACGAAGCGGCAGGCGGACTCGGTGAGTCCGTCGGACCATTCGGTGACCAGGCGGGCCAGTTCGCGCGCTTCGCGATAGTAACGCCCCATGGGGCCGTCTTCAGTGAGGCGGGCCGAACCGAAGAAGACGATGGTGTCGTGGACCTTCTGTTTCCGCAGCACGCTGAGGGGCTGCAGATACTCAGAGAGGATGCGAACAGACCGGGCTTCGGAACGATCGAGGAAGTTGGGGTCTTTGTAAGAAAGCGGGGGACGGTAGCTACTCATGCGGGTCCTTTGGTGCCGCCTCCAGTTGGGCGATGCGGTTTTCCAATTGTCTCATCTGACGCACCATTTCCCCGAGCTTGGGAAAGGCAAGAGCCGAACGGCGCCAGTCGCGATAGTCGAAGGCGGGGGAGCCGGAGATGATGCTGCCAGGAGGGACGTCGTGACCGACGCCGCTCTGGGCGTAGACGACGGCGTTGTCGTTGATGGTGAGATGGCCGGAGACGCCGACCTGCCCGGCGAGCAGAACGCTATTGCCGAGGATGGTGCTGCCGGCGAGGCCGACTTGAGCGCAGAGGATATTGTCTTCACCGACGACGCAGGCATGGCCGATCTGGACGAGCGAATCGATTTTGGCGCCGCGTTTGACGCGGGATTCGCCGACGGTAGCGCGGTCGATGGTGGTGAGCGATTGAACTTCGACGTCGTCTTCGAGAATGGTGACGCCGCTTTGAACGATTTTGTGATGGCGGCCTTGGGCGTCTTTGGCGAAGCCGAAGCCATCGCCGCCGATGACGACACCGTTCTGCAAAGTGACGCGATGACCGATGACGCAGAACTCGCGGACGACGGCGTGGGAATGGGCGAGGAAGTCGTCGCCGATTTGCGCGCCCTGATAGACGGTGACGTGAGGATGAATGACGGCGCGCGCGCCGAGGCGGACATCTTCGCCGATGACGGCAAAAGGCCCAATCGCGGCGCCTTCGCCGACGACGGCCGAGTCGGCAACGCAGGCGAGCGGGTGAATGCCAGGCGCGGGACGCGGAGGTTGGTAGAAGAGGGCGAGGGAGCGGGCGAAGTCGAGGTAAGGGTTCTTCGAAACGAGGGTGGGCAGGCCCTCCATCGGGGTGGCGGCGATGATGGCCGCCGCGCGAGTGTCTTTGACCTTGGGGGCGTACTTGGGGTTGGCCAGAAAGGTGAGCTGACCGGGCCCGGCCTGCTCCATCCCGGCGACGCCGGAGATCTCGAGGGAGGCATCGCCGTGGACGGTGGCGCCGAGCGCCTCCGCAATTGCGCTGAGTTTCATGCTGTCTTTATTTTGACGCGACTTCCGCCGAATCGCGGTAGCCAAGGCGGCAGGCTTTGAAGCGGCGTGGGGGTCCAGCGGGAAGAGGTTTCGAGTAGAGGAGCCAGCGCTGGCCATCTTCGGTGTACGCGATGGAAGCGCCGGGCGTGGCGGAGCGGGCGGTGAGTTGGCCGTTGGCGACGGCGAGAGTGGGCGGAGCGGTGGTGGACCATTGGCCGCCGGGCCGCATGCGTTCTTTGAGCTGGTCCTCGGGGAGGAGGGCGAGGTCGTGGGTTTCTTTCACGAAGCGCTCGTGGACGGCGCGAAGGCGTTTGAGGTCGGCGGCGTAGCGAGGGTCAGAGGCGAGGTCGTTGATTTCGTGGGGGTCGCGCTGGGAGTCGAAGAGCTCTTCGACGGGCTTCTCGGGACGGAAGAAGAGCTTCTGCGGGCCGGTGAGAGTGCCTTCTTTGTTCAGACGACGCATTTCCTTGAGGGTGGGCATTTCGTCCATGTAGGCGATGTATTGGGCGTAGGGTTTGCCGGGCTGGTAGTTGCGGATGTAGCGGAAGCGTTTGTCGCGGACGGAGCGGATAATGTCGTAGGTTTCGTCCATGCGATCGCGGGCCATGAAGACGTATTCACGCGGGGGCTTGGTGTGGGGTCCGAGGAAGGCTTGGCCTTGCATGTAGGCGGGAGCGTTGAGGCCGGCGAGAGACATCGCGGTGGGGCCTAAGTCCATCAGACTGACGAGGCGGTCCGTCACAGTACCGGGCTTGATTTGTCCTGGCCAGCGGACGATGAGGGGGACGAGGGTGCCGGAGTCGTAAACCCAGCGTTTGGCGCGCGGGAGGCCGCGGCCGTGGTCACCCCAGAAGAAGACGATGGTGGAGTCGGCGAGGCCGTCTTCTTCGAGCTGTTTGAGGGTGTCGCCGACCATGTAATCCATGGCGGTGATGTTGTCGTGAAGGCGGGCCCAATCCTGACGGACGAGGGGGGTGTCGGGGTAGTAGGGAGGGAGTTGGGCTTTGGCGGGGTCGTGAATCTGGTCGGGGGTGAGGCGGGCGATGTTCTTGCGGTAGACGTCTTCGGGGGCACGCACCTGGCTCTCGTGGCTGACGACGAAGTTGAAGACGGCGAAGAAGGGCGAGCCGGCGGGGCGATGGCGCCAGTGAGCTTTGGCGCTGGACTCGTCCCAGGCAGTGACGGGCGCGGCGAAGTTGTAGTCGGTTTTGACGTTATTGGTGCAATAGTAGCCAGCGGCGCGGAGGTATTCGGTGAAGCAGCGGACTTCGGGAGGCGGGACGCCTTCGCTGCGCATGTGCTGGGTGCCGATGGTAGCGGGGTACATGCCGGTGATGATGGAAGAGCGGCTGGGCGCACACACGCCGTAGGTGGAAAAGGCGTGGGTGTAGCGGAGGCCCTGAGTGGAGAGACGGTCAATATTCGGCGTGCGGGCGTAGGTGTCGCCGTAGCAGCCGAGGTCCGGACTGGTGTCCTCGCAACTGACCCAGAGGATATTCCAGGGCTTGCCGGAAGGGGAGCGTTGGGCAAGTAAGGGGAGGGCCGAGAGGAGTTGGCGGCGGGTCATCGTCCGCCATTCTACTAGGGCGGCAGGGAATACCGGAAAGTACCAAAACGGGCAGGACTTTGCGGTGAACGGAAGGCGCCACGCGAGTACCGTGTGGTACCCCGGTGGTTCCAGGTCCAGATTGAGACTCGTTGCCTATTCGCGGAAAGGCGGGCAACGGGCACTATCAGGACATGAAACGCGCTCAGTTGTTCACCTTAGCCGGCCTGCTCCTCACGAGCGGTCTGGCGTCGGCCGCCACCATCGAATACGAGGGCATGGATGCCACTCGCTCCGCTTCCGTCTGGATGTCGTTTACGTACATGCCGGGCGACACGATGCTGAACGGCCGGACGGCAACTTCGACGACCAAGAAGAACGAAGAATTGACCGTGGGCGTGATGAACGTGAGCTTCGACGGCGGGTTGACCTTGCAGGACGCCTTCTGCGTCGATCGTTTCGCTTACATCTCGGAGGGCAGCTATCAGGTGAATCTGACTTCGCCCTCGACGGTGGCCAACGGCGACCGCGCCGCCTGGCTGCTGCATGACATTCTGCCGCAGATCAACGCGGCGACGGGCGCGACTCAGGACAATCTGGCCGCGGCGCTGCAGATCGCGATCTGGGACATCGTCCACGACGGCGGCGACGGCTTCCTTTCCGGCCGCATCCAGCAATCGAGCAGCTACCGCAATCCGACCGACTCGATCATCCTGAACCTGGCGAAGACGATGGTGTCGAGCAGCCAAGGTCAGAGCTATCTGAATGCGGTGGTACTGACCAACGTGAATGGCGCGAATCTGACGCAGCGCCTGATCGTGGATCGCCCTGGCGACGCCGTCCCCGAGCCCTCCACCTGGGCGCTGGCGGTGACCGGGCTGGTGTGGGCGGTGCTCCGCCGCGCCAAGCGCGTCTAGATCGACTTTCGTTCGTTTCGTTTGTTCCGTTCCACTCCTTGACAACTTCGGCCCAAGGCTTCGTGCCTTGGGCCTTTTTTTCGTTCGCGGGTTACATTAGAGAAGTGTCATGGGCGCAGATCTGGGCGTTCCTTCGGCCGGATATCGCAGAGCGCGATGAAGGGTTCCGGCAGGAAGTCCTGCGTCTGAGCCGCTTTGGCTTGCGGGTGGTGGGAGCCAGCGCGATCGGCGGGGCGATCTTCATCTTTCTGAGCCGCTTCCTGATTTCGTACGATCCAACGGAGACGCTACCCCGGTTCTGGTCATGCCTGGCGTTGAGCGTCTGCGGGTTCGCGTCACTGTGCCTGGGGCAGGTGAAGGCGCTGGCGCCGTGGAGCCGGGCGCTGATGATCGTGATGGGGTGGCTGATCGCGGCGGTGTCGATGGTGGCGTCGCTGTACTTCTTTGCGAACAGTCCGGCGGCAGAGCACTTTATCCCGGGTCAGGTGACGCTGGTGATGATGGTGGCGGTGGCGGCGGCGCCGCTGAGGCCGCTGCAGACACTGCTGATGGGGTTCGGCATGGGCGTAATCTACGGGGTGGTGGCGTCGCTGGCGAGCCGAATGTTTCTGCACACGATGCTGGTGGACCCGACCGAGTTCCTCTTCATCATGATGATTACGCTGATTTCGGTGGCCATGAGCGGGGTGCTATACGCGCAACGGTCGGCGACGTATCTGAGCTACGCGGCCTCGGTAAAAGCGGCTGAGGAGTTGCGGCTGGCGCAGCAACAGGTGGGTTTAGCCGAGAATGCGAGTTCGCTGACGAGATTGGCCGCGGCGCTGAGCCACGAGTTGAATACGCCGATCGGGGCACTGACGAGCGGCATCGATACCTTATTGCTGCTGGCGGCGAGGCAGGCCACTTCCCCGCCCGATGAGAGCGGACGGCTGATCAAATTGCAGAACTCGCTGCGCAAGACGATTCAGGAGTCGTCGAAGCGACTGCAGCAGATTGCGGCGCGGCTGAACCGGTTTACGAATCTGGATCAGGCAACGCTGCAAATGGCGTGCGTCAACGAGATGATCGACGACGTGCGGGCGCTGGTGCGGCCGCAGTTGAAGCCGGATACGGTGGTGGAGTTCGACGCGGTGTCGGTGCCGCGCATCCGGTGTAATCCGCAGCAGATCTCAGCCGTGCTTTATGACTTGTTGAGCAATGCGGCCTCGTCAGTGAATGGGAACGGGCGGGTGCGAATTGAGACGCGAACGCCGCCGGGGCGGATCGAGGTACGGATCAGCGATAACGGCAAGGGCATTCCGCCGGAAGAGGTGAGGGTGATTTTTGACCCGACGTTCCGGGAAGCGGATGGGCGGGTGAAGTCCGGAAACTGGAGCATGTTCAATGCGCGGCAGATCATCCGGGCGCATCAGGGCGAGATCTCGCTGGAGAGCACGCCGGGGGTGGGGAGTACGGTGACGATTTCGTTGCCGGTGGGCAGTCTTTCTTAGCGCGGGTGTCGATTAAGGCGCCGGCCACTCGTCGTGAGGTGGAAGGAGAAGATTCGGATGTTGCTGTTCACAACGTTGATGGTGGTGGGGCTGGCGGCTGAGCCGGGTGCGCAATTGGCCGAAGTCGGATGGCTGGCGGGGAGTTGGCGAGGGACGATGGCGGGGGGCCAGATCGAAGAGGTTTGGACGCCGGCGTCGGGCGGCACGATGATGGGGATGTTCCGGATGCAGAGTCCGAAGGGGCCGGCCATCTTCTACGAGTTCCAGGTGATCGAGCAGACGGCCGAGGGCGTGTCGCTCAAGATCAAGCACTTCAACCGGTTACTGAAGGGGCAGGAGGAACAGGAGAAATTCGCGCACTTCAAACTGACCAAGGCGAGCGCGGAGCAGGCGTTGTTCGAAGCCGACGAGCCGGACGCAACGGTGACGCTGGTCTACAAGCGCCTGGCGAAGGACCGGCTCGACGTGGACTTTCACAAGGTGGCCAAGTCAACGGGCAAGGAGCAGAAGATGGTCTTCTCGTTCGAGAAGGCGCCGCAGTAGCGGCCTAGGGCAGCCGGGCGATGTCTTCGGGCGCGAGTTCGAGCTTGTCGGCGATCAACTGACGGCCGGAGAGAGCGTGGCGGAAGACGCCATCGTGACTGTGGTCGGCGCATTTGCCCACCATGTGGACGATTTCGTGAGCCATCACGCGGGCGAGGGCACGGCCGAGGAGACGATCGCGGTCGCCACGGTCGCCCATGGCCTGTTGGATCGAGCGCGCGACGTGGTCGCAGGCGACTTCGCTGAAGGGGAGAATCTTGCCGTCGACGGTGTGGGTCCAGGCGAAGGGACCGCGTTCGTCCATCAGGGGCGCCATGTTCTGCATCTGGCAGGTGCCCTTCAGCTTGACCAGGACGACATCACTGTAGGTCTGGTAGGGGCTGACTTCCTGGCGGAGGCGGACGTCAATGTTCAGATTGGTGGGTTTGAAGACCTTCGACAGCTCTTTGCGCATTTCGGCAAGGGCGCGCTGCGAGTGCTTCTGTTCAACGTCAAGGAGAACCGTCAAATCCCGGGCGACGGCAGGGATTACGGCGAGACCGGCGAGCAACAACAAGGTGCGCATATCACATCTCGAACTTAGAGATTTTTTTGATGGGCCTCATAACGCGAAGGCCTCCTTCGGGATTATATACGTAACTTGTCGGTATTGGTCCGCTTTTCTTTACACAAGCGTATTTTTTTGCGAGCGATTACACTAACAGTTCCGAATGTCTGAACCCACGACGCCGCTGATGCGGCAGTACCATGCGCTCAAGCAGCAGGTTCCGCGCGCGCTGCTGATGTTCCGGCTGGGCGACTTCTACGAGCTGTTTTTTGAGGACGCGGTGGTGGCGGCGCGCGAGCTGGAGATCACGCTAACTGCTCGAAACAAAGAGAAAGGCGAGCCGGTGCCAATGTGCGGGGTGCCGTATCATTCGGCCGACGGCTACATCGCGCGGCTGATCCAAAAGGGCCATCGGGTGGCCGTCTGCGAGCAGTTGGAGGAGGCGGGTCCGGGCAAGAAACTGGTGCGCCGGGAGATCACGCGGATTGTGACGCCGGGTACGGCGACCGAAGCGAATCTTTTACGGTCTCACGAGAATAATTTTCTGGCGGCAGTAAATCGGGAAAGTGGACGCGCGGGCATTGCATTGGTTGACGTGTCAACGGGTGAGTTTCGGGTGACGGAGGTGGAGGAAGCCGAGGTGCCCGGGGCGCTGGAAACGCTGGGGGTGCGAGAGGTGCTGCTGCCGCCGGGCGTGGCGGGTTTGCCGGGTCTGCGGACGGAGTTGGACGGGTGGGTGTTCGCGACGGACTACGCGGAGCGGCTGCTGAAGGAGCATTTTCAACTGCTCTCGCTCGATGGGTGCGGGTTTGGGGAACGGGCGTTGGCCATTGGGGCGGCGGGGGCGGTGCTGCATTATCTGCGGGACACCCAGCGGGCCGCGCTGGAGCATCTGGAGCGGCCGGCGTGGTTTGAGCGCGGCGAAGCGATGATTCTGGACAGCGTAACGGTGCGGAATCTGGAGTTGCTGGAGCCGTTGTTTGCCGGGGAGAGCCGGGAGTCGACGCTGGTATCGGTGTTGGACGAAACGCGCACGGGGATGGGGGGCCGGCTGTTGCGGCGGCGATTGCTGCAACCCTCGATCCGCGAGGCGGAGATCGTGGAGCGGCTGGACGCGGTGGAGGCGCTGGCGCGGGATACGATCGCGCGAGCGGGCTTGCGCGAGACGCTGGGGCAGATTCTGGATCTGGAGCGGTTGCTGGCGAAGACGACGCTGGGGTCAGTGAATCCGCGCGAGCTGTTGTCGCTGGGCAAGTCGCTGGCGGCGGTGCCGTCGCTGACGGAGCGGCTGGCCGCGTTTTCGGCGGCGACGCTGGTGCGGTTGCGCGGTGAACTGGACCCGGTGCCGGCGGTGCGCGATGCGATTCTGGCCGCGATCGACGATCAGCCGCCGGTGAACCTGGCTGATGGCGGCACGATGCGGGCCGGATTTCATCCGGAGCTCGATACGCTGCGGGACATTCAGCGCAACGGGCAGCAATACGTGGCGGGCATCGAGGCGCGCGAGCGGACGCGCACGGGTATCGGCTCGCTGAAGGTGCGCTTCAACAACGTCTTTGGCTACTACATCGAGATCTCGAAAGCGAATCTGGCAGCGGCGCCGGCGGACTATGAGCGGAAGCAGACGTTGGTGAATGCAGAGCGCTTCACGACGCCGGAGTTGAAAGAGCTGGAGGTGAAGATCCTGGAGGCGGGCGAGCAGATTCTGAAGCTCGAACGCGAGATCTTCGAGGGTTTGCGGCAGAGGACAGCAGCGGCGGCTGGGGCGATCAAGGCGACCGCGGCGGCGGTGGCCGAGTTGGATGTGACGGCGTCGCTGGCGGAGGTGGCCGTGACGCGGCGTTATGTGAGGCCGAAGTTCTCCGGGCGGGGCGAGTTCCAAGTGACGGCGGGGCGCCATCCGGTGATCGAGCGGTTTACCGAACGCGAGGCGCAGCGCTTTATTGCCAACGACACGTATCTCGATCCACAGCAGTTTCTGGCGGTGATTACGGGTCCGAACATGGGCGGCAAGTCGACGTATCTGCGACAGACGGCCTTGATTTCCATTCTGGCGCAGATGGGTTCGTTCGTACCGGCTGACGCCGCGGTGCTGCCGATCGTCGATCGCGTCTTTACGCGCATCGGGGCGGCGGACAACCTGGCGCGGGGCCGGTCCACGTTCATGGTGGAGATGACGGAGACGGCGCTGATTCTGAATACGGCGACGGCGCGGAGCCTGATTATTCTCGATGAGATTGGGCGCGGGACGGCGACTTACGACGGGCTGTCGCTGGCGTGGGCGATTCTCGAGCATATTCATGAGCAGATCCGGGCGTATACACTGTTCGCGACGCATTATCATGAGCTGACCGAGTTGGCCGAGCAAATGAAGGGCATTCGCAATCTGCATGTGTCAGTGAAAGAGAGCGGCGACCAGATCATCTTTTTGCGGCGGGTGGAGCCGGGTGCGGCCGATCGCAGCTATGGCATTGAGGTGGCGCGGCTAGCGGCGCTGCCGCCGCGGGTGATCGAGCGGGCGCGAGAGATTCTGGCGATTCACGAAAGCACCGAGCAGACGGCGACGGCCGAGTTGGCGCCTCGCCCCGCGCGTCAGGCACCGATGCAGATTCGTTTGTTCGAGCCGGTGAATCATGACCTGGCGGCGCGCATTCGCGGCTTGAACCTGGATGAGTTACGACCGATTGAAGCTTTGAAGTTACTGGCCGAGTTACAGAAAGAATTGGAGTAAGTGATGCTGGTGGCGGGGATTATGTCAGGGACGTCGCTGAACGGGATCGATGTGGCGATCGTCGAGTTGTCGGGAAGCGGCTGGCGGCTGAAGATCAAGCCGGTGGCGTTTGCGACGCAGCCGTATCCGAAGGCGGTGCGCCAGGCGTTGCTCGGCGTATCGAATACGAATTGCCATACGAGCGACATCGCGCGGCTGAATATTCTACTGGCGGAGTTGTATGCGGAGGCGGTGGAGCGGCTTTGCGCGGACGCGGGCGTTCCGCCGCTCGAGTTAGTAGGCTGCCACGGTCAGACGATTTTTCATCAAGGGGCGCCGACGAAGTTTCTGGGCCGTCCGGTGGCGGCGACATTGCAGATCGGCGATGGCTGCCATTTGGCGGAGCGGCTGCAGGTACCCGTGGTTTCTGACTTCCGCCAGCGCGATATGGCGGCAGGGGGACATGGCGCGCCGCTGGCGCCCTACTTCGACTATCTGGCGTTTCGGCATCCGCGCCGGGGGCGGGTGGCCCTAAACCTGGGCGGCATCGGTAATCTGACGGCGATTCCGCCGGGGGCGGCGCCCGAAGCGGTGGTGGCGTTCGACACGGGTCCGGGCAATATGGTGCTGGATCAACTGGCGGCGCGGCTGACGAAGGGGAAGCAGATTTACGATCGCGATGCGCAGTTTGCGCGGCAGGGTCATGCGGACTTGAAGTTAGTGGATCAGTTACTCAAGGACCGTTACTACAAGAAGCATCCGCCGAAGTCCGCGGGACGCGAGGAGTACGGGGTGGAGTTTGTCGACCGGCTGGTGGCGACGGGCCTGCCGATGCTCGATCTGATGGCGACGGCGACGGCGTTTACGGCCGCGACGGTGGCGGTGCAGATCGATCGATTTGTGCGGCCGCTGATGCCGGTGGACGACCTGATCGTGGGCGGCGGAGGGGCGCGCAACCCGCTGCTGATGGCGTATCTGGAAGGTTTTCTCCCGGGGAC
This sequence comes from Bryobacteraceae bacterium, assembly GCA_965229305.1. GTDB lineage: Bacteria > Acidobacteriota > Terriglobia > Bryobacterales > Bryobacteraceae > JALHNI01. The sequence goes on along the minus strand of CBDDIZ010000041.1, from coordinate 85,712 downwards.
AAAAGTCGAAACGACGGATCACTATGGCATCGAGAGCGATGCGAAAGAGGCGATCTTCTTTGCCGTGCTGGCGTACGAGCGCTGGCATGGGCGGGCGAATAATTTGCCGTCAGCAACCGGGGCGAGCCATCCGGTGTCGATGGGTAAGTTATCTCACTCGGGGATCCGGTCCGCCGGACGCAAGAAGGCCGAGTAAGTGACTTCGACAGTGGCGCGCGCATCGAGCCAGCGATAGGCCGGGACGCCGAAGAGGCGGCCGCGTTCGATCATGGCGCGGCGCGATTCGGGAAAGGGCGAGACGCCGAACTCCATGCCGCGGGTGGCGGCGCGCTTGTTCCAGGGCGCTTGATGACGGTGGTTGTACTCTTGCCAAGTGCCAAGCCAAGGGAAATCCGCGGCGCGCCAGACATAGCCCAGAAGCAATTGGTGGCGCGGCGAGAAGGCCAGGAAATAGGCGTTGGGGCGCACAGGATCCATGAGGTGGGTGGTGTAGCCGCCGGAGGGCGTGGTGGGGAAACGCTCAAGGTCGACGTGCTCGGCGGGGTCCTCGTGGAGGTCCTGCTCACGGACGGTGGGCGCCGCGAACCGGGTTTGACCCGGCTCCAGAAAGGGCGGGCCAAGGGTGACGTGCTGGGTCCAGGCGAGGGGCCGGTCGTAGGGCGTGAGGTTGGTGAGCTTTTCGTGAAAGAGCAGACGGTCGCCTTCGAGCTTCAGGTGGCGGACGAAGTCCAAGCCGGCTTCAGGCCAGACGAAGCGGGCAGTGAGTTGGTCGCCATCGCTTTGAATGTCCCAGGGACGGACGCCGGCTTCGCCATGGACGTGGGCGCCGGCCGCGCCTTCGGAATCGGTGGGCGGTCCGAAGAGGTCCAGGCAGAGGTTGTGGCCGTGAATCCCGGCGAGCAAGGCGCATTCGCGGCCGGTGCCGTAGTCGGGGTGCAACGCCGGGTCGAAAGTGGAAGGCTCGACGGTGGGCCAGGGCGGCGTCCACAGAGGGTTGATGCCGGTGGCGCGATGTTCGAGCACAGCCAGATGTCCGCCTTCGACGAGGACAACGGCGCGAAGTTGGGGGTTTTCGATCTGGTGAGCGCGGCGCTCACGGTAACGGATCTCACTCATGTCCTTTTACGATAGCGCTCGCTAGAATGGAGGCGTGTATGCATTTGCCTGGCTGGCCTTACTGGCGGTAGAGCCGTTCTGGGAAGCGAAGCCGGCCGCGCAGTGGTCCGAGGATCAGTTGCAACGACTGCTGTCGCAGTCGCCGTGGGCGCAGGTGGCGGGAGGTGTGGAGCGATCGCGGCTTCCGGGTCCGCCGGTGGTGATTTACCTGGCCAGCGCGACGCCGATGCAAGAGGCCGAAGCTGAGGTCCTGCGGCGGCGCTTCAAGCAGCACGCGGACGCCTATGCGGCGATTCTGGATGCTCGAGAGGAGTACCAGGCGTACCTGCGGGAGCAGGCGGGCAAGGTGATCGTGGTGGGGGTGCCGCTCGATCCAGCCGCGTTAGCCGATGGGGGCGAGGCGAAGCGGATGAAGGACGATAGCCAGATCAAGGTGGGCAAAAAGAAGGTAAAGTCGACGGGGCACTTTCCGCCGACGCCGAACGATCCCGTCCTGCGCCTGATCTTTCCGCGACCGGATACGACGAATGTGAAGGAGATCGAGGTGGAACTTTATCTGCCGTCGATTCCGCAGCCCTACCGGCAGGCGGTTTTCCCGGTGAAGGATCTGATGTACCGGGGAAGGCCGGAACTGTAGGGCCTTTCGCCTCTCATTCGCCCGACTAACAGGACAGCAACTGGTCGGATTTTGTATAATTTAGGTATCGATCTTCAGTCCCCCACAGCGCTTGCCCCACGTGTGCCTGACGCCGCAACTGGCAATCGGAACAGAAACAAATTGGCTCGAAGACGTTTCAGAGGAATTTCGCATGGCAGCTAACGACAAAGCGTACGACTCATCCAGCATCAAGGTCCTGGAGGGCCTGGAAGCAGTGCGGTTGAGGCCCGCCATGTACATCGGTTCGACCCGAGAGGCCGGCTTGCATCACTTGGTGTACGAAGTGGTGGACAACTCCGTGGACGAGTGCCTGGCGGGTTATGCGACCACGATCGGCGTGACGATCCACATCGATAACTCGGTAACGGTGGAAGACGACGGGCGTGGCATTCCGGTCGACATCCACAAGGAAGAAGGCGTTTCCGCGGCGCAGGTGGTGATGACCAAGTTGCACGCCGGCGGCAAGTTCGATAGCAGCACGTACAAGGTGTCGGGCGGTCTGCACGGCGTAGGCGTAAGCTGCGTGAACGCGCTTTCGGAAACGCTGCATCTGGAGATTTGGCGCGATAAAGCGACGTGGGAACAAGACTACGAACGCGGCATTCCGAAGGGTCCGCTGCGCGAAGTCGGCAAGGCCAAGAAGACCGGGACGAAGATCACGTTCAAGCCGGACAACACGGTGATGGAAGTGACGGAGTACAACTTCGACACGCTGGCGCATCGCCTGCGGCAATTGGCCTTCCTGAACAAGGGCTTGAAGATCGTGCTGACGGACGAGCGCCAGGATCCGATTCGCACCGAAGAGTTTCTGTATGAGGGCGGCATCGCCGAGTTCATCAAGCATTTGAACCGGTCCAAGCAGGCCCTGCACGAGAAGCCGATCTACATCGAAGGCGAGCGCCAGATTCCGAACGGGCTGCTGACGATGGAGATCGCGCTGCAGTACAACGACAGCTACGCCGAGCAGGTGTTCAGCTTCGCGAACAACATCAACACGGTGGACGGCGGCACGCATCTGTCGGGGTTCCGATCGGGTTTGACGCGCACGATCAACGCGTACGGGAACTCGTCGGGATTGATCAAGGACAAAGAGACGCTGACCGGGGACGATATCCGCGAAGGTCTGACGGCGGTGGTGAGCGTGAAGATTCCGCAGCCGCAGTTCGAAGGGCAGACCAAGGGCAAGCTGAACAGCGATATCGCCGGGTTCGTGCAGGCGCTGGTGAATGAGAAGCTGGGCGAGTTCTTCGATAAGAATCCCAGCGTGATGAGAAAGATCGTGTCGAAGTCGATCGACGCGTTGCGCGCGCGGGAGGCGGCGCGGAAGGCGCGCGACCTGACGCGGCGCAAAGGAGCGCTCGATTCCGGTGGTTTGCCGGGCAAGCTGGCGGATTGCCAGGAGCGTGATCCGGAGCGCTGTGAGTTGTTCCTGGTCGAGGGTGAGTCGGCCGGCGGCACGGCCAAGAGCGGACGGGAGCGTAAGTATCAGGCGATTTTGCCGTTGAAGGGCAAGATCCTGAACGTAGAGAAAGCTCGCTACGACAAGATGCTCGGTCACGAAGAAATCCGGGCGATGATTACGGCGCTCGGGTGCGGCATTGGGCCGGACCTCGATGTGAAGAAGCTGCGCTACGGCAAGATCATCATCATGACGGACGCCGACGTGGACGGTTCGCACATCCGCACGCTGATTCTGACGTTCTTCTTCCGGCACATGCAGTCGCTGATTTCCGAAGGCCATCTGTTTGTGGCGCAGCCCCCGCTCTACCGCATCAAGAAGGGCAAGAGCGAGAAGTACATCAAGGACGATAAGGAGTTCACCAAGGAGATCCTGCGCCGAGCGACGGATTCGCTGTCGGTGATGGTGGGCACGGGTCCGGAAGCGCAGACGATCGAGGGGGCGGAATTGCGCGGCTTCCTGACGCTGCTGGACGAATTGGCCGTCGCGGCGAAAGCGGCGGAGCGTCGGCTGCGCGATGCGCGCGTGGTGGAGTTGCTGACCGATGCGGAACTCGCGCTCGACACGAAGGAAGACTTCAAGGACAAGGCTAAGTTGGAGCGGCTGCAGACCGGTCTGGTGGCGGCCAAGATCCGGTGCGAGTTGCGCGAGGACGAGGCGCATTCGGCGTGGATGCTGGTGTACTTCGATCCGACGAATGCCGAACGCGCCATCAGCACGGATTTCGCCGGACAGCCGGAGTTCCGCAAGTTGCGGGCCCTCTCGAAGCAAGTGGCGAAGTATTCGGCCGGGCCGTTCGTCACGGTGCGCGAGGCGCGCCGGAGCGAGCCGATCCTGACGTGGCGCGAGTTGCTCTCGAAGGTGAAGGACGAAGGTATGAAAGATGCCAACGTCCAACGCTATAAGGGTCTCGGGGAAATGAACGCGGAACAGCTATGGCACACGACGATGAACATCGAGAGCCGGACGCTGTTGCGGGTGGAACTGACGGACCTGGTGGAAAGCGATGCCATCTTCTCGACGCTGATGGGCGAGGACGTGGAGAACCGCCGGAAATTCATCGAAGAGTTCGCGCTCGACGTTCGCAACCTCGACGTTTAATTGAAAGGCGTCCGGCGAGGTTCGCCGGACGCCTTTTTCCTACCTAATTCACAGCACAATCGCTGCTGGGTTCCCCATAAATAAAATCGTCGACCATGACGACGTTGCGGCCGTGCGCGGGATCGTCCGCGGCGCCGGCAACGGCGTTGCCGGGGACAATGCGCACGCGGGCGATCATCTTGTTCGGGAAGGCGACGCCAACAAAGGAGAGGCCTTTGGCGGCGACAGGCGCATAGTAGCGGCCGAGCAGGAGTCCGTCGGCGTTGTAGAGCTCGATGGCGCTGGTGAACGGGAGGGCGACATTGGTGAAGACGACGCCGAAGCCCTTGCTGCGGGCGCGCACTTCGCTGCCGGGCACAAAGAAATCGACGTTGTAATCGTTGGTGCCGATGCTGGTGAAAAGCTTCTGGGCGCTGAAGACGGTGAACAGCGAAGCGTAGCCAGCGAGCAGATTGTCGAAACGGACGGGCCCATCGGCGGAGTTGCCGCTGACCTGGAAGCCGGACCACGCGGGCTGATCGACGGAGAGGACGACGCCGCGGGCGGAGTTCTTGTTGAAGAAGTCCGGAGGCAGATTGTTGGGCGTGGTGAAGTTGGCGGGAACGCCGTCCCAGTTGATCTCGCGACGTCCGTTGGGATTGCCGCCGGCGCCGGGGGCGTTGAGCGGGCCGAGGGCGTCCTGAAAAGCGGTGACGGCGGAGCGGATGGCGGCCGCGTCGGTGCCGGAGGCGCCGAAGATCGCGGCGGGGGCTTGAGCCGTGGCGGGCGTCGCGGTGAGCAACAGAAGCGAAACAAGCGTGCGTGATTCCATAGCTGCAAGCTTAGGGCGGCAGCCGGAAGAAGTCGTCAAGGCGGGGTCAGCGAGTTCTCAATTAGTTGTCAACGCAAGAGAGGCCCGCGCCCCGTGGCCCACGGAGCGCGGCATCTGGCGCATTAGAAGAGAATCTTGAGCGCGAGTTGGACGGAGCGGGGACCGACGCCGACGCCGCTGATGACGCCGAAGTCGGCGACGCCGACGGTGGAGCCGGGGCGCCCGAGTTGCGTGGTGTTGAGCGCGTTCGAAGCCTCCAGCCGGAACTGGGCCGTCAGCTTGTTCTCGCTGAGAATGGCGAAGTTCTTGAAGAGCGAGAGGTCGCAGTTGCGAATGCCCGGGATGCGGACATCAGGCAGCACGGTGGGCGCGTTGCCGAAGGTGAAGGGCGCGGCCACGGCGAAGACCGAAGTATCGAACCAGCGGTTGATCTGCTGATCCGTAGTGCCGCGATTGCCGCCAAGATTGGCAGACGAGCCGTTGTTGTTGGGGCGCTGCGCGGCGCTGTTGATGCCGGTTTGATTCACGGAGCTGAAGAGCGTGACGGGCAGGCCGGACTGCAAGGTGACGATGCCGTTGAACTGCCAGCCGCCAAGAGCGAGGTCCGCTACGCGGGGAATGTTGGTGAAGTAGCGACGGCCGCGGCCGAAGGGCAGTTCGGCGTTGAAGCTCATCACCAGACGGCGGGAGATGTCGTCGGGCGACAGGGCGCGGTCCGCCTTGCGGTCGTAGACGTTCTGCCGGCCGGTGGAGGCATTGATCGAGGTGATGGTGTTGCCCCAGCCGCTGTCGGTGAGTTCCTTGCCGGCGGTGAACGCTACGAGGAAGCCGACGCCGCTCGAGAAGCGCTTCTGGACGCGCATCACGTAGGAGTGATAGAGCGAGTTGCCCGTGGGCCGCGCGGTGGAGTTCACGCCGGTGTACTGCGGGTACGGCGAGAGAAGCTGGCGACGCTGCACGGTGGCGAGGCGCAGGCTGGAGGTGGGATCGGTGATGACGCCGAAGAAGGGGTTGGCGACGTTGTCGTTGAGCGAGTTGCCGAGGCTCATATACTGTTCGGGCAGCTGGTTGTAAGCGCTGCGGCCACCGTCAATGAGATGGTTGCCCTTGTTGCCGATGTAGCCGGCTTCGACGATCATCTTGCCGGGGAGCTCACGCTGGACGTTGAAGCTCCATTGCTGGACGTTGGGATTCACCCAGTCCGGGAACCAGCTTTCGCCGATCGCCTGGCCGAGAGCGGTATTGGCGCCACTGTAGGGACCGGGCTTGGCACCATCGGTGGGGCAGAAACCGGTGGGGAACGGGTCACGCAGATAGGCGAGGGGGGTGCGTCCACCATCGAGCGAAGTCACCATGCTGGTGCTGCAGCGGAAGCCTTGGAACCCACCGTTGCCGTAAGTAGCCTGGGTGATGGATGGCGCGTACATGTAAGCGTAGCCGCCGCGAATGACGGTCTTGGCATTCCACTGATAGACGAAGCCGAAACGCGGGCTGACGTTGTTCTTGTCGGCAGGCGTCTGACGGCGATTGTCCGCGGTGACGAAATTCATCGCGCCTCGAAGATTGTTGAAGCCGGGGACCTGGCCGGCAATGGCGGAGGTAGCGTTGGCGTCCCAGTAGGACATGCGGTCATAGCGTTCGGTGCGGGGCACATCGAGTTCGTAGCGGAGGCCGAGGTTGAGGGTCCACTTGCGGCTGACGTGGAAATCGTCCTGGATGAAGCCGCCCCAGTAGCTGCTGGTGAGGGCCTGCGAGAGGTTGTTCTGCTGACTGCCGCTGCCCAGGCCCAGCAAGAGCGAGGCGACGCCGAAGCCTTGCGTGGCTACGTTGCGCACGGGGTTCTGCTGGGTCCAATCCTGGCCGTAGGAGAAGGCGCCTCCGGGGGTGGCTTCCTGCCAGAAGTTCAGGAAGAACTTGCGGTACTCGAGGCCGGCCTTGAGGGTGTGACGGCTCAGAACCTTGGTCATGGATGCGGCGAGGTTATGGGAAGTCGGCGTGAAGCGAATGCCGGCGGCGGTTTGCTGGCCGAGGTTGGTCATGCCGTTGACGGCGACGTTGGGGAAGCGCGAGTAGATGTCCTTATTCGCCTGCTGCTGCATGTAGGCGGGGAAGCCGAGGCTGGTGAGGTCAAAGCCGGCCGAGGGCGGGTTGCCGCTGTTGCTGAAGCGCGACATGCCGTAGGTGAGGTCGAAGAAGGTGGTGGAGTTCAGCGTGTAGATGTTGTTCCAAGTGAAGCTGTGGCGGGGCGTGCTGCCGGAGCTGCGGCCGAGCGGCGTGCCGGGATTGCCGAAGACGTTGGGCGGGTTGGTGTAGGAGATGCCTTTGGTGAAGCGCCAGAAGGAGCGCCAATGGTCGGAGAAGTTGTGATCGATGCGCCCGGTGAAGTTGTCGTTACGGTCCGGCGAGATTTGCGCGCGGAAGAAGTTATTGAGTTGGGTGAACTGATTGGTGGGAGTGGTGTTGGGTTGGGGATAGTAGCTCAGGAGGTTGCGCGCTACCGGATCAATGCGGTTGGAGGGGATGCGATTGCCGGCGAAGGGCTGGCGCAGGTAGTTGCCGGTGGAGTCCGGGGTGGTGCTGATGGTGAGCGGGTCGTAGATGAGGATGGGCTGGCCGGCGTTGTTGCGAAGGTCAGAGAAGTCGCCCTGCTTCCAGGCATCGATGGGTACGGTGCCGGTGAAGTTGCTGGGGGAGCGGGCACGGGTGCCCTGATAGTCGGCGAAGAAGAAGGTGCGGTTGCGACCGTTGTAGAGCTTGGGCAGCCAGACGGGTCCGCCGAGCGAGAAGCCGAACTGGTGGGAGTTGAAGGAGGCGAGCTTGCCGCCGGAGCGGTTACTGAAGAAGTTGTTGGCGTTGAGCTGATTGTTGCGGAAGAAGTCGTAGACGGAGCCGTGGAGCTTGTTGGTGCCGGACTTGCTGGCAATCAGAATGGCGCCGCTGCCGGAGCGGCCATACTCGGCGGCCAGAGTGTTGACGACGACGGAGAACTCTTCGACGGCGTCGACGTTGGGGAGCGAGCCGCCCATGACGAGGATGCCGTTGTTGGCGTCCGAGAGCATCATGCTGGTACCGTCGACGCGGATGTCGCCGGCGCCGGTGCGACCGCCGCCGATGGTGGGGCCGTAACCGCCGCCGCTGCCGGCCGAGCCTTGGGGAGGCAGAACGCCGGGCAGTAGGTTGGCGAGGCCGATCACGGAGCGGCCAATCAAGGGCAGGTCGCTGACGGACTTGTTGCCAAGAGTGGTGGAGACAGTGGAAGAGCCGGTGTCGAGGGGCGGGGTGGTGTCGCTGACCTGGACGGTGGTGGTGACGTCGCCGATCGAGAGTTGAACGTCGAGCGAGAGGTTCTGCTGGACGTCGAGCTTGAGTCCTTTTTGCTGGTAGCCGCGGAAGCCGGCCTTTTCGACGCGCACTTCGTAGCTGCCGGGAAGCAGGAAGGGAAGGACGAAGCGGCCTTCGGTATTGGAGGCCACTTCACGAGAGACGCCGGTGGCATCGGCGATCAGGGTGACTTTGGCCTCGGGGACGGTGGCGCCACCCTGGTCGCGGACGACGCCTTGGAGGGTGGCCTGTCCGGTTTGGGCGTGAACGGCGGCAGCCAAGGCCAAGGCGAGCGCCAGACGGATCGAGAGTTGAGACATGGAAACTCCTTCGTTAGCGGGGAAGGGCCGTTCGGGGAGCGGGAAGGGATCCCACGCTCATCCAGCTAACCTCTTCGCTAAGCGTTTCGCCGATAACCGTATCATTGGCTGCGAGGCGAAGTCAAGAGCGGAGATTAGGCGCGAATCTTCAGTTCGGGGCGCAGAAAGATGCTTTGGCGGGCACGTTTGGGGGCGCGAATCCGCTTCAGCAGCACTTCGGCGGCTTGGACGCCGAGCTCATAGCTGGGCTGCACGACGGTGGTGATGGGGGGCTGAAAAACGTCGAGCCACTCGGCGTCGTCGGAACTGACGATTTCGACATCGGTGGGGCAGGCGAGTCCGCGTTCCTGCATGGCTTTGAGGATGCCGGTGGCGATGATCAGGTTGTCGGCAAAGATGGCGGTGGGAGGTTGTGGGAGGTCGAGCAGGCGAAGCGCCCCTTCCCTGCCCGCCTCCGACGTGTAGCCGCCTTCGACGACATAGCTTTCGTCGGGGGCCAAGCGATGGTGGGCGAGAGCGGCCCACCAGCCGGCGCGGCGCAGACTCGAAACGCTGAGCGAAGCAGCGACGGTGAGCAGACCGATGCGGCGGTGGCCTTTGCTGTACAAGTGCTCGATGGCCATGCGGGTGCCGCGCTCGATGTCGGTGGCGACCAGGTCCGCCTTGACGTTTTCGGGAATGCGGCCGACGAAGACGATCGGTTTCTTGGTGCGCAGGAGGCGGTCGAGTTCTTTGTCTTCGCCGGGCGATTGGAACAAGAGGACGCCGTCGACCAGGCGGGAGCGGAAGGCTTCGAGATAGCGGGATTGCTCGGCGACGTCGTTGTAGGTGTGGCCGAGGATGAGCAGAAAGCCTTTTTTGCGGCAGACGTCCTCGGCGCCGCGGACGACCTGGCCAAAGAAGGGATCGGGACTGCCGGCGTCGGGGATCAGCATGCCGATGGTGCGGGTGGACCGGGTCTGGAGCGCGTGCGCCAGATGGTTCATGGTGTAGTCGAGTTCTTCGACCGCGCGGCGGACTTTGGCGGTTAACTCGGGACTGACATAGGCGGACTTATTGATGACCGCCGAGACGGTAGCAATCGAGACGCCTGCATGCTTCGCGACATCGTAAATGGTGGCCATGGACGAACTTCTCTAACGGGACGTTCTCCAGAATACCGAACTGAGAGTGGGGGGAGGCCGAAGTTAATGCGAATCGATTAGCTAAACGTTTCGCCAAAGAAGACGGATTTCTTGACGGGGGTGGGAGGATCGGGATAAACTCTCAGCGAAGTACTTCGCTGGCGGGGACGCGCAGCATCCAAAGGACCCTATGACCAAGATTCTGATGCCGATTGGCGACGCCGCGGAGACGATGGATACGCTGTACCCGTACTACCGGCTGCAGGAAGCCGGCTACGAGGTGGTGGTGGCCGCGCCGGAGAAGCGCACGTACGCAATGGTGTTACACGAGATCCCCCCGGGTTGGGACATTACGCGGGAGACGCCGGGCTATCATTTGGCGGCGAACATCGCCTTCCGGGACGTGAGGGCGGAGGATTACGCGGGTATCTTTCTGACCGGCGGCCGTGCGCCGGAATACATCCGGTACGACCAGGACTTGATGCGGGTGGTGAAGCAGGCATTTGCCGAGCAGAAGCCCGTGTGCTCGGTTTGCCATGGCGTGGAGATCGTGGCGGCGGCGGACGTGATTCGCGGGCGGCGAGTCACCACGGTGGCCAAGTGCCAACTGGACATCGAGTTCTCCGGCGGGACGTACGTCAACGAACCGTGCGTGCGCGACGGCAACCTGGTGAGCGGCCGGACTTGGCACGACCAGCACCGCTACATGCCGGAGTTCATGCGAATGATCGCGAGCTATGTGGAAGCCGGCGCGGCCCAACTGACGGGCGCTTCCACCCGGTAAGCCGCCATGTTCTACGGCTGGTGGATTGCGGCCGCCGCATTCGTAACGCTGGTGTTCACAGTGGGCATTCCTTTCTACGGAATGCCCTTTTTCTACGACTTCTACATGAAGGAGTTTGGCTGGAGCCGCGCTGAGGCCACCAGCGGCATCGCGCTGGCCACGATTCTGATTCAGCCTTTGGCCGGACTGCTGGTGCATCGCTTCAGTCCGCGCAAGCTGATCGTCACCGGGGCGACCTTGCTGCTCGTCTCGATCGCGGCGTTCGGGTACGGCAACGGGAGCCTGTGGCTCTACTACCTGGCTTGGTGCGGCTTCATGGCGGGTTACGTGTGCGCCGGGCCGATTCCCCATCAGGTGATCCTGGCGCAATGGTTTCGCAAGCGGCGTGGACTGGCGATGGGTTTGGCTTATCTCGGTCTCGGGTTGGGCGGGGCCATCTCGCAGAAGTTTGTGGCGCTGCCGTTGATCAACGCCTACGGCTGGCGGACGGCTTTGGTGACGATGGGTGCGCTGTGCCTGCTTGTCATCCCGTTGGTGCTACTGATGGTGCGCGATCGTCCGTCGGCGAAGGGTCTGTGGCCGGACGGTGAGGCGCAAGCGCCGGCGGACTTTCACCATGCGCCGCGGCCCTTTGGAGAACTGCTACGGCAACCGGCGTTCTGGCTCCTGGCGTTCGGCAGCTTCTGCAGCATCGGGGCGATCGGCTCAATCAACCAGCATATGAAGCTGCTGTTCCAGGACGCGGGACTCTCGGCAGCGACGGTGGCCGACACCACGTTTGCGATTCTGATCGCGAGCTTGGCGGGGCGCGTGGTGATGGGCTGGCTGGCAGACCTGATGAGCAAGAAGGTGGTGATGATCGCGGCCTACCTGTTCGTGGCGCTGCCGATTCCGCTGCTCTACGTGATCGATCGCCCGGGCGCGCCACTGCTGTTCGCCATCGTGTTTGGGTTTGGCCTGGGAGCCGACTACATGTTGATCCCGTTGATGGCCGCGCATCTGTTTGGGCCTAACTCACTGGCTCGCGCGATGGGCATCATTCTGCCGGCGGACTCGATCGGCCAGACGTGCTTCCCTTTCTTACTGGGCTTGCTGCACGACCGGCTGGGCAACTACCATTTGGGCTTGGCGGTGATTGCCGGGTTGGCGCTGGCCGGCGCCTTGGCGATCGCCATGTTGCCCGCCCCAAAGGAGGATGCCGCGTGAAGAGCCTGATTCTCCTGGTGCTGGCCGCCGACCCCGAGCTCAAGATCATCCCGGCGGCGAAGACGAGTGAGCTGACGCCGGCGATCCGCGTGACGCGCAACGGCGCCGATTGGGCGCGTTCGCATGGCGATGCCACGTCGTCCCGCTATTCCGCGCTCAAGCAGATCAACCGCGAGAACGTGAAGCGATTGACGGTGGCTTGGACTTACCGGTCAGGAGACGGCAAGGCCAACATCCAGGCGAATCCGGTCATCGTGGGCGGCGTGCTGTATGCGCCGACCGCGGGCGAGCAGGTGGTGGCGATCGACGCGGCGACGGGCCGTGAGAAGTGGCGCTTCGCGCCCGAAGGCAAGCCGGCTTTCCGCGGCCTGACCTACTGGCGCGGCGATGGCACCGCCGGGCCGCGGCTCTTCTTTACGGCGGGGGACTGGTTCTACGCGGTGGACCCGACGACGGGCCAGCCGGTGCCGGGTTTCGGCAAAAGTGGCCGCGTGGCGGCACGCGGGACGGTGGCTCCGGCGATCTACAGAAACGTCGTGGTGCTGCCGTGTTGGAACGTGGTGCGCGGCTTTGACGTGCGTAGCGGACGCGAGTTGTGGTCGTTCAACGTGGTGCCAGGCCAAGGTGAGTACGGGGCGGAGACGTGGTCCGGGCCCGCGTATGGCGGGAATACTTGGGGCGGGATGGCGATGGATGAGGCACGCGGCCTCGCTTATGTCTCGACGGGATCGCCGCATCCGAATTACCTGGGGATGAACTATCTGGGGGATAACCTTTTCGCCAATTGCGTGATCGCGCTCGATGCCCTCACCGGACAGCGGCGGTGGCACTTCCAGGAGATCCGGCACGACATCTGGGACCTGGACATCCCCGCGCCGCCGAACCTGGTGACGGTGACGCGAGAGGGCCGCGCTTACGACGCCGTGGCGCAAGTGACGAAGCTGGGCAACGTGCTACTGCTGGATCGCGTGACGGGGAAGCCGCTCTTTCCTTTCCGCCTGCGCAAGGCTCCAGCGTCCAACTTAGTGGGCGAGAAGACTGCCGAGTACCAGCCGTTCGCTGAGTTGCCCGAGCCGTTTGCGCCGCAGGAGTTTCACCCCGACCAGATCACGGACATATCGCCGTCCGCCCGCGCCTACGTGGCCGACAAGATCGCAGGCGCCAAGTTCGGCTGGTTCGCTCCGTTCGACGACAACCGGCCGCTGGTGTTCTACGGCATGCATGGCGGGGCGGAATGGCCGGGCGCTTCGTTCGACCCGCAGACGAACATGCTCTACGTATCGGCGAATCATCTCCCGTGGGTGGTGAAGATCGCGCGGGTGCCGATGTTGCCCAAGCGGCAAGCGCCGTTCACGGCGGGGCATAAGATCTATCTGCAGAGTTGCGCGGGCTGCCACGGACAGGAGCGCGAAGGCGGCCTGGGGCCACCGCTGTTCACCGCGCCCGGACGCTTGACCGAAGCCGCCGTCGCGGCAGCTGTCCGCAAGGGGCGCGGGTCGATGCCGGCAATGCCGTTGGCGGAGGAGAAGCTGAAGCCGCTGGCCGAGTTCCTGCTCGAGAAGGATCTGCCGGCGCGACCGGCGCCGGAGGATCGGCTGCGCTATCGGTTCGTGGGCTACAGCAAATTGCTGGACCAGGACCAGCGCCCCGGCATCAAACCGCCGTGGGGTACGTTGAATGCGATCAACCTGAACACGGGCAAAATCGCGTGGCGAGTGCCGCTGGGCGAGTATGAAGACCTGACGCGGGCGGGCGTGCCCAAGACCGGCACCGAGAACTTCGGCGGCGCGACGGTGACCGCGGGCGGCCTGGTGTTTTGCGCCGGGACGCGCGACGAGAAGATCCGGGCCTTCGATAGCGAAACGGGCCGGGAGTTGTGGGAATACAAGCTGCCCTTCGGCGGTTACGCGCCGCCGGCGGTCTACGAAGTGCACGGACGGCAATATGTGGTGATCGCCGCGACCGGGGGCGGCAAGCTAGGCGGCCCCTTAGGCGACGCTTACGTCGCCTTCGCGCTGCCACAGGAAGCGAAGTAATCAGGCCTTGAGAAGCTCTTCCGCATACAAGGCGCCGGCGGGTGATTCTTCGTGTTTGAAGAAAGCGTAGACATCGCGGCCATCGGCCACCATGGCGTGGACCTTGGCGTGAATCTCCGCGCGCTCGGCGGGCGTGTAGTCTGCTTTGCGCAAACGGAAGTAGACGAAGTGGGCGGTGAGCCGTTCCGGCACGACGATCTTCTCGCTCTCGGCGAGACAGAGGGCGGCGTGATGCCGGGTGAGAAGATCGTAGGTTTCGTCGTGAAACCAGGACTTGTTGCGGAACTCGAAGGCGAGCGGCACATCGTCGGGAGCGACCCCGAGGAACGCCGCGAGCTTGGCTGGATCGATGGGCAGGTTTGGCGGCAATTGCACGAGCACGGGCCCCAAACGACCGGTCACCCGCAACGGGTCAATGGCGCGGAAGAAGACTTCGGTGAACTCGCTGACGGCCAGACGATCGATGTGCGTAATCCGCTGGTGAGCCTTCATCGCAAAGCGGAAGTGAGCCGGCGTTTCCGCCACCCAGGTCTCGAGGACCTTGGCAGAGGGCAGGCGCCGAAACGTATAGTTCGCTTCCACGGCATTCAGCCGGGTGGCGTAGTGGGAAAGGAACTTCTTGGCGGGCAGGTTAGCGGGGTAGAAATCCGGCTTCCAAGCGGGATAAGCGAATCCGGACGTACCGGCGTAGAGCGTAGCCACTTCCGGATTTTACTGCGTTCCCCGCGATTGCGATACGCTGTGTGGGCACAGTAATGAAGACGAGGGGCAAAGTTTCAATCAAAGACGTGGCACGCGAGGCCGGAGTGTCGCATGCGACGGTTTCGCGCGCGTTACGGGGCAGTCCGCTGATCAGTTCGCCGACGATTGCGCGGGTGCAGGCGACGGCCGAGAAGATGGGCTATTCGGTGAATGCGGTGGCGCGGAGTCTGGTGACGGGGAGGACGCAGACGATCGGCGTGGTGGTGACGTCGATTGCGGATCCGTTTGTGGGCGGCGTGACGGCGGGGATTGAAGAATTCGCCAATGAAAAAGGCTATTCGGTGATTCTGGCCACCTGTCATGCCAACGCGGAAATCGAGAAGCGGATGGTGAGCAACCTGCGCGAGCGCGCGGTGGACGGCATCCTGGTGACGTCGTCGCGCGTGGGCGAAGAGTATCTGCCGCTGTTGACGCAGTTGAAGGTGCCCGTGGTGCTGCTGAACAATCAGCAGCCGGGTGATTATGCGCATTCGGTGGCGATCGACAATGTGGGTTCGGCGAACCGGGCGGTGGAACACCTGTTGCAATTGGGCCATCGGCGCATCGCGTACATCGGGCACACGCAAGGCTATGCGACGGATCGCGACCGCCGGCAGGGTTATGAACAAGCGCTGCAGGCAGCGGGCATTGCGCTCGATGCAGACTTGATCCTGCAGGCCGAATCCACGCCGGAGAGCGGCGCGCAGGCGGCCTCCCGGCTCGATCACCTTTCGCCGCGCCCGACGGCAATCTTCTGCTACAACGACATCACCGCGCTGGGTGTGCTGGCGTACGCGCGAGCCCATGGCGTGGACGTGCCGCGCGACTGGTCCGTGGTGGGGTTCGACGATCTATTTCTCAGTCAGCATCTGCATCCGCCGCTGACGACGGTCCATCAACCGATGTGGGAGATGGGACGAGCGGCGGCGGAAGTGCTGCTCGATCTGATTGCGGGCAAGACGCCGCGCGAAGGTGTGCAAATGCCGGGCGAATTGATTGTTCGCCAATCCACGGCCGCGATTCGCCAGCCCAATTTGGCTGCGCAGGTGTGAAACGATACGTAAAATGCAAGCTCAAATGGCCACGGCGCCCAGCAAACCCACTTTCGAACAATGGCGGCTGCTCGCCCTCCTGGTAGCGGCGGTGTTCGTCAACTACATTGACCGCAGCAACCTCTCGGTCTCGGCGACCGAGATCAAGCGCGAGTTCAATCTGACGGGCGAACAATTGGGCTTGGCTTCGTCGTGGTTCTTCGGCTCGTATGCGCTGTGCCAATTGCTGGCGGGATGGTTGTTTGAGAAGTACAGCGTCCATCTGGTGTTAGGCGTGGGCTTCGTCTTGTGGTCCGCGGCGACAGCGGCGACCGGCCTGGTGGAAGGCTTTACGGCGCTGCTGGTGACGCGCGTGGTGCTGGGCGTCGGCGAGTCCGTGGCGTATCCGGCGTTCTCGAAGATCATTGCCTCGGACTATGCAGAGAGCCAACGCGGGACGGCAAATGCCCTGATCGATGCCGGGTCGAAGCTGGGACCGGCGCTGGGCACGCTGTTCGGCGGCATCGTGGTGGCGGCTTATGGGTGGCGCGCGCTGTTTCTGATTCTGGGATTTGGCGCGATGATCTGGGTGCCGCTATGGGTGATGTGGGCGCCGCGCAAGTCGCACGTGCAGCATGCCGCGCAGGCAGCACGGCCGGCGATTCGCGTTCCCACGATGATGGAGTTGCTTTCGATGCGCCCGGTGTGGGGATCGTTCCTGGGGCTGTTTGCGATCAACTACGCGTGGTACTTCATGATCACGTGGTTCCCTTACTACCTCGAGAATGTACGCCATTTCTCTAAGGAACGCATGGCCGCCTATGGCGCGATTCCGTTCGTGATGATCGCGATCGCCGCCACAGCGGCAGGCATTCTGGCGGACCGGCTGATCGCCAAGGGGAACTCGCCCACGCGCATCCGCAAAATGTTCATCATCTCCGGACTGCTGGCGAACGTCCTGTTGCTGCCCGCCGGGATGGCCGACAGCGACACCGTGTCGATGGGGCTGTTCTGGCTGGCGAGCTTCGCCTTCGGTTTGACGACGGCCAATCACTGGGCGGTGACGCAGACGATCGCGGGGCCCGTGGTGGCCGGGAAGTGGACGGGCATGCAGAATTGCTTCGGCAACCTGGCCGGCGTGATCGCACCGTGGCTGACGGGCAAGATCGTCGACGTGACCGGTTCGTTCTACTTGGCTTTCTGCGGCGTAGTGGCCATGGTGATCATGGGCGCGTTTGCTTACGCGTTCCTGGTGGGCCGCATCGAGCCGATCGATTGGAACAAGCAGCCCGCCCGCAGCTAGCCGGAGGGGCTTAGAGCCCCGTCACCGGCGCGACGATGATCGGAGTGGTGGTGGGTGCCGGCGACCCGGACTCCGGCTCCACGCTGACAGCCACCGCTGAGGTTTCCGCCGCTACGGCGCCAGGCCGAGCGTACAAAGCCGTGCCATTGGCCAAAGACTTGAACAGGCCCGCCGGCTGCGGCGCGCCACCTTTGGGAATCAGCCACATCTGATACGTGCGCCCGGCCGGTAAGGCGGGCAGGTTCGAGGCCATCAGGAGTACGCCGTCGCGCGCATTCACGAGGATGCTGCCCCGCGGAGGTGCCGGCTCCGGCGTGCCAAAGTTCACCAGCTTGGTGCCGGGCTGGTTGAGGAAGGCAAGCACGGGTCGGAGTTGGCCCAATTCGGCGGCCTGCTTCTCCAGATCGACGCGCGCTTGCGCGAGTTCGGCCTGCCGGTCTTCGAGCGTATTTCGTGTTTCCACCCAGAGCAGCAGCGCGCCCAACGCAAACGCGGCGGGGACCAGCATCGGCCAGGAGAACCAACTGCGGGCTTCGGGTTCGGCGCCCGCGGCCGCGAGGACACGGCGGCGCAGGCGGGCCGGCGCCGATTGCGGGTCGGCGAGCAGTCCCAGGGCGGAGACGGTTTCAAGGGCGGCGGCGACGCCAGGCGAACATTGCGGACAGCCACGCCGCAGGTGCTCTTCAAGCTCGACGCGTTCGGGGCCTTCGGCCAGGCCGAGGGCGTAGATTTCGTACTCTTCCCGGAGTTCATCGCAGGTCATGCGTTCACCCCCGAGGGGAGGCGGAGGTTCTCACGCAGTTGCCGGAGCGCGGTGCGCACCCAGGTCTTGACGGTGCCCAGCGGCAGTTCCAAGCGCTCGGCCAATTCCGATTGCGAGAGGCCATCGAAGTAGGCGAGTTCCAGAAGTTCGCGATGCTTGGGGTCGAGCTTCGCCATCGCGGCACGCACCTTGCGAGCGTCCGTGGCGGTCTGCAATTCGGATTCGGCGTTCCCGCCGGCTAAGGGGCGTTCCATGGCGTCGATCGAGAGATTGAGCCGGGACTGCTTGCCACCGCGCGAGCGGAGAAAGTCGATGGCGGAGTGGCGAGCGATGGTCAGCATCCAGCTCGACAGGCTGCCGCGCTCGACATCGAAAGTCGGAATGCGATTCCAGACGCGCAGAAAGACGTCCTGGGTCAGGTCCTCGGCAGTGGCCGTATCGCGGGCAATCCGCAGGACGATCGTGTAGACGAGGGACCCATAGCGGTCATAAAGTTCGGCCAAAGCGGCGGTATCGCGCGCCCGAAGGCGCTCGATGAGCCGTTGGCTCTCTTCAGGCCCCAGCAGGGCCGTCAATATCAGGAAAAGCATGTCGCCTACCTTCAGCTACGCAGCACAAGGCCCGCCGGATTTAGCATCCGTGGGTAGAACTAAGGTATCGCAGGATCGGTAGTGGGAGACGAAAGCGCGCCGGCGGCTCTTGCCGGGGCCAGCCGATGGAGAGGACCAGTCCTCCGGGGATCAAAGTAGACGACGGCGCGCGAGGGATCTCCGAAGAGATCCTCATATCTGGTAATGCGAGAAATGGTGGCCAAACTGGACAGACTTTTTTCGCCGACGCGGACTGCTATACTGTGACAGACGAAGTAATTTCCGCGATCCCTTCCCGCGAGCCGTTTGTCTTGGCTCGCCTCAGGCCTTCCTTCATCGGTACTCGGCCTAACTGAGGTCTGGTTCGCTGAACCCTTCCCTCTTTTTTGAACCTGAATGACCAAATTTTCTGAACTTTCTCTGTCCCCAATCCTGCTGACCAATCTCGATCAGCTCAACATTACCCAACCGACGCCTGTCCAGGCCAAGTCGATTCCTCCGGCCCTGGAAGGCCACGACCTGGTAGCCACGGCCCAAACGGGAACCGGCAAAACGCTGGCCTTCCTGCTGCCGATGGTGGAATCGCTCCTGAAGGGCGAAAAGAAAAAGGGCGTCCAAGCGCTGGTGCTCAGCCCCACGCGCGAACTGGCGATCCAAATCCAGAAGTCGTTCTCGGATCTGGCGCGCGGCACGGGCCTGCGCGCGGCGATCGTCGTGGGCGGCTTGAACGAGCGCGCTCAGTTGAACGAAATCCGGCAAGGCGCGCAGGTGATCATCGCCACGCCCGGCCGCTTGTGCGACTTCCTCGACCGCAACCTGGTGCAGCTCACGACCGTGCGCACGCTGGTGCTGGACGAAGGCGACCGCATGCTCGACATGGGCTTCCTGCCCTCGATCGAGCGCATCCTCGAAGACATGCCGACTGAACGGCAGACTCTTTTCTTCTCCGCCACGATCGAAAAGTCGGCCGAGCGCCTGATTCGTCAGTACCTGCGTTCGCCCCTCCGCATCGAAACCGGCGTCGCTTCGCATCCGGCCGAAAAAGTGGACCTGCACGTCTACGAGATCGACCAGGAACGCAAGCTGCCGTTGCTGCAATACATGCTGCATCATGAAGCGGGTAGCTTCCTGGTGTTTGCGCGCACCAAGCACGGCGTCGACAAACTGCAGAAGAACCTGGGCCGCGTGGGCGTAAAAGCCGCCCGCATCCACGGGGACCGCACGCAGGGTCAGCGCAATCAGGCGCTGGACGGCTTCAAGAAGGGCACCTATCGCGTACTGGTGGCCACCGACGTGGCCGCCCGCGGCATTCACGTCGAAGGCATCGCGCACGTGGTGAACTACGACCTGCCGATGGCCGCCGAAGACTTCGTGCATCGCGTAGGCCGGACGGGCCGCGCGGGCGCGCGTGGCGTGGCCACGACGTTCGGCACTTCCGCCGATCGCCAGACCATCCGCCGCTTTGAACGCGAACTGAAGATGCAGTTGACGAAGCGGCCCACGGCCGAAGCGTTGGCTTGGCATCAGCAGCACGTGCCGCCGCCGGCTGTGAAGGAAGAAGTGGCGCCGATCCCGGCGCCGCGCGCGAAAGCCGGCAATGGTTTTCGGAAGAGCACTCCACCGGCTTGGGCCAAGAAGCGCTCCTTCGGCGGTCCGAAGCGTAAGTTCAGCGAGGCGCGGGCTGGCCGCTAGCCGGTTCCACCTTCGCCGGATCGAATAGCTCACTGTTAACGGGCAGGGCCTGGAACGGCGCCACCTCCGCTTGCGGAGTGTAGACGTCGGCCAGGTCCGTCGCCCAAGCATCGAATAAGTTCAAAGGTCCCAACCGGAGCGTGCGGAAGATCGTCTTCAGCAGGCTCGGATAGCTCGCGTGATGGCGTGACAGGTAGCCGCGCTTCACATGCGGCCCCACGGCAAACAGCAGCGAGCGATGGGCATCAATGTGATCCACGCCCCCTTCCGCGCTATCTTCCGTGACAAACACCACCATATTGCGCCACCAGGGCGTGTGCGACAGAAAGTCGACCACGCGGCCTAAGGCACGGTCGTTGTCGGCCATGTAGGACGCCGGGAACGGGTAGCCCTCACCAGGCCTGGCCGGCGCGAGCTGATCGTTGGGCAAATACAAGTACAAAAGCCGCGGGAGTTCCTGGCCGGTCTCGACGTAGTTCTTCTTCACGTCGTCGATGAACTGCGAGGCGCGCGATTGATCGGGAAAGTGCGGATTCGCGCCGGGGAAACTCAGCAAGGTATTCGCCAGTAGGGGCGCGGGCAACGGGACATAGGGCCCGGCGAGAGCGCGGCCCCCACCGTAGTTGCGGAACGGAATGCCGTTGCGCTCCAGGTGATGCCAGAGCGTCCCCGCCTCGAGTTGCTGTTCGGGATGCACCGAAGGATGGCGGCCGGAATAGGACAGGCGGCCGGGAGCCGTAAGGCGGTGCTCGGCGGTCTGCGCGCTTTCGGTCCATAGATTCGGGTAAGCGCCTTCCAGCCACAGCCGGCCGCTGCTTTCGGCATAAAAGTTATCGGACAGCGACCAGTGCGTCGCCATCTCGCGATGATTGGGAGCGACGTTGACGTGAGGCAGATTGAAGCGCTGCCGGAGACTGTCGCGATCGTTCTCCACCCGGCCGCGCTTGCCGAAGCGCGCCAACTCCGGAGCCGAGCGCACGGCGGCGCCGCCCTGCGTCTCGAGGTCGCCGAGCATCTCGTCGAAAGTGCGGCCGGACTTCACCACCAGCACCACGTAGCGCACATCGGGCGGAATGGGCGCGGGGGCGACCTTAGCGGGGACCGCGCCGTTGTACTCCCACACACGCGCCGTGTAGTCATCCAGCTCCGCCCGCTTAGGTAACGGGAAGATCTGGACCACGCCTCGCCGTAAGTCAGGCCGGGACAATGGCGCGGTCTTATCGGCCGTGGGCCCGCTGCCGAAGCCCTTCGCATTGACGACATAGACCCGGGTAGCATCCACCACAACGCGGGTCGGAAACCAAGCCGTCGGCAGATGGCCGAGGACCTGGCCATGGCGCGGATCGATCACGGCGATGGCATTGAGGCCGGCTTCGGCCACCAGCAGCCAGCCGGTGGCCGCATGGTACGCCAGGCTATTCGGCATCACGCCCCGCAAGCTCTCAAGGCCGGGCACGCGCAACGGGATGTTCTGCAGCACCAGCAGACTGAAGGCATCGATGACCGTGACCGTATCGTTGTGGCCGTTGGAGACAAAGACGCGATCGGCGGTGGCGGTGACACCCGACGGACTCGCGCCGCCCAGGGATTCGGGGCCGAACTCGAGCCCCGTCTTGATGAACTTGAGGACCTTCGCGTTGGCCGGATCTTCGACGTCGAGCACGCACAGAGAATTCGACTCGGGCGCATTCGGCGATCCGAGCGCCGCCGTCGCTTCGCTGGATGGAAACCCCATCAGGTGGCGCGCCGCGCCGGGCTGGTACTCGAACATGCCGACGTTGGTGACATAGGCGCGCCGGCCATCGGGAGAGAGTGCAAGGGCGAAGGGCAAGCGCCCGACACGGACACTCTTCAGTTGGCGGCGCTTTTTGGTGTCGAAAATGACGAGGCGGAAGTTGGCGGGGTCGACGACGTAGAGCAGGTCGCGCTTACGGTCCAGGACCAAGTCGCCGGAGTAGCTGTCGGTGAAGCCGCCCTGATTCAAGTCGAGCTTGGCGATCAGGCGGCCGTTCGACGAACTCATCAGGCGAATGCTGCCGCTGTTGCCCTCGGAGGCGTAAAGCTGCTTATCGGTATCGAAGGCGACCCCCATGGAGAGGCCGCGCCAGTCATCGGGCTCGTTGGCGCTGCCGTCCTTCGTCTTGACCGAGCGCACTTGCCAGCGGCCCTGATCGGTGCGATCGAGAAAGGTGAGCGAGGCGCGGCCGGGGCCGCCGTCGGCACTGACGACGGTGTTGCCGTCGGAGGAGACAGCCAAGCCGAAGGGACCGGGGCCGGTGGCATGTTGTTCGCCCAGCGGATGGACGATGCGGCCCCCAGGAATGACGGTGTCAGAGCCCGGCCGGCGAGCCGCGGTTTGCTCGCCCGCAGGCGCGCGGAAGTCCGCCGCCGTGGCAGCTAAAAAACAGAACAGGCCGCTGATGATTCCCCGACGCATCAAACGTTAAGATTAACAGGCAGACCCGATGAGCTTCTACACCGTCCATCAATACATCCTGGCCCAGGGCGGGAGCCTCGAGCGACTCCATCAGTTCCTGCGCGAGGACTGGCTACCCGCCGCCGGTGCGCGCCCCGTGCTGATTCTCGAAGGCGTGGTGACCGCTCCCCTGCCCCAGGTGCTGGTAGTCACCGGACATGATTCGCATGCGCATTTTCAGAGCCTGATTGCGCCGGAACCTCCCGACCTGCAATACGAGACGCTGGCGGTCTCGCATCTGCGCCCTACGCCCTATTCACCGTTGTTACAGCCAGCCGCGAGCGGCGCCCTGCCGCGCTTCTTCGAGTACCGTGTGTATCAGGCGGCCAACGCCGCCCAGATGACACCGCTGCACGAACGCTTTGCCGGCCCTGAAATTCCCATCTTCCATCGTTGCGGCATTCATCCCGTCCTCTACGCCGAAACGACGGCCGGCGCCCGGATGCCGAATCTGGTTTACTTCACGCCGTTTACGACGCTCGCCGAACGTGAATTGGCATGGAGCACTTTCCGGTCGGATCCGGAGTGGGTGAAGGTGCGGACGGAACACGCCGCGCAGCATGGGCCGGTGCCCAAGTCGATTGAGATTGCGCTCTACAAAGCCGCCAGCTACTCCCCGGTACGATGATGCATTCCCTGCCCCTGACCTCGTTGTTCCTGATGCTGCCCCTGTTGACGGCGGCCGTGCCGACCGTGAAGAAAGTGTCGCGGCCGGACGGCGTGCGCCTCGCCTACGACGTCCGCGGCAGCGGTGAATCGACCTTGGTGTTCATCCACGGCTGGGCAAGCGAGCGGGGCGCGTGGCGGGAGCAGGCGGACTACTTCGCCGCCCGCCACCAGGTCGTGACGCTCGATCTGGGCGCGCATGGCGCGTCCACCGCCGGCAAGCGCAAGGCTTGGACGCTCGAGACCTTGGCCGGCGACGTGGTGGCGGTAGTGGAGGCCGTAAAGGCGAAGAACGTGGTGCTGATCGGCCACTCGATGGGCGGGCCGGTGGCGCTGCTGGCGGCGCCGCGGCTACCGAATGTCCGCGCCGTGGTGCTGGTGGACAGCGTGCACGACGCCGACAAGAAGATCACGGAGCAGGAGGCGGCCGGCTTCATCCAGGCGTTCCAGCAGGACTTCAAAGGCACGATGGACAAGATGGTGCGCTCGATGTTCCCAGCGGGCTCGAAGCTGCCGGATGAGATTGTCGCGAAGGCGACGGCCCACAATCCGGCGATCATGACGGCGTTGATTGCGGACTATCCGCGGCTCGACCTGCCGGGGATGCTGCGGGCAGTCCGCGTGCCGATTCGCGCCATCAATGCCGCGGCCCGGAAGCCGACGGATCCGGCGACCAATCTGGCCGCCAATCGCAAGTATGCGGACTTTGACGCGACGATCCTCTATGACGCCGGCCACTTCCTGATGCTCGAGAAGCCGGGCGAGTTCAACGCCTTGCTCCGCGAGTGGCTCAGCGCGCTGCTCTAGTCCGAAGCCGTCGCGCGCGCCTGCACCGGCCGTTCGACGCGGAGGGCGTAGAGGCAGACATGGTCGAACGCCCAGAGGTTGATGAAGGGCACGCCTTCGGCCACCGCCATCAGATACTCCTGTTCCCACGCACTGTAAGGCCGGAAGACGGGCACCAGGTAGCGAACGCTATCCTTCGGCCAGCCGAGCTCGAACGGCAGGCGAATGGCGGTTCGGGCGAGGTCCAGATTCCTGGACCAGGCACCGAAGTCGAGCGCTTCCATTTTCAGCGTCTCGAACCCGCTGGTGGGCTTGCTCTCCCACTCCGCCGGCAGATTGATGAAGCGATTCAGCGCGCCGCCCAGGTGAAAGACCCCAGCCGGCGTGGGATGGTTCACGTCGTAAGGGAAGAGCAGCTCGAATTGAGTGCCGGGGTAGGCCGCCTGCACATGCGAGATGATGCCGGCGGCGTGGTCGCGGAGGCGATTGCGCAAGAAGATGGCGTCGGCACTGCTATTCACCGTCGGGTCGTCGGTCGGTTGCAGAAAAGCATGCAGCGGCCGGCCCAGCGCCGTCAGCGCCGCGGCGTTGGTCTCGGCATCGTAGTAGGCCATGCCGCCTCCGGGCTTCGAGAAGAACCACCAGACGAATTCACCCAGTTGCAGTCGCGGCGTGAGGCCGGCATCGTGTTGCAGACCGGCGAGCGTGGTGAACACCGTTTGCTGGTAATCGAGCATGTGGGAGCCGAACGAACAATGAGCCGAGCTCAAGCTGCCGAAGCCCACCGAGGTGATGACGGGCGTGTCGTCGGCGAAACGTGCGACGAAATCCAGGGGCGGGTTCACCAACTCCATGGAGCAGGCGGTGACGATGGGTCGCGAGCGCGCGGCGCATTCGGCATAGAGGTCACGATGCCAGTCGTAGGCGCCGCGGTTGATGCCGGGCGTTTGCGTGGGGTCCACCTGCCAAGTGCCTGCGACGCCGTCGTTCAGAGCACCGCTGAAGCTCACCGCCCCGGTGGAGCCTAAGCCGGTGTCGGCCCACGCCTCGAACGTGAACGAGTAAGCGGGAGTGGTGGAACGCGACTCCACCGTCAGCGTACTGCCGACAGCTTCGGCCCACACGCCAACAAACGTCGCATTGATGTAGTAGGCGAAGTGCCGCGCGATCAGCTCATTCGATTCGCCCGGGAAGACGCTCTTGCCAATCGGGACGCCGCCAATCCGGACGAAGACCGCATCGCCCGGCACAAAAGTTCCCGAGAGCGTCACCACCGCCTGCGGAAAATGTTCATCGACACGTTTTCGCTGATTCCACCAGAAGACGCCAATGTACTCGTTCATTGGCCCGGCAAAGCCCAGCTTGTCGAAGTTCCACATCAAGCGCGCCGGAGACAGCTTGTACGTGTGGTCCGTGGAATAGTCGAGGGCAGGCGACAGGTCGGCTCGGGCGGGCGGGGCGTCCGGCACGTCGGTGGGTACCGCGGCCTCCAGGAAATCGAAGTAGAAGAAGGGCCCGGCCGTCATTTCAATACGAACCGTATGCTCTCCCGCCGGCACCGCGGTCCGCACACGGCGGCGCGTATTCACCGCGGTGAGGTTGGAGAGGTAGCAATCGAGCTCCGTGGGGGCGCCGCCATCGAGCGAGACGTTCACCTTGCCACGATCGCTGTAGAGCGACGTGCCAAGGTAGAGGTCGTGGGTGGTGGCGCAGGCGTAGCGCACGGTGACGGTTTGACCTACCGTATTGGCGCGGCGGGCGTAGCCGTTCGAGTAGAAGCCGAGTTCATCGACCCAAGTGCCGGTATAGGTGCACCAGGCGTCGTTGTGCTCCACGCGGACGCTGTCCGGACCAGCGACGACCAGACGCTGTTTGGCGTCGGGGCCGCTCAAAGTCCAGTTGGTGTAGATGGCGCGCCACTCGGTGGACTCGAGCCGCTCGCCATTGGCGAGGGCCGGCGCGTAGGTAAACCACATCTGCCGAATGTGGGGAATGGAGAGCGCGGCGAAGTCCAGGGTGACGCGCCACACGGCATCGCTGACGCCGCCGGTAAGGGCCAGATGGTCGACGTCGGTCGTCAGCCGCGAATTCTTCGCCACCGCATAAAGCGTGATCATGTTGCCGTCGACACCCGAGTTCTGCGACGTGATCGTCAACGTCGCACCCGACGTGGCGGCGGTGAGCGGCATCAGCACCGAGAGGCCCGTCCAATCGAGGGCGTTGATCTGAGCGGCGAGCGCAGACGCGACGGTACCAGCGCCAATGCCATAGAGCGTGTAGGAACTGCCGGCGGACGAGGTCACTGGCACTGGCGCGTTGTCGTCGAGCGCCGCGCGCACGATCACCTGATTCGCCACATCCGGGTCCTGGATGGCGGTCACCTTGGTGGCGGGCGCGAGCGCCGCGACCATGGCGAGCGCGATGCTCGTGTTGGTGTCGCTCACCGTCTCGGTGTGCGTGTAGTCCACGCCGTCGACAGTGATCCGGTGGACGGTGCCGACGCCGCCCCCGACGAAGGCGTAGACGCAATCGACGTCCTGGTCGACGAGGTAGTCGAAGTTGTAGTTGAGATACCAGAGCACCAGCCGGTCAAACTTGCGCAGCGAATTGTTGACGATGGTGAAGCTGCCGGAAGCGGCGGTCTGGGTGCCGCCGACTTGGGTGGCGTGTTCCGATAGACGAATCTCCGCGGGCGTGCTGGCCGCGTCATCGCGGATTACGCTAAGGACGGGCCAGGAGATCGTGGCGAACTTGGGCGAATCAAGCGACATGAGCCCTTCGTAGCGGACGTCGAAGGTCAGCGTGAGACCGTCGAAGTCGGAGTCCGGCAGATGCTTGAGCCGCGGGTGTTCGTAGAAGTTGTCTTTGTCGTGGAGGATCAGCACGGCAAAGTCGGCGGCATCGCGGAAGACGCCGCTCACTTCGAAGCTGTCGGCAGTGGCCGAGTGCAGCGCGGCAGCGGCACCCAGGCTATCGAAACCGCGGAGGTGGAGCAGGCGGTTCGGTTGCAGTTTGTTGATGCGTTCAGGCACGGGTTCTTCCTGTCCAATAAGGTAGCTGGCGGCAGGAAAAAACCAGACTGCAAATTCAAGTTAAGTGCTAGATTCTAAATCAGAAAACTGCATGAAAATCGCCGTTAACGGCTTTTGGGAGGAGCGCAAAAAACAACCCCGCCCGAAGGAGGCGGGGTTGTTTGAAACCAAACCGGCGAATGCCGACGGCTTATTGAACGACGGCCTTGGCGACCGGCGCGACGTAGTTCAAAGCGACTTCCTCGCCTTGCGAAACGCCCGACTGCACCACTTGCTGCGTGTAGTTGCGCGGCCCAAGTTCAACGGCTCGCTTCTCCAGTTGACCGTTCTTGCGAACGTATACAAAGTTCTTGCCATTCTCCGTCACGATGGCCGCGCGCGGCACCTGGAGGGACGTGGGCTGCTGTTCAAGCAACACATCGGCCGAGGCGGACAGGTCCGGAATCAGGCGCGGATCCGAATCCAGGATCTCGACCCGGACGGGCACGTTGCGGATGAAATTGGTCTGCCGGTAGCCCGCAGCGGCGATCGCGCCGATCGAGTAGATCCGGCCCTTTAGCTTTACGTTCGGGAACGCATCGAGCCCGATGCTGGCCGTCTGGCCCACGCGGAACAACTGGCTATCTGCCTGGCTGATGTTGCCTTCCACTTGCATACTGTTGGGCGCCACCACCTTCAGAATGCTCTGGCCGGAATAGACCTGATCGCCTTCCTGAATCTGGCGCGGTTCGCCGCCCATATAGACGGACTGCATCACCACGAGGCCGGCGAGCGGCGTGTCGATATTGAAGCGGGCCGCGTCACGCTTATGGCGATCGCGATGGCGCACATGGCGTTCGAGCGTGTAGCGCAGCACCGAAAGTTCGGCCTTCTGCGAAGCTTCCTTAAAGTTCAGATCTGTCTTCAGTTCGTCGTAGGCGGCCTGGGCTTCTTCGACGGAGAGCTTCAGCAATTCGCGGTCAATCGGCGTCAGAACTTCGCCCGATGAGGCATCGAGTTTGGCTTTGTCCAAGGTCGACTTGGCGACGCGCAAAGACTGCTGCAGATTTTCCCATTCGATGCCCTGTTCAGCGCGGCGCTTTTCCACGTCACTTTGCGCTTGGAGCACGGTGGAGTGGACGTCGTCGATGTGGTCCAGCATCGGCTGGGCGTCGATCTCGGCGACACGGAGACCCTGGCGCACCAGGACGCCGCCCGGGGCAAGCTTGGTGAGCATCAAGGGCCGGTTCGCTTCCGGACCCGTCATGCGAGGCACGGTGACGTTCGCAAAGTTGCGCGCCGAGGTCTGTCCGGCGACCCGCATGCGAAGCTCAAACGGCGCCGAAATCACGGTGGCGGTCTTGTAGGTCGGCAACGCGGCGGCCTGTTCTTCTGCCTTCTTCGACTCCATCCAGCGCCAAGCCAGGAAGCCCACGACGGCGACGAGGAGCAGGCCGATCAGCCAGCCTTTCGACGACTTCTTGGGCTCAGGAGGCGCGATCGAGGGGCCGGGGGCTTGCGGGGTAGGCTGCGGAACTGGATTCAGTAGTGCCGACATAGACAAATCGCCTCAGGTTCAAAAGTGTATCTAGATAGCTTAGTACGAACCGCCCCGCCGGTAAACGGAGAAATCCACAGGGATAGGCGCTCCCTTTTCCCTTTTCGTTACAGCGTCCATGCTATTCTGACCGACAACTTTGTCAAGCTACTGGACAGAGCCCCGCTGGCGGGCGTTGTGGGCAGCCATGTTCGGCTACATGCTGGACGCGATGGACGTTCTTCTCTATGTCTTCGCCATGCGCGCCATCCAGACCGAGTTCGGGCTGTCGAATCGCGAAGCAGGGCTGGTGAGTTCTGCCACACTCGTCGCCTCATCACTCGGCGGCATCGTGGCCGGCATCCTTTGCGACAAGATCGGCCGTCGGCAGACGCTGATTCTGACCATCCTCGCTTATTCTCTGGCCTCGGGCGGTACGGCGCTCTCCACCGGCTTGGTGAGCCTGATCTTCTGGCGGTCGCTGGTCGGTCTGGGACTGGGAGGCGAGTGGAGCGCGGGAGCGACGCTGGTCTCCGAGAGTTGGCCGGCCGAACACCGCGGCAAGGCGATCGCGCTCATGCAGTCCGGCTGGGCGATCGGCTACATGCTGGCCGCGCTGCTTTCTTCGGCAATCGTGCCCAATTTCGGCTGGCGACCGCTCTTCCTGCTAGGCACTGTCCCCGCCTTGTTGACGATCTTCGTCCGCGTGGGCGTGACGGAACCGGCAATTTACCTCGAGCAGAAGGCGCTCGGACACGGTTCGCTGCTCGACCTGTTCCGCGACCCGGCGCTCGCGCGGCGCACGATCGTCGCCACGCTGCTGGCCACCACGGTCCTGTTCGGCTATTGGGGCTTGAACACCTGGCTGCCGAACTTCCTGTCGTCGCCGGCCTCGCAGGGCGGCGCGGGGTTGAGCCTGGTGAAGTCGAGCACGTGGGTGATTGCGATGCAGGCCGGGGCGTTCGCCGGCTACCTGACCTTCGGCTGGATGAGCGACCGCTTTGGCCGGCGGCCGTCGTTCGCGTTCTACGTCTTGATGGCCGGGTTGCTGTCGTTTTTCTATGGCACCGCCCCGAGTTGGGCGGGCGAGAATGCGGCCACGGTCCTGCTGCTACTGGGGCCGTTCATCGGATTCTTCGGCACGGGCTTCTTTTCGCTGTTCGGGAGTATGCTGGCCGAACTCTACCCGACGCGTGTACGGGGCACGGGACAGGGGTTCGCTTATAACTTCGGGCGGGGTTTGAGCGCGCTGGCGCCTTTTCTGGTGGGCGCCGTCGCGGACTCAAATGGATTGGGCGCGGCGCTCGCCATGAACGCCGCCTTCTTTATGCTGGGCGCCGTGATCATCTTCCGGTTACCGGAGACGCGTCACGCCGCCCTTGATCGCGTTTAGGCCTTGACCGGATCAGCCTTTTCCGGATTGATGCCCAGTTCCTTCACGGCCTCGGCAGCCTTCGCCTTGTCGTATTTGCCGTCGCGAGCCAATTGCGCCAACGCGGCCGCGGCGATGCACTCCGCGTCCACCTCGAAGTGGCGGCGCAGA
Source organism: Bryobacteraceae bacterium (assembly GCA_965229305.1). Taxonomy (GTDB): domain Bacteria; phylum Acidobacteriota; class Terriglobia; order Bryobacterales; family Bryobacteraceae; genus JALHNI01. The sequence continues at coordinate 55,637 of CBDDIZ010000041.1, read as the reverse complement.
TGTTCGCGATTCTCGGACCGGCCGAAGCCGTCGGTACCGAGCGCCGTCAGACGTCCACCCAGCCAGGGCGAAAGCTGGTCGGCCACGACTTTGATGTAGTCCGAAGCGGCGATGATCGGGCCTTGCGTGCCGGACATCACCTGCTGGATGTGAGCCTGCACGGGCTCGTCGGCCGGATGCAGACGGTTGCGACGCTCCACCGCCACCGCGTCGCGACGCAGTTCGTTGTAGCTGGTGACGCTCCAGACATTGGCGGCGATCGAGTACTTGTCGCGGAGAATTTCCTGCGCGCGCAGAGCCTCGTTCAGAATCGCCCCGCTGCCCCAGAGCTGCACTTGCGCATCCGGCGCCGAGCGCACCTGATAGATGCCTTTCAGCACGCCTTCGATGATCGCCTCGCGACCTTCGGCCGGCATCGGTGGCTGGGCGTAGTTTTCGTTCTCCACGGTGACGTAGTAGAAGATGTCCTCGCCGTTCTGATACATCCGGCGAATACCGTCCTGGATGATGATCGCCAGTTCGTAAGCGTAGGCCGGATCGTAGGTGAGGCAGTTCGGCACGCAGCCGAAAAGCACGTGGCTGTGGCCATCCTGATGCTGCAAGCCTTCGCCCAGCAGGGTGGTGCGGCCGGCGGTGCCGCCCATCATGAAGCCCTTACCGCGCGAATCGCCAAAGGCCCAAACCTGGTCGCCGACGCGCTGGTAGCCGAACATCGAGTAGTAGATGTAGAAGGGAAGCATCGGCACGCCGAGGTTGGCATAAGCCGTACCCGCCGCGGTGAAGCTGGCCATCGAACCGGCTTCGGTAATGCCTTCTTCCAGGATCTGCCCGTCGCGCGCCTCTTTGTAATAGAGGAACATCTCGCTATCGACCGGCTTATAGAGCTGGCCCTGGCTCGCGTAGATGCCGTTTGAGCGGAACAGGCTTTCCATACCAAAGGTGCGGGCCTCGTCCGGGATAATCGGCACCACATACTTGCCCCACTGCCCGTCCTTCAGCAGCGACTTCAGCACGCCGACAAACGCCGCGGTGGTGGAGGCGGGCCGGCCGCCGGACCCATCGAGCGCTTCCTTGAAGACGTCGAGCGGAGGCGCCGTCATGTTCAGCGGCTTCACTTCGCGGCGCGGCACATAGCCGCCCAGCGCCTCGCGGCGTTCGCGAATGTACTTGCCTTCCGGCGAATCCGGTTCCGGACGGTAGAACGAAATCGTGTCCACCAGCGACTCGGGAATCGGGATATTGAAGCGGCTGCGGAACTTCTGCAGTTCGTCTTCGTTCAGCTTCTTCTGGCTGTGAGTGACATTGCGGCCTTCGCCGGCTTCGCCCAGGCCATAACCCTTGATGGTCTTCGCCAGGATAACGGTGGGCTGGCCGGTGGATTCCATCGCCAGTTTGAAGGCCTGATACATCTTCACCGGGTCATGACCGCCACGGTCGAGCTTGAGGATTTCCTCGTCGCTCATGCCTTCGATCAGCTTCAGCGTCTCCGGATACTTGCCGAAGAACTCGCGACGGATGTAATCGGCTCCACGGACCTTGAAAGCCTGATACTCGCCGTCCACGCATTCTTCCATGCGCTTCAGCAGCAGGCCGCTGGTGTCCTCGGCCAACAGCCGATCCCAACCGGAGCCCCAAATGACTTTGATCACGCGCCAACCCGCGCCGCGGAAGGCGGCTTCGAGCTCCTGGATGATCTTGCCGTTGCCGCGCACCGGGCCGTCGAGGCGCTGCAGGTTGCAGTTCACCACGAAGATCAAGTTGTCGAGCTTTTCGCGCGAGGCGAGCGTCAAAGCGCCCAGCGACTCGGGTTCGTCGGTTTCGCCGTCACCGAGGAACGCCCACACCTTGCGGCCGGTGGCCGGAATCAGGGAGCGGTTCTCGAGGTAACGCAGGAAGCGCGCATGGTAAATCGAGTTGATCGGGCCCAAGCCCATCGACACCGTGGGGAACTGCCAGAAGTCGGGCATCAGCCACGGGTGCGGATAGCTGCTCAAGCCGGGGGAGTCGCGCAGTTCGTGACGGAAGTTCTTCAGATGGTCTTCGGTGAGCCGGCCTTCCACGAAGGCGCGCGAGTACACGCCAGGCGAGGCGTGACCCTGGAAATAGATCATGTCGCCGGGCTGATCGCCGTAGGAACCACGGAAGAAATGATTAAAGGCGACCTCCATGAAGGTCGCCTGAGATGCGTAGGTCGAAATGTGCCCGCCGATGTTGGGGTCGTACTTGTTCGCTCGTACAACTGCGGCCATCGCGTTCCAGCGGATGATCGACTTGATGCGGCGTTCGATTTCGCGGTTGCCGGGATAAGGTACCTCGGCGCTGACGGGGATCGTGTTCAGGTAGGGAGTATTGAAGCGCTGCCCGGAAGTGAGGCCGCGTGAGGAAGCACGCTCCATCAAGAGGGCTAACAACTGATTGGCGCGCTGGGTTCCACCGGCTTCGAGCACTTCGTCAAGCGCTTCCAGCCATTCGGACGTCTCCTGGGGGTTCGTATCCGCCAGGACTTCAACAGGGGTCTTGGTTTCGATCATGTTGGGCTCAGTAATACTCTATCGCCTTTGGATGGCCTTGGGGCGGGAGGGTATCGACTGAGCCCATTTCAGGACCATCGAATTCTTGATTGGCCCCTATAAGGGCCAATGGAGGTGGCGATTACTTCTTCGCCTTTCCTTTGCTCTTCGGATCCTTCCACGCCGTCAAACTGATCTCAATCTGAGCGGTTCCGACGAGCTTCGCCACAGCCACGGTGGCCCGCACGGGGCGAGGCTCGGGGAAGAAGGTGGTGTAGATGGAGTTCATCCGGTTGAAGAGGCCGATGTCGGTGAGGTAAACGGTGACGCTGACGGCGTCCTTGAAGTCGTAGCCGGCTTCCTTGAGGATGACGCCGATATTCTGCAAGGTTAGCTTTACTTCATCTTCGAAGGTTTCGCCCATCTTGCCCGTCTTCAAGTCCTGACCGATCTGACCCGCTACGTAGAGGGTGCCATTGGCAATGATGCCCGGGGAGAAGGGACGACCGGGGGCAAACTCCTTAGGCTGAACAAGTTGCTTCTCTTCCGCCGCGCCGAGGCTAAGGCAGAGGAGTAAGCCGGTAAGCAGAGTACTGGTGCGAGTCATAGCGAAGATGATAACTGGTTCCAGCCGGGCGTACCACCGCAAATTAGGACGTTGATTCCATTGTCTCGCCGCCCTCGCAGCCGCAGACTAGCTTTGTCAGCAGCAACAGAGAGAGGACCATATGATGTTTCCCGGAGCCATGACGTCGACCACCCGTATTGAGAATGACCGCCGCCATTCCGACCGTTTCCCGATTGAACGCGAAGTTCGCTATAAGGTCCTCAGTAAGCGGAGCGGCGAAGAGGCGGGCGAAGGCAAAACGCTCAACATGAGCAGCGCCGGCGTTCTGTTCACCGCTGACCACCAGTTGGTGCCAGGGAAACGGATGGAGCTGTCGATCACGTGGCCCGCGCAATTGAACAATAAATGCGCCCTGCGGCTGGTGGCCCGGGGCCGCGTAGTCCGCAGCCAGAATGGCATGGCCGCCCTCGAAATTCAACAGTATGAGTTCCGGACGTCGGCGCTCCCCGCCGCGTCGGCCGCTTCGGCCAGCTAAACACGACTTTTTCGTTTCGTTCTTTTCTATTTCGTCTCCTTACTCTCCCCACAGAGAATCCTCCGCGAGTTGCGGGCGGGCATGAATCGAATTCATGCCCGCTTTCTTTTTTGGGGCGAACGTCTTTCCGGCGCCTGCCGTTCTGCTTCTTAGTGGCTCGACGAAAAAAGAGCGGTGCCCGGCGCAACTGGCAACCAACCCAATCCCACGCGTACCCTTCCCCGTCGCCGGACTATTCAGCCGGCATCAACCTGGATACCGACGACTTCATCGCCAGCCTTCTCATCAGTCTCCTTTGCTTTGCGGGCATGGCCTTCCGCTTTAACCCCCGCCGCCGATAGCCGCCCTATAATCGAAAGCAGGCCATGAAAAAGCGATACGTCTTCGGGCTGGGCGTGTTGGTGCTGCTCTTCCTCACGACGCTGGTCGTGTGGCAGGGATCCTTCCGCGTCGACTATGCGCCTGAAAGCTCGGCGCAGGTTTTCCTTTTCTGGGCCATCTCGACGCTCGTCTTCCTGATGACGATCACCCTCGGGTTCATGCTTTTCCGGCAGGGCCTGAAGCTCTACATCGAGCGCCAAAGCGGCCAGGAGGGCTCTCGCCTGCGGTCGAAGCTGGTGGCCGGTGCGCTCGCCCTCAGCATTCTGCCCGTGGTCTTTCTGGTGATCTTCAGCATCCAGGTGCTGAACCGCAACCTGGACAAATGGTTCAGCATCCCGGCGATGCAGGTCCGCGAAAGCCTGATCGACATCGGGGTCGGCATCCGCCAGGAGACGCAGCGGCGCATCGACACGCTGGCCCGCTACGGCGCGCTCAAGCTCGCCACCACGGCCTCGGTAAGTGGGGCGATCTGCCGGGAGCTCGAAGTGGACGCGGCCTGGATCGACACGGGCAAGGAACGGGTCGCGCTCTGTGAGAGCCAACCCGCACAGCGCGATTCGCTCACCGGCAGCGCCATGATCGACGGCCAACGCAAGCTGGTCCTCGAATCCCGGATGCCGCTCGACCTTCGGCAAACCGAATCCGAGATCAGCGAGGCCGTGAAGCGCTATAACGAACTAGCGACGCACCGCAAAGAGTTTCGCGACTTCTACATCCTGCTGCTGTTGCTCATCACGCTGTTCATCCTGTTCTTCGCCATCTGGGTGGCGCTGCTGATGGCGCGTCACCTCAGCGTCCCGATCTCCGCCTTGCTGGAGGGCGCCCGCCAGGTGCGCGCCGGAAACCTGGGTTATCGCGTGGGGGTGAAGGCAGTGGACGAACTGGCGATGCTGGTGCGCGCCTTCAACGAAATGACCCAGGCTCTCGAAGCCAACGACCGGGAACTCGAGCGCCGCCGCCGCTTCACCGAGGCGATCCTCGAAAGCATCCCCACGGGCGTGATTTCGCTCGCCGCCGACGGCCGGCTCCTGCGCGTGAACCCGGCGTTGAAGACGATCTTCCCGGCCGAACAAGTCGCGCGGGCCGTGATGCTCGAAGACCTTTTCTCGCCTGACGACGCCGCCGAGATCCACTATCTGATGAAGCGCGCTCGCCGTACCGGCTTGGCGAGCCGCCAGATGGAGATGGCGCGCGACGGCCGCACGCTCCACTTGGGAGTCACCGTGACGGCGCTCGAGGCCATGCACCACGGCTACGTCCTGGTGATCGAAGACACCAGCGAATTATTGCAAGCCCAACGAACCGCCGCGTGGCGGGAAGTGGCGCGGCGCGTGGCTCATGAGATCAAGAATCCGCTGACGCCCATCTCGCTCTCCGCCGAACGCATCGCCCGCCAACTCGAGCGCCATCCCGCCTCGCCAGACCTGCAGCGCGTGTTGCGCGAGTGCTCCACAGTCATCACCAGCGAAGTGGAAAGTGTCCGCGCCCTGGTGGACGAGTTCTCGCAGTTCGCGCGCTTTCCCACCATGCAACGCCGCCCGGCCGACCTGAACGAAATCGTCGACCACGGCTTGTCCGTCTTCCATGAGCGCCTCACCGGCGTCGAAGTCGTCAAGGATCTCGCGCCCGGCTTGCCCACGCTGCAACTGGACGCCGAACAGGTAAAGCGCGTGGTGGTAAACCTGGTGGACAATGCCGCCGAAGCGATGCACGATGTGCCGTTGCGCCGGCTGCTGGTGACCACCGCCGCCACCTCGCCCGAAACCGTCGAGCTCACCATCAGCGATACCGGCTGCGGCATCTCACCCGAAGACCGCGAAAAGCTCTTTCTGCCTTACTTCTCCACCAAGAACCGCGGCACGGGGCTCGGCCTCGCCATCGTCAACCACGTTTTGATGGAACATGGCGCCACCATACGCGTCGAAGAAAATGAGCCGGCCGGGGCTCGCTTCGTCATTGAATTCCCGGTCGCCGTTCTTGCGGGGGTTTCTTGAAGCGCGCACGCATTTTAATCGTCGATGACGAGCCGGCCATCCGGCAGACGCTAGGAGCGGTGCTCGAAGACGAAGGCTATGTGGTTCACACTCTGGGCAAAGGCGAGCAGTGTCTTGACGAGCTACGCCGTCATGCTTACGACCTGGTTCTGCTCGACATTTGGCTGCCTGGCGTCGATGGCTTGGGCGTCCTCGAGCAGATCCAGGAGTTGCCGATCGCCGATCGTCCGCCGGTGGTGATGATCTCCGGCCACGGCAACATTGAGACCGCCGTGCGGGCCACCAAGCTCGGCGCCTTTGACTTTCTCGAGAAGCCACTCACCATCGAGAAGGTCACCATCGCGGCGAAGAATGCCATCCAGCAGCGGCGCCTGGAGCAGGAGCTCTACCGCCTCCAGGATCATGATCAGCCCCTGATTATCGGCGACAGCGTTCCCATGAAGGCCCTGCGCCAGCAACTGTCCCTCATGGCCGGCACCAACGGCCGCGTGCTGATCTATGGCGAGAGCGGCGTGGGCAAAGAGCTGGTGGCGCACGCCATCCATGCCGTGAGTCCGCGGGCGCAGCAACCGTTTGTCGAAGTGAACTGCGCTGCCATTCCGGAAGACCTCATCGAAAGCGAACTCTTCGGCCATCGGCGAGGCAGCTTCAGCGGTGCGCCGGAGGACAAGGTCGGCAAGTTCGAACGCGCCGACGGCGGTACGCTCTTTCTGGACGAAGTCGGCGACATGAGTCTACGCACGCAGGCCAAGGTGCTGCGCGCCCTGGACGAGCAGCGCTTCTCTGCCCTGGGCGCCGACGAAAGCACGCAAGTCGACGTCCGCGTGGTCGCCTCCACCAACAAGAACCTCGAGCACGAGATCGAACGCGGCAACTTCCGGGAAGACTTGTTCTATCGCCTCAACGTCATCCCGTTCCACGTCCCGCCGCTCCGCGATCGCCGGCAGGACATTCCGCTGCTGGCTGACTACTTCTTGCGCGAATTCACCCGCGCTTACGGACGCAAGCCCAAGGAACTCACCCCGGAAGCTTATGGCGAACTGGTGGCTTACCATTGGCCGGGCAATGTCCGCGAACTGAAGAACGTGATGGAGCGGATCGTGATTCTGAATCCGCAGACGCGCATCGACGCGCGCAGCGTGCCGCTGACGGCCGCCCCGCGACGGGCCGCGCCGGAACGCTTCGCGAGCCTCCAGGAGGTCCGCGAGAACGCCGAGCGCGACTTTATACAACGGAAACTGGAAGAAACCAAGGGCAACGTCACCCGCGCGGCTGAACAACTGGGTCTGGAGCGCAGCAACCTTTATCGCAAGATGAAGGCGCTGGGGATCGCCGCCAAAGAATAGCGCTTAGTGACCTTCGGCTTCGAGGAACCGCTCGGCTTCGATGGCCGCCATGCAGCCGGCGCCGGCAGCGGTAATGGCCTGCCGATACACGCGGTCCTGCACGTCGCCCGCGTGGAATACGCCGCGAATGTTCGTGCGGGCTCCGCCGTGCGAAATGATGTAGCCGTCCTCGTCGAGATCCAATTGCCCCACAAAGGGCTTCGTGTTCGGCACGTGGCCGATGGCCACAAAGAAGCCATCCACCGCCTGATGCCAGGTCTCGCCGGTCAGCAGATTCCGTAGCTTCACGCCGGTGACGGACTTGGCGCTGACGTCCTGCACCTCGTCCACAACCGTATTCAGCAGGACCTTGATCTTGGGATTCGCCATGACGCGCTCTACCATGATCTTCGACGCGCGGAAGGAGTCGCGCCGATGGACCAGAGTCACCTGACGGCCAAAGCGGGTGAGGAAGTTGGCCTCTTCCATGGCGGAGTCGCCGCCACCCACCACCATGATTTCCTTGTCGCGGTAGAAGAAGCCGTCACAGGTGGCGCACGAACTGACGCCGTGGCCGATCAGCTTTTGTTCGCTGTCGAGCCCCAGCCAGCGCGCTGAGGCGCCGGTCGCCACGATCAGCGTTCGCGTTTCCACCCATTCGCCGTCAATGCTGAGCCGGAAGGGCCGCTTCGAGAGGTCGGCTTCAATCACTGTGCCGTAGCGAAACTCGGCACCGAAGCGCTCCGCCTGCTTCTTCATGTTCTCGACCAGCGTCGGGCCCATTTCACCGGCCGGAAAGCCGGGGAAGTTCTCCACCTCGGTAGTGATCGAAAGCTGCCCGCCCGGTTCGTGCCCCATCACCACCAAAGGCTTCAGGTTCGCGCGCCCCGTATAAATGGCCGCCGTGTTCCCCGCGCAGCCGGATCCCAGAATAATGACGTCTCGCATGTGAAATATCTGCTTTGATGCTATCACCTGGGCCCCGGGTTCCCTCCGCCGTGAGAAACTGGTGGTTGTGATCGCGCGTGGTTTGCTCGCTTTCGGCGGTTTGGTCGCCTCCCTCGCTGCCCAGGGAGTGCCCCCCGAATGGGAGGTGCGGAAACAACTGACGGAGCTCATCAGCCAGACCGAACGGTTGGCGCCGCTCATCAAACAGATCGAGCCGGCCAAATGGGAAGGCGCCCCCGAAGGCTACGCCCTCCAGCAGGACCGTCTCCTCAAGCAGATTGGCTACATCACCCAGGTCACCAATGCCCTTGCCCGCCAACCCGAGCGCATGACGCTCGCCCTCGACGTCCACTTCCGACTGCAATCCCTGGAGAGCCAGATTCTGTCCTTTACCGACGGCATCCGCCGGTACCAGAACCCGGCCGTCGCCGATTTGCTCGCCAGCCTCACCAATGAGACCGCCGCTTCCCGCGAACGTCTGCGAGAATATTTAAAGGAGTTGGTGACGATGCGCGAACAAGAGCGCGACGTGCTTGAACAGGAAGCGCAGCGTTGCCGGAGTCTGCCGCCGCGCGTGGTTCCGATGATTCCTAAACCTAAAACGCCGGAAAAGCCCAAACAGTAGATGACCACCCCCGTCCCCCCTCATCTCGAAACGCCGGAGAAGGAAAAGCCCGAACTGCGCTTCGAATGTTCGATTTGCGCAGAGCCGTCGGGACGGATTTGCGTCTACTGCACCAAAGATTGCTGCGCATTGCACCAATGCGAACACTGTAACCGTTGTTCTGACTGCTGCACCTGCCCGTCCACCAAGAACCGCGATTAACCCCTGCCTAAAAGCCCACCTCCGCTGTGAGTACTGGGAGCGCCCGCCGAAGCGGGTATGATGTGATGAGATTGTTTTCGGAGAACTGCATGAGATTTGCGACGCGCGCCTGGAAACTGGCGATCGCCCTTACCACCCTCGCCCTGATCACGGCCTGCTCGAACGACCCCGCCTATTTGCGCCAGAAGTACCTGGACAGCGGCAACAAGTACTTCAACAACGGGAAGTTCAAAGAAGCGTCGATCATGTACCGTCGGTCGCTGCAGAAGGATATGCGCTTCGGCGAAGCGCACTATCGGCTCGGTCTGTCGGAACTGAAGCTCGGTCGCCCCGTGGACGCGATGCGCGCCTTCCAGCGCGCCGTGGAACTGGATCCCAAGAACCTGGACGCCCCGGCCAAGCTGGCCGAGATCTACCTCACTTTCTACGCGGTGGACCCTAAGAAGCCCAAGGAGTTCATCAAGGAAATCGAAGAGCTGTCCAAAAAGCTCATGGCGGCGAACCCGACGTCCTATGACGGCCTGCGTTTGAACGGCTACGTGGCGCTCACCAAGCAGGATGCCAAGGGCGCACTCGAGTTCTTCGAGAAGGCCAATCAGGTCAAGCCGAATCAGCCGGACCTGGTCCTGGTGCTGGTGCAGACGCTCGGTGCCAACGATCGCTGGGATGAAGCCGAAAAGCTCGGCCGCCAGCTGATCACCACCAACAAGACCTACGGCCCCATCTACAACGTTCTCTATTCTCGCCTCGTCCAGCAGAAGCGCTTGGATGAAGCCGAACAACTGCTGAAACTGCAGGTCGCCAACGACCCCAAGAATGTCCAGCACCGCCTGCAACTCGCCGCACACTACTTTGTGAACAACCGCCGCGACGACATGCAGGGCGCCCTCAACCAGATCCTCAACGACGCCCAGAACTTCCCGAACCGCCACCTGGTGGTAGGCGAATTCTACTTCCGCACCAAGGACCTGGAGAGCGCCATCCGCCAATACGAACTCGGCGCCAAGGATCAGCCCAAAGAAAAGCACGCTTACCAGAAGAAGATCGTCGAAACGATGGTCATGCAGGGTAAGAAGACCGAAGCCACGCAGTTGGTGGAGAGCATCCTGAAGGAAGCTCCGAACGACACCGACGCGCTGGCGATGCGCTCGTCGCTGAAGCTGCAGGCCGGCACGAAGGAAGAAGTGCAGTCCGCGGTGAACGACCTCCAGTCGGTGGTCGCCAAGGCGCCCGACAACGCCGTCTTCCGCTTCAACCTCGCTCGCGCGCTGCTGGCCAAGGGCGACCTCGACGCCGCCAAGGTCCAGTTGCTCGAAGCTCTCAAGTATCGTCCGGACTACCAGATTGCCAAGCTGGCGCTCGCCCAGGTTTACATTTCCAAACAGGATTATCCGAACGCGGTGCAGACGGCTAACCAGGTCCTCCAGTTTGAATCGAACAACCTCGCCGCCCGCTTGCTGAAGACTTCGGCCCTGATCGGCATGCGTGAATTTGGCCAGGCGCGCACGGATCTCGAAGCGATGCTCAAGCAGAATCCGTCGCTGCCCGACGCCCAGTTCCAGCTGGGTATGTTGAGCCTCGCCGAGAAGAACTACAAGCAGGCCGAGTCGGTGTTCCGCGGCTTCTACGCCAACTCGCCCACCGATCCCCGCAGCCTCGCCGGCCTGATCGAAGTGCTCACTTCGCAGCAACAGTTCGACGCCGCGCTGAACCTGCTTCGCGGGGAGATCGGCAAGGCCCCGGACCGTAACGACCTCCGCATCGTCTACGCGAACACCGCGGCGCGCGCCAACAAGCTCGACATCGCGGAAACCGAATTCCGGCAGTTGCTCAGCAAGAATCCGAAGTCGGCGGACTTGCACCTCCGGCTCGGCGACGTGCTGCGCCTCAAAGGTGACTTCGACGGCGCCCTCGCCGCCTTCGCCAAGGCCAAAGAGATTACGCCGAACGACGTCGGCCCCTATGTCCGCCAGGCCATCGTGCTCGAAGCGCGCGGCAAGACCAAGGAAGCCAAGCCGATCTACGAGCGCATCATGGCCCTCGATCCAGACAATCCGGTGGCGCTCAACAACGTCGCCTACCTGATGGCGGAAGAAGGCAACGACCTCGACCAGGCCCTCTCTTACGCCAACCGCGCGAAGCAGCGGATGCCCAACCACCCGGACGTCAACGACACCCTGGGCTGGATCTACATCAAGAAGAACCTGAGCGATAACGCGGTTTCCATCTTCCGGGAACTGATTCAGCGTTACCCCGACCGGTCCACCTACCACTACCATCTGGGCATGGCGCTCTATCAGAAGGGTGACAAGCCGAACGCGCGCAAATCGCTCGAAGTGGCGCTCACCAAGAACCCTGATAGCACCGAACAGGCCAAGATCAAGGAATTGATTCAGAAGTGCATCTAGCCGGCTAAGCCAGAATCGGACGGATCACTTCACCGTGAACGTCCGTCAGCCGGAAGTAGCGGCCACTATAGAAGTAAGTCAGCTTCGTGTGGTCCAGGCCCAGCAAGTGCAACAAGGTCGCATTCAGGTCGTGCGGGTGCACGGGCTTATCGACGGCTTTGAATCCCAACTCATCGGTGGCGCCGTAAATGGTGCCACCTTTGATTCCCCCGCCCGCCAGCAGAATCGTAAAACCCAACGAGTTGTGATCCCGTCCCGCGTGCAGCTTGATCGTCGAACTGTTCTGCACCGCCGGCGTCCGGCCAAACTCCGTCCCCACCACCAGCACCGTATCCTCGAACAGACCCCGCAATTTGAGATCCTCCAGCAGCGAGGCAATGGCCGGATCGGCCTGCCGCGCCAGCCGGCGATGCACGTGGATGTCCTCGTGGTTGTCCCACGGCTGCGAGTTGCCGAAGTAGACCTGCACCATCCGCACGCCCCGCTCCACCAGCCGCAACGCCGTCAGGCAACTGCGGCCGAAGGCACTGTCTCCGTAACGCGTGCGCACATCGTCGGGCTCGCGGGCAAGGTCGAACACCTCGGGCGCTTCGGTCTGCATGCGATAGGCGGTCTCCATCGCAGCGATGGACGCCTCCAGTTGCGGGTCCGCCACGCGCTCCGCCAGATGCCGCTCATTCAGCCGCGCCAACAGATCCAATTGCCGCCGCTGCCCGGCCAGATCGGCGTCCTTATTCTCGATGAAGCGGATCAGCTTGCGCGGATCCTTCTCTTCCATCCGGATATGCGTGCCCTGATAGGTGGCCGGCAGGAACGCGCTCTCCCACAGCGGCGGCCCCACTACCGGAATCCCCGGACAGAGCACGACGAAGCCCGGCAAGCTACGATTCATCGTTCCCAAACCGTAGTTGATCCAGGCTCCCATCGACGGCCGGCCCGGCTGAATCGCGCCCGAGTTGATCATGAACAGCGAGGGCTCGTGGTTCGGTACTTCGGTGTGCATGGACCGAATCACGCAGAAGTCGTCGATACGCTCGGCGATGCGCGGAAAGATCTCGCTCACCGGAATGCCGCTCCGCCCGTACTGTTTGAACGTGAAGGGCGACCGCATGAGGTGCCCCAGGCTGCTCTCGGTCTTCGGCGCTCCGCCCGGCACTGGCTGGCCGTCGTACTTGTCCACCATCGGCTTCGGGTCGAAGCTGTCGATTTGCGACAGCCCGCCGTTCAGCACCAGGTAGATGATGCGTTTGGCCTTCGGGGCGAAATGCGGCGCCTGATCGGCGGCCAAAACTTGCGAGAGGCCCACCGACCCGAAGCCCCCGGCCATGCGAGCCAGGGCTTGTCGGCGAGTCAGCATGCCTAAGATTCTATCCGCTTCAGGCGGCCATCACATCGACGTCGGGAATCAGCAGCGGCTGGCCCTGATAACCGAAGGCGCCGCGCACCGGCAATGGCGGCACAAAGTCACCCACCGCGCGGTGAATCTGCGCCAGGGGCCACCGGACGCGCTCCACGCGATCCTCGATCACCAGCGCACATGGGTCTGCGGACACCGTCCCCCGTACCACGGCAACCCGCTCGGGCGGAGCAAAGCCAAACACGGGAACGATCCGCCCGCGCCACTCCATCAGCGCCGAGAGACCTTCGCGCTCTTTCTCGAGCCGTATGGCCTCCGGCCGTGGAACCACTTCCAGAACCTGCGCCGCGGGTAACAGTAAACGCGCGTCCGTCCCCGCCAGTCGCAACACCATCGCTTCGCCATTCGCGCCGGTGCCGCCACCCCGCAGTTCGGTCAACGCTTCCAGCCGCGGCGTACGCTTCGGTGACGGCGCATCGTGAAAGAACGACGGCTCCACCGCGAGTACCAGTCCTTGCGGCAAGCGCAGCACCCCCAGAGCCCCGGGCAGTGCACGCTCCATGCCCGGCGACAAGCGCCGTGCCGACTCGCCCGGCGCCTCGATCGGCATCGAGATGCGCTCCACTTCGAGCGACGCCCCCAACGCCAGATCCAGCCGCACCAACGAGTTCGTGAACCGTTCCACCCCGGTCACCAGTTCTTGAGGCAGGGCGTACACCACGCCGCCGCGTTCGACGAGAAAGAATTGCTGGCTCACGATGCTCTCCTCGCCCACTGGCGTACCAATCCGAGAAGCGCGTCTTCCACAAATGGCTTCACCAGGTAATCGTTCACGCCCAGGCTGATGGCCTTTTGGCGATGCTTATCGCCGGAACGCGACGTCACCATGATCACCGGCAGATTCTTGTAAGCGTCCTGGGCCCGCAGGCTGGCCAACAATTCAAAGCCATCCATGCGCGGCATCTCCACGTCCATCAGCACCACGTCGGGCAACTCCGTCGCCTTGCCCAACCATTCGAGCGCTTCCACGCCGTCTTTGGCTTCGCGCGGCTGCCAGCCCTCTCCGCGGAATAGATTGGCCATCACGCGGCGCACGCTGAGCGAATCGTCGACGATCAGCACTTCGATCGGGCGGCGCGCCGCCGGCGTCAGCCGCCGTTGCGCCACGGCGCCCATGGTCGCTGCGCCCAGTTCGGCCGGTTCGAGAATCAGCACCACGCTACCGTCGCCCAACAGCGTCGAGGCGGCGATGCCGGGAATCTTCTTCGTCAGCTTGCCCAGCGGCTTCAGCACCACGTCGCGTGCTTCCAAAATGCGGTCCACCATGAGTGCATAGCGTTGTTCACCGCGCCGCAAAACGAGCACCGGCCGATGCCGCATCTCATCTTCGGTGGGAGCCGCCGCCAGCCCCAGTTCATTTCCCAGTTCCACCAGCCGCAACGGCACTTGGCCGTCCTTCAGCGTCCACGTACCGCCCAACCGGCTGAGCTCTTCCATCTCCACCCGGGTGATGCGCTGCACCGGCGCCAGCGGCAAGCCGAACACCGAGCCCTGCGCTTCCACCAGCAGCACCTTCGTGATGGCCATCGAAAGCGGCAGCCGGATGGTGAAGCTGGTGCCTTGTCCGAGGTTCGAGTCCACCGACATCGAGCCGCTCAGACTTTCAATCGTCGACCGCAGCACGTCCAGACCGATGCCCCGTCCGGAGACGTCGGTCACTTCCTTGGCCGTCGTGAAACCTGGTTCAAACAACAGCGTATAGAGCGTCGCTTGCGTGGCCTGCGCCGCCTGATCCGCCGTCAGGAATCCGTGCCGCACGGCGGCATCGCGCACCTTGGCGACGTCGATGCCCGCGCCGTCGTCGGACAGGCGCAGCACGATTTCGGTGCCTTCGCGCGCAATGCGCAGCACGATATTGCCGGTCTCCGGCTTGCCGATGGCCACGCGCCGGTCGGCGTCCTCAATGCCGTGGCTCACCGCGTTACGCAACAGGTGTTCCAGCGGGCCGCAGATCTGCTCAAGCACTTGTTTGTCGAACTCGACGTTCGCTCCTTCGATCGTCAACTCCGCCGGCTTGCCCTCTTTGCCACCGGTGATGCGCACGGTGCGGTGCAGGCGCGAGGCCTGCGTCTGGAACGGCACCATGCTCAGCGCCAGGAGTTTGTCCTGCAACTCGGTCGTCAGCCGTCCTAAGCGAGTCAGGTAGCCATCGAAGTCGCCGAGCAAGCCACCCAACTGGTGTCCCGCCGCGCCGATATCGCTCGCGGTCTCGTTCAAGTCGCGGGCCAGTAAGTGAAATTCGGTGTAGCGATCCATCTCCAGCGGGTCGAAGTCCGCGCGCGGATCCACCAATTCCTGGCCCTGTCGCAACAGGCTCGGACGCAGCAGCGCGGGAGTCGCGTATTCAGAATCCAAGCGCTGCGACAAGCGCCGCAGCCGCTTCAGCACAAGATTCACTTCCGACGTTTCATGCTGAAAGCGCGCATAGCTGCGCTCGAAAGTCGATCGGTTCACCAGCAGTTCGCCCACCAGCCGCACGAGTTCGCGCAAGCGATCGAGCGGCACGCGAACGTACTTGTTGGGGTCCACCTGCTCGGGCACCGGGGAGTCCGACGTCCGGGCCTCGGGCTCATGCGCCACCGCCGAGTGGCGATGGAAGTGTTCGATCTCCTGCTCTTCGTCGCGTTCGGGCAGCAGTTCCGCATAGGCCGTATAAAGCACCTCGAGCGCCGCATCGCGATTCTCCACCGCCCCGGTTCCCAGGCCAGCCAAGTCAACCAGCACATCGTAGGTGGTGATCAGCAGATCATGCACGTCGGGCGTGTATTCCTGCCCGCGCTCCACCAGCGAGTCGAGCAAGTCTTCCATGCGATGCGCCAGTTGGCTGATCTCTGGAAAACCCACCATGCCGGCCGAGCCCTTGAGCGTATGCACGGACCGCCGGACCTCGCCCAGCGGCACCGTCCGCTCCGTCGCCCGGTCCAGACCGCGCAAATGCTGCTCGATGCGGGCGAAATGCTCTTCGGCTTCCAGCAGGAAGCCTTCCACCAGTTCCGGGTCAATCTCCGGCTCCGGACGCGCCGCGCGCGCCTGATAACCCGTCGCGACCTGCGGAGGCTCAAAGCGCGCCAACGCCTCGCGCATGGCCGCCAGCGACGTGCGGCACTGGTCCGCGACTTCGGCGTCGAACTCCCGCTCGCCCGCCGCCACGGCTTCCAGCAAGCGCTCGCTTTCATCGGCCAGCACGGCCAGTTCGGTGCAACCCACCACCCGGCTGGCGCCGCGGATGGAATGAAACAGACGATGCGACTGCTCGAGCGCGGTCGGATTCACTGGCGATTGCAACAAGCTCGCCAGCGCACTCTCGATTTGAGGAAAGTAGCCGGCCACTTCTACAGTGAAGCCGTCCACCACCTCCCGGTCATGGATGGTGGCCATGATCTACCTTAGGCGGCCACCACATCGCGGTCGTTGGTCTTGCGGCTCTCTTCCGGCAACCGGAAGTGACGCAGAGAAGCGCGCAGTTGCTCGGCTTGTTCCGCCAGCGACTGGATGCTTTCGGAGGCCGAACGGGCGCCATTGGCCGTTTCCACCGCCACGCCCGAGATCACCGCCACGTTGCGCGACACAGCTTCGGAACCGAGCGCCTGTTGCTTTGAGGCCTGCGAGATCGATTCAATCAGCACCGCCAGCCGCTGCGAGACGGCTTCGATTTCCGCCAGCCGCGAACCGGCCGCGCTGGCCAGGCTTGATCCACCCACCACTTCGCGCGTCGTCTCTTCCATCGCCGTGATGGCTTCCTTGGTATCGGTCTGAATCGACTTGATCAGCGTCGAGATCTTCTTCGCCGAACCGGTCGCGCGTTCCGCCAGCCGTTCCACTTCCTCGGCCACCACCGCAAAGCCCTTGCCCGCTTCGCCGGCCATTGCCGCTTGAATCGAAGCATTCAGCGCCAGGATGCTGGTGCGGTCGGCCACGTCTTCGATCAACTGCACGATCTCGCCGATCTCCTGCGAGCTCTCGCCCAGGCGCTTGATGCGCTTGGCCGTTTCCTGCACGTGGGTCCGGATCGCGTCCATGCCTTCCACCGTCTTCTGCACCGACTCGTTGCCGCCGCGCGCGGCTGCCAGCGCTTGCGTCGCCACCGTGCTCGCCGTATTCGCCGTCTGGGCCACCTGCTGGATCGAATCGGTCATCGTGCCGATCGCCGCCGACACTTCCGTCACGCGCTGGCTCTGCTGCACCGAACCTTCGGCCAGCCGTTCCGCCGTCGCCTTAATCGTGCGCGTCGAGGTCGCCACGCGCGACGTCGTATCCTGCACCGAACCGATGATGCCGCGCAGTTCGACAATCATGTAGTTGAACGAATCGGCAATCGCGCCGGTCATCTCCGCCGTCACTTCGGCTTCCTTGGTGAGGTCGCCGTGCGCCACGCCCGCCACGTCATCCAGCAGCTTCAGGATGCTCGCCTGCATGTTGTCGCGTTCTTCCTGCGATTGCAGCAGGTTGACGGTGTTGTCGAGCATCGCGTTCAGCGCGGTCGCCGTCGTGCCCAACTCATCGCTGGTCGTCACTTCGGCGCGAGCCGCAAAGTCGCCCATGCCGATCGCCGCCACCAGCGCGTCGATCGACCGCACCTGACGCGCAATCCCTCGGGAGATGCGGTACACGGCCAAGCCGGCCAAACCGAGCAGGCCGAGCGTCAAGCCCACCTGAATCATGCGGTCCAGGTCCAGGCGCTCAATGCGCGTCGCGAGAATGCCACCCAGTTCCGCCGCCGTCTGTTCCTGCAGCCGGCTGTAAGCGTCCACCGCTGCCGAACCCTTGTCGAAGAACTCCTGCGCCGTGCTCACTTCGTCATTGGCGTGTTGGCTGAAGGCCCGCGTCGCAGCAGTCGTCGCGGCTAGGGCCTTGCCCAAGCGCGGCTCCAGTTGCGGATTGTTTTCGATGGCCTTGGCAATGCTGCCCGCCACGCGCTCGGACGCCAGATTCGTCTGCCGCGTCAGGAACGCCAGTTGCGTCGCTTCGGCGGGCGTGCGCTTGCCGCGCGCCGCCAAGCCCGCTCCATAGGCGCGCAATTGGCCGGCCGTTTCCGACGCCGCCGCGATCTGCACCGCCAGCGCATCGGCCAGATAGTGCGCATCCAGTTCGCCATCGGTCGTCATCGTCGATTGATCGGCCGCGTGACGCGCCAGCGCGTTCGTCTCGGCGATCAGCCGTCCCTGACGCTCGAAGCCTTCCGCCGGCGTCCAGGTCAGCACCTGCAGGCGCAGTTCCTGCCAAGTGTTCTTGATGCGCGCCAAGCCTTCGGTGGTCTTCAACTCCGCGCCGCTCTTCTGGTCAAGCGTTTCGAGCGTCGCCAGGTCGGCGTCGATGCGCGTCTGCAGCGCCGTCACCTGAGCGCGGAAACCTTCGGCGCCCTGCAGCGCCGCATAAGCGGCCCCCTGATGCTGCGACACATGATCCGCCAGTTGACGCAGTTCGCGAATGTACTCGAGGCCCTTCTGCTCGTTCCGCGTGGCAATCACGCGCCCGCCCAAGTTCGACACGAACAGCGACAGCAACACGCCGATGGGCAGCGCCATCAGAAAAAAGATCACCACTAACTTGTGCGAGATACCCAGATTCTTCAATTTCGCGAACATCTTGTCCTCTTCCTCACGTTCACGCCGCCAGCGACGGCAAATGGGTTTCGTTCAACACCCGGTCGAGATTAAATCGGCTCACCCATTCGCGGTCTCGTTCCGCGACGGCTTCCACAAATCCTTCAGCGGCATGCGCTCCGGCAATCTCCGCTGACTTCCAGGCCGTGGCCGGAAAGGCCGCCAACCCGTTCACCTGATCCACCAGCAGCGCGGCCAGCGGTTGACGATTTCCGTCCTGAATCACGAGCATGCGGCGCGCGGTCGGTTTCTCGGCCGAGGTCCAGCCCAGCACCTCACGCAAGTCGATCACCGGCACCACTTCGCCGCGTAAATTGGTCAATCCCTTGATGCCCGCCGCCGCACCGGGTAAAGGTGTTACCGGCGTCATGCGATCGGTCTCGAGCACGCGCCCGATGGGCACGGCAAACAGCATGTCGCGCACCGAGAAGAGCACGTAGCGCGGCACATCGGTCGCCAGACGCATGCGCCGCGCCGGATACGCCACCGGCTCGTGTGCGGCAAACTCGAGTTCCATGCGCTCGAGAATCGCGGCGCAGGCCGCCGCCCCCGGATCGCCCGTCCATTCCCCCGGCGGTGGTTCCGCCGGGGCCGCGATCTCTAACGGCGCGGCAGCCAGCGGAACCTCGACCACCGGAACTGACGAAATCGGCTCTTCCTTCACTCGCTCGCCAGCCGTCGCGGGCGGCTCGGGAGCCACCGTCCGGACCTCAACGACGTCGGGATCGGTCACGGGCACTTCGCCGACCGGAAGGTCCGTGACGGGGCGATCAGATCCTGGCAATTCGGCGACAGGAAGATCGGCTGCCGCAAGCTCGGCTACTGGAAACTCGGCTACTGGGGCCCGCTTCGGCAAAGCCGAAATCAACGGCAGCGCCGAGATCACCGGCAGTGCCCGCGCTTCCGCCGCCACCGGTGATTCCCCCGGCAACTCCGGAGAAGACGAAGTTAACGCCTCCGCCGACGGCTCGGCCCCGTCGACCGGCTCTTCGTCCCAGGTGCTCAGCAGATCCGCCAGCAGCCCGTCCATGGGATTGAATTCGGTGGACATGGTGTTGCCTTAAAGAAACCGCTCCACGCTCGCCGCCAGCGCCGCGGCGTCGTAGGGTTTGGTGATGTACTCGTCGGCGCCCTGCTTCATCCCCCAGAAGCGGTCGCTATCCTGCGTCTTGCTGCTCACCAGAACAATCTTGATGTCCTGCGTTTGCGGCGTGGTCTTCAGTTGCCGGCAGACCTGGAAGCCGTTCTTCTTGGGCAACACAATGTCCAGCAGCATGACGCGAGGCTTGAACTGGATCGCCTTTTCCAAGGCCTGCTCGCCGTCCACCGCGGTCACCACGGTATAGCCGCGGCCCTTCAGTGCCGCCTGCATGGCCCGCAATTCCGTCGGGCTGTCGTCGACTACGAGAACCGTTGTTTCCATGAGCTTGTCTTCCTTGCCGCGTTCCGTTGCGCGGGAGCCAAATGCTTCTGCACGCTGCGGGTCAGCGCGGCGGCGTCAAAGGGTTTCGTCAGATAGTCGGAACAGCCGGCCATCTTGCCCTTCACCTTGTCGAAAAACCCGTCCTTGCCCGACAACATAACCACCGGGATGTTCTGCATCAGCGCGTTCTGCCGCACGATCTTGCAGACCTGGTAGCCGTCCATGCGCGGCATGGTGATGTCGAGCAGAATCAGCGCCGGAGTGATCTCGTCCAGTTTCGCCAGCGCCTGCATGCCGTCTTCGGCCAGCATCACGCGATACCCAGCCTTCTTCAGGGCGCTGGATACCACTCTTCTCACGGTGAGGCTATCGTCCACCGCAAGGATAATCGGCTGATCGGCGATTTCCTTCAGTACAAAGGCCACATCGCGTTCGTCCGGCTTCAAACGGAAGGCCCGCTCGAAGGAAAGCGCCGCTTCCCCCAAGTCGCCCAGGTTCAGATGAGCCAGCCCGATGTTGAAGTGGCTTTCGAAGGTCGGCTGACGCTTCGCCGCCGCTTCGTAGCGCACGATCGCGTTCTTCAGCGCGCCTTCGTCCGCCCCTCGGTTCGGCAAATAGCTCTCGAATGCCGATAACTTCAGATAAGCGCCGCACCGTCCGCATTGCGCGGAGATCGCGTGTACCTGCTGTGCGCAAAACGGACACGGGGACGTGTCGCTCTCCGGCTCCGGCGCCACCTTCGGTTTCGAGCGCTGCGCCAGCCGTAAGCCGCCCAATTGATCGAGTGCCGTCTTGTTGCCGGGATTGAGCGCCAGCACCCGTTCCAGATGAGTAATCGCCTCTTCGGCCGTTTCCGCCAGCGCGGCCCGCCACAGCCAGGCTTGCTCGCTTTTAGGTTCCGATTCGCTTACTTCGCGAAACAGCGCGCGCGCCACGATCTTGTCGCCGGCTTTCGCCGCGGTCACCGCTTCGCGAAAGAGAATGTTGTGCTTGGTTAGTAATGCCGCCATGCGTGGTTACTTCTTCACGAACCGGTCGATGCCTTCATCGCGCCACACCCGCAGGGTCTGCTGATCGCGGTCGGCGATCTTAAGCCCAATGGCGTTTACCGGATACTCATACTTTTTCTGCAGTTCAATCCAGGATTTTTTGATTGCTTCGTTAATCGCCATGGATCTCAGTTCCTTTCGCTCGTCACGTGGGCTAAGGCCGGCGCGCCGAAGCGGCCGCGGTAACGGCACACCTCCGCGGCCAACCGCTCAAACGCCGGGGTACAGTTTTTGGGTCCCAGCACCCCCAACGCGACGCTGCCCAGGGCGGGCTTCATCCACGTCTCCACCAGTTCTCCCAACGCCGGCGCCTCCACCGCGTCGAGCTGGGTCAATATCTCCTCCGCCGAAATCGGCGCATCGAAGTAGTGCTGCTGCAGCGCCAGCCGCGTCATGGCCGCATGCTCATCGGCCGCGGTCAGCATCAAGCTGTTCCGCAGCCGCGTCCCGGTCAGCCACACTTCTTCTTCGCTCACCGCCGCGGCCCCGGAGCACAATCCTTCGATCGATTCCAGAATCCGCGTCACCACTTCTTCCAACCGCTCGGGCGACGTGCTGCCCTGAATCGTAAAGATGCCCGTCGCGCCGTAGGCCTGATACTCGGCCTGAATCTCGTACACCAGACCGCGCCGCTCCCGCAGTTCCGCGTAGAGCCGCGACGACAATCCCTGCCCCAGCACCCCGGTCAGCACATGCAGCCGGTAACGATCCGCGCTGGCATAAGCCGGCGCCGGACAGCCCAGGCAAAAATACACCTGCCGCAGATGGGCCACTTCCAGTCGCTCCACTGGCGTCCACTCCGGCGCCGGCATCGCCGCCGCGCCCTCGCCGCCGCGCAACCGCCAGAAGCAATCGTGCACCTGCGTCACGAACTGCTCGTGCTCCACGTTGCCCGCGGCCGCCACAATCAAGCGCCCCGGCACGTAGTGCTGGTGGTGAAAATAAATCACGTCCTCACGGGTGAACCCGCGCACCTGGTCCACCGTGCCGCTCACCGGACGCCCCAGCGGGTGCCCGGGCCAGATGCTCGCTTTCAATGTCTGTTCGAGATGCGTCTCTGGCTGATCGGCCTGTCGTTCGATTTCCTGCACGATCGCCGTGCGTTCCGATTCCAGCGCCCGCTCCGGAAAAGTCGAGTTCATCAGCAGGTCGCCCATCAGATCGAGCGCATGATAGGCGTAATCCTGCATCACGGAGGCCACAAAGCACGTGTAGTCGCGCGTCGTAAAGGCGCCCACCCGACCGCCCACCAGATCGATTTGCTGGGCAATCTGCTGCGCGTTCCGGTTGCTGGTCTCCTGAAACAGCAGATGCTCGCAGAAGTGGGCCAGGCCATTCTCGCTCGCCGCTTCGTGACGAGTCCCGCAATCCACCAGCAATCCCGCCGAGATCGCCCGGCTTGCCGGCAAACGCTCCGTCACCACGCGCACCCCGTTCTCCAGGGTCGTCGATTCGAATTGAGCCGGGGCTATCGTCATCGTGGGTACACACTGCTCCGCCCCCAGCGAAAAGCGCTGGCTCTGAACGGAGATGCTTGGCTACTCTTGCAGTGTGCGGGAACCGGCATCAAGAGGAAATCCTCAAAAGGCCCTAGAACCCTACCCGGTAAACACTCGATTTGCCCCCCTTCGCGCACGGGTAACTTACAATGAGGGCAGTGACGCCCGCTGGCCAGAAAACTCTACGCACCACGGAAATCTGCAAATCGTACCGAGGCCGCCGCGTCGTCGACGACGTCAGCGTCTCGGTGGACCAGGGAGAAGTCGTCGGCCTGCTCGGCCCCAACGGCGCGGGTAAAACCACATCCTTCTATATGATCGTCGGCTTGGTTTCGCCCGACGCCGGTCAGATCCTCCTCAACGATCAGGACCTGACCAACATGCCCATGTACGAGCGCGCCCGGCATGGCATCTCTTATCTGCCGCAGGAAGCCTCAGTCTTCCGCAAGCTCTCCGTCGAAGATAATCTTCTGGCCATTCTCGAGACTTTGCCCATCCCGCGCCATGAGCGTCAGGAGCGTATGCGCCGCCTGATCTCCCAACTCGGTCTCGAACAAGTCCGCCACAGCAAGGGCTACATGCTCTCCGGCGGCGAACGCCGCCGCGTCGAAATCGCCCGCTCGCTCGTCATCGAGCCCAGCTTCCTGCTCCTCGACGAGCCGTTCTCCGGCATCGACCCCATCCAGGTCATCGAACTTCAGCGCATCATCCGCGACCTCAAGAACCTCGGCATCGGCATCCTCGTCACCGACCACAACGTCCGCGAAACGCTCGCCGTCACCGACCGCGCTTACATCATCAACAACGGCCGCATCTTCCGCGCCGGCTCCCCCACCGCGCTCGGGCAGGATCCCGAAGTCAAACGTGTCTACCTCGGCGAAAGCTTTTCGCTCCCCGTCGGCCTGGGTGAGTCGCGTTGAGCCAATTCCCCGCCGCCCACGAAACCCGCATCGCCAACTGGCAGGCGCAGGAGAAGCAGAATGCCAAGCTCGACGAACAGTTGAGCAACGCGCGCCTCATCGTCGCCTTCATCGGTGTCGCCCTGGCGTGGATGGTCTTCTCCCGCCAATGGCTCCCCTTCGGTGCCATCCTGGCGCCGATCGCCGCGTTCGTCGTCCTGGTGATCCGCCATGAAAAAGTCGCCCGTGCCCGGGACCGTGCCCGCCGCGCCATCGCCTTCCACGAAGCCGCCATCCGTCGCGCCCATGGCGATTGGGCCGGCCATGGGAACGCCGGCGAACGCTTCCGCGACCCGGCTCACCCCTACGCCGAAGACCTCGACCTGTTCGGCCGCGGCAGCCTTTTCGAGCTCATCGCCCGCACCCGCACCGCCGAAGGCGAACGCACCCTCGCCGACTGGCTCCGCGCCGCCGCCCCCGTCCGCGACATCGAGGCCCGCCAAGCCGCCGTCGCCGAACTCGCCCCCCAGGTCGAATGGCGCGAGACCTACGCGCTCGCTGGCGACGACCTCACCTCGCACGTAGAGGCCGAAGCCATCGCCGCCTGGGCCACCAAACCGCCCGTCGAATTTTTTGCCGGCGCCCGCGTCGCCTTCGCCCTCCTGGTCCTGCTCCAGATCCTGGCCCTCACCGGCTGGCTCTTCGGACTGCTGCCCGTCCATTACTTCTTGCTGTTCGCCGGTGGCTGCCTCCTGCTCAGCCTTGTCTTCCATGCCAAAGTCCAGCGCGTCACCGAAGGTCTGCATCATTCCGCCCACGACCTCGCGCTGTTCGCGGAGCTGGCTGCCGCCGCGGAACGCGAAAAATTCCAGGCGCCGCTGCTCGCCACCGCCCAAGCGCGCTTGGCCGGCGCCGCCCGCGCCGCCCGCGAACTCGAACGCCTGGTCGAACTCCTCGACTCTTCCCGCAACCAGTTCTTCGGCGTCATCGCCCTGATGCTCATCTGGGCTCCGCAGGTCGCCCTCGGCCTCGAAGCCTGGCGACGTCGCCATGGCGCGGAAGCCCGCTTGTGGATCGCCGCCCTCGGTCAGATTGAGGCTCTCCTCTCGCTCGCTGCTTTCGCGTTTGAGCACCCCGCGGCGGTCGAGCCTACCCTGCTGCCGGACGGCAAGACGTTCGCCGGCGTCGGCATCGCGCACCCCTTGCTGCCGGCGGCCCAAGCCGTGGCCAATGACGCGTCGCTCAGCGCCGACCAGCCCTTGCTGATTGTCAGCGGCTCCAATATGTCCGGTAAGAGCACGCTCCTGCGCGCCATCGGCCTCAACACCGTGCTCGCCTGGGCGGGCGCGCCCGTCTGCTGCACCTCGCTCTCGGTCTCGCCGCTGCAGGTGGCGGCCTCGCTCCGCATCGTCGACTCGTTGAATGAAGGGCGCTCCCGCTTCTACGCCGAAATTCTGCGCCTCCGCCAGATTCTGACCCTCTCCGCCGACCAGCCCGTCCTGTTCCTGCTCGACGAAGTCTTGAGCGGCACCAACTCCCACGACCGCCGCGTCGGCGCCGAAGCCATCATCCGCCAACTGCTCGCTCATGGCGCCGTCGGTCTGGTCACCACCCACGACCTCGCCCTCACCGCCATGGACTTCCTCGGCGTCCGCAACGTCCACTTCGCCGACGACTACGTCGAGGGTGAATTGCACTTCGACTACCGCATGAAGCAAGGCCCCGTCCAGCGCTCCAACGCCATCCCGCTCATGCGCTCCATCGGCCTCGACGTCTAGTCCTGTGAACTTCGGTACCCTCGCCGCCCCAAAGACTTCTGCCGATGCTACCCTTGAGGTGCATGAGTATGCTGTCGCCGCGACTTCAGCTTCGCGTTCAGCAAAAACAAATCCTGACGCCTGGCCTCGTCCAGATGGTCACGGTTCTGCAGTTGAACCGGCTGGAGCTGAAAGAGATGATCTCGCAGGAGGTCGCTCAGAACCCGGTGCTCGAGGAATCGCTCGACGGCGGTGAGGAACTCACCCCCGCCGAGGTGCAATCCCTATTGGAAGCAGAACGAGTCGGCTCGAATGATGCCGAGTCGATCACCGAAGTCACCTCGCAGGTCGTTGCCGAAAGTCTCAATGGCTCCTCCTATGAGAGCGAGAACCTGCCCGCCTCGGAAATCGAGATTCCCGTCGCCACCGAGGGCGCCGATCTCGAGGCCGCCCCCAAAGCCGAAACCGACCCCTTCGACCAGATCGACTTCGGCTCCTTCTTCGACGACTACCTCGACCCCGGCTTCAAATCGCCCGCCGGCGAAAACTACGAAAAGCCCTCGTTTGAAACGTTCCTTTCGTCGCCCACCACGCTCACCTCGCACTTGAACGAACAGCTCGCTCTGGTGGTGATGCCCGCGGCCCAGCGTGAAGCCGCCGACGCCATCGTCGGCAACCTCGACGAACACGGCTACCTGATGAGCCCGTTGCAGGAGATCGCCGAAGCCGAGCAACTGACGCTCGCCGACGTCGAAGCCGGCTTGAAGATCGTCCAAAGCTGCGACCCGGCCGGCGTCGCCGCGCGCGACCTGCAGGAGTGCCTCCTGCTCCAACTGGCCAGCCGCAATGGCGAGAATGGCGTTGCTTGGCGCATCGTCTCGCAGCACCTCAAGCTGCTGGAAACTAAGAATTGGCGCGAACTGGTCCGCGTCACCGGCCGTCCCATCGAGCACATCGAAATCGCCGTCAAGGTGATCCGCACGCTGGACCCGCAGCCCGGCCTCCGCTTCTCGAGCGAAACGGCCCGCTCGGTCGAGCCCGACGTCTACATCGTCAAAGACGGTGAGGACTGGGTCATCGAAATGAACGACGAGGACCTGCCGCAGCTTCGTCTCAACACCCAATACCGCCACATGATCGAAAAGGACTCCGAGCCCAGCAAGGAAGTCCGCAATTACGTCAAAGAGCGCTTCACCTCCGCCCTCATGTTGCTCAAGAACATTGAGCAGCGCAAACAGACCATCCTCAAGGTCTGCCAAGCCATCGTCGGCCGCCAGCGTGAGTTCCTCGAACATGGCCTCGAGCATTTAAAGCCGATGATGATCAAGGATGTGGCCGAAGAGATTGGTGTGCATCCGTCCACGGTGAGCCGCGCGGTGGCCAGCAAATACGCGCACACCCCTCAGGGCGTGCACGAACTCCGGTTCTTCTTCTCCGAAGCTGTGCAGGGGCCTTCCGGCAGCGCCACGCCGCTGCTGCTCCTCAAGCGCAAAGTCAAAAAAATGATCGAGGAGGAGGATCCGTCCAATCCCCTCACCGACGACCAGATCACGGCCCGCCTGCAATCGGAAGGCATTCAGGTTACCCGCCGCACGGTCGCCAAATATCGCGAGGATCTCAAGATCCCATCGACGCACCAACGGCGCGTCCGCCATTAAGCTCATGCAAATCGCCTATACCGGTAAACCGCATAATCTGACCAAAGAACAAAGTGACCGCCTGACGGCCCGTCTCACGAAGCTTGGTAAGCTCATCGACGGCAAGATGGTCGACGGTATTTCGAAGGAGAAACGAGCCCACTTCATCCTGACCCAGCAGCGCCACCTCACCAAGGCCGAAATCACGCTGCATTATTACGGTCACGATCTCATCGGTGCCGCCACTCACGCCGATCAGGCCCGCGCCATCAACGACGCGCTCGACAAGCTGGACCTGCAGGTCCACAAGCTGCGCCAGAAGTACCTCACCTCCAAGCAGCAGGGTTCGCTTAAGGCCACCCCAATCGTCGAGCCGGCGGTGGAGCGTCCCAACGGCGCCGCTAAGGCGGCCAAGGCCAAAACGCCCAAGCCGCGCCTCTATCGCGTACGCTTCGCCGAAGCCGCCAAACCGATGCTTCCGGAAGAAGCGGTGCTCGAAGTCACCAAGCGCGACAACTATTTCGTCTTTGAAGACACCGAAAGCGGCAACTTCAGCGTGCTGATTCGCCGTCCGGACGGGCACTTCGACCTCGTCGAACCCCGCGCCTAAATGACCAAGCGCGCCCGGCCCACCGCTGTCCCCAAGAAACCCCGCCCGGAGCTCGTCGTCATCACGGGCTTAAGCGGGTCCGGCAAAGGCACGGCGCTCAAGGTCTTCGAGGACTTGGGGTACTACTGCGTCGACCACCTCCCGCTCGACCTGATTCCCAAGTTCGCCGAGCTCACGCTCGATTCGCCCAACATCCGTTCGGCCGCCCTCGTGATCGACATTCGCGAGGGCGGCAACCTCACCCGGTTCCCCGCCCTGTTCAAGAAGCTGCGCAACCAGCTCGCCGCCCGCCTGGTGTTCCTCGAGGCTGACGACGACGTCATTCTCCGCCGCTACAGCGAGTCGCGGCGGCCGCACCCGCTCGGGTCGGACCGGTCGGTGCTCCGCAGCATCGCCGAAGAGCGGCAAAGCCTCGCCCCCATTCGCGCCTTGGCTGACCATGTCGTCGACACATCGAAGTTCAACGTCCACGAACTCCGTCAGGCTCTCGAAGAGACCTTCCGCGGCGAATCCACCGAAGGCAAGCTGATGATCTACGTCAACAGCTTCGGCTTCCGCCACGGCGTCCCCCTCGATTCGGACCTCGTCTTCGACGTCCGCTTCCTCCCCAACCCCAACTACATCCCCGAGATGAAGAAGCTCACCGGTCGCCACCCCAAGGTCGCCGCCTTCATCCGCTCCTTCGAGCAAACCAACGAATTCGTCAAACGCATCGGAGACCTTTTGGTCTACCTGCTGCCGCATTACATCCGCGAGGGGAAGAGCTATCTCACCATCTCGATTGGCTGCACCGGCGGCCATCACCGCTCCGTGATGATCGCCGATGAGGTCCGCAAGCTCTTGGCCGGCGCCGGCTATCACGTCAAAGTCACCCACCGTGACATGACCAAGTAGCAGAAAAACAAGGCGTTTCCCTTACCGAAAAACCCTATAGACACCTCGCTTTCCAGCCGATTTACCTCTGAGTGAGTCAGGCCCAGCCTACCTTGGAGCATCTGCTGGTGGTCGACGCGGACCCCGCCGCGCGCGACTCGATCTCCTCACGCCTGCGCAATTCCGGCTATCGGGTCAGTTCTGCCGCCGCCGGCAAAGCCGTACTCGACCAGTTGACCGACCCCAGCCTCGCCCTGATCGTCCTCGATCGCGCGCTCACCGGGCTCGACACCCTGCGCCAGATCCGCACCCAGCACTCCCCCGCCCTCCTGCCGGTCATCTACCTCACGGACCACACCCAGAAGCTGAACGAGGCCCTGGACGCCGGCGCCAACGACTATATTGCCCGTCCCATCGACTATCCCGTCGCCCTCGGCCGCATCCGCGCCCAGCTCGACCGCCGGGCCGCCGAACTCGCCGCTCTCCGGGCCGGCAAGCAGGACTCGCCCGCTAATGCCGGCACCTCCGATGTGCTGTGGGACTGGGACCTCGCCGCGGACCGCGTCTACCTTTCCGAGCGCTGGAACGAGCTCCTGGGCTCCGCCGGCGACAACGTCTTCCATTCCTCAGCCCAATTCCTCGATTCCATCCACCCCGACGACCGCCCGGGGTTCGAACAGGCGATCGCCGCCGCCGGCCCGGAACTGCAAGCGGAGTTTCGCCTGCACCTTCCCGGCCAGGAAGAACACTGGGTCCGCGCGCATGCCCGCGTCGAACGCGACCCCGCCGGCCGTCCGCGCCGGCTCACCGGCTCGCTCACCGACCTCACCACCGGCTACGCCCGCGACGTCGCCACCGGACTCCCGCTCCGCCAGCACCTGCTCGACCGCCTGGGCATCTCACTCGAGCGCACGCGCTGCGGCGAAACCGGCCCGTTCGCGCTGCTGCTGATCGACCTCGACGGCCAACCCACCGACGACCTGCTCACCAAGGCCGCCGCCCGCCTCGAGGCGGTCAGCCAGGCTCCCGACACCTGCGCGCCGGGTCAGGCCGCCCTCCTCGCCCGCCTCAGCCGCGAGCGCTTCGCCCTGCTGCTCGAAGGTCTGCGCACCTCGAGCGACGCCATTCGTCTGTCCGAGCGACTGCTTCGCGAATTCGTCGTTCCGTTCGCCGACGGCCGCCAACTCACCGCCAGCGTCGGCATCGCGCCTTACACGCCCTCGCACCGCACGCCTGGCGACCTTCTCCGCGACGCCGACACCGCGCTCGACCGTGCACGAGGCTATGGCCCGAACCGCTGGGAAATCTTCTGTGACGACATGCGCGTCCAGGTCGTCTACCGGCTTCATTTTGAAAACGCCCTGCGCCGCGCGCTCGATGAGCAGGAGTTCCGCGTCGCTTACCAGCCCATCGTCCAGTTGCAGGACCGCAAGATCGTCGGACTCGAAGCGCTGCTGCGCTGGCCCACCTTCGGACTCGGCACCTGCCGCCTCGAAGAAGTCATCCGCGTCGCCGAAGAGACCGGCCTCATTGTCGAGATCGGCCGTTGGGTGCTGAAGGAAGCCTGCCTGCAGATGCGGCAGATCCACCAGTTCTTCCCGCGCGCCCCCCGACTCTCGCTCCACGTGAATGTCTCGGAAAAGCAGTTCTCGCTCGACGACCTCGATCAAGTGGTGAGCAACACGCTGCGCGAAAGCGGCATCGCCCCCGAGCAACTCAAGCTCGAAATCACCGAAACGGCGCTCATGCACCAGCGGCGCGACGTGCGCGAAACGCTGGAACGGCTCAAGAGCCGCTCCGTCCGGCTGGGTATCGACGACTTCGGCACCGGCTACGCCTCACTGAACTATCTGCATCAGTTCCCCTTCGACACCCTGAAGCTCGACCGCACCTTCATCGCGCGCCTCGGGCGCCCCGGCACCAACCCGGAGATCGCCCGCGCGGTCATCCACCTCGCTCACGCCCTGCGGATGGAAGTGGTCGCCGAAGGCATTGAAGACGATCATCAGGCCACGCTCATGCGGGACTTGGGCTGCGGGTTCGGCCAAGGCTATCTCTTCGCCCACCCGATGCTCGCGCATCAAGTGCTGATGAGCGTCCTCGCCAAACAGTTCAGTTAAGCGGTCAGCGCGCCGAACCGGCGATCCCGGCGCGCGAACTCGCGCACCGCTTCCGCCAGATCCTCGCCCGTGAACTCCGGCCAGTACTGCGGCACAAACAGCAACTCCGCGTAGGCGCATTCCCACAGCAGAAAGTCGCTCAGCCGTTGTTCGCCGCCGGTGCGGATCAGCAGATCGACGTCGGGCCCCACCTCGCCGCGCTCGATGGCCGCCCGTCCGGAATAGTCGAGCGCAATTCTCAGTTCGAGGCGCGTACCACCGGCCGTCGTCGCTTCCGCTTGTTCCACCACGGCGAGGAGCGACGGCGACAGCCGGTCGCGCCGTCCGATAAACTTCAACCGCACGCCCTGCCGCTGCAGCCGTGCGGTTTCCCGACCAAGAAACTCGCCCAGCAGCGCCATCAGGCCGCTTACTTCCGCCGCCGGCCGCTTCCAGTTGTCTGAGGAGAACGCGTACAGCGACAGCGTCCGGATGCCCAGCGCCGGCGCGGCTTCCACCGTCCGCCGCACCGCCTGTACGCCAGCCCGATGACCGAACAGACGTGGCTGATGCCGCTCGCGCGCCCAACGCCCGTTGCCATCCAGAATGATCGCGACGTGCATCGGCTACTTCCGCGGACGCAGCGAAGTCTTCATCGCTTCCACGATCGATTCCATATCCGCCAGATACTTCTCAAACGCCGTCCGTCCTTCGGCCGTCAGTTGATACTCCGACCGCGGCAGCCGATTCTCGAACGTCTTCTGGCACACCACGTAACCCGCTTCTTCCAGCTTCCGCGCGTGCACACTCAAGTTGCCGTCGGTGATCTCGAGCAACGCCTTCAGTTCGCTGAAGGTCATGGTCGTGTTCGCCGCCAGCGCGCTCAGAATGCCCAAACGAACCCGTTCATGGATCAACCGATCCAGGTCCGGAAACGACTTCCCCGTCTCCACTTGCTCCGGCGTTTGTTTCTTCATCGTCGGTTGCGCCATTGTCGTTACCCCCCGTGCCTCCGGGCAATCACCAGCCCGAAGGCGATATGCACCATGCCAAAACCCGCCCCCATCAAAGCATTGCCCCAACTCGCCGGCGCGAACAACGCCACCGCGCCCAGCGCCTGAAAGCAAACGCCCATCATCGGCACCACGCGTACCGACGACGCGCCGCCGGTCACCACGCCGGTCCCGTAAAGCAACAACAGCAATCCGGGAATCAACGGCTGAAATCCCGCGCGCCACAGCGCCACCGTCAACAGCCCGCCTGCCACCAACGGCGGCGCGAAGCCCAACAGGAATCGCCGGGCTCCGGGCGAAGCCAAAGGCGTCCGCCGACGACGCGCTTTTTCGCGGATCGCCAGCACGCCGATCCCGAACGACAGGATCCCGCAGCCCAGCCAAATCGGCAAAAACAAGCTCGGCGAAACCGTCTGGCACAGGATGCACGCGGCCACCGCCGTCACCCCCATCAAGACGCCGCCCCACCCCGGTACCGCCGTAAACGTGGAGGCCCGCTCCATCGTCTCGCGAATAAAACGCAGATTATTCGTTGCGTGCGCGTGCAACTCAAGCGGGGCGCTCATAGGGTCCAGCATACGGCGCTAAACCAAATCGGTCAAGTACTTTTCGACGTAAAGCTACTTCAGCACGCGCAGTAGATTGCTGTAGTCGTCCGTCCACAGCACATCCGTGCGCTTCTTCCAGATGCTCGCCCGCTGCACTTCCGGATCGTTCACGAACTCCTGCCACTTCGTCACCAGCACCCAGTCCGACGAAAACACATTCATCGCCTGGTTTTCTTCGTTCTCCACCGTCAGGACGGTCCAGCCCAGTTCCTGCCCGATCCGGTGCACCACCGGATCCAGATTCAGATGCTTGTTCGAAATGTGAATCGCCAGAATGCCTCGCGGCCCCAGATGTCGCAGCATCAGCGCCACGGCTTCCTTCGTCAGCAGATGAATCGGAATCGAGTCGCTCGAAAACGCATCCACCGCCAGCACGTCGTAGCCTTGCGGCGGCTCCCTCTCCATCGAGAGCCGCGCATCGCCCATCACGATTTCGATGTTCGCCTTCGCGTTCTTCAGATAGGTGAATTGCTCACGCGCGATCTCCACCACCCGCGGATTGATCTCGTAGAACCGCAGCGTGTCGCCCTTCTTCCCGTAGTTCGCCAGCGTCCCCACGCCAAGCCCCACCACGCCGAACTTCAGATTCGGATGCACCGGCATCCGCGACTTCGTCAACGCCAGCCCCGCCCCCGAATCGAGCCCATAGTAAGTCGTCGGCGACGTCTCGAGCGAACTGCCGAAGAACTGCTCGCCATGGTTGATCGTCCCGTGAATCAGGATCCGGTGTAGCATCCCGCCCTCCACCGGTCCGCCGGACTCCCGCACCCGCATCGTGCCAAAGAAGTTACGCGTCACCACCAACGACTCCAGTTCCGTCGTCCGGATATACACGTTCGTCGCCACCGCCAGATAAATCGCCAGCGCTCCCCAAGCCGTCGCCACAATCCAGTTGTCCTGGGTCGCGAGCAGCGCCACCAGACCCGCAAACAGCGTCAGCATGATCGGCAATTCGTAGTTCCCGCGCAGCAACAGCGGCGCTCCGATGCTCACCGCCAATCCGCCCAACGCGCCGCCCAGTGAAAGCATCAGATAAAAGGACGTCAGGTACGCCGGCGCCGGCTTCCGCTTCGCCAACTCGCCGTGCCCGTACATGCACGCCACAAACAAGCCCACCAGGAAACTCGGCAGCAGCACCTTCAGCTTGGCGTCGGCGTCCTCGTGGACCATGTAGTAGCCGCCCGCCGCCAGCGCCACCGCCAACAGCCAGCGAAATACCTGCGTATGATACAGCCGCGTATCGAACGTCAGCACGAACGACAGCAGATAAATCGCCAGCGGCAGCACCCACAGAAACGGGATCGCGGCCACATTCTGCGACAGATGATTCGACACGGCCAGCAGTAACGCTGACGGGAAGAACGCGAGCGACGCCCAGATCACCTGATCCAGCCAACTCGGCGCCAGTTCTTCGCTCGGCTCCGGCGCGGCTTCGTTTTGCACGCTGTACGCGAGCCAGATCGTCACCCCGCCCCACACCGCGTACATGGCCGTCCAAATCCAGGACTGGTGCCGCAGCGTAATCGCCGGTTCAATCACAAACGGATAAGCCACCAGCGCCAGCAACGAGGCCAAATTCGAGAGCGCATACAGCCGGTACGGCAGCGCCGTCCGTCTCGCGGACCAGGCTTGAATCAGCGGCCCGGTCGTCGACAGCAGGAAGTAAGGCAGCCCCACCGTCGCCGCCAGCACCAGCAGAATCCGCGCCATCGGCTCCTCGGTGCCCGTGGGCTTCAAACTCACCGCCGGCCCCAAGGGCAGCCACAACACGCTCAGCAGAATCAGCGCCCCGTGCACCCGGCTCTGCAGCCGCGGCGACAGCTTTTTCACCAGCCAATGCGCGTAGCCGTATCCCAGCAGCAGGATCAGTTGGAAGAACAGCAAACACGTGGTCCACACCGAAGCTGACCCGCCAAACCACGGCACAATCATCTTCGCCACCACCGGCTGCACCAGAAACAGCAGGAAGGCGCTCAAAAAGATGGCGCAAGCGAACAGGGTCACAGAGTTACGGCAGCCGCCGGATCTTCAGGCTGCGGTAAAAGGCGCCGTCGTTGTGATTCTGCAGGACGATCGGCGTCGACTTCCGTGGGCGCTTCGTCAGTAACTCGTACACGGGGCTCTTATCCGTCCACCGCTTCGCCAAGCCCTCGGCGATCGCCGGGTCGTTCAGCGACGCATCCACCACCTTCACGCCGTTCAGCCAATGCTCCACATGGTCGCCCTTCACCACGATGCGCCCCTCGTTCCACTCGCCAACCGCCTTCGGCCCCGCGCCTTTGGGCTCAATCAACTGGTAGAGCGCGCCCGCCCAGCTCTTTTGGCTTCGTTTCGCATCGGCGTGCGCGGTATTGTCGATCACCTGATACTCAAACGCTACCTGGTAGATCTCCACCTTGCCATCCACCGGCAGCGAACTCCGCGCCGGCTTCTTGTTACGCAGCAGATAATCCACCCGGTCTTCGAACTTTGCGATCGGCGTCTTGAACAAGCTGGGGTGAATGATCGCCGCATCCTGCACCAGATACTTCACGCCGCTGTTCCCGCCCGGGGTGATCTTCCACTCAAAGCTCAGCTCGAAATTCGTGTAGCGACCTACCGTCAGCAAGTCCTCGCGGAACTTCGGATGCGACGTCACCGCAATCGCCCCGTCCACTACCTTGAAAGAGTCTCCCGGCGGATTCGCCTTCGCCGGATCGGTCCACCCGTTCAACGACTTACCGTCGAACAACAACTGCCAGCCCGCGGCTTTCTCCGCCGGCGTCAAGGCATTCGGCTCAGCCGCCGCCAACCCGAGGGCCATCGCGCCCATCCACCAGAACTTCTTCAACATGGTTGACCGTTAGCGTACATCGAAATCCCCTCAGATGGGGGCAGTGACCGCTTTTTCTTCCGCCTCCTTCCGCGCGCCCCCCACTAGCGGGCTAGGGCCCGGCCGCCCTTCGGCCGATCACAAGCTGGTATGCTATCCCTCGTGAAGCTGATTCTGGTTGTCCTCGCC
Organism: Bryobacteraceae bacterium; assembly: GCA_965229305.1. GTDB lineage: Bacteria > Acidobacteriota > Terriglobia > Bryobacterales > Bryobacteraceae > JALHNI01. Next base: position 20,654 of record CBDDIZ010000041.1, on the reverse strand, counting down.
GCCGCTTCCTTGTCTTTTGGGCAAGCGCGTAAGATTACCCCCAGCCCGGCCAAGCCGACCGCCGTTTCGAGAACCGCGGTGAAGGCCACTCCCGCCAAAGCCGCGCCGGTGCGCTCCACGGCCGTCGCCAAGTCGACCTACAAGGCTCCCGCCGCCAAAGCCAATCGCATCAGCGCCTCCCGCTATCACCGGACGCCTTACCGCGCTCCTGTCCGTACCACCTACGTCCAGAGCCCCTCGCCCGACCGCTATCGTGAAATTCAGCAGGCGCTCGCCGACAAAGGCTACTATGCCGGCGAAGTGAACGGCGCCTGGGACTCCGGGTCCATCGACGCCCTCAACCGCTTCAAGGCTGACCAGAAGCTGAAAGCCGACGGCAAACTTTGCTCGCTTTCGCTCATCGCGCTGGGCCTCGGCCCCAAGTACGAGAACGTGCCCGTCGAAGAGCCGGCAGCGCCGGTTCCCGCTGCGGACCGCCAGTAGTCCTCTGCTATCATCGCTAGACCGAACGCCCTGAGAGAGGTCTAAGCGACATGTCCAGCAACTATCGTCCTTACGTATCCGGCGAAGTCAAGATGCAGGAGTACACCCTGCGCGCCGTCCTTCTCGGGCTCGTCATGACGGTCATCCTGGGCGCTGCCAACGCCTATCTCGGCCTCACCGCCGGCATCACCGTCGCTGCTACTTATCCCGCCGCCGTCATCTCGATGGCCGTGCTTCGCCTTTGGCGCGGCACCATCCTGGAAGAGAACCTTGCCCGCACCGCCGGCTCCATCGGCGAAAGCGTCGCCGCCGGCGCCATTTTCACCCTGCCCGCGTTTGTCATCGCCGGGATCTGGAAATCTTTCCGCCCGGAGGACGCCTACTGGAAGTCCACCCTCCTGATGGTGGTCGGCTCCGTCTTGGGCGTCCTGTTCGTCTCGCTCATCCGCCGTGTGATGGTCGACGATCCCGAACTGCCCTTCCCCGAGAGCGTTGCCGCCTCGGAAATCCACAAGGCCGGCCAGGCCGGCACAAACTCCGCCCGCTTCCTGTTTGCCAACATGGGCGTCGGCGCCGTCGTCTACTGGCTCGGCGTCATGAAGCTCTTCGCCGCCGAAAAGAACTTCCCCGTCCTCCTCGGCCATCTCGGCTCCAGCAAGGTAAAACTCGGCGGCGACCGCGCCATCGACGTCGGCGGCGCCACGGCCTTCTCCTACCCCGCCGTCAAGCCCGCGTACATCGGCGTCGGCTACATCATTGGCCCCCAACTCGCCGCCCTCAACTTTGCCGGCGGCGTTGTCTCCTGGGGCCTCCTGATTCCGCTGCTCGTCTACTTCCTCGGCCCCCAGCTCAAGCAATATGTCCCGGCCGATGCCAAGCCCGAAGATTGGGAAGCCATGGCGGTGGCCGTGTGGCGCAACATCATCCGTCCCATTGGCGTCGGAGGCATGCTCGTCAGCGCCTGCTACACGCTCTTCAAGATGCGCAACAGCTTGGGTATCGGCCTTTCGAAGGCTTGGGCTGAAGTCCGCTCCGCCACGCCGATCGTCGAGTCGGTCAACCGTCACGAACGCTACATGAGCTCGAAGATCGTCCTCGGCCTCATCGGCCTCGTCTTCATCGCCATGTCGGCGCTCTATATCTCCTTCGCCGGCGTCACCGGCGGGCTCACCGCCGCGGTCGTGATGCTCGTGGTGGGCTTCTTCTTCGCCACCGTCTCCGGCTATCTGGTCGGCGTCATCGGTTCCACCAACAACCCCATCTCCGGCATCACCCTCTCCACGGTCATCATCGCCGCGCTCCTGATGGTCACCCTCGGGGTCTCGGGTGCCAGCGGCGTGGCGGCCGTGCTCGGCGTCGCCGCAGTCGTCTGCGTTTCCTCCGCCGTCGCCGGCGAACTGCTGCAGGACTTCAAAGTCGGCTACATCCTGGGCGGCACGCCCAAAACCATTCAGATTGTCGAACTCGTTGCCGTGGTCGTCGCCAGCCTCGTGATGTACTTCCCGCTGATGATTCTCCACCAGGGCGACATCAACAACGGCGGCACCGGCTTTGGCGGCACCAAGCTCGCCGCTCCCCAAGCCAGCCTGATGGCTTCGCTCTCGCAAGGCATCGTCAGCGGCGACATGCCCTGGCCCCTGGTCGGCGCCGGGATCATGATGGGCATCGCCCTCATCATGATGCAGGTCCGCAGCCCCATGCTCATCTCCGTGGGCATGTACCTGCCCCCCGCCACCACCTTCGCCATCTTCGTGGGGGGCATGATCCGCTGGCTCACGGACTCGCTCGCCGCCAAGCGCGGCTACAACGAAAATCAGCTTTCCCGCGTCGCCAACGTCGGCGTCCTCATCGCCTCTGGCCTCATCACCGGCGAAAGCCTCATGGGCCTCGTCGAAGCCACCTTCAGCTTCTACAAATGGCCGATCCCTGAATTCACCAAGGATCCCTCTTACACCATCGGCGCCGTCTTCCTGATCGTCCTGGGCGCCATTCTCGTCTACTTCCCGTTGTCGAACCCCGGACGTCCCGAAGACCCCGCGGCTCCCAACATGGGCCATTAACGCTTGAAAATCGCCACCTACAACGTCAACTCCATCCGCCAGAGACTGCCCATTGTGCTCGACTGGCTGTCCGCCCACCAGCCCGACGTCTTCTGCCTGCAGGAGACCAAAGTCATCGACGCTGACTTCCCCGTCGACGCTATTCGCGAGGCCGGCTATCACGCGTCCTATCGCGGCATGAAAGGCTATAACGGCGTCGCCACGCTCACCCGCGAAGTCCCGGAACGGGTCGTGCATGGGCTGCACGAAGGTCCGGACAACGAAGACTTCCGCATCATTCAAACCGTCGTCCGCGGCATTCCCATCGTCAATACGTATGTGCCGCAGGGCCAGTCAATCACCTCGGAAAAGTACATCTACAAGCTCACCTGGTATCGCAAACTCCGCGCCTACTTCGAAGCCGCCCATCAACCTAGCGACCCTCTGGTTTGGCTCGGCGACCTCAACGTCGCCCCCGAACCCATCGACGTCTATCGCCCCGCCGAACGTGTCAACGACCCCGACTTCCACATCGAAACCCGCCTCGCCTTCCAGCATGTCAAGGAATGGGGCTTCACCGACACCTTCCGCCATCTCCACCCCGAAGCCGTCCAGTACACCTACTGGGACTATTTCCGCAACGCCTTTGCGCGTAACAACGGCTGGCGCATCGACCACATCCTCGTCACCGCTCCGTTGGCCGCCCGCTGCACCAAAGTGGAAGTCGATATGTCCGTGCGCGCCCTGAAAAACACCTCCGATCACACGATCCTTTCCGCCGAATTCGACCTTTAACGCCTCATTGGCGTTACTATCGAAGCAGGCGGTATGACCCTACGTAGTCTTCGACTCCCACTCTCGGTGCTTGCCCTCGGCGGCCTCGCCTGGACCACCCACTTTCTCCTCGCTCAATCCGCGCCCTCGACTGCCGCGACCCCGGCGGCTCCGACGGCGGCGGCTCCTCAAAACACTTTCGATCAGCAGATCAAGCCCTTTCTGCAGAAGAACTGCGTCCAGTGCCACAACGCCGACAACATGACCGCCGGCGTCCGCGTCGATCACCTCGACGCCACCTTCGAGGACAAGCAGATCCGCTTCTGGGAAGGCATCCGCCATCGCGTCGAGAACGGCACCATGCCGCCCAAGGGACTGCCCCAGCCCACCGCCGCTGAACGGAAGCAGGTCACCGACTGGATCGGCCAGGGCCTCGAAGTCGCCCGCCTCCGTCCGGCGCCCAAGAACGGACTCGTCCGCCGCCTCACCGTCGCCCAGTACCGCAACACCCTGCGCGAGCTCCTCCAACTCGAAGACGACCTCACCGAAATCCTCCCGCCCGATGCCATCTCTGCCGACGGCTTCGTCAATAACAAAGACACCCTGCAGCTTTCGCCGTTGCTGCTCGAAGCCTACTTCGAAATCGCCGATGAAGCCCTCACTCGCGCCATCGTCGACCCGCAGGCCAAGCCGAAGATCCAGAACTTCCGCGTCGACCTCGGCGCCGATATCAATAAGAACCCCATCCCCGACAAACTCATCCTCGGCGCGAACAGCCTCCTGCTCGAGAACCAGGACTTCACCGTCACCGAACTCACCCCCCAGAAGCCCTTCGCCTTTGAGCCTTTCCGCATGCGGACCAAATACCGCTTCATCGAAGGCTATGCGGGTAACGACACGGTCCGCGGCTGGCGCGAATTCGATAGCATCTACCACTCGGTCTTCGCCTGCATGCGCGGCAAGTTCGGCTACCCCAAGGGCATGGCCTACGGCACTGTCCCCGAAGGCCTGGTGCTCCGTCCTTCCATCCCCACCGAAGAAATGTTCGATGCCGATGGCACTTACGGCCCCGCCGCCAACTTCAAGATCTCCCTTCGCGAGCTCCCCGACAACGGCCGCTTCCGCGTGACGGTCACCGCCGCCAAATACAACGACGGACTGTTACTCGATCCCGGCGCCACGCCGGGCACCGCTCAGCCCACTGAACTCAAAGCGCCCGCCACTTCGGTCGTGATTCCGCAAGCCGGCATCTATCAGGTCGACGCGTACCAGGGCCAGCGCCCCGCGCCTCCCGCCCCCGATCGTTCGCGCCTCTCGGAGAACCTCGCCGCGTCCTTCCCGTTGAACGGACCCGCCGGTGAGACGCTGGAGGGTAAAGCCCACTTCGTCGATTCGCCCTTCGGCAAGGCCCTCTCCCTGGACGAAGACACCGACTTCGCCACTGTGCCCCGCCAGGATGCTTTCTCGGTCGGCACCGGCGATTTCACGGTTAGTGCCTGGATCAAGCCCACGCAATTGCGGCGCGGCGGCATCGTCGTCAACGGCGGCTCCGATTGGACGCAAGGCTGGTTCCTCGACATGGCCGACGGCAAAGGCAGCCTCCGCTTTGAGTCGCTCGGACCGGAAGGCCAGCCCAACGGCACCGTCACCGCGCCGCAAGGCTCGCTCCGCGTCAACGAATGGCAACAGGTCACCGCCGTCATCCGCCGCGGCCATAACCAGGCGCGCCTCTACGTCGACGGCTATCTCGTCGGGCAAGGCAGCGTCGGCCCGGCGTCGCTCGATAACGCCAAGGTCAATCTGCAGATTGGCAAAGTCGCCAAGGCGCCTTTCCGCGGCCAGCTCGATGAAGTCCGGCTCTATCGCCGCGCCCTCAGCGAAGCCGAGATTCAAGCACTCGTCGAGCCCGGTCGCCAGTTCGCCAAGGCCCCCGTCGACAAGCCTCAGGAGCTCACGCTCACCCTGGGCAACCGCGAGTTCACCAGCATCCTCAAGCAGCCGGCCTTCGTGTTGGTCCGCCTGCCCGCCGGTCCCCTGCCGGTCAAAGCCAGTCTGGGCGGCATCTTCAGCGTCGACCGGGTCGTTTTCACCCCCGCGTCCGCCGCCCTCGCCCAACGCTTTACGACCTTCGAGAAGCGCTCCCCGCGCGTCGGCGTCTATGCCGGCCTGCGCCGCGATTGCGGCAGCACGCTGGCTCCCGTCGGCCAGCCGCAAACCGTTTCGAGCACCCAACCCACCCGCTTCATCTATGAAGGCGCCATCCGCAACTACCCCAGCCCGGACGTCGAAAAGGATAACGTCAACTACCTCGCCGGCGTCCGCGAAATCGGCGTCCGCAGCGAGTACACTGACGGCCGCGACATGCCGCGCGTCGCCATTCGCTCCATCGAGTTCGAAGGCCCTTTCTACGAGACTTGGCCGCCTCCGTCGCACAAGAGTATCTTCATCGACTCCACCGCGCCGAAAGACTCACCTGCCTACGCGCGCCAGATTATTCGCCGCTTCGCCACCCGCGCCTATCGCCGCCCGGTGACCCCGGCCGAGGAGACCTCGCTCATGGCGGTCTTCGAGAAGTCCACCGCCGCCGGCGCCCCCTTCCGCCAAGCGGTTAAGGACTCGCTCCAGGTTGCGCTCACCTCGCCCCAGTTCCTCTTCCTCACCGAAACCAGTTCCACGCCCAAGCCCGAACAGCTCGACAATTACGAACTGGCTTCCAAGCTCGCCTACTTCCTCACCAACTCGCCGCCCGATGCCACCACGCTGCAGTTGGCCTCCGCCGGCACGCTCCGCCAACAACTCGGCGCCGAAGTCGACCGTCTGGTCGCCAGCGCCAAGTTCACCAACTTCAATCGTGAGTTCGCCACCCAATGGCTTGCCCTCGACAAGATCGCCGTCCTTGAGCCGGACCGCAAGCGCTACCCTCGCATGACACGTGACGCGCGCGTCCACCTCCGCGAAGAGCCCATCGCCTTCGTCGAGTACCTAATGCGGAACAACCTCCCGGTCCGCAACCTGATCGACTCGGACTTCATCGTCGCCAACGAGGTGGTCGCCACCTACTACGACTTGGGCGCCCAGTCCGAGAGCGGCCTCAAGTTCCTCCCTATCGTCCATCGCCGCCCCAACGAACTCGGCGGCGTCATGACGCAAGCCGCCATCATGGCCGGGCTCTCCGACGGCCGCGAATCGAACCCCGTTAAGCGCGGTGCCTGGCTCGCTCGCCGCATCATCGCCGAGCCGCCCCCACCACCGCCACCCAACGTTCCCGCGCTCAAGGAAGAGGAAAGCGTTCTCACCCTGCGCCAGCGACTCGAACAGCATCGCAATCAGAATGGCTGCCGTCAGTGCCACGCCAAAATCGACCCCTGGGGCGTCGCGCTTGAAGAGTACGATGCCGGCGGCCGCAAGAAGTCCGGCCCCGTCGACGCCAGCTCTCAGCTCCCGGACCTCGTCGAAGTCGCCGGTGCCGCCGATCTCAAACGCCACCTCGGTCAGGACCGCATCGATCAGGTCGCTTTCAGCTTCTATAAGCACTTAGCCACCTATGCGACGGGCCGCAGTCTGACATACAATGAACTCAACTACTTGAAGCAGCAAGGTCCGCAGTTGAAGGCTACCGGCTATCGCATGAAAGACATGATCCGGTTCGTCGTTAACAGCCCGCTGTTTCTGGAAAAATAAGCCTCGGAGACTCTCATGACGCAGTCCCACAAGATCGACCGGCGTGCTTTTCTGAACGGTTTGGGCGGCATGGCCCTCGCGTTGCCCGTCCTTGACGCCATGGGCGCCGAGGTCACCGAGCGTGCGCCCGCGCGCTTCTGTGCCATCTACACGGCCAACGGCATGTCCCTGCCGCGCGCCGAGCACGGCATCGAAGAGTGGCACTGGTTCCCCACGGCCTCCAAAGACGGGCAGTTCGTCTTCAGCAAATCTACGGAACCGCTCGCGCCCTTCCGCAAGCAACTGAGCTTCATGGGTGGCATGCACCATCCCAGCGGCCCCAAGGCTGACCCGCATCTCTGCTCCGACATGTGGCTCACCGGCGCGCCGCTGCACAATCCGAAGCCCGGCACCTTCAACTCCGCCGGCCTCGACCAAGTGGTCGCGCAGCACACCAAGCAGTATTGCCGCCAGCCCTCCCTGGTCCTGTCGATTGACGCGGGCACCGGCTTCCTCTCGCGCACCGGCACGATTTCGTATAGTCTCGAAGGCCGTCCCATCCCGGCCGAAAACAGCCCCCGCCGCATCTTTGACCGGCTCTTCCGCGGCGACCGTTCCTCCGCCAGCACCGAACACGAAAAGCTCCAGCGCCGCATCAAGCTCGTCGACGCCGTCGCCGCCAGCGCCAAGTCGCTCGACAAACAACTCGGCAAGAACGACCGTGAGCGCATGGATCAGTACCTCACTTCGCTGAACGAAGTCGAGTCCCGGCTCATCGCCTCCGAACGCTGGATCGACGTCCCGCTCAAGAAGCAGGACTACTCGCACCTCAATCTCGACGCCACCAACGAAGGCGAACCGGCGGAATACTACCGCACCATGTTCGACCTCATCGCGCTCGCCTTCGACGCCGACATTACCCGCTCGGTGGCCTTCATGCTCAACCGCGAAGACGGCATGGGCATCAGCGACACTTTCCCGCTGAAGCTGGGCCTCTCGAAGACCCATCACAACCTCTCGCATGCCACCGACAAGGAAGGGCAGCTCCAGTTCGCCAAGTACGACCTGTTCCTCAGCCAACAGATCGCGCACTTCCTCGGCCAGTTGAATCGCTATCAGGACCGCAACGGCCCCGTGCTCGACAACACCATTGTCCTGTTCGGCTCCGGCGCCAGCACCACGCACACCCCCAAGAACCTGCCCACACTGCTCGCCGGCGGCGGCAATCTCGGCCTGCGTCATGGCACTTACTGGCACAACGGCGATAGCCGCATGGCCAACATGTACCTCAGCATCCTGCGCTCCATGGGCATCGAGCAGGAAAGCTTCTCCGACAGCACCGGCACCCTCACCAGCCCGGTCTTTAAGGCCTGAACATGACCCCGACGCCTGCTCCCAGCCATCCGCTCGAAAAAGTCATCGACGACCTGCGCACCATCATCGACCGTCAAGCTGCCAACCCTAGCGATCCAGAAATCAAGGACCTGCTCCTGGCCGCTCAAGTCGATCTCGCCCAGGCCGCCAAGTCCCTCATCGGCGTCGGCGACGACACCAACCGCGGCGGCTAAGGCGCCTTCGCTTTCACCGCGGCCACCGCTTCGGCAAACCGCGCATCGGCCCGCAGCGACGCCAGCGCCGGCTCGTCCAGGATCTCGCGCAGCGTCAGCGGATTCGTAAAGTACTTCCGCACGGCCGCGAGCGCTTCGTCGCGCTGGCCACTCAGGTCATAAGCCACCACGATCCGCCCCGCCAGCGGCCCGCGCGACGCTTCCGGAATCTTCGCGATCGCCCCCAACGCCCCGGTCCCGTCGCCCAACCGCGCCCGATACTCCGCCAGATCCGCCCAGCCTGAGTACAGCTTCGGCGTCACCTCGATTCGCTTCGCCGCCAGTTCCGCCGCCTTCCGCAACGCCGGTGCGGACTTCGCCTTGTCCTCCGCGCTATACGCGGCCGCCGCCCCCAAATTCCCCCACGACTGATGCGCCGTCGCATCCAACTCAATCGCCGCCTCAAACGCCACCACCGCCTTGCGATAGTCGTGCATCAGGTAGTAGGTCACCCCCAGCGAGTTGTAAGCCCGCGCACTGGGCTGCAGCCGCGTCCCTCGCAGCAGTTGCTCCACCGCCTCCGGATATCGCCCCTGCATTCGAAAGATCCGCCCCAGGTTCCGCACCACCGTTTCGTTTTCCGGCGCCAGTTCGCCTGCCGCTCGCAGCTCTTTCTCGCTCTCGGCCAACCGCGCTCGATCTTCGAGAAAAAACGCCAACTGCAGGTGCCCCAGCCAATCCGTCGGCCGATCGCCGATGGCCTCGCGATACAGCTTTTCGGCTTCCGCAAACCGCCCCTGATTCGCCAGCAATTCGGCGAGTTCGCGCGCCGCATCCGCGTTGCCCGGCGCCAGTTCCAGCGCCTTCCGCAACTCCGCCATCGCCCCTTCGTGCTCACCCATCTCAGCCAGAATCTTGCCCAGCTTCGTATGCGTCAACGGCGACGCCGGATCGAGCGACACCGCCCGCCGCGCATGCTCCAGCGCAAGCTTCGTCAACGCCGCGTCGGCATTGGCCCGCTTCGCCTTGGTCCAATAGGCGTCCGCCAGCCAAGCCTGCGCCAGGGCAAAGCCCGGGTCGATCTCCACGGCTCGCGCCAACCGCTGGATCGCCGCTTCGAGGTTCCCGCTCCGGTCATAGCGCGCCATCAGACCGCGCCCCTCCAGATAGGCCGCATACGCGTCGGCCGCCGGCGGCGTGGCCTCGCGCGGCTTCTCGGGCCAAGCCGCCAGCCCCAGCAAACGGCGCATCTTTTCGAGCGCCAGTTCGCGCGATGCCAACGGCCGCGCCGGATCATACACGAACGCTTCCCGGCCCGCTTCCTTCGGCCCTGCCGTGTCCACCAGCTTCAACGTCACCTTCGTCGACGCCCCCGCTGGCTCCGCTTCACCCTGCACCGCCAGATCCACCCCGTACACCCGCCGCGCCTCTGCTGCGTTCGTCAGCTTCCGCCCGCGGACCTCGGCCACCGGCACCGCCCAAATTTTCTGCCCAGCCCGTTCCGCGTCGCCCAGCGCATCGGCCATCAACTCAAGCAACCCGTCGCCCACCGCCCGGGCCCCATCCTGCTCGGCCACAAATGGCAGCAACGCCACTCGCCGCACGGCTCCCGAAACAACTGGTGCCGCTGCCGGCTCGCGCCCCATCCAGACACCCCAGCCCAGCAGCACCGCCGCCACCGCTCCCACCGCCGCCCACCGTCCGCGCGACGGCCTCGCCGGCGTCGCCGCCAACGTCGTCTTCGTCTCGGTCTCTTCCGGCCGCAAAACCGCCAGCGGCAACGCCTCCAGCGCGTCGCGCATCGCCCGCGCGCTCGGCCAACGCTGCTCCGGATTCGCCGCGAGCGCCCGCGCCACCACCACGTCCAGCGCCGCCGGAATCCCCGCTCGATACTGCGACGGCGGACGCACCACCACCTCCGGCAAACGGCCCGTCAGCATCTCGAACATCACCACGCCCAGCGCCCACAGGTCCGCCCGTTGATCCACCGGCAAGCCCCGTGCCTGCTCCGGCGCCATGTAGGCCGGCGTCCCAATCGCGTAGCCCACCTGCGTCAGCCGCTCGTCGCCCCCGCGCTGCGCCAGCCCAAAGTCCAGGATCGTCACGTGGCCTTCCGGGTCCACCATCAGGTTCGAGCTCTTGATGTCCCGATGAATGATGCCCGCCGCGTGCGCCGCCTCGAGCCCCTTCAACACCTCCACCGACCACCGCACCACCGTCTCCAGCGGCAGCCGACCGCCCTTCAGCCGCTGCGCCAGCGTCTCCCCGCCAATCAGCGCCATCGCCAAAAAGACCCGCCCGTCGCTCTCCTCCACGTCGTAAATCGGGCAGATGTGCGGATGCCGCAATTGCGCCGCCAGCCGCGCCTCATTCAGAAAACGCTTCTGTGCCACTTCGTCCATCTGGGTCGGCGGCAGAAACTTCAGCGCCACGCGCCGTCCCAGCCGCAGATCCTCGGCTTCGAACACCTCGCCCATGCCCCCGCGGCCCAGTGGCCGCACAATCCGGTAGCGGGAGACCTGCATACCCCGCGTCACAGTGCGGCCTCCGGCGCCACCACGGTTCGCGCATTCGCCAGCACCCGCCCGTCTTCATCGCACCCGAACACCGCCAGCCGCACCGGCCGCGACACCCACCGCGCCGCCAGCGCCAAGCAAGCCGTCCCGTCCGGCTCGATCCGCGCCACCACCGGCTCCCCATTGACCTCGTATCGTGCCATCGCATAACCGCGCCCCGTCACCCGGCACCGGATTTCGCCGCCCACGCGCTTCGCCTCCTCGATGCGCAGCCGGCAATCCTTCCGCCGCTCGCGCAACAGCCTCCCGGCTCGCCGCATCAGGTCCCGATTATTCTCGAGCACGTCACCGCGCGTCGGCCAGTGCACCTCATCCGCCTTTACGCCCACGTCTTCGATGAATTGCCCGTCGTGAGCATGCACCCGCGACGAGCGCAGCACGGCCATGCTGAGCGTCACTTCGCCGGGCAGCGTCTCCACTGGCACGCCGGTCGCCTTGCTGAGCGCCGGCGTAAAGTCCGGATAATTCCACTTCGCGGCGCCCCCGCCGCCCGTGGTCTCGGTGATGCCCAGCACCGGCCCGATCGCGTGATCCTGAAAGCCGCCCGCAAAGATATCGCCGGCACTGTAGGTGAACGCATCCACCAGCAGCACCACCGCTCCCTGATAGATCTGCCCCACTTCGTTCGCCGCCATCGCCTCGGTGATGGGCTGCCCGGACGTCAACCGGTCATCCGCCTCCTCGTCATGCTCCCCATCATGCATCCAGTCGCCGTAATCCGCGGCGAGCGTCGTCAACAACTCGCGCTCCTCGTCGCTCAACTCCGTGAACCGCTCGCGCAATTGCCGTAGCGCCACCAGCGCCCGCCGCAGCGCCCGCGTCACGCGCCAATGGAAACGCGCCGGCTGAATCGGCAACGGCGAGATCATCTGCAGCATCGTCTCCGCGGCCCGGATGCTGCCGCCCATGTTGCCGCGCAGATCGAGCACCAGCCCGTCCGGCGCCCGCTCGTTCAACAGACCCAGAATCCGCGCGAACTCCCCGGCCAGCACACTCTCCACCGGCCCCGCCGCCTCCGGCAGTTGAAACGACTTGATCCGCACATACCCGAACCGCTCGCCGTTCTCGCCCAGGCACTCGCGCGGCACCAGCTCTTCCGCGCTCTCCAGCGTCTGGAACTCGAACACTTGCGGCAGCGTCGAGTGCATCGCCGGATCCTCTGGCGCCGCCTGCTCATACCGGCACTTCTGCGGATTCATCAGCAGCAGATTCGCGTAGCTGAACGTCGCTCGCACCTCGGCTACGCCGCGTCCCGAAGGCGGAAATAGCGACGTCACATCGAACCCCGTTCCTACCCCCCATGGAATCAGAATCGAGCTCACCTCGCTCTCGCCCACCGCCCGAAATTCAATGAGTTCTTCCGCACTTTCCGGACGCTCCGCAAACCGCAAGGGCCGAATCGTCATCCGCGCCAGCGCCGTCGAGATAAACGCATCGCGATTGCCACCCACTTCGCCCTGCCCCGTTCGCATCAGCGCCCGCACAAACGGCTCCCCGCTCCACCCGACGATCTCGGCCCCCACGCCGAACTTCTCGGGCGTAAAGCCCGGCATGGTCTTCGACACCACGTACCGCGCGTTGCCCATCTCATCGAAATAGCGCTTCACCTGAAACGGCAGAAACGCCAGCGCCTCCGCATAGGGCTGCGGCAACCCATAAAACGTATGCGCATCTTCCTGTTCCACAAACGCCCGCCGCACCAGCCGATGAAACTCGTCATCGGTCAGTTGCTCATTCGCCGTTTCCACCCGCCGCTCCAACTCCTCGATCGCCGCCAACGGATCGGGCAGCCCGCGCTCCCGCTTGAACGGCGCATGCACATAGAAGTTGGCAAACAGCAAATGACACTGCCGCAGCAGGCGCCGCCGATCGTCCAGCGAAAAGGCCTGCGTCGGCAACGACTCGAAGAATTGCGCAAAGGACGTGATCGCGAAGTTCGGCAGCCGCGCCTCGCGAGCCCAGGTGCCCAGGTCAGTCCACACCCGTCGGGTCAGCGCTATCGCGTCGATCGGCAGGGGCATGGCTCACTATTGTCGCGCGTCTCGCGCGGGCCCGCGTTACAGCCCGGCTTGACGCCGCGGCGGGGGCGGCGGAGCCACATAGTCGATCAACTCGTTCACCGGCTTCTTCGCCGCCCATGCGATCCCGCGCAGCAGCGTCCGCTGAATCTGATAGTTCGCAAAATTCGCGTACGTATGGCCCTGCATCCACACGAACGCGCGCGCCGGCTGGCCGCCATCCAGCGTATGCTCGTAGGTCCAGATCTGCGGCACTACCTCGCCTTTATGCTCACCGGCGCTCCGCGTCGGCGGCATTGCCGCGCTCGCCAACACCTGAATGCCCGGATCCTTCGCCCACGTCAGCCCGTAGAAGGCTTCGTCGAAAATCGTCACGTCCGTCAAATCCGCCACAATCGGATTCGCCTTGTCCACCACCGTGTAATGAATCGGCGCGTCCAGCGTGTAGTTCACTTCGCCGTGCTTCTTCGCCCCGCCCACCAGCTTCGAGAAGTACCCCGGCTCCGGCCCGCACAACGAGTCATGAAAACTCACCAGGCCGCCGCCCCGCTTCACATAAGCGTCGAGCGACGACTGATCCGCCGGGCTGAGATAGCCCGCATCGCCCTTGTAGATCACCACCACGTCGACCCCGTCCAAGTCCGCGCTCCGCGGCGGATGCAGCCCGCCGGTCACCACCGCTCCGCGCTCGGTCAGCAGCTTGCTCCAATCCGCCAGAAACTGCGGATAGTCGTGCTGCCCGGCCGAATGCGACTTCAATCCCGCCCACAGATAAATGCGCATCCCGTTCTGGTTCTGCCCCTGCGGCCGCGGCGCCGGACGCGGCGCATCCTGACCAGCCATCGGCCTCATTCCCGCCAGCCACAGCAACGCCACACCCGCGGTCATCGTTCGTCTGTTCACCAGGAACCTCGCTTTTCCGCGCACCTGGCCGGGATCCAGGTCCGCCTTCGGTCCGTCAGACTATCACAAATCCCCGCGGAAATGCCTGAAACTGGCTCAACAAAACCCCGCGTCCAACCGTCATGCCCTGTGGGGCTTTCTCATGAAATTCGGACTCTTCCTCGGCTTCACCACCCTCACCTTCGCCCAGACGCTCGTGCAGCCTCCGCCCCTGGTGCGCATCGTCCAAAGCGGTCCCCGCCCCGCGGTGGAAAGCCCCGCCGGCGACCCGGCCTCCGGCGTCTTCCTCTTCGGCCTCACCGCCCTCACCGGCCCCGCCGAAAGCTGGCTCATCGAAACTCACAATTCTTTCGACAGCCTCGAACAGTTCGACCAGGGCGCCGCCCGCGGCCGCAACGGCGGCGGCGAAGACTCGCGATCGCTCATTGCCTTCTATCGCCAATGGTGGAGCCACCGTCCCGAAGAAGCACTCCAGGCCCTCCGCAAGGCCCGGTATCTGCAAATTTCGCTCTATCGCATCGCCGTCGGTGCCGAAAATGACCTCGCCGAAATCCTGCGCGCCCGCCGCGCCAGCCTCGACAGCATCAACCTCGACCGGCCGGACTTGGTCTATCAGGTCGTCGCCGGCGCCCCCTCCGGCACCTTCCTGCTGATCTCCCCGCTCCCCTCGCTCCGCGTGCTCGACGAGGGCGTCAGCCGCTCCGCCGCGGCCTATCTGCGCTCCACCGGCTCCCCCTCCAGCCGCAATGGCCCCAATCGCCCCGTCGAACTCAGTCACGAGAATCTGATCTTCCGCCTCGATCCCCGGCTTAGCGTCGTCTCCGACGACTTCGGCGCCGCCGCCCCCGACTTCTGGCAGCCCCGTCGCGCCCGTTAACCACCCTTGCGGAGGTCTCCCCCCTCAAAGTGGGCTGTGCTAACCTTCGGAGATGCTAGCGAAGCACGCACCTTACAACGTGGTGCTCGGGATCGTGCTGGGGCTACTCCTCACCGTTTTTTTTGCCTTCACCCTCGGCCGTATGTCGGTGAATGCATTGCTCTTTCTATCCGTCGTCGCTCTCGCCGGCCTGATGCTGCTCGGCATCTTCGTCAGCCTGCACCCCAACCGCCCCTGGGTGATGGAACGCCGCACCCTACTTTCGGTGATTTTCGCCACACTCGGCCTCACCGGCACCGTGGTCGCCAGCATTCAGGGCGTCCGCGCCAACCGGGAGACCTCCGGCATTCAGGAAGAATTGACCACCGTCCGCCAGCGCCTCAGCGAACGCGAAACCGACTACGCCCGCCTGCGCAGCGAAACCACCCAGATTCGCGACGAGGTCCAGCGCGCCCAAAATCTCAACCGCGACCTCCAGCAAAAGCTCCTCGACCAGAGCACCCAGCTCAAGGACCTCGCCATCCAGCGCGTCTCCGAAGTCACCGGCGGCGATGGCTTCGCCTATCTCGATCTCGGGCCTGCTTCCGCCTCGGGCGTCGCCCTCCAGGCGCGCGTCAACGGTACCTACCCGCTCCGCCAAGTCCGCTACCGCATCGGCGAGAATACGGCCCTGGTGCACGTCGGCGACTTGGCCGCCCGTTCCGTCCGCCCCCTCGAAACGATTCTCTCCTCCGGCCGCTACCAGATCACGATCCTGGCCGCCAACGGACCCGTGCACGAAGAACTCGAGCTGCGCTTTAACGCCGCGGGTCAACGCTGGGAACGCCGGGTCAAAGTCTTGCGCGACGGCGAAGTCGTCCTCGAGCGCCCCTGGGGCCGGTAGCCGGCCCCGGCAAAAACTGCCTCGTCCGCTTAGGGCTTGGTCTTTTCCTTCACTGCCTCCGCCCCCTCGGCGACCTTCTCGGCGCTCTTATTCACCGCTTTTTTGGTCACCTTCTTGGTCGCCTCGCCGGTTTTCTTCGCCGCCCGGCCCGTCGCCTTGGCCGCTTTCTTCACTTCCGTCCCGGCTTCTTTCATATCCTCTTTCGCCTGACCAAAAACAGACCCGGTGGCGAGAGCCAGAGTAAAAACAGCCATCAAAATTCGGTTTTTCATGCCGGCTGCTCAAGCAACCAAATTGCCAAACTCATTTCAAGGGGCGCAGCAGCCGCTGGCGTGTCCGAACGTCCCGGCGCTTCACGCCGAACCCATACCCGCGAAACTGATCGGAGACTCGCGGCTCCGTCCAACGCCGCGCATTCTCCCAGTACGTCCGCTTCACCAACCGAAACCCCTTGCGCCTCTCGGCTTTGGTGCCCTCTGGATCAAGGTCTTGCGTGTAGCCCTCTTCCAAGTCGTACTCCATCCGCGAATATTCATTGAGCAGTTCTTCAAACCTGCCAGCCTTCAACCGGAAAACCTGCAGCGTACTTGCGGCCACCATCGCCCCGCCCACCCCGGACTCCACCACCAGCATCGGCACACCGCTCTCATCCAAATCCAACAACTCCGCGCGTTGAATCGCGTCATGATGCTGGGTCTCCAGCAAATACTGCTCCCGCCGCTCCCATACCCCAGCCCTTTGCACCACGTGCGCCAACAACCCGAGCGACCAGCAGAATCCGCCCGGGCTCGCGCCCTCAAAGGCGTACTGCACCACCACCAGTAATTCCGTCGCAGCTCTACCCGGCCATCGAAACACTCGCGTCCGCACCTGGCGGACTTCCGAAAACCGCTGCGTCACCATGTCTTCAGCTGCGCAGCGCTCCGCTTCATTCGTAGCTCGTCCCTCGACGCGATAAACTGCTTCGCCCGCCAGCGCATCCGGCCGCGAGATGCGCTCCGGGTCGGGCTTGGACGATACTTCGTGGGCAGACTTTCCCGCCTCCCTCGACACCTTCATGCCGGCAAACACCGCCTGAATCGCCGCCTCGCGCAACGCCGCATCCGCCACCGGTGCCACCGGCGACGCAGCCCACGCCACGCTCCCCCCGAGCGTCATCAGCAGCACCCCACTGACCAACAAAATCGCGCGCATCGTTGCTTGTCGCCGTCTTTCAATGCCAGTTGAGTCCTCGGACTCCCGCCAGCCCTACTCCCCCGGCTTACTTCGCCGCCGGCAACACATCCTCCAGCGTATCCGCCAGAATGAACTGGTCGAAGTAAATCGAATCCACCGACGGCCGATGCGGACTCCGATGAATCCCCGGCTGACAGAAATAAACCGACTCCGCCCCCTTCGTCTTCAGATTCTTATCCAGCACCATCTGCCCGTCGAACCACAGCCGCGTCTTCCCCTTCGTCGCGTCCTCGGACCAATGAATATGCATCGTCAAGTGATGCCACTTCCCAATCGAAAACTCCGCGTCCCACTCCGCCCCATTCCGCCCCAGGTTCCCCGTGCCATAGCGAATCCGCGTCCCGCCGTTCTCGCCTGGCATCACCCACCACGTCATCACGTTGTTATAGCGCGGGGGCGGATTCCCTTCCCAGTAAAAGAAGTTATCCCGATCCTTCGGCGCCTCCGCCATGTAAAGATAGAACGACATGTAAGTGTCCGAGCCCTCTTCCACCGTAATGCGCGGCCCTCCGATCTGCGCCCGCAACTGACTCGCATTGAAGACATCGTCTTCATGAATCGTCACCTTGGCCGCATACTTCCCCTGCTTCACCACCTCGGTCACCACCTGCACATTGCGCGCCGTCGCATTCTGACTCTTCGTCCCGGTCACGCTCCATTCCGACAGGTTGCCCGTTTCGAAATCAGCCTTAAAGAGGATCTTGGCTGAACACCAATCAACTGTCAGTGCCGTGAAGAGAAGATAGTTCAAAAACCGCATAGAAATTCCGGCTTCCAGTGTATCTACTGATGCTGTCGCCCCGTGCTACCCTGCTACTGAAACCACCCCTCATCGCGGCCCCACGCCGAGCCGTGCCTCAAGGAGCCTGATGAATCGACGAGCCTTCCTGGGCGGCGTCGGCCTGACCGGACTCACCGGTTGCGCCCGCCAAGCCAGAATCGCCACTCCCGCCACGCCCTCTTCCCCGGTGCTGGTTCCGCCGCTCGCCCCCGTGCGCGCCGAAGTCGATCGCCTCTTCCGCATCACCGTTTGCCTGCGCCCGTTCCGCGCCGCCGGACCGCGCCTTGATGTCGAACGCGTCGGCGAAAAGACGGTCATCCACAACTACGGCCACGGCGGCAGCGGCTGGTCCCTCTCCTGGGGCTCCGGCCAGATCGTCGTCGAAAAAGCCATGCCCCTCGGCGAGCGCGAAGTCGCCGTCATCGGCTGCGGCGCCCTCGGACTCACTGCCGCCACTATGCTCCAGCGCGCCGGCGCCAAAGTCACCATCTACGCCAAGGAGCGTCCCCCCGAAGTCCGCTCCGCCCGCGCCACCGGCTCCTGGACCCCGGACTCCCGCGTCGGCCTCTCCTCCGCCGTTTCCGCCAATTTCCCCGCCGTTTGGGAGCGCATGGCCCGCTATTCCTTCCGCATGTACGAAAGCTACCTCGGCGTCGCCGGCAACCCCATCGAATGGACCGAGCGCTACATGCTCTCCGACGGTCCCAGCGCCCGCCGCCCCGCCCCCGCCGGCGAACTCGACTTCGCCCACTACATGGATCGCATCGCCGACATCACCCCGCGCACCGAAGAACTCCCCGCCGGCACCCATCCCTTTCCTACCCGCTTCGCGCGCCGCACCACCAACCTTGCCTTCAACGTCGCCGGTTACTCCCGTCAGTTGCTCACCGACTTCCTCCTCGAAGGCGGCAAGATCGAGTACCGCGAGTTCCACACGCCTCAGGACGTCACCACCCTGCGCGAAAAGGTTATCGTCAACTGCCCCGGCTACGGCGCCCGCGCGCTCTGGAAGGACGAATCCATCGTCCCCGTCCGCGGCCAGATCGCCTGGCTTCTCCCCCAGCCCGACGTCGTCTACGGCTTCGCCTATAAGGGCATCTACGTCCTCGGCCGCCGCGACGGCATCGTCGTCCAGGACGGCGGTAGCGGCGAAATGGAAGGCTACAACAACGCCGACGAAACCCCGGACCGCGCCGCCGCCGAAGCCTCCGTCAAAACCATCGCCCGCCTCTACGCCCGGCCCTACCAGCCTTCGTAAGGCATGCTATTCTACCGTTTGCCCCACCCGTGGGCGCGTAGCTCAATTGGCAGAGCAACTGACTCTTAATCAGTAGGTTGAAGGTTCGATTCCTTCCGCGCTCACCACTTACTTCCCCGCGATCTCCGCCAGCCGAGCCTTCACCAGCTTCCGGATCAGCGTTGCCGGCAGAGGCTTGTCCAGCGCAAACCGAATCGACCCCTTCGATGTCTGATACGCCTTGAGCTCTTCCGCCAGAGCCGCCAGCACCGTCCCGCTCATCGGAAAGAACCCGCAATGCGACTTGAACGCCGCATAACCTGCCAGCGGACTGCCGTGATGAAACGCCGGCATGCCGTAACTCAGCTTCTCGATCGCCGCCTTCGGCGCCGCCGCGCGAATCGACTGCCGCACCTTCTCGAGCGTCGTTCGTGCCGGCTCCGGCACCTGCGCCAGATACTCCTCAACCGTCATCGCAGCGATGGATTCTTCGGCTTCGCGCCCGACTTGATGATCAGGTCCGTCAGCAACTCCACCGCCTTGTCGATCGGCAGAATGTCCGCCAGGTCGATCGGCGTCCGCCCGCTCTTGTTTTTCTCATCGAGCGGCGCGCCCTTCTCGGCCAGAAAACTGATGACCTCGCAAATCCGCAACTGCGCTTCCAACATGCCGCCGTTGGCCGTGCCCGTCACCGACGCGTGCATCAACGTCGTCCCGTCCTTGTTCACCACCTTGGTGTCCGGGTCATACTGATACGCCAGCTTCACCACTTCGACGTTCGCACTGCCCACCGACGCCATCAGCAGGCTGCCGCCATCGTTGGCTCGCAACTTCGGATCCGCTCCGGCGGCGAGCAACGCCTTCATCACTGGAATATGACCCGCCCGTGCCGCCAGAAACAGTGGCGTCTGCCCGCCCGCCGGACCGCGGAAGAAGCCGCGCGTCGGCGGCGGATCGAGCGTCCGCGCATCCTTCTGCGCGCCCTTCGCGAGCAATTGCTGCACCAGCGCCAGATCGCCCGCCTGCGCGACCAGATGCAGCGGCGAGTTGCCGCTTTTGTCCGCAATGTTCGGGTCGGCCCCTGCGTCGAGCAACGCCGCCGCAGCCGCATTGCTGCGATGCGACGTCGCCGCCAGCAGCACCTTCGTGCCGTCGGGCAACGCCGAATTGGCATCCACACCCGCGCCCAGCAAAGCCTTCACGGTGTCGGCATCGTTCTTCACCGTCGCGAAAAAGATGGGCGTAAAACCGGCCTTCGACGCCGCCTTGACGCTCGCGCCCTTTTCGATCAAGAGGCGCGCCACGTCCGCATGACCTTCGGCCGCCGCCCACATCAACGCCGATTGTCCTTTGCGCTGGTCCACCGCATTGACGTCCGCGCCGGCTTCCACCAGGGCTCGCACCGCTGCCACATTCCCGGTCAGCGACGCCAGCATCAACGCCGTCTCCCCATTCGGACGAGCCGCCTTGGCATTCGCGCCGCGCTTCAGCAGCGCCGCCACCAGTTCGCCATCGCCGTTGGCCGCGGCCAGCGTCAACGGCGTCTCGCCGAATTCGCTCACCGCGTTGACGTTCGCGCCCGCCGCGATCAGCTTCTCCGCCAAGGTCCGCTCGCCGAGGATCACGGCCCAGCCCAGCGG